>NZ_CP049264.1:0-1200000 GCF_003048875.2 Campylobacter concisus | reverse complement strand
TGCTCGTTAAATTTGCTAAGATCCACGCTATTTCCAGTCGACGATGTTGTGCGGACACTCTTTTTGGTAGGTGCCAGTCGCGTCATAATACTCTTTACAATCATTATAATATTGAGTCGAAACTCCACGCTCGTTCATATAAAGACAACCGTTGCAAAATAGCGCTATAAAGCCTAAAAATATAATCTTTTTCATGTGGCGGATTTTATCATAAATAAAAATTTTATGCTAGAATAGCAGGCAGTTTTAGAGCCAAGTTTGGCTAAGATTAAGCAAAAAGGCATTTTATGCAAAGAAGAGATTTTTTTAAATTCAGTGGTTTTTTAGGTGCAGCAAGTCTGCTTCCAAGTGTCACTCTAGCTAGCGACGAGCCAGCAAGCCCAGTAGTTAGAAATTTTGACGTAAATTTCAAGCACCAGCTGCTTGAAAAGGGCAAAAGCTCGAGAATTTGGCTACCACTCCCACTAAGCACTACTTATCAGCAACTAACTCAAGACTACGTCATAAACACAACCGCTAAAAACGTCTATATCTCAGACACGCTAATACCAACAATGTATGGCGAATTTGAAGAAAATGAGCAAAGACCTATTTTAAATATCCAGTTTAAGATCCAAACAACAGAGCGCAATACCGACTTTAGTAAGGTAAATTTCGATCCAAATGAGAAGGTCGATCCTGCTGTTTTGGAGTTTTTAAAACCAACTTCACACATCCCAACAGATGGCGTCGTAAGAGCAAAAGCGCTTGAGATTATCGGCAATACTAAAGGCGACTTGGAGCGTGCAAAAGCGATATATACGTGGGTTGCAAACACTATGCAGCGTGATAACAGCATCCTTGGATGTGGCACGGGCGACGTTAAAGCGATACTTGAAAGTGGCAAACTAGTTGGCAAATGCACCGACATAAACTCAGTTTTCGTGGGACTTTGCAGATCAGTTGGCATCCCAGCAAGAGAAATTTTTGGTATCAGGGTTGGTCAGTCTAGATTTTCAGATCAGATGGGTAGCGCAAAAGACGGCGTGGCTAAAATTTCAGGCGGACAGCACTGCAGGGCTGAGTTTTACCTAAAAGGCTATGGTTGGATACCGGTTGATCCAGCTGACGTTACGAAGGTAAGACTGGGCGAGAAATTAACAAACGACGACGCTAAGATCAAAGCTGTTAGGGACTATTGCTTTGGCAACTGGGAGATGTGCTGGATAGGCTTTAACTACGGACGCGACTTTATCTTAAAGCCAACTCCAGAGCAAACTCCGCTAAACAACTTTGGCTATCCATACGCTGAGGTTGATGGCAACACACAAAACTACTATTCGCCAAAAGAATTTAGCTACGACTACGTCTCAACAGAGCTAAAATGAGAGCCTTTTGGCTGATACTAACATCCATAGGTAGTGCTATCGGCGCTACCTTGTGCTGCTTACCGGCACTTCTTTTCTTGCTTTTTGGCACATCTTTTTCTTTTCTATCTTGGACACAAAATTTATACGAGTACCGCGTCCCTTTGAGCGTCGTGGCAGTCATTTGCTTTGTGATCTCAGGAATTAGTCTATTTTACAAGCCAAAAAGCTGCAACCTAAGCTATAAAAAGAAAAAATGGATACTTATATATATACTTTTTGGAGTGATACTACTTTTACTCCTTACATATCCGGAGCTTTTAGGAGAAATTTATGCGTAAAATTTTAGTTTTAGCCCTTTTGGTGGCTGCAAGCTACGCTGATAAAAAGATAGAAATTTCAGTGCCTAGCATGCACTGTCCGCTTTGCACAGCGATAGTAAGAAAGGCTGCACTTAGCGTTGAGGGCGTAAAAAAGGCAGACGTATCGCTAAAAGAGCGAAAAGCTGTCGTCATAGCAGATGATAAGGTCGATGAAAAAGAGCTTTTAAAGGCGGTCGATGCGACTGGCTATAAGGGCGAGATAAAATAAATTTAAAGGAGGCAAATATGTCAAAGAGCGAAGTTTTAGCGAAATTTGAGACACTTGCGGCGATACCGCATTGCAGTTATGAGACTGACAAGATGCGTGATTTTTTAGCTGATTTTGCAAAAGATAAGGGCTGTGAAGTCGTGGTTGATAGCTTTGGCAACGTTCATGCATTTAAAGGCAAGCCAAAAATTTGCTTGCAAAGCCACTACGATATGGTCTGCATGGGTGACGCGCCAAAGATCGAGATAGTTTATGGCGATGATGGCTACATGAGGGCTAAAAACTCATCTTTAGGTGCCGATAACGGCATAGGCGTGGCTATCATGATGCAGATGATAAGCGAATTTGACGACATAGAGTGCCTTTTTACAAACAACGAAGAGGTCGGCATGGTTGGAGCTGCTGGCTTTAGCGGCGATCTAAAAGCCGATAAGCTTTTAAATTTAGATAGCGAAGAGGATGACCGCGTCACTATCGGCTGCGCTGGCGGTGTAAATTTATTTGCTACTATTGCGCTTAATAGCAAAAAGACAAAGGAGAGCACGCTTTACGAAGTAAAAGTAAGCGGCCTACCTG
Organism: Campylobacter concisus; assembly: GCF_003048875.2. Taxonomy (NCBI): domain Bacteria; kingdom Pseudomonadati; phylum Campylobacterota; class Epsilonproteobacteria; order Campylobacterales; family Campylobacteraceae; genus Campylobacter; species Campylobacter concisus. Next base: position 1,197,487 of record NZ_CP049264.1, on the reverse strand, counting down.
GCGGACACTCTGGCAATGAGATACATAAAAATATCCCAAATGCGATCAAGGTTTTGGCGGCATTTGTGACTAAAAATGACTGCAAGCTTGTTAAATTTGAAGGTGGGGAGCGAAGCAACTCTATTCCAAGTAGCGCAACTGCGCTTGTGTTAAGCGATAAAGAGCTAAAGAGCGAGTGTGAAAATTTAAGCGTGAAAAAGCTTGGCACAGGAGATGAAATTTTAGAAAACGGCGAGAAAATTTTAGCTCTTATCAACTCATTTTCACAAGGCGTAAGAGCCTATAACTGCGAGCTAGGCATACCGCAAGATAGCGTCAATCTCTCACTTGCAAAGATTAAAGATGATGGCACACTTGAAGTGGAGTTTTTTGCAAGATCAATGAGTAAAGATGGACTAAATAGGATGGAATTTGAAATTTCAGAGCTTGCAAAAGCGGTTGGTTTTAATGTCATTTCAAAAGATAGAAACCCAGCTTGGAAACCTATAAATGATAAATTTGCAAACGATATCTTAGAAGAGCTTAAAATTTATAAGCCAAATGCAAGGATAACAGCTGTGCATGCTGGACTTGAATGTGGAGTGCTTTTGGAGAAAAAAGCAGGTCTTAGTGCATGTTCAATCGGGCCAAATATCTACTCACCTCACTCTACAAGAGAACATTGTGAAGTAGCTTCTGCACTTTTTATCGAAAAAGTCGTTCGCGGTATCGTTAAAAAATATAACTCATAAAAAGTAAAATTTGCTAGAAATTTCTAGCAAATTTTATCTATATCTATATCTATATCACCTTATCCTTGCTCTTACAAAGATCGCTTAAAATGCACTCAAAACAAAGCGGTTTTTTAGCCTTGCAAGTGTAGCGCCCAAAAAGAACCATCGCTTGATGAAGCTTGCCAAGATCAGTTTTAAAGGCAAGAGTTAGATCCTCTTCAGTCGCTTCTGGCGTCTTTGCGCTGCTTAAGCCAAGTCTATGCGATACTCTAAAAACATGCGTATCAACTGCCATTACGTTTGCATTTGTCGCCTCTAAAAGCACGACGTGAGCGGTCTTTTGCCCAACTCCAGCAAGGGCTTTTAGCTTCTCTTCATCAAGCGGAATTTCTCCGTTATAAAGCTCAACCACGCTGTTTGCCATCTTGATCAAATTTACGGCCTTATTGTTAAAAAAGCTGCATGAGTTTATCATGAGTTTTAGACTGGCTAAATTTGCACTAGCTAGCTCAAAAACATCTTTATAAGCCTCAAATAGGGCAGGTGTGATCAAATTTACCCTTTTGTCTGTGCACTGAGCTGAGAGCATGACGCAGACAAGAAGTTCATATAAATTTCTAAATTTAAGCTCGCTTTTGGCGTCTTTAAACTCTTCTAAAAGCCTCTTTTTTATCTCTAAAATATCTTTTTTTGTTCTCATTTGGCTATTTTACCTAAAATTGCAAGTTAAACGAAAAGTTACCGCATTATTTGATATAATCTTGCCCATAAAATCAATTTTTTAAAGGATTTATATGAAAAAATTTTTGTTTCCAGCAGTTTTAAGTTTAGCTGCAGCTGTCACTCTAAACGCAGCAGTAGTTGCAACAGTTGATGGCGATGCTATAAACGATAGCGATATCTCAGCACTTTTATCAGCAGCTATGCCAGGTTTTGACGCTAGCAAGCTTCAACCAAATGAGAAAAAACGTATAATCGACGATCTAATCAATAGAAAACTTCTTTTAAAAGACGCAAAAGCGACAGGCATTGAAAAAGATGTTGATTACATCAAGGCTGTAAAAGCTGCACAAGAAGGTATCGCAGTTGAGCTTTATATGAGAAAACTATTTGACGGTATAAAAGTAAGCGATAGCGATTTAAGAGATTTTTACAACAAAAACAAAGCTAGCATGAACCAACCAGCTCAGGCAAGAGCAAGACATATCTTAGTTGAAGATGAAAAAACAGCAAACGACATAATCGCTCAACTTAAAAATTTAAAAGGCGAGGCTCTAACTAAGAAATTTGCAGAGCTAGCAAGCCAAAAATCAATCGACAAAGGCTCAGCATCACATGGTGGCGAGCTTGGCTGGTTTGGTCAAAGCCAAATGGTAAAACCTTTTGCAGACGCTGCATTTTCAATGGCTAATGGCACAGTTTCAACAAAACCAGTTAAAACTCAGTTTGGCTACCATGTTATCTTAAAAGAAGATGGTAAAGCTGCTGGCACTGTAAGCTTTGAACAAGCAAAACCAGAGATCGAGCAAGCTGTAAAAATGGAGAAATTCCAAGCTGCTGTTAGACAAAAAAGTGAAGCTCTACGCCAAAAAGCAAAGATAGAATACAAATAAAATTTGGAGGATAAAATGGGCGTTTTAGATATCGTAAAACCTGGTGTTTTAAGCGGAGATGATGTAACAAAACTTTATGCTTATGCCAAAGAGCAAGGTTTTGCAATACCTGCTGTAAATGTCGTAGGCAGCGACTCGGTAAATGCTGTTTTAGAGGCAGCAAAGGTTGCTAACTCGCCTGTTATCGTTCAGTTTAGTAATGGCGGTGCAGGTTTTTACGCTGGTAAAGCCTGCGAAAACGCTGCCGTTCTTGGTGCGATCGCTGGAGCAAAGCATGTTCATCTGCTTGCTAAGGCTTATGGCGTGCCAGTCATTTTACACACTGACCACGCCGCTAGAAAGCTTTTGCCTTGGATAGATGAGCTAGTAAAAGCAAGTCATGAGTATAAAAAAACTCACGGCGTGCCACTTTTTAGCTCTCACATGCTTGATCTTAGCGAAGAGAATATCAACGAAAATTTAAGCACGTGCGAGAAGTATCTAAAAGAGCTTAGCGAGCTTGGCATCAGCCTAGAGATCGAGCTAGGCGTCACTGGTGGCGAAGAAGATGGCGTAGATAACACAAGCGTTGATAACGCACTTCTTTACACCCAGCCAGAGGATGTCGCGCTTGCTTATGAAAGACTAAGCAAGATAAGCGATAAATTTAGCATCGCGGCTAGTTTTGGCAACGTCCATGGTGTCTATAAACCAGGCAATGTCGTGCTAAGACCAGAAATTCTTAAAAACTCACAAGCCTATGTCGCTAAGAAATTTAACACAAAAAGCGACAAGCCAGTAAATTTTGTATTTCACGGCGGAAGTGGCAGCGAGCTAAAAGATATCAAAAATGCTGTAAGTTACGGCGTTATCAAGATGAACATTGACACCGATACACAGTGGGCTTTCTGGGACGGCGTGCGTGAGTATGAGGCTAAAAATAGAGCATACTTGCAAGGGCAGATCGGCAACCCAGAAGGCGATGACAAGCCAAATAAAAAATACTACGACCCAAGGAAATGGCTAAGAAGTGGCGAGGAGAGCATGGTTAAGCGTCTTCAGACTGCTTTTAGCGACTTAAACTGCCTAAATAGGAACTAATCCTATGCAAAATCAAAATGATTTTAGTGAGCTAAGCGTGCCAAAAGAGCGCCAAGCTCACTCTTTCTTTGTCTTTTTTAAAGTTATCTTTATCCCTTTAGCCATCTATGTCTTGGCAATACTAGCGTATCTTGGCGTTATAAATTTTCAGATGAAGCTTCACACCATCGTGATGATGGGCGTTATACTCTTTGTGGCTTTTATATTTTCACGCCATAGCGCCTTAGTGGCTTACTCAAATTTCTTAGCAAATGCCAAAGACTACAAGGTAAGGCTAAAAGAATTTATCATCGCTCATCTCTTTGAAATTTCAAGTGTCAAAAAGGCAAACGCTAAATTTGAAGATTTTTTCGAGAGCTATACAAAAAATTTTAGAAATGACAACCTAGCAAACATCGGCCAAGCAGTCTTTCCTATGCTTGGAATTTTGGGCACATTTATCAGTATCGCTATCTCTATGCCAAGCTTTAGCTCAAGCACCGCAAACGGCCTAGAAAAAGAGATCGCTATACTGCTAAATGGCGTGGCTACGGCGTTTTATGTATCGATATACGGCATATTTTTAGCACTTTGGTGGATGTTTTTTGAAAAGATCGGCATTAGTAAATTTGAGAGATTTTACAGCGAGCAAAAAGAGTTAAGCCGTGAGTTTTTCTGGCAGGAAAATGAGCTAAATGCAAATTTCATGAAAGCAAGTGTAGGCTACTTTAAAGATAGTCACGATGCTTTTAAAATGGTGCTTGATGATAAATTTGTAAAAGAGCTAAGCGAGCAGACAAATGAGAAATTTAACAGTCTAAAAGAGCTTTGCGAGGTTGAGAAAAATATCATCAATCAAAGCAAGGCAGAACTTAGTGCAAGTTTAAAAATGCTAAATGAATCTGGGTTAAAACAAGATGAATTTGTAAAAATCCACTCCGATATATTAAAGGCAGTTGGCGCGTTTTCTAATGCCTTTAAAGATATGGAGGTTAAAATTTTAACCGAGCATGCAAAGCTTGGCGAAATTTTTAGTAGAAATTTAAACGCTACAAAAGAGAGCCAGCTTAAATTCGAGCAGACTATCAAGAGTTTTGACGCCATTTTAAAAGAATTTTCTCTCTCTTTGATGAAAGAGCAAAACGAGGCACTAAAGGCATTTAGAACCTCGCTAGTGGAGAGTGCGACGATATTTAAGGCAGCGTATGAGCAAGAGGGCAGGAGCTTGGAGCGTGAAAAAGAGCGCGAGAGCCTCATTGCTGAGCTTAAGAAGAACATAGACGAGATCGATAAAGAAGCAAATTCTGTAATAGAAAAAATCGAAAATCTAGTGCAATGAAAATAGACAAAAATAACGAAGATCAATCGAGCTTTTGGGTTTCGTACGCAGACTTGATGGCGGGTCTGCTCTTTGTTTTTATGTTGCTAATCGGCGCTGTCGTCGTAAAATACGTCCTAACTCAAAACACTCTTGAAAATAAAGAGCAAGCTATCATCACAGCACTGGCAAATTTAAAAGACGCCCAGGGTAAGAATTTCACCCTCGAAGAGCTAAATGATGCCCTAAAAAGCGAGCTTTCAAAGATAAGCGACGAAAACATAAATTTAAAAAAATCAAATGAAATTTTTGTCATCCAAATAGACGCCCTAAAAGAAAAACTAGCCCAGCTCATAGATGAAAACAAGGACGCAAATGCGAGCATAAAAGAGCTAAATGCTAGCATTTTTGATCTAAATCAAAAGATGATCGTGCTAAATGATGAAATTTCATCAAAAGATAGAGCGCTAAGCGACGCAAACGAGAGCAGCGAGAAAAATTTAGCCAAGATCGCCTTCTTGCTCGAGCAAGTGAGCAAAAAAGAGGCTAGATATGACGAGCTTTTAAGGGACTTAAACGTCACTCGTGATAGGGTCAAAAACCTAACTGGCATAAGGGTAAAAGTGATCTCCGCCTTAAAAAATAGGCTAGGATCTAGCATCGAGATCGATCCAAACTCAGGCGCGCTAAAGCTTAGCTCCTCAGTGCTTTTTGATAAAGGCAGTGCCATCTTAAAAGAAGAGGTCAAAGAAGAGTTAAAAGCCACACTTAGTAAGTATTTTGACGTGCTTTTAAATGATAAAGAGATCGCCTCAAACATCGATCAGATCGTGATCGAGGGCTTTACGGATAGTGACGGAAGCTACATTTACAACCTAGAGCTTTCGCAAAAAAGAGCCTACGCGGTGATGGAGTTTATAAACTCATTTAGCGATGACGCGCGCCTTAGAAAGTTGCTTGTCGCAAGTGGCCGAAGCTACAACGAGCTAGTTTTTAAAGATGGAGCCGAGGATAAGGACGCTTCAAGGCGCATAGAGATCAAATTTTCACTCTCAAACAAAGAGGCTATCAATGAGATAGAGAAATTTTTGGAGTTTAAGGGTGATTGATAAAATTCGCTTAAGAGGGCGAGAATTTTGGCTTTTAAGAGATGACCTGCTAGGCGAGTTTAACGGCAACAAAGCAAGAAAGCTGGAGTATTTTTTAAAGGCCGATCTTAGCGGCATCAAAGCCATCGTATCTCACGGCTCAAGTCAGTCAAATGCCATGTATAGCCTAAGTCTTTTTGCCAAGCTAAAAGGGCTTAAATTTTACTACGTCGTCTCTCATCTAAGCTCAAATTTAGAGCAAAATCCAGTTGGAAATTTCAAATTTGCACTTGAAAATGGTATGGAAATTTTTGTAAAAGAAGAGCGTGAGAAATTTGCTAAAGAGCTAGCAAAGAGCCAAAATGCGCTCTTTATAAACGAGGGCGTAGCGCAGAGTGAGGCTGAACTTGGCTTTATCACGCAAGCAAATGAGATAAATGAGTGGAGCAAAAAAAGTGGCATAAGGCCTGATATCTTTTTGCCCTCAGGCACTGGCACAAGCGCATGCTATCTGGCAAAGCACACCGATCTTAGGGTTTTTACGGCCCCTTGCGTAGGGGATAGCGACTATCTAAAAAAGCAAATTTACGAGCTAGATAAAGATAGCAAAGTGCAAATTTTAAATCCCCCAAAGAAGTATCATTTTGGAAATTTATACCCTGAGCTTTATGAAATTTGGCTTGAAGTGTGCAAAAGTGGCGTAGAATTTGACCTAGTCTACGACCCAGTGGGCTTTATGACGCTTTTTGCAAATTTAGACAAGCTTGGGAGCGAAATTTTATATATCCACCAGGGCGGAATTTTAGGTAACATTACACAAAAGCAAAGATATGAGAGAAAACTAAAAATAAAGGATCATAAATGAAGTTTTTACACAGCAGCGACGCTGACTTTGAGAGTAAATTTTCACAGCTTGTTAGGCGAAGTGACAATGATATGAGTGCCGTGATGCCAGTGGTTACAGGCATCATAGACGAGATAAGAAAAGATGGTGATAGCGCGCTTTTTGCACAGATAAGCAAATTTGATAAATTTAATGTCACAGGCAAAAACGACATAATAATCGACGTAAAAGAGATGGAGGCTGCCTACAATTCGCTAGATAATGCCCTAAGAGTGGCTCTAAATTTAGCCAATGATAGGATAAAAAGCTATCACGAGCGCACAAAACCAAGCGACTGGACCTATAAAGACGAGCACGACATCTTGCTTGGTGCTAAATACACTCCGGTTGATCGCGCTGGTCTTTATATCCCAGGCGGTAAGGCTGCATATCCTAGCTCACTTCTTATGAATGCCATCCCAGCAATCGTAGCTGGCGTAAAAGAGATCGTTGTCTGCACCCCAGCGCCAAATGGCAAGGTAAATCCTCTACTTCTTGCTGCGATGCATCTATGTGGTATCAAAACAGCCTTTAAAATAGGCGGTGCAAGCGCGATCGCAGCGATGGCTTACGGCACAGCAACCGTGCCAAAGGTCGATGTCATCACAGGACCTGGCAACATCTACGTAGCGACTGCTAAAAAGCTAGTTTATGGCGACGTAAATATCGATATGATCGCAGGTCCAAGCGAGATAGGCGTGATCGCTGATGATAGTGCTGACCCTCGCCACATAGCGATCGATCTACTCTCACAAGCCGAGCACGACGAGATCGCAAGTGCCTTTTTGATAACGCCAGTGGAGGCCTTTGCAAGGGCAGTGCAAAGACATATAGAGGACGAGCTAAAAACTCTAAAACGAGAACCAATCGCTAGTGCTAGTATGAGAAACAAAGCCGCTATCATCGTCGCAAAAGACCTAGAGGAGTGCTTTAAGCTGATGAACGAGCTTGCTGTGGAGCACCTAGAGATCGCTACAAACGACGCTTTGAGCTATATGGACGAGGTAAAACACGCTGGAGCGATATTTTTTGGACACTTCACACCTGAAGCGATGGGCGACTACATCGCAGGACCAAACCACACCTTGCCAACTGGCGGAAGTGCGAGATTTTACTCACCGCTTGGAGTTGAAAATTTCATGAAGCGAAGCTCTATCATCTCAGTTAGCAGAAAAGGCATCATGCATCTTGGCAAACCATGCATGCAGCTAGCCGAAGCCGAAGGACTAACAGCCCATAAAAGATCAATCGCCGTGAGGTTAGAGGATTAAAAAATGAAATTTGATTTTAGAAAATTTAAAATTTTCTAAAATCTTTTTAAAAATATTTTTTGCTTTAAGAAATATTTTTGCAACTTTTTATGAAATTTATAGTAAAATCCGTCTCAAAACTATTAAAAAGGAGTTGATATGAAGTTAGGAACTTATACTGCAAACCAGGCTTCAGGAAACTATTATTTAGATCAAGCTAAAAATAGCGAGAAAAAGGCGCTAAACGCCATCTCTGCAAATAGCGAGATCAAAGCATCAGGTGCAAATTTGCAAATCGCAGAGAGCTTACTTTCGCAAACAAATGTCCTAAATGAGGGCATGGCAAATGCAAACGATATGATCGGTATGCTTCAGATCGCCGACTCAACGCTTTTAAATTTAAGCGAGAGTGCGGATAAGATCGGCGAGCTATCAAGCAAGCTTTCAAACCCAGCTCTTTCAGCGAACGAGCAAAAGGGCATAAAAGGCGAGATAAATGCGCTTAAAAATGCGATGAGCGACAGTGTAAAAGAGGCTAAATTTAATGGCAAAAACGTTTTTGACGCCGAACTTGGCTTTTTCACAGGTGATGGCACAAAAAATATAAATTTAAGCACAAATGCTCTTTTAAATGTTAAAGAGGATGGCTCAAATTCTGGCGATATCTTGAAAAACATAAATTCACTTCGCTCAGAGATCGGCTCGACACAAAATGCTGTATTTAAGGGCATGAACGCTCTAGCTGCTAGAAGTGTAGCAAATGCTAATAGCGTAGAGAGCCTTGATAGCAGCGATATAGCAAAGAGCTTGGAAGAAAATTTACAAGCAAATTTAAAACTACATGCTGCCTCTTTGGCTAAAGCTCACGACACTACGAGCTTGGCTGCAAAACTAGATAAACTTCTAGGCGAATAAATTTTTACCGGTCTTGGGGCCGGTAAAACTCTCTTTTTTTATTTCTACTTTTTTAACTTATACAACATATTTGTAAATTAAATTTTTATGCTTTTTAGTTATTGTTTTTGGAATTTAGTTTAAATTTTGTAGCTAATGTGTTCTTAAAGAAATAATTTTTATAGCAAGTGTGCCCTCAAAACGAAGGTTATATTAATTATGCTTAAGATAAGAGCTATATGCAATGTTTAAAACAATTTTTGAATATGGATGCTATAAATTTTTCAAAGAGAAAGCCCTTTAAAGGGTATAGACGCTAATACTTTACCAAAAGAAAAGCTGTCTAAATAAGAGTATATACACCAAAGTAGGGCAAATATACAAAAATATTAAATTTTTACTTGTATCTTTTGGTGCTTTGGTCGCAAGGATAACTTAATTATAGACTAGAGAGTAATTTCAGAAATTTATAGAGTTTAGGCGCAGATGCCCAAAAGGTTAGGGCTTGTTAGCCCTCGATGTAGTTTTTGAGTTTTCTACCAACTTTTGGGTGTTTTAGTTTCTTGATGGCTGAGCTTTCTATCTGGCGGACGCGTTCACGAGTGACGTTTAGCGCCTTGCCGATCTCTTCAAGTGTGCGGTCACTCTCATCTTCAAGCAAGCCAAATCTCATCGAAATAACCGCTTTTTCGCGCTCATTTAGCTGCGAAAGCACATCATCGATCTGCTCTCTAAGGTCACTTTTTAAAATTTGATCTATCGGTGATAGTGAAGTTTTGTCCTCGACAAAATCTCCAAATTTACCGTCTTCTTCGTTTGCGATCGGAGCTTCAAGGCTGATAGGCTCTTTTGTGATCTTGATTACCTGTTTTACCTTATCGACGCTTAGTCCGACCTCTTTTGCGATGACGCTTACATCAGGCTCTTTTCCCTCTTCTTGGAGGTATTTGCGGTTGATTTTGTTGATGCGGTTTATCGTCTCTATCATGTGGATAGGTATCCTAATCGTCCTTGCCTGATCAGCGATCGCGCGCGAGATAGCCTGGCGGATCCACCATGTGGCGTAGGTTGAAAATTTATAGCCTTTTCTATACTCAAATTTATCAACCGCCTTCATAAGGCCGATGTTGCCCTCTTGGATGAGATCTAAAAACGGCAAGCCCCTGTTCGTATAGCGTTTTGCGATACTTACGACTAGACGGAGGTTTGACTTAGCCATTCTAGCTTTTGCTTCATCTGAAATTTTCTTTCCACGCTTGATCTGCTCTAAAATCTCTTTTAGTCTTGCTGGCTCAAGGTCAAAGCCCTGTTTGCTAGCCTCTTTTGTCGTAAAAAGCTTTTTGATCTCGACATAGGTTGAGACCATCGTAGCCTCTGGCACGCGAGCCGCGATCTCTTCTTTACTAAGTTTGATTATATCTTTTAATATGCTTTTGTGATTTTTCTTTAGCTCGTCACTAAACATCGGCAAGCGATACTCCAAGCGTTTTAGCTCTCTGTCAAATTCGTCGTCGCTTTTAAGAGCCGTTTCCATTGATTTTACGATCTCGCTGATTAGCTTACTTGTTGGACCAAGATCCATCAGCTTCTCTTTTAAAATTTTCTTTTTAAACGCAAGCGTCATCTTTGAAGCTGTGTCGTCGCTTTCAACTTTATCTTGCTTATTTGCGGTCTTTAGCCACTCTTTTTTAGCCTTTTCAAGGGCTTTAAAGCTCTCTATAACTTTTTCTGCACGCTTGTCGTTTTTGGCTGATTTTTTAGGAGTTTCGTTCTCTTCGTTCTCCTCATCCTCTTCGTCTATGTCCTCTTCGCCATCTTCATTTTCATTTTCGCTTTCATCCTCAAAGCTTTTAAAAAGCTCTTTTACACGGCGCTCTCTGTTGATAAGTGGCTCTTTGTAATCAAGTATGAAATCTATCAAAAATGGCACCGAGCAAAATGCATCGATGATGATATCTTCGCCAAGCTCGATCCTCTTGCTGATCTCGACCTCTTCTTCTTTTGTAAGAAGCGCGATCTGACCCATTTCTCTTAGATACATCCTTACTGGACTATCTGATCTTGACCACTCTAAAAGATCGCTCTCTCCTGAAAGATCGAGGTCTTCGTCGATATCTTGGTCACTTTTTTGAGCATTTTCTTGACGTTTTTTAGCATCGGCTAAATTTCTAAGTTTTGCAGCCTCAGCAGATGTGATGAGCTGGACTTTGTTTGTTTTTGCTAGTTGTTCTATCTTTTTTACTACCGTAGCCGTTGGAGCTTTGTCTAATAATTTTACTAATTTTTCGTATGTCAAAAAGCCTTTTGCATTTTCAACAAAAAGCTCTTCTACCTGAGAAAAAGAGTCTTTTGCGGCGCTCATAAATTTCCTTTCAAATCGTATCATTGTGATTTAAGTGTTGGTTAAAAGAAAGTGGATTATACCCAAAATTTTTTAAAAGTGTATAAAAAGAAAGTTGGAACGATGATTGCTTAGTGATTCTAAAAAATCAAATTTTGATTAGGAAAATTTATGCAAAATGGTTATTATCAAGCCACTGCTGGCATGATAACGCAGTTTAACAGACTAAATGTCATCTCAAACAACCTTGCAAATGTAAATACGATCGGCTACAAGCGAAACGACGTAGTTATCGGCGACTTTGCGAGAATTTTTAAAGAGACGCAAGATGAGCTTCCGCTTAAAAATCACACAAAAGACGGAGCTAAATTTCTAAATAGAACGCTTGATCGTGTGCCACAAGTGAGCGAAGAATACACCGACTTTAGCGCTGGCGGCTTTAAATACAGCTCAAACACGCTTGACTTTGCGATAAAAAGAGACGATGCCTTTTTCTTAGTCGATACTCCAAATGGCGTAAAACTAAGCAAAAATGGCTCTTTTAGCCTTGACGCAGACGGCTACATCGTCACAAAAGAGGGTTACAGGGTGCTACCAAGTGGCTATGAAGCGCAAAATCCAGGTCAAAGAGGCATCCAAGTGCCACAAGGCGAGGTGCTAACTGCTGATAAAAATGGAAATTTATACTCAAACAACAATCAATTTTCTAAATTTTACATCGCTCAGCCAAGAGAGATAAGGGATCTAAAAAAGGTCGGCGATAATCTCTTTGAGAGTAGAAATTTTGACGATATAACCGAGCTTGACGAGGCTGACAGCGTGATGCAAGGCTACGCTCAGATGTCAAACGTAAATCCAGTCTTAGAAATGGTGGGTCTAATAGAAACCCAGCGCTTAGTTGATATGTATCAAAAGGTTATGACAAGCCACATGACTGACCTTAACCAAGATGCTGTTCAAAAACTAGCCCTAAAAGCTTAATAAAAGGATAAAACTATGATGAGATCACTTTACACTGCGGCCACTGGCATGATTGCCGAGCAGACGCAGATAGACGTAACCTCACACAACATCGCAAACGTAAATACCTATGGATATAAGAAAAATAGAGCTGAATTTGCTGATCTTATGTATCAAGTCATGGAGTACGCAGGCACGGCTACTAGCCAAACTACTACAAGCCCGACAGGCATCGAAGTAGGCCTTGGCGTGCGCCCAACAGCGATAAATAAAATTTTCTCTCAGGGCTATTTTAAAGAGACTAGCAACAACCTAGATATGGTAATAGCTGGCAACGGTTTTTTTCAAATTCAACTCCCTGATGGCACGACGGCTTACACTAGAAACGGCGCATTTAAGCTTGACGCAAACGGCACGATCGTAAATAGTGACGGCTATCAGCTCATCCCGCAGATCACTGTCCCTGCAAATGCGACGCAAATTTCAATAGGCACAGATGGCACCGTCTCAGTGCTTCAAGCTGGCGAAACCGACATGGCTCAGATAGGTCAGATCGAGCTAGCAAATTTCATAAACCCAGCCGGTCTTCACTCGATGGGTGATAATAACTACCTTCAAACAAGCGCTAGCGGCGATGTGGTGGTAGGTGTAGCAGGCCTTGACGGACTTGGCACCATTAGACAAGGCTTTGTCGAGATGAGTAACGTGCAGCTAGTTGAAGAGATGACTGATCTTATCACTGGTCAGCGCGCATACGAGGCGAACTCAAAGGCGATAACTACGAGTGATTCGATGTTAGAGATAGTAAATGGACTTAAAAGGTAGGTAATATGGACGCGACTTTGGCTATTGTTGGACTTATACTCGTTGCTTTTACGCTTGATGTTTTTTACTTTTCACATAAGACCCCAAAGGGCAAGGGTCCCAAAAGTCAGGTGCATTAAATTTATAGAGCATTGTAAATTTGGCAGTCTTCGTCGTTGCCTAGCTCGCAGGACTTGCCAAAGTATTTTTTGGCTAAATTTTTATCGCCTTTTGCTTCAAAATAGATAACCCCAAGGTTGTGACAACCATCGCCAAAGTCCATTTCGCAAGCTTTTGTGAAGAGTTTGCTAGCTCTTTTTTGATCTTTTTCTACGTATTTTCCGCTATAAAGCATCATACCAAGGCTATTGCAGCCAGCAGCATGACCCAGATCGCAGCTTTTTTCAAAGAGCTCTTTTGCCTTTTTGGCATCTTGCTCTACGCCATTTCCGTCATAGTATAAAAGCCCAAGTCCGTAGTATCCGTCGCCATCTTTTAGCTCGCAAGCTCTTAAAAATAGCTCTTTTGACTTTTGATAGTTTTTATCTAGCGTATAGACAAAGCCAAGTCTAGCGCATCCAAAGCCGTCGTTTAGCTCGCAGCCCTTTTGGTAAAATTTGGCTGTATTTTTGTTATTTACATCTTTTATGTAATCCATGTCGTAGAGCATGCCCACGCTACTGCAAGCGCCTGCGTGTTTTAGCTCGCAAGCTTTTTTGTAAAACTCGCCCGCTTTTTGGTAGTTTTTGCTCTCCTCAAATTTATTACCAAGTTCAAAGCAGCTTTTAGCCTCTTTGTTTTCGCACCTAGACTCAAGCTCTTTATGTTCTAAATTTGCGCCCCACAAAAGCACCGCAGAGGTTAATAATAAAACGATCTTTTTCATTGCCTGCCTTTTTAAAAAATTAAATAAGTTTAGATAAAAAGCTTTAAATTTATAGTAAATATCAAATTTAATACCCAAGCTTCTCTAATAAATTTCTCATATCGCAGCCCTTTCTAAAGCCTAGCTCGCATGATCTTTGAAAGTAGCTTTTGGCAGTCGTTTTGTCCTCTTTTTTGCCGTTATCTAAAAGTGCGTAGTTTAAAAATCTTGCGTATCTATTTACTATGATAGTTTGATTAAGCTCGCTACTCACGTCGTTGTAGCCATTTATATAGATGAGCGCAGCGCTGTAACAACCCTCTTTCATATCACTTTCGCAAGCTAGTAAAAATATCTCTTTTAGCTTTTTAAAATCTTTATCATCGCTTGATGAGTTATAAAATTTTACAGCAGCCTTGTAACAGCTCGTTAAATTTGCTCTTATATCGCCCTCGCTTTGGCACATCTCGTTTAAATTTTTTGCATTTAAAAGCATAATGAGGGATAAAAACAAAATCAAATTTTTCATAAACGCTCTTTAGTGAAAATCTCTAACTATCTCGCAAGCCTCTTTAAGGCCTAGCTTGCAAGCTTTTTTAAGCCCTTTTTCTGCCAGCTTTTTATCCTTTTTTGTGCCTATGCCATGATAGTAAAAGTATGCAAGATGTTTGCACCCACTTGCGCTATCTAGCCTGCACGCTTTGTTGTAGTATCTAAATGCCACTTCATCGTCTTTTTCTACGCCAAGTGCGTCGTCATAAAGGCTGGCTAGGTTATTACAAGCATCGGCAAAGTCAAGCTTGCAAGCTTTAAAATAGAGCTTGCTAGCCTTTTCATACTCTTTTTGCTCTTGATATAAGCTCGCTAGGTTGTAGCAAGAGATGCTAAAGTCGCTATCACAAGCCTTTTTGTAAAGCTTTATCGCTTCTTTGTAGTTGCGCTTTACGCCAGTGGTGTTGTGGTATAAAACGGCTAGATTGTAGCATCCTTCATAGAAATTTTGCTCGCAAACTTTTTTGTAAATTTTAGCAGCCTTTTTATAGTCTCTTTTTACGCCGCCGCCGTTATTATATAAAACTGCGATGTTAAAACAGCTTTGTATAAAAGCTAGATCGCAGCCTTTTTTAAAAGCTTCTAAAGCCTTTTTGTGATCTTTCATCTCTTGATACTCAACACCAAGGTTGTGGCAGGCAAATTTATTGCTCTCATCGCAAGTTTTGTTAAGAATTTCTAGTGATTTTGTCGCGTCTTTTTTTACGCCAAGTCCGCTTTTGTAAAACTCAGCCAGATAGATGCATGCGTCTAAATTTTTAAGCTCGCACTCACTTTTGTAAATTCCAAATAGCCTTTTATACTCATCGTCGCTGTATCTGCGGCTAAAATCAATGCAGTTATCCTCGATATTACAGCTATTTGCTTGAGGGATTTTTATCTTTGGATTTGTTGTTAAGGCTATTAAATTTAGTGTTAAAAATATTAGTAAAATTATATTTTTCATAGAAATTTTCTTTATAAATTTTGTTGTTATTTTATAAAATTTAGTTTTAAAATGCGAGTAAGCAGTTAAATTTATAAAAGCAAAAACGTCTCTTTAAATTTAAATTTTTAAATTTTTGCTAATATTTTGGCTTTTTATGAAGGTAAAATTTGACATTTAACTACGTTTTTAAACTATCCATTCCTATCTTTATGGGCTTTTTCCCCTTGGCATCGCCTTTGGCATTTTGGCTAAAAGCATGGGAGTTAGTGCATTTATCGCTGTGGCACTTAGCATGCTTGGATATGGCGGAGCAGCGCAGTTTATGATGCTTTCGCTCTTTAGTGTTGGCACGAGCTACGTTGAGGTCTTTATTGTGAGCTACCTAGTAAATTTGCGTCACACTTTTTATGGAATTTCACTTTTAAAAGAGTATAGCGGGATCAAATTTAGGCTCTTAAACATCGCTTTGCTAACAGATGAGACCTTTGCAATATTTAAAAATTTGGGGCTAAAAGAGGCTAGTGATCGAAGCTTTGTCTTTACCTGGCTAAATTTGCTTTCTTGGTCTTACTGGGCGGCCGGGACGCTTCTTGGAGCGATACTTGGTGACTTCATCAAGGCTGATACAAGGGGACTTGAGTTTAGCTTAACAGCGCTTTTTACAGTAGTCGTCATCGAGATGTTTAAAAATGATAAAAACTACCGCGTGCTCTTTGCGGCGGTCTTTTTTGGAGTGCTTGGAGTGAGCCTCTTTCCAGCTAAATTTGTGCTTG
This sequence comes from Campylobacter concisus, assembly GCF_003048875.2. NCBI lineage: Bacteria > Pseudomonadati > Campylobacterota > Epsilonproteobacteria > Campylobacterales > Campylobacteraceae > Campylobacter > Campylobacter concisus. Next base: position 1,181,446 of record NZ_CP049264.1, on the reverse strand, counting down.
TTGGCTCGATGGCGCTTTGTTTTGTATTTTTACTGTTGTTTAAGGATAAAATTTGATAAGTGTAAGCTCAAGTGAGATGGTGCTTTTTGTGGCTGTGCTTTTAAGTGCCTTAGCTACTTTTATAACGAGGGCGACGCCGTTTTATGCGTTAAGAAACTATAAGCCAAACCCTTATTTAGACGCCATTGAAAAGCATATGGGCATGATGATAATGGTCGTTTTGGTCTGCTACGGGCTAAAAGATACGAAATTTAGCGAGTTTCCATACGGCTTAAGCGAGATAGTGGCGGTTTTTACGGCTATTTTGGTGCATTTGAAATTTAAAAATGCCCTTTTTAGCATAGTCGTTTCAACTGGAATTTATATGCTTTTGATAAGAATTTTTTAAATAAATATAAATTTTAAAAATTAATAAATTTTTTAAATATATGACGTTATAATGCTCTAGCAAATTTTAATGCAAAGGAGCTAAAATGCGTTTAATCTTTAAGGCGGTGTTACTCATGATTTTAGGTGCTACTTTAGCGGTTGCTAAGCCAACCATCTACATCCTAGCTACTGGTGGAACGATAGCAGGAAGCGGCTCAGGTTCGCTTGATTCAAGCTATACTTCTGGAACTGTTACGGTCGATAAACTAATCGCAGCCGTGCCAGATATCAACAAGATCGCTACCATAAAAGGCGAGCAAATTTCAAATATCGGCTCACAAGATATGAATAACGAAGTTTGGCTTAAGCTTGCAAATAGAATAAACGAACTTCTAAACAGCGGCAAAGCTGATGGTATCGTCGTTACTCACGGCACAGACACTATGGAGGAGACAGCTTACTTTCTAAATTTAGTCGTTAAAAGCGACAAGCCAGTCGTGCTTGTAGGTGCGATGAGAAATAGCGGCTCACTAAGTGCTGATGGCCCACTAAATTTATTTAACGCTGTAAATGTAGCTATCAGCAAAGATAGCGTAGGCAAGGGCGTTGTAGTTGTTATGAATGATGAAATTCACGCGGCTCGTGAGGTGACAAAAACTAACACAACAGGCGTTGATACATTTAAATCACCAAACAGCGGCAAGATCGGCACAGTCTTTTACGGTAACGTAAAATACTATATGAATCCGCTCAGAAAACACACAGCAAGTTCAGCATTTGACCTAACTGGCGTAAAAGAGCTTCCAAGGGTTGATATCATCTACTCTCACGCAAATGACAACCCTGACTTTGTAAATGTGGCTGTTAAAAACGGCGCAAAAGGTATCGTTAGCGCTGGTCTTGGCAACGGCAACCCTTACTTTAGCGTGCTAGAGGCTCTTGGCGAGGCTTCAAAAGCTGGCGTAGTGGTAGTTCGTGACTCACGTGTGGGAAGCGGCGAGACAACTATGAATGGCGAAGTTGATGACGCAAAATACGGCTTTTTAACAAGCGACAACCTAAACGCTCAAAAAGCTAGAGTGCTTTTGATGCTTGCTCTTACAAAAACAAGCGATAAAGCTAAAATTCAAGAGTTTTTCTTAACTCACTAAGCTTAATCTTAGCGGAGATATCGCGAGTGCTTTTAAGTGAGCTTTGATTTTTCTCATTTGGTAGAAAAATTATGTGCAACATTTAAAATCATCTCACGATATCCGCTCGTGGCGGAACTATTAAATTTATAGCTCCGCCCTCTCTTTTTTAAAATTCACATTAAATTTAAGGCTCTAAAATGGGGATTAGCGCGCACTACTACGCTTACTCGCAAGATGATATAGAAAAGATCAAAAATGGCGGTGGCGGTGAACTTTTGGACGAATACGATATGGACAAGATGTGGGACGCGATGTGTAAGATGCTAACTGGTAGAAATTTCTCTGAGAGCCTTAAGACTGGCGACATTTTTAACTCAAATGAGCCTTTTAGCTGGGCTATTTTTGGACGAAGTGCCTTAAACGAAGAGCTAAGCGAGATGATCTCTTACACAAATGCCACGGATGTAAAAGAGGTGGCTGAGACGTTGAAAAATGTTGATATCGACGCGCTTTTAGCAAAGATAAATTTAAAAGAATTTGCTAGCTCAAAGACATATCCTGATATCTTTGGGAGCGTGAGCGAATTTGAAGATATAAGGGCGAGTTTAAAAGAGCACTTTGCTGGGCTTTTAAATTTTTATCAAAATGCCGCTAGCAATGGGCTTGGCGTGATAACAGTAATAGCCTAAATTTTAAAATTTACAGATAAAGCGTGAGCTATTTTGCTCTAAATTTAGCTAGTTTTAAAGGCAATTAAATTTATATAAAAACATACTTGGCAAATTTGCTATCTAGGCTGCGAAACAGATATAAAATTGCCATTGTTTTTGCGCTAAATTCATTAAATTTATATCCCTAGCGCCAAAAGTCAAATTTCTCACGTCCAAAAGCAGGTTAAATTTACTAATAAAGCCTTCTTTTATCATAAATTTATAGATTTTGATTTAGCATTTCATTAAAATTTCAAGGCATCTCATGAATTTCTTGCTATTTTTTATCACCCTTGCGCCTATCTCTCTGATGCCAGGCATCAATATGACCTACGCGATGAGCGTTGGTATGAGCTTTGGCTACAAGCACTCGTTTTTCGTGATGGCTGGGCAGCTTTTAGCGATTGCTTTTGTCTCGTTTAGCTGCATGCTTGGCGTGGGCGCGGTGCTGCATCATTTTGAATACGCATTTAAGGCGCTAAATATCATCGCAGGCCTTTATATGCTCTATCTTGGCGTGATGCTCTTTTTTGGCAAGGGCGAGCTTAGCATCACAAAGGTCTCAAATTTGCCAAGCAAAAAGCAGATGTTTATAAATGGCCTCATCGTTAGCGTCTCAAACCCAAAGGCGTGGATATTTTTCTCAGCCTTGCTGCCTACATTTTTGGATAAAGACGATCCATTTAGCCTCACTCGCATGTGTGTTATCACCGTAACGCTCGTTTTCATCGAGTTTTGCGCGCTAAATATCTACGCACTTGGCGGAGCTATGCTAAAGAAATTTTTACAAACGCACCTAAGACTACTTGAAATTTGCACCGCCATTATCGTCTGCACGATCGGTGTGCTCTTACTTTTTAGATAAATTTATCCCCTTTTTACCTAGCTTGGCTAAAATTTGCCCAGTTTGCACTACATTTTTAGCAAAAGGATAAGAGATGAAAAAATTTCTATTTATACTTACAAATCAGCCATATAACGGCACGGACAACGCTTACAACGCACTAAGGCTGGCTAGAGCGCTAAAAGAAAAGGGCGAAGATGTTAGGATCTTTCTCATGAACGACGCAGTCGATCTTGCTCGAAATAGCACCAAAAAGCCAGAAAACTACGACATTGATCTAGTGGAGATGCTAAAAGAGCTATACGCTGGTGGCGCGATGCTTAAGGTTTGTGGTAGCTGCCAAACAAGGTGTGGTTTGCATGTGGGAGAGCCTTATTTTGAGGCTGAGGTGAAAGGCAGCATGGATATCTTGTCCGAGTGGGTGAGAGAGTGCGATCAGGTGATGACATTTTAGAGCAAAAAGGAGAATTTATGAGTTTGACATTTAGTGTAAAAAATAAAAAGAAGCTGCTTGGCGGATATGCAAAGGCGCTAAGCGAGCGTGAAATTTCAGCTCTTGTTGAGGGGCTTTTCTTTTTTAACAGCGAGCAAGAGGAGCCAAGCGCAAATGAGCTGGGCGCTGACGTGATGATAGCAGGCGTGTGGCAAAAGAGCGCTCGTGGCTTTGAGCTAAACTACGAAGATGGCAAGTATATCGTGCGCGTTTATACTCCAAGTGGCGTCGGAGACTGGCAGATCGCACTTGAGCTACTCTCAAAGCTCTCAGCCCAAACAGGCTCAAAAATAGAGTGCGACAACGAAAAAATTTATGATAGTGAGCAAATTTTAAAATTTGACTACGAGACTGACATCATGTGGGGGCTTGAGGCGTTAAAAGATGCAAAAGAGAAAAATCAAACGCTTTATATCTCTGGCGTGGAGCGAGACGTGGCGTTTGACGCGGTTATGGTAGATGAAATTTTTGCAAGCGCCAGCCCTGCGGCTAAATTTGATGAGATGATGAGGCAGGTGCAGTATCTTGACGCATACAGCGCAAGAGAGCACCTCTATCAAGACAAAGACGGCAACGAAATTTTTGGCACATATACACTTAGTGAAAATTTACCGACTATCTTGCCTTATGCTCCATCTCCGTCGTGGCAGGCACAAGAGGCGCTTGGGGATCGCAAGGTCTCGCGCTGGGTGCTTACGCTAGTTGTGGGCGTGGATGATAGTGACGCTCATGTGCTTGATGAGTGTGAATATGGAGCTTTCATGGCAAATTTACCAAAAGAAAAATACCGCTTCATTGACGCTACAAACGTGCTTGTTGAGCCACTTAGCGAGGATGAGATGAAAGAAATTTTGCAAAAGGCAAAGGCATAAATTTAGAGTTTTAAAGGCTAGTATTAAAATTTGCTTTATAAATATTTTTAGTCAAATTTTCATAATTAAGTTTTATTTTATGCGTAATTGACGTATAATTTACGCCAAGAAATTTAAAAAAAGGAGCAAACAATGAAAGAAATTTCAAGGCGAAATTTTATGAAAATGGGTGCTACTGGCGCATTAGCACTTGCTGCTAGCAGTGCAAATGCTGGAGTTTTAGAGGCAAAAGATATTAAATTTGACGAAGAGTATGACGTCATCGTCATAGGCACAGGCTTTGCAGGCTCGATGGCTACTTTGCAAGCGCTAAAACGCGGTAAAAAAGTGCTAATGATCGAGAAAATGGGACGAAGTGGTGGCAACTCAGTCATAAATGCTGGCAATATGGCTGTCCCAAATAATGAATTTCAAAAAGCAGCAGGCATAAAAGATAGCAAAGAGGCTTTTATCGCTGACTGCCTAAAAGATGGTCAAAATTTAAACCATGTCGATCTGCTTGAAGTCATCTATGACCGCGCAAATGACGCTTTTGAATACCTAAAAACGCTTGGCGTTGAATTTACTGGCAAGGTTATCTCAGCGAGCGGTCACTCTATAAAACGTGCTGTTCAGTCTAAAAACACAAGTGGCGCAGGATACGTTTTGCCTATGCACGATGCGATCGATAAAAATCCAAATGCCGTGACAAAAAGAAGGACTAAATTTGATGATTTTATCATCGATGAAAATGGCAGGGTTGTTGGCATAAAATGCAGGGAGGATTATAGATTTGATCATCAGCTTGCAAACGATGATAAAGAGAATAAAACTGGCACGCCAAAATGCTTTAAAGCAAAAGATGGCGTCATTCTAGCCGCAGGAGGTTTTAGCTCTGATAAGTGGTTTAGGATGCAGCAAGTGCCGTATCTAAAAGACAATATCGAGACAGTTAGCCAGCCAGGCGCAACCTCTGGAGCACTAGTAGCTGCGATGAAGCTTGGAGCAAACCCTATCCAACTTAGCTGGATCCAGCTAAATCCATACACAAACCCAACTGAAAGAGGCTTTGGCACATCTGCACTTTTTACAAATCACTGCGCAAATGACTACGGCCTAAGCGTCAATCCAAAAACTGGCAAACGCTTTATGAACGAGCATGCAGGCCGTAAGGTAAAGAGCGATGCGATCTTTGCTTGTATGGCTCAAAGCGATAAAAACGATAACTATCCAGTAAATATCTGCGATCAAGCAGCCGTTGATGCAAACAATATCGCTTATACTAAAAAGGGCGTTGAAGAGGGCTCTATAAAGAAATTTAACACACTTGAAGAGCTTGCAAAAGCTTATAATATCCCGCTTGAGCCATTTTTGGAGACTATTAAAAATTTCAACGAATATGTCAAAAATGAAAAAGACCCTGAATTTGGCAAACCTTTGACAAAAGCTGATGTAAATGGCATTGGCATTACAAAAGCACCATTTTACGCGAGTGAGACTACGCCAAAGATCCTTTACTGCATGGGTGGCATCGAGATAAATACAAAAGCGCAAGTCATAAGCGCAACTACTCACGAGCCTATCGCAGGTCTTTACGCAGCTGGCGAGATCACTGGTGGCGTGCATGGAGCAAGCCGTCTTGGCACGATGAGCATGGCTGATTGTATGGTATTTGGCATGGTTGCTGGAGAGAATATCTAATTTATTTTTACTTAAATTTAGCGGTTTAAATGCCGCTAAATTTAGCTTGCAAGAGCGCTTTTGATTATTTATTTAGCTTCTTTTGGTTAAAATCAGCCCAAATTTACAAAACTAAAGGTTAAAAATGAAACAAGGCAAAGTTTGGAAATTTGGCGATAACATCGACACCGACATCATCATCGCCGCAAGATATTTAAACACTTCAGACGAAAAAGAGCTAGCAAAACACATCATGGAAGACGCTGATCCTAAATTTAGCTCAAAAATAGCAAAAGGCGACATCATCGTAGCTGGTGAAAATTTTGGCTGCGGAAGCTCAAGAGAGCACGCCCCATTAGCGCTAAAAGAGGCTGGCATAGCAGCTGTTGTGGCTAAGAGCTTTGCTAGGATTTTTTATAGAAATAGCTTTAATACAGGGCTTTTGATACTTGAGATCAAAGAAATCGACGAGATAAACGAGGGCGACACGCTAAAGATCGACGTAGATAACGGCGTCATCGTAGATGAAAGCACAAAAAAAGAGTATAAATTTAACGCTATCCCGCCATTTATGCAAGAGCTTTTAAATGCTGGTGGCCTTATCGAGTACGCAAAAGCAAAGATGAACTAAGGAGCGGCGATGAAAAACTATAAAATTTGCGTTATAAAAGGCGATGGCATCGGCCCTGAGATCATCGACGAGGCGATAAAGGTTTTAGACGTTGTAAGCGCTGAGTTTGGTATCAAATTTGAGTACGACTACAAGCTTATGGGCGGTGCAGCTTACGATGTTTTTGGTGAGCCACTGCCAGATGAGACGCTAAGCTCAGCGCTTAGTAGCGACGCTGTGCTTTTTGGAGCGATAGGTGGCGAGAAATGGGACAGCCTACCAAGACACCTAAGACCAGAGAGCGGGCTTTTAAAGATCAGAAAAGAGCTAGAAGCTTATGCAAATTTACGCCCAGCCATCATCTTTGACGAGCTAGTGGATGCTAGCACGCTAAAGCCAGAGGTTTTAAAGGGCGTTGATTTTGTCGTGGTTCGTGAGCTAACTGGTGGGCTTTATTTTGGGCAGCCACGTGAAAAAGGCGAAGATAGAGCGTTTAATACGATGCTTTATACTAAATTTGAGATCGAGCGCATCGCAAAGATCGCCTTTGAGACGGCTATGCTTCGCAAGAAAAAGGTCTGCATGGTCGATAAGGCAAATGTCCTTGAGACTAGTCAGCTTTGGCGCGAGGTGACAAGCGAGGTGGCAAAGGGCTATCCTGAAGTAGAGCTTAGCTTCATGTATGTCGATAACGCAGCGATGCAGCTAGTAAGAGCTCCTGCAAATTTTGACGTCATACTTACTGAAAATTTATTTGGCGACATTTTAAGTGACGAAGCGAGCATGGTTTGTGGCTCGATAGGACTTTTGCCAAGTGCTAGCATGGGCGGCAAAGTGGGAATTTATGAGCCTATCCACGGCTCAGCGCCAGACATCGCAGGGCAGGGCATAGCAAATCCGATCGCGACCATTTTAAGTGCAGCGATGATGCTAAGATATGCTTTTGGCGAGAGCGAGGCTGCAAATGCGATAGAAAGTGCCGTAAAAACAGCCCTTGCAAAGGGATATAGAACAAAAGATATCGCCGCTTTTAACGCAGTTGAAATTTGCTCAACAAGCGAGATAGGCGACGTGATAGCAGGATTTATCAAAAAATGAAAAACACGATCACTGAAGCACTGATCTACGAGGCGCAGGGGCTAAAAGATGATGCGCTTGAAATTTACAAGAACATCTTAAAACAAGACCCATCAAACAAGGACGCCCTTAGCGCGATAAACCGCCTGAGCGGACTTCGCAAGGAGCGCGTGATAAAAAACGAGCAGATGAAAGAGTTTTTTATCAGGATGAAAAGTGACGAAGAGATAAATGAATTTAAAAGGTGGTTGATAAGATTATGAAGCTTGATGATATCGCTAGGATGGCCATTAGTGAGGTTAGCGCCGAGCTTGAGAAGATAGAGGCACTGCAAAACAAAAAGCAAGAAGAGCTTGAAAGGGAGAATTTAAAAAAAGAGCTTTTGGCAATAGAATCTGCCAAAGAGCAAGTGCTTGAAGAGCCAAAAGTAGAGGCAAGCGTGCCAAGTGTGTCAAGTGCGCAAAGCGAGCCAGAGCCAAAGGTAGCGCAAATTTTGCCAAAGAGCAGGGAGATAAGTGATGAAGAAATTTTCTTAGCAAATCTTGCTGAGCGCATCGAGGTGCTTTTTGAGGGTCTTAAGCAAACTAGCGAGCAAGACCTTGGCCAAAGGCTCGAGCTAACGACTAAATTTTTAGAATTTACCCTTGCAAACATCGAAAATAGACTACAAAATCTCTCAAAATAATAAATTTGAGGCAAAAACTGGTACAAGCATTTACAAAAATAGCGAGCTAGACTTCTTTAGGTCGCTATTTGCTCCTTTTAGCAAGCGTGTCTATCTAGTCGGTGGCTGCGTGAGAGATGCGCTTTTGGGACGAGAAATTTATGACTTCGACATCGAGGTTTATGACATAGAGCCTCTTAAATTTGATGAGCTAATGGCTAGCATAAGAGCTAGTGGTGTTGGCAAAAGCTACTTCATCTACAAATACAAAAACTACGATCTTGGTCTGCCACGAAGCGAGAGTAAGACGGGAAATTCGCACAAAGACTTTGCCGTAAGCTACATAAATGATCCAAGCCTTGCAAGCCTTAGGCGTGATTTTACGGTAAATGCCATGATGATGAACATCTTTAACGGCGAAATTTTAGACTTTCATGGCGGCAAAAAGGACCTTGAGTGCAAGACACTAAGGCACATCGATAGTGAGAAATTTAAAGAAGATCCGCTAAGGGTGCTACGTGGCGTGCAGTTTAGCGCGAGACTTGATTTTAGCATAGATGATGATACGCTAGAGCTTATGAAAACGCTTGATCTAACGCATCTAAGTAAGGATAGGATAAATACCGAGCTTACTAAATTTTTTCGCTCAGAGCACCTTGAAAAAGGGGCGTTTTATCTTTTTGCACTCTCTCTTTTTAAAGAAATTTTTGGCGTGCAAATTCACAAGAGTGATGAGTTTTTGGCTGAACTTAAAAGTGCTAGAAATTTCGTGAATGACGAGAGGCTATTTTTGTATATGCTTTTTGGAAAATTTGAGCTTGACGCAAAGGAAATTTTAGAGAAAATGCGCCTGCCAAAGAGCTACTTTTCTATCTTAAAAGAGCCATTTTTTAAAGACATGCCAAGTGACAATGAGCTACTGCAAATTGCTCTAAATATGCCACTAAAATCATGGCTGGGAGCTTATAATAAAGAGCGCATAGAGCGTGCAAAAGAGCTTGGGGTCTATGAGAGTAAATTTGACGCAAAGGTCGATGTGAGCGAGATCTTGGCGGCTGGCTTTAAAAATGAGATGATCGCAGCTGAGATAAAACGCAAGCAGGAGCTTGAAATTTCAAGCTATCTAGCCAAGCGCAAATTTAGAAAATCTTAATCTTTAAAACTCTTAAAAGCCCATTTTGGCTAAAATAAGGCTGTTTATAACACTTTTTAAGGCAAAAATAAATTTATGTTTAACATAGTCCTAGTCCATCCTCAGATACCGCAAAACACCGGAGCTATCGGCAGAATGTGTGTAAATGCAAATTTAAAGCTACACATCGTTAAGCCAATCGTGTTTGACCTGAGCGAAAAGGCTGTTAGACGTGCTGGGCTTGATTATTGGAAAATTTTAGATCCAAAAATTTGGGAAAGCCTAGATGAGTTTTTGGAAGCAAATTTAAGTCACAAAGAGCGATTTTTCTTTGCTACGACAAAGACAAATAAGCTTTATTACGACGCTAAATTTGAGCCAGGGGATTTTATATTTTTTGGCGGAGAGAGCACGGGTTTGCCAAGAGAATTTATGGATATAAATTTTAAAAATGCCATAACGATCCCGATGGGAAAAGAGGGCAGGAGCTTAAATTTAGCCATGAGTGCTGGTATCATCGCATATGAGGCGATCAGGCAAAATATAGCTAAATTCGACTTTAGGAGGGAGATTTGAGAGTAGTTTTTGCTTTATTTTTGGTGTTTTGGGCGGCGTTTGCGAGCGAGATAAGCATCGCAACTTATAATGTGCAAAATTTATTTGACTGCAAAAATGACGGCAGCGAATATCTTGATTTCCAAGTCGGCGTTTCTAAGTGGGACTGCGAGGCAGCTGGCGGCAAGCTACAAAGAACTAGGCAGATCATAAGCGCCATAGATACCGACATCATCGCACTTCAAGAGGTGGAAAACGAGCAGATTTTAAAAAGCCTTGTTGAAGGCAGCGACTATAAATTTATAATTTTCACAAAAGAGAAAAACTCGCCAGTTGGCCTTGGTATCGTCTCAAAGATACAGCCAAGCAGCAGTGAAATTTTTAAAGTGCCAAATGTAAAAACTAGAAATATTTTAAAGGTCGTTTTTGAGGTTGATAAAAAGAATTTTAGCGTCTTTGTAAACCACTTCCCAGCCTTTAAAAACGGACTAAATACCCAAAAAAAGGCTGAAAGAACGCTAAGAGCGGCTCTTACAAAAGAGCAAAATGCCATTATCTTGGGTGATTTTAACTCACCTTATGGCGAAAAGTCGATATTAAATGATATCATCGCAACAAGAGGCTTTTACGACCTTTACAAAGAGCTAGCGCCTGAGGATAGGTACTCTCACACGGCAAATGGCAAAAAGCGAGCGATAGACCACGTTTTGCTCTCGCCTAGCTTTATCAAAAATGGCGATCTAAGCTACGTTACAGGCAGCTTTGAGGTCTTTAAACCAAGCTTTGCAGTCGATGAGCGTGGCTTTGCAAAGAGCGATCTTTACTCAGACCACTTTGCGCTGAGATTTAAGATCTCAACTAGGCCAAGCCCTGTTAAAACCGGCCTTGTTGGTAAATTTTTTAGTGCAGAGAAAAACGCTACGGCAAAAGTAAGCGAGCCAATATATAAAAAAGCCGACGTGGACGCACTTTTTGCAAATCCTGAGGATGTGCCAGTGCTAGTTGAAAGGGCGGTTGTCATCTTAAAAGATAAAAAAGGCTTTATCATCTCGAAAAATCACCGCGGAATTTACGTCTACGACCCTAAAAATAGCGTGGCTGTGGGCGATGAGCTTGACATTTTGGTTAGGCGAGTGAAATTTTACAAAGAGGCGCTTGAGGTGAGCTCTTATGAGATCATAAATGAGCATGGCACAAAAGATGTGAGCGAAAATTTACTTGATAGCTCAAAGCTAAGCATTGCAAGAAGCGGCGATGTGATCGCTAAAATTTCAGGTAGGCTAGAGGGTGGCTACTTGTATACGCCACATGGCAAGATCAGAGTTTATAGCAAAAAAAGGCTAAAAGATGGTGAGTATAGCTTTGAGCAGGCGAGGGTGAAAATTTATAAAAACGAAAAAGAGATCGTTGTGGAGTAGATGGTGCAAATTTTAGATATTTTTATGATCGCAGCGTTTGTTTTGTTTGTTATATTTATGATAAGAGGCGTCATTTTGCAGGCGCAAGAGAAGGAGAGAGCAAGAGAGATGATAAGAGAAAAAAGAGAAAATTTTAATAAAAAGAGTGAGATATGAAAGAGTTGTTACTAGAGATCGGAGTCGAGGAGCTCCCAGCGATACCATTTTTAAGGGAGCTGCCAAACATCAACGCTAAATGGCAGGCTGTGCTTGAAAAATATAACATCAAAAGCGAGTTTAAATTTTACTACACGCCGCGTCGTTTGGTATTTTTCCATGAGAAATTCCCATTAGCTCAGCCAGATAGCGTGGCTAGCTTCGTTGGCGCGCCAAAGCAAGTAGCGCTAAAAGACGGAGCTTTTACAAAGGCTGCGCTTAGCTTTGCAAATAAATGTGGCATAAGTGAGAGTGAGCTTAAATTTAAAGAGATAGACGGCAAAGAGGTGCTTTACTACGAAAAAGAGGTGAAGGGCGAGCCGGTTGCTAAGATAATGGGCGACATGGTCGAGGAGTTTTTAAAGAGCCTTAGCTTTGGCAAGTCTATGCGCTGGGGCAACGGCGAATTTGAGTTTATCCGCCCGATAAGATCGTTTTTGTGCTTGCTTGGTGATGAGGTCATTAAATTTAACAAATTTGGCGTAGAGAGCAGTAACTCTACCTATCCTCACAGAAGCATCAGCTACGATAAGATAAAAATTTCAAATATAAAAGAGTATTTTGATGGCTCAAAGAGCCGTGGGATCGTGCTTAAAGCGGACGAGAGAGAGAAGATAATCCTTAATGAGTTTGAAAAGATCAGCCAAAAAAGTGGGCTAAAGATCGAGATAGATAAAGACTTGCTAGCTGAAGTAGTGGCGATCACAGAGTATCCAACAGCGCTTCTTGGCTCGTTTGAAGAGGAGTTTTTGGAGGTGCCAAGCGAGGTCATCATCACATCGATGAAAGAAAATCAGCGCTACTTCCCAGTCTTTAAAGATGGCAAGCTAGCAAATGGCTTCGTTGTTGTTAGCAACGCCATCACGCAGGACTACTCGCTCATCATCAAAGGTAACGAAAAGGTGCTAAGAGCAAGGCTAAGTGACGCGATGTTCTTTTGGCAAAGCGACCTTAAGGCCGAATTTAGCCCAGAAAAACTAAAAAATATAACCTACCTAAAAGAGCTTGGAAGCATCTATGAAAAAGAGCTTAGAGAGCTAAAAGTGGCTAAAAAACTAGCTAACAACTATGATGAGCTACTTAAAAAAGAAGCTGGTGAGTACGGGGCTAAGCTAGAGCGAGCTGTGATGCTAAGCAAGGCTGATCTTACAACGCAGATGGTTTATGAATTTACCGAGCTTCAAGGGATTATGGGCGCTTACTACGCAAAGGCTAAAAAAGAGGATGAAAATGTCATTCTAGCCATAAAAGAGCAGTATCTGCCAGACGGCGAGGAGGCGCAGTGCCCAAGCAAGGTCTTTAGCTCGGTTGTTGCGCTTTCAAATAAGCTTGATACGCTAATGGGGCTCTTCAGCATCGGCAAAATCCCAAGTGGCACGAAAGACCCATACGCTCTAAGGCGCGCAGCAAATGGCGTGATAAAGATCGTTTTGGCGCATAATCTGAAATTTAACGTAAAAGAAATTTTAGAAGATATCGCAAAAGAGTATAAGAAATTTGATGTTGAAGTGCTTATAAATTTCATCCTTGATAGGCTCTACATCTTCTTTGACGCAAACGCTTCTATCGTAAAAGCATGCATAAAAAGCGGCGAAAAGGATATCTTGGAGCTAACTAAGATGATAGAGGCGCTTGCTAAAATTTCAAGTGAGCCAAATTTTAGAGAGAATTTCTCGACATTTAAGCGCCTTGCAAACATCATAAAAGATGATAAATTTAGCAAGGTCGATGAGAGCCTCTTTGAGATAGATGCAGAAAAGGCCTTAAATGACGCGTTTAAAGCAGTTGATAAGAGCCTAGCATACGAGCCAAGGCTAAAAGCGCTATTTGCTCTAAAACCGCAGATAGATGAGTTTTTTGACAAAGTTATGATAAACGTTGAAAACGAGAAAGTGCGAAATAACCGCGTCGCGATCATCGGTCAAATTTATAGCGAGATACTAAAAGTAGCTGATATAAAAGAGATCAGCTTTTAAATTTGCGCCAGCTTCGGGCTTTGCCTAGGCTGGCTTTTAAATTTACTCCCTAAAAATATCAAATTCTGGCTCGTAAGCCTTAGTTTTTACCCCAAAATATCCAAGAACTGAGCTAAAGATAAAATCATGCGAAAGACTTTCGTCTTTTCTAGTTTTTAGCCTTTTTAAAAGCTCACTATCGCTTGAAAAGATGATGGCTGGGATGTGCTTTTGCTCATCTGGAGCGATAGAGTAAGGCAGGCCGTGTAAATATATGCCATTTTCACCTAGGCTCTCTCCGTGATCTGAGAAAAAGAACATGGCAACCTCAAATTTATCTTTTCTTGCTTCAAGGGCATTTATCAGCTCGCTTTGTAGATAGTCCTCATATAAAATGGTGTTGTCATAGGTGTTTGCTATCTCATCTGGCGTGCATTTGTTTAGCTCGGCAGTGTCGCATGTTGGGGTAAATTCTTTAAATTTGCTTGGGTAGCCTTTGTAGTAGATAGGGCCATGTGAGCCTTGCAAATGTAGCACGATAAAGCTAGTGGAATTTGCATCTTTTATGACCTTTTTTGCCTCATCAAATATCACTTCATCAAAGCCAGCTGCTCTGTGCTCTGAGGTGTGGTTTTGATCAAGATTGTCGCAAACGCCCTTGCAACCGCCACTATTGTTGCCAAAAAAGTATGTTTTTATGCCAAGTTTGTTGATGATATCAACTAAATTTTCACGAGCTTTGGCTTTGCGGTTGCTAAAATTTTCTCGCTTTAAGTCTGAAAATAGGCAAGGCACGCTAGTTTCTGTCGCGGTTCCGCATGAGTAGAAATTTGTAAAACTTACCACATCTTTTTGTTTGGTAAATTTGTTTGTATCGTTTTTAGTGTAGCCATTTAGCGAGTAGTTTTTGCTCCTTTGTGTCTCGCCAACTATCAAAACTAAAATTTTCTTTTTATCGTTAGTAAGCGTTGCGTCATCTGCCACGTAGGTAAAAGGGAGCGGTTTTTGAAGCAAAATTTGAGCTAATTTTATGGCAGAATATACTGGATAAGACGGAAGTAAGACTGTTTTTAAGTAAATGTGTTCTCTAAAAAATGGTATGAAAATTTTTGAAGTTAGTGAAAAAATAATAGCGATAGTAACGATCGAAAAAGCGATAATCTTTAATCTAATTTTTAGACTATTTTTAAAGCTACTATAATTGATTTTTACGAAAACAACATAAATGCATGGCAAAATAGTTGCAAATACAAACCACAATACTAAATTTATGCTTAAATAGCTAAAAGCTTCTTTATTATCAGTATGAAGGACGTTTAGTAGCATCTCTTTGTTTATGATAACGCCGTAATTTGACATAAAATAAGAACAAATCGAGCTAACAATAATTATAAAAATAGCAAAGGGTTTTAATAAATAAGGCAGAAATACAATGCAAAATACGCTTGCAAAAAGTGATGCAAGAAATATGCACATAATTGTGAAAAATAAGGTAGAAAAAGAAAGCGAGTTTGTTTCTAAAAATCCTAAAAAAACGCCTTTATATAAAAATATATGATTTACAAAAAGCATATATATTATAAATAAAGTTAAAAATTTAAAAAAACTTACTTCTCTAAATTTATTGATATTAATCATTTAAAGATTCCTTTCACTTAAAGCATTTTTTAAAAATTTAAATTTTTAAACTAAAGCTATTTTTTCTTTTTCTTGCTTTTTAGCTTCTTGCTTTTTGACTTCTTTTCAGGCTCAGCCTTTTTTGCCTTTTGGCTATCTTTTACACTAAGTTTTTCTTTGACCTTTTGCATGTCGTTAAAGCCGATGCCTTGAACCTTCTCAAGCTCCTCGACACTTGTAAATTTATGAGCTTTTCTATACTTTATGACGTTTAGTGCCTGGCTTTTGTTTAGCCCAAGGCTCATTAGCTCGCTCTTGCTAGCTGTGTTTAGATCAGCGCCATACGCAAGGCTTGCAAGCGCTAGACAAAGTAAAATTTTTAATCTTTTCATCTTATCTCCTAAAATAATAATCCATCGTTTTCTTGATCTTGAATGATGTCGTTTGTTGGCGTATTTTGCGGCAACGGCGAGTCGTTTGTGTAGTACTCATCAGCGCCGTTGTAGTATCCTTTATAGACGCCATCAGGCTGCTCAAACGCACGTCTTAGGGTAGGGTAGAGCTTGATGTAGCCCTCCATAAATTTCTTAAAGACAGGCGCAGCTGTCCTGCTGCCGCCCTCGACCTTTTTCATAGGGCTGTTATCGTCGTTTCCGTACCAGATGATGGCCTCGATATCAGGCGAGTAGCCGCAAAACCAAGCATCGATGCTGTTGTTTGATGTGCCAGTTTTGCCAGCGATCTGGATGCCATTTACCTTTGCGTTGCGTCCGGTGCCGTTATTTACGACATTTTGAAGCAAGGTTGTCATCAAAAATGCCTGCTCAGGTTTTAGCACCTGCTTCTTTTGTGGCTCATAGTCCATAGACGCGCCAAAGCTATTTTCTATATGCTTAATGAGCGTAGGCTCGACCACTTCGCCATCGTTTGGAAACATCGAGTAAAATTTTGCAAAGTCAAGTGGTGAAATTCCAAAGCTTCCAAGTGCGATTGATAAATTTTCAGGGATATCGTTAAAGCCCATATCCGTAAGCTGTTTGCGAACTGAGCTAAGACCAAGATCGTTTAGTAAATTTATGGTTGCGAGGTTGCGAGACTGGGTTAAGGCTGATTTTATCGTGATGTAGCCCTGAAAGCCGCCGCTATAGTTTTTTGGCGTCCATTCTTTGCCATTACCCATGTCAAATGTCCTAGCGATGTCAGCTACTTGAGAGACGACTGAGTAGCCACTATCAAGGGCTATTTGATAGATAAATGGCTTAATGCTTGATCCTGGCTGACGCTTACTCTGGGTGGCGCGGTTGTAGCTACTTTTTGCGTAGTCGATGCCGCCAATTAGAGCTAAAATTTGTCCGCTTTGTGGATGAGTGACGACGATAGCGCCATTTAGCATCTCTGGATTTGCCTTTTTATCTCTTTTTAAAATTTCATTGTAGCCATAGACTAAAGCGTCTTGAGCGATCTTTTGCACGTTTAGATCGACTGTGCTTTGTATCTTGTAGCCGCCAGTTTTTATATCGTCAAATTTCTTTGAAGCCTCTTTTATGATCTCATCGACCACGTAAGGGGCTTTGTTGCGTGTGAGCGTATCGTCAAAGACTGCTGGCTCTTCAAGTACGCCCTTGCGGTACTCATCCTCATTTATCCAGCCGATGCTATACATCCTTTCAAGCACCCTGTTTGCGCGGCTAAGTGAGAGGTCAAGGTGCTTTGTAGGGTCATAGGTGCTTGGCGCTTTTGGCATGCCAACTAGCATCGCTATCTCTTTTATACTTAGCTCATTTAGCTCTTTTCTAAAGTACCCCTCTGCAGCTGTTTTGATGCCGTAGTAGCCATGCCCGAAATATACGTGATTTAGGTATCTTTCGATGATGTCCTCTTTGCTAAGCTCGCTTTCAAGCTTCATGGCAAGCACAACCTCTTTTATCTTTCTTGTAAATTTCTTCTCGCGGCTTAGGGCTAGGTTTTTTATGAGCTGCTGAGTTAGCGTAGATGCGCCCTCGACTAGTTTTCTAGCTTTGATATCCTTTATCGCTGCTCTTGCCATGGCTTCTACGTTGATACCGCCGTGCTCAAAGTAGCTCGTATCCTCGATAGCTACGAGCGCTTCGATGACACGTGGCGGGATGTCGTTATATTTTACATAAATTCTATTTTCTTCAAAGATATTTGCGATAAGCTCGTTGTTTCTATCAAAAATTTGTGTCGCAAGCTTTGGCTTGTAGTCGATGATGGTATAAGCGTCAAATCTCACCTGCGAATAAAAGTATAAAAATGCTCCGCCAAGTGCGATGGCAACTACAAAGATAAATGCCAAGATATATTTCATAAAAATGCCTTTAATATTTTTAAATTTAGCCCCATTGCCGTGCTTGTCTCGCCGTGCTGGGAGATGATGTATTTTTTATTAAAATTTTCTATCGTCATGGCTCCAGCTTTGCCTCGCCACTCGCCACTTTCTAGGTAGCTTTTTAGATCTTGCTCGCTAAATTTAGCAAATTTATATGTGGTCTTGCTTACATTTATAAGCTCAAATTCGCCTAAAAATATCATCGCCGTATAGACGCTACACTTATTGTCACTTTGTAAATTTAACATAGCAAGTGCTTCGTTTTCATCCTTTGCCTTGCCTAAAATTTTATCCCCACAAGCCACGCAGCTATCTGCAAAGAGTAAATTTGTAAGCTTGCCATTTGCCTTTAAAAACTGCTCTTTTTTGGCTTTTACGACGTTTTGGACGTAAATTTCAGGTTTTAGCTCTTTTGCTATCATGCTCTCATCAAAGCTGCAAGAAATTTGTTTAAATTCTATCCCAGCATTTTTTAGTAAATTTGCCCTTGTTGGCGAGCTAGAAGCAAGAGTGATCATCAAAAGCCCCTATAGCTCACGCCAAGATAGACAGCCGCAAGCGAAGCTAGTAAATTTAGTGGCGTGAAGTAGTAGATGATGACGATTAGGCTCTCGTTTAGCTCGATCATCTCGTGCGATCTTAGAGTTTTTAAAGCCTTTTTGTATCTATAAAAGATGTAGCTTAAATTCAAGAGTAAAAATAGCTCTATCGCCCATTTTGTCGCTATTATTGCACTTGCCATCGGATTTTGCATTTTGCCATCATCAAAGTAAAAGATTATTATTAAGCTAGTTAGTGCGATGCCAAGAACTAGCGCAAAGATGGCTAGTCCAAAGCGTCTTATGATGTGAAGCAAGATGTGATAGCGCTCTTTATCTTCAAATTTATTTTTTATAAAATAGCTTCCAGCAAGCACCAAACCAGCTTGTAGCCCTATAAAAAGAGCTACGAAGCTAATGTGCAAGAAGATGATTAGTTGATCAAATTTAAAAAAAGCGATCTCTTGATGAATCATTTTTCTAAAGCTTGCCTTGCATACTCAAGTGAGCTTTTTATGGCGTCTTCGATAGCTAGAGCATTTTTGCCACCAGCTGTTGCAAAGTCGTCTTTGCCGCCACCATTGCCGCCAAGAATTTGCGCTGCAAATTTAACCCAAGCGCCAGCTTTTAGTGGAGCATTTTTTACGCCAGCTGCAAGAGAAATTTTACCCTCTTCATCTGTTTGGATTAGCAAGATAGCAGCCTTTTCATGCCCATTTTTAAACTCATCTATCAAAGTTTTTATATCGCCACCATCGATGTGTGCCACACAAAGTTTAGTTTCATTTACATTTATAAAGGCTAGCTCCCCAGAGCTTTTAGCGTTTTTTAGCTTATCTTTTAAGCCCTTTATCTCGCCTTTTAGTTTCTTAACGGCATTTAGTGGCTCTGTGCTTTTTAGCTCATCTTTTAGCTCTTCAAGCTCAGCTCTAAACGACCTTGCTAAATTTAGCGCAGCCCTTGAGCAAACAGCCTCTATACGCCTAACGCCAGCGCTTACGCCACTCTCTTTTGTGATGAAAAACGATCCGATCTCATCTATATTTTTCACGTGTGTGCCACCGCAAAGCTCTTTGCTGACATCGCCAAAGCTCACAACTCTTACTTTGTCGGCATATTTTTCGTTAAATAGTGCAATCGCTCCGCTTTTTTTAGCCTCTTCAAGCTCCATAACCTGTGTTTTTGCATTTGCGCCGTTTAAGATCCACTCATTTACAAGGTTTTCGACCTTTGAAATTTCTTCGCTAGTAAGCGCCTTTGGATGAGAGAAGTCAAATCTTAGCCTATCTGCTTCGACATTTGAGCCAGCTTGAGCGATATGTGTGCCAAGCACGCTTCTAAGGGCTGCGTGAAGCAAGTGTGTGGCGCTGTGATGTCGCGCAGTCTGGGCTCTATCACTGCCCACTTCAAGCTCAACTTCGTCGCCAACTTTTAGCGCCGCGCTAGTTTTTACTAAAGATAAATTTAGCCCATGAAATTTCTCAGTATCAAGCACATTTGCTTTGCCTACTATCTTACCGCTGTCGCCGCACTGACCGCCGCTTTGAGCGTAAAATGGAGTGACGTCAAACATCACCCAGCCCTCTTTGCCAGCATCTAAGCTATCAACGTTTTTAAATTCTTCATCAAGCAGGGCTAGAATTTTACTTTTACTCTTAAGCTCTTCGTAGCCTACAAATTTATTCTCGCCAAATTTCTCAAGTAGCTCTTTAAAATCGCCCTTCGCACTCTTGTCGCCACTGCCTTTCCAAGCAGCTTTCGCGCGTGCTTTTTGCTCGCTCATAAGCTCATCAAACCTTGCCTCATCGACTTTTAAGCCCTTTTCTCTAAGCATATCAGCTGTTAGATCAAGCGGGAAGCCAAATGTGTCATAGAGCTTAAACGCAGCCTCTCCGCTAAAAATCTCTTTTGTATTTTTAAGCTCACTCTCAAATAGTTCCAAGCCACTAGCGATTGTCGCTAAAAATCTCTCTTCTTCAAGCTTGATCTGCTCTTTTACAGCCGCTTTTTTATCGTTTAGATAGGTGTAGTGCTCTCCCATGAGCTCGCAAACTTTATCGACAAGCTTATACATAAATGGCTTTTTTATGCCTAGTAAATATCCATGGCGGATCGCACGGCGTAAGATGCGGCGAAGCACGTAGCCACGGCCTTCTTTATCAAATGTCGTGCCTTGAGCTAGCAAAAATGTGACTGAGCGGATGTGATCGCTTATGACGCGGTAGCTAGCGCCACTTTCATAGACGTATGGCTTGCCACAAAGCTTTGCTACTTCATTGATGAGTGGCATAAAAAGTGTGCTGTCGTAGTTGCTAAATTTGCCTTGCAAGATAGCAGTAACGCGCTCAAGTCCCATACCTGTATCGATGCTTGGCTTTGGTAGTGGGCTTAGCTTGCCGTCTGCACTTCTTTCATACTGCATGAAAACAAGGTTCCAGATCTCTAAAAATCTATCGCCATCGCCGCCCATGTAATCTTCAGGTGTGTTAAAGTGCTCAGCGCCTTGATCGTAAAAAATTTCACTGCAAGGGCCGCATGGTCCAGTATCGCCCATCTGCCAGAAGTTATCGTGGTCGCCAAAGCGGTAAATTCTCTCTTTTGCGATGTGAGTACTCCAAATTTCAAACGCCTCATCGTCGCTTTCATGAACGGTTACATAAAGCTTATCTTTTGGTAGTTTTAGCACCTCTGTGACAAATTCCCAAGCGTAAGAGATCGCCTCTTTTTTGAAATATTCGCCAAAGCTAAAGTTGCCTAGCATCTCAAAAAATGTGTGGTGACGCGCTGTGTAGCCGACGTTATCAAGGTCGTTGTGCTTACCTCCAGCTCTTATGCAGGTTTGACAGCTAGTGCGGATAGGTGGCGTTGGGCGTGGCACTTCGCCTGTGAAGATGCTCTTAAATGGCACCATGCCTGCGTTTGTAAAAAGTAGTGTTGCATCGTTTGGCACGAGTGGTGCAGAAGCTACGACTTCGTGACCTTTTGATTTAAAAAAATCAAGATATGCCTTTCTTATATCTAAATTTTGCATTTTTATCCTCGTTAGTTTTAAAATTTTGCTTGATTTTAGCCAAAATTCGTTTGCGAAATTCTAAAAAGAGAAAAAATAGTGATATTTTGAAAACTATCTCTTGTTTTATCTATTTAAAAGCGATTTGTAAATAAAATAATTAAAAATTTCTAAAGTTTTAAAGGGTGAATGTGAAGCTAAAAATCGGCATTATCGGCTATTGCAGCACAGGTAAAAAACATTATTTAGAGCTTAGACGCTCAAACGAGTTTGAAATTTGTGGCATTTTTGACAAAGACAATGTTGATGAGTTTTGCAGAGCTGATTTTTATACTGATTTTAAAGAATTTATAGAGGTTGCCCAGCCTCAAGCAGTCGTGCTTTGCTCGCCAAGAGAGGAGATGGTTGAGGCATTTTGCCAGTGTGCAAAATACTGCCAAAACATCCTCATCTCACGTCCAGTTTTTAAAAGTATCGCAGATCTTAAAGAGATAAAATATGCCGCTAAAACAAATAAAACTAGGGTTTGCACGGGAATTTCTGAGCGTTTTAATCCAACTATCTTGTCACTTAAAAAGGCACTTTTAAAAGAAGAGGAAATTTATAGCATTTCAATCGCTCATTTTAAGCCACTTTGCGATGGAAACATCATAAATGAGCTCTCAGTTTCAGACATCGACCTAGCAAAAAATATCATAAATTCAGAAGTTAGCGACTTTTACTACACTCAAACAAACAAGACAAATGCCAAAAGTGCCGACAACGTGGCGATCAGCTTTAAGAGTAAAAATCAAATTCTAGTGCATATCACTGACTCATTTTGTGGCTCATTAGAGCGCTTTAAGATAGAGGTAAATGCCAAAAATGGCGTCTATTTTGGCGATCTCATCGATCATAAGCTTCATCAAGTGAGCGAAAATGGACAGATGAATTTAAAGATAGATACTAATAATAGCGAGCTAAAAGCGCAATACGAGGCCTTTTACGATCTTTGCCAAAGTGGCGAAAGCAGCGAGCTTTCAAACATCGATGATGCGATAAAGATAAGAGAACTATTTTGATGAAAAAAGCTCTTTTGCTTTTAAATATGGGCGGCGCAAACAGCCTTGATGATGTCGAAATTTTTTTAACAAATATGTTTAATGACCCATATATCTTGGGTATAAAAAATAAATTTTTAAGAAAATTTGTAGCTTTCATGATCACAAAAGGTAGGCTAAAAACTGCGAAACACAACTACGAGCAAATAGGCGGAAAGTCGCCACTTTGCGAGCTCACTGCTAAGCTTTGTGAGAAAATTTCAAGCTTGCAAAGTGAATTTGACGCGGTTGATTTTGCGATGAACTACACTTCGCCATTCGTAAAAGATGTGCTTAAAAAGTATGAAAAATTTGATGAGATAGTGCTTTTGCCACTCTATCCTCATCACTCGCAAACTACGATAACTTCGAGTTTAGCTGATTTTAAAAAGGCAAAAGAGGAGCTTAATTTTAAAGCTAAAATTTTACTTTGTGAGCCATTTTATGATGATGACGCTTACAATAAGATCATTATCTTTCACATCCGCGAAGCGGTAAAAGATACCGATATAAGCGATATTAGCCTCATCTTTTCAGCGCACTCTTTGCCTCGCAAGATCATAGAAAAGGGCGATATCTACGAAAAACACATAAACGAACATGTGCAAATTTTAGGCAAAATGCTAAAAGAGCATGGGCTAAATTTTAAAGATGTGAGCCTTGCTTATCAGTCACGTCTTGGCCCAGTTAAATGGCTAGAACCATCACTAAACGAGGCTTTGGCAAAGTACGAAAATAAAAAAGCGCTTATCTATCCGCTCTCTTTTTGTATAGACAACTCTGAGACCATTTTTGAGCTAGTTATCGAGTATGCTAAGCTTGCTAAAGAGCTAAATTTCAGCTTTTACAAAGTCGTTTCTTGTCCAAATTTTAGCGATGAATTTGCTAGTTTTATCCTAGAAAAGTCAAAAAACGCTAGAGAATTTAGCCTTTAGGAATAAATCTTGCTTATAAAAAGCATCTCAAATTTAAAAGGAGATGTATGAAGGTTCAAAATAACGATATTATCGATTATTTGTTGCAGTCAGGCTCAGGCAAAGCCAAAGATAAAAAAAATAGTTTTGATGAAATTTTAAGTCTAACGCTTGATAAGATCACAAGCGAGGCAAAGGTTTCAGACAAGCTTGAGCAGTTTAAGAAAAGGCTTACAGAAATTGGCGCTGCTGGCTTTATAAATGAGCTAAATTCAAACAAGATAGAAGAGAAAATAGCTCAGAAAAAAGAGGAGCTAACTGAGCTTTTAAGCATAAATGATCCGACCAAAACGCAGGATCAAAAAAATGAGTTGCTTAAAATAATGGATAAAATTTTAAGTGACTACCGCAAAGAGCTAAATATGGCACTTACTAGCCAAACACTGCTTGAGAAGCAAAATAGCCTTGGCAAAAATACAAATAATTCTGTAAATTTAAGCTCTGTCTTAAATGAACTTGGACTTGCATAAATTCTGGATTTAGGCCACTTGCCTAGATCCAAATTTCTTCTTTAAACTCTAAATTTGAAATTTAATATTTATATCTTAGAAGTTAAATTTAATCTAACGCTGGTTTTTGCTTTACTTTATCATTTTTAAGCTTATCTTTTTTAGCTTCAAACTCAGCTATGACATTAGGATCTGGAAACAAATAACCATCTTCAACCATTAGATCAACGGCCTTTTTAAATGTCGGCAACGCACTTTGCGCACCAAAGTAGTAGTAAGGCTTTTTAGGATCTCTAGCCAAAACGCCTATGGTGTAGCTGTTGCCCCTCGTGTCATTTACGAAGCCAAAAAACGAGCCGTTATAGGTGTTGCTATATCCGCCTTTGCCAGAAGCGATGTGTGCGGTGCCAGTTTTACCGCCTATCTCAAGACCTGGCGTAAATGCCTTTAAGCCAGTACCTTTTTCAACTGTTTTTATCAAAATTCTCTTCATTATCTTTGCGGTCTCTTGCGAAATGACCTGAGCTGGCTCTGCTTTTGGCAGATCGTAGCGCTTGCCGTTTCGCTCAAGATATGCCACCATGTGCGGCGTCACCTCGATGCCTTTGTTGTTAAAGGTGTTATAAGCTTTTAAAAGCTGCATAAATGTCGCTTGAAGACCGTATCCGTAGCTAACTGTAGCTTTATAGGTCGATGAGTTTAGCTTTGTAACCGTTGGCATCATACCCACTTGCTCGTATGGCAGGTCGATGCCAGTCTTTCTTGAAAAGCCAAAATTTAAAAGCCCTTGATAAATTTGTGGGCCATTTAGTCTATCTACTAGCTGGATCATACCGATGTTTGAGCTGTGCACGATGATGTCTTCAGCACTCATAAAAGGCTCTGGGTGGGTGTCCTTGATGATCCTTTTGCCTAGCTGATAGCGGCCGTTGTAGGTATTTACAAGCTCAAAAGGATTTACCTTTTTTTCTTGAAGTAGTATGGAGAAGATAAATGGCTTAAAAACCGATCCAACCTCGTATGCATACTCGCTTGCGCTTGAATTTAGCGCGCTGTAATCTTGTTTTCTTATGTTTGAAGGATCATACCTTGAGCTAGAAGCTAGGGCTAGAATTTCGCCATTTTTGCTATTCATTATGCAGATGATTAGCTCTTTTGCGTCTAAAAATTCACGTTTTTCATCTAAAATTTGCTCTAGCTTGGTTTGAAATTTAAGCGGTATAGAGAGCACTGCGTTGTAGCCATCGACTCTTGTTGCTAAATTTGAATCACTTGTTAAAATTATATTGTTGCCGATATCGCGTGGGCCAAGGATTTTGGCGTTTTGTATCGGAGCTAGGTAGTCCTCGTAGTATCTCTCAAGTCCTTTTACGCCTTTGCTTTTAGTAAGTGCGTCGCTCTCTGTTTTGCTCACGTAGCCAATAGCTGGCGTTAAAGCATCCTTTGACATAAATTTACGGTTTTGACCGCTCTCCATCACGCGCATACCTTGAAATGAGGCAAGCCCAGTTTTTGGATCAAGGTATGAGATCAAAATGCCCTTACGGTTTAGCTTTCTAGAGAGCTCTTGAAGGTAGGTAGCGCCCTTTGCGTCGATGCTGTAAGAGAGCGTGACAAGGCCTTTTGTGCCGTTTATGATCTTTCTTACTTTGTTTGGATCGTCGCCGCTGTAAAGCGAGTAGAGCTTGATAAACATCTCTTTTTTGTTTGGATCGATGTTTCTGGTGTCAAGCATCACTTTGTAGAGTTTTTGGCTTGATGAGATGCTAAAGCCGTCTTTTGTGACGATATTACCTCGGATTGCGGTATTTACGTCGCTTGTTTGAAGCTTAGGAAGCTTTCGCTCGATGCTTGCTCTATAAAATATAACGAGCACAAAGATTGAAATTCCAAAAGTAATTAATAAAAAAAGTATGGTTATTTTTGATTTTCTGGAATTCATTCAATGGCTTAAATTTGCGTTCTTGAAATTTCTTTGTATGCGCTTAGCGCTTTGTTGCGAATTTCTAGCATAAGCTTCATGCTAGTCTCTGCTTTGCCTATGGCGATAGCTGCTTGGTGCAAGTCTTTTACCTCGCCAGTTGCGAGATCAGCTATGGCTTTATCGGCGTTTATTTGAACTTTGTTTAGCTCTTTTAAAGAGTCGTTTAGTGCGTTTTCAAAGCCGCCTTCTTCGCCCGCTTTTGCTATTTTGCTTGAATTTTCGTTTTTGTTTAACTTATCTAAATTTATACTATTGATCATTATGCTTGTCCTGAAATGAGTGATATCGCACTTTGTGCTATTGTCTTTGCGTTTTGAAATGACGCTACATTTGCTTGATAGGCTCTTGTCGCCTCAAGCAAGTCAGCCATCTCGATGACTGGGTTTATATTTGGAAATGCGACGTAGCCATTTGCATTTGCGTCTGGGTGGCTTGGGTCGTATTTTAGCTGAAAGTCCTTATCATCGCGCACCACCTTATCTACGATCACGCTAGTTAGGGTAGGGTGAGCGTTTTTAGGTGAGCTTGGATCATCGAGCGGATTTTCGTAATCAAGCAAACTTTGTGAGTTTTTAAGCTGATCGTTTAAAATTTTATCAAAGTTCATCTCTTTAAAGATGACCTCTTGTCTTCTGTAAGGGCCGCCCTCAGCCGTTCTTGTGGTTTGAGCGTTTGCTATGTTTGAGCTGATGACGTTCATCCTGAAGCGTTGCGCACTTAGTCCGTATCCGCTAATATCAAAATCATTTAAGTATGACATCATCTCTCCTAGTTCTTAGCACTTGCGTCTATTACGCTTTTAAAGATATTTCCCTGAGCTTTGTAGGCACTATCAAGGGCGTTTATCATAACTGTATTTTTGCCCATTTCTGTTGTCTCAACATCAAGATCGACTGTGTTTGCATCGTTTCTAGCCATGTGACCATCGCGCAAGAAAAATTGAGCTGTATCGCTTTTTGGAAAATCAACCGCAGCCATGTGCGCTTCGTTTGTCTTAGCTAAATTTAGTTTTTTGCTCTCTGAAACGTTGTAAATTTCATTTGCTTTTTCTCTTAAAACATCTTCAAATCTTACATCTCTAGCCTTGTAAAATGGCGTATCAACATTTGCAAGGTTGCCAGAGATGAGCTTTTGGCGTAGCTCTCTGCCTGCAAGGGCTGATTCGACGAGTGGGCTAGATTTTGATCTATCTAAAACAAACATTTAAAGTCCTTCTAAAATTTCACACATTTATAAGCAAATGATGTTCCAAATGTAAGGCAAATTTATTTTGTTTCATAGATTTTTGCCAAATCTTCTTTCATTTTTGTGACTTTTATGCCGCCAAGATAGTATTTAACTCCGTATTGTCCGCTATCTACGTCTGTTAAAATTTGATATTCGCCGTTTTTTATCACCACTTTAAAAGGTAGTGCGATTTCGTGTTTGTATTCGATGTCTCTTACGATCTGCTCGGCAAGCCTGTCATTTATCTTTTGATCGTTTGTTATGAAGTAGTAGGCGTTAAATTTTTGCATAAATTCATGCAAAACATACTCATTTGTGACATTTTCAAAGTGAGTTAGCCCAATTAGCGTAAATTTATCTTTGTTTTCAAGCTGATATTTTGTAAGCTCGGCTGCCTCTTTTTGACAAGGTGGGCAAAATGTGCCAAAAATGTCGATCATCAAAACTTTATTTTCATCATTTTTGATAGCAAAGCCGTGATCTTTTCTAACTAAAGTAAGCTCCTTGCCGCTCACATCTACAAGTTTGACCTCTTCATTTGGGCTAAATTCTTTAAAATTTGCACTGCTGCTTTCTTCTTCACCACAACCAAAAAAAGCAAATAAAGCGATTATTAAAACAAGTAAATTCTTCATCTTATCCCTTAAACATATCTTTTAATGGCAGCTCTTGCCTCTTTGTCTGCCTCGCGTCTTTTTAAAGTCTCGCGCTTGTCGTGTAAATTTTTACCTTTTGCAAGGGCTAGCCTTGCTTTTACGATGTTTTTATCACTTAGATAAAGTGCCAAAACAACCAAAGTAAGCCCATCTTGTGAGACTTGACCGAAAATTTTATCGATCTGCTTTCTGTGCATCAAAAGTTTTCTGGCTGCTCGCTCGTTTGGACGAAATGCGCTGTGTGTAGTCTCAAGATAGCTGATATGGGCGTTTAGTAAGAAAAGCTCGCCCTTTATAACGCGCACAAAGCTATCTTTTAAATTTGCTCTGCCAGCCCTTAGAGCCTTGACCTCGCTGCCTTTTAAAACGATGCCAGCTTCAAAGGTCTCAAGTATGCTAAAGTCGTGCAAAGCTTTTTTGTTTTTTGCTAGATCTTTTATCAAAATTTTACCTTTTATTTTACGCTAAATACGCTACTGCCGCTGCCGCTTAGAAATTTATCCCTAAACTCATTCATCTTCGGATAGAGCTTAAAGCATGGGGCAAAAAGATCGTTTAGCTCCTCGTTTTTATAAATTTCAAGTAGCTCTTTGCTCTTTAAATTTTGCATCTTTTTTGCAGCATTAACGTCTATGTATTGTAAGAAATTGCTTCTAAATTCTTGATAAACCATCGGTGTGGAGCAAAAAACATTTGGCGTGAAGATACTTAAATTTGGCACTTCATCGTCAAATTCTTTTATCATCTCGCCTATGCCGCTTACATTTGCTGCCTTGTAGCCACTTACAAAAAAGGCCACATCTGCGCCGATTTTAGAGGCTATTTGCATCAAATTTTCGCGTTTTATATTTAAATTTAGCTCGTCATTTACCATTAGTAAAAAGGTGGCGGCGTTTGAACTGCCTCCTCCTAGACCAGCACCTATTGGGATTTGTTTGTTGATGATGATTTTATGAGAGCTAAAAAACTCATCTAGCTCGTTTGAAAAGCCAGCTTTTTTTAGCTCGTCTATCGCTTTTTGGATGATGTTTTCTTTTATCTCTTTGTTGTCGCATTCGATAGCAAAAGAATTTGACCTTTTAAAATAAATTTCATCAAAAAGCTGCTCGCAAAGAACAAAACGTGACAAAATTTCGTGGTAGTTGCCTCTGGTGCCAACTACCTTCAAAAATACGTTGATCTTTGCAAAGCTTTTCATTTCTCGATTTTTTTCGCAAGCTCGTGGATATCGGCTTCGCTTGCTTTTTTGGTGGCGTGGATATTTTCGTTTTTTATATCGTTTGCCAGCTCGCTTCTTAGTATCATTGTATTGCGCGGGGCCTCGATACCAAGCTTAACGGTGCTTTTTGAGATACTTACTACGACGACTTTTATGTCGTTACCTAGTAAAATTTCTTCGTTTTCTTTTCTTGCTAAGATTAACATTTTTCTACCTTGTTTAAAGTGTAATTTATAGTATCATCCATGATTTGGATTACGCTCATAAATTTATCATAATTTAGCAAATAAATTCCTTGTGTTTGTGTTTCAAAATCGTTAATTTTTAATTTCTTGCCGTCAAGTATGTTGTTAATATCCCCAAAATACGTGTTTTGCTCAATATTTAAAAAATTGCAAATATTTAAAAATTTTTCATTTTCATAGCGAAATTTACCCTCACTTATCCTCTTTAATGAGCTTAAAGTTACATTATAACCAACTTTTTGCCCAAAAATTTCTGCATAAGAGCGGATGTAACTCCCTTCACTTACACTTAAACGAAGTGTCAAAAAGGGGTGTGAATAATTCAAAATTTCACTCTCGTAAATTTCCATTGTCTCTGGCTTTAGCTCAAATTCTTCGCCGCTTCTTGCTAGTTTGTAAGCTCTTGTGCCATTTACGTGCTTGGCGCTAAATTTTGGCGGGATATAGCTTATCTTACCAGTTAGCTCGCTTCTAATGGCTTCAAGTTTTTCTAAATTTAACTCTTTTACATTTGAAATTTCAGTGATATTTTCATTATCCATGCTAGGACTGCTAGCTCCAAGCCAGATCGTTGCCTCATAAACCTTTGGGCTTTTGTCTAAAAATCTAAAAAATTTCGTATACGAGCCAAAAGCGACTATCAAACAGCCACTCGCAAATGGATCAAGCGTACCTGAAAATCCAGCCTTTTTAACGCCATATTTTCTTTTTAGTCGTCCTAAAAAGTGGTTTGAGCTCATGCCAGCAGGCTTGTTTGCCACGAAAATGGCGTTCATACGGCCTTTTCCACGAAGCTTGACATTATCTCTCTTACATTGCCACCAAAATTTATAGTCAGTTTAAACTCTTTTTTGATCTTGCTAACCGCACTCACCCTGCCGATACCAAAAATTTTATGTTTAACAAGGTCGCCTTTTTTAAATTCATTACTCTGTTCGATAACTAGCGAGCCATGCGTTATGCCGCTCTCGCTTAAAAATCTACTCTTATTTAACCTCGTGCGCTGACCTTTGTAAAAGCGCGAATTTGCAAAGCTTAGGCTAAGTGTCCTTTTGGCCCTTGTTATCGCCACGTAAGCTAGCCTACGCTCCTCTTCGATGTCGCTACCATCGCCAATGAGCGGGAAAAATCCCTCTTCTAGGCCGATTACAAAAAGGTGCTCAAACTCAAGCCCCTTGCTCGCATGCACGCTCATGATGCTAATAGCCTCGTCGCTAATGCCATCTTGCTCGCTTGTTAGCGTGATCTCGTTTAAAAACTCCTCCAGATCAAAGCTTGGATTTTGCTTGATCTGATCTTTTAAAACAGCGTAAAACTCGTCGATGTTTGCCGCTCTTTCAGCACCATCTGGCAAGCTCTCGTAGTATTTTTTCACGCCAAATTTAGCTTCAAATTTATCTATGAGGTCAAAAACCGAGCTGCTTTCTTGAAGCTCTTTTAGGTTGTTTGCAAACTCAAGAAGGGCTGATTTTACCTTTTTACTAAAGGCTTCGTCGTTATCAGAGATGTTTGAGATCGCTTCAAAAATTGAAATTTTACCTTCAAAGGCCATTTTTTCGAGCTTATCAAGGCTCACTTTACCAAGTCCTCGCTTTGGACGATTTATAATGCGTCTTATTGAGAAGTCATCATTTGGATTATTTATCAGTCTTAGATAACTTATGATATCTTTGATCTCGGCTCTTTCGTAAAATTTAACGCCGCCTACCATTTTATAAGCGATCTGCTCTTTGTTTAGCCCATCTTCAAGCGAGCGAGAGAGTGCGTTTATGCGGTATAAGATAGCGATATCTTTTGCCTGCACGCCTTTGCTTAAAAGCTCTTTTATATTTTTTGCGATCTTGCCAGCCTCGACGCTCTCATCAAAACTCTCTATCAAATTTACAGCTTCGCCTTCGCCTTTTGTGCCCACAAGCTTCTTGCCAAGGCGGTTGCGGTTATGATCTATCAGTTCGTTTGCAGCCTTTAGTATCGCCTCGCTCGAGCGGTAGTTTTTCTCAAGTCTGATGATCTTTACGTTGCTAAACTGATCTTTGAAATTTAAGATATTATCTATCTTTGCACCGCGCCAGCCGTAGATGCTTTGGTCATCATCGCCAACCACACAGATGTTTTCGTGGCATAGACAGAGTTTTTTTAGCAGTTTATACTGAAGGTCATTTGTGTCTTGATACTCATCGACCATTATGTATTTGTAGCGGTTTGAAATTTCTCTAGCAAGATCTTCGTTTTCGTCTAAAATTTTATATGTAAGCCCTAGCAGATCGTCAAAATCAACGAGGTTGTTTGTCTTTAAATAGTCCTCGTACTTTTCATAAATTTGCGCTGCTTGCTTATAAAAGTTGTCCTTGCTTTTGTCAAATGAAGAGAAATTTGCATTTTTATAGACCTCTTCGACGCTTAAAAGCGAGTTTTTATAGTTTGAAATTTCACTTGACAAAATAGCCGTAGCGACTGGACTTTCAAAACTTTTGATGATGCGTTTTTTATCGTCTGTATCGATTATGACGAAGTTATTTTTTCTACCAAGCTTTTCTATATAGAGCTTTAAAAATAAAAGTCCAAATTTGTGAAATGTGCAAAGCAGCGGCGAGTAGTTTTTGCCACTTTGGCTTAGCATCGCCATGGCTCTGCTGCGCATCTCGTTGGCGGCTTTGTTTGTAAAAGTAAGAGTTAGCGTGTTTGCCGCGTCTATGCCGACCTCGCCGATGAGATAGGCAAGCCTAGTCGTGATCGTCTTTGTCTTGCCACTGCCAGCACCTGCTAGTATGAGCATCGCACCATCTATGTGGGTGGCTGCTTCGCGCTGGGCTTCGTTTAAATTTGATAGTAAATTTTCCATTTTTCGCTTTTTAAATTTTCTTTTGATTTTAGCCAAAAATGCTTAAAATTACTATCTTTTCTTAAATATATCTTTATTTTTTGGGTTTTGCAAAAAGACTGAGGCTGATTTTTTAGCGTGATCGACTTGCTTCTCTTTTGGCTTATAAATGGAGAAATTTACAAGGATCGGGCTATTTTCAACCAAAATTTGAACCACCGCACCAAGCGGAAAAGAGACCACTGAGGCAAAATTCTCACTACCAAAGCCAGCCTCAAAGCTAAGCTCATCTTGCGTTAGCCTAGCACTTTCAAGCGTGTAGCCACCAAGTGAGAACATAATGACTGGCATGCTAAAGCTGCCACTTATCTCATCTGGCAAGCTAGGCTCAAAGCTAACTAGCGGTAAATTTGCCATAACTGAGAAATTTAACCCCTTTTCAAGCAAAAAATCAATGCACTCATAGACGTGCATCTTCATCAAAAGCGCAAATTTCTCATCGTCTAAAATTTCGTCTAACATCTTAATCCTTTGAAATTTCTAAAAACTCATCTACTAGCTTTTTAACCTCGTTTATGCCGATCTGCCAGAAATTTTTATCATCTATGTCAAAGCCAAATTTACCCACAAGCTCCCTTGGGCTAAGGCTCCCACCAAGGCTTAAGAACTCGGTGTAAATTTCGACAAAATTTTTGCATTTACCGCTTTTATAAAGCCCAAAAAGTGCAAGCACAAGAAGCTGCGCGTAAGAGTAGGCGTAGCAGTAAAATGGCGTGTGGATGAAGTGCGGGATGTAGCTCCACCAAATTTTGTAGTAGTCATTTAGTGTGACACTTTTGCCAAACATCTTTTTGCTCTCTCTTAGCCAAATTTTATTTAGCTCATCTAGGCTGATCTCGCCCTCGTGTGCGTGCACGGCCCTTTCAAAGGTGGTGAAATTTATCTGACGGTAAAGCGTAGCAAATATATCCTCGATCTTGCCAGCAAGCAGTGAAATTTTCTCTTTTTTGCTAAGGTTTTCTTTTACGTGGTCAAAAACTAGCATCTCGCAAAAGACTGAAGCCGTCTCAGCCGTGGTTAGTGGAGTGTCTGAGTTTAGGTAGCTTACACTATATGAGAGCTTTTGATGCACGGCGTGACCAAGCTCGTGAGCCAGCGTGAAAAGATCTCTTCGCTGGTTTGTGTGATTTAGCAAAACATAAGGGTGAGTGTCGCTTGATCCTGAGTGAGAAAATGCCCCACCTCGCTTGTTTGGTGCTGGATAAACGTCGATCCAGCCGTCACTAAAGGCGCTTTTGGCTATATCGCCAAATTTAGGTGAAAATGTCCCAAACGCTTTTAAAACTATCTTTTTGCACTCATCAAATTTATACTCGCCTTCGCTGCTAAGAGGCGCGTATCTGTCGTAATCGTAAAGCTTTTTAAGGCCTAAAATCTCTCTTTTTCGCTCGTAAAATTTAGAGACTAGATCAAAATTTTTCTCAGTTACAGCAATTAGCGAATCAACGCTTTTTTTGCTGATTTGATTTTCAAGGTGTCTTGGCTCTTCAGGTAGCTTGAAATTTCGTAGCTCGCAGCTCGTTTTTAGATCGGTTTTTATCATGTTATATATGTAGCCAAGAAGGTGCTGGTGCTTGCTAAGCTCGTTTGAGAGGCTTTTTGCGGCTAGTTTTCGTACGCTTTGATCGCTCTCATGAAGCTTTGCTAAAATCTCTTCTTCGTTTAAAAGCTCGCCTTTAAATTTAAACCTCATCTTGCTCATGCTCTCATCAAAAAGCCTTGAAAAGCCCTCAGCTCCGGTGCTTGCAGTGCGAAGCAAGACTCTTTCTTCTGCAACGCTTAGTTGATGTGGTTTTGCTTTGGCTAGGTTGCTTAGATAGTAGCCATATTTTTTGGAGCTTTTTATGATCTCTTCTTGTTTTTTAGGGCTAAACTCATTAAATTTGATCTCAAAAAATATCAAATTTTCATTTGCTTTTGTCGCTATCTCATCGATCTTTGCGTAAAATGCGCCCTTGCTTGTATCTTTGGCAAAATTTAAAAAAGCATAAGTCATTACTTTTGAAATTTTAGCTATCAAGCTTTCATATTCGCCAAATGCTTTTAAAAACTCGTCTGTTTTTAAATTTTCATAAATTTCAAGGTATTTATCTTTAAATTTCTCGCACTCTTTTTGTAAATTTAGTGCGTTTTGCTCGCACTCTTTTTCGTTTGCAAAAAGTGCTTTTAGATCCCAAATTTGCATATTTATCCTTTAAATTTTTGGGACATTTTACAAAAAAATGGATAAAAGTAAAATTTCAGCCAAAATTTAGCTGAAATTTTACTGAGGATTATTCTGAAGTCTCTGAGGCTACGGCTGTAAAAAGCACGTCTGATGAGCTATTTAACGCAGTTTCAACTGAATCTTGGATGACGCCTATCGTAAAGCCAACTGTTACAAATTGCATAGCGATGTCATTGCCGATACCAAAAAGTCCGCACGCTAATGGCACTAGAAGCAGTGAGCCGCCAGCCACGCCAGATGCGCCGCATGCGCCAAGGGCTGAGATGAAGCATAGAAGTAGTGCATCGCCAAATGTAACTGTGATAGATGGGATAGAATTTACCGCAGTAAGCGCTAAGATACTAATAGTAACTGCCGCACCGCCCATGTTTATGGTGGCTCCTAGTGGGATAGAGATCGAGTAGAGCTCCTCTTTTAGTCCAAGCTTTTTGCAAAGCGCCATATTTACTGGGATGTTTGCAGCTGAACTTCTTGTAAAAAACGCTGAGATCGCGCTCTCTTTTAGGCAGATCATAACAAGTGGATAAGGATTTTTCTTAGTTAGTGCAAAAACCATCGCTGGATAGACGATAAATGCCACAACAAGCATCGCTCCAACAAGAACTAAGATCAGTTTTAGATATCCTGCAAGTGCCTCAAATCCAGTATCATGAATGCTGATAGCAACCATACCAAAGATACCAAACGGAGCTAGTCTAATTATAAATTTAACGATATGAGTTACGCCGTCGCTTATATCTTTAAATACTTTTTTGGTCTCAGGTGTAGCATATCTCATAGCGATACCACCACCTATCGCCCAAGTGATGATGCCTATATAGTTTCCGTTTGCTAGAGCGGTTATCGGATTTTCGACCATTTTATAGATAAGGTCTTTTAGCACATTTGTGATGCCTTGAGGTGCTGACATATCAGCGCTTTGCAGACCTTTTAGCGGTATCTCGATAGGAAATAAAAAGCTTGCAATAACCGCCACAACAGCTGCTAAAAATGTGCCCACAAGATAGAGTGTGATGATCTTTTGCATGCCTTTTGTATGACCAAAATCTTTTAAAATGATAGAGGTTGCAACTAGGACAAAAACAAGAATAGGTGCGATCGCTTTTAAAGCGCCTTTAAACAAATCTCCTAAAACTGAGACTGAAGCAGCGATAGAATCAGCCGAACTAGCCTTTTCTTTGGCCTCATCAAGCTGTTTTGCTTCATCTTGGCTAAGGCGAGTTTTTATGACTTCATCTACGCTTAAGCCACTCTCTTTTTGGATGGTTTGAATTTTAGCTGAGATTTGGTTGTAAGGGGTTGCTTGATAATGTGTGTAAAAGCCAACTAGGGCACCTAGGATGATACCAACTAAAATTTGAACGATCAAATTTCCATCGGCGTATCTTCTTGCAATGTTTTTAAACATATTCATTTGACACCTTAATAAATTAGTTTTTTGTTGATTCTAGCTAAATGATTTTTAAATATAAAGAAATTTAAAAAGATTAATTCGCTTTTTATATAGATTTGTTACAATTGCACGAAAATTTAACCAAGGAAAAGGACGAAAATGTATCTATTTACTTCTGAAGTTGTAAGTCCAGGTCATCCAGATAAATGCGCTGATATCATCGCTGATAGCATTGTTGATACTATCTTAACACAAGATCCAAATGGACGCGTCGCAAGCGAAGTTTTTGTAGCTGGAAAAAATATAGTAATAGGCGGAGAGATAAACTCAAAGGTAAAACTCTCTTATAAA
This sequence comes from Campylobacter concisus, assembly GCF_003048875.2. Lineage (NCBI taxonomy): Bacteria > Pseudomonadati > Campylobacterota > Epsilonproteobacteria > Campylobacterales > Campylobacteraceae > Campylobacter > Campylobacter concisus. Next base: position 1,145,559 of record NZ_CP049264.1, on the reverse strand, counting down.
GACTACGAAAAGATCGTAAAAGACGCTCTTGCGCATATTGGATATGACGGAAAGAGTAACTTTACAAAAGAGCAGTGCTTGCATCCAGATGATATCGAGGTTAAAGTTTGTTTAAATCAACAAAGTCCAGATATAAATCAAGGCGTTGATCAAAGTGATGGCGAGATCGGAGCAGGTGATCAAGGCATCATGTTTGGCTTTGCAAGCTGCGAAGCGAAAGAATTTATGCCAGCAGCTATAACTTACGCAAGAATGCTTTGTGAAAAAGTATATAAATTTGCCAAAGCAAACCCTGATAAACTTGGTGTTGATATAAAAACTCAAGTTACGATTGATTACGGTAGTAAAGACAACTTTGAAAACTGCAAACCTCAAAGTATCCATACCATCGTCGTTTCAGCCCCTTGCGTGGAGAGCATGAAGATAGAAGAGCTTCGCGCACTAATACAAAATTTAATAGATGAAACTGGCCTTCCAAAAGAGCTATATAATAAAGAAAAAACGATCATCTATATAAATCCAACAGGTAGATATGTAAATCACAGCTCACTGCACGATAGTGGTTTAACAGGCAGAAAACTAATCGTTGATAGCTTTGGTGGATATAGCCCAATAGGCGGTGGCGCTCAGTCAAGCAAGGACTACACAAAGGTTGATCGCAGCGGACTTTACGCAGCGCGCTGGATAGCTAAAAATATCGTTGCAGCTGGCCTTGCTAAAAAATGTATCGTTCAGATAAGCTATGCAATTGGCGTTGCAAAGCCAACTTCAGTTAGTGTTGATACTATGGGAACTCACGCAAACGGCGTAAATGACGATATGCTTTCAAATTTTGTAAGCGAGCATTTTTCTCTAACACCTCGCTGGATAACTAATAAATTTGGTCTTGATAAGCCAAGCAAAGAGACATTTTTATATGCAAAAGTAGCTGCAAAAGGTCAAGTGGGAAATGCAAAATACCCTTGGGAAAAGCTTGATGCGGTTGATACTTTCAAGGCTTTACTAAAAAAATAATCAAAAAAGTGGCTTTATCTAAAGCCACTTTAAATTTCTTTTAAAACTCATCCCAAAACGCTTTTTTAGGCTTTATTATCTCACTTTTTGAGCCATTTACGCTGTGATAGACCGCTTTATTATACTTTGTAGCAAGGTGTTTTATAAGTAGTCTTTGAAACACAGGTTCGCTACTTGGCACAAACCAGCCGTTGTTTGTGATAGCCACGACCACGTCAAATTCGCCCTTATAAAGCTCCTCTCTTGTTGCCTCATAGCAGATAGCATTTCTTATTTTAACCCCGTCTATCTCATAGTCACTAAAATTTTCCGCCTTCTTAAAGTCGCTAGCTCCGCCAAAAAATAGCTTATTTACCGCATCTTGCATAAATTTTGGCAGAGGAATTTCTTCTCCAAATGGCACTAAAAATTTCTTATCCATTCGTCTAAGGGCGCCATATTGAAACAAAAATGCAGAGTTATAAATTTGCTTATTTTCATAAGCAAGCGCGCCAGCTACGATAGTTATCTGTTTTGAAAGCTCTTTTAGCTCATCAACAAGCAGTGGCTCATTTGTCATAAATAGTGGAAACGCACTCTCTGGAAGCACGATGAGACGTTTTTGCTCGGCTATGGCGTTACTTATCATGTCTAAATTTTCATTTGTAAATTTCATGCGCAAGCTTTTATCCCAGCGCACTCTTTGAGCGACATTGGTATTTACTAGCTCCACGTCAAATGGCAGAGTCTTTGCCTCGTTACTTTTAAACTGCAAAGCTGCGATCAGGCAGATAAAAGCTAGGATAAATTTTAAAATTTTACCTTTTAAACTCAAAGAAATAGCTGCTAAAAATATAAATATAAGCCCTCTCGTGCTTGGTTCAAAAGCGCCTAAAACAAGCGTTGCTTCAAGGTTAAACCAATTAAAGCCAAATGGATGCACGTAGCTTATTAAAAATAGCAAAACGGCTCTTAGTGCCACAAAGCTTGGAAAAGAGGCTATCCAAAACAAAAGTCCATAAACAAGGGCTACAAAGAGGATGACAAATGGGATAAGCCAGACAAGCTCATAGTAGATAAAGCTAAAGCCGATCCAGTAAAACCACAAAATTCCAGTGAAAAATCCAGCTGCGAAAAATCCAGCCCTGCTTAAATTTATGACTATGTAAATTCCAGCTAGCGTGAGAAAAGGTGAGATGAAATTTAAAATTTGATTTTCAGCCATGGCTAAAAAAATGAAATTAGAAAGCAAAAAAGCACCGACAAAGGCTTTTATTATAATTTTAGTGCTAAAATGTCCATTTAAAAATCTTACAAATAAGGAAATCCATGCAAAACGCTGATTTTTTAACATCATTACTACCTCTTGTTGTGCTTTTCGCCATATTTTACTTTTTGGTTATCAGACCTCAACAAAAACAACAAAAAGCCCACGCAGCAATGCTTGCAGCTCTTGACAAAGGCGATAAGATAGTAACTAATGGCGGACTTATATGCGAAGTGATTAAAGCCGAAAATGATTTTATCAAAGTTAAACTTAACGATGATGTAATCGTTCGTATAGCACGCGAGTTTGTAGCTAAAAAGATCGAAGATAAATAATGCGTAACGCAAGAGTTACATATAGGCTGATTATATTAATATTGGCCTTGGTTTTTGGTTTTGGCTTTTCGGTGCCATCTTTCTTTCAGACCCAAAGCGGAGCTAAAATTTCGCTAGGACTTGACCTTCAAGGTGGTCTTCATATGCTTCTTGGTGTTGAAACTAACGAAGCCATCCACTCTAAGATCAAGTCAATCGCTGGAAGCATAAATTATTATGCCAAAAAAGAAGATGTGCTCATTGATAAATTTAAGATAAAAGAAGATAGTGTTGATTTTGCGCTACTTGATAGTGACGAGGCTCCAAAGGTTGATAAAGCGCTTGCTGAGATAAAAGGGCTTAATATCAAAAAAGATGGTCTAAACTATCACATCACTCTTACAGAGCAAGAGAGGCTTGATACGATCGAGTATGCGATCTCGCAAGCTGTTGAGACCATTAGAAACAGGCTTGATCAGTTTGGTCTAGCTGAGCCAACAGTCGCTAGACAAGGCAAAGATAATATCCTAGTCGAGCTTCCTGGCATAAAAACCGAAGAGGACGAGCAAAGAGCGAGAGATCTTATCGCAAAGGCTGCTCACTTGCAGCTTATGGCAGTTGATGACAAAAGACAAGATCAGGCTAATACCATGAGCGAGGCCGAGGCTGAAAGCTATGGTGACGTGATCTTTAAAGATGCTAAAAATGACCGCGTAAAATATGTCGTTAAAAATATCCCAGTGCTTGATGGCTCGATGCTAACTGACGCAAAGGTTGCATTTTCTCAGCAAAATAACCTACCGATCATAAATTTCACACTAAATTCAGAAGGTGCTAGAATTTTTGGTGATTTTACTGGTGCAAATGTCGGTAAAAGGCTTGCTATCGTGCTTGATGGTAAGGTATATTCAGCTCCAGTTATAAATGAAAGAATAGGTGGCGGCAGCGGCCAGATCAGTGGTGGCTTTACACTTGATGAGGCTCACGACGTAGCGATCGCGCTTAGAAGTGGCGCACTTTTAGCACCTGTTAAGATGCTAGAAAAAAGAAGTGTCGGTCCATCTTTAGGACAAGAGAGTATAAACCAAAGCATGGTAGCTCTTGCTGCTGGATCTATTTTAGTAGTGCTATTTATGCTAGTTTATTATGGAATTTCTGGAATTTTTGCAAATATTGCGCTAGTTGCAGACGTCGTTATTTTAGTCGCTGTTATGGCGCTTTTTGGAGCGACGCTTACTCTGCCAGGTATGGCTGGTATCGTGCTAACGATTGGTATGGCAGTTGATGCAAACGTCATCATAAATGAGCGTATCCGTGAGCTTTTACGTGAAGGCGTGGCGATAAGGACAGCTGTCCAAAAGGGATATGAGCACGCTATGAGTGCGATTATTGATTCAAACTTAACTACCATCATCACAGTTGCAGTGCTCTATGCTTATGGCACTGGTCCAGTTAAAGGCTTTGCTGTGACAATGGCGATAGGTATCATGGCTTCGATGCTAACGGCCATTTTAGGCACACATGGCATGTTTGATGCAGTCATGGACAAGATAGAAAAAAGCGGAAATACCAGACTTTGGTTTGGTTATAAAAGGAGCTAGGGATGCAAATTTTTACTAAGGCAAAAGTTTATGATTTTATGCGGTTTAGATTTGTGTCACTCGCATTTTCTATATTTTTATTTGTTGGTTCGATCTTTTTACTTGCAACAAAGGGTCTAAACTACGGCATCGATTTTTCTGGTGGTACGCTTATCCAGCTAAAATACGACACCAAGGCGCCGCTTGATAAAATTCGCGACGCTTTTGGCACAAATGAAGTGCTTAAAAACGCCTCTGTTACTGAGTTTGGAAGCGAAGATGAGGCTGTTATTAGATTTTCAGGATCAAGTTCAAATTTAACTGGTGACATCGGCACTGAGATAAAGCAAATTTTAAAAGATACTGGAAATTTTGAAGTAAGACGTGTTGATATCGTTGGTCCAAAGGTTGGTGACGAGCTTAGGCAAAAGGGCTTGATGGCTCTTGGAATTTCACTAATTGGTGTGCTTCTTTATATCACATTTAGATTTGAATGGCGTTTTGCGCTAGCTGCGATCGCAACTGAAATTCACGATATCGTTATAACTGTTGGCGCTATTTCGCTATTTGATATCGATGTAAATTTGGACACACTAGCGGCTGTATTAACGGTGCTTGGCTACTCGCTAAACGATACGATCATCATTTTTGATAGGATCAGAGAAGGCATCAAAGAGAGCAAGAGAACCGATATCGAGGGCGTTATCAACGAGTCAGTCTCAGCCACACTTTCAAGAACTATCCTAACTTCAGCCACTACGATGATGACTGTTGTTGTGCTATTTTTGTTTGGCGGAGATATGATACATGGATTTTCATTTATTCTTATCGTTGGTATAGTTATAGGAACGATCAGCTCGATCTACATCTCATCACCATTTCTTATCTGGTTTAAATTTAGCATCGAGCATTTTAGAGCTAGAGAGGCTGAGAAGCAAAGGATCAAAAAAGAGCGTGATAAAGAACGTGCTATGTTTGAAAAAGGCGTTGTGTAAGGAGGGATAATGAACTGGGGAAAAGTTATCTACATATTTTTTGCGTTGATGAGTCTTACGACTACGGCGGAGTTTTTATATGATAAAAACGAGATCGCCCTTTTTGTGGCAGCTAGTATAAATTTAGTTTCTACGCTACTTAAGATTGGCGTTAAAAATTTACTATCAGCTGAGCTTTTTGCAAGCTCGCTGGTTGCTGATTTGCACCTTATACCAGCTTTTGTTATTTTGCAAGTATCTGAAAATGCAACTCTTAGCTATTCATTAGCTATTGGCGCAGTCATTGCAAATATATTTTCACTAGCCTTGGTATTAATAGAATCAAGCAAATCACAAGAAGAATTTTAGGAGAAAAAATGGCTGAGAAGAGAAAATATGAGCCTTTAAAGATAGAAAAAAAATGGCAAGAAATTTGGGATAAAAATGAGGAATTTGAACCAAAAGACGATCTAAGCTTGCCAAAAAAATATATCCTAAGTATGTTTCCGTATCCAAGCGGACGCATACACATGGGACATGTGAGAAACTACTCTATCGGCGATGCGCTGGCTAGATCATATAGAAAAAGCGGTTTTAACGTACTTCATCCTATCGGCTTTGATAGCTTTGGTATGCCAGCTGAAAATGCAGCCATAAAACATAAAATTCACCCTAAAATTTGGACTTACGAAAATATCGACTATATGAAAAAGGAGCTTGCAAGCCTTGGTTTTTCGTTTTCTAAAAAGAGAATTTTAGCTACATCTGACCCACTTTACACAAAGTGGGAGCAAAGCTTTTTTATAAAGATGTTTGAAAAAGGACTTGTTTATAGAAAAAATGCCATCGTAAACTGGTGTGAGTACGATCAAACCGTGCTTGCAAACGAGCAGGTTGAAGACGGAAAATGTTGGAGATGCGGTAATGATGTTGTGCAAAAAGAGCTTCCAGGATATTACTTCAATATCACAAAATACGCTAGCGAGCTACTTGAAGATCTAAAACTACTTGAAGGCAAATGGCCAAATCAAGTCATCACAATGCAAGAAAACTGGATCGGCAGAAGCTACGGCTTGGAGTTTAAATTTAGCCTTGATGAGGCATCAAAAGAGACTTTGGGCGGTAAATTTGATGGTTTTGAGGTCTTTACAACAAGACCTGATACGATTTACGGCGTTAGCTACACAGCTCTTGCGCCAGAGCATCCTATCGTAAAAGCGCTTCTCGAAAGTGATAAATTTGATGAAAGCAAAAAAGCAAAGATAAAAGCAATACTTAATCAAAGCCCAAGAGAGCGTCAAGCAAGTGATAAAGATGGAGAATTTTTAGGAATTTACGTCGTTCACCCACTCACAAATGAAAAGATCCCAGTTTGGGTTGCAAATTTCATCCTAGCTGACTACGGCAGTGGCGCTATCATGGCTGTTCCTGCTCATGATCAAAGAGACTTCGAGTTTGCAAACAAATTTAATCTACCTATAAAACCAGTCGTAAAGCCGCTTGAGGGTGAAAATGACGGCTCTAAGGCGTACTCAGAATACGGAGTTGCTATAAATTCTGAGCTTATAAACGGCCTTAGCTCAGAGGATGCCAAAAGCTTTATAATAGAGAAATTTGAAAAAGATGGCCTTGGCAAAAGGATCACAAACTACAAACTAAGAGACTGGGGAATTTCTCGCCAAAGATACTGGGGTGCGCCGATACCTGTCGTGCACTGCAAATGCTGCGGCGTAGTGCCTGAAAAAGAGGAAAATTTACCTATCGCACTGCCTGAAGATGTAAAGATCACAGGCGAGGGCAACCCACTTGATAAACATCCAACTTGGAAATTTACAAAGTGTCCAAAATGTGGCCAAGACGCGATCAGAGAGACTGATACGATGGATACATTCGTAGAGAGTAGCTGGTATTTTGCTAGATTTGCAAGTGATGAGAAGAGTTGGGAGCAAAAAGCACTTGATGAAAAGAGCGTGAATTATTGGATGAATGTAGATCAGTATATCGGCGGTATCGAGCATGCGATATTACACCTTTTATACGCTAGATTTTTCCAAAAGGTCTTAAGAGACCTTGGCTATCTAAGAGACGATGAGCCGTTTGAAAATTTACTAACTCAAGGCATGGTCTTAAAAGATGGCAAAAAGATGAGTAAAAGCAAGGGCAACGTCGTAGATCCTGATGATATCATAAATAGATACGGCGCTGATACGGCAAGGCTATTTATCCTATTTGCTGCTCCTCCTCAAAAAGAGCTTGAGTGGAACGACAGCGCAGTTGAGGGCGCATTTAGGTTTTTAAATAGGCTTTGGGAGAAGGCGCAAACTATCAAAAAGATAGATAAACTGCCTGAGATAGATCATGAAAGTCTAAATAAAGATGAGAAATTTGCAAGGCTTAAAATTTATGAAGCACTTAAAAAATCAACCGAGGTTTTTGGCGATACATTTGCTTTTAACACTTTAATCGCTGCTTGCATGGAGGCACTAAACGCTATAAATGCGCAGGATAATGAGAACGTAAATGCTGAGGGCTTTTTCATCATCTTAAATTTACTAGAGCCTATCGTGCCGCATATCGCAAATGAGCTTAGCGAAGAGCTTTTTGGCAGAAAAAATTTCACAAAGATAGCTGTAAAAGAAGAGGTCTTTGTAAAAGATAGCATCGCTCTTGCAGTTACAGTTAATGGCAAAAAAAGGGCTGAGTTTGAAGTAGCAGCAAGCGAAAGTGAGAGTGAAATTTTAAAACAAGCTAAGCAAAATGTGGCTAAGTGGCTTGAGGGAAAAGAAATTTTAAAAGAGATTTATATAAAAGGCAAATTAGTAAATTTTGTCATTAAAGGATAAATTTTGAGATATTTTTTAGCGTTTTTTATTGCTATATTTATCTGCGGATGTGGCTATAAACCAGTTTCAAAGATCTCGCAGGATTTGGTTGGAGATAGAGTTTATGTTGATGTTATCATCAGCAAAGAAGAGCCAAAAAATAGTGTCTGGATAAAAGATGCAGTAAAAGAGGGCATGGTCGCAAGGCTGCATAAATCACTATCAAGCAAAGATAGCGCTGATACTTCGATAATAGTTTCGGTAAAAAGTTTAAATTACGAGGCAATCATCTATGATGAATATGGCTATATCACATCTTATAAAGCTCTTTTAACTCTAAACTATAAAACCAAATTTAAAGATGGTCGTGTCATAGATATACCTGCTACTGGCGAGTATGATTTTAGTGTGGCAAGACGTCAAAAGAGCGTAAGATACGCAGATAGTGTTATTAGCGATACTCAAAAGTATGAAGCCATAAAAGAGGCCTCAAAAGAGGCGTTTGATGAGTACATCGCAAATTTAGCTGTAAAAGGATATAAAAATGGCAGCAGTAACCGTTAGTCAAATAGTCAAGGAGGCCTTGAGCGAGATAAAAGATCGCCATTTGATGCTAACGCCAGAAAATTACACCGAAGTTTATAATGAAATTTCTAAAAAATATGGCTTTACTACCGAAGAGAGCAAAAAGATAGAAAAATATATCTCAAGGCTTGGTGATGACTATAAAGCGCAAGCTATAAGCCTTCATATAAAAACGGTTGATGAGTTTGTAGCTTTTATGACTGCTAGGCTCTCTCATGGTGCTAAAAATGGCACAGCCCAAGTGGTCGATGATAAAAAGTTAAAGTCACTAAATGCCTTTGCAAGAAGAATCCTCCAAGCCATCTCTATGCTTCACAACAAAGATGCAAAAGCTCTAGCAGAGCAGGGCATGCAGCTACTTGCTAGAAGGTATGATGAGAAAAATCTTGAAGAGATGTGCCTTAAATGGTTTGACTTTGTAAGCTCTTACGACACTGAATTTTTGGACTTTTTGAAATATTACGGCGTGAGAGACTTTGACGATCTAAAGACGATGAGTGCTGAACTTGAGAAATTTCTCTCTCAAAAAAATGAGGGCGGCGAAGAAAACGCTTTAGTTGAGCTTTTAAATTTTGCTCTTGAGCCTTCTATCACAAAGGAGCTTAGCGAGGAGCTTGGCAACATTAGAAGCGTTTTAAAGCAAAATCCACAAAGCCTAAATAGCAAAGAATTTCAAGATAAGATAAAAGGTTTTGTTGATCGCAGGATCGAAGAAGATAGAACCGAGATCATCGAAAAAGTTGGCTCATTAAACAACATCTTGCAAAGCATAGGCGAGAGGATTTCAGATATCGCAGCTAGCTCTCAAAGCAGCTCAGCTAAAGTGCAAAGCATCAAAAATGATCTTAAAAATGTAAATTTAAATGCAAATAGCATCGATCATGTAAAGAGCATGCTTATCGAGATCGCAGGTGCCTTGGAGATCGAGAGTAAGGAGCTTGGCCTTGAGATGAACAGCAAGCAAGCGACCATTTCTGAGCTTCAAAACAGGGTTATTAGCCTAGAAAAAGAGCTTGAAGCTGCTAAGCTTGAGAGCAAAGAGGACTTTTTAACAAAAGTGGCTACAAAAAGAGCTTTGATGAGTGAAATTCAGCGTATCGAAGAGGCTTATAAACGTTACGGCACGGACTATTCGATCTGCTTTGTTGATATTGACTTCTTTAAAAAGATAAACGACACCTACGGACACGAAGCTGGCGACGTGATACTTTCAGCCGTGGCTCAGGTGCTTAAGAAAAATGCTAGAAAGGTTGATTTTGTCGGTAGATATGGTGGCGAGGAATTTGTCATTTTGCTACCAAGTACGAGCCTAAAAGATGGTGTTAGATTTGGCGAGAAGCTAAGAAGCATGATCGAAAATTTCAAATTTATCTATAAAAACGAGCGCATCAAAGTTACCATTAGCTCTGGTGTGGCGACAAGAAGTGCAAATTTAAGCGATACTATGACGCTTGAGGGTGCTGACAAGATGCTCTATCTTTCAAAAGAGGGCGGCAGAAACCAAGTCATGCCAAAGATAATCGAGGAAAAATGAGCCTAGCGAAATTTCTTGATGGCAAGCCACTTTACTACAAAGAGATCGACTATGGCAGGATCATAAGAGCTTACGATACGATCAAAGGCCATCTAAAGCCTTTTAAGATAATCCACATCATCGGCACAAATGGCAAAGGTAGCACAGGCCGCTTTTTAGCGCAAATTTTAAGCCAAAATGGCGCAAAAGTAGGCCACTACACGAGCCCACATATATTTAAATTTAACGAGCGATTTTGGCTAAATGGTGAGGTCGCTAGCGATGAAATTTTAGAGAGAGCTCACGAGCGTTTGCAAGCTCTTTTGAGTGATGAATACAAGATAAAAACAAGCTATTTTGAGTATATGACGCTGCTTTCTGCGGTGCTTTTTGAGGGCTGCGACTACTTTGTCTGCGAGGCTGGCATGGGCGGCGTGCTGGATGCGACAAATGTCTTTGAAAAAGAGCTAAGCATCTTTACTCCGATCGGCTTTGACCACACGGCGATATTAGGCAATAGCTTAGAAGAAATTTCACGAACGAAATTTGAAGCTATGGGCAAAAGAGCTATTTTAAATGATGAGATGAACGAGATAAGTGTGGCTATCGCAAAAGAGATCGCAAGCGAAAAAGGCACAACTCTGAGCTTTCCAAGAGAAATTTTGACCAAAGAGAATTTAAACGAGATCGCAAACTACGCAGATAAATTTAATCTTCCAGAGTTTTTGCGCTCAAATTTAACTCTAGCCTACGCCGCAGCTAAAATTTTAGATAGTAGCATAGATATCAAAAGGCTTGGTGCTTTATCGCTTCGAGGTAGATGCGAAAAGATCGCTTCAAATTTATACGTGGATGTCGGTCACAACGAGCTTGGCGCTAAGGCTGTAGCTAAGAAATTTAGCCAAGAAGAGTTTAGCGGCAAAAAACTAACACTAGTTTATAACTCGTTTTTAGATAAAGATTTCAAGGCAGTTTTGGCAGCTCTAAAGCCAGCCATTGAGGACGTGCTACTTTATCACTACCACTGCGAGGGCAGGGAGCTTGGCGGAGAGCTTATAAATAAAGCACTAAACGAGCTTGAAATTTCGCATAGAGAGTTTGAGTCAAGCGATATGAACGATATAAAAGAGGCAAAAAACGGCAAAATTTACCTAGCAATTGGCTCGTTTCACCTGGCCGAAGCCTTTTTAAAAGAGTACTATGCAAGCAAAGGTCTATGAGTATCTTTTAACACACGCCCCACAAATTCTCATCTGCGAAGATGACAAAGAGGCGGCACTCTGCGCTGATGCGGCTAGTTTTGCTGGCTTTAGCGCATTTAAACTACCTGATTTTAGAGCTAAAAAGGGCGATGATCTAAGAAGCTTTAACGAAGAGCTCTTTGAAATTTCATCCGTTCTTAGCAAATACTATAAATTTGATGGCAAAAAGATCATCATAAGCCCATTTAGCACGCTTTTAAACCCACTTCCAACGCAAAAAAACTTGGAGAGCTCAACGATCAAGCTAAAAGATAATCTAAATTTAAACGAATTTGCCGACTTGCTCATACGATTTGGCTACGAGTGCGTCGATATCGTTGAGAGCGTTGGCGAGTTTAGCATTCGCGGCGAAGTGATCGACATTTATGGCGTAAATATGGACGATCCTGTTAGAATTTTACTCTTTGGCGATGAGGTGGAGAGCATAAGAAACTACAACACCGCCACGCAAATTAGCAATAAAAATGAGCTAAGCGAAGCCGATATCGTGCCGTTTATCGCAAATTTGAGCAAAGATGAGTTTGAAAAAGTTAGCCAAAAGATCGAGGATATGCAAAGCGATGCCCTTGTGAGCGATCTAAATTCGCTTGGATTTTGGGCGATAGATAGCTTTAGCGACTACTTGAAAGTTTTTGACTCAAAGCTTGTTAAAAAGATCGATTTTGAAATTTATGATGCGCCTGAAGAGAAATTTAAGGGCATTGAAATTTTGCCTGAGCCAAAGGTCTATAAAGACTTAGAAGTTACTTTAAATTTTGACTTTTTTGAGCTAAATAAGAGTAAAAGCATAACCGTTCTTTCAAGAAATGAGGGGCTTTTTAAGGGCTATGAGCTTGATGGCTTTGCAAATGTAAAGCTTGAAATTTCGCCCCTTGTGGTAAATTTAACCTCAAGCGACAAGATCGTAGTCTCACTAAATAAATTTGAGAAAAAAAGGCGAGTTAAGCGCTCAAGCCTCGTGGTGGATGAGCTAAAGATAAATGACTACGTTGTGCATGAAGATTATGGTATAGGCAGATTTTTAGGGCTTGAAAAGATCAAGGTTTTGGGCGCGACGAAGGAATTTGTGGTTATTGCCTACCAAAATGATGACAAGCTTCTTTTGCCAGTTGAACATCTAAATTTGATAGATCGCTATATCGCGCAAAATGGCTCTATGGCGGTGCTTGATCGCTTAGGCAAGGCAAATTTTGCCAAGATAAAAGAGAAGGTTAGAGAAAAACTCTTTGCGATCGCCTCAAAGATCGTGGCGATGGCGGCAAAAAGGGAGCTAATCGCTGGTAAAATTTTACAAAAAGAGGATATCTCTTATCTAAATTTCGTCCAAGACGCTGGCTTTTCATACACGAGCGATCAGCAAAAAGCGGTAAATGATATAAAAGATGAGCTAAAAAGCGGCAAGGTGATGGATAGGCTGCTTAGCGGAGATGTTGGCTTTGGTAAGACTGAAGTTGCGATGAATGCCATATTTACCTGCATAAAATCAGGCTTTAGCGCGCTTTTCTTCGTGCCAACGACGCTTCTTAGCTCGCAGCACTACAAGACACTAAGCCAAAGATTTAGCAAATTTGGCATAAAGGTCTTTAGGCTAGATCGCTTCTCAAGCGCTAAAGAAAAATCAAGCCTGCAAAAAGCGCTAAAAGAAAATGAGCCCATAGTTTGCGTGGGTACGCATGCGCTTCTTGGCATAAAGGCTGAAAATTTAGGGCTTATAGTGGTTGATGAAGAGCATAAATTTGGCGTTAAGCAAAAAGAGCAGCTAAAAGAAATTTCTCAGCACTCTCACATCTTAAGTATGAGCGCCACGCCGATACCAAGAAGCCTAAATATGGCGCTTAGCAAGATAAAAACATATAGCATTTTAGCCACTCCGCCAAGCTCGAGGCTGGATGTGAGAACAAGCGTGAGAGAGTGGGACGAAAAGGTCGTCAAAGAGGCGATCATGCGTGAGCTAAGACGTGGCGGGCAGACCTTTTATATCCACAACCACATCGCAGACATCGAGCAGACGGCAAATGAGCTAAGAAAAATTTTGCCAAAGCTTAGAATTTTGATACTTCACTCAAAGATAAATGCAAAAGTCGCTGAAGATGAGATGATGAAATTTGAGCGGGGTGAGTATGACTTGCTTCTTTGCACCAGCATCGTTGAAAGCGGCATCCACCTGCCAAATGCAAACACCATAATCGTAGAAAATGCTAATAAATTTGGCATGGCTGACCTGCACCAGCTGCGCGGACGTGTAGGCAGAAGCGACAAGCAGGCTTATTGCTACTTTTTGGTGGAGGATAAAGATGCCATTAGCAAGGACGCTCTAAAACGACTTGTGGCACTTGAAGGCAACTCATTTTTAGGCGCTGGCTCAGTGCTAGCATATCACGATCTTGAGATAAGAGGTGGCGGTAACATCATAGGCGAGGCGCAAAGCGGTCACATCGAGGCTATCGGCTACTCGCTATATCTAAAAATGCTAGAAGATGAGATAAACAAGCTTCTTAATCAAGACTCCGCAAAGCTTGATAAGATCGATCTAAAGCTTAGTGTGAGCGCCTTTTTAAATCAAGAATTTATAAGAGAAGATAGGCTAAGACTTGAAATTTACAGGCGCCTTAGCAAGTGTAAAGAGGTTAGCGAGGTCTATGAGATACAAAGCGAGCTTGAGGATAGATTTGGCAAGATAGATACATTTACAAAGCAGTTTTTAGACCTCATCATCATCAAAATTTTAGCTCTAAAAGCTGGCATAAAGACGATCTCAAACAGCGAGCAAAATATACTAATAACAAAAAATGATGACGAGAAGATCAGGCTAAAGTCACGTAGCAAGGACGATGACGATGTTTTGGCTGAAATTTTGGTCTATCTAAGAAAGGATAAGAGATGATAGATTGGGGTGTGAAGTACGCAGCAATTTATAAGAGCACAAAAGGTATGTTAAAGCCGGTTGAAGATATCGATTTTGTCGATATCGACTCACTTTATGGACTTGAAAAACAAAAAGAAATTTTGCTAAAAAATACTAGAAATTTTATAGCTGGCGACGAGGCAAACCACGTGCTTCTTTGGGGTGAGAGAGGATGTGGCAAGTCAAGCCTTGTAAGGGCTGTTTTTACTAAATTTTATAAAGAGGGACTTCGCATCATTGAGATTGGCTGCGAGGATCTAAAATACCTTGGCGACATCATCGATGAGATCAGAAAGAGCGAGTTTAAATTTATCATTTTCTGCGACGATCTAAGCTTTGAAAATGGCAGCAATGAGTATAAATTTCTAAAGCCTATTATGGACGGCTCTATCCAAAAGCCACCTAAAAACGTCCTTTTATACGCCACTTCAAACCGCAGACATCTAATAAGCGAGTTTAAAAGCGAAAATGAAAACTCAGAGCTAATAGACGGAGAAATTCACTACAGCGACGCAGCTCAGGAGAAAATTTCTCTCTCAGACCGCTTTGGTCTTTGGATCAGCTTTTATCAAGGTAACTACGACGAGTACCTAAAAATGGTTGATTTTTACTTTAAAGACTACACTGGCGACAAAGATGAGCTTCACACGCTTGCTAAAAATTTCGCCACGTTAAGAGCCAGCAGAAGTGGCAGGACGGCAAAGCAGTTTTATCTAACTTTTAAAGAAAATTTAAAATGAGATCAACTGATCTGTTTTTAGCTTTGCTAAATCACAAAAAGAGAAATTTTGACGAGCTAAAATGGCCAGGCGAGGGCACTTTTGAGGTTATTTTGGGCGCTATTTTGGTGCAAAATACCAACTGGAAAAACGTTGAAAAAGCTCTAACTAATCTAAAAAAAGCAGGTAAAGATAGCTTGCAAGGCATTTGCACGCTTGAAAACAGCGAGCTTGCCACACTCATAAAGCCAAGTGGCTTTTACAACACAAAGGCAAAACGGCTAAAGACGCTCTGTCTAGCTATAAAAAACGAATTTGAGAGCTTTGATAATTTTAAAGAAAACGCTAGCCGCGAGTGGCTCATAAGCGTAAAAGGCGTTGGCGCTGAGACTTGCGATGCGATACTTGCTTACGCTTGCGGCAAGCCTTACATGGTTGTTGATGCTTATGCGCTTAGGATAATGGCGTATTTTGACTACATTTTTGAGAGTTACGACGAGGCGGCTGAGTGGTTTAGCTCGCTTGATTATGATGAAATTTACAAATTTCTTGATAGCGAGAAATTTGACGAAACTGAGGTTTTAAAACTCTATCATGCGCTTATTTTGGAGTTTTGCAAAGAGAATTTCAAAGGCAAAATTTTAAGCCAAAGCGGACAAGAGGTGCTTGATAGCATTAAAAACTAAATTTTTATTTTAAATTTAGCGCAAATTAGGACTTTTTATGTTTTATTTTAAATTCTATGCTAAATTTACGAGAAATTTATTTTAGGAGGAGTGATGATCTACGATAACATCGTAAAAACGATCGGTAATACACCTATCGTAAAGGTTAAAACAGGTGCTGACGAGGCTGAAATTTACGTAAAATTAGAGTTTTTTAATCCAGGCGGCTCTGTAAAAGATAGGATCGCATTTAATATGATCACAAAAATGCTAGCTGATGGCACACTAAAACATGGCGACACTATCGTTGAGCCAACAAGCGGAAATACAGGTATCGGCGTAGCTATGTGCGGTGCTGCACTTGGCTTTAAAGTGATCCTTTGCATGCCTGAGAGCATGAGTATCGAAAGACGCAAGATCGTGGCTGCATATGGTGCTCATCTTGAGCTAACTCCTGCAGCTGGCGGTATGAAAGCAGCGATCGCAAAAGCTACTGAGCTAGCTTCTCAGCCAAACCACGTAATGCTAAGCCAGTTTGAAAACAAGTATAACCCACAAGCTCACGAGCTAACAACAGCTGCTGAGATCGTGGCTGACTTTAGCAAGCTTGATGCCTTTGTAGCAGGCGTTGGCACAGGCGGCACGATAAGCGGCGTGGCAAAGGTTCTAAAAGAAAAAGGCTATGACACTAAGATCATCGCAGTAGAGCCTGAAGCATCACCAGTTTTAAGTGGCGGCAACCCAGGACCACATAAAATTCAAGGCATCGGAGCTGGATTTTTACCAAATACAATGGATATGAGCCTAGTTAGCGAAGTAGAAAAAGTAAGCAATGATGACGCACTAAACGCAGCTAGAGCGATCGCAAAGAGCGATGGCTTGATGATAGGCATAAGTGGCGGCGCTTCTTACGTGGCTGCAAAAAGGGTGGCTAAAAGACTTGGCGCTGGCAAAAAAGTGCTTTTCATAGCTCCAGATAACGGCGAGAGATACCTAAGTACAGAGCTTTACGGAGCGTAAAATATGTGGGAGAGTCTAAAAGAGCTAGTTCAAACCGTCCGTGAAAAAGACCCATCGGTGCATAGTTGTTGCTTTTTGGCGATACTTATAAACACTCCTGGCATCCATGCGGTTTTGTTTCATAAAATTTCTCATTTTTTATATGAAAAAAAGTGGTTTTTTCTAGCTAGACTCATCTCGCAAATAGCAAGATTTCTAACAGGCATCGAGATCCACCCAGGGGCAAAGATAGGTAGGAGATTTTTCATAGATCACGGCATGGGCGTGGTTATCGGCGAGACGGCTGAGGTCGGTGATGATGTGATGATGTATCATCAAGTGACACTTGGCGGCACTGGCAAAGAGTGTGGCAAACGCCATCCAACCGTTAAAAATGGCGTGACTATCGCCGCTGGCTCAAAGATACTTGGTGCCATAACTATCGGTGAAAATGCCAAGATCGGCGCAAACTCAGTCGTGCTAAAAAACGTCCCAGCAAATGCAACCGTAGTTGGCATACCTGCAAGGGTTGTCAGGGTAAATGGGACAAAATTTGAGCCAGAATTTATCATTTAAAATTTAAATTTACCCTCACTGCACCATAAAAATGCAAATTTTTGATACGGCAAATTTACTATCCATAATGTTGCCAGCGTTTTTTAGCTTTGTGCTACCTATTATAATATTTGTCATTTTAGTAAATTTGATAACAAAATTTATCAGGCAAAAGCTGCGCCAAAAATATCACGTAAAATTTAACCAAAGAAATATAGCTGATACGTTTAGTACAAAAGAGATAGCAAAGAAATTTGGCAAAAATGCAAAAGATGTAAATGAGGTTTTGTTAAATTTAGGCTTCATAAAAAAATGTGACAACGGCTACAACGTGACAGATGCTGGCAGATACTATGGCGGCATGCAAAACTACTACATGGGTAAAGCAAGTGTTAGATGGGACGAGAGGCTGCTTTGTAATGAAAATTTCATAAACGAGATAGTAAAAGTTGGCGAAAAATCTAGCAAAAAAGAGCAAAAAGAAGACTTTAGAGAGAAATTTAAGGCTGAATACCGAACAAATGACGGTCACTATGTAAGAAGTAGGGCAGAGCTAGTTATAGCAAACTGGCTTTTTGCTGAGGGCATGGCTTATGAAAAAAGAGTGCCGATAAAAGAAGATGTCTATTGTGATTTTTACATACCAAAAGGCAAGGGTTATATAGAGTTTTGGGGATATGTAGATGATGAGGCGTATCTAGAAAGAGCAAAAGATAGAGCTTTATAAAAAATATGGTCTAAATTTAATAGAGATAGATAACGACAAGATCGGCAATTTAGATGACTATCTGCCAAAAGAGCTTTTGAAATTTGGCGTGAGTTTAAATTTGTAGAAAAGGGGCGAGCGCCCCTATGATTATTTTAAAGTTTGGATGTATTCAGCTACTGCTTTTGCATCTTCATCGCTCATTGGAGTAGCGATAGGTTTCATCATAGCACCAAGACCAAATTTATTTGCTCCTGTTTTGTAGCCTTTAAGAGCTGCTTCGATAGTTGCTGCGTCAAGTGATGTTAAAGCTGGAACTTTGTTATTGAAAACTTTTTCAGCTTTAGCGCCATGACAGGCAACGCATTTTTTATAGATAGTAGCGCCATCTGCAGCGAAAGCAGCAGTTGAAAGTAGTGCTGCAACACTTGAAACGATTAGTAGTTTTTTCATTTTTCATCCTTTTTAAAAAACGTGCCGGCATTATAATACAAAAATGTAAATTTGCAAGGGGCGGGTTAAAATATTTTGGCTATAATCACCAAATGATAAGAGAAATAGCCAACAAAGCACTTTTTTTAGACCGAGATGGTGTCATAAATGAGGACGCTGGATACGTTTGTGAGATCAAAGACTTTAAATTTATTGATGGCATTTTTGATGCGTTAAGAGAATTTGCTAAGGCTGGCTACAAGCTCTTTGTCGTGACAAATCAATCAGGCATCGGCAGGGGCTACTACACGCAGGAGCAGTTTGACGCTCTAAATAAATTTATGCTTGAAAGCTTTAAAAAAGAGCAGATTTTTATCACAAAAGTCTATTTTTGCCCGCACGCTCCAGAGCAAAAATGCATCTGCAGAAAGCCAAATCCAAAAATGATACTTGATGCTTGCAAAGAGTTTGACATAGACCTTGAAAACTCGCTCATGATAGGCGATAAGCCAAGCGACGTCGAGGCTGGCAAAAGAGCGGGCGTTGGTAGAAATTTCTTGCTTGATGGGATAAATTTTAAAGATGTAAGAGATGTTTTAAATAAGCTAAAAAAGGAAAAATCACTATGAATTTAAACGGAAAAAAGATAGTTATAACTGGCGGCGCTGGCTTTATCGGCTCAGCCTTAGCGCACTATTTTGATGAAAACTATAAAGATGCTCACGTGCTTGTTGTGGATAAATTTAGAAACGACGAGACATTTAGCAATGGCAACTTAAAAAGCTTTGGCCATTTTAAAAATTTACTTGGTTTTAAGGGTGAAATTTACGCTGGCGACATCAACGACCCTGGCACGCTTGAGAAGATAAAAAGTTTTCGTCCAGACGTCATCTACCACGAAGCAGCGATCTCAGACACCACTGTAAAAGAGCAAGACGAGCTAATAAAAACAAATGTAAATGCCTTTGTAAATTTGCTTGATATCTGCGAGAGTTTGGGCGCAAAGATGATCTACGCTAGCTCAGGCGCCACTTACGGCAACGCAAAGAGCCCGCAAACAGTTGGCGAGTGCGAAGCGCCAAATAACGTCTATGGCTTTAGCAAACTAAGCATGGATAATATCAATAAAATTTACGCTAAGCGCGGTGTGAGTGTGGTTGGACTAAGATATTTTAATGTCTTTGGCAAGGGCGAGTTTTTCAAAAATAAAACCGCCTCGATGGTGCTTCAGTTTGGACTTCAAATTTTAGCTGGCAAGACCCCAAGGCTCTTTGAAGGCAGCGACCAGATCAAACGCGACTTTGTCTATATAAAAGATATCATCGATGCAAATATAAAAGCACTTGACGCGCCAAGTGGCGTCTATAACGCAGCTACTGGCAAGGCAAGAAGCTTTCAAGATATCGCTGACATCTTACAGCGTGAGATCGGCGTAAATTTAGGCAACGAATATATCAAAAACCCATTTATCGGCTCATATCAATTTCACACAGAGGCCGACGTGGCCCCAGCTCGCGAGGCATTTGGTTTTAGTGCGACTTGGAGCTTAGAAGAGGCGATAAAAGACTATTTGCCAGAGATAAAGAGAATTTATAAGGAAGAGATAAATGGCTAAGAGAGTTAAAATTTTAGTAGTCGGCGATCTCATGCTGGACCACTACATCTGGGGTAGCTGCGAGCGCATCTCGCCTGAAGCACCGGTGCAGGTGGTGAAGATAAATAACGAAACCTACACGCTTGGTGGCGCTGGTAATGTGGTGAGAAATTTACTCTCTCTTGGCGCAAACGTGAGCGTAGCTAGCGTTTTAGGAGATGATGAGGCTGGTAAAAAGATAAAAGAGAAGCTTGCTGAGCTAAATGTAAAAGATGAGCTGATCCTTACTGAAAAAGGGCGCGAGAGCTCGATAAAAAGCCGCATCATGGCATCACACCAGCAAGTTGTCAGGATCGATAAAGAGAGCGTTGTAAAGATAAATTTAGAAGATGAGCTAGTCTTAAAAGTAAAAGAAAATCTTGCAAATTTCAAGGCTGTCTTGCTAAGCGACTACGGCAAAGGCGTGCTTAGCGAGAAGGTCTGCCAAGAGATCATAAACGAGTGCGTGAGGCTAAAAATACCAGTGCTTATCGATCCAAAAGGCAGCGACTACTCAAAGTATAAAAACGCGACCCTTCTAACGCCAAATAAAAAAGAGGCAAGCGAGGCTACAAATTTAAAGTTAAAAGACAAGGCCGAGCTTGAAAAGGCGATAAAACAGCTAAAAGACGAGCTAAATTTGACCTATTCGATCATCACAATATCAGAAGAGGGCATCGCGCTATATGATGACAAATTGCACATCTTTGCCGCTAAGGCAAAAGAGGTCTTTGACGTCACTGGCGCTGGAGATACGGTGCTTGCCACACTTGGCTACATGCTAGCAAACGGGGCTGATATAAAAGAGGCGATAAAGATAGCAAACCTCGCAGCAGCCGTCGTCGTGGCAAAGATAGGCAGTGCAACGGCTAGCTTTAGCGAGATCGAGCAGCTGCTAAATAGCTCATTTGGGGCAAATTTCGAGCACAAGCTTAAAAGCGTTGAGGAGTTAGAGGAAATTTTGAGCCAAAAGGGCAAGAAAAAGGTTGTTTTCACAAATGGCTGCTTTGATATCTTGCACGCTGGACACGTAAAATACCTAGCCCGTGCAAGGGAGCTTGGCGATCTTTTGGTTGTCGGGCTAAACTCGGACGCTTCAGTTAAGAGGCTAAAAGGCGAGGCTAGGCCTATAAACTCACAAGATGATAGAGCCTGCGTGCTAAGCGGGCTTGGATTTGTCGATTATGTCGTGATTTTTGACGAGGATACGCCATTAAATTTGATCACCAAAATAAAGCCAGACGTGCTTGTAAAAGGGGCTGATTATAAAGGCAAAGAGGTCGTTGGCAGCGAGATCGTAAAAGAGGTCAGGCTGATCGACTTTGTCGAGGGCAAAAGCACAACAGGTATAATAAAAAGGATAAAAGATGCTAAAAACGATGATAAAAAATGAGCTCGAGGCTCACCAAAAGACCTTTAACGAGCATGTAAATTTGCTAGGCAGCCTAGAGCGCGCTTGCCAGATGGTGGCTGATACGCTAAAAAATGGCAAAAAGGTGCTCATATGCGGTAACGGCGGCTCTGCGGCGGACGCTCAGCACTTTGCGGCCGAGCTAACTGGCAGATATAAAAGCGAGCGCCAGCCACTTCCAGGCATCGCGCTAACTACCGATACTTCGGCACTTACGGCCATTGGCAACGACTACGGCTTTGACTACGTTTTCTCACGCCAGTTTGAGGCTTTGGCTCAGTCTGGCGACTTGCTCGTGGCGATCTCAACGAGTGGCAATAGCAAAAACGTCCTTGAAGCTATAAAAAGTGCCAAGAAAATGGGCATATCAGTGCTTGGACTTAGTGGCAAAGGAGGCGGAGCGATGAATGAAGGGTGTGATCTAAATTTAGTCGTTAGCTCAAGCGACACTGCAAGGATCCAAGAGTCGCACATTTTTTTCATTCACACGATCTGCCAGGCCGTAGATGAGGCTTTTAGGGGCTAAAATGCAAGAAGCGATGGATAAATTTTTAAGTGATCCAAGCCAGCAAAATGAGGTAAATTTGATATCTACTTTAAAAAAGGCTACTTTTTTCGCTCCAGTGCTTTTAAACCAAGCACTTGCAAAGCCTGATGGTGGCGTAGTTTATGAGGAGGAGGGCTCAAATATCAAATTTATCCTACTTGAAGATGAGGGTGAGAAGCTTAGCTATTTTCCAGCATTTACAAGCAAAGAGGCGATGAAGCTTTGGCGAAACGACAGCGAGCAAGAAAGCATTGAGATAGGGCTAAAAGAGTATCTTGCGATGCTAAAAGAGAGTAGTTATGCTGGCGTGGTTGTGGATGCTTTTAGCTATGACTTTGTGCTAAAAAGAGAGCTAATAGAGAAAATCCTCGCCTAGTGCGTAATAAAATTTATAAAATTTTACGCATTATTTTATGCAAATGGCTTTAATGAGGTAGATTTTAAATTGCCGGTCTATTTAAATTTGTTTTATGGGCTAGCTTTTGCTGGGACAGGCACTGATTTATTAATTTAACTTTGTTGAGCACTTTTATTAAATTTGATATTAGAGATGAGTTGAGGCTAAATTTGTATGAGGGTTTAAATTTAATGAACCACAAAAATTTATTAATTTTTAAATGCTTATTGGCTGAAAATTTCAAATTTATATTTTAGCACTCTAGTGATACGTAACTTTAGCTTTTACTAGAGAGATTGATAACCACATAAGCTAAGACTAAAATTTATAACTGAGCTTAAATTTAATGAGCTGCAAAATTCATTATCTCGTTTATAAAACTTAGTTTCATATATCAAATTTTTGTTTTATCATCTTGTTTGATGGCTTGCAAGCAATATGAATATTGTTAAGCCGAATTTCTATGCGCGATTTCAAAGCCGCAAGACCGCTGTGAATTTTAAATTTAAGGCTGAAAATTGATAGTTGGCTGGCAACAAGGATTTGATATATAAAATTTAGAGTTTTTTGGTTCGTTGCTTGAAAAATTTATATCACAAATGGTGTGATTGTATTTAATAAATTTACTCGACCCGACTATAAATTTAACTTTTAGTATAGAAAATTTGCAGGTTTAGTGCCACATTTGACAAGGTTGAAGCGGACATTTGCCTGAAAACCTGAGTAAATTTGCTGCTTAAGGCTTTAAAATTGACTTTTCAGATCAAATTTGTAGTTTTAACCACTAGAAACTTTAAATTTGCTCTTTTTGGGTCAAATTTGTTGCCTTTATACTCTAAATTTAAATGCAAAAGCAGTTTATCTCAGAGAAAAATAGCCAAAACCAAATTTGCAGTTTTTCTCTAAATACCAATGTTAGCTGGTGCTCTAGTTTAAGGGTTGGAGCAAAATTTACTTTTAAATTTGACCTTTGTAGATCAAATTTGCAGATAGAAATTTTAAATTTTTGCAGGCTTGTTAAGATTGTTGTAGAAAATTTGGTGATAAAAAGTTTAAATTAGCCTTTAGCAGATTAAATTTAGAGCCTAAAACACTCTATCTACTAAAAAATTTAGAAATATTTTCTATTTGAACGCCCTTTGTAAATAAATAGCCTCTATTTATCGCTGGGAGTTTTAAAATTCTAGCTTTTTCTTTAAAGATTTTTGGCATTACGGCTTTGCAAAATGGTGTCACTAGGATGTATTCATTAGCGTAGCCAACGGCGATCTTGCCACTTAGCACCACGCTTGTTTGCTTTGCTAAATTTGCATTTAGTTCATCTTTTTGAGCCTTGCTTAAAAGCACATTTAACTCTTTTGCCGCCATATCGACGCCCCGAACCACGTTACTATCATTTTTTATAATGAAAATTTTATCATCTATCTTTGTAATATTTGGCAGTAAATTTTGCCTATCAGCCTCCAAAAACTCAAAGCTTTTTTTCACGCCGCCAAAATACTCGTCCAAAAATGGCTCGCTAAAATTTAGTCTTACAAAGCTTCTTTTAAGCTTGCCATCTAAATTTGTCTCATCGACAAAATAGCGCAAGCCTCGCTCGTCAAGGTAGTTTTGAAGCTCTTTTTTGCGTAAATTTAAAAGCGGCCTAACTAGCCAAAAGTGCTCTCTTCTCTCAAGCTCGCTCATGCCAAAGAGCTCTTTTAGCCCAGCGCCCTTGCCAAGCTGCATCAAAAACCACTCAAATTTATCGTCAAATTGATGCGCTAGGATCAAATTTTCATAGCCATATTTTTGGCAAATTTCACCAAAAAACTCATACCTCGCCTCACGCGCATTTTTTTCAAAATTTGATTTACCTAAATTTACGCTTTTTATGTAGATTTTTTTACCAAATTTACTAGCAAGCTCTTTGGCGCTTTCAACTTCAATTTTACTCTGCTCTCTGGCGTTGTGATCGACTATGGCTAGATCAAACTTGACCCCAGCCTCGTGTAGAATGTAAAAAAGTGCGGTGCTATCGATGCCGTGCGAGAAGGCAAGCAGGTTTGCGCCCAAGCTTAGCCTATCAAGCACATTTTGGCTTATCATTTTGCTTTTTTGACGATGGTGGCGACTAGTTTTTGATCAACCACGTCGCTAACCTCACAAAGGTAGAGCGAGCCGATCTCAAGCTCTTTTACGTCGCTTTCGTTTATTAAAATTTCGCCGTCTATATCTTTGTCCCAGATATCTTTTTTGGCAGCGTAAAACATCTCGCCCTCGCTGCTAATGCCCTCAAGCGATGCGTAAATTTGCTTACCAAGCTCTTTTTGAAGGCTCTCATTTATCGCTTTTTTGGTGATTTTTTCTATCTTGCTTAGCCTTTTTGAGATGATTTTTGCTGGGATTTGCTCCATTTCAAAAGAGGCAGTGTCTTCTTCTTTTGAGTAGGCAAAGGCTGAAATTCTATCAAATTTAAACTCTTCTAAAAACTGGCAAAGCTCCTCAAAATCCTCCTCGCTCTCGCCTGGATGTCCCACGATGATACCAGTTCGCAAAAACGAATTCTCGGCATTTCTCATTAAATTTAAAAGCTCTTTTATCTTTTTAGCACCACTTCCACGCTTCATTATCTTTAGCATATTTTCGCTGATGTGCTGGATGGGCATGTCAAAGTAGTTATGAAAGATAGGTGAGGCGATGATGCGCGAAATGAGCTCCCTACTGGTCGTGCTTGGGTAGAGGTAAAGTATCCTAGCACTCCTTACGCCTTCTATCTTTTCTATCTCGTCTATTAAATTTATTAGTCCGTCGCTAACGCCCTGATCGCGCATGTATGAGCTTGAGTCTTGGGACAAAAAGCTAAAGTCGTAGTAGCCTTTTTTGACTAAATTTTTGACCTCATTTACGATGTTTTCAAGCGAGCGTGATTTTAGCTTGCCCTTAAATGTCGGTATCGCGCAAAAGCTACATTTTTGATTACAGCCCTCTGAAATTTTGATGTAGGCGTGGTAGTTTGAACCAGTTATCACGCGCTCTTCGTTTGCCTGCAGATAAGTTTGCGGGCTAAATAAATTTTGCTTTTTTAAGATGATCTCATCGACCTTGTCATAATCAGCCACGCCAGTAAAGAGATCGACTTCAGGCAGTTCTTTTATGAGCTCATCTTTGTAGCGCTGCATAAGACAGCCAGTCACTACCAGCAAAGAGCCATCTTTGCGGGCTTCATGCATCTCAAGTATGGTTTGGATGCTCTCTTCTTTGGCGGATTTGATAAAGCCGCAGGTATTTACTATGATGACGTCAGCGTCGCTGATATCGTCAGTGATATCGTAGTTTTGCAAGCGTCCCAGCATGATCTCAGAATCAACTAAATTTTTATTACAACCAAGCGAGATTAGATGAAGTTTTGGCATTTTTAGATCCAGATGTTGTCTATTAGCCTAGTTTTGCCAACATAGGCGGCTACTAAGATTATTGTGTTGCCTTTTTCTACCTTTGAAATTTCGTTTAAATTTCTATCTGTAACCGCGACGTAATCAACTTTTAGTGGCTCTAGCACCTCAAGCATGCTTGCTTTGATCTCACTTGCGTCTTCTTCGCCGTTTTGGATCAAATTTTGCGCTTTATTTAGCGACCTTGAAAGCCTTAGTGCGTTACATTTATCTTCGTCGCATATATAGACATTTCTGCTTGAAAGCGCAAGTCCGTCTGGCTCTCTAACGATATCGCAAGCTACTAGCTCGATGTTTAAGAAAAATGTCTTTATCATATTTTGCACGATGATTAGTTGTTGCGTGTCTTTTTTGCCCATATAGACGCTATTCGCACGAGTTAGGCGAAATAGCTTGTTTAGCACTCTTAAGACGCCGTCAAAGTGACCAGGTCTAGTTTTGCCCTCTAAAATGGTCGAAAGCTTCTTTGGAGCGACGATGAGAGGCTCATCTTCAAAGTAAAGCTCTTTTTCGTCTGGGATAAAGATAGCGCTAACGCCGTTTTGCTCGCAAATTTGGATGTCGCTTTGCTCTTTTCTTGGGTATTTTTCTAGGTCTTCGCCTGGTAGAAATTGAGTTGGATTTACGAAAGTTGAGACGATGCTTACCTCATTTTCGCTCACACATTTTTTAATGAGACTAACGTGTCCGTCATGAAGTGCGCCCATTGTTGGGACAAAACCGATCTTGCCGCTTGCATTTTGGACAAAATTTTCAAGCTCTTTTATAGTTCTTATAATTTGCATATTTGACTCTTTTTATCTAAATTTTAACTTGGCATTGTAACAAAAAAGGATTAAAAGGGCGTAAATTTAAAAATGTAAGCAACTTTTGGCTAAAATCGGCAAAAATTTATGGAGAAAAACTTGGATAGTTACGAATACAACGAGCTTTTAAAGAAGCTACAAACAAAAGTTGAAAACATAGGCTCTATCGTAAAGCCTGACGAGATAAAGGCTAGGCTAAAAGAGATCGAGGCCATAGAGCAAGACCCTAGCTTTTGGCAAGATATCGCTAAAGCTGGGGCACTAAACAAAGAAAAGACAAAAATTTCAAATATGCTTGCTAAATTTAGTGACGCTCACCAAGCAGTTAGCGACGCAAAGGAGCTCTTTGAGTTAGCAAATTCTGAAAATGACGAGGAGACTATAAATTCTCTCTTTGAAGATGCTAAAAATTTAGATGAAAAAATAGTAAATTTAGAAATTTCTATGCTTTTAAGTGGCGAAGATGACGGCAAAAACGCGATCGTATCGATACACCCAGGAGCTGGTGGCACTGAGAGCAACGACTGGGCGAGCATGCTTTATAGGATGTATCTTAGATTTTGCGAGCGTGAGGGCTTTAAGGTCGAGACTCTGGACTTTCAAGAGGGCGAAGAGGCGGGACTAAAGGATGTGAGCTTTATCGTAAAAGGCGAAAATGCTTATGGTTACTTCAAGGCAGAAAATGGCATCCACAGGCTCGTTCGTACAAGCCCATTTGATAGCGCAGGACGCCGTCACACAAGCTTTTCTAGCGTCATGGTGAGTCCCGAAGTAGATGATGATATAGAGATCGAGATCGAAGAGAAAGATCTAAAGATAGACACTTATAGGGCTAGTGGCGCAGGCGGTCAGCACGTAAATAAAACTGAATCAGCCATCCGCATCACGCATATACCAACTGGCATCGTCGTGCAGTGTCAAAATGACCGCAGTCAGCACAAAAACAGAGCCACAGCGATGAAGATGCTAAAGTCGCGCCTTTACGAGCTTGAGCTGATGAAGCAGCAAGAGGCGAGTAACAGCGTCGAAAAGAGCGAGATCGGCTGGGGGCATCAGATAAGATCATATGTGCTTTTCCCATACCAGCAGGTAAAAGACAACCGCAGTGGCGAGGCATACTCGCAAACTGACGCGATACTTGATGGTGATATCAAAAAGATGATAGAGGGCGTTTTGATCGCTCAAAAGGCTGAGGGGTAGTAAATTTTAAAGAGATGAGAGCTAAAATTTCATCTCTTTTAGCTTCGTGCAGGCTTCTTCTTTGCCATGGTAGCAAGCCTCATCAAGATAAATTCTAGCTTTTTTATAGTCGTTTTTACCTAGGTAGATAAGTCCTAGATCGTAGCTGGCCTCGCCTGAGCCAAGACTTGTGGCTTTTTCGTAAAAATATATCGCTTTTTCTAAATTTTTATTGACCCCAAGGCCGTATTCGTAGATATATCCAGCGCTTCTAAGACCATCTATGTTGCCGTATCTGCCAGCTGTCTCAAACCAAAAAAGTGCCCTTAAGATATCTTTACTAAAGCCTTTGCCGTCACGAAAACAAACGCCAGTTTGCTGCATGGCTAGGACATTGCCATCTTTTGCGTAGTCGTAAAATCTCTTACAAGCCTTTGGGTAGTTGCCCTCGTTATATAGATAGATGGCGTCTGCTATCTGCTCGACTTCAGGATCAAGTGGTGGCTCGCTAAGACCTAAATTTTGCGAAATTTGCTCTGCTGAACAGCCCCAAAATAGCAAAATGCTAAATAGAAAAATGATAAATTTTTTCATATTTGTCCTTGAAAATTTAGGCGATTTTATCGAATTTTATCTTATAATGATCGCAAATTTAAGCAAAAAGGAACGATATGGATCATAACGCACTTTTGACACAGCTTGGTTACAACATAGATGAAACGACCACTGAGCATATGCGTAGAATTTTAAACAACACTGACGGCCTTTTGCCAAAGAGTGTGATCGAGCTAAACGATCATCTAAAGCCACACCTTTGCTTTGTAGCGATGAGCGGGAGCGAGGATAGGCTAAAGATAAAAAACGTCGCAACCGTCAAAGAGATAAAAGAGCGTGTTGATGAGATCATCAAAAGCTGGGCAAATAAATACAAAATGGATATCAAAAAGATAAACGAAACTACATACTACATAATAGGAAAAATTAAATGAAATATGACATTGTTATCATTGGATTTGGTAAGGCTGGCAAGACGCTAGCTGTAAAGGCTGCTGCACTTGGCAAAAAAGTCGCGCTAATCGAGAGATCGCCAAAGATGTATGGAGGCACTTGCATAAACGTGGGCTGCATACCGACAAAACGCCTAATCACAGCTGCAAAAGAGGCGATATATGCAGACAATAGCGTTGAAAACGAGTATTACACGCTTAGCATCGAAAACAAAAATAAGCTAATCTCAGCTTTAAATTCTAAAAACTACGCGATGCTAAATGATAAAGAAAATATCGACGTGATCGATGGTGTTGGCTCGTTTAAAGATAAAAATAGCGTCTTAGTCACAACTTCAAACGGCGAGCAAAAAGTCGTTGAAGGCGAGTTTATCATCATAAACACTGGCTCAAAAGAGGCGTATGCTCCATTTGAGATAACAAACTCAAACGTCTTTTCAAGCAAAACCTTGCTTGATCTAAAGACTATGCCAAAGCATCTTGTCATCGTTGGCAGCGGCTTCATCGGCATCGAGTTTGCGTCGATGTTTGCAAATTTTGGCTCAAAAGTGACCATCGTCGGACGCTCACCACTTCTAAAAAACGAGGATGAAGATATAGCTAAAAGCGTAAAAGATGCGCTAAACGTGCAGGGCATCGAAATTTTAGAGGGCTGCGAGATAGAGAGCCTAAAAGATAATGCGCTAAATTTCAAACAAGATAATGAAGATAGGATCATCAAGGCTGATGCGTTCTTAGTAGCGCTTGGCAGAGTGGCAAATTTAGATGATCTAAATTTAAAAGCAGCTGGCGTCGAGCTAAATGAAAAAGGCTTTATAAAGACAAATGAGCGCCTTCAAACAAATGTGTCAAACATCTACGCAGTGGGCGACGTGCGCGGCGGAGAGCTTTTTACCTACACTAGTTTGGATGATTTTAGGATAGTTTTCTCGCAAATTTTTGGCGACAAAAAACGCACCACACAAAACAGAAGCATCCATGCAAATGTGCTATTTACCGACACTCCACTAGCAAGAGTTGGCGTAAATGCAAAAGAAGCTAGCAAGCTTGGGCTAAATTTCAAAGAGCTAAAGCTTAGCATGGCAGCAGTGCCAGGAGCAAAGGTGCTAAATCACGATGTGGGCATGCTAAAAGCGATCGTTGAAGCTAGTAGTGGCGAGATTTTGGGGGCGAGCTTTCACTGCATCTACGCAAATGAGATCATAAATGAGATCGCGATCGCTATGAATTTAAAAGCAGATGCAAATTTCTTTAAAAACCAAATTTTCACTCATCCAAGCATCAGCGAAGCCCTAAATGACTTGTTTGGACAATACTAAAAGGACAAAAATGAAAAAATATCTACTACTTTTAACTGCTCTATTTTTTACAGGTTGCTTAAATGTCATCGGCATCGGAGAGACGCCAAAGCAAGATGACTCTTGGCAGCAACCAAAGGACGA
This sequence comes from Campylobacter concisus, assembly GCF_003048875.2. NCBI lineage: Bacteria > Pseudomonadati > Campylobacterota > Epsilonproteobacteria > Campylobacterales > Campylobacteraceae > Campylobacter > Campylobacter concisus. Next base: position 1,115,412 of record NZ_CP049264.1, on the reverse strand, counting down.
AAAGGTGGTGCAAAACAAAGAGCAAATTTCAAAAAATGCCATCGATCTTTTAACACCAAAGTGCGAGAGCGGCGATGCTGAAGCTTGCAATGACTTGGGTGTAAATTTCGAGCTTATGAAAGAGTATGACAATGCCTACGCAAACTACAAAAAGGCTTGCGATGCTAAGGTGCAGCTTGCTTGCTCAAACCTTGGCACACTCTATGAAAACGGCCTTGGCGTGAAAAAAGACCCAAAAAAAGCGGTCGAAATTTACAAAGATAGCTGCAACAGTGGCGGTGTGCAAGCTTGCTACCACCTAGGAAACGCCTACCGCAAGGGCGAGATCGTAAAACAAGACTACTATCTAGCGATGGAGGCCTACACAAACGCTTGCAACGCTGGGGATCTGCCAAGCTGCGCAAATATCGGCGCGATGTATGAGCTAGGTCTTGGTATGAACAAAGACGAAAAGAGAGCTTATGGGATTTACAAAGTCGCTTGCTTTCGCGGTCTAAACAAGGCGTGCCCACAGATGAAAAGACTAGGCGCAAAGCTTGGTATGTAAGTAGGAAAATAAGTGAAAAAAGTTTTAAATTTTGGGCTTATCGTAGTTGCTAGCTTTATGCTAAGTGGCTGCTGGTCGTGGCAAAAGATGGTTAGCTTTGGCTTTTGGCAAAGTGATGAGGAGGCTAGGGCGGAGCGTCTTGAGCTTGAAAAAGAGAAGATGGTGCAAAACTGCGAGAACGGAAATAGCATCGACTGCAACAACCTAGCTGTAAATTTTAGCAACGAAAAGGACTTTGTAAAGGCAAAAGGCTACTATGAAAAGGCTTGCAACGCTGGGCTTGCGACTGCTTGCTCAAATTTAGGTCAAATTTATGAGCAAGGGCTAGTTGATGAGCAAAAAGATATCGAAAAGGCTCTAAAGCTTTATAAACTAGCTTGCGATAGTGGCGACGGCGTTGGCTGCTATAACGAGGCAATGGGACTAAAATCCTACATCGAAAGCGAAAATTTAAAAACTCATAAGATAGATAGAACCAAGGCTGAGGCTAGGGTGCTAAAGCTTTTGGCAAAGAGCTGCGAGCTTGAGTATGCGCAGTCGTGCTTCTTGCTTGCAAAGCTAAGCGGCGATGAAACAAAGGCAGACGCACTTTATAAAAGAGCCTGCCAACTTGGCAAATGCGTGGATAAAAAGTAAAAATTTGTGTAGCTTAAATTTATAAAAGCTACACAAGGTTAAATTTAATTTGCTCCGCTAAGTCTATATCCCACGCCTGAGATGTTTTTGATGAGGTCGGCGTCAGTTTTTGCCCTTATCTTTTTGATAGTCATTCTAAGCGCTTCGTTGCTCATCGATTTTTCACCCCAGACATAGTTTTCGATCACTTCGTAACTTACAACTTTTTCTATATTACTCACGAGCAAAAAGAAGAGTTTTGCCTCATTTTTTGGCATCTGCACCTCTTCACCATTTTTGAAAAGCTGCTTGCTCTTCATATCGTATTAGTAAATTTCTTTAAATTTGATCCTGCTTTCAAAAAGATCTTTTGTCGCCATTATGATTGTGGTTTGAAGCCCTTTACATAGTTTTTACAACCTTGATTTCTGTGCCAGCCCTTCGTGTAAAAGCTTGTTTAGTCTCTTATAGCAGAGATGGCTCTAGCTTTTTTATATCCAAGTATTTGCTAAGAAGCGGTGCAGTTTTAAATTTTATGTGGAGAAATTTATTAAATTTGGTTACTTCAACCCAAAAACTTTTATGTTAAAGGTTGTGTGGATCTTGTCGTTTTCGCCCTTCATGATGATAGGAAATTCGGCTTTTATGATGCTGTCATAGCTACTAAGCGCATCTAAAAAGTCATAAAATTTTTGCGGGGTTTTAAGCGAACTAGTGACATTTAGGCGGTATCTAAAGAACTTTTCAGTTGCGTTATTTTCACCTTCTTCTATCTTGCTAAGGCTCACTTCGCTAAAAAATTGCGATGCGAAATTTATAAACTTATCCTTATCAAAAGCTGTATCATAAGCCAAGATGATAGCGCCATCTTTTTGTCTTGTCGCCTCAAGTGCTTTAAATTTAGCTTCAAATTCATTTTTTACCTTCGTGTATGATGAGGTTTGCGAGTAGTTTTGTCTTGAGAGGCTTTTAAATTCTTTTATATTTGGAACGATAAAGCCAAATATCATAATGAAGCAAACTATGATAAAAGCAAATATAAAAAGTAAAAGCTTTACTGGGTCGATTTTTTCTAAGCTCGTATCTTTTTTACTCATTATATCCCTCAGAATTATCAATCTTATTTGTGCTTATAAAGCCGTACCAGCCGTTTTTGCTCTGATAAAAGCTAGTGTTTGACGTGGTGAAAATCGACCTTAGTGGCGACGCTAAAAGCTGGTTAAAGACATCCTTTGTGGGCGTTATGCCGCGGATGATGAGTGAGTTTTTATCCATAAAGACCTCTTCAAGCGTGATGCTATCAGGCACAAGGTCAAAAAGGTTGTGCAAGCTTTGCTTTAGGATAGAATTTGACGTAAAGATGTCGTTTGCTGAGTCTATCTGCACAGCAAGCTTGGCTGAAATTTCATCCGTAGTGACTATCTTTTGGCTAAGCTCTTTTTGCTCATTTGCTAGAAATTCTATATTTTTCTTGGTTGAGTAGTTTTTATAAACGATGAAGAAATTTGCCACTAAAAGCACCACAAAGACAAAGCCGATGAGGCTTAGCCAGAGCTTACTAAAGATAGATAGAAGCGGTCTTGGTTCTGGAGTGATGAAGCTAAATTTCATAGTGTTATCTCTTCTTGCATGATCTCATTCATGATGTGATTTGTATTGATCGGATAGCTTGATGTCTCCACAAATAGCTCAGACTGCAGGTATTGTAAAAAGGTTGCGCTTGTTTTTGTGTTTTCAAAAACGATGATCTGCTCGATAAAATCGCCGCCGTAGATTGGATTTTCATAAAATTCTTTCATAGCTTTTGCGATGTAGTCAAACATCTTCATATCGCGTCCAAAGATCGCCACTGACTTCTCGACATTGGTCGAAGCTGGCATGTTTAGCTCGTAGTTTAGATCTTCAAATTCTTTTGGTTTATCATCGCTTAAGAAATCATCCAAACTCTTAAAATCATCAAGCGCCGTTGCGCCATCTTCTTCTTTGACGATGAGATTGTCGATGTCTGTTATATCCTCTTCTTTTAGGCTTTCGATCTCTTCGTTGCCCTCTTCAGCGTCGTTCATATTTAAAAACGTCGAGAGCTTCATCTGCTTGTCTTTAAATATCGCAAGTGCAAAAGAGTGTGAGTGGATGTAGAGATATAGCGTGGTTTTAGGTGAAATTCCACGCTTTAAAAGCTCGTGAAAGAGCAGGGCGATAGGCGAATAAATAAGATCGACGCTGCCTTGCCCAAAGAGGTTTTTATATCTTCTTATGGCGTTTAAATTTGCATATATGCTCCAGCTATCTTGCATCACAAGGCTGGTTAAATTTTGCGTGTTGATGTTAAATTTCTTGTACTCGTCAAAGTTAGCAGTAGGCAGCGCACCTTGCGAGTCGTCGTTAAAAAAGAGCGAAACATAGACGCCAAAATAGGCCTTTTCTTGCTCCTCTATGTATTTTAAAACTTTTTCATCGACACTATCGATGCTTATGTCTGTAAATTTAGCATTTATGGTTTTTATAAGCTTGCCATTTCTAAAGACCTGACCGTAAAAAACGCACTCATTGCCCTCGATCACGGCGCTTAAGAAAAGGTTAGAAAAAAGCTTTTTGATGCTAAAAGACATAACTCTCCTAAATTTAGTGCATTATTTTTGGTATGTTAGCTAAAAAGGGATTAAATAAGTTTAAAACAGCTCGTTTTTTAGTTTTGCAAACGCCTCTTTCATCTTCAGAGCTTCACTTTTTAGCTCCTCATCAAGCAGTGCAGAATTTCTTAAGCTTTCAAAATCTTCTATCATCACATCACACATCATTTTGATGCGCTCATTATCAGCCTTACTGACGCCATTTTGGCTCATTTTTTTGATGCGATCAAGATACTCTTTGCCGTTTTTTATGTATGAGCTAAATTTCATAGCTGCCTTGCTTTGATTAAGCGTGGTGGCGGCCATCTTGTTGTATGCGTCAAGATCAAGAGCTTTTTGGCTTAAATTTATAGCCTTTTCATACTCTTTGCTCTGGTAGTAAAATTTCGCTTCAAGAGCGAGCTTGTAGGAGTTGTCGCTGTAAAAAAAGAGCCCAAACAAAGCTACTATAAAAATGGCTATAAAGATAGAAATTTTATTTTTCATAAATTTCGTCCAAAATTTCTCTTATCTCATCGCTTATTTGCGGATTTTTATGCGCATATTTTTTCCACCAAATTTTTAAATTTGACCTAAAGTCCTCTTTATTTTGCTTTGCACTCTTGCCGCCGTCATTTTGCGAGGCTTGCCAAAGCTCGTTTTGTATCTTCTCTTTTGCCTCTTTTTGCTCTAAATTTGCCACGCTAAAAGGGGCTGAGAGGCTAAAATTTATAGTTGAAAATGGCTTTGGAAGTATCATCTTATCCCAGCTTTTAAATTCCCAAAACGAGTTTGCTTCGAAATTTAGAGCATAAATTTCGCAAGATGACTTTTGCGCGATCACCGCAGCTCCGTCTGCTACGCTGTGTCTTGGTCCGCGTGGGCCATCTGGTGTGATGATGACGTCGTGGCCTTGCTTTATCTCTCTTAGGGCTTCTATGAGCGCCCTTGCACCGCCTTTTGAGCTGCTACCTCTAATGGTGTCGATGCCAAAAAATTTGATTATTCTGGTGATTAGCTCGCCATCTTTGTGGTCGCTTATTATTACCTTGCCTTGTTTTCTGTTTTGGCTGCTCCACCAGCGTCTATAAGCAAAGCTCATAAAGCTAAGCCTGCCGTGCCAAAAGACGACGACGCAGCCATTTTGTGGCAAGAAATTTGGAGTGTAGCTCTTTTTGCAGGTTAGAAAAATGAGCCACATCAAAATGTAGATGAAAAAGACGCCAACATTTAGGGCGACCTTTTCAAGAGTGTTTTTAAATTTGCAGCTCGCCATACAAAACCATTCGTTTTGGGTTTGTGATCTTTACTTTTTGCGTAGTGCCAAGAAGCTCTTCGCTACCATCAACTTGAACTAAAAAGTTGTTAAAACTTCGCCCAGCAACGCCGCCATTTGCCCTTAGCTCTTCAAAATATACATCAAAAATTTTACCTTTTTGCGCCACCACGATCTCGTCTAAAATTTCGCTGTGGCGATTTTGCAGGCGCGTTAGCCTTTCTGAAGCGGTTTTATCATCTATTTGATTTGTAAAAGTAGCTGCTTTTGTAAGCGGACGAGGTGAATACTTAAAGCTAAAAATTTGCTCAAATCTAACTTGCTCAAGCACGTCCATCGTATCTTCAAACTCACTATCGCTCTCGCCTGGAAATGCGACGATGATGTCAGTTGAGATGCTCACATCTGGGCACATCTTTCTAAGTCTTAGCGCGCGGTCTAAAAACCACTCTTTTGTGTATCCGCGCTTCATCTCGCGCAAAACTTTGGTGTTTCCGCTTTGAAGTGGCATGTGCATCGACTTGCAAATTTTTGGGTTATTTGTGAAAATTTCAAGAAATTTATCATCCATGTGAAGTGGGTGTGGGCTTGTAAATCTTATCCTCTCAACGCCATCTATCTCGCTTATCTTTACTAAAAGGTCGCTAAAATCGATATTTTCTTGTACGCCTGAAAATCTTTTGCCGTAGTTATTGACATTTTGCCCTAGTAAAAATATCTCTTTTGCGCCGCTTTTTGCCGCCTTTTCTACCTCTTTTAGGATGAGGCTTGAGGGGATAGAAATTTCATCGCCTCTAGTATGTGGGACGATGCAGTAGGTGCATTTTTTATCGCAGCCAATCGAGATATTGATATGGCTTTTATATGGCGAGCCTCTAAATTCGCCAAATGCGTATTCGCTCTCGTCGTGGTTGATGTCGGTTGAGATAAATTTAGGCGTATTTACCGCCTTTGTGATCTTGCTAACATTTCTTGCGCCAAGGACAAAATCAACATAAGGTGCGCGCTTGAAAATTTCACTACCCAAATGGCTTGCAGTGCAGCCGCAAACGCCTATTTTAGCACCTCTTTTTTTGGCTTTTTCAAAGGCTCCAACCTCGCTAAAGAGCTTATGAACTGGCTTTTCACGAACCGAGCAGGTATTTATAAGGATTAAATCAGCTTCTTCGATGTTTTGTGTTAAGGAGTAGTCTTCTTTTTGTGAGAGCTCGGCTATGATATGCTCGCTGTCACGAACATTCATAGCACAACCTAGAGTTTGGATAAAGAGTTTTTTACTCATTAAAGTATATGCACTTCATACATATAATCGCTATCATCAAGCCCGTATTTCACGGTTCTGTGATAAACGCTTAGCCCTTTTTCTTCAAAGTGCTCGACTAAGGCGATTAGTTGTTTGTGCGTGTTTTCTTTATCAAAATAGAAAATTTTCTGACCCTCTTTTTCGACAGCTGCCTCTATCTTTTCTAGTGAAATCGTTTTTGGTTTTGCGTCTAATTCGGCTCTTGCAAGTTTTAGCTCCATTTTTAATCCTTTCAAAATCTTAAATTTTAATCGGTCAATATACCCAAATCATCATAAAAAAAGGATTAAATAAAAGTTAATAACAAGCTTAAAGTTATTAAAAGTATGGCTTATGTATAATTTCAAAACTTCACGAAAAATCCCCGAAATTTATCGTCACAATGGAGAAAAAATGGAAAGAATATCAGATATTATAGAGTCAATTGCAAATGAGAAAAATTTAGAGATAGAAGATGTAAAAGAGCGCGTTATAAGAGCTTTGATAAACACTGCAAAAAGAGTTTATGGCGAAAATTATGAATATGACGTGAGCATCGATGCAAATAAAAATTTAAAGCTTTATCAAAAAATTTCAATCGTAGCAAACGATGATGAGAGACTTGCTGAAGACAACGAGCACTTTTTAAGCTTAAAAGAGGCTAAAAAGATAGATAGTGGCGTAGAGATCGGTGATGAGCTCACTTACGAACTAAGCCTTGATAACCTTGGAAGAACCGCAGCCCAAACGCTTCATAAGGAGCTTGAGTATCACATCCAGCGCCTAGTCGAAGAGAAAATTTTACAAAAATATAATGAAATGAGCGGTCACATGGTCTTTGGGCCAGTTGTCAGAGTCGATAACGACGAAAACACTTTTATCGAGATAGATGAGCTTCGTGCCATCTTACCACGTAAAAACCGCATAAAAGGCGAGAAATTTAAAGTAGGCGACGTGGTAAAAGCGGTCATTAGAAAAGTTTTTACAGATAAAAATCTAGGCATAAAGGTCGAGCTTTCAAGGACTTCGCCTAAATTTCTTGAAGCGCTGCTAACTTCAGAGGTGCCTGAGATAAAAGATGGCGGCATTATCATCCAAGGAAGTGCGAGGATCCCTGGCGAAAGGGCAAAAGTAGCGCTCATCTCAACTACTCCAAATATCGATCCAGTCGGCGCAACCGTTGGCACAAAGGGCGTTAGGATAAATGCCGTAAGCAAAGAGCTTCATGGCGAGAGCATCGATGCGATCGAATACACCACCGAGCCAGCGATCTTGGTAGCTCGCGCTATGGCACCTGCTATCATCACATCTGTAAAGATCGAAGAAAACAAGGCGATCGTGACACTTGCGAGCGAGCAAAAGAGTAAGGCGATCGGCAAAAATGGCATAAATATCCGCCTTGCAAGCATGCTAACTGGCTATGAGATCGAGCTAAATGAGCTTGGCTCAAAAACTAGCAGCAGCGATAGTGACGGCGGAATGGTCAAGGATCTAAAAGCACTCTTTGGTGATAACTAATGAAATTTCAAATAAGAAAAGCGACTGAGGGCGATATAGACGTGATCTGTGAGCTTGTAAGAGAGCTTGCGAGCTATGAAAATATGAGCGATCAAGTCACTTTTACAAATGAAATTTTCGCAGACTCTATCTTTAATAAAAATCACGCAAAAGCCCTTATCTGCGAGAGTGAGGGCAGGGTGATAGGATATGCTATCTATTTTTACACGTTTTCTACATTTTTAGGGCTTGGCGGAATGTATCTTGAGGACATCTACGTCAAAAAAGAGTTTAGAAATCAAGGTATCGGCAAGGCATTTTTTAAATTTCTAGCTCAAATTTGCAAGGATGAAAATTTAAAAAGGCTTGAGTGGTGCTGCCTAAACTGGAATGAGCCAAGCATCAAATTTTATGAAAGTATGGGTGCTAAAAATCAATCTCTTGAGTGGAGAACCTACCGCTTAGACGGCGAAAATTTAGAAAAGCTGGTAAATTTATAGCTTATTTTAAAAGTAGGGCAGTTAGTTAAAAGCTCAAATTTGCTTTGAAATTTGAGCTTGCGAATTATTAAAATTTATATGTATATCCCATATAAAGACCGACATTTGTCTCTTTTGTGTCAACAAAATCAAATTTACTAATCTTGCCGTAGTCAGTTCTATCAGCTTTTAGACCAAACTCAACCGCATTGTTTTCGTTGATAGAGTATTCGGCACCAACTTTTGCACCAAGTATCCAGCCGTTTGTGCTAGCACTTTCCATCGGATTTTCAGCATCGCCACCCCTTAGCTTAAGTTTTGAAAAACCAGTGTAGCCACCAAGAACTAGTTTAAGATCTTTTGCCACACTTGGAGTATAGTCAGCTCCAACTATAAATTTATGAGTTTTCCACTCAGCTACGCTTTTATCTTCGTCATTTGCTGTTTTCTTAACTTTAAAATCATATATGTAAGCTCCATAAACTCTAGCTACGTCAAAGTCATAACCAGCTTTTAGACCAAGACCTGGTTGTGCTTTTTTAAATTTGATCTTTGAGCCGTCATCGCCTTTTACAGTAAGCTTTGATCCAAAAGAGTAGTCTCCTTCAACTCCCACAAACGCTCCTTGCGCTAAAGCAGCGGCACTAGCTAGGCTTAAACCTAAAGCAACTTTTAAAACTACATTTTTCATTTTTACTCCTTATTTAAAAAATGTTACGTGGCTACTTTAAATTTTCTTATATTAAATAAAGTTTAAATATTCAATGAAATTAATAAAAAACATAAAATAATTCAATTGTTTTCTTATCAGAATAAAATTTATAAAATCACTCGAAAAAAGGAGTGTAAAGTGGCTAAGATGACAAAACGTGATATGGCTTATCATTTGGACGTTGATGTCGCAACGCTTTACAACTGGCGAAAACACAAGCCTAACCTTTATCGTATCGTGATGCTTGGATTTAAATTTGATGAGCTTATCGAGCAGAGCAAAAAGACTTGCAACGAGCTTTGTGAATATGAAAATTTAATCAATCAAGACATAGAAAAATTTAGTAAGTGATTTATAAAATTAAAGTGAGATAATGTAAGGTTTTAAAGGTGGCGAACCACCTTTTTTTATTTTATCGGAGTTAATTCTGTATCTTTATGGCTTAGTTTTATTTCCTCGCCTTTTATACATCTTGGGTTTAGCGTTTCTAATGTTGCTAAGAATTCTGTCGCATTTTCGTCACCTATCTCGCCATATTTTTGCTCACCATAATAATAAGGCGTCCCTTGTGCTATGCTATTTTTTATAACCTCATAACTATCAGATTCCTTTTCATTAAATTTATCTAGATTAACCTTTGTGTCTTTATCTACTATCAGATAACCTTTTCCATCTTCTTTTAGCTCGTATTTATTTGTCATGATATCGTATTTGGTCGTATAACTTACCCTTTTATAGACTTTCACTTCACCTTTAAAGTGCTTGATACTTCCCATGTCAGCTTTGCAAATTTCAGCCAAAGTAGTTGGCTCACCACATCCAGTTAGAGCAAGAGCAAGTGTTGCTGTAATGCCTGAAAGAACGACTTTTGTTTTCATATTTTTCCTTTTTGTAGAAGTTAGAAATTCGGATTTTACAAAAAAAAAAAAAATAAAACTGAAAATTTTAAATTAGTATAATTATGAAAGATTTGTTGATAAATTTGATGCAAAAAAAATTTGAGCTCAAAGCAAGCGCTTCAAGCTCAGTTAAATTTACTCGTTTAAGATAGAGAGAAGCTCTTTATTATCTTTTGTTTTTAGCATTTTTGCATATAAGAATTTAAGCGCTTCGACGTCGTCCATTGTCGCTATCGCAGAGCGAATAGCCCAAATTTTTTGAAGCTCATCAGGCTTTTGAAGTAGCTCTTCTTTTCTGGTGCCTGATTTTAGCACGTTGATAGCTGGGTAAATTCTGCGGTCTGAGATGTTACGGTCAAGCACGATCTCGCTGTTTCCAGTGCCTTTAAACTCTTCAAATATCACTTCATCCATGCGTGAGCCAGTGTCGATAAGTGCTGTTGCGATGATGGTTAGAGAGCCGCCGTGCTCGATGTTTCTAGCTGCGCCAAAGAAGCGTTTTGGCTTGTGAAGTGCGTTTGCGTCCACACCGCCTGTTAGCACCTTGCCACTTGGCGGGGTCACTGTGTTGTAGGCGCGTGCTAGACGGGTTATACTATCAAGCAAGATGATGACATCTTTGCCCATCTCAACTAGACGTTTTGCCTTTTCGATGACTAGCTCCGCTACGCGGACGTGATTAAGCGCTGGCAGGTCAAATGTCGAGCTAAATACCTCGCCTTTTACGCAGCGCTGCATATCGGTAACTTCTTCTGGTCTCTCATCTACTAGAAGCACCATGAGCTGGGCTTCTGGGTGGTTTTTAGCGATGCCGTGAGCTAGCTCTTTCATAAGCTCAGTTTTACCACTTCTTGGAGGTGCGACGATGAGACCACGCTGACCTTTGCCAATAGGCGTGAAAAGGTCGAGCACACGGCCTGTTAGCTTCATCGGATCATACTCTAAATTTAGCTTTTCAGTTGGGAAAAGTGGGGTTAGGTTATCAAAGAGTGGCCTCTCTTTTGCGTCTGCTAGAGGCATGTAGTTTACCGCTTCGATCTTTAAAAGGGCGTAGTATTTTTCTTGATCTTTTGGCTCTCTTACTTGGCCAGTGATGATGTCGCCCACACGAAGTGCAAATTTGCGGATTTGAGAGTTTGAAACATAAGCGTCGTTTGAGCTGTCGCTTAAATTTGCATCAACAGCCCTTAAAAAGCCGTAGCCCTCGTTTGTGATCTCCAAAATCCCAGTAAATAGTATAAAGCCGCCTTGTTTTGTCTGGGTTTTTAGTATCTCAAATATCAAATCCTGCCTGCGAAATTCGCGTGGATTTTCGACGCCAACGCCATTTGCGATCTGCACTAGCTCATCTAAGCTAAGCGTTCTTAGCTCTTCGATCTTGTGTCCATCTACTGGTACGTGGGTTCTTGATGCTTGATGTTTTTTTGTAGTTTTTGTGTTTTGAGCAGCACTTTGCTCGGTTTGGTTGTTGTTTTCCATTTTTCCTCTTTAAATGCGGGGATAAGATTGCAGAATTCTGGGCTTCAAAAGTTTTTTGAAAGTTTTGGCATTTTATAAAAATAAAACTTTGTTGTCAAGAAATGCCACAACCAAAGTCGCTAAAATAGGCAAATTTGCAGGCAAAATGACCTGCAAATTTAAATCAGTGTTCGCTTTTTAGTCCGGCGCCGCACATCGAGATGATGCTTTTGCCCTCTATCTTGTGTGATTTTACGTAGTTTTCGTATGCCGCGTAGATCGCTGCTGTGGTGTGCTCGACGTAAAAACCGCGGCTTGCTAGGAAATTTCTAGCTGGTTCAATATCCTCTTCTTTTATCGTGATCACTTCGCGCTCGCCAGCATATCGGCTAGCTAATATCTCAGCGCCACGAGCAGGTTTTGCGATCGCTATGCCCTCAGCCAAAGTTGGCTCTGGCTTGATCTCACGTGGCTCGCCTGTTGCCCATAAAAATGGCGCGCACTTTTCACTTTGAACGATGAAAATTTTAGGTAGTTTTTTGATCACTCCAGCCTCAAATAGCTCATTTAGCGCTATCTCGCAGCCAAGTAGCAAGGTGCCGTTGCCAACTGGCAAAAAGAGATTTTCAGGGACAAAGCCAAGCTGCTCGTAAATTTCATATATATATGTTTTAGTGCCTTGATAAAAAAGCGGGTTAAATACGTGGTTTGCGTAAAATATACCCTCATCTTTTGCCCTTTTTCTGCAAGCATCTGCCGTCTCGTCGCGCGTGCCGTCAAAGACAACCGCCTTTGCGCCGTAGTACTCAAGCATCTTTATCTTTTTCTCGCTCGTGCCTTTTGGGACGTAAATTTCACACTCTATGCCAGCTCTAGCAGCGTATGCGGCGACCGAGTTTCCAGCGTTTCCGCTGCTATCTTGCAAGATCTTTTTGATGCCATGAGTTTTACAAAACCAAATAAGCATCACTGCGCCTCTATCCTTGAAAGAGAGCGTTGGCATCGCATAGTCCATTTTAAGGTAGAGCGAGTCATCAAATTTCACGCTTTTTGTTAGCCCTTCGCCAAGGCTGATATCGCGCCAAAGCTCATTTTTGATAGGGAAAAACTCGCGGTATCTAAAGAGGCTAAACTCGCGCTGGTCGATCAAATTTAGATCAAATTTGGCCGGTTTAAACTCCAGATCATATAGCCCACCGCACTCGCACGCAAAAATAGGCGTCTCAAAATCTGCGCTCTTGTCGCACTTTGAGCAGATAAATTTAGGCATTTTTGCTCCTTTTAAATTTTTCTATCAAGTATCGCTGTAGCTTCGATCTCTAGCAGGCAGCCAAAGTGAAGTTTGTTTGTCGGCACTACGACGCGAGCTGGCTTGTGATCACCAAAAAATAGCGCGTACTCGTCATCTATCTCGTCCCAAAAGTCGATATCTGGCGTATAGATGCGGCACATCAATATGTCGTTTCTTGTCGCATTTGCCAGCTTTAGCACGTTATCAAGGTTTTTTAAAGCCTGCCTTGTTTGAGCTTTTAGCCCCTCTGGGATCTGCCTAGTCTCTGGGTCCATACTAAGCTGACCTGAGATGTAGAGGATGCCGTTGTGCTCGGTAGCCAAAGAGTAGTGAGCCTTTTTCTTTTTTGAAATTTCGGTCTCGTAAATTTTCATATTTTCTCCTTAAAAATTTAAAGGATTATAGATAAAAAATTATTATTTTTGCTTAAATTTCACAAATTTTCATAAAAAATTATATTTTTCTTATCGAAAATTTAAAAATATTTTGGCTAAACTTAAACAAAAACAAAAGGCGCCTTATGCATCCTATATTAAAGGCATTTATCCCAACGGCAAATCTCATACAAAAAAGCTCGCCATTTGCCTGCGAAGTCGTCCTACACGATCTCTCGCACCCGCAGCGCTCAGTCGTTTATGTAGCTGGCGACGTTACTGGCAGAAAGGTCGGACAAAGCTTTGACCACCTTGTAATGGAGGTCTTAAACAGTAAAAATTTCAAAGACGACTACGTGGCAAACTACTTTTTTACCAAGGATGAAAAGCTGGTGAAGTCTTCAACTGCATTTATCAGAGACGAGCACGGCGAGATCATCGGGGCGATATGCGTAAATGTCGATGCTAGCGTGGCAAAGAGCCTTTTTGAAATGGCTGGAAATTTCTTAAAAACGAGTGAAAATGAGCCAAATAGCGAGCAAAACGACGACGTGATGCAGATAGTTTTAAATTTGATCGACAAGATCATCGCCAAAAACGAGGGCAAAAAGCTCAAAAAGGAGCAAAAGCTAGAGCTCGTGGGCTTTATGAACGAAAAGGGCATTTTTAACATAAAGGGCGCTATCGAGGTCGTAGCAGCCAAGCTAAACGTCTCAAAGATCACGATATATGGCTATTTAGACCAGCTTAAAAAGAAGCGCCCGTGAAGTGTAGGTGCGCTCACTGCAAGCAAAGCTTTGATGAAAGCGCGATGATAGAAGCTAGAGGCGGGCTTAAGTTTTGTTGCGTTGGCTGCAAAGGCGTATATGAAATTTTAAATGAAAGTGGCTTTGGCGAGTTTTATGAACGACTTGGCAAAAACACGCTAAATCCTGCAAGTAGCGGCGTAAATGTCAAAAATTTAGCGGCAAATTTTAGCGAGCTAGTGACAAAAGAGGGCGAGTTTTCTAAAATTTCGCTTCTCATTGACGGCATAACCTGCTCGGCGTGCATCTGGCTGCTTGAAAAGGCGCTTTTTAGCCTGCCTGGTATCTTAGAGGTAAATATCAACTCGCTTAGTCAAAAGGCGGTCATCGTTTACGATGAGCAAGAGCTTTTGGTGGAGCAAATAATTGAGAAAATTTACGCCGTTGGCTACACTCCAAAGGCCTACGCAGCGAGCCAAAAAGAGGATGAACTAGTCAAAAAAAGGCGAAATTTCTACGCAAAAGCGCTTGTTGGCGTCTTCGCCACGATGAATATCATGTGGCTGGCGATCGCGCAGTATGGCGGCTACTTTAGCGGTATCAGAAGCGACGTGAAGGATCTGCTAAGTTTCGCGCAGTTTGTACTGGCAACGCCTGTGCTTTTCTATACTGGTAGCGAGTTTTTTAAGGGGGCAAAAATCGCCATTAAAAATGCCTCGCCAAATATGGACCTGCTCGTTATTACTGGGGCTAGCATAACATATATCTACTCGATTTTTGCGATGCTTACGAGAAGCGGCGAGAGTTATTTTGACTCGGTTGCGATGATCATAACCTTTGTTTTTATCGGTAAATTTTTAGAAATTTTAGGCAAGAAAAAGGCGCTTGAGACCTCAAATTTCTTAAGTGATATGCTGCTTGCAAAAGTGTGCGTTTTAGAAGATGGCAAGGACATTTTAAAAGAGCCAAAGGATGTAAATTTAGGCGAAAAGATCGTGCTTAGATCAGGCGAGAGAGCGCTGCTTGATGGGGTGGTGCTTAGTGGCGAGGCGAGCGTGGATAGCTCAAGCTTAACAGGTGAGAGTTTGCCACTTTTACTAAGCTCTGGGGGCGAGGTAAAAAGTGGCGTTGTCTGTCTAAACGGGCAGATCGTCTATGAGGCAAGGCAAATTTTTAAAAACTCATACCTTAATAAGCTTATAAATTTACTTCAGAACGCAGAGCTAAAAAAGCCAAATATCGAGCTAGCAGTCAATAAAATCGCCTCGAAATTCTCTCTTGGCGTGCTTGTTCTAGCGTTTTTTACATTTTGGTTTTGGTACTTTAAATTTAGCTTTTCAGAAGCGGTGGTGACAGCCGTGAGCGTCATCGTGATCGCTTGCCCTTGTGCGCTTGCTCTTGCCACGCCAGTTAGCAGCGTTTGCGCCCTTGGGGTTGCCTTTAAAAACAAGGTGCTTTTTAAGGAGGCTAAATTTTTTGAAAGCCTTGCAAAGTGCGATGTGGCGGTATTTGACAAGACTGGGACGCTCACAAAGGCTAAATTTGAAGTGAGCGAGTTTTTTATAAAAGAGAGCGTGAGTATTGATAAAATTTACTCGCTTTGCCTCATCTCAAACCACCAAATAAGCGTGGCGGTGGCCGAGTTTTTAAAGCAAAAAGGCGCAAAAAAAGTTGAGCTTGAAAATGCAAATTTAAGCGTGGCAAAGGGAGTTAGCGCTGATATTTTGGGTGAGCGTTTTGTGGCTGGAAGTAGGCGCTTTTTGGCTGAAAATGGGGTGAAATTTGATGAGAGCGAAGAAAATGTGAGCTTTTTTGTGGGCAAGCAGGGCGAGCTGGTGGCTAAATTTTACCTAAAAGATAGCGTAAAGCCCGAGGCAAAGGCTTTGATAGATGAGCTAAAGAGTGCTGGTATGAAGGTGTGTATCCTAAGTGGCGACGTGCAAAATGTGGTAAAAAACGTGGCAGATGAGCTTGATGTGAGCGAGTTTAGGGCAGGGATGCTGCCTGATGAAAAGGCTAAATTTATAGCTGGGCTTAAGCAGCAGGACAAAAACGTGCTGATGGTAGGAGACGGCATAAACGACGCAGCCGCGCTTAGCCTTGCTCACGTGGCTATTTGTATGGGAAGTGGTGCCGCGGTGAGCTTAGAGAAAAGCGACGTGGTGCTACTTGATGATAGCCTGCAAAGCCTTTCAAAAGCGGTGAAAATTTCAAAATTCACCTATAAAACGATAAAGCAAAATTTACTCTTTTGCCTGCTTTATAACGCCCTTAGCCTGCCATTTGCTGTCTGTGGCTACGTCATGCCGCTCTTTGCCGCGCTTTTCATGTCGGCAAGCTCGCTAAGCGTCATACTAAACTCGCTTTTTATAGTTAGAAAATTTAAGGATAAATAGTGGATACAACGACTCTTGCGATGCTTGTTTTTATCTCGGTTTTGATGGGGGCAGCCCTGCTTTTTGGCGTGCTTTGGGGGATAAAAAATAGGCAGTTTGAAGACTACCGCAAATTTTTAGACGGAGCAAATTTAGATGGCGAAGACGCGCTAAATGAAGCCTACCAGCTCGAACTTCGCAAAAAAGAGGCGCTAAAAAAGAGGCTAGAAGCTAGCAAAAATGAGCATGAAAGCAAGGGCGAGCATGATGAGGCCGACAAAAAACTCTAAAATTTTCCAAGAGATGGGCCTTGCAAAAATGGGCGCTAAAAACCTAGCCAGATAGCCAAGTGCGAAGAAAAAGCAAAATGAGGCAAGGCTAGCTCCCACGCCAAATATCAAATTTTCATCTTTAAATTTAGTCGAAACCGAGCCTATTAGGATCATCGTGTCAAGATAGACGTGAGGGTTTAGCCAAGTAAATGCGAGCGTTAAAAGGATGTTTTTCTTTAAATTTGATTTCACATTTTCGCCGCTAGTATCCATGCTAAGGTCCTTAAAAAAGCATGTGTGAAAGCTCTTTAGTGCGTAAAAAAGCAAAAATAAAAAGCCACCATATAGGGCGATTTGCTTGATGATGGAAAAGTTTTGCACGAGGCTACCAAGCCCAAAAACCCCTGCAAAGATCAAGAGGGCGTCGCTAATGGCGCAAATAAGGCAGATGATAAAGATATTTTCTCTTTTGATGCCCTGTTTTAGGACAAATGCGTTTTGCGCGCCAATGGCTAAAATGAGCGATAAAGAGGTGAAAAATCCAGATATAAATGCTTGCAAATTTATCCTTTTCGCTAAAGTTTGGCTTAAATTTAGCGAAATTTAACTTTATCATAACCATAAATTTATGCCTTTTTTTATAAAATCAGCAAATTAAAATTGCAAAAAGGAAAGCAGTTGCAAGCACTAGCCCTAAAATATCGACCAAAAAATTTTGATGAGCTCATCGGACAAGAAGCCGTAAGCAAGAGCCTAACCCACGCACTTGACGAAAATAGAGTGAGCCATGCTTATTTGTTTTCAGGCCTTAGGGGAAGCGGCAAGACATCAAGCGCTAGGATATTTGCAAAGGCTTTGGTTTGCGAGAAAGGGCCAACTTCTAGGCCTTGCGAGGTTTGCGCGCAGTGCGTGATGGCAAACGAGTCGCGCCACATGGATATCATCGAGATGGACGCAGCTAGCCACAGAAAGATCGACGATATAAGAGAGCTCATCGAGCAGACAAAATACGCTCCTACGGCTGCTAGATATAAAATTTTCATCATCGACGAAGTGCATATGCTAACAAAAGAGGCGTTTAATGCCCTTCTTAAAACGCTAGAAGAGCCGCCAAGCTATGTTAAATTTATACTTGCTACCACCGACCCGCTCAAGCTACCAACGACGGTGCTTTCAAGAACGCAGCATTTTAGATTTAAGCAGATAAGCAGATATGAGATCGTAAAACATCTTGAATTTATCCTTAGCAAAGAGGGCGTGAGCTACGAGAGGGAGGCACTTGAGATACTAGCTAGAAGCGGCGGCGGTTCGCTAAGAGATACGCTAACGCTGCTTGATCAAGCTATCATTTATGGCGCTGGCAATATCACAAAATCAAGCGTGGCGGAGATGCTTGGACTTCTTGATCCAAGTAGGATCGAGCAGATCATCGAACACGTCGCGAATGCCGATAAAAACGCCATTAGAGTGCTTGTGACTGAGCTTGAAACCTATGAGCCAGAGATGATCATAGATGAAATTTTGGCAAATTTAAAGCAGAGATTTTTAGACAACGACCCAAAATTTTCACTTCTTATATATGAGAGATTTTTTAGGATTTTGGCGCAGGCAAAGTCGATGCTAAGCGTATCAAGCGACAACGGCTTTGTGCTCATGCTTATGCTTTTTATGATGATAGAAGCGCTAAATTTACAAGATATCGATGAAGCTATAAAGCTTGCTAAGAGCGAGCCTAGCGTGGCTGTGATCGAGCCAAAAGCTGGCGTGAGTGAGCAAATTTTAGCCGTAAAAGAGGCGCCAAAGACGCCATACGAGCAGTTTGTGGCAAAAATTTATGATAGAAGCTTTGAGCTTGGAGAAATTTTTAAAAATCACATAAGTTTTAGCTTTTTAAATGAAAATGAGCTTGGACTAATCGTCAATGCAACTGGCGATGAGCTGGCATTTTTCAAAAAAAGCTGGGGCGTAATGCATGAAATTTTACATACAATTTTTGGTAAAAAAATCAAGATCGTAAATGCTAAGACGCAAATTTCAGCCCCAAAGCCAGAGTCTCAAGCTAAGCTACAAGAGCCACAAGATAAATATAGCTACCTTGACGAGGAGATCGCTAAGATAAAGGCTAGGCAGCAAAACGAGCAAAAAGATGAGCCAGCAAGCGAGCCTGCTGCGCCTGAAACTAGGGTAAATACGCTATCTCAGCCGCAAAATGACTTTGCAAAAGAGCTGATGTCGTTAAGTCAGAGCAAAAGCCCAGAGGAGCTTAAAAAGCAAAGAGAAGAGGGTGTGATAAAAGAGGCAAATAGGCTCTTTGGACAGCCTGAAGTGCAAAATAGCTAGGGATTTGGCTTTTTTTGTAAATTTGCTTTATTAAACGCTTTAAATTTGACTTTTTGGCGTAAATTTCTTAATAAATTTATCTGCTGCTATCCTAACTAAATGAAATCTCAAATTTATATTGTAAATTTAAAAGAGCTATGGCTTGTTAAATTTAAACTTTTAATGAGACAGATAAATTTAAAATGCTGGTAAATTTGCCCCTTGTTTGCAAAATCAAATTTAGTTTAAAATTTATCTGCTGTGGCTATTTTTATGTATAAGCTTTAAATTTCTAAATTTGCATGAGTTGGGCTTATTAAATTTAAAATTTATTCTTATTCGTAAAGCCAAATTTAGCTCAAAATTTAACTATATAGATTTTATATTTTTAAAAAATTTATCTGTTATGGTTAAAAAATCTAAGCGATAGAGCTTATTGGATTTAGCTCTAAATTTAATAATCGCAGGATTTTATATTTTAAATTTGATTAAAGAAGTCTCCAAGCCCAAAATGAGCTTGGAGATGCGTTTTAGCAAGAGAAGCAGGTTTTAAACTCATAAGCAGTTGGGCGTGCTTCGTAAGGCCAAACCTGAGTTTCAAATTTCATGTGCTGATAAGTGTCGATGAAAAGATCGCTCATTATCGGTTTTAGGTATTCGTTATCGCGGATAAGCGCCTCAAGGCTGCCACGAAGCGTGTGTGGGAGCTGCTCGATGCCGCGCTCTCTGATCTCATCGAGGTGGAGTTTAAATAAATTTTCATCCATCGGACCAACTGGCTCGTATTTGTGTTTTACGCCATCAAGGCCCGCCATTAGCATCGCTGAAAAGGCTAGATAAGGGTTTGCTGTGCTATCTGGAAATCTCATCTCAGCTCTAACTGACTTCTCGCCAGCGCCGTAGGGTATGCGGATGCTCGCTGAGCGGTTTTGGCTCGAATAGGTTAGGATAGATGGCGCTTCAAAGCCTGGGATTAGGCGTTTGTAGCTGTTTGTGCTTGGGTTTGTGAAGGCTGCAACGCTTCTTGCGTGTTTTAAAACGCCGCCGATGTAGTGTCTTGCAAAGTCACTTAAATTTGCGTAGTTGCCCTCTTTGTAGAATAAATTTTTGCCATCTTTCCAGACTGATTGATGCACGTGCATGCCGCTGCCGTTGTCGCCATAAAGCGGTTTTGGCATAAATGTAACTGTCTTGCCGTTTAGGTGAGCGACCATTCGAACGACGTATTTGTAAATTTGAACGTTGTCAGCAGCCTCGACTAGGTTGCCAAATTTCACGCCGATCTCGCCTTGACCTTGTGCGACTTCGTGGTGTCCTAAAAATACTTCAAGGCCAACTTGCTCTAAAACTTGCATCATTTCAGCTCTTAGATCGACCATGCTGTCGATTGGCTGAGTCATCAAGTAGCCGCCTTTTCTTCGTGGGCGGTGACCTGTGTTGTAGCTATCTTTGAAGTCCGCAGCGTCGTTCCACTCGCCTTCTTCGCTATCTACTTGATACATCGCGCAGTTTGGGCTGTCGATGATTTTGACGTTGTCAAATACAAAAAATTCATTCTCAGGGCCAAAATATGCCTCGTCGCCAAGTCCGCTATCTTTTACATATTGCATCGCTCTTTTTGCGATCGAGCGAGGGCATTTTTCATAAATTTGACCTTTATAAATGTCGTAGATATCGCAAAAAACAACGACTGTGATGTCAGAGGTAAATGGGTCCAAAAACGCAGATGTCGCTTCTGGCTTCATTATCATATCGCTTTTGTCGATAGGCTGCCAGCCGTTCATCGAGCTAGCGTCCATTGGGATGCCGTTTGTGAAATTCTCTTTTGTAACAGCTTTTATGTTATAGCTTATGCTGTGCCAAGCGCCGTTTAGATCAGTAAATCTAAAATCTACAAATTTAACTTCATTTTCTTTGCAAAAATCAAAAAAATGATCGATGTTTTGGACAAATTTTCCCATTTTTTATCTCCTTCTGGTTTTTAATTTTCGTATTGTATCACAAAATTTTATATTTAAGATTATTTTTATATTTTATTTGACCCCAAACTAAAATTTTACTAATTCTCTATCTCT
The DNA here is from genome assembly GCF_003048875.2 of Campylobacter concisus. Classification (NCBI taxonomy): domain Bacteria; kingdom Pseudomonadati; phylum Campylobacterota; class Epsilonproteobacteria; order Campylobacterales; family Campylobacteraceae; genus Campylobacter; species Campylobacter concisus. The sequence goes on along the minus strand of NZ_CP049264.1, from coordinate 1,094,583 downwards.
GTTTTTAAATATCGCACACTTTGAATACCCCAAATTTCTAGCTATCTGCTCGCAAATTTCGCCGTTTTTACCGATATCTTCTTTAGCATGAGCGTCTGAGCCAAAGGTGATGGTGATGTCATTTTCAGCGATTAGCTCAAGTAAATTTACGCTTGGATATTGCTCGCCGATAGGTTTTCTAAAGCCAGCTGCGTTTATCTCAACTACTAAATTTGCCTCTTTTATCGCTTTTATAGCGTTTTTAGCTAGGATCCTGACATCTTTTTTGGGTAAAAATTTAAATAGCTTTAAAAGATCGATGTGTCCCATGATGTCAAATTTACCAAGCCTAGCTGATCTTTCTATGTGGTCAAAATACTCCTGCCAAATTTGATCCAAGTCTTTGCCTTCGTAGCCACCGATAAATTCAGGGTTGTCAAACGCCCAGCCGTTAAAAAAATGCACAGAGCCTATTAGATAATCAACCTTTCTAGCAAAAACTCGCTCATCCATAAATCCATCTAAAAAGTCCATCTCGTAACCAAGTAAAATTTCTATCTCACCGCTAAATTCATCTCTTAAACGTAAAATTTCGTCTTCGTAGCTTTGCATCTCCTCAAATTTCATCCTATAAGCTTCATCGTAGTTCATCGGCGCGTGATCGCTAAAGCCAAAGTATTTTGTGCCAGCTTTTATGGCGCATCTCACAAAGTCTAGCGGTTCGCCAACTGCGTGGTTGCAAAGAGGTGTGTGGTTGTGAAGATCGACGGTCATTTTTAGCCTTTTAAAGTCGTTTATTTTTCAAAAATGCTACCTAAAATTTGATAAATTTAAAGATAAACGCATACTTTTTAAACTTTCTTTTTATTTAAATCCTATATAATCAAGGCAAATTTTATTAGGAGCTTTTATGACCCAAGAGGAACTTGACGCGCTTATGGCGGGCGGATTAGAGGATGATTTAGGTGATACTAAAGATGCCAGCCAAGAGGTCGCGGACGTCAAAGAGGAAACAGACGAGGTAGCAGAAGTTGCAGAGGCAATGAGTGCTAAAGCAGATGAGCCACAAGCAAATAGTTCAAAACATGGCGAAAACTACAGAGTGAGTGCAGACGGCGTTTGGCCACCGCCACCACCGACAGAAGACCATAAAATGGTGCATCAGCTTGACGATGTGACAAGAGATAGCGAAGAGAAAGCTACTCAGATGTTTGACAAGCTTGAGACGATAAATAACTTTTTTATGGACGCTGAGAGCGACTCAAATAGCCTAAAAGACGCGATAAACTCAAACGTTGAGCTATTTACAACGCTAAGTGAGAAATTTCCAAATATCGCTGCATTTAGCGAGGCTTTAGAGAAAAACAACTCGCTTCTTGGCACGATCGATAATATCATCGGAAATTTACAAATGGGACAAGATGAGATCATGATGGCTATGGATATGATGCAGTATCAAGACATCCACAGGCAAAAGATCGAGCGTGTTATCAACGTTATGAGGGCGCTTAGCAAATATATGAATACATTGTTTGAAGGTCGTATTGATGACGATAAGCGCGTGGGATCAGCTGTTCATATCGCTGGTGATACAACGACTGAAAATCTTGTCAGCAACGATGACATCGAAGCTTTGATAGAAAGTCTAGGTAAAAAATAGTGCTAAAAAGGCCTGAGCTTTTATCTCCAGCTGGAAATTTAACAAAACTTAAAATCGCTCTTGAGTACGGAGCCGACGCCGTTTATGGCTCGGTGGCTAGCTTTTCACTAAGGACTAGGTCGGCAAGGGAGTTTAACCTTGAAACATTCAAAGAGGCGATAAACTACACTCATGAAAAGGGAAAGAAATTTTATGCGACCATAAATGCCTTTCCTTTTAACTCTCAGATAGAGCCACTAAAAAGGCACCTGCAAACCATCTCAGCGATGAAGCCAGATGCCTTTATCATCGCAACTCCAGGCGTCATGAGCCTAGCAAAAGAGATCGCTCCAGATATCGAGATACACCTCTCAACTCAGGCAAATGTTATGAACGTTTTGGACGCTAAAATTTATCACGACATGGGTGCAAAACGCATCGTCGTGGCACGCGAGATGAATTTAAAAGATGTCATAAAGATAAAAGAGGAAATTCCAACCCTTGATATCGAAATTTTCGTCCATGGCTCGATGTGTTTTGCCTACTCTGGCAGGTGCCTAGTAAGCTCAGTGCAAAGCGGACGTATGTCAAACCGCGGTAGCTGCGCAAACGACTGCAGATTTAAATATGAACTCTACGCCAAAAACGAAGAGAGCGGCGTGCTTTTCCGCTTAGAAGAGGACGAAAACGGCACTCACATCATGAACTCAAAGGATCTTTGCCTTATCTCACATATCAAAGAGATCGTTGATAGCGGTGTCATTGATAGCTTTAAGATAGAGGGCCGCACAAAGAGCGAGTACTACGCAGCTTGCACGGCAAGAGCCTATAAAATGGCGATAGATGATGCTATGGATGATAAATTTGACGCGCAAATTTATGAAAATGAGATAAATACGCTGAAAAATCGCGGTTTTACGGACGGCTACTTGGTTCATAGACCTTATGAGCGAACCGATACGCAAAATCACACGAGCAGCCTAGAAGAGGGCACTCATCAGGTAAATGCCATAAGCGAAGATGGCGAGTTTTTTAAATGTAAATATAAAATTTTCCCAGATAAGGGCTATGAGATCGTAGCTCCAACTGGCTCACACATAGATGATAGTGAAAATGAAATTTCAAAGGTCTATTCGCAAGATGGCAAGAAATTTATCAAATTTAAGCAGCTCATCACCAAAAAAGGCAAGGTCATGAGCGAAATTCACAGTGGCAATGAAAATGAGATAAACCTCGGCGTTAAGCTGCCAAAATTTAGTTTTTTAAGGGAGAAAATATGAAATTTGTTTCTATTATAATGGGAAGTAAAAGTGACTATGAGATCGTTAGCGAGGCAGCAAAGACTCTGGAGAAATTTGGCGTAAAATATGAATTGATAATCAGTTCAGCCCACAGAAGCCCAAAAAGAACTAGCGAATACGTCGCAAATACCGAGAAAAAGGGCGCAAAAGTCTTCATCGCAGCTGCTGGTATGGCGGCTCACCTAGCTGGAGCGATCGCTGCAAACACAACAAAACCAGTGATTGGCATACCAATGGCAGGATCGGCTCTTAGCGGCGTTGATGCACTTTACTCAACTGTGCAAATGCCAAGTGGCATGCCAGTGGCAACTCTAGCTATCGGCAAGGCTGGCGCAATAAATGCAGCCTATCTTGCGGTGCAAATTTTAGCCCTTGAAGATGAGGGGCTAGCAAGTGCGCTAAAGGCCGACAGAGAGGCAAAGATAAAGGCTTTAGAGGAAGACTCTTCAAAGGTTGAAGTGATACTATAAAAGGAGAAGCGGTGCAGACCTATCTTGGAGTTGATGAATTTTGCAAACTTGTGCATTTAGAGCGCGAAGTTATCGAGGATATGATAAATCGTGGCGTTTTGAAGACCAAAGAGGAAAATGGAGAAATTTTGATAGAAGCGAGCGAGGGAACGATGAGCGTGGTGCCTAGTGTTTCGCAAAATTTATCCTTGCAGCCGCAAAGCCAAGATGGTTTTAGCTTTGTCGAAAAGACGATCGGCACGATACTAAATTTACACGAAAAGGTGCTTGACGCAAAAGATGAGACGCTTGAGACCTTAAGAAATGAGAATAAATTTTTAAAAGAGGCGCTCATCTCGATGCAAGAGCTCTATGACGAAGATAGAAAAACGGTCGAAACACTTACAAAACAGCTTAAAATTTCACAAGATGAAGTTGAATTTTTAAAACGAAAATATAAGCTCATGTGGAACCAAGCGGTTGAAAATTTTAACGGACAAAAGTAGTTCATGAAAATTATAAATTTAGAGGAAAGCTTTGAAATTTACGGAGTAAAAACTCGCACTAAAAATGAAGATGAGATAGATGGCAAGGGTAAAATTCCAGCTTTATGGTCTAAATTTATGAGTGAATACTATGGTGGCAGGGGTGAAATTTATAGCGTTTACTGTAACTACGAAAGTGATCTTAATGGACATTACGATAACTTCATCGGCATAAGATCACACCAAAAAGGCAATGAAAATTTAAAGATACAAAGCGGGAAGTACGCTCTTTTTAGCTTTGCAAATGAGCCACAAAATGTTGCAAAATTTTGGGATGAAATTTGGAGATATTTTGAAAGTAGCGAGCTAAAAAGAACCTATAAAACAGACTTTGAAAAATACTTAAAAGATAAAATAGAAATTTATATATCAATAAAATAAAAGGCAAAAAATGACATTTTCACAAATAATACTAACGCTTCAAAACTATTGGCAAGAACAAGGCTGCGTCATACTTCAGCCATACGACATGCCAGCAGGTGCTGGCACATATCACCAAGCGACATTTTTAAGAAGCCTTGGACCAAAGCCCTGGGCGACCGCATACGTAGCTCCAAGCCGCCGTCCGACTGATGGCAGATACGGCGAAAACCCAAACCGCCTTGGCGCTTACTATCAGTTTCAGGTGCTCATAAAACCAAGCCCAGAAAATATCCAAGAGCTTTATCTAAAAAGCCTTGAAAGACTTGGTCTAAATTTGAAAAATCACGACATCCGCTTTGTAGAAGATAACTGGGAGAGCCCTACACTTGGCGCTTGGGGGCTTGGCTGGGAGGTCTGGCTAGATGGCATGGAGATTACGCAATTTACCTATTTTCAACAAGTGGGTGGCATAGCCTGCGAGCTCATATCTGGTGAGATAACATACGGTCTTGAGCGCTTAGCTATGTATCTACAAGATGTAAATAGCGTCTATGACATCGTTTGGGACGACTCTAATGGCAACATCGTAACCTACGCTGATGTGCATAAACAAGGCGAGTATGAGTGGAGCAAATATAACTTCGAAGTGGCAAACATTGATATGCTCTTTAATCAGTTTGAAAACGCATTTAACGAGTGCAAACGCTGCTTGGAGGCTAAAATTTCACTGCCTGCTTACGACTACTGTATGCTTGCAGCTCATACATTTAACGTCCTTGATGCGCGCGGAGCGATAAGCGTGACGCAAAGACAAGACTACATTTTAAAAATTCGCGAGCTTGCAAAAGAGTGTGCGCTAACATATAAAGAGAGCTTAGAGTAAAAATAAAATTTGATGAAAATAGCTGAAATTTATAAAATCTTAGATGAAATTTGCCCATTTGCGAGCCAAGAGTCTTGGGATAATAGTGGTCTGCAGGTTGGCTCATTTGATAGCGAATTTGAGCGAATTTATCTAAGCCTTGATCTTGATAGTGAGCTTTTGCAAAATGTCTTGCCAAACTCGCTCATCATCACCCACCATCCGCTCATTTTTAAAGGGTTAAAGTGCCTAGACTACAGCCTCTATCCAAGCTCACTCATAAGAGAGATGATGATGAAAAATATCTCGCTCATCTCGCTTCACACAAACGCCGACCTTGCTTTTTTAAATGAGAAATTTGTGACGCAGGTTTTGGGGCTTGAAATTTCAAGCAAAGAGGGCTTTTTGATCTACGCTGATGTGAAGATGAAATTTAGCGAGCTTTGTAAATTTGTAAAAGAAAAACTTGGACTTGAAAATTTAAGAGCAGTTTATGCAAAAGATGAAATTTCTAAAATTTGCATCTGCACTGGAAGCGGCGCAGATCTTATGCAAGATGTCAAAGCAGACGCCTTTTTAACAGGCGATCTAAAGTATCACCAAGCCCTTTACGCAAAGGAAAATGGACTAAATTTGATCGACATAAATCACTATGAAAGCGAGCGTTATTTTAGTGATTTTTTAGCAAAATATTTGCAAAATCTAAAAATTGAAGTTATAATAAGCAATTCTAAAAACCCATTTACATATTGCTAACAAAAAAGGAAACATTATGAATAAATATTTGCAACAATTAGTTGAATTATCTGATCTTGACAAACAAATAGATGGTTTCACGCCGCGCATACAAGAAGTAGAAAAAGCCTATAAAAGCATAGAAGAAGAGTGTGAAACTATAGCGGTTAATGTAGAAAGACTTGACGAAGAGGTAAATGATCTAAAATCACAAAAATCAGGCACAAACGCTCACATCGCAGAATTTAGTGCAAAGATCAAAGATGTAGCTAAAAAAAGCTCAAGCGCAAAAAGCGAAAAAGAGATAAAAGCGCTAGGTCTTGAAGAAGATATCGCAAAAGAGCAACTTGAAGCAGCAAATGAAGAGATTGCTAGACTTGAAAAACTAATAGACAATAAAAATGCTCAAAAAGATGAGCTAAATGCCAAAAAAACAGAGCTTGAAGGAAATTTAGAAAAGATAAAAAGCGAGGTTTCATCTGAGCTTGAAAAGATCGAAAAAGAGCGCAAAGAGGTTTATGCTAAAAAAGATAAACTTGTTGCTGCGATGAACCAAAAAATCCTAGCATTTTACGAAAAGATCAGAAAATGGGCTCACAACACAGCCGTTGTGCCAGTTAAAAAACAAGCTTGTTACGGCTGCTTTATGCAGATAAATGATAAGACTTTCTCTGCAGTCGTAAAAGGCGAAGACATCGTTACTTGTCCGCATTGTGGCAGAATTTTATATAAACAAGAGCAATAACACGTTTCGTGATAATAATATATTATTTTTTAGCCTCAATACTCTACTTTTTTGGGGCTATTTTTCTACTTTTATTAAGTTTCAAAAAAAAATATCATAGATCGATCCCAGCACGTTTTTTTCTCTTTAATAATCCAAAATTTCAAGACGCAGATGTGCATTTTCACGCTTGCTCATTTGGCGAGGTGCAAGCGCTTAAGCCTTTGATGCAAAAATTTGATAGCAAAGCCATAAGCGTCGTGACAAATACGGGCTTTGAAGCGGCGAGTAAAATTTGCTCTAACACAAGGTTTTTGCCATTTGAAATTTTCTTGCCATTTTGGCTAAAAAAGAGCAAAATTTTAGTCATTTTTGAGGCTGAGCTTTGGCTTATGCTAGTTTTCATGGTAAAGCTAAAGGGCAGCCGCGTGATCCTCATAAACGCTAGAATTTCAGATAGAAGCTATAAAAGCTACTTAAAATTTGGCTTTTTTTACAGATATCTTTTTAAATTTATAGATAAAATTTACGCCCAAAGTGAGCTTGATAAAGAGCGGCTAAAGTCGCTTGGAGCAGGTGAAATAGAGGTTGTTGGCAACATAAAAGCTGCGTTTTTACCAAGTGTGAGTAAAATTTATGAAAAGCCAAAAGCTAGAGTGATCGTGCTAGCAAGCACGCATACTGGCGAAGAAGAGATGATTTTAGATAATTTAAATTTAAAAGAAAACGATCTTTTGATCATCGCACCACGCCACCCTGAGAGATTTGCAGAGGTTGAAAAGATTGCAGGCGAGTATGCTAAAAAGCATGACTTTAGCTTTGCTAAATTTAGCCAAAGTCATAAATTTGAAGCTAAAGTAAATTTGCTTGATACTTTAGGCGAGCTTGTAAATGTCTATGCTATTAGCGATATAGTCGTGCTTGGAGGCAGTTTTATGCCAAATATCGGCGGGCATAATCCAATCGAGTGCGCACAATTTAACCCAGTGATAATTAGCGGCGAGTTTATATTTAACCAAAAGGCGTTATTTGGCCTAGTTGAAAACATCTATATCGCAAAGGCCAGTGAGATTGGCGGCATAATAGATGGTAACGCCAAAAAGAGCAAGATCGCCGTGCAGGCCAGCGCTGATGTGATCATAGAAGATATAAGGAGCACTTTATGAGTGAAGAAAAAGCGTATAAAATTTTAGCCAAACAAAAAAATATCTCAAACAACGAGGCAAAGGAGCTAATCGACAGCGGACTGGTTTACGCAAAGGGGCAAAAGGTGATGATCGCCCGTGCGCTAATGAGCGAAAATACTAAATTTAGCGTCGAAGAGATGCCAAAGCCAAGTGTTATCTTTGAAGATGAAAATTTAATAGCCATTAATAAGCCTGCTGCCGTTACTAGCGAAAAAATCAGTCAAATTTATAAATTTCCACTCCTTCACAGGCTCGATAAAGACACAAGCGGCGTGCTACTTCTTGTAAAAAATGATGAATTTGCAAGCCTTGCCATAAATGAGTTTAAAAAGATGAAGGTTGAGAAAATTTACGTGGCCGCAGTTAGGGGCATCATGAGCGAGGAAGTGGTCGTAAATGAGCCGATCTTAACTATAAAAAATAAAAATGGCGCCTTCTCAAAGATCTCAAAAGATGGCAAAGAGGCGATCAGTGAAATTTCACCACTCATGGTTGCAGGTAAAAAAACACTGGTAAAAGTTGTCATAAAAACAGGCAGAACGCACCAGATAAGAGTGCATTTGGCTAGTTTAAATTTACCTATCGTTGGCGATGAGAAATACGGCAAAAATAGGGCAAATAGAATGTTTTTACATGCCTATTCTATCGCTCTTTTAGACTATAAATTTAAAGCGCCGATCCCAAGAGAATTTAACTCTCTTGGATTTGAGCTATCTAATAAATTTGAAATTTAAAGAGCAATAAAGAAATTATTTAGTAATATACGCCCTTTAATAACAACTTAGAAAGGTGATTAGTGTTCGAACAAATTAGCGAGTCTTTTAGATTAGCCGTTAGTAAGATACGTTTTGTAGATGACGAAAAAGCTCTAAAAAACGCACTTGACGTGCTCAAAAAAGCTCTTTTAAAAGCTGATGTTCACCACAAAGTCACCAAAGATCTACTCGCGTCTATCGAAAGCGAACTAAAGCAAACTGGCGTTGGCCAAAAGAATTTTCTAGATGCGATCAAGTCAAATTTAACTACTATCTTAACAGCTCCTGGCAATCAAGGCTTTGTCTATGCGCCAGTTGCGCCAACCATTGTTTTGATGGCTGGCTTGCAAGGTAGTGGTAAAACAACGACAACTATCAAGCTTGCAAACTATCTAAAGCTAAGAAAGAAAAAAGTTTTAGTTGTGGCCTGCGACTTGCAAAGATTAGCAGCGGTTGAGCAGCTAAGACAGCTCTGCGTTGCAAATGAGATAGATCTTTTTTATATAGAAAATGAAAACAACCCTATAAAAGTAGCAAAAGAAGCACTAGAAAAAGCAAAAAGCGGTCTTTATGATGTGCTTTTAGTGGATACTGCTGGTCGTCTCGCGATCGATGAAAAGTTGATGCAAGAGATAAAAGATGTAAAAAATGCGATAAATCCACATGAAATTTTCTACGTAGCTGACGCTATGAGTGGTCAAGACGCCGTAAAGACAGCTACAAGTTTTAATGAAATTTTAGGAATTTCTGGAGTTATCCTTTCTAAATTCGACTCTGACTCAAAAGGTGGCGTAGCTATTAGCATCGCAAAACAGCTAAATATCCCACTTAGATTTGTTGGTACTGGAGAGAAAGTAGCTGATATCGAGAGCTTTATACCAGATCGTATCGTAAGCCGTATAATGGGTGAGGGCGACCTAGCCACTTTGGTTGAGAAAACATCGACTATTATCGATGAAAAAGAGGCGAAGCGTCTAAATCAAAAGATAAAAAAAGGTCAGTTTAACTTTAATGACTTTTTGGATCAAATGGAAAGCGTTAAAAAGCTTGGTAGTATGAAGTCTTTGATGGGTATGATACCTGGACTTTCAAATATTGCAAATCAGATAAAAGATATAGATCTTGATAATTCAAAAGAAATTTTGCATATTAAGGCTATGATAAACTCTATGACGCAAAAAGAGCGTGAAAATCCAGACCTTTTAAACAATAGTAGAAAAAGGCGTTTGGCAGCTGGTTCTGGATTATCTCAAGTGGAGGTAAATCGCTTTTTGAAGCAGTTTGAAAATGCCTCAAAGCTTGCTAAGAAATTTTCAGGAAAGGGCGGAGCAAAAGGACTTGCAAATATGCTTTCACAAGCAAATTTAAAAAGACCTGTTTGATAAAAGGGTTTAAATTTGGATATTTGTTATCTAAATTTAAGCTTTATTTAAAAACAAGAGGAGAATATAATATGGCAACAGTAGTAAGACTAACAAGAATGGGACGTAAAAAAAGACCTTTTTATCGTATAGTTGTTACAGATAGCAGAAAAAGACGCGATAGCGGTTGGATAGAGAGCATTGGTTATTACAACCCTATGGTTGAGCCAAATGTTATAAATTTCAACAAAGAGAGATTGGACTACTGGAAAAGCGTCGGTGCTAAACTTAGCGACAGAGTTGCGCAAATTACAAAATAATGGTTGAAAATTTTTTATACGAATATGCCAAGCTGATAGCTGATTTTCCTGAAAAGGTGACTATTGAGCGTCAAGAGCTTGGTGAAAATTTTGTCGAGATCATTATAAGTGCTGATAAGGTTGATACTGGAAAGCTTATCGGTAAAGACGGCAAAATGATAAATGCTATAAAGACCGTTATTATTGGCTGTAAAGCAAAAGACAATACAAGTTATAGAGTAACGGTAAAAGCTATTGAATAGTGATATTGTTGAAGTCGCTACTATCGGGAGATGTGTTGGTTTAAAGGGCTATTTAAAGCTTCACAACAAGAGCGACTTCCCAGAGCAATTTAAAAAAGGTGTAACCTTTTTTGATAAAAACAGTGTTCAGCTCACAATAAAAGACTATAACAGACAAAAAGAGCTGGTTTTGTTTGAAAATTTTGATGATTTAGATCTTGCTAAAACACTTGTAAACAAAACTATTTATACCACAAAAGAGCTCACCAGAAAAAACTGCAAACTAAAAAAAGATGAATTTTTTCAGTTTGATATCATTGGTTTAAAAGTTGTAGAAAATGGCGAAATTTTAGGTATTGTAGAAGATATCCAAGATAATTTTGCAAATTCACTTTTATATATAAAAACAGATGATGAGCTTATCGCAGGTGGCAAACCAAAGAATTTTTACATTCCATATTTGGAGCGCTTTATTGAAAACGTAAATTTGGATAGTGAAGAGATTTTGGTAAAAGGCGCTAAAGATATCTTAGAAAATTCATGAAATTTACGTTTATTACACTTTTTGAAAATTTAGTTAAACCTTACTTTTGTGATTCTATTTTAAAACGTGCGATTAGTAATAAATTTATTGAAATTGATTTCATAAATCCAAGAAATTTTACCAACGATAAACATAATAAAGTTGATGACTATATGATAGGAGGTGGAGCAGGGCTTTTGATGTTTCCGCAGCCTTTGGATGAGTCGATCAAATTTGTAAAAGAAAAAGACAAAAATGCCCATGTTATTTTTTTGACGCCAGCTGGTAAAAAATTTAGTCAAAATGACGCAAAAAGGCTCTCTAAAAAAGATCATATTTGTTTTGTCTGCAGTAGATATGAAGGTCTTGATGAGCGAGTTGTTGAGCTTTGGGCGGACGAAGTTTTTTGTATAGGTGATTTTATTTTAACTGGCGGAGAGCTGCCTGCACTTTGCATGAGCGACGCGATATCAAGAAATGTGCCTGGGGTTTTGGGAAACGACATGAGCCTTGAAGTGGAGAGTTTTGAAGGTAATTTACTTGAAGCCCCATCTTTTACAAAACCTGATAATTTTAAATCTCTCTTTGTGGTTTCAGAGTTTTTAAAGGGTAATCATGCTAAAATCCACAATTTAAAAAACAAGATGGCTCACTGCAAAACAAGGTACTTTCGCCCTGATTTATATCAAAAGCTAAAGCCACATAAATAAGGAAAAACATGAGAAATAAATACATTGAAGCGTTTGAAAATGCTCAAATTGCTGGTAAAAATATCCCTGACTTCCGTGCAGGAGATACATTGCGTGTGGCTACTCGTATTCACGAGGGAGACAAAACGAGAATTCAAAATTTTGAAGGCATTTGTATAGCTAGACGTGGTAGCGGCACTGGTGAAACATTTATCATCAGAAAAATCGGTGCTAACAGTGTTGGTGTTGAGAGAATTTTTCCAATATTTAGCGATTCTATCGAAGAGATAAAGGTTCTTAGAAAAGGTCGTGTTAGAAGAGCTAAGCTATTCTATTTACGCGAATTACGCGGTAAGGCAGCTAAGATCCGCGAACTTAGAAAATAAAACTTTTTCCCTGAAATTTTCAGGGATTTTCTCCTATAAACAATATTTAAAATCATTTTTATGTTACTTCATATTTATACTTCATTAATCACTCTTTGCTAGAATTTTATCTCAAATTTACTTTTAAGGAATAAAAATGAAAAAAATTTTGATTTCACTTGCAACTATTGCGTCTTTGGCTATGGCAGCAATCAATCTAAACACAGCTACAAAAGAGGAACTTATGAGTCTTGATGGTATCGGCAGTGCAAAAGCAGATGCTATCATTGAGTATAGAAAAGCAAATAAATTTAACTCAATCGACGATCTCAAAAATGTAAATGGCATCGGCGATAAAACTTTTGATAACCTAAAAGGTGAAATTTCTACTACTGGCAAGAGCGAAGTAAGCGAAAAAGCAAAAGCTGGTAAGAAGAAAATGGATGAGGCAAAAGACGAGATGAAAGATAAAATCTCTGATAAAAAAGATAAATTAAAAAAGAAAGCTTCTAAAACTAAAGAAGAGCTAACTTCTAGCAAAGAAGATGAAACTAGTATGGGTGAAAAAGCAAAAGATGAAAAAGACAAAGTTGTTGACAAAGTAAAAGAAAAGAAAGAAAAAGCTGCTTCAAAAGCTAAATCTAAAAAAGAAAAACTTAAAGAAAAACTAGAGAAATAAAACATTTTAAAGCCTACTTGTCTTTACAAGTGGGTTTTATAAATTCATATATTTTTTGTTTTAATTATAATTGACAAAAATTATCACAACCTTCTTCAATTTCATTGATCCGATAATTTGCTTTATTTTATCTTTTTTCAAGGTGTTTTTCTAAATTGTGTCAAAATAGCTGCCATCTAACTTTGCCAACTAAAAATTTATATGAAACTGCCCCGAAAAAACGACTATCAAAAGAGTGAATGCGGTTGTCGTCAACCATACTCGGCGAGTTTCAAACCCCAACGGAGTAAATTCTAATGAACCGCCGACCTTCGGGTTGTGAGTGTTGTAGGCTTTTTCTTATAAGTAGCCATTAAGCTACATTTGTTAAAATTTGCCCTATGAAAGTATTAAAAAGTTCGACATTTGATAAGTGGTTACATAAGTTAAATAATCCTATTGTCAAGGTTTCTATATTGAGAAGATTGGAGCAGATAGAAACAAAAGATCATTTAGGGGATTATAAATTTATTGATACAGATTTATACGAACTTAGGTTTTTCAATCGTGGTGGGTTAAGGATATTTTTTACCTTTGATGGCGATGAAATAATTATATTGTTAAATGCTGGCGATAAAGATAGCCAAAGCGATGATATTAAAAAAGCAAAAGAGATATTAAAGGATTATAGATGAAAGAAGAATTTACAAAATTTAATTTAGAAGACTATTTAACAACTGATGAATTAAGAAAAGAATATTTAAATCAAGTCTTAGCCGATGGCGATATTGAAGAATTTAAAAGAGCATTATTTTATATAGCAAAGTCAAAAGGCATTGAAAACGTTGCAAAGAAAGCAAATTTAAATAGAGAAAGCTTTTATAAGATGTTTAAAGAAAATTCAAAGCCTAGATTTGAAAGTATATTTAAGGTTGTTAATGCTCTTGATATTAAGCTTGTTTATGCTTAGTCTATTTCATTATTATTTCTAGCTTCTTTCTTGGCTGTATTGGCTGGGGTTTTGGCTTTTTGAAGTATCTATATAAAACAATATTATCGTTCCTTTGATAGATCTTTGCAAGATAGCAACTATATTATTTAAATCTCTTCTTTGAAAATCTTTGGCTTTTAAATTTGTCACTTTATGTCGTGTGTTTCAAACTCCAACGGAGTAAATTCTAATATTTTACGCTAACTACGGCTTCACGCGTTGAAGTGAGTTTCAAACTCCAACGGAGTAAATTCTAATCTATTTTGCTGTCTTGCTCTACTGAAAAAGATACTGTTTCAAACTCCAACGGAGTAAATTCTAATTCGAGCTTATAAAATGTTAGGCTTACTTCAAAGCTGTTTCAAACTCCAACGGAGTAAATTCTAATTCAACAGCCAACAAGTTCAAATTTATTCTTTGATGAGTTTCAAACTCCAACGGAGTAAATTCTAATACGTCAGACAAATAGAGAGTATTTAGTTCATACTGAATGTTTCAAACTCCAACGGAGTAAATTCTAATCAAAATCCTTGCGGTTTTGTATATCCTGTGGGTGCTCGGTTTCAAACTCCAACGGAGTAAATTCTAATTTTATCTTGCCACTATCAACATCAAATCCGATTTTAGTTTCAAACTCCAACGGAGTAAATTCTAATTTACGACAGCTTAGCTTTACAATTATTAGCACAGAGTTTCAAACTCCAACGGAGTAAATTCTAATAATGGCACTGGAGGCTATCATAGGCTTAGAGACTTCGAGTTTCAAACTCCAACGGAGTAAATTCTAATAAGAACTAGTAGATTTGAGAGTTTTGACTTTATGGTTTCAAACTCCAACGGAGTAAATTCTAATAAAAAAATGAAGCGACAACCGCAGGGCGTCAGTGATGTTTCAAACTCCAACGGAGTAAATTCTAATGCGGTGCTGTTGTCCTTATTTTCTTTTCCGTCAGCGTTTCAAACTCCAACGGAGTAAATTCTAATCATAGAGGACAAATCAAGCGGAACTGGGCTAATCCAGTTTCAAACTCCAACGGAGTAAATTCTAATGTAGTGTGCTTTTATTATTTTCTTGCTCGGTTGCGTCGTTTCAAACTCCAACGGAGTAAATTCTAATGATAGGGTTGGTTAAAAACGCCGCTAGCATTGCACGTTGTTTCAAACTCCAACGGAGTAAATTCTAATAAATCGCCATGGTTGAGTGGCTTAAGTAAGCCTTGGTTTCAAACTCCAACGGAGTAAATTCTAATAGCGTCTGCTTCGTTACGCTTGCAGATTTTACATCGTTTCAAACTCCAACGGAGTAAATTCTAATCAAGCCACCAAAAGAACCACTGACGCTAGAGCCAGTTTCAAACTCCAACGGAGTAAATTCTAATTTTTGATCAAGTTAAAGACGCTATCGCTAAGATAGAGTTTCAAACTCCAACGGAGTAAATTTTAATTTATTCATCTATCTACCCCTCTTTGACTTTTGAGAGTTTCAAACTCCAACGGAGTAAATTCTAATCAGGGGCATTTAAATCGTGCCTTTCGTGATAGTGTGGTTTCAAACTCCAACGGAGTAAATTCTAATGGCATTTACATCACCGCCCAAGCCTTGATAGTAATGTTTCAAACTCCAACGGAGTAAATTCTAATTTAGCGATTATTGCACCTTGTTTTACTTTGTCAGTTTCAAACTCCAACGGAGTAAATTCTAATCATTGCCGAGGGATTTGCGACAGCCCTCGCAATAAAGTTTCAAACTCCAACGGAGTAAATTCTAATCACATTGTTGCTCTCAACGTGAGCGAGGCAAAGCTCGAGTTTCAAACTCCAACGGAGTAAATTCTAATTCTTTCGAAGGGGTAGAAAATGAAAGAATTTAAAGAGTTTCAAACTCCAACGGAGTAAATTCTAATGTGAGCATATCAAAAATAGCCCTCTATTTGCAAAAGTTTCAAACTCCAACGGAGTAAATTCTAATTTTATTTAGTTATTGATTAGCGCGCTTTAATCTTGTTTCAAACTCCAACGGAGTAAATTCTAATTTTTTCGGGGCTATGTTAAATGGTGTTTCAAATAAAGTTTCAAACTCCAACGGAGTAAATTCTAATAAAGGTTTTTTAAGGATTTCTTATGAAATTTCTTAGTTTCAAACTCCAACGGAGTAAATTCTAATCAAGCCCCTAAACATCTCTACTCTGTTGCGGGCGGGTTTCAAACTCCAACGGAGTAAATTCTAATTCTTCGTGCGATCACATTTTCAAAAATGGTTATTATGTTTCAAACTCCAACGGAGTAAATTCTAATTTTTTTATATTGATCGGAATAGTTAGAAATTCGCTTGTTTCAAACTCCAACGGAGTAAATTCTAATCGAGAAAATGCTCACCACCTGAAACTACACCACAAGGTTTCAAACTCCAACGGAGTAAATTCTAATAGAGGCATAGGTATCGAGCTTAAGCCGTCTTATTTGTTTCAAACTCCAACGGAGTAAATTCTAATAACGCAGGATTTCGACGAGCTTTCGGCGTGGTATGTGTTTCAAACTCCAACGGAGTAAATTCTAATCAGTTCATTTAATAAATGATGAGTATGAATTGCACTGTTTCAAACTCCAACGGAGTAAATTCTAATTGGCTTTACTGATGAAGTAGAGCAAAAAGTTGTTTTGTTTCAAACTCCAACGGAGTAAATTCTAATTAATTTTATAGGTTTTCTAAATTTAGGAATTTAAGTTTCAAACTCCAACGGAGTAAATTCTAATGAGCTTCACGCAGCTTTTGCTCGTTTTCCCAAACCTGTTTCAAACTCCAACGGAGTAAATTCTAATTTTGTGTTAGATATTCTCTTGATATTTTTGCTAAGTTTCAAACTCCAACGGAGTAAATTCTAATTTATAACGAAGTTTTATACAGCTCAAAAATGCACTAGTTTCAAACTCCAACGGAGTAAATTCTAATTGGAATTTGTTTATTATGCGATATTCAAGAAGATTGTTTCAAACTCCAACGGAGTAAATTCTAATTAAAAATGCTACTTCGTATGTTATGAAGTATATTTTGTTTCAAACTCCAACGGAGTAAATTCTAATAGCGCCAAAAAGCCTATTTTATAGGCATTCTAGTGCAAGAAGTCTATATTTTTTCGCCTTAAATTTGACTAAAATTTAGCCATGTGTAAATACGCCAAGCCCTAAATTTCAAGCTTTTTAAAATCTTAAAAAACGCTTTATTAAAATGCGATTTCACTCCAACCTAAAGCCTTCATAAGGCGCGTCCTCGCAGATACACTTTTTAAGCTTGTTTGCTTCGCGGCGGATCACCTGCCTCCACGTTAGCTCCCTACCGCCCACCGTGAGCGTCTCGCAAAGGCGCGAGATCATCTTTAGCTCGATCTTTTGCACGGCGTCGTTGCTAAATTTTATCCTGCCAGCGTCCGTTTGGAAGTCCTTCGCGGTGATCTCTTTTTTATTTAGCATGTTAAAAATCAGCGTATCGCCCAAGATCGGCTTAAAAATCTCCGCAAGATCGAGATGTAGGCTTAGCGCGCGGTAGTTTGGCTCGTGCAAAAAGCCGATGCGAGGATCTAGCTCGGTCTTGTAAATTTCGCTTAGGCAGATGTTGTAGATGCGCGTATTTACGTAGCTTATAAAGCTATTTATCTTATCAGCGGGCGGGCGTTTTGAGCGGACGGTAAATTTAAAGCTTCGCTGATCTGCGATGATCTCGTTCCACTTCTCGTAGTAGAGCTTTTGAAATGCACCCTCTACCGCCATGATAGCAGGCACACTAGTGGCGGCATCTAGTGCCTTTATGTGAGGCTGCACGTCAAATTTCACGCCGTGTCTTTTGCAGTTTGCGGCGTCATTTATGATGTGAGCTCTAGTGATCTCGCGCGCGATATATGCACGTTTGATCGGATCGTCAAAAGAGCGGAGCTGGCACAGCAATACAAAGCCGCTTTTATTTACGGAATTTGGCGTATTTGGGTAGAAATTCCCGCGAAAACTCTGATACGGACTAAAGATGTGCAAAAGGATGTTATTGTCCGCCAAAAATGCGATGGTGTAGGTGTCGATCTGCACTTTTGCTAGCACGTAAATTTCATCGATCGCGTTTATCGGCAGGATCCTGCACGAAGCTCGCTCGCCCGTCTCGTCAAATTTTTCAAAATAGATATTGTTATCTTGTCTATAAAGCCTACCTGGACTAAGTATAAAGTGCGTCCTGTCACTCTTTTGCATATTTGCTCCTTAGCTAAATACCGGGCTATTTTTATCTATGCCAATGACGATGCGCTCGGAGTATTTTAGCGAGTTAAATGTATAGATGACGATGGAGTCAAGCTCGCTAGCGCACTCTTTTTGCAGCGTCTTGCTTAGCTTTTTAAAGTCGCTCTCACGGATCTCACCCTCATAGACTGAAAACTGCACGCGAGGCAGAAATTTCTCGACTGCTTTTCTGATACGATTTGCGTTATTTCGCTCTTTTTGCTCGCGTCCTGCGATGTCGTAAAAAAGTATCACATACATCTTCTCTCCTAAGCAGTGCAATAGTCGTGATATGCGCAGTTTTGGCAAAATTTGCCCTGCGTAAATTTGGGCGGCTTTTCTAAATTTGCAAGCGCGCTTATCTCGCTTAAAATTTTCTCTACTAGAGCGAAATTTTCGCTACTATCCTCCACTAAAATCACCTTTTTACCGCTTATTAGCTTGCCTTTTACCTCTTTTAAATTTAAGCCCGTTTTTAAAAGATAGACGTAAAAAAGTAGTTGCATCTTGCCTGCAAGCTCGTTTTTTAGGCTCTTTTTGTATTCGGTGATAAGATAATGTCCGCGCTGCTTGGAAATTTTGTCGAATTTCAAATTTGAAAATGCAAAGTCCTGCAAATCGCTCTCTTTGATATCTGCTAGCGCCTTGCCCATTAGCACGTTCTCATCCTCTTGATCTGCGTGGATCTGATGCGCGTAAAGCCACGCCTCGCGCTTACAGGTAACGTAGTAATTCACAAGTGTGCCAGTGATCTGATCTTTTGAAAACATTAGTCAAATACCTCGTCCTCAATATCCAAATTCGTATCTTTTTTAAGGCCGCACTCGGCACTATAAAAATAAGACGAGCCAAACGGCAGATAAAACATATCTTTAAGCCCATTTATCTGTTTTAAATTTGGCATTAGCTTATTCATATCTTTTAACGCTACGTTTATGCTAAATTCTGGCAACTTTCTGATGTGGTTTTTAAAAAGATCTCTTATGGTAAATTTCTCATTCGGACTATTTTTGATCTCAAAAATTTTAGCTTCAAAATCTTTAATGAAATTTTCTTCAGGCTCAATTATTATGGTTTGTTTGTAGTTATCGTTCATGATATCCTCGATTTTTTGATTTATATTTTCAAATTCCAGCTTTTCTATCTCGCTTTTTATATGCAAATTTTCCAGTTGATTGCTTATCTTTTGAAAATAGAAATTTGAAATTTCTAAAATTTCGCTCTCTCGCACCTCTTTTTGCTTAAGATCGCTCAAAATAGCCCCGCTTACTTTATATAGATCGCCATAAATCAAATTTGTAAATTTGCTTATTTCAGGAAAGACGTATAGCTCGCCTCTTGTTGCTCCAAAATGCCTATTTACGCGCCCTGCTGTTTGTATGATAGAGCTAATAGGCGAGACTTCGCGAAACCCAATGTCAAAGTCAAGATCCACTCCAGCTTCGATGGACTGCGTGGAGATAAGTAAAATTTTGCTTGCGAGTGGATCAACTTTGCTTTTATCTATCGCGCACTTTACGGCCTCTATAGTGGCGCACTTGTGATCATCATACATATATCCGTTTAGGCAAAAGCAGCTAAATTTATCCCTTAGCTTTGTAAAAAGCTCTTGCGCTTTTTTGATCGTATTTACAACGACTAGAGTATTTTTATCGCTTGCGGTTTCGCAAATCTTTTCCAAAAGCTCATCTTCGCCGTCTGTATCAAGCCATTTTATGACGTATCTATCCTGCTTTGAAAAATAGTCTAAATTTGAAATTTCTTTAAAATTTTCGCTTTTAATAACCGGCATTGTCGCCGACATAAATATAAAAATAGTGCCAAGCCGCTGCGAAATGATCTCGCAAAGCAGGATAAAATCTTTTCTAAAGTTATATGGGATCGCTTGCGCCTCATCGATGATAACGACGCTATTTTTTAGCTGATTAAATTTGACGTTGTCTTTGTTTTTATTGCCAAATAGCGCAAATATCAGCTGATAAAGAGTAGTTATATTTATCTCGCCGCTAAAAGACTCCATCAAAAATTTGATCTTAGAATACCTATCCTCCTTGGTTAGATTTTTTTCATCTATCGTCGTTTTGTGGTGAGCTTTGCTAACCGAAATATCGCTATTTTTATAAATTTTCGCGATAATATCGTAGGTCTGATCGATTATTGAGGTAAAAGGAAGCGCATAAATTATGCGAGGTTTATTAAATTTCAATGCAAAATTTAATGCCGTCAAAGTCTTGCCATAGCCTGTAGGCGCAGTTAAAGTAAAAAGTTTGTAGTTTTCGTCAAAGTTATTTAAAAAAAATTTTCTAAACGCGTCTCGCTTTTCATTTGGCGGCAAATTTTGGATATCACTCTCTAAAACATCTATCGGTATATCTTTGCTTTCTTGTTTTTGCATGCTAAAGATCGCCTCAAATTTATCACTATAAATCAAATTTGAATATAGGCTTTTGAAATTTATAAAGTCCTCATAGGTAAATTTGTGCCTGTATTGCGATAAAACTAAGTATTGACGAAGCTTTTCAGCTCTATCTAAAAACTCATCTTTTTTTGTAGATAATCCCGAATAGATCTTAATGTTTTTAGCAGCATTAGTCACTTCATCCCACTGCTCTAGCTCTTTTTGATTTTTGAAAAATTTATTAGCTTCTCTGGCTAACGTCATTAAATTTACCACATTGCCATGGTGCGAAACGATGGCAAGAAAGCTAAATAGGGTTGGTATCTCATCAAATTTTGAGTTCAGCAAGAAAAAATATGCCGACAAGAGCGAGTGATTTTTATCCAGCTTGTCGTTTGAAGTATCTCTGATGTAAATTTGAAAATTATTCTTCAGTTTTGCGATGTCGTGGTAGAGTTTGACCTGCTTATCCAGCTCATCGTCGTCAGGCGAGATCATATTTTTTATATGATTTTCTAAAAGTTTATTTGGATGCGACCAAAACTCGTCAAATAAAATAGACTCTTTCATCGTTTATCTGATAAATATTTTCATGATTTTTAGATTTTATAAGCTCTTTGCCGTTTATCTCCATCACAAAGTCTTTAAAATCTTTAAAAATTCGTCCATTTTCGCAGCCACAAGGCATTCTAGCTGTAGTTAATTTCGCATTTTCATTAATGCCTTCAAAAACAAAATCATCCATAAGCGTAAATGTATTTATAAAGCTTTCATCTTGTGATATTTTTTCACATATTTTTATATCTATCCAGCTAAAATCCGCTATGCAAAAATTTATCCCAAGATAGGGCGTAAAGGCGGTTTTATGCTCTTTTAAATTTGAGATTATTTTATCTTGATAACTTTGCTCTAAAATTTCTAAATTTAAAAATACGACATAAGATGGCGAGCAGATTAGCTCTCTGTAAAACTGCTTTTTCTCTTTTGCGTTTTGATAGCCTTCTTCTATGTGCATATTGCTTGAGAGGGCAAATTTTATGCCATTAAAGACAAAGCTCTTTTTTAAAATTTGCCTATCTATTTTTACGCTATATTGAATGTTTGATAGCTTAAAGTACTCTTCTTCACCTATAACGGCGCCTAAAAAGCCCATTATAGTGGTCTTTGGCGGCACTGGATAGGTTAAGCTAGAGTAAATCGTCGCTGGATGTGAAAAATGAGCGTAATCGCCAAATAATCTAAAAGCAACAATGCTCATTTTATGCCTCTATCTTTTTCCAGCTGCTGTCAAAATTTTCTTTGTTTATCGTTTCAAAATCATAATCGCTCATATACTCTATCTTTTCTATATTTGCGGCGTATCTTGCGAGTTTATTTTTTAAATTTGTAAAGTCGATAGTGTATTCGTTTATGCTTCTTATCACTCTATCTTCTTTTTCGCTTTTTAGGCTTATACTATTGTTTAGATCGCCTGCAAACGTATCGTCTTTGTATGTGATGATTAGCATAAACCTCGGAGTTTGACCGATTTTCGAGCGAGTTGTTAGGTTTTTAGTGCCATGCCACAAAGCTTTTAAAATTTTAGCCTCATCGGCTTCGTTAAAGCCTGTTTTTGCTGCGTTATAGTTATCTATGATGCCGTAAGTAGCAAAAATAGCGTATTTTATAAATTCCTCTTCTCTAAAAGTCGCTTGATCTTTTTGTTTTTTTGGATCATTTGGATCGTAGTCGCTAGCAAAAGCGCCAGTTCCTTTAACATGCTCTACTTCGACCTTGTTTAGGGATTTGCTTAGTCTAAACTGCACTGGTCCAGTAAATTGAACGCCTGCGGTTTTTATCTCTTTGTCTTGCTTCATCTCATCTTTATCTGAAATAGGCAACACGCCACCAAATGCGCGGATGTCGATAAATTTAGACAAAATTTCTCGCTGCAGTTCGCTTTTGTTTTGCTTTATATTTATACTTTGTCTGATCGCAGTTTTAGCGTCTAATAGGGCATCCTCTATCCTATACTCCTTTATAAAAATCGACGCCTCATCTTTTTTCATGATCTCATCTCTAATAGTCCTTTTTATACGCACGTCCGTCACCTCAGCTACGCCAGTTTCATCATCTCGCCTAGGAGCGTTATCCTTTAGCATGTCGCCATTTGGGTTCCAGTTCTCTCCGTCCCATAAAAAAAGTATCTCTTTTTTTTGCATTTTATTCTCCTTATTTTGTTTTTTCTTTTATAAATTTACGATAGTCGCTTCCGCCAATAGCAAAGGCAAGCGTAGTATGCGAGGTTTTTACCATCTTTTTCTCGTTAGAAAAGATCTGCGGTAAAATTTCGATCAAACACTCTTTTATGTTTTCAATGTTAGCATTTGGCTTGCCAGAAGCAGCCTTAAGCTTTCTAATCATTTCATCACATTTGGTCCAAATTCGCTCCAAATTTTCCATGCTTATCGATCCGCAGTCGTTAAGCCAGTTGCTAAAAGATACGCCGCCGTTCACGCCAAGCTGCCAGTTTATCATGGCCGCGCTTAGCATACCGAGTAAATAAGCGCTAATGAGCGCATCGTTTTGATGTAAAAACTCGCTATTTTTGATTAGCTCTTTGATCAGTTCTTTTTTATCGGTTAAATTTTCCAAATCGCACTCCTTTTGAAAGACTAATTTTTTGTTTAAGACATTGGTCTCATTAAAGAAATTTTGATATTTTGCAATATTTTCAAATTTTCTTTCTTTATAAAAATCGTTAAAGTATTTGCTCCATTCCAACTTTTTTGCGTAACTTTTATTGACACTACCATAATAAATCAGATCACTATATCTTTCTATCATAATCTCTAAATCAAATTTATTTCTTGATAGCAAAAAGCTCATCACGCCAAGCCTGCTTTCAAATAAATTTTGCAGATAGATCGTCTCATCTGTGCCGCTATTTTTTTCATAGAAGGCTTTTATGTTAAAATGGCTCATTAAATTTGAGATGCGAGAGATAAAAGATGGTAAAACATCGTCTATCGCAAGCTTTAAATCGATAGCAGCGTTGCTTTGCGTGTAAAATAAAATCGTATTTAAAACAGGTAAATTTTCCTGCTTTTTAGCTGTTGTCTCGAGATAATAATCTATGCTAAATTTTATGGCTTCCTCGGCGATTTCAATGTTTTTTATGTCGTTCTTTGAAGTCTCTTCAAGTATTTTTACAATCTCTTCTAAATTTACTGAGCTACTCAAAATAGTAGGCAAAATCGCCATTTTCATACCATAAAAATTATGCGATAGCTTATCTTTTATCGCTTTAAAGCCATTTTCTACCTTTTTTGCGCTAAAGGCGCTTAACGGCAGGAGCTTTGATTTGATAAATTGCATATTAGTGGGCATCTCATTTACCGAGCAAAACGCTAAATTTGCATCGCCGCCGATACCCTTTTCGTTTGTTAAGATATCGTATCCGTAAGATGATTTTTGCTCTTTTACGCTGATATGATTTTCAAAAATTTGCTTAAAATATGCAGAAACCGGCTTGCCATCATATGAGAGCGAGAAAAAAGTAGCGACTTTTTTGCCTTTTTCGTTTTTTAGCTCATCAAGACCTTTGATCTCATCTATAATACCAACAAAATACTCTTCGTTTATGCTTGATAGTATAGATAAAATAGCGTCTTTTTCTACAATGCTTGGCTCAAAAAAGGAGAGCAAATTTGAAATAGATTTCAAAATGCCTCTTATAAATTTAGCTTCGTCTTTATTCACGTCTTTGGATAAAAATTGAGAATTTGGGAAAAGATTGCCAGAATTTGCTCCAACGCCAAATCTACATATTATTAAGTCATCTTTGCTTATGTTTAAATTTGGCTCGATCTGCTTGGTCACTATGTCGCAAAGATAGACTTTGATCTTGTCATATTTGTGAGCTCCATTTTTGAGCTTAAGCTCTTCTTTTTCATATACCTCACCTATGTCAGCAAGAATTTTAACTATATCAGCCAAAATATTTTCCTTATTTTATTTAACTTAAAATTTTAAATATTTTTTAATTTTATGCATGCTCGACTTAAATATCTCTAAATTTAAGCTTATTTTGCAAGTTTAAAAAATAAAAATATAAATCAAGTATTTTTTATTATGCTTGTATTAGCTACAGCAAATACTGAACTCTATCCATCCTAAATTTATGTCAAAAATTTTAATGTCTACGATAGGACTAAAAAATATAAACAAAAAGCACAATATATATTTTCTTGTGCGATTAAAAAGCTTTTTAATTTTCAAATATAACCCTCCCAAATCTTTTTTTATTTGCATATCATTATAATACAGAATAAAATATATTTCAAGTTATATTGTTTTAATGGTTAAAATGATTTTTGTTTTGACAAAAAATGTACTATAATACATATTAAAGAATAAGGTTCCCGCTGGGATTTGAAATTATTGTTTTAATGGTTTGTAGCCTTATTCTTTTTCTTTTGTTATTTCTATAAAACCTACTCCATAGTTCATACATCCACTACCAACTCCCACATCAAGGATCAAATTTATAAGCTCTGTCCTTGCTTTGATATGCCATTTTGCAGGCCAAGCTTTGACTGGCATATTATTATTACCATAGTAAAAATATAAAGGCTTTTGTAAATTTTGCCAAAGCAATTTTAGCTCAAACTCACCCTCATATTTATACCCCATAAGTGTTTCAAATCTTTGTAGCGCGTTGGTTTTCATCATTTCAAGATGCCTTGAGTCTTGCGGCTCAAGATGCACTTTGTATCCCAAAAGTCCAACGACCGAACATGCAACACATCCTTGAAAAGTAGCTTCTTTTTGTGAAATTCTATGCTCTTTTACTGACACAGACGTATCAAGCAAACAAATATTGCCAAGTTTTAATCCATCTTTTAGTACAGCAAAAGCGATCGTTTTTTCAAATTCTGGCACAAACGAGCTAAGTCTTATTTCTAAACTTAAGCCATTTAATCTAAAATCAAAATTTGATCTTTTAAAATTTTTACCGCTCTCTTTATGTATGTATCCGTCATGTTCAGCTTTTGGCAAATAGCTGTAAATATAGCCTTGTATGAGCCTAGATAAAGACTTTGCTATTTTTAAATTTTGAGTTGGTAGGCGTGAATTTATAATGATCATCCTTGCTCCTTATTTGTTGCTAAAATGGATTATAACTCAAAATTTTGTAAAAAATAGACAATTATATAAAATAAATTTTTTAGAATTTATTTTTTATTTTAAAATAATGTAGCTAAATAAAATCAAAGACTTATTTTAAAATTTAAATGATCTTTTCTTGACATATAATAATGTTTTTTGTATAATCTCAATTCTTTTTTAAATAATCATGTCTTGCTAGCTCAGTCGGTAGAGCATCTCACTTTTAATGAGGGGGCCGTTGGTTCGAATCCAACGCAGGACACCATTTTTTGGGTTTATGACCCTTTCGTCTAGTGGCTCAGGACTCTACTTTCTCTGTGTAGAAACAGAGGTTCAAATCCTCTAAGGGTCGCCAGATATTTTAAATTTTAGGTCGCTTAGCTCAGTTGGTAGAGCGCCACCCTTACAAGGTGGATGTCATAAGTTCGAGTCTTATAGCGACCACCATTACTTTTAGGTGCAGCGGTAGTTCAGTTGGTTAGAATGCCGCCCTGTCACGGCGGAGGTCGCGGGTTCGAGCCCCGTCCGCTGCGCCATCTACTTTTTATCCTTTTTTATTTTATTTAATCTTTTAACTCAAAAATAGTTTTTTAGAGAAATTTTACGCAAAATAGTATGTAAAATTTGATTAACGATAGTCTTTTGTCTCTTTTTATAAATATTTTTTGATCAAATCTTCTATACAAAAAGCTAAAGTAAATTTACACAACATTAAATATTAAAAATTTATAAATTTAAATAAAAGTGTGCAAAATATAAAGAAAAAATATTATTTTTATCTTTTGATTATCAAAATATCAATATAATCGTAAAAATTTATAAAAGGATAATTATGGCACTTGAAAATGTATTAAGAGCGATTGAGGATATAAAAAATGGCAAAATGGTCGTCATGGTCGATGACGAGGACCGCGAAAATGAGGGCGATCTGGTCTTTTCAGCAGCTAGTAGCGACATGCAAAAGGTAAATTTTGCTATCACTCATGCAAAGGGCGTGCTCTGTCTTGCGATGGACGAGACAAACGCTAAAAGGCTTGATCTGCCGCTAATGGTAGCCAAAAACACATCGAGCCACGAGACAGCTTTTACAGTCACGATAGACGCAAAAGACGCAACAACTGGCGTTAGCGCATATGAGCGCGATATGACGATCAGACTTGCGGCTGATGCTAGCTCAAAACCTGAAGACTTCGTGCGTCCAGGACACATTTTCCCACTCATCGCCAAAAATGGCGGCGTGCTCGTTCGCACAGGACACACCGAGGGCTCAGTCGATCTTTGTAAGCTCGCTGGCGTTAGCCCGATGGCTTCGATATGCGAGATCATAAAAGAAGATGGCACTATGGCAAGGCGTGATTATTTAGAGGAGTTTTGTAAGAAATTTGGGCTAAATATGATCAGCGTTTCTGATCTGGTCGAGTATAGACTAAGCCATGAAAGCCTCATAAAAGTTGGCGAAAAAAGTGACGTGATGATCGCAAACTGCGCTGCAGCAAGATACGATATCGCCGATCACAAAGGTAAAATCCACTCAGCTTATCTTTTTGGTGAGCCAAAGAGCAAGGCAAATGTCAAATTTCAAAAGATCCTAGCCGATCACGAGCTTTTGAGCAGTCTAAAATATGAAGAGCTTTTAAAAACTATCAAATTTCTAAGTCAAAATGGTGGAATTTTGATCTTTTTAGATAGCGACAACTCAAACACAAGCAAGGACTACGGCATCGGAGCGCAAATTTTAAATCACTTTGGTGTAAAGGATATCGAACTTCTAAGCTCAAATAAAAATAAAGAATTTGTAAGCTTAGCTGGTTTTGGGCTAAATATAGTCGGCTACAAGGAAATTTAAAGGAGATAAAATGAGCGAAGAGGTACAACGCAGAGCCTTACAAAATCAAATTTGGAGCATCGCAAATGAAGTAAGGGGTGCTGTTGATGGCTGGGACTTTAAACAGTATGTCCTCGGAACTTTGTTTTATAGATTTATCAGCGAAAATTTTACTGACTACATAGAGGCTGGGGATGATAGCATCGACTACGCTAGCATGGGCGACGATGAGATAGATGACGAGCAAAAAAGGGTTATCATAGAAGAAAAGGGCTACTTTATCTATCCTAGTCAGCTTTTTAAAAATGTTGTAAAAAATGCCTCGAATAATGAAAATTTAAATACCGATCTAGATCAAATTTTTAAAAGTATCGAAGGCTCAGCCGCAGGGTTTGAGTCAGAGCAAGATATCAAAGGACTTTTTGCTGACTTTGATACGACAAGCAACAGGCTTGGCAATAGCGTCGCAGATAAAAATAGAAGGCTTGCTGCTGTTTTAAACGGAGTTGCTGGGCTTGATTTTGGTGACTTTAAAGATAACCACATCGATCTTTTTGGCGATGCTTATGAGTTTCTCATCTCAAACTATGCTGCAAATGCCGGCAAGTCAGGCGGCGAGTTTTTCACTCCGCAAAATGTCTCAAAGCTCATCTCTGAGCTAGCCATGCACGGACAAGAAAGTGTAAATAAAATTTACGATCCAGCTTGTGGCTCTGGTTCGCTACTTTTGCAAGCCAAAAAGAGATTTGACAAGCATGAGGTAGAGCAGGGCTTTTTTGGACAAGAGATCAATCATACGACATTTAACCTTGCTCGCATGAATATGTTTTTACACAACATAAACTACTCTAAATTTCACATCGAGCTTGGCGATACGCTTTTAGACCCAAAGCTTCAGGACGACAAGCCGTTTGACGCCATAGTCTCAAACCCTCCTTACTCTATAAACTGGATCGGCAGTGATGATCCCACACTTATAAATGATGCTCGGTTTGCTCCAGCTGGCGTGCTAGCGCCTAAAAGCAAGGCAGACTTTGCCTTTATCATGCATGCTCTTAGCTACCTTTCTGCAAAGGGGCGAGCTGCTATCGTTAGCTTTCCTGGCATTTTTTATAGAGGCGGCGCAGAAAAGAAGATACGTGAGTATCTTGTAAAAGAAAATTTCGTCGAAACCATCATCGCCCTAGCGCCAAATCTCTTCTACGGCACATCGATCGCTGTAAATATCCTTGTGCTCTCAAAGCACAAAAGTGAAAACAAAACGCAGTTTATAGACGCTAGTGAGTTTTTTGAAAAAAGAACGAACAATAACGTTTTAACAAGTGAGCACATTAAAAAGATAGTAGAAATTTTTGCTAGCAAAGAAGAGATCGCTCACGTGGCTACATCGGTGGATAATGACACTATCGCTAAAAATGACTACAACCTAGCAGTTAGCTCCTATGTCGAGCCAAAAGATACACGCGAGAAGATAGATATAAACGAGCTAAATTTACAGATAAAAGAGACCGTGGCTAAGATCTCAAATTTACGCTCACAGATAGATGATATCATCGCGCAGATAGAGCTGGATGGCGAGAGATGAGTAAAATTTTTGATCTGATAAATGAGCTTTGTCCTGATGGGGTTGAATTTAAAGAGCTTGGAGAGATTGGTTATTTATATGGTGGTTTAAGTAGTAAAACAAAAGATGATTTTGTAAAACATGGAAATGCTAAATATATAACATACATGAATGTATTTTTGAATTTAAGTATAGATACGAATGCGCTTGAATATGTAAAAATAGATGATAATGAAAAGCAAAATTTAGTTGTCTATGGTGATATTTTATTTACTGGCTCTTCTGAAACTAGAAACGAATGTGGATTTTCGTCTGTTTTTACTAAAAAGATAGAAGAACCGATATATTTAAATAGCTTTTGCTTTGGTTTTCGTTTAAATGATTTAAACTTATTTGATCCAGAATTT
This sequence comes from Campylobacter concisus, assembly GCF_003048875.2. Classification (NCBI taxonomy): domain Bacteria; kingdom Pseudomonadati; phylum Campylobacterota; class Epsilonproteobacteria; order Campylobacterales; family Campylobacteraceae; genus Campylobacter; species Campylobacter concisus. Next base: position 1,065,311 of record NZ_CP049264.1, on the reverse strand, counting down.
CTAAAATACATTTTTAGAAGCAACTTTTTGAGAACACAAATTATTAAGACTGCTAGTGGTGTAACTCGTTTTAATGTTTCAAAAACAAAATTTCTAAAAATTAAACTCCCTGTGCCTCCGATGGAAGTGCAGCGTGAAATAGTCTGTATCTTGGACTCTTTCACGCTTCTTACAGCAGAGCTTACAGCAGAGCTTACAGCTAGAAAAAAGCAGTATGAATTTTATCGCGACTTTCTTTTAAGCTTTGACGAGCTTGATAAAAATGGGGGGGGGTGTGAGCTAAAAATGCTTGGAGAAATTGCAGAAATTGCATCTGGTGGAACACCTTCGACGCACAATAAGATTTTTTGGGAAAAGGGCACTATACCTTGGTTAAAATCTGAAGTATGCAAGGATTGCATTATTGAAAAATCATCTTTGTTCATTACTGAAAGTGGGCTTGACAATTCTAGTGCAAAAATTTTTAAGAAAGGGACTGTTTTGATGGCAATGGTTGGGGCTACAATATTTAAAATGGCTTTTTTAAATATTGAAGCAGCAACAAATCAAAATATAGCAGGAATAAAAGCAAACAATAAAATATTGATGGATAAATTTTTGTTTTATTTCTTGGTCAAATCTTATCCAGAACTTATTTCAAAATTGTCAGGCTATAATATGGTGAATTTAACTCAGGTTAAAAAAATAAAAATCCCCGTCCCATCACTTCAAACACAGCAAAAAGTCGTTGATATCTTAGATAAATTTGATACGCTTGTAAATTCTATAACTGAGGGTTTGCCACGAGAGATAGAGCTAAGGCGCAAGCAGTATGAGCATTACAGAGAGCTACTTTTAAATTTCAAACCAAAAATGACAGCATAAAGGCGTAAAAATGATAGAGAGTAAAACCATACTTGAGTCAGAAAATTTCATCGTTTTAGATAAATATGAGAGATTGCCTCAGTCTTCAAGCTACCAAAGCGAAGCGGATATGGAGGATGAACTTATAGCCGACCTTGTAAAACAAGGCTACGAGTATAAAAAAGATATAAACTCTCAAACGGCACTTTTACTAAATTTAAAAGAGCAGCTAGAGAGGCTAAATAACGTTAAATTTAGCTCGTCTGAGTGGAAAAGGCTAGTCGAAGAGTATATCGACAAACCAAACGATGGCATAGTGGAAAAGACCCGCAAGATACAAGATGATCATATCTATGACTTTGTTTTTGATGATGAGCATATACAAAATATCTGCCTTATCGATAAAAAAGATATCGCTAAAAACAGCCTGCAGGTGATAAATCAGTTTGAGCAAACTGGCTCATCGCACAACAGATATGATGTCACTATACTTGTTAATGGCTTGCCGCTCGTGCAAATAGAGCTTAAAAAGCGAGGCGTGGCGATAAGAGAAGCCTTTAATCAAATTCACCGCTACTCCAAAGAGAGCTTTAACTCATCAAATTCTCTCTTTAAATACTTGCAAATTTTTATCATCTCAAATGGCACAGATACAAGATACTTTGCAAACACAACCAAGCGGGATAAAACCAGCTTTGACTTTACTATAAACTGGGCAAATTCAAAAAACGAAGCCATAAAAGATATAAAGGACTTTACGGCTACATTTTTGGCGAAAAATACACTTCTTAGCATACTGAGCAAATACTGCATCTTTGATACAAATAACACCTTGCTTATAATGCGTCCTTATCAGATAGCAGCGACTGAGCGCATACTTTGGAAGATAAATAGCTCACATAATGCCAAATGCTACGCAAAGCCAGAGGGCGGCGGCTTTATATGGCATACGACAGGCTCTGGCAAGACGCTAACTAGCTTTAAGGCGGCTAGGCTTGCTACGCAGCTTGAATTTATAGATAAAGTCTTTTTTGTAGTTGATAGAAAAGACCTTGACTATCAGACTATGAAGGAGTATCAAAAATTTTCAAAAGATAGCGTAAATGGCTCAGCTAGCTCAGCAGAACTAAAGCGAAACACTCAAAAAGATGACGGAAAGATCATCGTAACAACTATACAAAAGCTAAACAATCTGATGAAAAACGAAGATGATCTAAGTATATACCAAAAAGAGGTTGTTTTTATATTTGACGAGTGCCACAGGTCTCAATTTGGCGAAGCGCAAAAAAATTTAAAGAAGAAATTTAAGAAATTTTATCAGTTTGGCTTTACTGGAACGCCGATATTTCCTCAAAATGCCATCGGAGCAGAGACTACGCAAAGTGTCTTTGGAAGTTCGCTTCATGAATATGTGATAGTTGATGCCATAAGAGATGAGAAGGTGCTTAAATTTAAGGTTGATTATAACAATGTCGTGCCTAAATTTAAGAGCATAGAGACGGAAAAAGACGAGCTAAAGCTAAGTGCAGCTGAGAATAAAAGTGCATTTTTGCACCCTGAGCGTATCAAAGAAATTTCAGAGTATGTGCTAGAGAAATTTCATCAAAAAACTCACCGCTTAAATGCAAGTGGCAAGGGCTTTAACGCTATGTTTGCGGTAAGCTCGATAGAGGCAGCAAAGCTTTATTATGAAGCGTTTAAAAATTTACAAAGCAACAAAGAGCGAGCTTTAAAGATAGCGACGATATTTTCTTTTTCGCAAAATGAAGAGCAAGATATGGTTGGCGAGATAGCTGATGAGGGCTTTGAGCCAGAGGCGATGGACGTTAGCTCAAAAGAGTTTTTAAGCAACGCGATAAACGACTACAACGCCTACTTTAAGACAAATTTTAGCGTTGATGGCGGGTCGTTTCAAGACTACTACCGAGATCTAAGCGAGCGCACAAAGAAGCAAGAGATCGATCTACTCCTAGTTGTGGGTATGTTTTTGACAGGATTTGACGCACCTTGTCTAAACACGCTCTTTGTGGATAAAAATTTGCGCTATCACGGGCTCATACAAGCATACTCTAGGACAAATAGAATTTATGGTGCTACAAAAACTTTTGGCAACATCGTGACATTTAGAGACCTAGAAAAAGCTACAGAAGATGCCATAACTCTTTTTGGTAAAGGCAGCACTAAAAGCGTCATACTCGAAAAGAGCTATAAAGAGTATATGGATGGCTTTACAGATGCGGTATCTGGCGAGGCAAGAAGAGGCTTTGTAGGTGTAGTAAGCGAACTAGAGGCGAAATTTCCTGATCCTACTAAGATAGAGACGCAAAAAGATAAGAAAGAATTTGTAAAGCTTTTTGGAGAGTATCTAAGGGTGGAAAATGCTTTGCAAAACTACGATGAGTTCGTGGCTCTAAGAGCTTTGCAAGATGTAAATTTAGACGATGAAAAAGCAGTTTGTGAGTTTAGGGATAAATTTGGCTTAAGTGATGATCAAATCAAAGAGATGCAAAGCATAAAAGTGCCAAATGCAAGGGCCTTGCAAGACTACCGCGGAACATATAATGATATAAGAGAGTGGCTAAGAAAAGAAAAGGCCGGCGAAGATAAGGAAAAAGAGAGGATAAACTGGGATGACGTGGTCTTTGAGGTTGATCTGCTAAAGTCTCAGGAGATAAATTTAGACTATATTTTGGGTTTGATATTTGAGCATAATAAAAAGATAAAAGATAAAGCAGCACTTACCGATGAGGTGCGCCGCATCATCCGCTCGAGCTTGGAAAACCGCTCAAAAGAGGGGTTGATAGTTGATTTTATAAACCAAAGCGACTTGGATAAATTTAAAGACCGAGCCAGTGTGATAGAAGAGTTTTTTAAATTTGCAAAAGGTGTAATGAAAAAAGAGGCGGACGAGCTTATCGCTTCTTTAAATTTAGATGAGGCTGGAGCAAGAAGGTTTATAAGCTCGTCTTTAAAGAGTGGCTTTGTTAGTCAAAGCGGAACGCAAATAGGCGAGATACTGCCTAAAATCAGCCCTTTAAATAAAAACTATCCGATAATCAGGCAAAAAGTGATCGACGAGATATCGCATTTTGTTGATAAATTTAAAGAGGTTGGCTCATCGGTTTAAGAGGTGCTTTAAAGCAAATTTATATTGCATTTGGCTTATTTATGCTTTGCTTCGTGCTCTAGTAGCCAAATTTTAGTTGGCAGGCCTTCGCCACCTGAGTAGCCACCAAGGCCGCTGTGAGAGAGCACCCTGTGGCAAGGGATGATGATAGGCAGTGGGTTTTTGGCATTTGCAGATCCCGCTGCTCGGTAAGCGTTCTTGTGGCCTGCAGCAAGTGCTAGGGCTGCGTATGTGATCGTTTCGCCGTATGGCACTTTTTGCAAAACGTCATAAATTTTGGCTCTAAATTTGGTCGTTTTTACATCAAGTCTAACGCTAAATTTTTTAAGCTCGCCCTTAAAATAAGCCTCCAGTTCATCTAAACAAAGCTTTAAATTTTCATCTTTTACCGCTACTTTTTCAAATTTATCTACAAAATTTATCTCACAAATTCCATTTTCACTAGCAACGATCTCTAAAATTCCAATGGGTGATTTTAGGTAGGCTTTTGACACATTTGCTCCTTGAAATTTGAAATTTTGGGCAAATTTTACTTTAGATTGTTTTGCTTTTTGATAAAATGCAAGCAAAATCAGCGGTTTTGGACTAAAACTGGCAAAATCACAAAGGAAATTTATGAGCTTTTTTACCGACTACGAAAAACATGTGAGTGAGCGAGAAAAAGAGGGCGTGCCACCGCTTGCGCTAAATGCCAAGCAAACAAGCGAAATTTGCGAGCTAATGAGACTTGCTGGCAACTCTAGTGGCGATGAAAAGGCGCAAAACGAGCTAAAATTTCTTATAAATTTGCTCGCAAACCGTGTAAATCCAGGTGTTGATGACGCGGCAAAGATAAAGGCAGAATTTCTTGGCGAGGTGATAGACGGGCTTAAGATAGACGGGCTTGATGCGGTTCGTGCCATTAAAATTTTAGGCAAGATGCTTGGCGGATATAACGTAGAAATTTTGGTGCGAGCGCTAAAAAATAGCGATGATGTTATCGCACAAACTGCGGCAAATGAGCTAAAAAATATCATTTTGGTGCATGAGCATTTTGACGAGATCGCAAAGCTAGCAAATAGTAATAAATTTGCAAAAGAGGTGCTTGCTTCTTGGGCAAACGCCGAGTGGTTTTCGCACAAAAAGCCACTTAGTGAGTGCATAAAGGCAGTGGTTTTTAAGGTGCCTGGCGAGACAAATACAGATGATCTAAGCCCTGCAAGCGAGGCCTATACAAGGGCTGATATACCGCTTCATGCAAAGGCGATGCTGGTTAAAAAGATGCCTGAGGGTTTGGAGGTTTTAAAAGAGCTAAAAAGCCTCGGCAAGAGCGTGGCGTATGTTGGCGACGTGGTCGGCACTGGCAGTAGTAGAAAGAGCGGTATAAACTCGATCCAGTGGCACTTGGGCGATGAGATAGAGGGCGTGCCAAATAAAAAGACTGGCGGTATCGTGATCGGCACGACCATAGCTCCGATATTTTTTAACACCGCTGAAGATAGCGGCGCACTGCCGATAGTTGCAAACGTAAATGAGCTAGAAATGGGCGATGAGATAGAGATTTATCCATTTAAGGGTGAAATTTATAAGCTCGCAGGCAACGAAAAAAAGCTCGTGGCAAATTTTAAACTTAGCCCAAACACCCTAAGCGACGAGATAAGAGCAGGCGGCAGGATACCTTTGATGATAGGTAGGCAAGTGACCAAAAAGGCTAGAGAGGCCTTGGGACTTGGCGAAGAGCAAAATTTCATAAAGCCAGATCAGCCAAAAGAGCTAGGCGGTGGCTATACGCTCGCTCAAAAGATGGTCGGCAAGGCTTGTGGCAAGGCTGGCGTGAGAGCTGGGGCCTACGTGGAGCCTGAAATTTTGACCGTTGGCTCGCAAGATACCACAGGGCCCATGACTAGAGATGAGATAAAAGAGCTTGCTAGCCTTAGTTTTGGGGCGGATTTTGTCTTGCAAAGCTTTTGCCACACGGCTGCTTATCCAAAGCCAAGCGACCTTGAGATGCAAAAGAGCTTGCCTAAATTTATGACGCTTCGTGGTGGAGTTAGCCTAAAGCCAGGCGATGGCGTCATCCACTCGTGGCTAAACCGCATGGTCTTGCCTGACACGGTGGGCACTGGCGGCGATAGTCACACGAGATTTCCTATTGGCATCAGCTTTCCAGCGGGCAGCGGCCTAGTGGCGTTTGCGGCGGTGCTTGGCATGATGCCGCTAAATATGCCAGAGTCAGTTTTGATCAAATTTAAAGGCGGGTTAAAAGAGGGCGTGACGCTTCGTGATCTTGTTAATGCGATACCTTATTTTGCTATCAAAAAAGGGCTTTTAAGCGTTGAAAAGAAAAACAAAAAGAACATTTTTGCGGGCAAAATTTTAGAGATCGAGGGATTAGAGAGCCTAAAAGTGGAGCAGGCGTTTGAGCTAAGCGATGCTTCGGCTGAGCGCTCGGCGGCTGCTTGTGTGGTAAATTTAAGCGAGGCTAGCGTCGCGGAGTACGTTCGCTCAAACATTGCGCTAATAGAAGCTATGATAAAAGCAGGATATGAGAGCCATGAAACGCTTGCTAGACGAAAAGAGAAGATGCAAAAATGGCTAGAAAACCCAACTCTTTTAAGAGCCGACAAGGATGCATGCTACGCTGAAATTTTAGAGATTGATTTGTCGCAGATAGATGAGCCGATTTTGGCCTGTCCAAACGACCCAGACGACGTGGCGACGCTAAGTGAAATTTTAGCTGATAGCAAAAGAGCGCACAACATCGACGAGGTCTTTGTGGGTAGCTGTATGACAAATATCGGGCATTACAGGGCGCTTGCTAGGATATTAGAGCGTGAGAGCAAGCTTACAACTAGGCTTTGGATCGCTCCGCCAACAAAGATGGATAAAAAGACGCTTGAAGATGAGGGCGTTTATGAGATATTTAGGAGGCTGGAGGCTAGGACAGAGGTGCCAGGCTGTTCGCTTTGTATGGGCAATCAAGCAAGAGTTAATGACAATGCCGTTGTTTTTTCGACCTCGACAAGAAATTTTGACAACAGAATGGGCATGGGCGCAAAGGTCTATCTAGGAAGTGCCGAGTTAGCCGCTGTATGCGCGCTACTAGGGCGTTTGCCAAGTGTTAGTGAGTATAAAAAAATAGTAAGAGATAGCCTTAGTTTAAACAAAGATCAAATTTATAAATACCTAAATTTTAATGAAATAAGCGAGTTTAGTATATAAATTTGTTACAATATCGCGAAATTTTAAGGAGCTTTGATGAAAAAAGTAGCTTTTTTTCTCTTTTTTAGCAGTTTTCTTTTTGTAAATTTACACGCATTAGAGTGCGGTGATCTTGCTAAAAAAGAGAGCTTTAAAACTACTCCAAACGAGCTTGCTTATGCGAATGAGGGGCTATTTTATTGCGATGGCTCGCTTTTAAATTTAAAAGAGGTAAAAGAGCTTTTTGATGCAAGTGTAGCTGTGAGGAGTGAGTCTCAAAGCTGCGTTGGCGAGGGCGTTTATAGAGAAAATTTAAATAAATTTAGATGGGTCTTGCTAAAGGCTTCGTTTGCTCCTGAAATCTACCAAAAAGAGCTTGCAAAGCCAGAGGCTGCTGAGGCTCAAAAAGACGCTCAGATGGAGTACTTTAGATACTGGGCGAATGAGAGCTTGTTTAACTTTTTAAAATATAAAAAATTTAGCGAAGCTTATAAAAACGCTCAAACTCCGCTGGTTAAATTTTATGAGGCTTTAGGCATCGATAGTGCGAGTGCTGCTTACTACGCAACTAGCGTGATAAATGAGTTTTTAAGCTTTAGCGTCGGCAAAAAGGTAAATAAGGCTAAGACTCTAACTTCTGAGCAAAAGACGATGGCTCAAAAGTTAAGTCAAGACGAGCTTGCAAATTTGCTCTACTCAAAAAATTTCACTACCGCTGAGCTTACAAATTTGCTTGATATCGCACTGCTAAATGACAAAAATAGCGAGATGATAGAAGAGATCATAAGGCGCGGGGCGGATCTAAATTTAGGCGATGAGACGCCGCTCTTTTTTGCCCTTAAAAATTTAGAAAATGTAAAAATTTTGCTTAAAAATAGAGCCGATGTAAATCACAAAAATTTCTTTGGCAAAAGTGCGCTTTTTTACGCTGTGCAGTTTGAGGATGCACCTCTTTGCGAGCTTTTGCTAAAAAGCGGGGCAAATGCAAACGAGAGCTACATCGACGAGCAGTCTAAGATGAATATGATAAATTTAGGCATGATGCAAGTAGAGGATACGTGTGGTTTGGAGCACACAAACAGAAGCGTTTTCATGCATGCAGCAGCTCACGCGACGCCAGAAATTTTAAAGCTTTTGATAGATAACGGCGCTGATATGAACGCCACTGATGATGCGGGATTTAACGCGCTTGATTATGCGATTAAAGATAAAAACGAAAAAAATATTAAATTTTTAGAAGAGCTTGGCTTAAAACCAAATTTTAATTAGGAAGAGATATGAAAAAGACAGCTTTTGTGACAGGTGCGACATCTGGCTTTGGCGAGGCGATCGCTAGAAGACTCTCACAAGAGGGCTACAAGATAGTAGCTCTTGCAAGGCGCGAAGATAGGCTAAAAAAGCTTGCTAGCGAGCTTGGCGATACGCACATCATCGTAGCTGACATACGTGATAAAAAGGCTGTTTTTGACGCAGTTGATAGCCTGCCTGATAAATTTAAAGATATCGAAGTGCTTGTAAATAACGCTGGACTTGCCTTGGGACAAGAAAAGACGATAGATGCGAAGGTAGAGGACTTTGAGACGATGATAGATACAAATGTAAAGGGTCTTATCTACTCTACAAAGGCGGTTTTGCCGCTACTTTACAAGCAAGAAAAGGGCTATATCTTTAATCTTGGCTCAACAGCTGGCTCGTGGCCGTATCCTGGCAGTAACGTTTATGGCGCTACAAAGGCCTTTGTAAAGCAGTTTAGTCTAAATTTAAGAAACGATCTAGTTGGCACAAATATCAGGGTGACAAACATCGAGCCAGGTCTTTGCAAGACTGAATTTAGCGAAGTTAGGTTTAAGGGCGATAAGGCAAAGGCTGATAGCATCTACGAGCATACAAATTTCATCACAGCTGAAGATATAGCGACCATTTTGCTTAACTGCCTAAATATGCCTGGGAGTGTAAATATAAACAGGGTCGAAGTCATGGCAAACACGCAGACTTGGGCTGGACTTGCGATAGAAAAATTTTAAGGAGTTTATGTGAGACAAATTTTATTGTTACTATTTTTTAGTGCCGTACTTTTTGGCGTTGATCCAGAAGTCGCCAAAAGAAACGCACAAATTTACGGCGTTTTCACGCTTATACCGCCAGTTGTGGCCATAGCGCTTGCCTTTATCACAAAAGACGTTATATTGTCGCTATTTATCGGTGTTTTTAGCGGAACTTTTCTTATAAATATCGTTAATGAAAATGTCTTTATGGGCATCATCAAAGGCTTTACTGGCATCGTTTCAAGAGTGGTTGAGTCGATGGCTGATAGCACCGATGCTGGCATCTTGCTTCAAGTGCTTTGTATAGGCGGTGTGGTCGCACTTATCACAAAGATGGGCGGCACAAAGGCGGTTGCTCTTTGGCTTAGCAAAAAGGCAAAAACCGGCGTTTCAGCTCAAATTTCAACTTGGCTTATGGGTATCTTTGTGTTTTTCGATGACTACGCAAACGCCCTAATCGTTGGTCCTATCATGAGACCAATAAGCGATAAATTTAAAATAAGCCGCGAAAAGCTAGCCTTCATCATTGACGCTACTGCAGCACCGATTGCTGGTATCGCTATCATCTCTACATGGGTCGGACTTGAGGTTTCGCTCATCGAAAAGGGCTATGAGCTTATCGGCGAGACTGGCATAAACGCTTATTCTATATTTATCGAGACCATTCCATATAGATTTTATAACCTCTTTATCTTGTTTTTCATCGTTTGCACAGCCTTGATGCAACGCGAGTATGGTCCTATGCTAGCAGCTGAAAGACGCGCTAGAAGAGGCGAGCTTCACTCAGGTAAAACTCAAATTCAAGACCTTGAAGATAAAACTCTTGAGCCAAAAGAGGGTGTAAAACTAAGCGCTTCAAATGCGATCGTGCCGCTTCTTGTGCTAGTTATCGGCGCATTTACTAGCTTTTATTTTAGTGGTCTTGCTGCACTTGAGGGCGATACTCTTAAAAATGCACTTGCAAATCCGCTTTCGTTTTCAACATTTAAAGATACTTTTGGCGCAGCTGACTCTGCTACATCGCTATTTCAAGCAGCGCTCCTTGCTAGTATAGTAGCTATCACGATGGGCGTTTGGCGCAAAATTTTTGATGTAAAAGAGGCTATTAGCACATGGGTAAAGGGCTGGAAAACTATGATCATCACAGTCGTCATCTTGCTTCTTGCTTGGAGCCTTAGTGCGGTTATAAAAGAGCTTGGCACTTCAAGATATTTGGTTGATTTGCTAAGTGACTCAACACCTAAATTTATCTTGCCAGTGGCTGTTTTCATCCTTGGCTCATTTATAAGCTTCTCAACTGGTACCAGCTACGGCACTATGGGCATTTTGATGCCTCTTGCTATCCCGCTTGCTTATGCAGTGGGCAAAAACTACGGCTTAGATGGCGATGCGATGCACGCTTATATGATCGTAAATATCTCAAGCGTGCTAACTGGCGCTATCTTTGGTGATCACTGCTCGCCGATATCAGACACTACGATACTTTCATCAATGGGCGCAGGATGTAGCCATATCGATCACGTCTCAACGCAGATGATCTACGCACTTAGCGTTTGTGCGGTTTGTGTGCTTGTTGGCTACTTGCCGGTCGCACTTGGTCTTAGCGTTTGGATCGCACTTCCTTGCGGATTTTTAGCGATCTGGGCTTTGGTTAGATTTGTCGGTAAAAAAGTCGAAGAGAAAGCGGCATAAATTTGGACTGCAAATACCTAAAAGAGTGCGGATCATGCACTCTTTTTACCCCTTATAGTGAGCAAATTTCATTTAAAACTGATCTTATTAAGCAAAATTTCTCCCACTTTTACGAGGGTAAATTTGATGTTTTTAGCTCAAGCCCAAAGCACTACCGCACGAGGGCTGAGTTTGGCATCTGGCATGAGGGCAGCAAGCTTAGCTATACGATGCACGCAAGCGAGAAGGGCAAAAAGGTCTTCATAGATGAGTGCCCAAAGGTTTGCGAGCAAATTTCACATCTCATGACAAGGCTACTTGAGAGCTTGCAAGATGATGAAATTTTACGCACGAAGCTTTTTGGAGTGGAGTTTATCTCTTGTAAAAGCGGCATTTTGGTTACGCTGCTTTATCACAAAAAGCTTGATAGTGAGTTTGAAGCGGCGATGAAAACTCTAGCTAACAAGCTTGCTGTCACCATACTAGCAAGATCTCGCGGGCAAAAGCTGCTAAGCGGTGAGCTAAATTTGATAGATGAGCTAAATGTTGGAGGGCAAATTTATAAATTTAGCCTAAGTGAAAATGCCTTTATCCAGCCAAATAGAGCTGTAAATGAAAAGATGATAGCTTGGGCGAAAGAGTGCGTGCAAAGTGGCGATGACTTGCTGGAACTCTACTGCGGACATGGAAATTTTACCATCCCGCTTTCGTTTAAATTTAAAAACGTCCTTGCCACTGAAATTTCAAAAAGCTCGATCGCAAATGCCCTTAAAAACTGCGAGCTAAATGGGGCTAAAAATATCAAATTTTTGCGTATGGACGCTGATGAGCTGATGAGTGCATTTGCTGGCGTTAGGGAATTTAATAGGCTAAAAGAGATAAATTTAAGCGACTTTAACTTCTCACACGTCCTTGTTGATCCGCCTCGTGCAGGACTTAGTGAAAGCGTCATAAATTTCATCAAAAAATTCAAAAACATCATCTATATCTCGTGCAATCCAGAGACATTAAAAGAAAATCTAAATGAGCTTACTAAAAGCCATAAAGTGATAAAATTTGCGCTCTTTGATCAGTTTGCTAACACTCATCACATCGAGTGCGGCGTGCTACTAGAGGCAAAAGATAAATTTTAAAAGGAAAGTTGAAAAATGGTTTCATTAAACAAAATAATCCAAGCAAAGATAACGATCGGTCACTTTGTAAATAAAACTCCGTTTGCGCTAAGTGCAAAACTTAGCAAAATTTTAGGCGCAAATGTCTATTTGAAAGAAGAAAATTTACAAAGAACGGGCGCATATAAGATAAGAGGTGCGTATAACAAAATAGCTAGCCTAAGTGAGGAGGAGCGAAAACGTGGCGTCGTGGCTGCAAGCGCTGGCAATCACGCTCAAGGCGTGGCGATAAGCGCAAAAGAATTTGGCGTGCATGCTTGTATCGTCATGCCAGAATCAACCCCGCTTCTAAAGGTAGCTGGCACGAAGGATCTTGGCGCTGAAGTGATCTTAAAAGGTGATAACTTTGATGAGGCGTATGAATTTGCAGTAAATTACGCCAAAGAAAAAGATATGACCTTTGTTCATCCGTTTAACGATGAGTACGTCATGGCAGGGCAGGGCACTGTGGGTCTTGAGATGCTTGATGAGATAAGCGACCTTGATATGGTTGTAGTGCCAGTTGGCGGTGGTGGCTTAGCTAGCGGCGTGGCAAGCTGTATAAAACAAGTAAATCCAAAAACTAAAGTCGTTTGCGTCGGCGCAAAGGGCGCTCCAGCTATGTTTAATAGCTACGGCGCTAAAAAGAGCATAAACTCAAAGTCAGTTCGCACAATAGCTGATGGTATCGCTGTGCGTGATGCGAGCGAGATAACGCTTAAAAATATCGTTGAGTGCGTGGATGAGTTTGTGCAGGTCGATGATGAGGAGATCGCAACTGCGATTTTGTTCTTGCTAGAGACGCAAAAGATCGTAGTTGAGGGAGCTGGCGCAGCTGGCGTGGCAGCACTCATGCATGATAAGATCAAATTTAAAAAAGGCGCAAAGATAGGCGTGGTGCTAAGTGGCGGAAATATCGATGTTCAGGTGCTTTCTATCATCATCGAAAAGGGTCTTATCAAGTCTCACCGCAAGATGACCTTGCAAATCACACTTGTAGATAAGCCAGGAGCGCTCATGAGCCTAACTGATAGCCTAAAATCAGCAAATGCAAACATCGTCAAGATCGACTACGACCGCTTCTCTACTAAGCTTGACTACGGCGATGCAAGCATCACTATCACGCTTGAGACAAAGGGTCTTGAGCATCAAGAAAAGATCAAAGATACGCTTAATAAAAACGGCTTTTCTTTCACTCAACTCTTCTAAATTTATAAGCTCGCTACCTTTTAAAGTAGCGAGCATTTCTAACTAAAACAATATCTCAAATTTAGCATTTACGCTGTTTGATCTTACATCTTTAGCAAAAGCTCCAGTGTAAGAAAGGCCTAAATTTACATTTTTATAGACATTTGCTTTTATGCCAAGGCTAGCTGTGCTAAGGTTTTTAACCTCTTTGCCCTCTAACTCTAGATATCCAGCATTTGCGACATTTACGCCGATTGTTGGTTTTGTGTCGCCAACTAGTCTGTTGTATGCTAGATCAGCTTCAAATTTCATCTTGGTGCTACCTAGGCTAAATGGTACGCTAGGGTTTAGACCAAGGCTAAAAATGCCTAAATTTCTAGTTTTTTCATCAACATCCATTTTGAAAATTCCTACATTTTGGCTTGTGCTATCAGTTTTCATGCGTAGATAGCTTGCACCCACATAAGGATTTAGTGAGAAATTTTCTGTATTAAAGCTAGTTAGGGCTAAATTTGCATAAGCATTAAGCGCTTTTTCTTTGCTTTTTATATGATCGTTTGAGTAAAAGCTTGCAATTGTTGCACCATTTTGAGTTTTGCGCTTAGCATCTGTGTATAGTACTCCAAGGTCTAGTTTAGTGCTAGCGATCTCGCTTTTGCCGTAGATGCCGATGCTTTTGCCTTTTGTCTTATAAGCATCATCGCCGTCTTCTTTTACTTTTTCTGTGCTAGCACCAAGAACGCCGCCAAGTACAAATGCGTCATTTACACTGCCGTCAAATCCAAAAAGCTGTGTCATATAGTTTGCTTTTATGTCATTAAATTTCATAGCGTCAAACATGGTATTTGACCAAAATTTCATACCATTTGAGTCGCTTGCTCTTATGCCAAATGGGTCAGATTCGTGGTTGATGACTGCATTTTTAAGCATAATGCTTTCTAGCAAAAATGCATTGTGCTGAGCTAAATTTGCCTCATTTGCAAATGTTTTTAGAGTTTGTTTTGCCTCTTTTGGTGTAGTGTAGATGAAGTGTCTATAAAGATCGCTTGTGATAACTGCTGGCCTGCTTCTAAATGGCGAAGGAAGTAGCGCTGGCCTGCTAGCTGTGCTTTCTATTAGTTGTGCAACTTTCTTTTGGTTGTCACTAGCTGCGATGCTTGTCATTGTATTTTTTGATTTTTTAAGAGTAAGCTCTAGCTTGTTGTCATTGTAGTTTTTATCAAGATCAAAAAATGCATACTCTCTTGAAATGGTATCTTCATAGCCTTTGAAATTTCCAGTTGCAGTAAATGTTTTTGATTTTGTGCTGTCGTTATAGAGCCTTTGCATGATCTCTAAGCTTGGCTCACTTATGTTTATAAATGAGTTTTTTTCAAAGTTTAGATCCAAATTTGAAGCGCCGTTTGAGACGATGTAGCTACCGCCTGATTTTATAGTGGCTTTTACTACGTCATTTGAGCTTTTTTTGGTCACTTCTCCTAAAGATAGTTGCAAGGTAAATTTATTTCTACTAACCTTTGGCACGCTCATTTCTCTTACAATTTCTAGTGCGCCGCCATTTTCTACTATCACGTCGCTTGATTTTAGAGATTGATTAAGAGCTGTGATCTTGCCGCCTTTTATTATGGTCTTGCCAGTGTAAGAGTTGTCTCCTGCTAGGCTTAGTGTGCCTTGACCTCTTTTTATAAGAGTACCTTCGTAGCCCTCACTTGCCCTTAGCTCTCTTGCTCTTTCTCTAGCGTTACCTATCTCAAGTTCAGCTTTTTGCTCTGGTGTTAAATTTGCTATTTTTTCTAGCTCAGCCTTGCGCTCGGTCCAAATTTTAGCCTCTGCATCATCTTCTGTTTTTCTAAATTTGATAGCCACATCGCTTATGTTGTTTGAGTAGATATCATCGCTATTTAAATTTACATCAAACACTCCTAGAAGCTGACCTGGTCCAAACATCGCCTTATATAGATCCACTACGCCCCAGCCCCAGCGCTCATCAGGCACTCCAAGCGCAGCACTAAAGCCTGAAATTTTTCTAGTATCGGCTGGCTCTTTGAAGTCATCATGAACTTGCCTTGCAGTAGTTAGTAGCACCTCTCTTATCTGAGCGTTATTCATATATGGGTATCTTTGCATGATAACACCAAGTGCGCCAGTGACGTGTGGAGCTGCCATTGATGTGCCGCCTTTTGTGCCGTAGTCTGCCTTGCCAGTTGTTAGATCAACGACGGTTGAGTATATAGGTTTTGCAGGTGCTGCCACGCTCCACCATTTTGAGTGGCCAGGTGTATTGTAACGCTGCGTGTCGCCCTCTAGCTGACCAGTGATGTTTAGCCAGTACTTCTCAGCATCAGGTCTAAAGTATGGAAGCATCGCTCTTGTATATGACTCTTTCATCCCGTCTCTGTTGCCAGCAGTAAAAATTTGGATGACGCCATATCTTGTAGCGACCTCATAGGCTGCATCTAAGAAATTTTTGCCATTTACTACAAATGGATAGTAGCTTTTATATGCAGCATCAAGATCTTTGATATCTAGGTTATTGTTGCCATCATACCCAGTAGCACCTTCGTAGGCTTTGTAAAATTTACGGTTTGAACCCCAGCTGTTATTTATCGCTCTAGCTCCACTCTTTGCTAGCCCTTCGTAAGAATTTAAAAAGAAGTTGTAGTCTTGATTTGGACCATATGTCATGCCGTCAGTGCCGCCGGTATTGCCCATTATAAGTTTTGCATCAAATGCTACGCCGTGCATGCCCACGCCATCTCTTGACGCAGCTATCGTGCCAGCTACGTGAGTGCCGTGAGAGTCGTTTACTCCAGCTATCCAGTCACCATCTATGCTAAATTCTTCACCTTTTTTAAAGTCACCAAAGTCTTTTTTATTTTTTTTATCGCTGCCTTTTCCGACTAATGGTGAGTTGCCATACTCGGTGTCAGGGTATCTTTGACCATCTTTATAGTAGCTACCAGAAACCTTTAGCGCACTTACTCTGCCATCACTAAATTCTGGATGGCTAAGTAGCACACCAGAGTCCATAACTCCAAGCGTTACGCCTTTGCCAGTTGCTCCAAGAGCATATGCAACGGCTGCGTTCATGCTCACTAAACCCCAGTCGGCTTTGTACTCATTGCTCTGCCAGCTTTTTATATCGCCAAATTTACCTCTGTGTTGCTCGCTAGCACTTAGCTGATTAGCAAGCAAAAGAGTGCAGCAAGCAACACTTAAAAGGATGCACTTTTTGCTTGAAACGGATCTTTTCATATCTCGTCCTTTACATAAAATTTAAACCAATTCTAAAATTCTTAAAATAAATTATTAATTAAAATAATAATAATTTAATGAAAAATAGTAGGCTAAATTTACGAAAATATACGTTATTTACGCTAGTTTTACAATTAAAGAGATATTTTATAAAAAGTTTAATCTAAAATTAGTTATTTAAATATAATTTTTTTTATCTCTATTTTTAAAACTATTATTTATATATTTTTTTAAAGGATTATTATTTTTCATTAAATTTACAGGACTAAAATTTCGCAAATTTATTCAAGGATGAGATATGAAAAAGAGTTTATTAAGCCTTGCGTTGTTTTGCACTTTGGCTTTTTGTGCCGATGATGAGGTGGTTAGTAAGCAAAACGATCAAGTATGGATAGGATCTATGGGCGGATGCAAGCTTTATGTATTTTCACTAAAGACGACTGACGCGCCAGTAGATAAGCTAATAGCCAAAGATGAGGCGCAAAAAGAGCTTGTGGCAAATACTAAAAATTTACCAAACAAACACAACGTAATGTTTGCAAAGTGCGATGACTACACGGCGCTCATAGATAGCGGCTATGAAGATAGCTTGGAAAATTTAAAGTATGATCTGCAAACTTTTGGAAATATAAAGCCAGAGGATCTAACCTACGTCATCATCACGCACGCTCATCCTGATCACATAGGTGGGCTCATAGATGGGGGCAAAAAGACATTTAAAAACGCCAAGCTTTTTATAGATGAAAAGGAGTGGGACTACTGGATGAAGGGCAAATATGAGAGGACAAAAGAAATTTTATCGCTTTATAAGGACGATAAGAGCTTTTTTGACCATAAAAAGCCGCTATTTGATGGGGCGCTAAAGATCATGGCTATCCCAGCTTACGGTCACACTCCAGGGCACAACATGATAAGCTTTGAGTCAGATAACGACAAGATCATCTTTATAGCTGATCTTCTTCACGTCCTAGCAGTGCAAGAGGTCGAGCCAAGCATATCTATCACTTATGATATAGATCCAGCCCAAGCTGCCAAAACGAGAGAAAAGGTGCTTGATGGTTTAGAGGACGAGACTACAAAGATAGTGGGAGCTCACATGCCTTATAAGAGCCCCATCACCTTGCCTGAGTGATAAATTTCTTTTGCTTTACAAATTTAGGATAAAATGCGGGCTTTAAAGGAGAAAATATGAGCGAATACGCAAATTTGATATTAGCTATCTTGCTAGCTATTTTGGCATTTGCATTTTATAGGTCAAACAAGGCGCTAAAAAAGGCAAAAGACGATAGCGAAAATGTCTCAGTCAGCACTGAAATTTCGCAGCTTAAAAGCATCGGCGAACTATCCGTTTTTCAGGTATATAGCAAAGAGATCGTCACAAAGACAGATCATGCGTTTGGAAATTTTGGCAAAGAGTATCTAAGGTGGCTAGTAAGTGAGAAGAAACTTTCAATGATATTTGAATTTGAGATAAATTTCATCTACGATCTAACTAGCCCAAAACTTGAGATCATGCAGATCGCAAACTCTAGTTACAAGATAAAAATGCCTCCATGCAAGTATAAATTTTCAATCGCAGATATGAAATTTTACGATGAAAAAAATGGCAAATTTATACCATTTTTGCTGCCTGACTCGCTAAATGGCTTTTTTGGTAGCACTTTTACAGAAGAAGATAAAAATAGGCTAATCGAAGAGGCAAGAAACGAAGTAAAAAAGATGAGCGTTCGCCTTATCTCGCAGCTTCAAAGTAAAATCCACAAATCAGCTCGTGACACGCTTGAAGCGATAGCTAAGAGCTTTGGCGCAAACAAGGTCGAGTTTGTCTTTGACGATAGCGACGAGCAGATCAACGAGCAATTAAATTTAGAAAATATCGCATAAAAATTAAATTTAAAGGAGAAAAAATGAGTGTAAATTCACAAGAGGTCACACAAGCACCTGGCAACAACACAGTCTTTCAAACATGGGTCTTAAAAGGCGACAAAAAGGCATGCAAAGAGGGCTTTGCTAAGCTTTGTGCTTTGGTTGTGAATTTAAATAAAACTGCCAAAGTTAGATTTGGCGCAAATGAAAATGTAAATTGCGTCCTTGGCGTGGGTCATGATGCTTGGAAAAAGCTTGAAATTTCAAAAGAATTGCCAAAAGAGCTTGTAAATTTTAAAGCTATAAAAGGCGATAAACACGAGGCTGTTAGCACAAAGGGTGACATCCACATCCACATCCGCGCGCTAAATGCGGCTGACTGCTTTGACATGGCGCAAAATATCAAAGAAGTTTTGTTTAAATTTGCAGAGCTTACAGATGAGACTCAAGGCTTTAAGTACCACGACGGCAGGGCGATCATCGGCTTTGTAGATGGCACTGAAAACCCTGATGGCGAAGATAGAGACCACTTTGCAAAAGTCGGCAAAGAGGACGCTAAATTTAAAGGCGGTAGCTACGTTTTTGTTCAAAAATACTTCCACAAAATGAAAGAGTGGAACGCCACAAGCGTAAGCGAGCAAGAAAAGGTTATAGGCCGCTCAAAAGAGTATGACATCGAGATGGACGAGAGCGTAAAACCTACAAATTCACACTCAGCTGCTGCAAATGTCGGCGACGATAAAAAGGTCGTGCGTGGCAATATGCCATTTACTGAAGGCAGCAAAACAGGCACTTACTTCATCGCTTATGCTAGCACATTTTCAACTGTTGAGCTTATGCTTAAAAAGATGTTTATCGGCGAGCCAAAAGGTAACTCAGATAGGCTGCTTGACTTTAGTACGCCAGTGACTGGGGCTTTATATTTTGCTCCTACGCTTGATATGCTTGGCGATTACGAGGGATAAATTTAGCTTGGGGCGAAGCAAATTTGCCCCTTTAAATTTATAAGGATAAAGATGCCAGAGTGGTTTATCTACGCAGCTCTTTCGGCTATTTTTGCTGCACTCACTGCGATCTTTGCAAAGCTAGGCGTAAAGGATATCGATAGCGATTTTGCGACATTTATAAGAACGATCGTTGTCATTTTGATGCTTGTTTTGCTTTTAAGTGTGGCTAAAAAATGGCAGCCATTAAGCTCGCTAAGTCCCAAAAACTGGCTTTTTCTCATACTAAGTGGTATGGCGACTGGTCTTTCGTGGCTTATGTATTTTAAAGCTATGCAAGCAGGTAAAGTCTATCAGGTAGCGCTGGTTGATAAATTTAGCGTTGTGCTGGCTATCATTTTGGCTGTCATATTTCTTGGTGAGAGGCTAAATTTAAAAGAAATTTTAGCCGTTTGCCTTATCGTATCTGGCGTGTTTTTACTCATTTTTAAATAAAATTTTCTGCATTATTCTTAAAGTATATTTTTAATTTTAATTTTTAATTAATCAAAAAGCCCCTAGAATTTGACAATTTCATTTTGAAGGGAGAAATATGAAAAAAATTATTCTATCAGCCATCGTAGCTTGTGCTGCATTTGGTGCAGGCATGAACTACACAGATGTCGTAAAGGACGTATATGCTGACGCAAACTCAGCTAAGAGCATAGGCAGGCTGCTACCAACCAATGCAGTTGAAATTTTACAAACAAGCGGCGACAGAGCGCAGATCAAAGTAAAAGGCTATCAAAACCCAGCCGTTAGCAACGTAGTTTATTTTGCTGATGGCGCGAGGATCATCTCAGTAGCATTTGCAAAAACTGCACCTTTTGATATCAAAGTGATAAAAGAGGGCAAAAACGGGAAATGGAACGAGGTAGAAACGACAGTTTTTGTTCAAAAAGATGGCTTTAGCACCGATGTAAATGCGATGTTTGCAAAAGCTGACAAGATGTATAAAGAGAGCTGTGGCGTTTGCCATGCGTTGCCTCAAACTACGCATTTTAATGCAAATCAATGGCCGTCACTTCTAAAATCAATGATCGGCAGAACCGCAATAGAGAAAAAAGACGAGTGGCTAGTTATAGAATATCTACAAAAACACTCATCTGACGTAAATTTAGGCAAATAAGTAAAACCTAACAGGGCTAAATTTGACCAAATTTAGCAAGGCAAAGGGTTTAAATTTAATGGTTTTACTTAGAGAAAACCAAATTTAGTCCGCGTAGTCGGACAAGTAACTTTAGGTGGGTGAACGACCGCCTTTAGAGGATACCAACTGCTTGGTATCTGTGCGGGAGAGAGTGAGCGAAGCATATCGCTAGCGATGCGAGCGATGGGTGGCTGCTTAGAGGGAAAACCAAAATTTGGATCGCACTCTTGCGATCTTAGTCTTTAGTGCGGGATCAAACCGATGGGGGGGGGGTTGTCGTAGCTTGGGCTTGCTCAAGTGAGAAGTAAAACCAAAATTTAGGATCAAAAACTAGGTCTTAAATTTAATGTGTTTTACTCAGGGAGAAAACCAAAATTTAGTCCGCGTGGTCGGACAAGTAACTTTAGGTGGGTGCAGGGAGTGCTTGCACTTCCGCTCGCAGCCTTGGCTTTGCCTAGGCAAGAAGTAAAAAAGGTATTTATTAATGCAAAGACGAAAATTTTTAAAAGGTAGTTTGGCTTTAGCTGCTACATCATTTCTAGGCGGGTGCGCTTTTAGTGGAAATGGCAGTGTAAAACCAAGCTTAGTACAAAATGGCAGCATTAGAACCTCGGCGTATTGGGGTATGATGGATGTTAGCGTAAAAGACGGCGTTGTGACTGGCTCAAAGCCACTTAGCGTTTTAAGCAGCATACCAAACCCATTAAGAGGCTACACTGCAGATATGATCTACAAGTGCCGCATCAAGCATCCTATGGTGAGAAAGAGCTATCTTGAAAACCCAGATAGCCCAAAGCCAGAGCTTCGCGGTCAAGATGAGTGGGTACAGGTAAAGTATGAAGACGCGATCAAGCTAGTTGCAAGAGAGCTAAAAAAGACAAGAGCTCAAAGAGGCCTTGCTAGCGTTTATGCGAAGTCTCCAGCGTGGAAATCAAGCGGAAATTTCAACAGCTCAACTACGCTTTTGGCTAGATTTATGAACCTAACTGGTGGCTTTGTCGGCGGTCTTGGCGACTACTCGACAGGTGCAGGGCAGGTTATCATGCCTCACGTTATGGGCGGCATAGAGGTCTATGAGCAGCAAACTACATGGCCGGTGGTACTTGAAAACTCAAAGGTAGTGGTGATCTGGGGAAGTGACCCAGTAGCTACGCTAAGAGTTGGCTGGACGGCGACTGATGAGCTAGGATATAAATACCTAGAAGATCTAAAAAATAGCGATAAAGAGATCATCATCATCGACCCTATCAAGAGCCTAACGGGTAACTACTTTGACGGCAAGGCAAAATGGATCGCTCCAGTGCCAAATACAGACACAGCCATGATGCTTGGCATGGCGTATCATCTATATAAGAGCAAAAACTACGACAAAGAGTTTTTAGAGAGCTACACAGTTGGCTTTGATAAATTCTTGCCGTATCTGCTTGGTAAAAAAGATGGCAAGCCAAAAACACCAAAGTGGGCGAGTAAAATTTGTGGCGTTAGCGAAAAGGTGATAAAAGAGCTTGCTGTTAAAATGTACAAAAATCGCACGATGATAATGGGCGGCTGGGCTATGCAGCGCGCTCACCATGGCGAGCAGCCTTACTGGATGCTAGTCACTTTAGCTGCTATGCTAGGTCAGATCGGCCTACCAGGCGGAGGCTTTGGTTTTAGCTATCACTACAGCGGTGGCGGCGTGCCAACTAGCACAGCAACGGTCGTTGGCGGTATCAACCCAGCAGATATCGGCGTCATCAAAGATGGTAAATTTAAAGGATATGCAAAAGACGTGGCTGATGAGAGGCTAAAAGCGGAGATAGAAGAGATGCAAGCAGCCTCTTTCCCAGTAGCTCGCATCGCTGACGTGCTTTTAAACCCTGGCAAGACGATAGATCATAACGGCAAAAAGATCACCTATCCAGACATCGACTTTATCTACTGGGCAGGGGGCAATCCATTTGGTCATCAGCAAAATTTAAATAAGCTAAAACGTGCATGGCAAAAGCCAAGAACGGTTGTCGTAAATGAAATTTACTGGACGCCAACAGCGAAGATGGCTGATATTGTATTTCCAGTGACGACGCTTTATGAAAGAGATGATATCACTATGGTTGGCGACTACTCTAACCAATACATCATGCCGATGAAGCAAGTCGTAGCCAAACAAAATGAGGCAAAAGACGACTATCAAATTTTCTCTGATCTAAGCAAGGCTTATGCTGACGGCGTAGCTGAAATTTACACTGACGGGGCGAAAGAGCCGCTTGATTTCATCAAGTCATACTACGATAGCGCCGCTAAAGTCATCAATGAGAACAAAGCTCTTGGCGTAAAAATGCCTAAATTTAGTGAGTGGTGGGAGAAAAACGAGCCTACTAAATTTGACTCAACCGCAGAAAATGAGGCTTGGGTAAGACACGCTGAGTTTAGAGAAGACCCTATCCTAAACGCTCTTGGCACGCCAAGTGGTCTTATAGAAATTTACTCAGAGACGATAGCAAATATGAACTACGATGACTGCAAGGGTCATGCTATGTGGTTGGAGCCTGCTGAGTGGCTGGGTGCGAAGAAAAAATCAGCCAGCATTCACCTGCTAAACCCACACCCAAACGTGCGCTTGCACTCTCAGCTAGGTATAACGTCGCTTAGAGATACGTACGCGGTGGCTGATCGTGAGCCGATATTAATAAACACTAAAAATGCTAAGAAACTTGGCATCAAAACAGGCGACATCGTGCGTGTTTATAACAAGAGAGGTGAAATTTTAGCAGGCGCTGTGGTGAGCGATAATGTGAGCTACAACGTGGCAAGACTTTGCGAGGGCGCATGGTACGACCCAGATGAGAAGGGTGTTTGCAAAAATGGCTGCATAAATGTTTTAACAAACGACATCCCAGCTAGCAAGCTCTCAAATGCAAATATCTCGCATACGACGCTTGTTAATATCAAAAAATTTAAAGGTGAGGCACCAGAGCTTAGCGCCTTTAAAGAGCCAAAATTTTCAGTCTGATCGGACTGTAAATTTGTAAGAGTGAGCGGAATTTAATAGCGCTTGCTTCTGGCTCAACGGAGAAAACCAAAATTTAGATCGCAGACTTGCGATCTTAGTCTTTAGAGTTGGTTCTTAGGCTTGGCTTTGCCAAGCCGCTAAAGAACATTAAAATGGATCGCTGGATTGCGATCTTAGTCTTTAGTGCGGGATCAAACCGATGGGGTTTGTCGGAGCCTTGGCTTTGCCTAGGCGAGAAGTTAAAGATAATAAAAGGAGAAAAAATGAACGAGAACAGACGAGATTTTCTAAAAAAAGGTGCAACAGCACTTGCAGCTACACCTTTGCTTTCAGGCGTAACAGCTTCAAATTTGTTTGCTGATGAGGTTAAAAAGGGCGTTGTAAAAAATGGCGAAACTCTTACAGCAGCTCACTGGGGCATGCTAAAAGTGACAACCAAAAACGGCATCGCTGTAAAGTCAGAGCCTATCCAAAAGACAAGTGAAATTTACAATCCACTTCAACACTACACACCAGATATGATCTATAAAAGTCGTATCAAACACACAATGGTAAGAAAGAGCTACCTTGAAAACCCAGATAGCCCAAAACCAGAGCTTCGTGGCATCGATGAGTGGGTCGAAGTGCCTTACGAAGAGGCGATCAAGCTAGTTGCTAAGGAGCTTAAAAAAACAAGAGCACAAAAAGGCTTACAAAGCGTTTTTGCAGGTAGCTACGGCTGGAAGTCAAGCGGAAACGTGCATAACTCAATAATTTTACTTCATAGATTTATGAACCTTAGTGGCGGCTTTGTTGGCTCGCTAGGCGACTACTCAACAGGCGCTAGCCAGATCATCATGCCTCACGTTGTAGGTAGTATCGAGGTCTATGAGCAGCAAACTAGCTGGCCAGTAGTGCTAGAAAACTCAAAAGTCGTAGTCATCTGGGGCGCAAACCCACTTGCGACACTTCGCATAGCTTGGACAGCGACTGATGAACAAGGCTTTAAATACTTTGAAGAGCTAAAAAACAAAAAAGATATCAAAGTGATCGTGATCGATCCTATCAGATCTGAAACAGCGCAATACTTCGACAAAGCTCAGTGGATCGCTCCAGTGCCAAACACCGACACAGCGATGATGCTAGGCATGATGCACTACCTATATGAAAGCGGCAAATACGATAAAGAATTTATCGAAAACTACACTTATGGCTTTGATAAATTCCTCCCATATCTACTAGGAAAGACAGACAACACTCCTAAAAATTTAGAGTGGGCGAGCAAAATTTGTGGTATCGACAAAGATACCTTAAAAGAGCTAGCTGATACATTTGTAAGCAATCGCACGATGCTAATGAGTGGCTGGGGTATGCAGCGCGCTCACCACGGCGAGCAACCACACTGGGCGATGGTGACACTTGCTGCTATGATCGGTCAGATAGGCATACCAGGTGGGGGATTTGGCTTAAGCTACCACTACTCAAACGGCGGCGCACCAACATGCAAAGGCGCAGTCATCGGCGGCGTAAATAGCGCAAGTGTGGGTAAATTTAACGAAAAAGGCGAGTTTATCGGCACTGATACAGGCGAGTTTGACAAACACGGTCGCTTCGTCGCAAAAGCAGCCGCAGTAGCAGGCACAGGTCAAAGCTGGCTACAAAAAGCAACCAACTACGCTTTCCCAGTAGCTCGTATCGCTGATGCGTTGCTTCACCCTGGCAAAGTGATAGATCACGACGGCAAAAAGATCACCTACCCAGACATCGACTTTATCTACTGGGTCGGCGGCAACCCGCTTGTGCATCACCAAGATACTAATACAAATTTAAAAGCGTGGAGAAAGCCAAGAACGGTTGTCGTTCACGAAGCATACTGGACACCGACAGCAAAGATGGCTGATATCGTCTTTCCAGTCACAACAGAGTATGAGAGAAACGACATCACGATGACAGGGGACTACTCAAACATGAACATCGTGCCGATGAAACAAGTCGTTGAAAAATACCGCGAAGCAAAAGATGACTATCAAATTTTCACTGACCTTTGCAAGGCTTATGCTAAAAATTTAGTCATCGCCTACACAGATAACGGCAAAGACGAGTTTGACTGGATTAAAGAGTACTACGACGCAGCCTACGCTCAAGTAAAAGCGGTCCCTGAGCTTGCAAGCGACATGAAGCCATTTGAAGAGTTTTGGAATGAAAACAAACCAGTCACATTTGCTTCATCTCAAGATAGTGATAGTTGGGTAAGACTTGGCGAATTTAGAGAAGATCCTGTGCTAAACGCTCTTGGAACGCCTAGCGGTCTTATCGAAATTTACTCAGATACGATCGAGAAAATGGGCTATGATGACTGCAAGGCGCATCCAACTTGGTTTGAGCCGATCGAGTGGCTAGGCATGAAAGACAAACCAGCAAAATACCACATGATAAGCGCTCACCCAACTGACCGCTTGCACTCACAGCTAAGCCAAACTTCACTTCGTGACAAATATGCTATCGCTAACCGCGAGCCAGTGTGGATAAACGAAAATGACGCAAAAGAGCTTGGCGTAAAAACAGGCGATTTGGTGTGTGTATTTAACGCACGTGGCGAGGTTTTGGCAGGTGCTTATGTGACTAAAAACATCAAAGAGGGTGTTGCAAAACTAGCTGAGGGCGCTTGGTATGACGGATTTGATAGTGGCATCTGCAAAAATGGCTCTGCAAACGTGCTAACCATAGATATCCCAACAAGTAAGCTAGCAAACGGCAATATCAGCCACACAGCTCTTGTAAATATCAGAAAATATCAAGGCGATGAAGCACCAAAACTTACAGCGTTTTCTGAGCCAAAATTTTCTAAATAATCTCAAAGCAGGGGAGTGATCTCCTGCTTAAATTTATCTTTGCTTATAAAATATCTTTAACTACTTTTTCAAATTTATCTATTCATTTTTGTAAATTTTAGAGAAAATTTGAATAATTTTTATTAATTTATATTATTTATTTGTAATTAAAATTTTCTTAAATCACCTAAAATAGGGCATTTGTTTTGTAAAGTAAATTTATTGTTGCTTAAATGTAATTTATATTTTCAAGTTATATTTAATTATTAAAGTAATAAAATCCGCCTTGTTTTTGGGAGAAACAGCCAATATAACGTATCTTGTAATGCAAAGGAATGAAAAATGAATAATCTAAGTATAAAAATAAAGATCCTACTAATTGTAATTTTAAGTCTTATTTGTTTAAGTGCAACAAGTATTTATATTTTAAATGGCGTTTTTAAGACTAGAAGCCAAGCTGTATCAAGTCTTAATACAGCTGAAGATATCATAAAACAAAGCGAATTTATCCATGAACTTCAAAAAGAGCGCGGTTATAGCGCAGGCTTTATAGCTAATGGCAAAGATGCTGATAAAAATTTAAAAGAGCAAAGAGCTAAAGTTGATGGCGTTTTGTCTAAACTTTCTAACAAAGATGAACTCTCACGTGAGCTTAATAGCATAAGAGCAAAAGTAGATAACAAAGAAAGTTTTGCTCTCATAGCTCCTAAATTTCACGATATGATCGAAAATACACTTATATTTGAAAATTCCCTCGCAAGCAGCTCTGAGCCTGATATGAAAGATAACTTGGCTAGAATTTTTAGCATTTCAAAGATCAAAGAGTATTTTGGTATCACAAGGGCGGTGTTAAATGCTGCCTTTATAAAACATAACATCGATAAAAATACATACGTAAATTTGGTTTCATTTAACGCAAATATCAAAAATCTCTTAAATGACTATGTGAAATTTAACGCAGGCACATACGCAGACAGCCTGCAAAAAGAGATCTTGCAAAGTGATGAGTTTAAAAAGATAGATGATATCATCAAAAGTGCTATCGCTACTCCAGATGAGACAGCTAACAAGTTCGAAGCGGCTAGTTGGTTTCAAAGCATCACAAATTTGATCGATAACTTTAGAAACTATGAGCTTTACTTGCTAAATGATATGAAAGATAAAGCTTTACAAGATATGAGCGAAGCTGGCAATTTAGCTGTTTTTATGGTTATCTTACTTGCCTGTTTTATACTCTTGCTTGTTTTGGTTTCATTTTTTGTTGGTAAAAATATCATCTCAGGCATCGATAGCGTAAAGGGCGGGCTTGGCGAGTTTTTCTTATATCTAAACAACAAAACAAATTCAGCCAAACTTCTAAGCTTAAAAGGTAAAGATGAAATTTGCATTATGTCGTCGCTTATAAATGAAAATATAGAGGTTATCCAGACGGCAAAAGAGCATGAAAACACCTTCATCCAAAAAGCCAACACCTTTGTAAATGAGATAAAAGATGGCAACTATGAAGCAAGCTTAGAAGCTGATACTAATAACCCAGCTCTAAATCAACTAAAAAGCACATTTAAAGATCTACAACTTGCTCTTAAAAATGCAATCTCAAGTAATGGCAAAGATGTACTTGATCTACTAAATACTTATAAAAACCAAGACTTTACAAAAAGACTTGATGATGATGGTAAGATAGCAAGTGGTATAAACTCTCTTGGCATAGAGATATCTAAAATGCTAAATGACAATCTAAACCAAGCTCAAGTACTAGAAGAAAAAGCTAAGCTTCTAGCAAGCTCAGTTTCTAAAGTAGCAAGCTCAGCAAACACACAAGCAAGCTCACTTCAAGAATCTGCTGCTGCAGTTGAGCAAATGAGTAGCTCAATGAATGCCATCTCTCAAAAGACAGCTGATGTTATAAGACAAAGTGATGAAATTAAAAACATCATAACTATTATTAGAGATATAGCAGATCAAACAAATCTACTTGCTCTTAATGCTGCAATTGAAGCTGCACGTGCAGGAGAGCACGGCAGAGGATTTGCCGTCGTTGCTGATGAAGTAAGAAAACTAGCTGAAAGAACTCAAAAATCTCTAGGTGAGATAGAAGCAAATACAAATGTATTAGCTCAATCAATAAATGAGATGAGTGAATCAATCAAAGAGCAAAGCGAAGGTATAAATATGATAAATCAATCAGTTGCTCAAATAGATAATCTAACAAAAGAAAACGTTGTAATTGCAAACCAAGCAAACGAAGTAACATCAGAAGTAGATGAGATGGCTAAAGCTATAGTTGAAGAGGTTAGGAAGAAGAGGTTTTAAACTACTCTTTCTCTAGAGTTTTAAACAAACTCAAATTTGTTTAAGACAAAACACTTCATTAATATTCATAAACTCCAACCTGGTTTAGGCTGGGTTGGGGGTTTAATCTTTACAAATTTTAAAATCCCATTCACCCCTAAGAATTGACTACTAAAATTTGGCTTCGCTTAGCGCTTAGCTCAAATTTTAGAGTCGAAATTACTCGTTCATGAAATTTTAAAATTTTATAGACGCTTACAAAATACTTAGTAGAATTAGAGATATTTATTATTTTATATATAAAATTATATGTATTTTTATATGTAAAATTTTACAAAATTTCAAGTTTTGCGCTGATATCTGCAACGCCTTTTGAGTACATTGCAGAAGTGACTATCGCATCGGCATTTGCATAATCTTTTGCATTTGATAAATTTACGCCGCCAGCTGCTAGTATCATAGTATTTGGTGAAATTTCATCTCTTAAAGCTAGCACGTTTTTGATAAGCTCTGGGCTAAATTTATCACACTGCACGACGTCGCATTTTGCTTTCAAAAGCTTGCTTGCTTCGTCCAAATTTTCAGCCTCGACGCAGATCTTTCGCTCGACCATTTTGGCTTTAAATTCTGGCAAATGTGACAGAAATTCATCAAAGTTAGCGTAGGCTTTTATGTGGTTTTTAAAGAAAAGAACGCTGTCGCTAAGTCCAAGTCTGTGCATACCGCCACCGCCTTCAAGCACGGCTTTTACGCAAAATTTCTTTGCAAATGGGAAGCTCTTTCTGGTTGCTAAGACTTCGCATTTTTCATTGACACTTTTTGCAGCTTTTACTATTTTGTTTGTGTAGGTTGCGATGGCGCTAGCATATTCTAGTGCGACTTGGGCTAGTTTCCAAGCCTTATGCACATCTTCGTAACTACCATAAATTTTTATGATCACATCGCCAACCTTGCAAATTTGAGAGTTTTTGACAAAAATTTCGCTCTCGCAGCCAAGTAGCCTTGCTATGCTTGCTGCCACATCTACGCAGCTAACGCAAATTTCATCACGCGAGTAAATTTCAAGCGAAGCTTTTTTATCGATATCTTGAAGCGACGTAGTGAGGTCAAAGTAGGGTAGGTCCTCGTTTATGTAGTCTAAAATTTCAGCGTCGCTTAGTCTCATTTTATGCCTTTTTTGAAGCAGTTTTTGCTTTTACGATCATCTTTTTAAAGATGCCGTTGTCGTAAAGTCCAGCGTGGTAAAGCGCAAAGCATGTAAATGCGATGCCAGAAGCTACGTGGAATTTTTTAACAGATCTATTTTTCATAAAAAGTGCGCTTAGGCAAACAGATGCCAAAGTGACGCTCATGCCGACCTTTGCTACTTGTCTATGGGTGTTTAGGTCTAGTAGTTTGCCGCTTATCTTTATATCTTTTCCCAAATTTTCTCCTTTAGTTTTTGCCCCAGCAGCTTGTATTTTTGATGCCTAGACTCTCTGGGTCAAATTCTGGATTTTTACCAGCTTTTCTTTGAGCTTCGTAGTCTCTTATCGCTATTATCACCACTTTTGATAGCAAGAAAATGGCGATAATATTTATCGTAGCCATAGCTGCCATCGTGATATCAGCGATATTCCAAGCGAGTTTTAAGTTCATCTGAGCGCCTATAAATATCATAATCACTGCTGTGATCTTAAATGCTAGAGTTAAATTTTTGCTTTTTGTTAGAAATTTCATATTTGCCTGGGCGTAGTAGTAGTTGCCGATGAGCGATGTGATGGCAAATAGCACTACTGCAAGGGTCGTAAAGTGTAGTCCAAAGTCACCAAAATACTCTTTCATCGCTGCTTGAACAAGGGGTAGGGCGGTTAGCACTTCGCCGTTTGCGCCAGTTTGTTTTGTAAGATATGCCTGAGAAAAAAGCACGATCATACCAGAGGCGATGCATATCGTCATATCGATAAAGACTGCCATTGCTTGCACTAGCCCTTGTTTGACTGGGTGACTTGTGTGCGCCGCAGCCGCTGCATTTGGCGCTGAGCCCATGCCGGCCTCGTTTGAGAAAAGTCCTCTTTTTATGCCTATTACGATCACACTTCCAGCAAATCCGCCAAAGATCGCTTTAAAATCAAAGGCGCTTTCTATGATCATCTTGATGACGGCTGGAATTTCTTTGAAATTTAAAACGATCGCGATGATAGCTAGCAAGATGTAAGTAAGCGCCATGAAAGGCACGATATATGAGCTAACTTTGCCGATGATGTGGCTCTTGCTAAAAAACATCACAGCCGTAAATGCTGTAAGGATAAGTCCGATGCCAATAGGCAAGCCGCTTTGCGCAAAGGTGATGTTGCTGCCTGCTTTGTCGTAGTAAATTTCAAAAGCAGAGGTCATGGTGTAGCTTTGAAGTCCATTAAAGCCATAAGCATAGGTGATGATGAGGATGATGGCAAACAAAGAGCCAAGCCACTTTATGCCAAGCCCGTTTTTGATGTAATAAGCCGGCCCGCCTTTAAAGCCAAAGACATCTTTGGTCTTATAAATTTGAGCCAAAGTGCTCTCGATAAAGGCTGAAGCTGAGCCTAAAAACGCCATCAAACACATCCAAAAAAGCGCTCCAGGGCCACCTGCGACGATGGCAGCTGAAATTCCAGCGATGTTGCCGATGCCAACGCGCGAAGCAGTCGAGATCATCAGCGCTTGAAACGGCGTTAGATGGTGCTTGTTATACTTATCCTTTTTCTCTACCAGAACTCTGCAAGCTTCAAAGAACATCCTAAACTGCACAAAACGGGTAAGGTAGCTAAAGTAAATTCCTGAAGCTACAAGGATGATAACCAAAAAATATCCATACAAAAAGTCGTTGGCTACATCCATTTTGCCGTTTAAAAAGTTTAAGAAATTCTCAAACACCATCTATCCTTTCAAATTTATTTTGACTTGATCTTCACGCCCTTCATTGAGTTGAGCAGAAGCCAGATCGTCGTGCCATTGTGAAGCATAGCAGTTGCTATTGGATTTAGCATGCCAAGCGTTGCGGCACTTAGTATGGCTGTATTTACGCCAACGGTTGAGCGGAAATTTGAGCTAATTAACTTCATAGTTTTATTAGCAAGCTCTTTTGCAAGCGCTACGCTCATGATGTCATCTTTTAAAAGGCTTATATCAGCCGTTGCTTTAGCGATATCAGCACCTTTGTGCATGCTTATGCCAACATTTGCTTTTGTTAAGCTTGGTGCGTCATTTATACCATCTCCGACAAAAGCGACCTTTTTGCCTTCACTCTTTAGCTCTTCGATGATCGCTGCTTTGTCTGTTGGCAAGCACTCAGCATAGACCCTATCAAGTCCCAGCTCGCGCGCTACCTCTTCAGCCTTGCTCTTTATGTCGCCACTTAGCATAACTATCTCTTTTACGCCAAGATTTCGTAGTTTTGCCACCATATCTTTAGCGTTTGCTCTCATATCATCTTTCATTGCTATGACGCCAACAAGCTCTTTGTCGTATCCTACATAAAGCAGGGTTAGACCGCTTTGTAAAGCCTTATTTATAAGCGTTTCGTGAGCTTTAAAGCTTATCATCTCATCATCTTCTAAGAAGTGCCTACTGCCGATAACGACCTCTTTGCCATGCATCGCAGTTTTTACGCCGTGAGCTACGATAAATTCAACCTCGTCGTGGTGGATATGGCTAAATCCACGCTTGTTTGCAGCCTCAACTATCGCTTCAGCCACAGGGTGGAAGTAGTGCTCCTCAGCACTTGCGGTTAAATTTAAGATATCAGCCTCTGAAAATCCATCTTTAAAAGAGTAAATTTCAACCACGCTTAGGCGTCCATGAGTTAGAGTGCCGGTTTTGTCAAAGACAAATGTATCAACCGAACTTAGAGCCTCGATCGCCTTTGCGCCTTTTATGAGGATGCCGTTTCTGCCAGCTTTTGAGATGCTTGACTTAAACGCAACTGGCGTAGCAAGCTTAAGCGCGCAAGAGTAGTCAGCTTGAAGCACGCTTGCAACGCTGTTCATATTTTTATTTATAACATACGAAAGCCCAGCAAGAGAGAGTGTGACTGGCACTAGTTTGTCAGCTAGTTTTAGAGCTTTTATGCCGATGGCTGATTTTTCATTAAGTGAAGTTTGGATGTACTCTTTGATCCTTGCGGTTGCGGTGTCGCTACCTACGTTTTCAGCCCAAATTTTGATCCTGCCCTCATCGACAACAGTGCCACTTATGACACGGTCGCCTCTAGCTTTTGCTACAGGCTCGGCCTCTCCAGTCATTGAGACTTGATTGACGTCAGCATTGCCCTCGACGATGTAGCCATCAACGCCTATCGTCTCGCCAGCTCCGACTACTACGATGTCGCCTTTTTTTAAATTTTCGGTTTTTACCTTTTCAAGCGTCTTTTCACCGTTTAAATTTCGCTCAACCCAGACCTCTTCGATGTTTGGTTTGGCTAGCTCTTTGATGAGATCATCGCTTCTGTGGCTAGCACTCTCCTCCATGTATTCGCCGATATTTATCATCAAATTTGTGCTATTTGCAGCCAAATGATCACCCATTGCAAGGCTTGTGCCAATAGCAGTTGCCTCGAGCACTTTTGAGGTGATGCCCTCATGCCTTAGCTCTTTTGCGCCTTCTATTAAATTTGGAGCTGTTGCGTAAAGAGTTACGGCTGATTTTAGAGTTTTGTTACTCATAAACGGCGTTACACCAAGTGCAGCAGCAGCTTTGTAGATATTTGCTTTGCTAGGCAGGCTCTCATCTTTTGGCTTGGTTGGAAAATCATAGCTTTTTATAAAATCTAAAATTTTCTCATAGCTCTTATCAAACTCGACGACGATGCTTTTTGCGTATTTATTTACACGCACGCTTCTTGCATCGGTTCGCTCTGAGATCGCAGCCTCGATAGCGCTGACATCGCTTCTAGCGTTTAGGCTCTCGCAAATAAACCTCGCTCTATTTTTGCTCTTATGAGCTAGAGTGACCTTATTTTTGTGAGTCAAGTTCAGCTTTGACATCTTCAAAACGCTCTTTTAGTTCTTCTATGCCAGCGTTTATTAGCTCGCCACCTTTGATGATCGCTTTAAATACGCACTCTTGTGCTTTTGGATTAGTTAGCACATAAGCTGCTATGCCGCCTAAAAGTAGGCCTTTAACAAAGCCAGCTGCGTTAAAATTTTCAGGTACAAATGGTAAATTTTGAGCTGCATTGTTTATCGCATTATCAACTGCACTTGGCTGAGTTGCTGCTGCGTCATTTGCTGCTACTTCGTTTGCGTTTTCTTCATTGATATAAGGGTTATTCATTATTTACTCTCCAATTTTATTAGTTCTTCAGCTATCAAAAGACCGCCGATGCCAGCTGCAGTAAAAGCTGCTGCGTTTAGATATTTTTTTTGTGCTATCAAATTTGAAGCATGAATGCCAACAGCACCTACAAAACCACCAGTTACGGCGTATTTTGCTATCTTTTTAGCGACATCTTTTTTAGTTGCTCTGTTGTTTAGATAGTCGCTAAAGCCAAGCGCAGCCGCGCCCATGCCAGCGATCAAGGCTCCACTGATGAAGTGATCAAATGGAAGTCTTGTGTTTGAAAGTGTAAAAAGACTATTTTCTTGCATTCTCTATCCTTAAGCTATATCGTTTGGTGTGATAGCTTTTGGAGCTGCTGGCTTTTTAGCACGTGGTTTTCTTGTTTTTTTAACCACTTTTTCAGCCTCTTTTTCTACTTTTTTAACGCCACGTTTTGCTTTTTTCTCTTCTTTGACCATGAAGTCTTTTGCATCTTTTGCGACGTTTTTGCCTTTTTTATAAAGATCTTTTGCAGCCTCTTTGCCTTTATCTAGGCCATCTTTGGCACACTCTTTGATCTTATCTCTTTTACTCCAAGCAACTACTGCTAAACCGCCTACTGCTAAACCTGCTAAAAATGGTAATGCCATTTTAAATCCTTTCTTTGTTTGATTTTGTAAATTATTCATCTTCTTCATCCTTATTAAAATTTTTGCTAACTACTGAAATGCCTAATGCCCCAAGCGCAAGCCCGCTAAAAAACGAGAAATTTGGGTTGTTTGTGATCTTTGCCAACTCGCTTTTATCAGCCTTGCCACTTGCGATATTTTGCAAGCTTTTAGTTATCTCATTAAAGTCATTTTGATAGCTTTCTAAAATGTTTGTTATGCCATTTTGCTCAAAATTTTGCGAAATTTCATTTAAATTTAGCTCATTTTTTGCCTTAGCTCCGCTATAAATTTCTTTTAAGCAGTGCTTTAAAGAGGCGATATATTCATTATTTGAAGTAGCCCAAAGTCTAAAAAATAGATCTTTTAGCTCTTCATCATCTAAGCTTTCACAAAATTTTTCATACATTTTGTTTAGCTCATTTTCATAGTTTAGTGCCTCTATCAGCGCATCTTCTTTATTTTTTGCTGGCAAAAAGATAGCTTCATTTTCGCAAACAAGCTCATACTCGTGCGCACTTGCAAATTTCTCTATCAAGATGATCGCATTTTTTCTCACACTTGCGATTTGATCAAATACTTCGCCAAACGAAGCTAGGCTTTCATATAACCTAAGTGCGTTTTTTTCGCTCGTATAAGAGGCGTTTAAAAGCTCATTAAGCATATTTTACTTCTCTTGCTACTTCATTTACTTTAGCTGAAATTTCTTCTAAATTTTGCCCTTTTAAGAGATCCTCCCAGAGATTTTTAGGGAAAATTTCATGATCGTATTCGATCGTTACAGAGCCGATTATCTTGTTAAATTTAACATTTTTTATGCCATTTATCTGAGCTATCATGTCATCTAAACTGGCCAAATTTACGCTGCTGCTTAGCTCTTTGATCTTTGGGCTAACTCTTACTCTTAGTCTGCCATTTGTGTGAGCTATCATCGAAAAATAGCTTGCAACTTGTGCTAAAGTTTGTGTTTTTATATCCATTTTCATCCTTTTATTTTGTCTGCGTATTATCTAATCTGCAACTTAAACAAATCTGAAATTTTTTTGTCTTTCATTATCAAAAAGTAAAATGAAATGATAAATTTAAATCCCATTTTTTGCTTGGCAATCACTGCAAATTCCATAAAGTATCATCTTGTGAGACTCTGCACTAAATGACCTTTGGCTGCAAATTTGATCTTGTCTTTGCTCTATCATCTCATCTTCAAAATCAACCACTTTGCCACAAATTTCACATATCAAGTGATCGTGAGAGGATTTTAAATTTAGCTCGTAATTTTTAACACCATTTTGCTCAAAACTATTTGCCAGATGGTGCTCTTCAAGAAAATTTAAAAAAGTATATATCGAAGTCATTGAAATTTCATTTTTGTAAGTTTCATAAATTTTTTGGCAAATTTCTTGAGCATTTAGATGCGACTTGCTGGCAAAAAGCACACGCAAAATTTGCTCTTTTATCTCAGAGCCTTTTTGACCAAAAGCTTTTAAAAACTCGTTAAAATGCTTGTAAAATAGTTCAAAGTCTTCCACAAAATCCCTATCAAATTGATAATGAAAGTAGAAATTTTACAACTTTGCTACTAAAAAATGCATAAAATTTCTTACGAATTTAAAGTAAAGTATTTTATAAGCTTCTTTTGGTATAGTTTCGCATTTTTTAAATCAGAATTAAGGAACGAAATGACTTACGACGAGCTAGAATTAGACGCCGTTTTGTTAGAGGTTTTGGAAAATAGAGGCAGCTTTGACTCGATGGACGACGAAGAGCTTTACGAGCTTATCGAGCAAGTCGCGCAATACACTGACGGCGACTACGAAGAGGCGTTTGAATATATGACTCAATTTTCTCCGATCCCTAAAAAACGCTTTGTATCACTATTTATGGTTTAGCAAAAGGCTAAGCCATAATCTTGCTAATTTATAAACTAAATTTCAAAAATCTTTAAAATGCTAAAAAAGAGCTTGACTCTTTTAAAAGAGCCAAGAAGTGAGGTTTTTATAAGAAATATTTTGAGATTATCTCTTTAAATTTGATTGTATATTTGCTAGCTTTTGGGCTGTTGTTGTAGATATCTTCAAATTCATACATTCTATCGTAGTAGTCGTTTGTATCTTGTGCGTTTATCTTAAGTCTTGCCACGTCTAAGCTGACGCCAACAAAAGCTCCACTAGTCTTGCCACGCTCCTCGACAAATGCTGAAATTTCAGGCAAATCGCTAGCTATCGCCACTTCGTTGCCAACGCCACCAGTTGCTTCTGCTTTTAGACTGATCGTATCTTTTGCGTTAAATAAGCTTGCGTAGGCTTCTGAGTTTTTAAACAAGATGATCATATCGGCCGAGCTATATCCTAGCTGAAGTCCGATGCTGCCAGATGTGTAATTTACAAAAAATGGGCTTGACCACTCGCCATCGTCGTTTTTAGCGATAAATACGCCTTTGCCTTTTGAGCCAGTGATGATCGCACCTGCTTTTGTCACGTCTGGGATGATAGCGATGGCTTTGATGCCTGTAAATTTTGTATTTGGTTTTAAATTTCTAGTGCCAAAAGCGTTTAAAATGTTTATCGCGTTTTTTAATTTTTGATTTTGGATCACGTCAGCGTTTAAATTTAACGCAAAAAATGAGCCGATCAAAAAGAGCAAAGTTAGAATTTTTTTCATCAAATTTCCTTATTTAAAATTTTTGTTATTATAGCCTAAAATAAACTATTATTTAAAAATTTATTAATGAAATTTTATGAGATTTCATTATAAAATGCCCATTTTTAAGGAAAAAATATGAGCTTAATACTTTTTGTCGAATACGTCGGTATCGCATCAGCTGCGCTTAGTGGCTTTTTATTTGCAGTAAAAAGAGAGTGTGACTGGCTGGGCGTCTTTTTGTCTGCATTTTTGACAGCACTTGGAGGCGGCATCGTGCGTGATATGCTCGTTGGCAGGGCAGTTTATTCATTCACTCACTACATGCCAGTAAGCGTCGTCATCTTTATGCTTGTCGTATCTAGGATCACAAATTTGCATATAAAAAGAGATGGTTTAGAGAAGAAATTTGTCTTTATCTTTGCCGATGCGATCGATGTTATCTGCTTTTCTATCGTTGGAGCGATGGTTGCCATCGAGTATAGCTACAACATCTTTGGCGTCATGATGATCGCCTTTTTTAACGGCGTTGGCGGCGGTATCTTAAGAGATATCTTGCTAAATGAAGTTCCATGGTTTTTGCGCACAGGACTTTACGGCACGATAAGCCTTGGCGTGGGGCTTGCTTACTTTATCCTCTATCATCTAGGCCTTACCAACATATTTTTTACCATGCTGTTGCTAGCTGCTGGCATAACGGTCAGGATGTTTGCATTTTATAGAGGCTGGAAGCTACCTGATCTATGAAATTTAGCGAGTTTTTTGATATCTGGGTCAATGAAAACTACTATAAATTTGGCGTGGATATCGGCAAAAAGGGTGATTTTTATACAAATGTAAGCGTTGGATATCTCTTTGGCGCTTGCCTTGCAAACTACTTTTTAAAGCTACTTAAAAATGGCAAAATTTCTAGCTCTTGCAAGGTCGTGGAGATCGGCGCAAACTCAGGCGATATGCTGGCTGATTTTGCGCAGGGCATCTTTACGCTTGAGCCAGAAATTTTGTCAAATTTAGAGTTTATCATCATCGAACCTCATGAAATTTTACGCAAAAAACAGATTGAAACCTTTAAAAATCGCTTTGGTGACGAGGCTAGAGTAGGGCACTATGAAAATTTAGACGAGTGCTCGTTTGATGAAATTTTTGTCATCTCAAATGAGCTGCTTGACGCGTTTAGCTGCGAGGTAATAGACGGGGAGAATATGCTTTTTGTGGATAGTGATCTAAAATTTCACTGGCAAAAGGCGGATCAAAATTTACTAGCCCTTGCAAAGAAATTTGGCATAAAAAAGGGCGAGATATCAACTAGCTACGCCAAATTTGCACTCCAGCTTGCAAATTCGGCAAAAAAGGTGAGATTTTTAAGCTTTGACTACGGCGAGTTTGAACCAAAAAATGAATTTAGCCTAAGAGTTTTTAAGGATCATCAAGTTTTTTCTTTGTTTGAAATTTCAAACCTTGCGCCATATTTTAAAAGCTCTGATCTAACTTATAGCCTTTGCTTTAAGCAGGTCAAGGCCGCTTTTTTCGAGGCTGGCTTTTTGATGCTTAAATTTAAAAAACAAAATGATGCCTTAGTTTGCGACTTTGGCGTGGATGAAATTTTATCTTTGGTGCTTGAAAAAGGCAGCAAGCAAGCCTATGAAAATGCCGCAAAACAGGCAAAATTTCTACTCTCGCCTGAGTTTTTAGGCGAGAAGTTTAAATTTATAGAGTTTTTAAAGAGCTAGCCTGGCGATATCAGCGTAATCCGCTTCGCAAGCTTTCAAAAGGTCATTTGGAGCTATCTTTATCTGCTTGCCTCTTACTCCAGCGCTTACTAGCACGTACTCTTGCTCTTTTGCTCGCTCATCGATGAAGGTCGCAAAGTGCTTTTTCATAGCAAGTGGCGAGCAGCCGCCTCTGATGTAGCCGGTGATCTTTTCTAGGTCTTTTAAATTTATAAGCTCGCAGCGCTTAGCTCCGCATGCATGAGCAAGTGCTTTTAGATCAAGCTCCAGATCGCCTTGCAAGCAAGCAACGACAAAATTTTTAGGCTCGCACTGACAGACGATCGTCTTATAAATTTGCTTTATATCTTGCTTAGTGCTAGCTGCTACGTGAACGGCTGAAAGGTCGTTTAGATCGACTTCGTACTCAAGTATCTCATACTCTAATTTTAGCTTGTCTAAAAGCCTAGCGGCGTTGGTTTTATGTATCATCTTTTCTCATTTTTGTGAATTTTTTGTATAATTATAGCCAAAACTTAAAGGAGGAAAGATGGCTGAAGAAGTTGAAGAGAAAAAAGCAAAAAAAGGTGGCAATGGCGCTTTGATGATAATCATCATCGCGATATTTGTTTTATTGCTAGTTATCGGAGGGCTAGTGGCGTTTTTGATGCTTAGTTCTGACGAGCCAAAAGAGGCAAATATGGCGCAAACACCAGCTCAGACTCAAACTCAACCAGCACCCGCTCAAAACAAAGCAAAACGCGGTGGCAACGACTATTCGAACATGGGACCGATATATCCGCTCGATCAGTTTGTCGTAAATTTACTTAGTGAAAATGGCTCGAGATTTCTTAAAACTAAGATCGATCTAGAGCAAAGCGACGAGCTACTAACTGCCGAGCTTGATAAGAAAAAGGCACTTTTAAGAGATATCATCATAAGAACGCTCTCTTCTAAAACTTACGAAGAAGTAAGCACTGCAAAGGGCAAGGATAGGCTAAAAGACGAGATCGTCGGCAAGCTAAATGAAGTGCTAAATGATGGCTACATCAAAAATATATTTTTTACTGATTTTGTGGTGCAATGATAGGCATCGATATCGTTAAGATAGATAGAATTTCAAGACTTAAGGCTCGTCACGGCGAGCTTTTTTTAAAGAGATTTTTAAGTGATAGCGAGATCGCGCTAGCAAAAAATGATGCGACTTTGGCTGGATTTTGGGCGGCCAAAGAAGCAGCTAGCAAAGCCCTTGGTGTGGGCATCAGCAAAGAGTGTGGCTTTTTAGACATTGTGCTCAGTAAAGACGCAAAAAACGCACCAAAGATAAAATTTAGCCCAAGAATTTATACAAATTTTAATATCAAAGAAGCAAGCCTTAGTATAACTCACGACGGCGGATTTGCCGTAGCTGCAGTGATGATAGTGTGAAATTTATCTTTTTTAAGAATAATCTAATTTTATATGCTTGAACCGCTAAATACTAGGTTTTATGATAAAAATGGCAATATAATAAAAAGCGACAAACCGTCGGTATCTTTTGAAAGTCATATAGAATTGGAAAATTTTGACTTGAATATACTTAATAAAATTATGGAACAATAAATATGACAGATTTAAAAATCGAGAAAAATTTTTTACCATGGATTTATTATTGGATAAAAGAAGCTTCTGATATAAAACAACAAAAAATGCATTGGCTAAATGAGGACAATATTGATGGTGGAGTATCGTCTTATGTTGAATTGATGTGCTCGCTTTTTGATGATTTAAATTTTGATGACTTTGTGGAAAATACGGTATCCACTTTAGGTTTTTCAGATGAACTTATAAATTCATTGCATGATTTTAGAGATGAACTAAGAAATTATATTGCAGAAAATGATAATGATGATGAAGCGATTATTAAAGACCCAAATTGGCAGATCGTCGTTAAAAAAGCACAAAATGTCATAGTTGCTTGGAATAAATATAAGCAAGTGTCTAAAAATAACCAAAATTTGCAATAAAATCTTTAATATTTTTAGGAAATGATAAAATTGGAAATACTTGGAGTGTGAAACTCTTAGATGCTAGAGAAGAAGATGACACATATAATATTGGTACCATTATTGTTAAATAAGGGCTGAATAATGAAAGAGATTTGTGTATATAATAAAAAATTACGAGTTAGACATATAACTATGCAAATTAGGCAAATGGTAGAAATTTTAATTAAAAATTCACAGAGTGAGAATAAAGATTATAAATTTTCAGATGAAATTTTTTATTTTGATGATGGTAAAATGGGAAGCTTTGGCTTTGTTTATGAAAGCAATGAGTATATTGGCGGCGGTAAGCATATTTCGGACGTAGAGTTTTATGATATTGATGGATTACTTTGTGTGGCTACTATGTTTGCGTACGATAATAATTTTGTTGATAGTGTAGACATTTGGAAAGTTGATTTTTCGCCACTTATAAAGATACCAACAGATGAGAATGATTTTTTTATACCAAATGAAAAATCAAAAATAACTACCAAGTAAAAAATATAGATATTTAATATTATATAAAAGAAGGTGTAAATCCAAGAATATGGTATGTGGTGTTAAAAAATATTTATCAGCATGTATAAATTTGAAAATGATATGAGCTAGACAATATTATAAAAGATGAAAAACAAATAAACCGTCTCTATATATACTCTGACAAAACAATAAATTTTTAAATTTGGTTGGAGATTTTACAAAGCTAGATGGAGCAACAGTAGATGAAATTATTTCAAGAGTTCTAAAAGATTGGAAAATGTTGGTGCAAAAAATGGAAATGGTATAAGATTTATTGATGAGGCTGGTATTGAAAGAATTAGAAGATCCAAAAGCCCCAATTGGAACAAATTCAAATTCTGGTTGGATATTAAGAATACAAGATAAAAATAAAAATTACTTAGATAATTTTGGAAATATTGGTGGCTATAAGGCTAATGAAACGCACATGACAATTTATGGAAATCCTATTTTGGAGAAATAAAATGCTAGTAGAAAAGGGATATTTTTTATTAAATTTATGCAGAATGGCTTCTTTATGGCATCAAGATAAGTATTTGGTTAATCCATCTACGGATAAATATGAAACAGTAGAGGACCTGGTGCAAGATGTATATAACGCTTGCGAATATGCGTTATATCCTAGAAATAAAATATATTTTTCAAAGCGAGAGCTAGAAATCATAAGTCACTTCAAATCATTTATGGATAAGAATTTTGGAATAGATTTTTGGAATGAAATAGAAAAAATAGATAATAAAACCTTGGTTTATTCAAACAAAACTTGGATAAAAACAAGAGAATTTGCCGGTGCAATCATAAAAAGATTTGGTTTTAGTATAGAAAATTTTAATTATGAAAACTTTTAACCACTTTTACAAGAAATTTTTAAAGATGATCTAAATTTTAGAGAGAAAGAGAAGAGATATTGTTTTGCGTTCAGAAATTATGTAGTCGAGTTTGCTGGTTTTATTGATTTTAAAATTTATAAAAGCGAATTTAGAAAAATCTTTAACGACTATCAAGATCCAAGTATCAAAGCTACCGGAGTAGATACGCAAGCAGATGGCTACGTCATTTGTCCGCATTGCTATAATGCAGAGCAGGTAAGTGCAGAACTAGGCGTCATAAAGTGCGAAAAATGCCACCAAGAGTATAACAACCCACTTGCTAAAATTTGTCCAAGTGGGATATCGATGCTTGATGAGTAAATATAAATTTCATCATATATCAAGTAGCCACATTATATGGTTTGGTTTTATTTTAGGGTATTAAAATGATTTTTATTGGTCAGCATGATGATATTATTAAATACAATAAATAGGAGTAGTTTTGTGATTTATAATAATTTTTTGACTTTAATGAAAGATTTTGCCAATGATAAAATAGATGCGAGCACTTATCAAACTCAATTCTTTAAGTTATTGCATAAAGACGACGGTTTTTTTAATAATTATTATGACGTTATGCAAAGTTTATTTTATGATGTGGAAGAATATTGCCCAATTAAAGAACTAAGAAATACTGGTGAAATTGATGAGACTGCATTAAAAAATAGCACAATAAATGCACTAGATCAAATAATACTATAAGCTCAAAAAAACATCTTTTTGAGCTGACAATAGTTTTATTCTAAGTGACTGCAAAATCGATAAGCAATAGTTCTAAGCTAGGATAAAGTGGTAAATTTCGTGTGAGCTCTTTTTGATATTCGCTAAAAAATCTTTTATCTTTTGAAACAAAAGCATAAATTATCTCTTTATGGCTTTGTAGATCACTGTCATTTTGCGCAAAAAGCATACCGAAACTATCCCTACATCCACTCAAGCACTTGCGTGATATCTTTGGCGTAAAAGCACTTTAGACCTTGCGTGTCAAGCGGTTTGTTTGGGATGATGGCGTTTTTAAATTTCTGCGTTTTTGCCTCTTTTAGTCGCTGGTCGAGATTGAAAATTTCTCTTATCTCGCCGTTTAGGCTTAGCTCGCCGATGAAGACGCTATCCTTGCTGATAGGGCGGTTTTTGAAGCTGCTGATTATCGCTGCGATGACGGCTAGATCGGCCGCAGTCTCGCTTATCTTAACGCCACCTGAAACGTTTATGAAGACGTCGTAGTGCCCAAGCGGAATTTCAAGCTTTCGCTCAAGTAGGGCTAGCAGCATATCTAGGCGGTTTCTCTCAAAGCCAGTAGAGCTTCGTTTTGGATAGGCGCTTTCACAAACAAGCGCCTGAATTTCGATGCTAAGCGCCCTTGAGCCTTCCATTATGATGGTGATCGCGCTCCCACTCATCGCCCCGCCACGCGTGAAAAATTTACTCGATACCTCATTCGCGCTCACCAGTCCGTGCTGGCTCATCTCAAATATGCCAACCTCGCTCGTCGAGCCAAAGCGGTTTTTAAATCCACGCAAAATTCTCAGCTCTCTACTCGCGTCGCCCTCGAAATAAAGCACCACATCGACCATGTGTTCAAGCACTCTAGGTCCCGCGATCGAACCCTCTTTGGTTATGTGACCGATGATAAAAACGCAGATATTTTGGCTCTTTGCAAGCCTCATCAGCTCAAATGTGATCTCACGAACCTGCGTGATCGAGCCTGGCGCGGAGGTTATATTTTGGCTATAAAGCGTTTGAATGGAGTCAATGACTAACACCTTGTAGTCGCTCTTTTGCACCTCTAGCATGATATCTTCTAGGCAAATTTCAGTTAGCAGATATAAATTTTTATCCACCGCATTTAGCCTATCAGCTCTCATTTTTATCTGGCTTTGGCTCTCTTCGCCGCTTACATAGAGCGTTTTTTTGCCGTCTTTTGCCAAATTTGAGCCGATTTTTAGAAGCAAGGTTGATTTGCCAATTCCCGGGCTACCTCCTATAAGCACAAGCGAGCCCTCGACTACGCCGCCACCAAGAACAAGGTCTAGCTCGCTATCTTTGGTACTAAATCTAGTAAAATTTTGAATTTCAACTTCGTCTATGCTTATGGCTTTGCTGGGTGTGCTAGCGCTTTTTGCTATCTCCTTGCTTATCTTTATCTCTTGCTGGCTAAGCTCGACAAAGCTATCCCAAGCCCCACATTGTGGGCATTTACCCAGCCACTTTGCCTGTTGATTACCGCAGGCTTGACATTCAAAAACTGGCTTTGCTTTTGCCATAATATATCCTTTTTAAAATTTCAACTACTATCACTCCAAAGGCCGCTCCTATCATGTCTGCTACGATGTCAAGCAGGCTAAAGCTCCTGTTTGGTAAAAATGCCTGAACGAGCTCTATTTGCACTCCAAAGGCTAAAAGTAGGGCTAAATTTTTTAAAATTACAAACTCATAGCCAAGGTAGAGCAGTATATAAAGGACGAAAAAAGCTAAGAAGTGATTTGCTTTGTCCCACGAATTTTCGATGATCGCAGGACTTTTTGGAGTAAATGCAAGAAAATCAATCGCCAAAAGAGCAGCGAAAAAGCAAATTTTACTAAGAAATTTTACCCTACTCAAAAATGGCGTCCATCAGCTCGTCTAAAAACTCGTCTGGGTTAAATTTGATGATATCGTCCATGCTTTCGCCAACGCCTATATAAAATATAGGTAGCTCAAGCTCTCTTGCCACGCCAAAT
Organism: Campylobacter concisus; assembly: GCF_003048875.2. Classification (NCBI taxonomy): domain Bacteria; kingdom Pseudomonadati; phylum Campylobacterota; class Epsilonproteobacteria; order Campylobacterales; family Campylobacteraceae; genus Campylobacter; species Campylobacter concisus. The sequence goes on along the minus strand of NZ_CP049264.1, from coordinate 1,020,329 downwards.
AGCGCTCCGCCCTTTGCAGTGCCATCAAGCTTTGTGATGATGACGCCATCAAGCGAGACGATCTCGTTAAATGCCTTTGCCTGTGCGACGCCAGCGTTGCCCTGCGTGCCATCAAGGATGAGGATCTTGCGGTGAGGCGCCTTTTCGTAGGCTTTTTTGCTGATACGAACGATCTTATCAAGCTCGTTTGCTAAATTTGTCTGGTTTTGAAGCCTGCCTGCCGTGTCTAGGATGACGCGGTCGATGCCTTTTGCAAGGGCCGAGCTGATCGTGTCGTAGGCAACAGCTGAAGGATCATGCCCTTGCTGGGTGGCGACTATTGGCACGTTTAGTCTGATTGACCATTGGCGTAGCTGCTCGATCGCCCCAGCTCTAAATGTATCACAAGCGCCCAAAATGACGCTTTTGCCATTATTTTTATATAAATTTGCTAGCTTTGCGATGGTTGTTGTCTTGCCAGCGCCATTTACGCCAAGGATGAGATCGACAAATGGCTTATCAGGCTCGATCACACGCTCTTTTTCGTAGATAAAATAGCTACTCATAACTCGCCTAAGATCAGCTCTGCTCACTTCATCTTGTGGCGGCAAGTAGTATAAAATCTCCTCCACGATCTCATAAGCCACGTCAGCCTCTAGTAAAATTTCCTCCAAGCTCTCTTTGTCGATCTTTTTTGACTTTTTAGCCGAGCTTATCGCTCCAAAGGTCTTTTCAAAGCCTCTTTTTAAAAACTCAAGCATTATTTTATGGCCCTATTTATGTCAGTTTCAAGCATCTCTTCAGGCACAAGACCGATGTAGCCTTGAGCATAGTCGCCATTTGCTTTAAAGAGCGCAGATGCAGGGAGTCCTTTGATGCCGCCCATCGCCTTTTCAAATAAGAAATTTCCCTCGCCAACTGCGATTTCGTATTTGATCTTATACTTTTGAGCAAATTCTTTAACCTCGTCCTCGCTCTTGTCTTCAAGCAAGACAGCAACGATGTTTAGCTCGTTTTTAAATTTCTCACTTAGGTTGTTTAAAGATGGGATCTCAGCCTTGCAAGGTGGGCACCAAGTGGCGAAAAATACATAAAGTGTCGCTTTTTTGCCATCTTTTACGTCAAAGCCGTTGCTTCTTTTTGTGATCTGCATAGTTGTGCCGTTAAGCAGTTTTAGGCTTATATCTTTTACTTCGTCACTTTGTGTGCTCTCACTTATCTTTGGTGTGAGCGTATCTTTGCTTAAATTTTCATCTTTGCTGGCATTTTCTTCTAAATTTTTACTTTGCACAGCTGGCTCGCTAGTGTTTTGCTCGCTCTTTTTGTTAGAGTCGTCACCGCATCCGAAAAATGCAAAAAGACAAAGTGATGTTATAATTGCGTGTTTTAGTGTCATAAATTTCCTTTTGAAAAATGTTTCAGGATTATACAAGAAAGAGCATAAAATGAGCGTTAATTTAGAAAAAAACGAATTTAGAAAAAATGCAAGAGCAAATTTGATAAAGCTCACTAAATTTAGAGCAAAATGCACGCATCACAAGGCAGCAAAAACACTTTTAAATTTGATAAATTACACAAATTCTAAAAAGGTTCTCTTTTACCTGCCGCTTAACTACGAAGTCGATGTGCTTAAAATAAGACGAAATTTATCACATAAATGTGAAATTTTTGCCCCTTTTATGGTAGGTCTTAGCTTAGAGATGGTAAGATTGCGACTGCCATTTATAACTTATAAATTTAATGTCAGACAGCCATCTGGCAAAAAAATGGATAATGTTAAACTCGATATGGCGGTAGTTCCAGCGATTGGGGTTGATGGAGCTATGGCAAGAATAGGGCACGGAAAAGGATTTTACGATAGATTTTTTGACACTTTGCCCGTTAAGCCAAAACTGATAGTTTTCTTAGAGGTAAAAGACTTCTACACCAAAGATGTGCTCTCAAAGGCGCACGATGCGGTAGCAGACTTTTATATAACCCCAAGCAAAAATTATATAAAAAGAGGAATAAATGATAGAGGTTTTAATAGGCTTAGGAGCCGGTGTGGTGGGCGTTGGAGCAGGGTATCTCTATGCCAAAAAGATAAATGATGCAAACTACAACATATTTTTAGAGCAGGCAAAAGCAAAGGCAAAAGCTATCGAGTATGAAGCTGAGCTAACGCTTAAAAACTCTAAAATTTCAGTGCAAGAGGCTGAATTTGAGGCTAAAAAAAGATACGACGACAAGACGACAAAGCTTCAAAAAGAGTATGCAAGTAAATTTGATGAGCTGACCAAAAAAGAGAAAATTTTGCTAAATGAGCAAGAGCTTTTAAATGAGAGCAAAGAGCTTTTTGAAAAAGATAAGCAAGATGCAAAGGTCACTTACGAAGAGGGTTTAAATTTAAAAGCGACTTATCAAAACAAAGTAGAAGAGGCGATAAGAGTGCTTGAGCACGCTGCTGGCTTAACGGAGGAGGAGGCAAAAGAGGTCGTGCTTAAAAAGGTCGAAGAGAAGTCGCGCGCCGACATCGCTCATATCGTTAGAAAATACGAAGAAGAGGCAAAAAGAGAGGCTAAAAAGAGGGTTAATTATATCTTGGCGCAGGCTACGTCAAGATTTGCTGGAGAATTTGCGGCTGAGCGTCTAATAAACGTCGTAAATATCAAAAACGATGAGCTAAAAGGTAGGATCATCGGTAAAGAGGGACGTAATATAAAAACCCTTGAAATGGTGCTTGGCGTTGATATCATTATCGATGACACGCCTCACGCGATCATACTAAGTAGCTTTAACCTTTACAGGCGTGCGATCGCAACAAGAGTGATCGAGCTTTTGGTGGAGGACGGCAGAATTCAGCCAGCAAGGATAGAAGATCTTCACAAAAAAGTGACTGAAGAATTTGAGCAAAGCATACAAGAAGAGGGCGAGAACATCGTCATAGATCTTGGTCTAAATAAAATTCATCCAGAGATAGTAAAACTAATAGGCAAGCTTAAATTTAGAGCAAGCTACGGTCAAAACGCCCTTGCTCATAGCCTCGAAGTAGCTCACCTTGCTGGCATCATCGCAGCTGAGTGTGGTGGAGATGAGAAGCTAGCAAAAAGAGCTGGCATACTTCACGATATCGGCAAAGCGCTAACTCACGAGTATGAGGGCAGCCACGTCGATCTTGGAGCTGAAATTTGCAAACGCTATAAAGAGCATCCAGTCGTCATCAACGCGATCTATGCTCACCACGGACACGAAGAGGCTACAAGTATAGAAAGTGCTGCTGTTTGCGCAGCTGACGCACTAAGCGCAGCTCGTCCAGGGGCAAGACGTGAGGTGCTTGAGAGCTTCTTAAAACGTGTCGAAGAGATCGAAAACATCGCAAAAAGCAAAGAGGGCATCAAACAAGCCTATGCGATAAACGCTGGCCGTGAGATCCGCGTCATCGCAAATGCTAAACTTATAAATGACGATGAGGCGGTGCTTGTGGCAAAAGAGATCGCTCAAGAGATCGAGAGCAAAGTGCAGTATCCTGGTGAGATAAAAGTAAGCGTCATCAGAGAGACTCGCGCTGTTGATTTTGCGAAATAACGGCAAGATATGAAATTTCTTTTATCATTAATAATGTTTTTCTCGCTTGGCTTTGCTAGCGAGGAGCTCGTGCTAGACTCGGCAAATTCGTTTATAACGACGATGAGAGGTGCTAGAAACGCTCCTATAAAAGAGCTCATCGAGCAGTCAAAAGCGACGATCATCTTTCCAAGTGTAAAAAAAGTCGGTTTTGTGGTCGGTGGCATGGGCGGAGATGGCATCATGGTCGTTGGCAACATCAACTCGCCAAGTGAAATTTTGCCAGTTAGTATAAGTGGCGGCAGCATCGGCATACAGCTTGGCTATGAAGATAGCTCGCTTGTGCTATTTATATTTAAAGATAGCATCATCTACGACATAAAAGACGCCAAGATCACGCTTGATACGAAGCTTTCAGTGGCATTTGGCGATATTGGACGCAATTATAATAAAGTAAGCGACTTTAAATTTTCAAGCGACATCTACGCGTATGCTGCAAATGATGGATTTTTCGCTGGAGCTAGCTTTGGCGGAGCAGTGATTAGCGCAAAGGATGAAATTTTAAAACAAAGTGGCTACGCATACGAGCAACTAATATCTTCAGCTTCTAAACTTTTGGGGCAATGATGCAAGATATTATAAACTCAATCTCAACTTACGGCTACATCGTGCTATTTTTTTACAGCCTTGGTGGTGGCATGGTAGCGCTTATCGCCGCTGGGATATTAAGCTTTGCTGGTAAAATGGACATCTCTCTTAGCATAATCGTCGCTGCCGTGGCAAATACGATCGGCGATACTTTGATCTTTTACGTCGCAAGGTTTAATAAAAGCTCACTTATGCCTTATGTAAAAAATCACAAAAGAAAGCTTGCCTACGCTGGAATTTTGGCAAAGAAGCACGGCGATAAGATAATATTTATCAAAAAATTTATCTACGGCGTCAAAACTTTGGTGCCTATCGCACTTGGGCTTACAAAATACTCTTTTTATAAATTTAGTGTTATAAATTTGATCTCTTCAGTGCTTTGGGCGGTGATCGTAGGTCTTGCTAGCTATAAAACAGGGGATTATTTTATGAGTGTGAGCAATTATCTTGGCGAGCATGGCTATATCATGCCACTTGCCATGGTTGGCTTGTTATTAGGTATCTGGTTATTTTTACAACACATTACAAAAAGGAGAAAAGCATGAAAAAGGTGATATCTGCTCTAATCGTAGTTATCGTGATCGTTGCAGGCGCTGTTTATTTCGCCTCAAACAAGGTCGAGGAGAACTATCAAAGGATAGTTGATAGACTAAATGATGTGAATGGCTTTAAAGTTTCAGAAAATAGCTATCAAAAAGGCTTTTTTGGCTCAAAAGGATCGTTTGATCTTATCGTTTCAAAGGATCTTTTGAAAAATTTAGCCGGCAAAGATGTAGATGAGGATCTAAATTTTAAGGTAGAAAATGAAATTTCTCACTCAGTGCTTGCATTTGTAAATGGCTTTGATATCGACTCAAAAATTTCTATACAAAATGAGGCTATAAAAAATATCGTAGCTTCATTTCTTGGATCAAACGTCGTCGCAACGGCAAAAACAAAGGCTAGCGTGAGTGGTGATAAAGATGTAAATGTTAAATTTAGTGATATCGACTTTAGCGACAAGCAAACTATGAACGTTCATACAAAGGATGTGAAATTTGGCTTGAAACTGGACGCAAAAGATAATGTAAATAGCGCAAACTTGGGTCTTGAGAAAGTTTCATTAAAAGATCTTAATGAAGAAAATAAAGCAGAAGTTAATCTTGAAGGCGTCGATATAGATACAAGCTACACTGTGCCAGTTGAAATTTCAAAGATATTTGAGAGCAAACTAGCCCCTTACATAGCAAAAGCTAAGATTAAAAAACTAGCATTATTAGATGAAAAGGATGGCAATGTTGCTTTAGATGATCTTGAGTATAGCTCGAAATTTGAAGTCTCAAATGATCTTGGTAGCTCAAATGATGTAGTGAAGATAGGTGCAGTTGCTGTTAATAAAGTGAAATTTACAGATTTTATCTTAGATAGCAAGATAGCAAATATCAACGTGCCAACTATAAATAATATACTTGATAGACTAAGTAATGTAAATGTTGATACAAATGAGAGCATCTTTGCTGGGTTAAATTTGGACGAAGTAATGGGTCAAATTTTAGAGAAAAATCCAAGCGTGAAAGTGGATACATTAAGCTTTAAAAATGGCAATAATGCGATAAATTTAAAACTAGATGCTGCTATCAATGGCTTTAAAAGCGGAGAAAGTCAGCTTGCGATCTTTGATAAGCTATCACTTAATGGTGAGCTAAGCGTGGATGAGACTTTGGCTAAATTTTTTGATACGCTCTTCCCTGAAATGACTCTTATCGAGCCAACACTTATATCTGCTGGATATTTAAAAGAAGATGGCAAAAAAGTAGTAAGTAAATTTAAGTACGATCCAAATAAAAAAGATATTATTTTTAATGAAAAGGTTGGACTTCAAAATTTATTTATGGGCTTTTAAAAAATAGCCTAATTTTTATCTACTTTTAAGCATCACTTCTATATACTTCACTTTCTGTTTTGCAGAACGCAGAGCAGAAAGTTCTTTTAACTTACAATTGTTAAACTATTAGTCAATCTTTGAAATCTAAACAAGTGATCGATTGAGCCAGTCTATTATGATTAAATAATAGATTAGACAAACTAATATAAAAACTAAAAGTTTTTTTGATTAAAAACTTCATAATAAAAATCCTATCTATTAGATAGGTAATTAATATGGAGAGTTTGATCCTGGCTCAGAGTGAACGCTGGCGGCGTGCCTAATACATGCAAGTCGAACGGACAAGTAAGAGCTTGCTCTTATGAGTTAGTGGCGCACGGGTGAGTAATGTATAGCTAATCTGCCCTACACTAGAGGACAACAGTTGGAAACGACTGCTAATACTCTATACTCCTCTCTAGCATAAGTTAGATAGGGAAAGTTTTTCGGTGTAGGATGAGGCTATATTGTATCAGCTAGTTGGTGAGGTAATGGCTCACCAAGGCTATGACGCATAACTGGTCTGAGAGGATGATCAGTCACACTGGAACTGAGACACGGTCCAGACTCCTACGGGAGGCAGCAGTAGGGAATATTGCTCAATGGGGGAAACCCTGAAGCAGCAACGCCGCGTGGAGGATGACACTTTTCGGAGCGTAAACTCCTTTTGTTAGGGAAGAACAATGACGGTACCTAACGAATAAGCACCGGCTAACTCCGTGCCAGCAGCCGCGGTAATACGGAGGGTGCAAGCGTTACTCGGAATCACTGGGCGTAAAGGACGCGTAGGCGGATTATCAAGTCTCTTGTGAAATCCTATGGCTTAACCATAGAACTGCTTGGGAAACTGATAATCTAGAGTGAGGGAGAGGCAGATGGAATTGGTGGTGTAGGGGTAAAATCCGTAGAGATCACCAGGAATACCCATTGCGAAGGCGATCTGCTGGAACTCAACTGACGCTAATGCGTGAAAGCGTGGGGAGCAAACAGGATTAGATACCCTGGTAGTCCACGCCCTAAACGATGTATACTAGTTGTTGCTAAGCTAGTCTTGGCAGTAATGCACCTAACGGATTAAGTATACCGCCTGGGGAGTACGGTCGCAAGATTAAAACTCAAAGGAATAGACGGGGACCCGCACAAGCGGTGGAGCATGTGGTTTAATTCGAAGATACGCGAAGAACCTTACCCGGACTTGATATCTAACAAATCATCTAGAGATAGAAGAGTGTCTGCTTGCAGAAATGTTAAGACAGGTGCTGCACGGCTGTCGTCAGCTCGTGTCGTGAGATGTTGGGTTAAGTCCCGCAACGAGCGCAACCCACGTCATTAGTTGCTAACAGTTCGGCTGAGCACTCTAATGAGACTGCCTTCGTAAGGAGGAGGAAGGTGTGGACGACGTCAAGTCATCATGGCCCTTATGTCCGGGGCGACACACGTGCTACAATGGCATATACAATGAGAAGCAATATCGCGAGATGGAGCAAATCTATAAAATATGTCCCAGTTCGGATTGGAGTCTGCAACTCGACTCCATGAAGCCGGAATCGCTAGTAATCGTAGATCAGCCATGCTACGGTGAATACGTTCCCGGGTCTTGTACTCACCGCCCGTCACACCATGGGAGTTGATTTCACTCGAAGCCGGAATACTAAATTAGTTACCGTCCACAGTGGAATCAGCGACTGGGGTGAAGTCGTAACAAGGTAACCGTAGGAGAACCTGCGGTTGGATCACCTCCTTTCTAGAGTACATATAGATATTCTCTCACAAGATATCTATAAGAAAGATATTCTCAATCATCCTTGTTTAGTTTTGAAAGATTGATAGACCTATAGGGGCCTATAGCTCAGCTGGTTAGAGTGCACCCCTGATAAGGGTGAGGTCACAAGTTCAAGTCTTGTTAGGCCCACCAGAGAATTTAATTGGGGAATTAGCTCAGCTGGGAGAGCGCCTGCTTTGCACGCAGGAGGTCAGCGGTTCGATCCCGCTATTCTCCACCATAAAATAGTTTAACACTAAAAGTCTATATTAAGTGTTTTTAAAAACATTTACTTTAGACTTTTAAACGTCTTAATCTTTATTGATTACGAAGTTGCCGAAAGCAACTTTGTGCTTTAGGGGTTTCCAAAGGGTGTAACTCTTTGGTCGTAAAGACTAGCTTGCTAGTCTGCGAAGTCTAAATGTTCTTTTAATTAATATTGTTAATAGTCACAAGCAAGTTTTAAAAACAATTTTACAGGACTTGTTAAAGATTTAAATTTCTATTCTCTTTGCATTTAATGCAAAAGTTTGACATCACAATCTATTTAGGATTTAAAACTTATCTAAATAGTAGTCAATGCTTTCCGTCTTGAGAGTTAGAATTTAAATGTAGTAACATAAAGTTATCTTTAACAAGGAAGTGATGCGAATTAGAATAATCTAATATAGAAAAGGTAAGCTACAAAGAGCAAGTGGTGGATGCCTTGGCTAGTAGAGGCGATGAAAGACGTGCCAGGCTGCGATAAGTCTCGGGGAGCCGTCAAGGGGCTTTGATCCGGGAATTTCTGAATGGGGCAACCCAACTAATAGAGATATTAGTTACCGTATAACGGAGCGAACGAGGGGAATTGAAACATCTTAGTACCCTCAGGAAAAGAAATCAAAAGAGATTACGCTAGTAGCGGCGAGCGAACGCGTAAGAGGGCAAACCACTAGTTTACTAGTGGGGTTGTAGGACTGCATTATAGACTAAACTTAGCTAATAGAACAACCTGGAAAGGTTAGGCACAGAGGGTGATACCCCCGTATATGAAAGCTTTGTTTTACTTAGCAGTATCCTGAGTAGGGCGGAACACGTGATATTCTGTCTGAAGCTGGGTAGACCACTATCCAACCCTAAATACTACTACTAGACCGATAGTGCACAAGTACCGTGAGGGAAAGGTGAAAAGAACTGAGGTGATCAGAGTGAAATAGAACCTGAAACCATTTGCTTACAATCATTCAGAGCCCTATGATTTATCAGGGTGATGGACTGCCTTTTGCATAATGAGCCTGCGAGTTGTGATGTCTGGCGAGGTTAAGGAAACCCGGAGCCGTAGCGAAAGCGAGTCTTAATAGGGCGTTTAGTCAGACGTTGCAGACCCGAAACGATGTGATCTATCCATGAGCAGGTTGAAACCGGTGTAAGAGCCGGTGGAGGACCGAACCCGCTAGCGTTGAAAAGCTATGGGATGACTTGTGGATAGGGGTGAAAGGCCAATCAAACATCGTGATAGCTGGTTCTCTCCGAAATATATTTAGGTATAGCGTCATGTAGTAATACTAGGGGGTAGAGCACTGAATGGGCTAGGGCATACACCAATGTACCAAACCCTATCAAACTCCGAATACCTAGTGTATAATCATGGCAGTCAGGCGGCGAGTGATAAAATCCGTCGTCGAGAGGGGAACAACCCAGACTAACAGCTAAGGTCCCTAAATCTCATTTAAGTGGAAAACGATGTGGAGTTACTTAAACAACCAGGAGGTTGGCTTAGAAGCAGCCATCCTTTAAAGAAAGCGTAATAGCTCACTGGTCTAGTGATTCTGCGCGGAAAATATAACGGGGCTAAAATGAGTACCGAAGCTTTAGACTTAGTTTTACTAAGTGGTAGGAGAGCGTTGTATTTGCGTTGAAGGTATACCGGTAAGGAGTGCTGGAGCGAATACAAGTGAGCATGCAGGCATGAGTAGCGATAATTGGGGTGAGAATCCCCAACGCCGTAAACCCAAGGTTTCCTACGCGATGCTCGTCATCGTAGGGTTAGCCGGGTCCTAAGCAAAGTCCGAAAGGGGTATGCGATGGAAAATTGGTTAATATTCCAATGCCAACTATAATGTGCGATGGAAGGACGCTTAGAGTTAGAGGAGCCAGCGGATGGAATAGCTGGTCCATGTGTGTAGGTTGGAATTCAGGCAAATCCGAATTCCTTTAAGCTGAGGCAAGTGGGTGCGTGAAATTCTTCGGAATAGATCGTATATTCTTGATACTGTCGAGCCAAGAAAAGTTTCTAAGTTTAGTTATAGTTGCCCGTACCGTAAACCGACACAGGTGGGTGGGATGAGTATTCTAAGGCGCGTGGAAGAACTCTCTTCAAGGAACTCTGCAAAATAGCACCGTATCTTCGGTATAAGGTGTGCCTAACTTTGTGAAGGATTTACTCCGTAAGCATTGAAGGTTACAACAAAGAGTCCCTCCCGACTGTTTACCAAAAACACAGCACTCTGCTAACTCGTAAGAGGATGTATAGGGTGTGACGCCTGCCCGGTGCTCGAAGGTTAATTGATGACGTTAGCTCTGCGAAGCGTTTGATCGAAGCCCGAGTAAACGGCGGCCGTAACTATAACGGTCCTAAGGTAGCGAAATTCCTTGTCGATTAAATATCGACCTGCATGAATGGCGTAACGAGATGGGAGCTGTCTCGAAGAGGGATCCAGTGAAATTGTAGTGGAGGTGAAAATTCCTCCTACCCGCGGCAAGACGGAAAGACCCCGTGGACCTTTACTACAGCTTGACACTGCTATTGGGATAAAAATGTGCAGGATAGGCGGGAGGCTTTGATCCATAGACGCCAGTTTATGGTGAGCCATTGTTGAGATACCGCTCTTTTTTATTCTGATAGCTAACTAGCTTGAGTTATCCTCAAGTAGGACAATGTCTGGTGGGTAGTTTGACTGGGGCGGTCGCCTCCCAAAATGTAACGGAGGCTTACAAAGGTTGGCTCAGAACGGTTGGAAATCGTTCGTAGAGTATAAAGGCATAAGCCAGCTTAACTGCGAGACATACACGTCAAGCAGAGACGAAAGTCGGTCTTAGTGATCCGGTGGTTCTGTGTGGAAGGGCCATCGCTCAAAGGATAAAAGGTACCCCGGGGATAACAGGCTGATCTCCCCCAAGAGCTCACATCGACGGGGAGGTTTGGCACCTCGATGTCGGCTCATCGCATCCTGGGGCTGGAGCAGGTCCCAAGGGTATGGCTGTTCGCCATTTAAAGCGGTACGCGAGCTGGGTTCAGAACGTCGTGAGACAGTTCGGTCCCTATCTGCCGTGGGCGTAAGAAGATTGAGGAGAGTTGACCCTAGTACGAGAGGACCGGGTCGAACCAACCACTGGTGTACGAGTTGTCCTGCCAAGGGCACCGCTCGGTAGCTATGTTGGGATGTGATAACTGCTGAAAGCATCTAAGCAGGAAGCCAACTCCAAGATGAATCTTCTTTTAAGAGCTCATATAGACTATGTGTTTGATAGGCTGGGTGTGTAATGGATGAAAGTCCTTTAGCTGACCAGTACTAATAGCTCGTCTGCTTATCTTTTAATAAGCATCACTTCCTTGTTAAGGATAAAAACTTAATAAGATATGTTTTTACAAAACTTTGTTTATGACTTTTAACTTTATCTTGTAGTGTTAAATAAGAGATTTATCTAGTATATCTTTTATTTAACACTGCCCGTGACTATACAGACGAGGAAACGCCTTGCTCCATCTCGAACCAAGAAGCTAAGCTCGTCCTGGCTGATGATACTCTCCCTTACTGGGATGTTGGAAAAGTAGGTCGTTGCGGGCTTTGTTTTATCTGCTTTAATTTCATATTATTAATCCTGGTTTTTATTAGTGTTATTTCTTGTCTAAGTATAAAATATTAAATTTTCTTTTTTTAATTAGGTTTTATTGATTAAATGTAGTAAATTTTTTTATATTTGTTTTTATGTTGTTGGGTTTATTTGTCTTTTTAATTTTAGTTTTTATCAATTTTTAAATTCTTTAGGCTGAATCTAACTTAAGGTTTTTTCTAAAAAATAAAGACATGGCAAAGGTTGAACCATAAACAAGTGTTATGATTGATTAATTTTTTATATTAAAGCTGCAATGTATATATCTTTATAAAATTTGATATAAAATTTTTTAGAATTTTAACAAAGTTTTTATTTTTTTAAATGAGTTGTAAAGCTTAAAAACCCAAAGCTTAAACTACTTGATGCGATAGACATGAGTGGAGATAAGGTTCTATGATATAAACAAGGATCAAAAATTTCTCTATGCAAGAGAGCTTTTAAATTTCAAAGAAAAAAGAGGTATAGACGTCTTAGAACTTATGCAAAAGATAGATAAGAAGCAAATTTTAAATAAGATGGCTTGATGAATAAAGCAAGAGCTAGGATCATTCTCTATCTTGTCGTAGGATAACTTAGCAGCAACTTGTACTAAATACAAATATGAAGCTAAACCTTTTTATCGACAACTTTTTTACCATTTTCTTCAAGTTTTTGCATGATACGAAGCACATCTATACCTCGTTCTCTCTCAAGTTTTTGAAGCTTGAGCAAATATGAAAATTTCTCATCCTTAGTGATATCATAAGTTTCAGTATTTTTGCTATGTCCCTGAATATGCTTAAAGGATTCTTCTTTTATGCCATTTGAATCTGGCTCATTGTTTTTATTATTTAAAATTCTTTCAGCTTCTTCATTCATAGCATCTACTTGTGCGAAAAAGTCTTCATTACTCTTTTCTAGCTTCTCTGCCATCCTTGCTCTATCTTGTAGCCAGCGTTCTTTAAATTCACTGATACTAAGATCAGCTGAGTTTAACAACTCATCACTAATATCATCAGATATCATTGGCATAAAATCGCCCGTCTTGCTCTCTTGTATAAAACGTAACAAAGAATTTGCTTCATCCTTGCTTATCGAGCTATCAAGTCCTGTTGCTTTACCCCAAATGGTTATCCTACCATCAGATGCAATGCCACTCATGTAGTTTCCAAAAATGCGCTGTAAAGCGCTATTTGCTACAACGTTATTGCTATCATCGTTTATTTTATTTTTATCAGGTTGTTGCTCTGCTTTTGCTTGTATATTTTTCTCTTCCACTCCAGCTGGCTCATACCTCATATTTTGATATGTAAATCCATTTACACTGCTTATCATATTTAAAAGCCTTTTGTGTTTCTTAATTGGTAAATCGTCTTTTAAACAATTTAGTTTATATATAGCCTATCTCTACACAAAAGTCTTGCTGATAGAGCTTATCCTCTCACTCCAAGAATTTGCTAGAGAATTTATATCCTCTCTAGTTGGCTTAAATTTCTCATATTCGTTTGAGGTAACACTTTCTGCGCTAGTGTTCTTTGATCTTGCATACATTAAAAGGGTTAGCTCTTTAAGTCTTTCTTTTATGAGCGCTTTTATGCTCTCACTATCTTTACCCACTTTTTCAAAATCCACAAAATACTCTTTATGCTCTCCAGTGCTTGAGATATCATTTAAGGCAGCACTGCTTAGCTTAGTCTTTGCACTATCACTTGGTAGCGGTCTAGAGCTGCGCAAAAATCCCATGAAAAGAGCCTCTTTGCTGTAACCTTCATCTGACTTATAAAAAGAGATATCAGGATTAAAACTAAACTCATCACCTGCCTCGCTCATCGTAAAATCAACCTCTTTTACTATGAGCCTAACGCCTGCACTTGATAGCTCTTTGCTTAGAGACTTAGCGCTATTTAGCTCATCAGTGCTAGAGTAGATGTTTGAGATAGTAGAGTTAGATAGATCTTTTAGCAAATGTCCTTTGGCATCATAGTGAGTGCCTTTTGTGCTGTAGCCTTTTGGTAGTTTGCCTATATCTGCAAGGGTGTAGCTCTTTTTATCATCGCCTAAAGCAGACGTCATTTGGTTAAATAGTCTGTAGTAGTGCTTTATGGTATCAGCCATATCGATGTTATCAAAGATCTTTATCTGCTCGTCCTTGCTCTTGATGCGGTTTAGCACATGGTTGCGCTCGGCAAATCTACTAAGCTCATCAAGCGTGCTTTTATGGATTTTAAAATCTTGTGGCAAGCCTGCTGCTTTGTTAAAATCAGCTCCCATAAAGCCAGCCTTATCTACTGTGTAGCCATAAGCTTGAAGTTCGTTAAAATTTAAAGAGATGAGGCTGTTTTGTGAAGAAGTGGTATAAGTAAATTTAGCAGGTTCTTGGTTTGGCTCACTAATCTTTTCTTTGGCATTTTGCTTCAAGATATCACTAAAATTTAAAGATCTATCTTGTTTGTGTTGTTGTTTAGTATATGAATTTACATTTGTGCTTAAGATGCTAATATCGTTCATGGCTTGCCTCCTAGCTTATTGCATATTTTAAAGCAAAAGGCATTCCAGCAAATTTGATATTAAAAGAGTGTGGGGAGATATGTCCCCACAAAAAATGTTATTTATTTTTTATCTTCGGCTACTTCTTCGCAAGCTACTTTATAGCGGTATTTGCACGCTAGCTCTAGGTAGCTTTTTTGAGTGGCTGCATCGTTTTTCTCGCCGTAAAAGTCAGCTAACTTATAGCAAGCAAGACCAAATCTTTGCTCGCATGATTTTGCAAACAGCTCATTTGCTTTGCTTTGCATTTTTGGGTCATCTTCGTAGTATTCGCCAAGCTCAAAGCAAGCTTTTGGCGTGCCAAGATCGCATGATTTAGTTAGTGATTTTACAATCGTTTCATTGTCTTTTTTTGAGTTGATTGATTTTGAGTTTAGTAAAACCGCAAGTCTATAGCAACCCCTTTTATCGCCTAGATCGCAAGCTTTTTGATAGTACATGACACCTTTGTTGATGTCTCTTCTGGCATATGTTTTACCAAGCTTTAAACACCAAACAGCTTCATTATTTGCGCATTTTTGCTCGATCCTAGCTATCTTTTCAGCTCTACCGCAACCCGAGATAAACAAGATCGCAACAGCAGTTAGAATAAAATTTTTAAACACATTTACTCCTTTATCGTTAAAAATTTATTTAACTGCATTATAAAATCATATAACTTAGATTAAAATTTAAAAATGAGCAGAAAGGTAAATTTGCCCCAAGAGGGACAAATTTATAGATATAGCATCGTCCCAAGGCGGATCATATTTGAGCCACATTTTATCGCTAGTTCGAAGTCACTACTCATGCCCATCGAGCAGATAGTTGCGCCTTTTGGCTTTAGGCTCTCATAAATTTTATATGTTAGCTCAAAGCTCTTTTGCACCTCTTTTGGCTCATCCACATGCGCTCCGATGCTCATCACGCCTTTTAAATTTATATTTTTGCACTCGCTTTGGATACGCTCATAAATTTCAGCCGCATTTGCGACGCTCACACCTTGCTTTGTATCTTCATCGGCCGAGTTTATCTGAAGCAAAGTATCTAGCTTATAGCTAAGCCTTTTATCGACCTCTAGGGCTCTTTCGAAGCTATCACAGCTTTGCCAAAGCACTGGTTTTAGGCTTATCATTTGATTGATTTTGTTGTTTTGCAGGCGGCCGATCATGTGCCATTTGATGTCAGTGAAATTTTGAAGCTCTTGCTCTTTTTTGGCTAGCTCCTGGACTCTATTTTCGCCAAAATTTCTTTGCCCCTGTGCGTAAAGCTCCCTCACTTCAGTGCATGTCACGTTTTTGCTAACGGCTATTAGCGTCACATCTTTGCTTAAATTTTCTATCTTTTCAAGTAGATCTTTTAAAACTATCATCATAAACCTCCGCTTAATCTCATAATGTCATTAAAGGTCGCGAGCACCATTATGCCAAGCAGTAGCGCCCAGCCGCAGTAGGTGAGCGTAACAAGCACTCGCTCATTTATCTCGCGTCTAAAAATTAGTTCATAAATGTTAAATAAAATGTGCCCGCCATCAAGCGCTGGGATCGGAAAGAGGTTTAGCACGCCTAAATTTACAGAGATGAGCGCCACGATGGTTAGAAGCACGCTAAGGCTGATCTTAGCGGCCTTTGAAGTGACATCGGCGATCTGCACGATACCGCCGACCTCTTTTAGCGGCACAGCTCCAACAACTAGCTTTTCAAAGCTTTTAAAGATGAGCTTTGAAGCCTCGATCGTCTCGCCAAAGGCAAATTTTAGGCTCTCTAAACCTGTGTGATAAATTTTTACCACTTCGCCATTTGGCTGGATGCCGATCAATGGGCGCTGCACTTTTTCATTAAATAAATTTATCGTCTCGCCTATCTTTGGTGTTAAATTTATAGTCATTTGCGAGCCGTTGCGATCTATCAAAATGGCGCTAGGTTCAAGCTTTACGTTCTTGCTGATCTCGTCCCACTCGTTTATTTTTACGCCATTTATCGCTAAAATTTTATCGTTTATTGCTATGCCAGCGCTTGCAGCTGCCGAGCCTTTAGCTATGTGTCCGACACTTGGCGCAAGCCTCTCAACACCGATAAATCCAAGCAAAATGTATATGAAAAACGCCAAGATAAAGTTAAAAAATGGTCCTGCAAAGAGGATGTAGATGCGCTTTATGGGACTTAGTACGTTGTAGCTATCAGCGTCGTAGTTTTTGGCCTTTGGGTCGGTGTCGTCTTGCCCTTTTAGCTGCACATATCCGCCAAGTGGGATCGCGCTTAGGCAGTAGTCGGTGCCGCCAACATTTTTGGTGTAAATTTTCTCGCCAAAGCCGATGCTAAAGGTATTTACTTTGACGCCAAGCGATCTTGCTGCTAAAAAGTGACCAAGCTCGTGAAAAAATATGAGAAAACTAATGGCTAAAACGGTCACTAAAAAATAAAACGAATACGCATAAAGCCCAAGGCAAAGCAGGGCTAGCGTGAAGAGAATGCCTTTCAAAACTTACCTTTAAATTTGATTTTATCGCTCAAGTTTATCGCTGAGCAAAACGGCGATAAATTTCGTGCTCTGGTTTGTGTCAAGCGCGATCTTTAGGCTCATGGTAAGCGGTACTGCTAAAAACATACCGCCGATGCCGAACAAAAATCCCCAAAAAAGTAGGCTCAAAAGCACCACAAGCGTGCTTATACCAAGGCCTTTGCCTAGAAATTTCGGCTCGATAAAGTTGCCGATGACGATATTTACGGCTAGATATAGCGCCGCAGTCCAAGCACAAGAGGCTGCGTCGTTTAGCAAAAGCGCCACCAAAAGCGCCGGGACGGCCGCGATAATAGAGCCGATCGTCGGGATAAAATTTAGCACGAAAGCTAAAATACCCCAAAGCGGCGAGTAGGGCACGCCGATGAAATTTAGCCCGATAAATATAAAAACGCCCGTCGCAAACGACGCTGCGGACTTGATCGCGAGATAGCGCTTGAGATTTGTTATAAACGTATCTACGATCTGGTTCGTTTGCGGATTTTTGCTCGCAAAATACTCGACTTTTTGAGAAAATACCTGCACTTCAAAAAGCATAAAAGTAACGAGCAAAAAGACGAAAAAGCTCTTTGAAACGAGCTCGGTGCCGCTCCTTAAAAATCCGCCCAGCACGGCAAAAATTTTATTTATATCAAAGTCTGCGGGCGCGGCGATGCTCTCGGGATCGATTAGGCCGCGGCTCGCTAGCATTTGGTGGTAATGATCGGCGAGGGCTTTAAATTTGCTCTGAAGCTCGGGCATGTAGCTAACTAGCCCGTTTATCGTCTTTATCACGGTGTTTGCGATAAATCCCAGCGACAAAAACACCACCGCCGTAACTAGCGCGAAGGCTAAAACGCGCGGAAATTTGAGCTTTTCGAGCGCATTTATCGCAGGCGTCGCCACGATAGCGATAAAAACCGCCATCAAAAACGGTAGCACGACGACGCTAGCAGTCTTTAGTCCCGCCGCGACCACGACGAAGCTAGCTAGATAGATTATAGCGTTTCCGGTTCTCAAATTTAACTCTTTTTCATTGCTTTTACGTAGGCAAAGATGTATTCAAATCCAGAATAAAGCGTGAGCGCAACAGCTATCCAGAGCAAAAACTTGCCACCAGGCCAGCTCATTAGTAAAAATCCAACCGCAAACATCTGCGAGACAGTTTTAACCTTGCCAGCCATCGAAGCCGCGACCTCGACGCCGTCACTTGCCATCACGACACGAAAGCCAGTTATAAAAAACTCTCTTACCAAGATAAGATAAACAGCCCAAGCGCTCGCTCTGCCAAGCATCATAAGGCCTAAAAATGCAGCCAAAATCAGCATCTTATCAGCTAGTGGGTCAAGGATCGCGCCAAGCTTGGTCTTTTGATCCCAGCTTCTAGCGATGTAGCCATCAAAAAAGTCAGTCACCGAGGCGATCACAAAGATAAGAGCTGCGAAGTAGTTTATCCAGCTTATATGAATTTGCGTAAAAATTTCTGGTGCATTTACGAGCATAAAAAACATAAGCGGAGCTAGCAATATCCTAAAAAATGCCAGTGAATTTGGTAAATTTAAGCTCACAAATATGCCTTTATGCTTAGAAATTCCACTCTCATTTAAAAGTTGTGCCACCATCTATTATAAATGTATGTCCAGTCACCCAGCTAGCCTTAGATGAGCATAAAAATAGACATGCTCCAGCTAGGTCGGTTGGCTGTCCCATGCGGTTTAGTGGGCTAAGCTTTGCCGTCATATCGCGCACCTCTTCGTAGTTTGTAAAGGCTCTTAGTGCGTCTGTCTCGATAGGGCCGCCGCTTACGACATTTACGCGGATGTTTTTCTCGCCAAGCTCGGTCGCAGCGTATCTTGCCATCGCTTCAACGGCTGCTTTTGCTGTGCCATGGCCTGCGTAGTTTTCGATATAGACTAAATTTCCAGTTGAACTTAGGCTAATTATGCTGCCGCCACCCACTTTTTCCATGCGTTTTGCAGCCTCTTGCGCGCCCACGACAAAGGCATTTACGGTTGCTGTGAAGATATTATTTATACCTCTTGGTTTTAGCTTCATAAATTTAGTGTATCCACCAGCTACTGCGCGACCTGAGATGATAGCGTTTGAGATGAAAAAATCAACCCTGTCAAAGTCCTCATCTATCTTTAAAAATAGCTCCTTATAAGTCTCTGGCTCAAGGATATTTAGCGCGTAGGCTCTAGCTTTTATCTTGTAGGTAGCCTCAAGCTCTTTTGCCTGCTCTTTAGCAAGCTCCTCGTTTGAGTTATAAGTAAAAGCGATATTTACACCAGCTTTTGCAAATTCTTCGACTATGGCTCTGCCGATGCCTCTTGTGCCGCCGCTGATGACTAGCGTTTTACCTTTAAATTCGTTTAGTGTGTCCTTCATTAAAATCCCTTTATTTCGTAATTTTTAATAACTTCTTCTATCTTTTTGAAATTTTCTTTGCTCGGTTTGCAAAGTGGCAAGCGGTAATCCAAAGTGTCGATCAGCCCAGCTAGATACATCGCCGCTTTGATCGGTATCGGGTTGCTTTCGCAAAAGAGTGTTTTGTTTATCGTATAGAGGTTGTCATTTATCAGTTTTGCTTTTTTATACTCTTCATTCATCGCAAGGTGAGTGAGCTGTGAAATTTGATCTGGCAAGAGGTTTGCAGTGACTGAGATGACGCCCTTGCCACCGTATGATAGGATAGGGTAGTTTATCGCATCTTCGCCGCTGATGACTACTAAATCAGGCTCGTGAGCTAGCAGATCGACGCATCTATCGATGCTGCCTGTTGCCTCTTTGATGCCAAAAATATTTTTACAATCTTTAAAAAGTCTAAAAACGGTCGCTGGCAAGATATCTACGCCAACTCTACCTGGGACGTTGTAAAGAAGCACTGGAATTTCTATGCTATTTGCGATAGCCTTGTAGTGCTCGTAAAGCCCTTCTTGCGTTGGTTTGTTGTAGTAAGGAGCGACTGATAGGATGCCGTGAGCGCCGTGAGCTTGAGCAAATTTAGCGATATCGATGGCCTCGTGAGTGGCGTTGCTACCAGCGCCAGCGAGCACCTTGACATTTGTGCCTTTACATGCATCTACTGCGATCTCGATGCAAATTCTATGCTCATCATGCGTTAAAGTCGCGCTCTCACCAGTTGTTCCAACTGGCACAACGACGTCTATGCCGTTTTTTATCTGTCTTTTTATCAGTTTTTCAAAACTGACTTCGTCTATTTTTTGATTTTTAAATGGCGTAACTAGTGCTGTCATCGCACCTTGAAGCGAATTTTTCACGTCTATTCCTTTTTTAAGATTATTGTCGTGCTAGTTTTTTCGTTGAAATATCTATTTGCTATCTCTTTTAAAAGCTTGGCATCTATCTTATCTATATTTTTTTCAAGCTCGTAAAGTGGCTTTATATCGCCTCTAGCAAGGTATGAGCCGTATAAATTTGCCACCTTGCTTGCGCTCTCAAATGAGTAGATAAAATCAGTTTTTATCAAATTTTTAACTCTTAAAACGTCCTCTTTGTCGATCGGCTTTCTCTTTAGATCATCTATGATCTTTAAAATTTCAGCCTCAACCGCGCTAGCCTCGACATCTGGGTTGCAAACTGCTAAAAATATAAATAAATTTTCATCAACGCAGCTCATATTGTAAGCGTAAATTTGATTTACAAGCATTAGCTCATCGACAAGGCGTTGCTGTAAAACTGAGCTTTTGCCAGTTGCTAGATATTCGCTTATCGCGTTTAGTCCCACTTGATCAGCGTGTCTGAAGTCTGGAATTTTATAAGCGATCGCTAGCATTTGCGTTTGGCTATCTTTGTAGATGATAGCCCTTCTTGCACCGTCTTGCTCAGGCTCTTTGCAGTGTAGTTTTGGTATAGCTCTTTTATTTTTTATGCCGCCAAAGTTTTTCTTAGCTAGCTTAAATGCCTCATCTTTGCTGATGTCGCCACTTATCATCAAAATGGCATTTTTTGGCTGATAGTATGTAGCGTGAAATTCTTTTATATCAGCGATCTTCCAGTTTTCGATATCTTTTATAAAGCCTATCGGTGTCCAGTGGTATGGATGGTAGATAAATGCGTGGTTGTAGAGCCTAAAGTAGAGGTATCCCATAGGGTTGTTGTCTGTTCGCCACCTGCGCTCTTCGTGCACCACCTCGCGCTCTGGCTGAAATTCTTTATCTTTTAGGCTTAAATTTTTCATAAGCTCGGCAAAAAGACCAAGCGTTTTGTCTAAATTTTCATTTGAGGCTTTTATGAAGTAGTGAGTGTAGTCAAAACCCGTGCTTGCGTTATTTACGCCGCCAAAGCCCTTTACGATCTCGTCAAACTCGCCTGCGCGTAAGTTTTTGGTTGATTTGAAATTTAGATGCTCTAGCATGTGAGCGATGCCGCTTTTGCCCATCACTTCGTTTCTGGAGCCAACTTTATAAAAGACATCGACGCTTATCACTTTTGAGCCAGGATTTACTGGCACGTGATAAATTTCAAGTCCATTTTCTAGTTTAAATTTATTAAATTTTATCAATCTCTTGCCCTCTATTTTTTAACATTTGCGCCTACTGCTTCGCTGATAGAGGCAAAGCCATCTCTTTTTAAAAGCTCTAAAATTTCTAAATTTATATCTCTTGCGATCATCGGCCCTTTAAAGATAAAGCTTGTAAAAATTTGGACCAAATTTGCTCCCATTTTTATGCGCTCATAGGCCTCTGCACCGCTATCTATGCCGCCACACGCGATAAGCGTCGTCTTGCCATAAAGCTCATCTGCCACGGCTTTAAAGATATCTTTTGACTTTTTGGCGATCACCTTGCCGCTTAGTCCGCCAAAATCCTTTAAATTTGACGAGTGAGAGAGCGAATAATCAACGCTTGTATTTGAAACGAGCACGCCGCTAGCGCCGTTTTCTACCGCGCAGCTACAAAGCTTGATCGCATCTTCGTGGCTCATGTCAGGAGCTATTTTAAAGATGATCGGCTTTTTAGTAAGTGGCAAAATGACGCTAAAAAGCTCTTTTATAAAGCTCTCATCCTGCAATGCTCTTAAATTTGGTGTGTTTGGCGATGAGACGTTTATGACAAATGTGTCGCAAATTTCACTAAATTCTTTTACTAAAATTTCATAGTCTTTTATCGCATCTTCGTTTGGCGTAACCTTGTTTTTACCGATGTTTGCCCAGATCGGTATGGTAAAAGGATAGATCTTTTTTACTCTATTTTTGATAGCCTCACAGCCTTCGTTGTTAAAGCCCATCGCATTTTGGATGCTCTCTTCGTCTATGAGCCTAAAAAGCCTTGGTTTTGCGTTGCCAGGTTGTGGTTTTGGTGTAAATGTGCCAAATTCTAAATGCCCAAATCCAAGAGCCGTTAGCGCCTCAAACATCGTGGCGTTTTTATCAAAGCCACCAGCTATGCCAACTGGGTTGTGGTAGGTGCTTGAGAATAAATTTTGTTTTAGCGCATTGTCATCTACTACGCATTTGTGCGCCAAAAAGCTTAGCGAGCCAGGGAAGATTTTATTTGCCCCAACCATCGCTACTTCAGCGATCTTGTGGGCAGTTTCAGGATCAAATTTGAAAAATATAGATTTTAAAGTATTGTAGTTTAAGCTCATTTTAACCTCTTTAAAATGCCTAAAATTTCTGCAAATCTTAGCAAAAATCGCCTTAAACTAAGGCTTTGCCCTTAAGCCTTGCATAAATTTCATTTCTCTTGCTAAGCTCCTCGTCGCTTCCACTATCAATGATCTTGCCATCACTCAAAACTGCGATCTTATCGGCATTTTCAACCGTGCTAAGGCGGTGAGCGATGACAAAGATGATCTTTTTGCTTCTTAGATTATTTATCGCTTTTGTGATCTCTTTTTCGCTCTCGTTATCAAGCGCTGAAGTAGCCTCGTCAAAGATTAGGATTTGTGGGTTTTGATAAAGCGCTCTAGCTATGGCGATGCGCTGTCTTTGACCGCCTGAGAGGTTGGTGCCAAATTCATTTAAGATAGTGTTTATGCCGTTATCTAGCTTACTTACAAACTCATAGGCATTGGCTAGTTTTAGTGCGTTTATCACGGCATCTTCGTTAAATTCTCTGCCGTAAGCTACGTTTTTAGCAACTGTGTCGTTGAAGATATAGACGCGCTGGGTTACAAGCCCGATATTTTGGCGAAGTGAGTGAATTTTGATATCTTTTAAATTTGTGCCGTTTATCAAAATTTCTCCGCCATTTACGTCGTAAAATCTCATAAGCAAATTCATAAGCGAGCTTTTTCCGCCGCCACTTGAGCCAACAAGGGCTATAAATTCTGACTTATTTGCCTCTAAATTTATCCCTTTTAAGACCTCTTTGTCGCCGTAGCTTAGGCGGACACCCTTAAATTTGATCAAATTTATCTCTTCGTTTAGCTCTTTTTGGCCATCTTTTATCTGGCTTACCTTATCCATCAAGAAAAACGTCCTCTCGCTTGCTGCGATGGCGTCTTGCATCTTATTATAGATATTTACGATGCGTTTTAGCGGGGTGTAGAGCATGAAAAGCGCTGTTAAAAATGAAAAGAATGCTCCCATATTTATCTGTCCGTCGATGACATCTTTGCCGCCTATTATTATGACCGCTGCCACGCCTATTGAGCCTATGGTCTCCATTAGCGGGCTTACTAACTGCTCGATCTTGACGCTTTTTAAATTTAGCCTAAAAAATTTATTATTTTCATCAACAAAGCGTGAATGCTCGTATTCTTGGGCATTATTTGCTTTGATTATCTCGATATTTGTAAAAATTTCACTAAGTGCAGAGGTGATGTCTGATGTTTTTTCTTGTGACTGCTTTGAAATTTTCTTCATCCTTTTAGCAAGGCGCGAGATCGGATAGATCGCCACTGGCATGACGACAAGGGCGAAAAACGCCAGCTTTGGACTTTGATAGATGACGACACAAAGAAGTCCGATGATAGTTATAAATTCTCTCGTAAGTTCAGGGATCATGCTTGATACTATCGATCTTATGCGGTCGATGTCGTTTGTTGTTCTGCTGATTAGCTCGCCAGTTCTAAATTCATTGAAAAAATCCATATCTAAATTTAAAAGGTTTGCAACCATCTTTTCGCGAAATCTCCTAATTGTATCTTGTCCGATATATGCCGTAAAATAGGCCTGCATAAAGGTTCCGATGTTTTTTATCACGTAGATCGCGATGATGGCGCAAGGCAAGATGTAGAGCAACTTTTCGTTTTTCTCAACGAAAATTTTATTTAGCACAGGCTCTACCAGATAGGCACTTACCGCCGTTCCGCCACTGGCAAGCCCCATGCCGATGATGGCAAAGATGAAGTGTGGGATGTAGTCTTTAAAATATGGACCAAAGCGCTTTAGCACATCTTTTAAGCCAAAATTATTCATTATTTCTCTCCCAAACCGCACCATTTGGCGTGTCCATGATAGAGATATTCATTTTTGCTAGCTCATCTCTTATCTCATCAGCCCTTGCGAAATTTCTCTCTTTTTTAGCTACCGCGCGCTCATCAAGAAGCCTTTTTATCTGCTCTTTTTGCTCATCGCTTACACCAAACTGAAAATACTCCACATAGTTTGTTATAGCAATGCCTAAAATTTCGCCTATGAGCTCTAAATTTGCCACCACTTCGGCCTTACATGCTTTATCTTTTGGGTTGTTATCAAGTCTTTCATTTGCCGTTTTTACAAACTCATCGACGCTTGCAAGCGCCTTTGAAGCGTTTAGATCATCACTTAGTGCCTCAAGTAGCTCGCTTTTAAAGCTCTCATTTGCCATGCCAGCTTGCACGCCATCAACTCTTTTTTTGAGGCGGTAAATTTTATCTAACCTCTTTTTAGAAGCCGCAAGATCATCGTTGGAGTAATTAAAATGCGCCCTGTAATGGCTCGTAAGCAAGTAATATCTAAGCACTTCGCCATGAACGTTTTTTAGGGCGTCCTTTACGAAAAAGCTGTTATTTAGGCTCTTGCTCATCTTTTCGTTATTTACCTTTATAAAGCCGTTGTGCATCCAGTATTTGCTTAAATTCTTGTGATAGGCGCATCTGCACTGGCTTGCCTCATTTTCGTGGTGCGGAAAGAGTAGGTCGATGCCACCAGCGTGGATGTCGATCTCAAATTTATCATTTTCTTTATCGCTTAAAAACTCCCTTATCATCGCCACGCACTCGGTGTGCCAGCCAGGGCGACCCTTGCCAAATGGACTCTCGTACCATTTTTCGTCAAATTTCCAAAGCACGAAGTCTTTTTCATCTCTTTTCTCGCCAAAACTTGCCACGCGCGCGATAAGATCGGTGTTATTATCCTTACCGCTGATGCTAAAATAGCCACTATCCTTACTCGTATCAAAGTAAATTCCATCGCTCGTCTTATACGCCACACCTCTATCCATAAGCACCTTGATGTAGCTAATGATCGCCTCCAAGCACTGCGTAGCCTTTGGTTTAAAGTCTGGATCAAGCACATTTAAAGCGCCCATATCGCTCTCGTAGTGCGCTATATATTTGTTTGTGATCTCCTCTAGGCTTTGGCCAGTTTGCGCCATTTTGTTTAAAATTTTATCGTCAATGTCGGTGTAGTTTCTTGCAAATTTGACCTTGTAGCCAAGTGCTTTTAAGACCCTTCTTAAAAGATCAAAGCTAACGGCTGACTTTGCATGCCCCAAATGCGCGTCGTCATAGACTGTTGGACCGCACAGATAGATGCTTACTTCACCATCTTTAATAGGGCTAAACTCAACCTTTTCTCTTTTAGAAGTATCAAAAATTCGCATTAAATATATCCTTTAAAAATGTTAAACCAAAATAGAGCAAAACCGCCAAAATAGCGATAGCGGCTATAAATTTAGGCTCGATTATAGCTAAAAATCGCTTAGCTCCAAAGGCTCTTATATATAAAATAAGCTGTAAAAATCCCCCAAGCGAGCTTGCAAATGCAAGGCCAGCAGCTCCAAATTTCTGCATCAAAATGACAGCTAGGATCAAATTTATCACAAGGCAGATGATAGAAATTTTGGCTGCCTCTTTTTGCTTCATATTTGCATAGAGCCAAAGTGAGAAAATTTTAGCTAGACCAAATGGCGTAAGCCCCACCAAATAGGCGCTTAGCACCTTGGCGCATTCAATTGTGTTTGCCCTTACAAAATTCCCTCTCTCAAACAATAGCCAGATGATAAACTCACTTAGCACAACGCCTGTGATCGTGGCGGCTAGTAGGGCGCAAAGTAGCAAGTAAAAGCTCTTTTTTGTCCAAACTAGAGCATTTGCTTCGTCTTTTTGCTTTAAAAGCCTGGTGATCTTTGGAAAGAGTGCCTGAGAGAGCGCGATCGCAAAGATGGCAAGTGGGAGCTGAAAAATTCTATTTGCATAAAAGAGATAGCTTATCGAGCCGCTTACTAAAAAGCTAGCTAGCCAAGTGTCCATAAAAGCGCTTATCTGCATCGCACTTGAGCCAAGCAAACCGTGATAAAAATTTATAAAAAAGCCTTTGCTTTGCGCTCTTTTGCCCTTAAAATATCCGCTTAGACCGCCCCAGAAAATTTTATTTAAGGCGTTAAATTTCATAGCAACTAGATGCACCAAAACCTGCAAAATGCCGCCTGCAACGACGCCAAAGCTAAGATAAAGTGCGACCACACTCTCGCTCTTGCCACGAGCCAAAAGTAGCGAAGCGATCATGGCTAAATTTAGCAGTGCAGTAGAAAATGCAGTCGTTGCAAAGTGCCCCTTATACTGAAGTAGCGCACCCATGAAAGTGACGATATAAACAAGCGCTAGATAGTAGAAATTTATACGCACAAGTGGCACTGCGTCTGTGATATTTTGCTCGCTTAAACCGCTTGCGATGATCTTTATAAAGTAGGGCGTAAATAAATTTACAAGAAGCGTCAAAACGCCTATAAAAAGTAGAAATTTGATGAAAATTTCAGCCTGAAAGATCGCTTTTTTCTTGCTATTTGCAAAATTTGGCAAAAATGCCTGCGTAAAGGCACCCTCGCCAAAGATGCGGCGAAATAAATTTGGTATCTTAAATGCTATAAAAAAGAGGTCGCTAAATATGCCAGCACCAAGGATAGAAGCCGTTAAAAGGTCTCTTATAAGCCCTAAAATCCTTGAAGTCATGATGCCAACTGAGTTTGAGAAAAAGCCTTTTATAAACATCGCCCACCTAGTAAATTTAAAAACGCAATAGTAACAAAAGATGCTTTAAAGCTTACATAACCCAAATTTAATAAAGTTTTAGAGATAATAAGAGCCAAAATTTTATGTGAAATGGATCAAATTTGAGCGAGAACGTGCAAGAAAACGAGAGATTTTTACCGCCAACGCAAATTCAAACTTCAACGCCTTATCTATCGCTTAAAGAGCTAAGCAAGCAATATAGCGTGCCGGTAGAATTTATAGATTACAAACTCTCAAATATCTTAACCTACTACAAAAATAAAGACAACGTCGAGCCAGTTTTTGTCCCTGAAGAAAATTTAAGCTTTTTTGATGACAACACATTTTATCTTGACGAGACGCTAGAGATCGAGCAGGTCTATGACGTGGAGTTTTTTGACGTTAGGCTAAATGCCACGCCAAAGCTACCAAAGATCGACATCGGCGTAAATTCAACCATAACAAAGGTCATCGCAAAGGTTAGAGCGAGCAAAGAGTGCGAATACGAGCAGCATTACGAAGATAAGCTTTACGAATACATCGCCAAGCAGCTTATGAAGGCTCAAATTTTAATAGGCATAAGGATCGGCAAGCTAAAAGAGGAGCTAAAGCAAATCGCCTCGATAATCCACGTAAAAGGCGAGCTCGACAAGGACTACACGCTAAATTTAACCCAAGGCATCAACCCTAAAAAAGCGATCGATGCTAAGATCATCTACTACTACAAAGATAAGCTTGATGATATAAAAGAAGAAGATAAGGTTGATTACGCTGATAGAGGCTTTGTCTTTGGTGTGGCAAAAGATGAAGTGATAATGGAGGAGAAAAAGTCACACGAGGGCGCAAATGGACGCGATGTAAGAGGCAAGCTCATAGAGGTTGCAAAGCCAAAAGAAGAGAGCGAAAAAGAGATAAGCATAAGCGAAAATATCGAGCGCGTAGAAAATGATGAAAGTATAAAATATATCGCTAAAAAAGCAGGCTACGTGGTCGAGAAAAACGGCTCTTTTGACATAGAAGAGCGCATAGAGATAAATGAAGCAAATTTTAAAACAACTGGCTCGATCCAAGCAGGCACCGACACAAACGTCACTTTAGTAGTTCGCGAGACTGACACTATAAAAGACGCTATCGGCACTGGCATCATCGTGGAGGCTGATGAGATCGAGGTAAAAGGAAACGTCGGCGCAAATGCGATGGTCAAGGCAAACGATGTAAATATCGGCGGTCAAACTCACCAAAAGGCTAAAATTTACGCCAAACACGCCAAAATTTCTATCCACATCGGCAAGGTAGAGGCTGAAAGCGTCGAGATAGATAGGCTAGAAGGTGGCACTGTCATAGCAAAAAGAGTAAAGATAAATAGCGTAGTTGGTGGCTCTATAACAGCTCAAAACATCCAGATAGACACGCTTGGCTC
Source organism: Campylobacter concisus (assembly GCF_003048875.2). Classification (NCBI taxonomy): domain Bacteria; kingdom Pseudomonadati; phylum Campylobacterota; class Epsilonproteobacteria; order Campylobacterales; family Campylobacteraceae; genus Campylobacter; species Campylobacter concisus. Next base: position 992,030 of record NZ_CP049264.1, on the reverse strand, counting down.
AAACTGCACCATCACAGCCTCACATCTAATAGACGTTAGATACCTAAGAGGCACTGATAATAAATTTATAATTGACGCTAGCAAGATGCCAGAAAGTGCGGAGGCTACGCAAGATCAGCTAAGTAAGATCGAAAGCACCAAGTCTGAGCTAGCTACGCTTCTAAAAAACATAGAGAGCAAGAAAAATGTCATCAACGAGAACAAAGACTCGATCTATACGATAAAAGCTAAGATCGAGGAGCTCTCAAAAGCCAAAGTGATACCGCCAGTTACATTTATGAAAAAGCTAAAAGAGTATCAAGGGTTAGTCAATGAATATAACACCTTGCTTAGGATATTTAAAGAGAAAAAAGAGCTTTTGGCTGATCTAAAAGATGAGCTTGAGATCATGCAAAATGGCATCTTTTCAGCCAAAGTGATAAACAGAGGCAACTGGATCGAGCTCAATGAGATAAGATTTGTCATCGTCGATCCTCCGCAAAATGTCACCTACGTCTCAAAACAAAATGAGACCGCTCACGTCATCACGCTAGATAAATTTGATAACGGCGGCGAGGTTGAGTACAAGATCAAAAAGTCAAACAAGCTTGAAGACTACGCGGATATAAATTTCATGGAACAAAAGGTTAAATGATGATAAAAGCAATCGAAGGCGTCGTTACAAAAAAAGAGCCTGCATTTGCCATACTTAAGACAAATAGCGGAGTAAGTTATGGGATTTTTATCTCGCTTTTTTGCTCAGCAAAACTTAGTAAAGGCGAAAAGGCCGAGCTTGCCATAACGCAGATCATAAGAGAGGACGCAAATTTACTCTACGGCTTTTTAGATGCAAATGAGCAAAAGATGTTTGAGATGCTTATCAAGCTAAATGGCATCGGAGCTAGCACAGCGATGGCGGTTTGCTCAAGTCTTAGCTCGCAGGCATTTACAAACGCCATAATAAGCGGTGACGCAGACACCTTTAAAAGCGTGCCAGGCATCGGACCAAAGACAGCTAGACGAATAATAGCCGAGCTAAGTGATGCTAAGCTTATAAGCGACGAGAGCGTGCCAAGCTACCAAAATGAGGCGCTTTTGGCACTTGAAGCGCTTGGCTTTAAGCGTGAGAAGATAGTGAAAATTTTGCCTGATTGTAAGAGTGAAAACACGAGCGATCTTATAAAAGAGGCACTTAAAAAACTAGGATAAGGATAAAAAAGATGAATTTAGGCGTGATATTTGGGGCAAAGAGTTTTGAGCATGAGATAAGCATAGTAAGCGCGATAGTTTTAAAAAACGTCCTAAAACAGGAGCTAAAATTTATATTTTGCGATGCAAATAGGGACTTTTACCTGATCGAGCAAAAAGATATGAGGGCAAATTTCTTTAGCTCTGGCAAATACAAAAACTCAAAGAAGCTATCTTTAGCAAAGGGCGGCTTTTACGCGCACTCACTTTTTGGCGCAAACAAAGTTGAATGTGACGTCGTTATAAATTTGATCCACGGCATGGACGGCGAAGATGGTAAGATAGCGGCACTTTTTGACTTTTACGGGGTCAAATACATAGGTCCAAGGCTTGAAGCAAGCGCGCTTAGCTACAACAAAGAGCTTACTAAATTTCTAGCGCAAAAGGCTGGTGTAAAGGCGCTTGACTATGAGATGCTAACTCGACAAAGCGAGCCAAAATTTCACTATCCTATTATATTAAAGCCAGCAAGGCTAGGCAGCAGCATCGGCGTGAGCGTCGTGCATGATGATAGTGAGCTTGCCTACGCAAAAGACGTGGCGTTTGAATTTGACAAAGATGTTTTGGTAGAGCCTTTTATAAAAGGCGTCAAAGAGTATAACTTAGCTGGCTGCAAGATCGATGGAAAGATCAAATTTTCTATCGTCGAAGAGCCAAAAAAGAAAGAATTTCTTGACTACGAGCAAAAATATCTTAGTTTTTCAAATGAAAATAAGGTAAAAGAGGCGGAAATTTCTGAAGAGCTAAAACAAAAGCTTAAATTTAACTTTTCTAAAATTTATGATTGTGGATTTGACGGAGCGATCATTAGATGTGACTTTTTCGTGATAGATGACGAGGTCTATCTAAACGAGATCAATCCAAACCCAGGAAGCCTTGCAAACTATCTATTTGAGGACTTTGAGAGCACGCTAAACGCCCTTGCAAACTCACTCCCAAAAGAGCGTGAGATAAAGATTGATTATAAATTTATAAACTCGATCACTTCGGTAAAAGGTAGCGGCAAGCTCTAGTTTATTTAGCGATATATAAAGTAGTTTGTGATATTTTACGTAAAATTTTACATAAAGAGCGACAATGGTAACTTTTACAAAAGATGAAATTTATACAGCAACCGAGGTGGTTAGAAATTTTAGCTCAGTCCTTTCTCGTGTGGGAGCTAGCGAGCTAAAGCGCGCTGTCATCGTTAAAAACAATAAATTTGAAGCTGTCCTTTTAAATATGGAGGAGTACGAGCGCCTTTGCGAAGCAGTAAGCGTGCTTGAGAGCATTTACGCTGCTAAAAAGAGAGAAAACGATGGCGAGTAGGGCAGTCAAATACGGCTCAGACGAGTACGAGATCAGCTACGAAGTTGTAAATCCAAAATGTAAAAAAGTAGTGCTTTTCTTGCATGGCTGGGGCGCAAACAAAGAGATAATGAAAAAGGCTTTTGGACACTATTTAAGCGAGTTTTGTCACGTCTATATCGACATGCCAGGCTTTGGCAAAAGCTCCATTTTTAAGCCTTTAAGAACAAGTGACTACGCAAAAATCGTTGCAAATTTTTGCGCTGAGCTTGGTATAAAACCAGACATCATCGCAGGACATAGCTTTGGCGGCAAGGTCGCAACGCTTCTAAAACCACCATATCTAGTGCTTTTAAGCTCTGCTGGTATAGTCGTCAAAAAGCCATTTATCGTGCGAGCAAAGATAGCAATTTTTAAAATTTTAAAGATATTTGGCTTTGGTAAATTTTACAAACTCTTTGCCACAAAAGATGTGAGCGGCATGAGCAGAGTGATGTATGAAACCCTAAAAAACGTCGTTGATGAGGATTTTACAAAGCATTTTGCTGACTTTGGGGGCAGGGCTTTTATATTTTGGGGAGAAAATGACAAGGCAACGCCTGTAACAAGCGGCGAGAGCATAGATAGACTTATCAAAAATAGCTCATTTTTCCCGCTTGGTGGCGATCATTTTTTCTTTTTGCTCCACGCTAAATTTATAAGCGACGAGATAGAAAAAGGGATAAACTTTGAGCCAAATGAAGCAAAAAATGTCGTGCTAGATGACGATGAGAGCGGGATCGAGGAGATAAGATGAGTATATTTTTAAGCATAAGCACAGTTTTATTTATCTTTGCGCTTGCTTTTTATGTGATCACTTGCTTTCAGTGGTTTTCATATAGGCCTGAGCGCGTGCTCTTTCACTTCACAAAGCCCGCTTGGCACGTCTTTTTCTTTATAGTGCCTTTGGTGCTATTTTACACGACTGGCAAGTGGTTTTTTATCTATTTTTACTTTGCGCTTTTGCCAGCTCTTTATCTTTGGCATAAAAAACTTGATAAAAAGCTAGTCTTTACAGGCAGGATCAAGCACTTTTTTGCCATCCTTGCTTGCGCTATCATCTTAAACTACGCTTTAAATTTCATCATCCACAAGGCGTTTTTGGCTCCTATGCCACTTTTTGTCTTGGTCGTGAGCCTATTTTTTAGTGAAATTTTAGAAAAGATCAAATTTCAAGGCTTTAAAAACAGGGCACTTAAAAAACTTGGCGCAAACAAAGAGCTAAAGATCATCCTAATCACCGCAAGCTACGGCAAAACGAGCATAAAAAATTTTCTCTTTGAAATTTTAAAAGATAGCCTTGTTTGCTATAAAACGCCACGCAGCGTCAATACAATGGCTGGCATCATCAAAGATATCAACGAAAATTTAAGCGAGCAAACGCAAATTTACATCGCAGAAGCAGGCGCTAGACTAAAGGGCGACATCCTAGAGATCACTAAATTTCTAAATCCACAAATCGTCATCGTTGGCGAGATCGGCGCGCAACACATTGAGTACTTTAAAACGCTTGATAACATCCGCGCGACAAAGCTTGAAGCACTTCAAAGCGCTCGCTTGCAAATGGCATTTTTGCATAGCTCGACAAAAAAAGAGGCAAGCGAAAATATAGAAATTTACGATGAGAACCTAAAAGATATAAATGCAAATTTAGATGGAATTTCATTTACGCTTGATGGCAAAAACTACGCCTCGCCGCTTCTTGGTAAATTTAACGCTACAAATTTAGCCGTTTGCATCAAGGTGGCAAGATACCTAAAAATGAGCGATGAAGCGATAGATAGTGCGCTATCTAAGATGAAAAACGTCGAGCACCGCCTAAGCAAGATCGAGGCTGGCGGCAAGCTGATAATAGACGATAGCTTCAATGGAAATTTCTCAGGCATGAGCGCAAGTTACGAGCTAGTAAGCACCTACGCTGGCAGAAAAGTGCTGCTAACGCCTGGTATCGTTGAGAGCGATGCGGAGCAAAATGCAAATTTGGCCAAGGTAATAAATGAAATTTTCGACCTAGTCATCATCACAAGCTCGCTAAACGCGCAAACTTTACTAAAACATATCGTAAAGCCAAAGATCATCATCCTAAAGGACAAGAACAAAATGCAAGAAATTTTAGCCCAAAACACGCATGCTGGCGATCTTATACTATTTTCAAACGACGCACCGAGTTTTATATGAAAAAGATAGTTTTTTTAGCTCTAATCTTAAGCTTAGCTTCTAGCTTTGACATCGATGACTACGACAGGGGCAATGAGGCTAGAAGCGCCGGAGACTACGCAACTGCGTATGAAATTTTTTACGATGGTTGTGAGCAAAAAGATGTGCTTTCGTGCGAGGCTTTGGGCGATATGTTTGTAAATGAAGAGATAAACGAGCAGATGGATAGTGATCTAAAAAAGCACTCAAATATCGAGCTTAGCGTGAGCTATTTTATGAAAAGCTGCGACCTTGGCTATCAAAACGCCTGCGATGACGTCATAAGCCTAAAGGACGATCTAAATATCACCTTGCCATCTGGCGTATACGAAAATGCTAAGGCTAGGTATGATGAGCTTTTTGAAGAGTTTAAAGAGCAAGAGGCAAATAAGACTATGGAAAATTTAGAAGAGCAAAAGGCAAAAAAATAGTCAAATTTGACTTTGCGAGCAGGTTAAATTTCATATCAAATTTAAAATTTTAAATTTAAAAAGCTCAATGTCTTGCCGCCTTTTTGAAAGCGGCTAATACAAAAGAGGCATAAAGGCAAGCCACATCTTGCGTTATATAAGCAGGGGTTTTAAATTTTATATCGCGAGGCAAAGTAGTTTTTGAGCTTGCTTGTCTATAGCTTTTAAATTTTTTTCTAAATTTGCTTTCTTACGGCACTGCTGATTAGAAAGATAGGCAATTATCAAATGGGTATGACAACGCCCAAGATACCAGCTATAAAGGTATTTACTCCGATTAGTCTAATGGTATTTTGCAGATATTCGTTTGTAACGTTTGCAACTGGGTTAGGTGTCGCACTGATTATGAAAATAAAAAGGACGGCATTGGCTAAAAAAATGGCTAGTTTTAGCGCTCCAAGCCAAATTTGCCTCGTTATAAAGTTGAGAGTGTATAGGCGTTTGCCTTTGGATTGCTTGGGCTTTAAGCTAAATTTGCCTCGTCATAAAGTGCTTTACGCCAAGCGCACCAAAGATGAAGCTCCCCACCCAAAAGACAAAGATAGGCGACTTTAAATTTAAGATCGGTATCTTTTGCGCCAGCTCATCAAGCCTTTTCTCATCAAGTGCGTCTAGTTTATTTTCTAGCATTTTTAGCAGGGCAAAGTCCTTTGGTAGCTTGTCTTGTAATAACGAAATGATAGAATTTGCGTTCATTTTCTCTCCCAATAATCTATACAATTTGATTTAAATTTACTCATTTGCCAAGTCCTCAGCCACTTTGGCAGCTAGTTTTAGCTTGTCACTATCAAAGTGCGTGTAAATTCGTGAGGTATTTAGGCTTGCATGCCCAAGAGCTTCTTGCACGAGCACAAGGTCTTTTTGCTTTTTATAAAGCATCGTTGCAAAGGTGTGGCGCAGCATGTGAGCGCCGTTTTTCTCTTTTCTGATACCAGCTTTAAATAAAATTTGCTCCACGATACGGCTAACATAAGCTTGTGTGAGCCTCGTGCCTTTTTTATTTATAAAAAGATAGCCCTCTTTATTGATGTAGTTTATCGCGATCGCGTCTAGGTGCGCTTCTATGAGGTGGCGCTTTATCATTACGATGCGGTATTTGTTGCCTTTGCCACGAATTCTAATGATAAAAAGATCACCATCTTCAGTGATATCTTTTCTCTTTAAATTTAGCGCCTCGCTCACACGAATGCCAGTAAAGATGATGATTTTTATGATGAGCTTATTGCGGTTTGAGTTTTGCTTAAAGTCGCTCTGCTCGATCGCATCAAGAAATTTCTTAACCTCCTCTTCGCCCATAAACTCAGGCAGTTTTTGCCCTTTGTTGCCACTAACGCCGCCCCAGTTTTTTAAATTTATATCAAAAACATGAGCCTTGCCGTCTTCTTCGTTTTGTTTGTCTAAAAAGGCAAAGAAATTTATCACTGAAATTCTGTAGTTTTTCTTGCTCGCATCACTTAGTCCGCCAGTCGTGCTTGCTAAAATTTCACTTAGCAACTCTTCATCGATCTGCTTTAGGCTGCTAAGCTCATAAAATTTCATCGTCTCGTATATCTTTTTAAGCGGATTAAAGTAGGTATTTATGCCAGTTAGTCCTGCATTTCTAGCGCTTTTTACCAGCCCATCAAGCTGCTCTATGTTTTTTATCTCGCGGCTTAGGGCGAAATTTACACTTGCAAGCGCCTTTGGATCTCTTAGCTCCTTGTTTGAAAGCGAGCTAAGTTTAAATTTGACATAGCGAGTTAGCCAAAATATAAATGAGTTTTCAAAACTATCTTTGCAGTCAAGCGGGAATTTCATGCTTAAAGCGTTCTCTCTTTTATCACTCTGGCTGTCTCTATGGCGATCTCAAGCTCTTCGTTGGTTGGGATGATGAGCGTTTTTATCTTAGCGCCTTCTTCATCTATGCACCTCTCGCCTCGCTCGTTTGAGAAATTTAGCTCGTGGTTGATGTGGATACCAAGATGCTTTAGATCATCACAAATTTTTTGCCTTGTGTTTGGCGCATTTTCGCCGATACCGCCAGTAAATATGAGCGCATCAACACGCCCTAAAATGGCGTAGTATGAGCCGATATACTTTTTCACTCGGTAGCAAAACATCTCAAATGCAAGCTTTGCGCGCTCGTCGTTTTGCATCTTAGCTACGACCTCTCTCATGTCGCTTGAGCCACAAATTCCAAAAAGTCCGCTCTTTTTGTTTAAAAAATTATCGATCTCGTTCCACTTTAAAACGCCGATATTTAGCAGATAGATGACCACGGCTGGGTCCATATCGCCGCTTCTTGTGCCCATTATGAGCCCTTCAAGTGGGCTAAGACCCATCGAAGTGTCGATGCTTTTGCCATTTTGCACAGCACAAGCTGAGGCGCCGTTGCCTAGATGAAGCGAGATAGCGTTAAATTTATCAAACTCTATGCCAAGCATTTTTGCCGCTTGCTTGCAGACATATCTGTGCGAAGTGCCATGAAAGCCGTATTTTCTGATGTGATGAGTCTTGCAAACGTCGTAGGGTAGGGCATAGCGGTAGGCGTACTCTGGCATGCTTTGATGAAACACTGTGTCAAAAACGACCACGTGAGGCACATTTTTGCTCTCTTTCATCGCGTTTTTGATGCCAGCAAGGTGCCCTGGGTTGTGAAGTGGGGCTAGTGGGCTTATCTCCTCGATCTTTTTGATGACGCTTTCATCAACGATCATCGAGCTAAAAAAGCTCTCGCCGCCATGCACTATCCTGTGTCCGATGCCGTCAAGCTCGCTTAGATCGTGCAGCGTATGCGAGGTGGTAAAGAGTTCGTTCATCGCTTCAAGTCCGTCGTGGTGGTCTTTTATGAAGCGTTTTATCTCATAAACTTCGCCATTTGCCTTTAGCACCGCCCTTGAGCTAGAGCTGCCGATTTGCTCGACTAGACCGCTTGCTAGGCTTGTTTTTGTCTGCATTTCAAAAAGCTGAAATTTTATCGAGCTGCTACCTGAGTTTAAAACTAAAATTCTCATATCACTCTCCTGCTTGTATCGCGCTTATTAAGATGGTATTTACCACGTCTTCGACGAGGCAGCCACGGCTTAGGTCATTTACTGGCTTTTTTAGCCCTTGAAGGATAGGACCCACCGCTAGGGCATTTGCACTTCGCTGAACTGCTTTGTAGCAGATGTTTCCGCAGTTTAAATTTGGAAATATAAATACATTTGCCTGCCCAGCCACATCAGAATTTGGCATCTTTTTGCTAGCCACGCTTAGATCAACTGCCGCGTCAAACTGAATTGGTGCAGCTATTTTTAAATTTGCATCAAGCTCGCTTGCTTTTTTGGCAGCCTCTTTTACAAACTCCACATCGGCCCCGCTGCCACTATCAGCTGTTGAGTAGCTTAGCATGGCGATCTTTGGATTAAGTCCAAAGGCACTTGCTGTTTGAGCGCTACTTAGCGTGATGCTAGCTAGCTCGTCTGCGCTTGGATTTGGCGTGACGGCGCAGTCTGCAAAGAGTGAAATTTCTTCTTCAAGCGCCATGAAAAATGCCCCGCTTACCACGCTTACATTTGGCTTTGTTTTTATGATCTGAAGGGCTGGGCGGATCGTATCAGCCGTACTCATCGTAGCGCCACTTACCAAGGCATCTGCTATGCCTTCATGTATTATCATCGTGGCAAAGTAAATTTTATCTTTTGCAAGCGCGTTTGCCTTGTCTTCATCCATTCCTTTATGCTTTCTTAGCTCATAAATTTTCTTTGCAAATTTGTCTGTTAGCTCATTTTGTGCTGGGTTTAGCACTTTGGCTTTGCTTAAATTTAGCCCCAAAGTGGCTGCCTTTTTTGAAATTTCACTCTCAAGGCCTAGCAAGATGATATTTGCCGCACCTTTTTCTAGCACGATGTGAGCTGCTTTTAAAATTCTCTCATCATCACTTTCAGGCAAAACGACGGTTTTGTTTGCCGCTTTAGCTCTTTTTAGAAGCAAGCTTTGAAATTTAAATGGCGTGATGATCTCGTGCTCATAGCTTAAAATTTCATCAAATTTATCAGTTATTAGAAGCTTTGAGTTTAAATTTAGCGCCTTTAGCTCGCTTGCGTTTTCGTCAAAAACAGGCGCGTTTAAATTTCTAGCTAGCTTTAAATTTAGCTCGCTCTTGCCAAAGACGCTAAAGCCCTCACAGCCAACGACTATGACAAAGTCGCTTCTCTCCTTTAGCTCTTCAAATTTATCTATAAATTTTAAAAAAAACTCCTTTTCATTTAAATTTATTAGATTTTTTTTGTCGTTTTCGTCTGGAGTTATCTTAAAGATCTCAACTTTTTTGAATTTTGTAGCTATAATTTCCTGCAAATATGCTAGATTTTTGTCTGAAAAAATGTAACAACTTTTCATTTTGTGACCTTTTTGGGAACTTAAATTGCTTAATCTTAGCACAAAGATACTTATTTTAAGGCATTTTATGAACTATAAAAAGATTTGGCTCGTCACATTTGCGGGCATTTTTTACACAGGTTGCACCCCAAGTGCAGATCCTCACATCAATATGAAACCTCCAGTTTATGTCGAACAACTCCCTTCAAAAGATAGTGGCAGCGGTCAAAGCAACGCCGGCAGTCTCTTTGGCAAGGGCGAAAATCCTCTTTTTTCAGATAGAAAGGCGATGAATGTAAATGACATCGTAACCATCGTCATCTCAGAAAATGCAAGTCAAATTTCAAGCGGCAGCAAAAGCACCAACAAAGATAGCACCATTTCGCTTGGCGGTGGCGTTTTCACAGCTGGAGCCGCACCGCTCTCAACCGTGGCTGATAATCTAAACAAATACGGTGACATCGGCTTTAAAGCAGGTGGCGGCAATAAATTTACAGGTAGTGGCACTAGCAACAGAAGCGAGAAATTTACCGCAACCATCTCAGCTAGGATCATCAAGATCTTAAACAACGGCAACTACTTCATCGAGGGCAGCCGCGAGCTACTTATAAACGGCGAAAAACAGATCATGCAAGTAAGTGGCGTCATCAGACCTTACGACATCTCGCAAAACAACGAAATCGACTCAAAATACATAGCTGACGCCAAAATTTTGTATAAAACTGAGGGCGAGCTAGACAAATCAACTAAAAAACCTTGGGGCACAAGGCTTATGGAGGCTATCTGGCCATTTTAATGCAAATTTAAAAGCCTAAATTTAACCCATTTAGGCTTTTAAAAATTTATACTTCAAAGCCCATTCTTCTTAAATATACTAAATTATATTTTTTAAAAATTATTAAAAATTTGAATTGATATTTACTTTCAGAAAAATATCTTTTTTCTTTAGCAGTTTGTAAAAATGGGATAAATTCTCACTAAATATTATTTTTTAGCATATTTTAAGATTATTGATAACAAGGCGTTTAAAATTTTATTTTAAAATTTATTTAAATATAATTATTAATAGAATAAAATAATATTTGTCTTCTTTAAAAAAGATAAGATACAAAATAAACAAATTTCAAATGAAGGAGCTTATATGAATAATGACTTGCGTCAAAAGATCAATAGACGCTTAAGCGAACTTAGTGCATTGCCTAAGATGAAAAATGACACTAGTATTGCGCAGCTTTTAAAAGATAAGGGCTTTACTAGGCGTGATTTTATGAAGTGGGCTGGTGCGATGACAGCTTTTATGGCATTGCCAAGCGCGATGACACCGATGGTTGCTCGTGCTGCTGAGCTAAGCGATAGGCTCCCTGTGATATGGCTTCACATGGCAGAATGCACTGGCTGTAGCGAGGGCCTACTAAGAACTGACGCTCCAAGTATAGATAGCCTTATATTTGACTACATAAGCCTTGAATACCACGAAACTATCATGGCAGCTGCTGGCTGGCAGGCTGAAGAAAATTTAGAGCATGCGATAGAAAAATATAAAGGCAGATATATCTTGCTAGTTGAGGGTGGCGTGCCAACAGGAGCTACTGAGCACTTTTTAACAGTCGGACCTCACGGCACAAGCGGCAAAACTCACGCCGTAAATGCCTCTGCTAATGCAGCTGCTATCTTTGCTATTGGCACCTGTTCTAGCTTTGGCGGTATCCAAGCAGCTAAGCCAAATCCAACAAATTCTGTCGGTCTTTCAAAAGTGACTGATAAGCCAGTCATAAATGTGCCAGGATGCCCTCCAAGTGAGAAAAACATCGTTGGCAACGTGCTTCACTACTTGCTATTTGGCACTTTGCCTGCACTTGATGTTTATAACAGACCAAAATGGGCTTACGGCTTAAGAATTCACGATCTTTGCGAAAGACGTGGCCGCTTTGACGCAGGCGAATTTGTCCAAAGCTTTGGCGACGAGGGCGCAAAAAATGGCTACTGCTTATACAAAGTAGGCTGTAAAGGTCCATATACATTTAACAACTGCTCACGCGAGAGATTTAATCAACACACATCATGGCCAGTTCAAGCAGGTCACGGCTGTATAGGCTGCTCTGAGCCAGACTTCTGGGATACGATGGGGCCATTTGAAGAGCCGATGGCTGATAGACTATTTGACACTGTTTTGGGGCTTGGCGCTGATAATGTAAGTGATAAGATCGGCATTGGCATTTTAGCACTTGCTGGCGTTGGCATAGCAGCTCACGCTGCACTAGCTTGTATGAGTAAAGATAAAGAATAAGGCGAAAAAATGAGCGAAAAAAGAATAGTAATAGACCCTATAACACGTATCGAGGGGCATTTAAGAATAGAAGTTGTAGTTGATGAAAACAACGTTGTAAAGGAGGCTTACTCTGGCTCAACTCTTTGGAGAGGCTTAGAGCAGATAGTAAAAAATAGAGACCCAAGGGACGCTGGCTTTTTCATGCAAAGAATTTGTGGCGTTTGCACATATTCACACTACCGTGCAGGCATTGTAGCTGTCGAAGATGCACTTGGTATCAAGCCACCGCTAAACGCAGAACTAACTAGAACGCTTATGAACGCAGCCCTCTATCTTCACGATCACATCGTGCACTTTTATCAGCTCCACGGCCTTGACTGGGCGGACGTCGTCTCTGCATTAAGCGCAGACGTGCATAAAGCTAGCGAAGAGGCGTTTAAATACACAAGCACGCCATTTGCTACGGGAGCTGACAAGCTAAAAGAGGTAAAAGAGAGGGTTGAAGCCTTTGTTAAAAAGGGCAACCTTGGACCATTTGCCAACGCATACTGGGGACATAGCACATATAAATTTACTCCAGAGCAAAATTTAATCGTCCTCTCTCACTATCTTGAGTGCCTTAGAATCCAAAGAACAGCAGCTCAGATGATGGCTATCTTTGGCGCGAAAAACCCACACCCACAAAGCCTAACAGTTGGCGGCGTGACCTGTGTGATGGACCTTATGGATCCAGCTAGAATGGGCGAATATATGAGCAAATTTGCTGAGATCAAAGAATTTGTAGATAGAGCTTACTATCCAGACATTTTGATGGCGGCTAAGGCTTATGCAAACGAGCCAAGCGTTCTAAACGATGTTGGCGTATCAAATTTATTCTGCTACGATGAGTTTTTGATAGGCAAAAATGACCATCTATTTAAAGGTGGCATCATCTTAAATGGCGATCTTAGCAAGGTCTATGACATAGATGAAGATAAGATCACAGAAGAGGCGACAAGAGCTTGGTATAAAAATGACAAAGCGCTTCACCCTTATGACGGCGAGACAGAGGCAAACTACACAGGCCTTGTTGATGGCGAGAGCATAGACGGCGAGGGCAAGCTAGCTCATAGCAAGCTTTTTGACACAAAGGGCAAATATAGCTGGATCAAAGCGCCAAGATATGACGGCATGCCTATGCAAGTAGGACCGATCGCAAGCATCGTCATAAACTACGCTAAAGGCAACGAGAGAATTAAAAAGGTAGTTGATGAGTTCTTATCAAAGAGTGGCTTGCCACTAAGTGCAGTCTTTTCAACTCTAGGCAGAACTGCTGCTCGTATGCTTGAAGCAAAAGTTGTCGCAGAGCACACGATGGACGCATTTAATGCCTTAATCGAAAATTTAAAGACAGATCAAGAGACCTGCACAAAATATGTAATAGATAACAAAAAAGAATATAAAGGAAATTTTCAAGGCAACGCTCCAAGAGGCGCGTTAAGCCACTGGTGCCGCATAAAAGATGGCGTCATCTCAAACTGGCAAGCAGTCGTGCCAAGCACTTGGAACGCCTCTCCAAAAGACGCCAAAGGTCAAATGGGCAGCTATGAGGCGTGCTTAGTTGGTATGAAGATCGCTGATCTTTCAAAACCACTTGAGATAATACGAAAAATTCACTCTTACGACCCTTGCATCGCGTGTGCCGTGCATGTTATGGACACGAAGGGAAATGATTTGAGTACTTATAAGATAAATCCAAATTTGTAAGGAGAAAAGATGTCACATAAAAATCCTGACAGGATCAGCGAATATGAATTCTCCATCGGCGTTAGGCTGACACACTGGATTAGATTTGTAGCTATCACGCTTTTGGTTGTGAGCGGCTACTACATCTCTTATGTCTTTATGAGCCCAGAGATCACGAGCGAGCCTACAAATTTCATGCAAGCAAAGTGGCGTTTGGCGCACCAGGTCGCTGGCTTTGTGCTAATAGCGGCGTTTATCTTTAAATTTTATCTATTTGTCTTTGATAAACACAGCAAAAAAGAGTGGATGAGTGTGCTTGACTTTTTAAGTCCAAAAGTTTGGATAGCGCAGATAAAGTACTACATCTTTATGGGGCCGCACCCGCATTTAAGGGGCGTTTATAACCCATTGCAGTTTGCCTCATACTTTTTCTTTTACGTCATCTTGGCGCTCATTTGCCTAACTGGTCTAGTGCTTTACGCTCACGTTTATCACGAGGGACTTGGCGGAGCGATCTACGAGCCAGCAAGATACTTTGAAGAGCTTATGGGCGGACTAGCAAATGTTAGAACGATACATAGAATTTGCATGTGGATTATCATGATATTTGTGCCAATTCACGTTTATATGGCGATATTTAACGCCGTTAAAGGCAAAAATGGAGCGATGGACGCCATCATTAGTGGCTATAAATTTGTAAAAGAACACTGATGAGAGTGCTTGTTCTTGGCATTGGCAACGTGATGTTTGCTGATGAGGGCATAGGTGTTCATTTTGTAAATTTGATGGCTAAAAACTATAAATTTACAAGCTCTAAAAACGAGCTTATTCTAATGGACGGGGGCACTTTAGCCCTCGCTCTAACTCACATTATAAGCGAATTTGACTATCTTATTGTCGTTGATTGCATTAGCGCAAATGGCGCAAGCGTGGGCGATGTTTATTTTTTTGATTTTCTAAACGTGCCAAATTTTATCAGCTGGGACGGCTCGGCTCACGAGATCGAGATGCTTCAAACCCTTCATCTAATGGAGCTTGCAGGCGATAGACCGACAACCAAAATCTTAGGCATCGTGCCTAGCCGCATAGAGTCATCAAATTTTAGCCTCTCAGATGAAGTGATAAAAGCTTCTAACATCCTAGAAAAAACGCTACTTGATCACTTAAAAGAGCTTGATTTTAAGTGCGAAAAGGTGGCAAATTTCACCTTAAATGACACCCTCGATGACTACGCCAAAAAAGGTTTAAAATGATACTTGCTTTTAAATTTGACTGCTTTAAAGACCCAGCCTTTTTGGCGCCATTTTTACGCTCATTAGCTGGGGAGTTTAGACACTCCATAAGCTGTAAAAATGATCAAATTTGCCTAAAAGTAAGTGGCTCTGCCAATGAGCTTAGCGCCCTAGCAGACAGAGCAAGCGTCATCTTGCCCTATAGCCTTTTTATAAAGCATAGCGAGGTCGATGTGGCAGATGAGCTTGACGAGGAAAGTGAAATTAAAAAGATAAAATTTGGCACGCTTAGCCCATCTCAAGCGGCGGCATTTTTGGCTAATGGCAAGGCTATTTTAAATGAAAGTGGCGTGCTTG
The DNA here is from genome assembly GCF_003048875.2 of Campylobacter concisus. NCBI lineage: Bacteria > Pseudomonadati > Campylobacterota > Epsilonproteobacteria > Campylobacterales > Campylobacteraceae > Campylobacter > Campylobacter concisus. The sequence goes on along the minus strand of NZ_CP049264.1, from coordinate 976,887 downwards.
CTTTGAGTAAATTTGATGGCGAGATAACGCTTGATAATTTTAATGAAAAGCTAAAAGCCTGCCTAAATTTATTAAAAAACGGCAAGGGCATTTGCGTAGAGCAAGATGAAAATTTATATGAAATTTCTCTTGGGGTGAAATTTGATGCAAATTTCTTGATGCCTGTAAATTTAAAACAGCTACCTAAAATTTTCATCGCCGATGATAGGGCGCAGATCGCGCTTGCTAGCTTTGAAAAGCCACTTTTGGCACTAAAAACGACAGCCATTTACAGGCAAAACCACGAGGACGCACCGCTATTTTTTGACGTGATGGCGCCAAATGACCTTTTTCTTTACGCCCTTTGCGAGCAGCTAAATCAAGATGGCTTTAGCTTTTTAAGCGTTACTGTAAAGGAGCAAAAAAACGCCCTTTTAAGGCTAATTTTGCTTGAAAATAGCGCTCTTTTAAGCCCATTTTTTTACACAAAAGATGAGGAATTTGAGCTTGAGAGTTTTGGCGAAGTGGCTTTGGGGCTTAAATTTAGCAAATTTGGCGATGATGAAATTTGCCTGCTTTCAAAATCAAGCAAAACGCAGCTTCTATTTTTACCAAAATTTAGCAGCTTTGAAGAAATTTATGAGCTCATAAGGGCTGAGGATGGCGGCAAAAGGCTACTTGAAAACTTTAGTAAAGAGCACGCCCTGCCAAGCGGTAAATTTAGCTCAAATGCTAGCTTTTTCTCGCTATTTTGCATAGCTGGACGCTTGCTTGGCTTAAGCAGTGAGTTTAAAAAAGCAGGGGAGAATTTTCTCCTTATGGCAAGCGATTTTAGCGGTCAAAAGGGCGTTAGGATAGATTACAAAATGAAAGATGACTTTGGTTTAGACGGGGTTAAGTTTGTAAAAAGTATCATTTCATTTATCCTTGCTGGCGCTGGAGAGAAGAATATCAGCTTTGGTTGCACCGAGTCTTTGGCACATTTTCTGAGCGATTTTAGCTATGAAAAACGAGATAAATTTAACATCAAAAATGTTACTTTAAGCGGGGATTTATTTTATAATAAGGTAGTTAGCAACTTGATAAAAAAGCACCTAAACCCAAATATAAAAACAAATTTTGACCCCGGATTTGGCGTTGAGATCAAGCTTTAGATATGAGATCAAAGGCTTAGTTCAAGGCGTTGGTTTTAGACCTTTTGTCTATACTTTGGCGGACAAATTTAAGCTTATTGGCGAAATTTACAACGATGATGAGGGCGTGAAGCTAAATTTTAGCGGCGAAGAGGCCAGCTTTTTGGCTTTTGAAAAAGAGCTTTATGAGAAACTACCAGCCCTTGCTAGGATCGATGAACTGCATAAATTTAAGATAGATAAAATTTATAAAAAACTTGAGATCGTAGCCTCAAAGTCGGCTACCAAGCAAGCGCCCATTTTGCCTGATTACGCACTTTGCGATGACTGCTTGCGCGAGTTTTATGACCCTACAAATCCACGCTACAAATACCCATTTATAAACTGCACCAACTGCGGACCGAGATTTTCTATCATCAAAGCATTGCCTTACGACAGGGTAAATACGACGATGAATGAGTTTAAGATGTGCGAGTTTTGTGAGAGCGAGTATAAAGACCCGCTTAACCGCCGCTACCATGCAGAGCCGATCTCTTGCCCAAACTGCGGGCCAAAGCTATATCTAAAAGATAAATTTGGCAAAGTCTTAGCTAGCGAGAACGAAGCAGCCAAAGAGGCGGCTAGGCTCATAAACGAGGGTAAAATTTTAGCCATTAAAGGGCTTGGTGGCTTTCATCTGGTTTGTGACGCGACAAATGAAGCCGCAGTTTGCGAGCTAAGAGCTAGAAAACACCGCCCAAGCAAGCCCTTTGCGCTGATGAGTAAAAATTTGCAAAACGCTAGAAAAATAGCGCAAATTTCAGACGCAGAGGCGAAGCTTCTTAGCTCAAATTTAAAGCCTATCGTCCTGCTTGAAGCAAAAAACGGCTCAAATATCGCAAAAAGCGTCGCGCCAAATTTAAATAAGCTTGGCGTCATGCTCGCATTTAGTGGCATACATCTTTTACTATTTGATTATTTAGAGCACGACATCATCGCAACTAGCGCAAACATCTCAGGCGAGGTTGTGATAAAAGATGAGAGCGAGCTAAGAGAAAAACTAGGTGATGTCATAGACTTTTACCTTGATCACGACCGCGAAATTTACTCGCCAAGTGATGATAGTATCGCGTTTTGCGTTGGCGATGAAGTGATTTTTACAAGGACAAGCCGTGGGCTAAATCCAAATTTCATCCATACAAATTTCAAGCAAAAAGGGACATTTTTAGCCCTTGGAGCGGAGCTAAAAAGCTCATTTTGCATCTACAAAGACGGGCTTTTGATAGTTAGTCCATATATCGGCGATCTAAAAAATGTGGCGACTTTTGATAGGTTTAAGGATATTTTCACCCTTTTTGAAACGACTTATGATCTAAAAATAGATAAGGTCATAGCCGATTTGCATCCAAATTTTTTAAATACAAAATGGGCGAAGGATCAGGGCTTTGAGCTAGTTCATTTGCAGCATCACTACGCGCACTTGCTAAGTGTTGTCTTTGAAAATGATTTGCCAGACAAAGAGTATCTTGGCTTTTGTTTTGACGGCACTGGATACGGGAAGGACGGCAAAATTTGGGGTGGCGAGGTCTTTAGGCTGGATAAAAAGAGTTACGAGAGAGTTTATCACTTTGATGAATTTAGCTTATTTGGCGGCGAAAATAGCATAAAAAATATCTATCTCATCGCTTATTCTATTATTTTGAAGTATGAGCTTGAGGACGAAGGGCGTAAATTTTTAGTAAATTTTGATGAAAAGGTGCTTCGAAATTTCAAGATGATGGAGCAAAAGGGGCTAAATTTAGTAAAAACTAGCTCGGTTGGTAGGATATTTGACGCATTTGGTGCGATAATATGTGGCATTTCTCACTCGAGTTTTGAGGGCGAGAGTGGTATGAGGCTTGAGGCGCTTTATGATAAAAATTTAGATGTGTGTTACAAATTTAGCCTAAATGACGGAGTTATCGGCTTTAAAGAGGCCTTTAAAAGTGCTTTAAAAGATGAGCCAAGAGTGGCTGCAACGGCATTTATAAATGGCATGGCTGATATTATTTTTGAAATTTCTAAAAATGAGAAAAAAGAGATTTTGCTAAGCGGTGGAGTTTTTCAAAATAAGACTTTGCTTGAGCTTATTTACAAAAAATTTACTGAAGCAAATTTGAAATTTTATATCAATAAAAAATTCTGCAGTAACGATTCTAACGTAAATTTAGGGCAAATTTATTATTATTTATCCACATTTTCTAATAAGTGATGTATAATGATTATAAACGGTAATCAAACGAGAAAGGAGCAAAAAATGGATAGTGTTATACGTTTTAGTGTTTCTTTGCCTAGTCAATTACTAGACGAACTAGATAGAAAAGTTAGCGAACAAGGCTACGCTTCTAGGAGTGAATTTACAAGGGATTTGATCCGTGAAAAGATCGTAAGCGACAGCTGGAAGGACGCTAACGAGGAGTTGATTGGGGTTTTGACGCTCATTTATGTGCATCATCACAACGATTTGGTGAATAAAAAAATGGATATCGAGCATGACTCTGATGTGAAGATCATCTGCACAAATCACGTTCATGTCGATCACCACAACTGCTTAGAAACGATCTCGATAAGAGGTGAGGCTAGCAAGATAGAGCGCTTTGCTGACAGGATTGCTGGCTTAAAGGGTGTTAAGTTTTCTAAACTTACAAAGGCCGCTGTGCCTAAATTTTAAGCTAAAAGCTTTTTTGGCTCTTAAATTTAGGTTTTTTGTAAATAGTTAGCAGCGCTCTCTTGGCTGCAGAGCTTGTCTTATTTTGTCTTTTTGGTAGTTTTTAGCAGTTTTTGTGATCCATTTTTGCAAATTGTTATTGGGTTTTGCTATTTCTTGCGTGCCTGATATCTTTTTTGTGGCGAAAGTTTGATGACCGTTTGTTTTTTACTTGGGCTTTGGCTAAAGCTAAATTTGCAAAAGCCCGCCCAAGTTTTTTGGCTTTTTAAATTTCTCCCTTTTTTGCTTTATTTTTGTTCTAGCATTTTTGGCACTTGTATGCTATCATTAGCCACAAAAAAATGTCATTTAAAGAGAATGAAAGATGAATTTTTACAATAGAAATTTTCTAGCCAAAGAGCTAGATCGCTGGCAAAAAGAGGATGTGGTCGATAAGGCCACCGCTTTAAAGATAGCAAATTTATATGATATAGATATAAACGCTCATAGCGAAAAGACTAGCTTTATCTTAAAGTTGGTTGCTTATCTCTTTTTCGCGCTGGCATTTTTTACCCTTGTTGGAGCTTACTGGGAGGAGATACCAAGGATGGGACGCCTTGTCATCATCTTTGGAGTGCTTGCTCTTTTAAATTTTGGCGGAGTTTATTATCTTAAAAAAGACAAAGATAAGCTTGGCACAGCCACGCTCTTTTTGGGAAATTTCTGCTACGGAGCTGCCATAGCGCTTATCGCTCAAATTTATAATATTAGCGACGAGCCAAGTGGCGGAGTTTTGCTCTGGAGCATTGGAGCTATGGCTCTCTCTTTTGCTAGCAAAAAGGGTCTGCTAGTGGCTCAAAGCCTTGTTTTTGCGACGATCTGGTTTGTTTTAAAGGGCACGGGCGGCGAGTTTGCTTATGAATTTATCGTCTTTATAGTCCTTGGCGCCTACACGCTTTATAAAAGTGACTCTATTTTTCTTGCGATTGTGCTTCTAGCGGATATATTTTTCTACATCGTTTCGCTTTGCGCTAGGATCAGCGGGTTTAATGAATTTTATGGCTATGATCTTATGTTTAGAGCGCCGATGGCTGCTACTTTGTCGCTCTCATACGCGCTTTTACTTGTCGCGCTCTTTAGCACGTTAGCTGGCTTTAGAGATAGGCTGGCGCACCTTGTAAAAGGCTTTGGCAAGTATCTTGGCATCGTTATCTTGATCGTTTGCCTGATAGCTTATGCAAATGGCGATATCTACGAGCTAGAAGAAGATAAATTTTGGTTTGCAAAAGCATTTTTTTATAGCAGTTTTGGCAAGGTTTTTGCCGTATTTGGCATCGCTAGCATTGCGCTATTTTTCAAAGAAAAAAACAAAAGCGGCCTGCTTCTTGGCTTGATACTCTTTGCGTTGCCATTTGTCTTTAGCTTGGGCATGGGATATGCAAATATCTTCTTCTCGCTAGCAAACATCATCGTTGCAGCCGTGCTTATCAAAAATGGCGAGCTAACGTTTGGACTATGCATGATATTCTTAGTTGCTGTGGTTAGATACTTTGAGCTAATAGGCGATTATTTAGGGGCTACGGCGCTATTTATCATCTTTGCCTTCGTCGTGCTCGCAGTTGCTGCTAAAAAAGGACGTACAAAATGAAGATAAGATCACTAATACTAGCTATAATCTTTCAAATTTTACTAATAATTGCGATGCTTGCATACGCGCTCATGCCACTTTACCTTGGAAAAGAGGTAAAAGTGAGGGTAAATCTCTACGATCCAAGGGATCTCTTTCGCGGAAACTACGTGAGCTTGAGCTATGATTTTTCAGATTTTTCAAATCTGCAGCAGTCTAAATTTGATGAAAAAACTGGCGTTGAGATATATATATATGATAGAAATATCTCAAAAAATGATGAAATTTACGCCATTTTAAAGCAAGATGCTAATGCCACTTACGCTTTTGATAAATTTAGCTTTACTAAGCCAAAAGACGTTCTTTTCTTAGCTGGCAAATTTGATGGATATTTATTTGTAAAATATGGCATCGAAGAGTTTTACATGCCAACTAAAAAGGCAAAGCAAACTGAGCGAGAGATGATGGATCAAGATGTGGATACTGTTGCTGTTTTGATGGTGATGGATGATGGTAGGGCAAGGCTAAAAGATCTCATCATCACGCCAAATGGTAAAAAAAGAAGCAATGATGAAAATTTTGACGAAAATGGCTACACAGATGATAACGAGAGCTTTGAAGAGCCAGTTCGCTTGCAAGATCAAAGGTAAATTTAAAGGATGATTAAAAAACGGGTTAATTTATCTCATTTGCATAAAATGCCCTTAAATTTTAATTTTATTTTTAAATTTAAGCGTTAAAATCTCTGAAAATTAATAAAAAAGGATAATAAAATGTGTAAAGACTGCGGTTGTTCAATGGGTAATCACGCCCACACTCACACTCACGCTGATGGTACCACTCACTCACACCCACACACTCACGATGGGCATACAGATCACGCTCATGACGCACACGAGCATAGCCACGAGGCTCATGCACACCCTGTGCTAAACGAGAGCAAAACCATAGACGTGATAGAGAAAATTCTCTCTGAAAACGACAAAGAGGCCGCTCATAACAGAGCGCATCTTGATGAGAAAAAGATACTTTGTGTAAATTTGATGAGTAGCCCAGGCGCTGGCAAAACTACGCTTTTAGAGGCTACGATAAAGGCTAGTAAATTTAAAATAGGCGTTGTCGAGGGTGATTTAGAAACAAATCAAGATGCCGACCGCATAGTAAAAGCTGGCGCAAAAGCTCATCAGATAAGCACAGGCCAGACCTGCCACTTGGACGCTTTTATGGTGCATGAGGGGCTTCATCATCTGCCACTAAACGAGCTTGATCTAGTCTTTATAGAAAATGTTGGAAATTTAGTCTGTCCTGCAAGCTACGACGTTGGCTCGCACTTTAACGCTGTGCTTCTTTCAGTGCCAGAGGGCGATGATAAGGTTAGCAAATATCCAGTGATGTTTAGGGCTGCTGACGTGCTTTTGATCACTAAAGCTTCGCTCGCACCGCACTTCGACTTTGATATCGAGAGAGTGAAAAACGACGCTAGAAAACTAAATCCAAAGGTCGATATCTTTGTAGTAGATAGCAAAACAGGCGAGGGCATCGATAAATGGATAAGTTATTTGGAATTTAAAAAAGAGCTAAGATAATGTGCCTCTCGATCCCTTCAAAAGTAATAGAAATAGACGAAAACAACGTCGCTACCGTCGAGACTCTGGGCGTTACTAGAAAGGTAAGCCTAGATCTCATATCTGAAGAGGTAAAAGTTGGCGAATACGTGCTAATCCACGTTGGATACGCCATGCAAAAGATCGACACGCAGTTTGCGCTTGAGAGCTTGGAGGTCTATCAAAAGATCGCTGAGGATATGGACGCGGGGAAAATTTGATGGATCTTATCAATGACTTTCGCGATAAAAATTTAATCCTAGCCCTTTCAAAACTGATACAAAAAGAGAGCGTAAAACCGCTAAATATCATGGAAATTTGCGGCGGCCATACGCATAGCATTATGAAATTTGCACTGCCAAGCTTGGTTGGAGAGCATATAAATTTCGTCCATGGCCCAGGCTGTCCAGTCTGCGTGATGCCAAAGAGCCGCATAGACGAGGCCTGTAAGCTAGCCAGCATGGATAACGTTATCTTTTGCACGCTAGCTGACATGCTAAGAGTGCCTGGCTCAAAGACAAGCTTGCAAAAGCTTCGCGGCGAAGGACACGACATAAGGGCACTTTACACGCCACTTGATGCACTAAATATCGCTAAGCAAAATCCAGACAAAAAGGTTATATTTTTTGCCATTGGCTTTGAGACAACGACGCCGATGAGCGCAAATTTGGTTGAAAAAGTGGTGCAAGAGGGCATTAAAAATTTATACTTTCATATAAATCACGTGACCGTCCCAGCGCCAGTTAGAGCTATAATGAGCGATGAAAACGTAAGGATAGACGCATTTTTGGGACCAAGTCACGTGAGCGTCATCACGGGCAGTAAAATTTACAAAGAATTAGCGAGTGAATTTAAAAGGCCCATCGCCATTAGCGGTTTTGAGCCGCTTGACATCATGGCAAGTGTGCTAAATTTAGTCCGTCAGCAAAACGCAGGCACCTATGAAGTCTATAACGAGTACGCAAGAGCGGTCAAAGAAGAGGGCAACGTCAAGGCAAAAGAGCTCATAGCTAAGTACTTTGAGCCGTGCGACTTTGTCTGGAGAGGCCTTGGCGAGATAGCGCAAAGCGGCATGAAGCTAAAAGATGAGTTTGCCTATCTTGACGCTAGAGTGCAGTTTGACTGCAGTGTAGAGAGCGCTGGCGAGAGCAAGGCTTGCATTTGTGGGCAAATTTTAAGGGGGCTGGCAAAACCGACTGATTGTAAGGTCTTTGGCAAGGTCTGTAACCCACAAAATCCGATAGGATCGTGCATGGTATCAAGCGAGGGCGCTTGTGCGGCATATTTTAAATACGCAAGAGTTGGTTAAGGAATTTAATGAAAAAGATAATGCTAAGCCACGGCGGCGGCGGCGAGGAGATGAACTCGCTTATAAACGAGACGATATTTAAAATTTTTGATAATGAAATTTTAAGACAGAGCAACGACTCAGCGATACTAAATTTAAACGGCAAGATCGCATTTAGCTCCGATAGCTTTGTGGTAACTCCCATTTTTTTTAATGGCGGCGACATCGGCAAGATCGCGGCTTGTGGCACGATAAACGACCTTGCGATGGTTGGAGCAAGCGCAAAATACCTAAGCTGCTCGCTCATCATCGAAGAGGGGCTTAGCATAGAGGAGCTTGAAAAGGTGCTTGGCTCGCTTGCAAAAACTTGCAAAGATAGCGGAGTGAGCGTGGTTTGCGGCGATACGAAGGTCGTGCCAAAGGGCAAATGCGATAAAATTTTTATAAACACAGCAGGCATCGGCGAGATAGTTTGCGAAGGCGTGGAGCTTAAAAATTTAAAAGCAGGAGCAAAAATCTTAATCTCTGGAGATGTTGGCAGACACGGCGGCGTGGTGCTAGCTGCAAGAGAGGAATTTGAGCTTGGGCTTGATCTAAAAAGTGACTGCAAGAGCCTAAAAGAGGTTGTTTTAAAGCTGCTTAGCTCTGGCATAAAGCCACAAACTATGCGTGATGCGACAAGGGGTGGACTAAGTGCGGTGCTAAACGAGTGGGCTAAATTTAGCAAATTTGACATCTTAGTTTTTGAAGAAAATATCAAGGTCGCAGACGAAGTGATGGGCGTTTGTGAGCTGTTTGGATTTGAACCTTATGAGCTTGCAAATGAGGGCACTTTTGTAATGGCTGTTGATGAGAGCCAGGCTGAAGAGGCACTTAAAATTTTAAGAGAATTTGATAAAAACGCGATGATAATAGGCGAGGTAATGGAGGCAAAAAACGAGCGTGTCATCATCGAAAACGCCTATAAATCAAGAAGATTTCTCGAGCCGCCAAAGGGCGAGCTGCTACCAAGGATCTGCTAATGCACGAGCTTAGTATCGTTCAAAATTTAGTTAGCCTTTGCGAGAAAAATGCTGCCAAAGAAAACGCAAAAGAGATAAGCAAGATCGAGATAAAGGTTGGTCGCTTAAGCGGAGTGGAGCCACACTATCTAGAGAGTGCCTTTGATGTTTATAAGGCTGGCACGATCTGCGAAAACGCTGAGCTTGTCATAAATTTACAAGGCATTGTCGTAGAGTGTTTGGACTGTGGATTTGGCGGGGAGCTTAGCGAAAATGACTTTACTTGTCCAAAGTGTAAAAGCCAAAATTTAAAGGTGACTGACGGCGAGGATATGTATCTTATGCGCCTTGAGATGAAGTAAAATTTTACGTATTATAATGCGTAAAATTTTATGAATTTATTGATTTTTTATGGATAGTGTTAAATTTTTCTCAATCAAACGCCTAAAGAGCTATAAAAACGAGCAAGAGCATAAAAAGAACTTTTTGCTAGTACAGGCTGGCTTAAAAGCTTGGTATTTATAAATTGCCATTAGAAATTTAGATTTTAAGGCTTTAGTGGATAATAACAAGGTAGATATTTTAAGCTCTTTTGGCGGCTACTTTGAGATAGATGATCTCTTTGTCTCAAAGCAAACTTTTGGATTTTGGGCAAAAATCATCGATGAAGCCAAAATCCACAATGATATCGTCAATCTTGATAAGCTTGATTTTAAAAAGTATTCTAAATTTAACCGCAAAAATAAACTTTTAAACTATCAAAAAGTAAAGATTTTATATGACCTTGCTGTTAAAATTCGAAATCGAGCATTTCATTTTGAAAATCTTTATAAGCTAAATGACGATCAAACGCCGAGAATTTCAACTCGTGTTGGTAAAACTTTAGTAGGCATTGATCCGCAAATGTTAGAAGATTTCATTAATGATGCGTTGTTTTGTTTTGATGAAGATCTGGCAAGATACTTAGAATGAGTGGCGGATAATAAGTTCCGCCGTGAACTTCGTCGCAATTATACTAAACAATAATTATTTTATGCTTAACGCTTTTTACTCAAATATCAAAAACGGAGCCTGCAGAACGTTTCTTATTATCTTTAGTGGCGAGAGCAGGGCGTCTTGCAATATCTGCGTCGAGTACTCGGGCTTTTCAGTCGTGCCACGTATAGCGATGACGGTTGAGAGCGAGCGGTCTTTACCAAGGATGATTTGGTTGATAAGTGGGATCTTGTCGATGATGCCGCTTGCGTCTTTTAGTATCTTTAGCTCAAGGTCGATGTTTATCTTTTTGCTCTTTAGATCGATCGTACCACGTCCGCCGATATCTGCGCTCGTGCCTATCATCTCAATCGCTAAAAACTCGATCAAGTCGCCCTTTCTAGTAAGTAAAATTTTGCCGTTTTTTACAGTAAAACCTTTGTCATTAAAGTCAGGCGTTTTAAAGCTAAGAAGCGACGGCACCGAGTTTAAAAAGCTTAAAAGCCTTTGATAAAAGATGTAGTCTTTTAGATACGTGCCAAAAAATCTCACCTCAGCCTTGAAATTTTTAGAGCTCTCCCCAAGCATTTTTAGGCGAAATTTACCGCCCTCAAAGCTCTTGGTGCCTAAAAGACCATTGATAAACTCACCGCTTATATCAGTTGCGTCTAAATTTATGCTTTTCTCATCGCTAAAATATCCAACTCTGCCTTGCTTTGCTAGCCCATTTAGCGAGGTGCTTTTGCCTTTTTTCTCGGCGCTAAAGCTGGTAAATGGCAAGGTTTTGTTTAAGTCCTTTAAGATGATGTCGCCATTTTTTGCAAAGAGCTCAAGTGGCGTGCTTTGCTCTTTTGTGCTGTTGTCATCAAGCACAAGCAAATTTAGGTCGTTGCTCTTAGCTTCTATGCCTTTTTCGGCGATATTTAAAGAGAGTTTTTTGCTCGCACTTTGCACCTTTACGCCAGCCTTTGAGACCGTGATCAAAAAGTCGTCACTATCATATTTTGAGCCATTTTTATCCAAAAACGGCATGTCAAATTTAAGCCCTTTTGCCAAAATTTCAAGATTAACAAAGTCCTTGCTCTTTATGCTCACATCATCAAAGCCAAGCACGCCATTTTGCTTTAAAAGTGGGGAGTTTTGCATGATGAAGTTGCTGTTTTTTGTAGCTATCATGCTCTCATCGCCAAAGCTTAAATTTAGTCCAAAAGGCTCAATGCTAAGCGTGGTCTCACTTGGCTTACTAAAGTCAAGAAGTGCTGTAAATGGCTCATTTTTAAAGGCTAAAATTTCATCATTTTTCTCTTTTAGATCAAAGCTTTCTATGACGCCTTTTATCTCACCGGTGCTTTTTTGTAAATTTATATCTGCTTTTGCATTTGCTCTGAAAAAATCAAGCCCAAAGCCGCTTGCATCGATGTTTAGCGTAGAAGTATTTACAAGCTTTACAAGGGCACTTTTAGCGTTAAATTTACTCCCAGCGATATCTAAAACCGCATCACTTATCTTAAAATCGCCATTTGCGATGACGCTTTTTTCATCAAAATTTTCTAAGCTTTTTTCGTCAAGCTTTATCAAAATTTTTAAGCTAGCATCCATTTTGCCGCTTAGCTGCCTAACTGGCACGTTGATCTTATAAGCTCTTAGTATCTCATTTATCGCCTCATCGTAAATAGAATTTGTCTTTATAAAAAGCTCTAAATTTGCACTTTTTTCATCAAAGATGTTGTTTATCGCGACGTTTGAGCCATCAAGATTTTTGCCCTTATAAACAGGCGCTGTAAGGTCAAATTTAAGCTTCGAGTTATTAAGCGTGATGTTTGCCTCAGCGACATTTACAGCTGGCAAGCCTTTATCAAATTTAACAAGTAAATTTTTGGCATTTGCAGTCGCGTTTAGCTCGTTTAAGAAAAGATCATTCTTTTTAAGGTCAGCCTTGCCGTTTATCTCATTTAGATGATAGTCATCAGCCACGATGTAGCCATATATCCAGTTTTTAACCTCGCTGTTTAGGTGTATGCGGCTATCAAGCTCAGCGATGAAGTCCTTGATGCTGCCAGCATTTACGTCATAGGCCTTGTAGGTTAAAAGCGTATCTTTTAAGGCAAAGCTAAGCTTGCCATTTAGCTCGTGCGAGGTGAAATTTCCATCAAATTTATAGTCATCCTTGTCAAAATTTGCACTGCCCTCGCCGCTGATGCTTACGTTAAAATCTTTAAGACTTAAATTTTTTACTATGAAGCGATCTATGCCATCTTGCTGCTCTTTTTGAAATTTGATATCGATGTTTAGATAAGGGCTATCAACGAAAAATATATCATCTAAAAATAAAATTTTGATCTTGAAATCATTGCCTATTTGCACACTCTCAAGCAAAATTTCTTGAAAAAATGTATCAAGATAATCAACGCCCTGACTAAGGTTTAAAAGTCTCTCATCGCTACTTTTTTGCGCCATGTCTTTTTTGAAGCTTGGTAGCTTGATCTGCTTTGCTCTTACAATTATTTTTTTATCTAACTTTATATATAATTGCTCCAATTTTACGCCGTAAAACTCGAAATCGTTAATTTTTATGCCGTATTTTAAAAGCAAAAGAAGCGAAAGAATCAAGATGATAAAAAATTTTATAAAAAAGCCATACCTAGATATTTTCTTTGATATCGTACTCATCGTCGTCCTAAGTCTTTTTGTATATTTGGCACGCCCCATAAACACGAGCAAAGTCGTCTTTGTGCCAAAGGGAAGTGTGGGCGAGATTATATCTTATTTAGCTAATCGCAACTTTAACTTAAGTGCGATCGACAAGTATGCCATGCGCTTCATCGGCTCGCCTCAGTCTGGCTGGATCGAGATAGGCAAAGATAAAATTTCAAGGATTGATTTTTTAAAGAGACTTGCCAAAGCAAAGGCTGCGATGACCGAGATCACGCTCATACCTGGTGAAACGACGATCGTTTTTTTAAATCAAATCGCTGCCCAGCTTGGACTTGACGGAGCTAAACTAAATAGCGAGTATAACGCCCTTGCGCCAGCGAGCGATGGCTTTTTAATGCCAAATACTTATAAAATTCCAGTTGGCATCAGCGAAAGGCACCTAGCTTATTACCTCGTAAATTCATCTAAAAAGGCGCAAAGCGAGATCAGTAGGAAAATTTTTGGCGAATACAACGAGAAAAAGTGGTTTAAAATTTTAACCATCGCTTCAATCATCCAAAAAGAGGCCGCAAACGACGCTGAGATGCCACTTGTCGCCTCAGTCATCTACAACCGCCTAGATAAGGGCATGAGACTGCAGATGGATGGCACGCTAAATTATGGCATCTACTCGCACGATGTGATCACGGCTGAGCGTATAAGAAGCGATATGAGCGAGTTTAACACCTATCTAAACGACGGCATACCGCCAAGTCCAGTCTGCTGTGTCTCTATAAGTGCGATAAAAGCGGCGATAAACCCTGCAAAGAGCGATTATCTATACTTTGTGCTTGATAAAAAGGCAAAAAAACACATTTTTTCAAAAACCTTAAGCGAGCACAATCAAAATATCGCAAAATAGGGCTAAAATACAACTAGCTTTAATAAAAAACGTGATAAATTTCAAAAAAACAAAAGGGCTAAAATGAGTGACATTATCTGGACAAAAACCGACGAAGCACCGCTATTTGCAAGCTACTCTCTCTTTCCTATCGTTAAGAGTTTTTTATCACGCGCTGGCATTAGCATAACTAGGGCTGACATAAGCCTAGCTGGGCGAATTTTATCTCTTTTTAGCAAAGAGCTTGGGCTAAACAAGGCTGACGAGCTAGAGCTTTTGGGCGAGCTAACCGCGCACAAAGAGGCAAATATCATAAAACTGCCAAACATCTCAGCCACGCTCGTTCAGCTAAAAGCTGCTATTGAGGAGCTTAGAAGCAAGGGCATAAACGTGCCATTTTATCCAGATGAGATCATCACAGACTACGACGAAGAGGTCGCTAAAAAATATGCAAAAGTGCTTGGTAGCGCTGTTAATCCGGTGCTAAGACAAGGAAACTCAGACAGAAGAGTTTTGCCACCGGTTAAAGAATTTGCCAAAAAGCACCCACATAGCAACGGCAGCTGGGACAAGGCAAATAAAACTAAAATTTGCTACATGCAAAAGGGCGATTTTTACGAAAATGAGCGCTCAATCATCGCTAGCAAAGATGAGAAATTTTATATAAATTTTATAAGTTTAGATGGCAAAAAGGAGCTTTTAAAAGAGCTTGCCGTTCAAAGTGGCGAGATCGTGGATGCTACCTTTTTAAGCTCAGATGAGCTAGATAAATTTTATGAAAGCTGTTTTGAGACTGCGCTAAAAGAAAATTTAACCCTTAGCCTTCATCTAAAATGCACGATGATGAAGGTTAGCGACCCAGTCATCTTTGCGCATGCGATAAAGAGCTATTTTAAAGAGGTTTTTGAGTTATTTGGTGAGGAGTTTAAGGCTCACGGCGTTGAGGCAAAAAACGGCTTAAAAGATATGTTTTCTAAAATTTCTCAGCTTAAAAATAAAGATGAAATTTTGGCTAAATTTGATGAAATTTTGAGCAAAAAGGCAAAAATTTGGGCACTAAATGAAAGTGCCAGCAACTTTGACGTGCCAAATGACGTCATCATCGACGCCTCCGTGCCTGCGCTAATTAGAAACTCTGGCAAGGTAAAAGATAAGGACGGCGAGCTAAATTTCTCACTTTGCATGATCCCAGATAGGACTTATGCTAGAGTTTATGAGGCCTGCGTGGCGGACTTTAAAGAGCATGGTGCGCTTGATGTGAGCAACATTGGCAGCGTGGCAAACGTGGGGCTAATGGCTAAAAAGGCCGAGGAGTACGGCAGTCACGATAAGACTTTTATCGCAAAAGAGGACGGAGAATTTGTTGTTTGTAACGAAGCTGGCGAGAGTGTCTTTAAATTTAGCGTTAAAAGTGGCGACATTTTTCGGATGACGCAGGCCAAAGAAGACGCGATAAATGCGTGGTTTGAGCTTGCTTTAAAAAGAGGCGAAATTTCAAAAGATGAGCTTATATTTTGGCTAGATAGCAGCCGCGCTCACGATAGAAATTTGATAGCTAAATTTGAAAAATTTAGAGATAATTTTACTAGTGCTGGCGTGAAATTTGAAATTTTAAACTACGAGCAAGCGACTATAAGATCGCTTGAAGCAATAAGAGCTGGCAAAGACGTCATAGGCGTCACTGGCAACGTTTTAAGAGACTATCTAACCGATCTTTTCCCGATATTTGAGCTAGGTGGCAGCTCAAAAATGCTCTCAGTTGTGCCACTACTCGCTGGTGGAGCGATGTTTGAGACAGGAGCTGGCGGAACGGCTCCGACGCTTGTAAAAGAGCTAAAAGAGAGAAATCACCTGCTTTGGGATAGCTTAGGCGAGTTTTTGGCGCTTAGTGCTTCGCTTGAACATTTAGCGTTTTTTAGGCAAAAAAAAGAGGCAAAAGAGCTAAGTGACGCGCTAAATAGAGCTGTTGCTAGCTATTTGGACGAAAATAAAACTCCAAATGCCACTCTTGATACTAGAGAGTCGCACTTTTATTTGGCACTTTTTTGGGCAAGAGAGATGGCAAAAAGTGGCGGGATTTTAAGTAAAATTTTTGAAAATTTAGCAGACGAGCTAGAGAAAAATGAGAGCGAAATTCTAAAGCAGATCAGAGAAAAAGATGGTGCAAGCGTGGAATTTGGGGGATACTACCTGCTAGATGAAGCAAGAGCTAATGAGGTCATGAGACCAAGTGAAATTTTAAATCAAATAATAGGATAAGAGATGAAAATAAGTGTAGTTGGAGCTGGAAACGTCGGTGCTAGCATAGCTTATGCGCTTTGCATGAGAGAGCTTTGCGATGAGATCGCGCTTGTAGATATATTTGGCGACGTGGCGCGCGCAAAAGCGATCGACCTAGCGCAGTCAAGCTGCGTCTTTAACGCTAAAACTAGCGTTTGTGGTGGCGATGATTTTGTGCTAATTGAAGGCAGTGACATCGTCATAGTCACAGCTGGAAGCCCAAGAAAAGAGGGTCAAACAAGAGAAGATCTTCTACTTAAAAACGCCGTTGTCGTAAAGCAAACTGCGCAAAAGATAGCTGAATTTGCCAAAAACGCAGTGATAATAGTCGTCACAAATCCGCTTGATGTGATGGTCTGGACGGCTCATAAATTTAGCGGTTTTAGCAAAAACAAAGTGATCGGCATGGCTGGCGAGCTAGATAGCGCAAGGTGCAGATATGAGCTAGCGCTTTTAAAAGATAAGGACCCTAGCAAGCTAAGAGCAAAGATCGTCGGCGCTCACAATGACGAGATGATCGTATCAGCTAGCAACATAAGCGAAAATTTAAATGAAAATGAGCTAAAAGTGCTCAAAAAAGAGACAAGCACTGGCGGTGCAAAGATCGTTAAACTGCTTGGCACTTCAGCTTACTACGCACCAGCGGCTGCTGCTGTGAAGATGTGCGAGATGATCGTTGGTAAGAGCGACGAGATAATAAGCGCTAGCGTGCTAATAGATGATGAGCTAAGTTGCGGCAGGCTAGTAAGGCTTGGGCGCGATGGCTTAAAAGAAATTTTAGAGCTAAATTTAGACGAAAACGAGCAAGAGCAGCTAAACAAAAGCGAAGCTGAGATTAGAAAAAATATCAAATTTTTAAAAGAAAACTTAGAGTAGGAAGATATATGATCGTAAAAGAAAATGTCCCAGTTTGGGTCGATGAGAGCAGGTGTAAGGCCTGTGATGTCTGCGTGAGCTACTGCCCAGCAGGCGTGCTAGGTATGAGGCTTGAGCCAAAGGCGGTGCTTGGCAAGATGATAGAGGTGGTCTATGCTGACTCATGCATAGGATGCCGTGACTGCGAGCTTCACTGCCCTGATTTTGCCATTTATGTGGCTGATAAAGGCTTTAAATTTGCAAAGCTAACGCCTGAAAGTAAAGAGCGAGCTGCAGCCGTAAAGGCAAATAAATTTGCAAAACTTGGAGAGAGCGCATGAGAGAGGTAGTATCAACTGGAAATGCCCTAGTAGCAATGGCTGCGGTCGAGTGTGGCTGTAACTTCTTTGGCGGATATCCTATCACTCCAAGTAGTGAGATCGCCCACGAGCTAAGCGTGCTTTTGCCAAAACATGGCGGCACTTTTATACAGATGGAAGATGAGATAGCTGGCATTTCCGTAGCACTTGGCGCAAGTGCGAGCGGTGCTAAAGCGATGACTGCTAGCTCTGGACCTGGAATTTCACTAAAGGCTGAGCAAATAGGCCTTGGCTTTATCGCTGAGATACCACTTGTCATCGTAAATGTCATGCGCGGTGGCCCATCAACTGGTCTGCCTACCCGCGTCGCACAAGGCGATATCTTGCAGGCTAAAAACCCAACTCATGGCGATGTAAATATGATAGTGCTAGCGCCTAGCAGCCTAGAGGAGTGCTATACGCAGACGGTTCGTGCATTTAATCTCGCAGCTAGGTTTATGACGCCAGTTATGCTGCTACTTGATGAGACGATAGGCCACATGCAAGCAAGGGTTAGTTTGCCAGAAATCAGCGAGCTAGAAATTTATAAAAGAAGAGAATTTAGTGGCGAGCCAAAAGAGTATAAACCATATGAGGCAGCACCAGACGAGCCAGCCACGCTAAATCCTTTCTTTAAAGGCTATCACTACCACATAACTGGGCTTCATCACGGCGCTACTGGCTTTCCAACAGAAGATGGCAAGATCGTTGAATACTCGATGAATAGGCTGTTTAACAAGATAAATTTACACACTGATGAGTGCGAGAAATTTGAAGAGTTTATGCTTGATGACGCTGAAATTTGCATCATCGCTTTTGGTAGCGTGGCGCTTTCGGCTAAGCAAGCGATATTAAATTTACGCGAAAAAGGGCTAAAAGTAGGGCTGTTTAAGCCACTCACACTTTTTCCAGCTCCAGCTAAAAAGCTAAAAGAGATATCAGATAAATTTAATAAAATTTTGGTCTGCGAGCTAAATTTAGGTCAATATAGTGGCGAAATTTCAAAGATCATCTTAAGAGATGACTTTGCAAAACTGCTAAAAGCAAACGGCAGACCGATAAGCCCAAGCGAGATCGAGGCGAAGATAGGAGAAATTTATGGCTTTTAATTACGATAAATATTTACGAACAGATAAAATGCCTACTCTTTGGTGCTGGGGCTGCGGCGACGGCGTAATACTAAAGGCGCTTATACGCGCTATCGACACCATGGGCTGGGACATGAACGACGTTTGCGTGGTCTCAGGCATAGGCTGCTCTGGCCGTTTTAGCGGATATCTTGACTGCAACACCATCCACACAACTCACGGCAGAGCCGTAGCTTACGCGACTGGCGTAAAGATGGCAAATCCAGACAAGCACGTCATCGTGGTAACTGGCGACGGCGACGGACTAGCGATCGGAGGCAACCACACGATACATGGATGCCGCCGAAATATCGGGCTCAATCACATCCTAATCAACAACTTCATCTACGCGCTAACAAACTCGCAAACCAGCCCAACCACGCCAAAGGGCATGTGGACGGTCACAGCGCAATACGGCAACATCGATCCTAGCTTTGATGCCTGTAAGCTCGCAACTGCCGCAGGCGCTAGCTTTGTCGCGCGTGGTAGCGTCATCGAGCCAGAGAAGCTTACAAAGATCTTTGTAGAGGGCTTTAGCCACGATGGATACAGCTTTTTTGATGTATTTTCAAACTGCCACATAAATTTAGGCCGCAAGAACAAAATGGGCGAGGCGGTGAAAAATTTAGAGTGGATAAAGGGTCGCACGACGAGCAAGGTTAAATTTGACATGCTAAGTGACGAGGAAAAAGAGGGCATTTTCCCACTTGGCGTGCTGCATAAAGATGAAGAAAAAATAGAATACACCAAGGCTTACGACAAGGTAAGAAAGGCTGCTATGAGCAATGAAGCGATAAATTTTGAGGAGCTAGCATGAAGTCACAACTAAGATTTGTCGGCGTTGGCGGACAGGGCGTCATACTAGCTGGCGAGATCCTCTCAGCTGCCAAGATAAAAGCAGGCGGATACGGCGTCAAGGCCTCTACCTACACATCTCAGGTGCGTGGCGGCCCAACGAAGGTCGATATCATACTTGACGAGAAAGAAATTTTATACCCTTATGCAAACGAGGGCGAGATAGACTTTATGCTTGCCACTGCGCAGATAAGCTACAACGCCTTTAAAAGTGGCGTGAAAGAGGGTGGTGCGATCGTTGTCGAGCCAAATTTGGTAAAAGTAAGCGACGAGGACAAAAAGCGCTGGAAAATTTATGAAATCCCTATCATTTCTATCGCAAAAGACGAGGTCGGTAACGTCATCACTCAAAGCGTCGTGGCTCTTGGTGTGGCTGTGGCGATGAGTAGGTGCATGGATGAAAATTTAGTGCGTGAAGAGATGCTAGCAAGCGTGCCAGCTAAGGTCAAAGAGGCAAACGCCAAAGCTTACGAGCTAGGCCTAAAATACGCAAAAGAGCTTTTAAAATAGAAAATTTGGCTAAATTTAAATTTAGCCAAAACCTCCCAAAATGGATCAGATAAAACTAGAAAATTTCCGCAAAGAATATGGCTTTGAGATGCCGATCGTTAGGAGCTTGCCGGCTGGTGAGTGCATAAAGATAAGAGAAAATTTACTTCATAAATTTAGCCTAGATGATATAGATGAGTTTTTTAAGATGGATAAATTTAGCAGGCTTGATGGCTTTAATGCAGACGAAGCAAATTTTGATATAAAAGCCGTTTTTAGCAAGCTTAACATCGCCACGCCAAATGAAATTTGCATAAATTTTAATAAATTTGAGAACATTGATATTTTGCATTTTGATGACCTTTCTAAATTTTTTAGCGATGTCTGGTATCCGTCACTTGATGACATTGAGATATTTGATATAAATTTAAGCTTCATTTTCTCAGTCAGACACTATGGGGCTATCTATTATTTTACTCTCTAGCTATCAAAAATTTACAAATTTATATGATTTTTGATAATCATACGATTTTTATCCCATTTAAATTTATTAGTTTTAATTATTTATTTAATTTTAAGTAATATCCTCAAAGATGCGTAAAATTGGCTATTTTATAACATCTTATCTATTTTTTTTATTAATATATTGCGAGATAATATTATTTTTTTATCTTTATCGAAATAATAAATTTATAAGTAGTAGCTACAAATACGATAAAATGGTTTTTTACTAAATGATTTTAGCTATTAAATCTCACTATATAACCTAAAATAAATCTTTATGTTTCTTTTAAGTAAATTTTATGTAAAGTTTCATTATTAATTTTTTTATTAATATAGTTATTTTAAAAAATATTAAGAAATGAACTGGCGGTGCGTTTTTTGACGCTAATAAACTTATTAAAATAGGAAGTTATCAATGAGTGAAAAATTTACCAGAAGAGAATTTCTACAAAGCGCCTGTATCAGCGTAGGTGCGCTAGCTACAACAGCTGGTGCGACCAATGTTTTTGCTGGCGAGTTACCAAAGGGCAATGAAAATGGCTTGCCATCTGTTGATGTGCTAATAATCGGCTCTGGCGGTGCTGGACTTCGTGCAGCAACAGCCGTTCGCAAGCAATATCCAAACTCAACCGTCGTTGTCGCTACAAAGATGATGTCATCACGTAACGCGACCTGTATGGCAGAGGGTGGTATAAACGGCGTTACTGACTTTAGTAACGGCGACAGCTTCAAGCTTCACGCGTATGACACCGTAAAAGGTGCAGCTTATCTTGCTGATCAAGATGCAGTTGTGAAATTTTGCGAGGCAGCAGGCGCAGTCATCCACGAGTTAGATTACAACGGCATGCTCTTTTCTCGTAAAGATAACGGCGACGTGGCATTTCGTTTCATGGGTGGCGCTAGCAAAAAACGTTGTAACTACGCAGCTGATAAAACTGGTCACGTTTTGATGCACGCCTGTCTTGACGACGCTATCACAGCTGGCGTTAAATTTCTAATGGATCACGAGCTACTTGAGATCGGTCTTGAGGATGGTAAGGTTGAAGGCGTCGTTCTTCGCAACATCCAAGATGGTCAAATTTACCCAGTTCTTTGCAAATCTCTAGTCATTGCAACTGGCGGATACACTAGAATTTTCTATAACCGCACATCAGTTCCATTTATAGCAACAGGCGATGGCATCGCTGCTGCGCTTAAAGTAGGTCTTGGTTTTGAAGACCCTGAGATGCTTCAGTTTCACCCAACTGGCGTTCAAAATGGCGGCACGCTAATCACAGAAGCAGCTCGTGGCGAGGGTGGTTACTTGCTAAACAACAAGGGCGAGCGCTTTATGAAAAACTATCACGAAAAGATGGAGCTAGCTCCTCGTGACGTCGTCGCTCGTGCGATCGAGACAGAAATTCGCGAGGGTAGAGGCTTTGGCGAGGGTATGAGCGCTTATGTACTTTGCGATGTTCGTCACCTTGGCAAAGATACTATCATGAAAAAGCTTCCAAAAATTCGCCACACTGCGATGCTTTTCCAAGATATCGACCTTATCGAGCAACCAGTGCCTATCCGCCCAACAGCTCACTACTCAATGGGTGGCATAGAGGTAGCTAAATTTGATGATATGAGCACAAAAATCCCTGGAATTTATGTAGGTGGTGAGGCTTCATGCGTATCTATCCACGGTGCAAACCGCCTTGGCGGTAATAGCCTAACTGACGCAGTTGTAACTGGCGATCTAGCTGGCAAAGGTGCTGGTGCTTACGCTCAAAATGCAAAATTTGCAAGCGGTAAGAAAACTTCTGAGCTAGCAAAAATGTGGCAAGATAAATTTAAAGCTATAGCAACAGGTGAGGGCGGCGTAAATGATATGTACGCACTTCGTGAAGAGCTTGGTAAAAATAACTGGGATCTAAT
Source organism: Campylobacter concisus (assembly GCF_003048875.2). Classification (NCBI taxonomy): domain Bacteria; kingdom Pseudomonadati; phylum Campylobacterota; class Epsilonproteobacteria; order Campylobacterales; family Campylobacteraceae; genus Campylobacter; species Campylobacter concisus. The sequence goes on along the minus strand of NZ_CP049264.1, from coordinate 954,706 downwards.
GGGTATCTTTAGAACTGGTGCTAAACTAGACCAACTCTCTAAAAACCTAGAAGCTATCCAAGCAAAATATGACACCCTTAAAGTGCCAAATCAAAACCCAGTCATGAACACAGCATTTACTGACTATGTCGAGCTTGGCAACCTTATACTTCTTTCTCGTGCAGCATGTCTTGCAGCGCAAAATCGTCTTGAGAGCCGTGGTGCTCACACAAGAGAGGACTATCCAAAAAGAGATGATGTAAATTTCTTAAAACACAGCATAGTCACACTAAAAGACGGCAAGCTTGAACTTAGCTACAAAGACGTTGTGACAGGCATATTTTCACTTGACGGCAAGAAGCCAGAGTAAGGAGCTAGGATGAAAATTATTATCGACCGTTTTGACGGAACTAAAAAATATGAATCAACTTATGAGCTAACAAATGAAGAGATCAAAGGCAAAACTCTTTTAACGGTGCTTTTTAACATCAAACAAAAAAAGGATGCGACGTTAAATTTCACAGCATCTTGCCGCTCAGCGATATGCGGTGCGTGCGCTGTTAGAGTAAATGGTCACTCATATCTAGCTTGCGATACAAAGATGAACGAGCTTTTGGCTGAGTATGGCAATCCAGATACTATTAGAATTTCACCACTTGGAAATTTTAAGGTTATTTCAGATCTTATGGTGGATTGGGAGCCAAGTATCGAAAATTTACGCAAGATCAAACCAAGCATCACTGCTAAGCCAGAATTTAGCGCTGCAAAAGGCTGTAAGCAAAGCCAAAAAGAGTACGACAAAGTCGCACTTGAATGGGACTGCATACTTTGCGGTGCATGCGCTAGCGAGTGTAATAAACTTGAAGCAGACGCGAGTGATTATATGCAGCCATTTGTATTTGTTCATGCTTATAGAGCTGCCTTTGACTCACGTAGCAAAGATCCTATGCCACACCTAAAACCAGCTATCGATAATGGCCTTTGGATGTGTGTAAAATGCCAAGAGTGTGCTGATCGCTGTCCAAAAGGCATAAGCGCATGCGGCGACATAACTGATCTTCGCATCATGGCTATACAAAAAGGCTTTAATGAGGGCATGGGACCAGATCACGCTGAGGCGTTTTTGACTGATCTAGTTGAAGGCTCAGGCAGACTAAATGAGGTTAGACTTGCACTTCGTTCAGAAGGCGTTATCAAAAATATGGGCAAACTAGACATCGCTGCAAACTTAATGCTTGCTGGCAAGATGAATCCGCTTCATGTATTTGGCGAAGAAGACATAGAAGGTCATGACGATCTAGTAAAAATGATAAATGCGGCTCGCAAAGCTGCTAGTAAGGAGTAATTATGCAAAATGAATTCGCTTTTTTCCCAGGATGCGTACTCACTCAAGCAGCTAAAGAGGCTAAGATGTCGCTTGAGGCCATCGCTCCAGTACTTGGCTGGAAGCTTCACGAGATAAAGGGCTGGAGCTGCTGTGGTGCTCAACAAGCACAAGACGTCGATCCTATGGCTGCACTTGTAGCAAATGCTAGAAATATAGCGCTTGCAGAGCAGATGAATATGCCGATGCTTACGACATGCTCAACTTGTATGCTAACTCTAACAAGGGCTAAAAGCACGCTTGACAAGGGTGCAAAAGATCGTATAAATACATTTTTAGCTGAAGGCAATATGAAATATAACGGTACATCTGAGGTAACAAGCCTTCTTTGGGAGCTTTACCAAAATGTCGATACGCTAAGAGCAAAGGTTGTTAAACCACTTAGCGGTCTAAAAGTAGCGCTATTTTACGGCTGCCACAGCCTAAGACCTGAAAAAGATCTACATAACAAAGAAAGCTCAGTAAATCCAAAGAGCTTTGAAACTGTTGTAAGCGCACTTGGTGCTACTATCGTGCCATTTGAGAAAAGACTTGACTGCTGCGGCTTCCACGCTAGCTATCCAGCTGGAAAATCAGTAAGAAAAATGTCAAGCCAGATCGTAAATAACGCTGATCAAAATGGCGCAGACGTAGTTGTCACTCCATGCCCACTTTGCCAAATGCAACTTGACATCTATCAAGAGAGATATCAAGATGAGAACCACTCAGATGTTAGAAAACCTATCATCCACCTCTCTCAGCTTGTAGGTCTTGCACTTGGCCTATCTGTGGAAGACTTAGGTCTTGATCTAAACATCATCGACGCTAGCAAGATAGCGTAAATTTTATCCCACGTCTTTTGGCGTGGGAAATTTCAAACATAAATTTTTCAAAATAAATAAAATTTGATAACAAAATAGTTTTAAAATTTACTTTGTGATATAGAAATTTTCTTACTGCTAAAATTTATTTAAATTTGCTCTTTTATATAATTGTAAAAATAGCGTATCATCAGGCAATCACACTAAGTTTTAGATACAAAAAAGAGCGGTAAAATGACAATTTTTTATATAAAATTACTTTATTTATTTTGTAATACTTTTGGCTATAATCGCGTGAAAATTTAAATGGATGTTTTAGTTTTAAATTTAAAGGATGAAAGATGCAAAGCGTTGGTGTCGTCGCAAAGATAAGTGGAAAAGTTTTTGTAAAACGAAACGGAAAGTTGATCTTGCTAAAGCAGGGCGACGAGATATTTTTGGGCGATGAGATCATCACGCAAAGCAGCAACGACACTATCGTTGTAAATTTCGACCACGCTGCGCCTATCACGCTACTTGAACCACAAACTATCATCATCACAAAAGAGCTATCAAATGCAAAATTTGACGCCCAAGGCAATGAAGCGCAAGTAGAAGAAGACAAGAGAAGGATTTTTGGCGAGAGCGAAGAGTCTAGTAGTAAAAGCAGCGACGAAAGCGCTCAAGGCTCTAGCCACCACTCTCATGGCTCAAGTCATGGTAGCGACGCAGCAAGCATAAATGGATCAAATTTTGACACGCAAGGGCACATCTCAAACGTAGTTTGGTTTGACGGTGGTACGCTAGAACTGCCAGCCATTATCTCAAGCGAGCCAGCAATGCCAGTTAGTTCTATTAGTGGAGCAGCGCCAGTAGTGGTTGAGCAAAAAGAGAGCGCTCCAGCTATACCAGCGCCTAGCATTTCACTTTTAAAAGACCTTGACGGCGATGGTTATATCAATATCGCAGAAGCAGGCGGCGATCCTAATCACACAAGCATGGCTGTTGCTTTTAACAATGACTTCAAGCCAGGCGACAAAGTGACGCTAGAAGTTGTAAATAACGGCGTAAAAACCACACTTTCTTACAAAGTAGATCCTGCAGGCACAAGCGTGATAAATGAAAACAATCCAAGCGAAATTTTGCCTATCACGCCAAATGCAACAAATCCAGATCAAAAAGAATTTATCATCCCAAGCGTTGCTATCACGCCAAATGCCCCGTTTAATGTAAGCTCTAGCATTACACTAGCAAATGGCGCTAGCTCAGCTCCAGCAAAGGCAGCCGCAAGCGTTGATACTGTTACGCCAGCTCTTAGCTTTACAAAGGTGGTTTTAGGAAAAGACCTAAACGGCGATGGCGTGATAGATGCTAGCGAAAATGGCTTTAATCCAGCCAGCAGTACGCCAAGTGACGATGCGAAGATCGTTTTATCACCAAATATGAAAATAGGCAACAAGATAAAGCTCACTACTACTGATCCAGACGGCACTTTGCATGAAAAGACGCTTGTTAAAACATCTAGTGGCACGCTTGTGGATAAAGATAGTGGCGAGAGCTATCCACTCACAAGTGAGAGCGGCGGAAATGTTGGCTTTAACGTGGCAAGTGCTGTTAAAATTTCATCATCAATGCCAACAAATGTAAATATCCAAATGATAAGCAAGTCAGGCAACCCAGGTGCGACAGATACGATAACTATCGCAAATAATAACGATCCGATCGCCGTTTTTACCCTTGATGAGAACAAAGACGGCATTATAAATGCAGCCGAACTAGCTAAAAGTGGTGGCACGGCGTCGCTTATCGATATCTATGTGCCAAACAACGCCGCAGTTGGCGACAAGATCCGCATAAAGGTCGATGACCCAGCTAGCACACCAACAAGCGTCACAAAGACCTATACTATCGCACCTGACGGACTTACTGCCACGCTTGATGGAGGTAGCGAGACTATCTCTATCCAAAATGGCAAGATCACAGTTACTGACCCTACGAGCTCAACTGATCCAAGCAGAAAAAAGCTAAGCACGACGATCATTGATGGCACGACTGGAGCTTTAAAAGCTTCAAGTGTGAGTGAAATTTCAAGCGATACGGTCGCACCTGTTAGGTCTCCGCACGTGCAGTTTGCAAAAGATAGCGATAAAGACGGCGTGCTAACTAGTAAAGAGAGTGGCTTTAGTCCTGATGGCGTGAAGACCTCTATAAAGATGAAAATTCCAAACGACGCAAGAGATGGCGATAAATTTGAGATAGATATCGCAGGAAGCGACGGCAAAACAGATAAGATAACCATTAAAATTTCTCAAAACGCATCCGGCACATATAGTGCCACAAGAGATGATGGTGTAGCTATTAGTGTAAATAATGGCACCATAGAGACCACGACAAAACTTTATGGCGTTACGACAAATTTCACGACCACATTTACCGACAAAGCTGGCAACAAAGCAGACCCAGTCACAGACGAGATCACCGTAGATAACAGCATAAAGGTGCAGTTTGCAAGGGATAATGACGGAGACGGGCTAATTGATAGCATCACAACCCCTTCTGGCTCACCATCAACCCAAAGCGACCTTGATATCTACGTACCTAGCAACGCAAAACCAGGAAGCAATGTAAGCGTCACTATCTCAACTCCGACCATACCAGCTGTAACTACAACGGTTAAATACACAATAAGCGACGATGGACTAACCGCCTTGCCAAGTGACGGCTCAGCACCACTTCCTATCGTGGATGGTAAATTTAGCATACCAAATGTCCCTATCTCGGTCGATCACTCTACGCCTGTTAGAGCTACTATCACGACACCAAACGAGGTCACCACAACTGATGGCGTTCGCGGCAGACTCTTTGACTTTGGAATTTTAAGCTACATAGATGACGTCAAGCTTGCCACGCAGATAGATGGCGGAGCTATAAATATCGCTAAATACCTTAGGGTAGAGGACTACGAGAAGGTTATCCAGAAAAATAATTTTGATGATGAGACAAAAACTATAAAAGAGTACAACATCTCACTTACTAATGACGAACAGCCAAATATTATATTTGGCGTGGACCGCGACCCTGGTACAAAGCTTCGTTTAGCACTTGAGGATGATCATGGCAATGCCAAAATTTTACCAAGCGGGCAAACATATATAGATCTAACAGTCGGCGCAGATAAGCGTGTAAATATGGACTTTGAGGCCCTTGGTATAAAGCTAGATGAGAGATACTCAAACATAAGAGCGACCGTTTTAAAGAGTGATGACACAAAGGATGATGACCTAATGGTTCATGTAGACCTAGACGCCACCCCTGATGCGATCGGCACTCCAACGGCAACTTCACATGTAACTAGTGTAGATATCTCAGGTAGTGTTGGCACCGATGCTAGTGGCAACAACACGCTAAATAAAAACACCATAAACAAAGTAGATCTTTACGATCTGCTAAATTCCGTCCATAAAAGCTCAGCTCTTGATGATACGCACAGCTACTCTGAAAATTTTGCCCTGCCAGCAAACAGCACCGGAGCAAATTTCATGATAAAAAATGCCGACACCGCAGGAAACGTCTCTGTTAGCACAGTAACTTTTATCGGCAATAGCGGCCTTGATGCTGATATGTGGTTTTATAACTACGTAGATCCATCGTGGAGGGCTAGAGTTGGTGGCGATTCTGGTGTTTACTCGCAGCGAGGGGGCAAATCCATCTATAAAGACTATATTAAAATTTACTCTCCAAGTGCCTCTACTACATATGACGTTGTGCAGTTTGCCTCTGGGACGCACTATAAGACCCTGTCTGATCAGGGCAATATGCATGCAGAAGATCTAGCAAGAGTGGGTAGATATGGCAGTGATGCCTTGTATAACGCATCTAATCCATACGCACCAAAGAAATTTATAAACGGCGTAGATACGACTGCTGGCACGGGAGAAAATATAAGCTTTGCAAATGGCACATTAAAAGGCAAGCCTGGCAACTACACGCTTGGAGAGTCAAACCCTGTTGGCTCTGACCTTGTCATGAAAATGGATGGTTGGATATATGTAAATGCTCCTGGGACATACTCAGTAAGAGCAGCCGACCTACACAACTATGTAGAGCTAACCATAAATGGCAATACACAAAAATTTGGAAGTGCAACAACATTTATAAATCCGTCCACAGAAGTATCATATGGCAAAAATGGTCAATGGTGGAGCAGGGATTTTACATTTAATAAGGCTGGCTTTTATAAATTTGATATGGAGTATATGGACGGAACTGGCGAGATGAATTTATCTTTATACATAATGCAAAAAAATAGTGCGCCAGCTAGTGGACCTTATCCGATAGACACTTTAGTAGGATCAGAGCATAGCGGTACTCGCCTCTTTAGTAACAACTATGTCGAAGCGCTCATTCAAAATGATTTTATAAAAAAGATAGGCACTACAAATTCATACGAGATAAATACGAGCAAATATAGCGAGGCAAATTTTGGAGACCCAATCTATCTAAAACAAGAAGGCGATGTAAAGGGCGGCAACCTAGATGATGCTTTTGTTTATAGCAAGGGTAGGGCGATAGACGGCAAAGGCGGAGTAGATACGCTTATAGTGGTTGATGATGTTGATTTTTCAAATTTAGACAATGTTAAAAAGATAAATAACTTTGAAAAAGTACAACTTGGCAGTGCAGATCAAGCTGTTTCTATAAAATTTAGTCCAAATGGCATCTTTGACATCGTAGATAGTAGAAATACAAGAGATGCGAGCAATAGTGCAGCCAGCGAGAGCGTAAATACCGTGCTAAAAGTTATAGGCGATAGTAAAGACCTGGTGCAGCTTACGCATGATTTTGTAAAAGCCACAAAAGCAGATATCACCACGCTAAATAATAAACATAGCGTCGTTGGCGATACGTACAACAAAGTAGATGTCACAAGCGATGGTGACGCGGTAAATCAAGTCTATAAAGCAACCTTTAATCGCCAAGAAGTTATCAATGGTAACACAATAAATTCAAAGCACACCGTTTTTGTCGAGATCCAAGACGGCGTGCAAGTTGATCTGTTGTAAAGCTCATCTTGGTTCTTGCAAGAGTAGCAAGAATAGTCTATAAATTTAATCTTACGTAGTTTTATATATAAAATAATATGTAAAATTTTATGCAAATAAAGCTAAAATTGCTCGTTTTTGCTCTCTACTATCTTTTTTATAAGCTCCATATCGCCGTTCATTGCTAAGCTCATAAAGCAAATTCCGCTTGCGCCTGCTTTTATGGCCTCTTTGTAGTTCCCGCTATCTAGTCCGCCAAGTGCGTAAATTTCTTTATCTAAGCTTTTTAGCTCACTTATAAAATTTAGCCCTTTTGGCTCTAAGCCTGCCTTGCAAGAGGTGGCAAATATATGAGAAGCAACGAGCACGTCAGCGATAGAGGCTGAAATTTTAGCCTGCTCTAGGTCGTGAGCTGGGGCGTAAATTTTAGCTGTTTTTCTAAATTCTTCTAAAAAAATGCTGTGATTTTTAAAAAAATCAAGCTGCGCCGAAGTGAGCCAAAAGTCGCTCTTTAGCTTGCAAGCTACGTCAAAAAATTGATTAATGATAAATTTCTTGCGGTAGTTTTCACAAATTTGAGCCACAACCCTAGCAAGATCGTAAAAATCAGTCTCGTCTAGCCTTTTTGCACGAAGCAAAATTTCATCCACGCCAGCCTTGCAAAGTAGCTGTATCCTCTTTAAAAAGTCATCGCCCTCATAGCTTTCAAAGTCGGCCACGCAGAGAATTTTAAACATAGACATACTCGCTCATCAAGGGCTCTAGGCCGTTTACTTTTATCATTGCTTTTATCTCATCCACGCTTCTGCTGTCGCTTATCTCGAACTGCTCGTCGCCCTTTTTCTCTTCGCCGTGAGCGCCGATGCTTACTTTTACGCCAGCACTTATCTTATTTGTGGCGATCTTTACGGCGTTGTCGCGAAATTTTGCCTTTTCTCTAGTTGAGATCGTTATGCTAGCTGTTGGCATGAAAATTCTATAAGCGCAGATCACTTGTAAAAGCTCGTGCTCGCCCACGTCACGGGGATTGATGCGGTCGTTGTTGATGATAGGGCGAAGTCTTGGGCATGAAAATGCGATCTCGGCGTGCGGATACTTTTTTTGAACTAAGCTTGCGTGAAGTGCGGTCGCAAAGGCGTCAAGTCTAAAGTCATCTATACCAAGAAGTGCGGCAAAGCCAACTCCTCTCATGCCTCCAAGAAGCGCTCGCTCTTGCGCATTTAAGCGGTATGGAAAAATTCTTTTATTGCCGCCAAGGTGGATTTTTTCGTATTTTGTGGGATTGTAGGTCTCTTGAAAGACGGTCACGTAGTCTGCGCCACTTTTGTGAAGCAGGGCGTAGTCCTCAGAGTTTAGCGGGTAAATTTCAACTCCAACGACTTTAAAAAATTTCTTTGCCAAAGCGCAGGCGTTTGCGATGTAAGCGACACTTGAGTTAGTCTCACTCTCGCCAGTTAGGATCAAAATCTCCTCCAAGCCACTCTTTGAAATTTCTCTTAGCTCCCTTGTGATCTCCTCGTCGCTTAGCTTTGCCCTTTTTATTTTATTATTGGCGTTAAAACCGCAATAAACGCAGAGATTATCGCAGTAGTTTGCTATGTAAAGCGGTGTAAAAAGCGTGATGTTTGAGCCAAAATTTGCCCTTGTCTTTGCTTGAGCTAGCTGGGCTATTTGCTCTAAAAATGGCGCTGCAGCAGGCGAGAGCAGGGCTTTTAAATTTTCAAGCGAGCAGTGCTTTGCATTAAGAGCTGCTTTTACGTCCGCTTCGCTGTAAATTTCTGGTTTGTAGCTAGCTCGCTCTTTTAAAATTTCATCCATAATGTCGCTGCCAACATCCTGCATGTGAGGTAACAGCTGCATGTGGTCGGTTCTTGTAAATTTCATCAGTCTAAAAATCCAGTGAGCGGAGATGAGGCATTTGCGCTTTTGCTCTTTGCGCCAAGCCCTGCTAGATAGGCGTTTCGACCAGCGATGATGGCCTCTTTAAAGGCTCTTGCCATGAGCGGGATATTTTTAGATGAGGCGATGGCGGTGTTTGCCATGATAGCAGCCGCTCCCATCTCCATAGCTTCGCACGCTTGTGATGGCCTGCCGATGCCTGCATCAACTATGATCTGCGTATCAAGCTCATTTATCAAAATCTCAATGATATCTTTAAAAACTAGCCCTTGGTTTGAGCCAATAGGTGCAGCTAGAGGCATTATGCAGCTTGCTCCCGCACTTAGCATCGCTCTTGCAGCATTTAGATCTGGAAACATATATGGCATCGGCACAAAGCCGTCATTTGCCAGCGCCTCGCACGCTTTTATCGTCTCAGCGTTGTCTGGAAAGAGAAATTTAGAGTCAGTGATGATCTCTATCTTAACAAGCTCCCCACACCCAAGCTCACGTGCGAGCTGGGCGATACGAACGGCCTCTTTGGCGTTTCTAGCGCCACTTGTGTTTGGCAAGAGCGTCACGCCTTTTGGGATAAAGTCAAGTATATTTCGCTCTTTGCTCTCGTTTATGCGCCTAAGAGCAAGGGTTAGGATCTGCGCGCCAGCCTCATTTATGGCTGAGTCGATGAGCTCGTGCGAGTACTTGCCAGAGCCAAGGATAAAGCGGCTTTGAAACTCCTTGCCGCCAAGGATCAAACTATCATTTTGCACTTACGCCTCCAAGCCCATAAGCAGTCTAATGACCAAATTTGCCTCGTGATTTGCGCAGACTGCGACGCGCGGCGCCATGAGCCCTTGACCGATCTTCGCCTCATTTGTGAGGTCGCCGCAAAGATAGACATTTTTGGCAAATTTTATGGTTTTTATGAGATTTGAGCTAAAGTATCCAGCCATGCCAGAGGCGCCGATGATCTTTTTATCTTTTAGGCTTGCGCCAGCTTCGTTTAGTATCATCGCCTTGCCAGCGACGTTGTCAAAGGCTTCGCATAAAATTTCGCACTCGCCAAAGACGCTAGCTACATTTTTTTCATCTAAAAATATATCGTGAGTTTCGACCTCGACAAAGGGATTGACGTCATTTATCAGCTCTTTAAGCGCCTGCGTCTTTTTTAAGCCGATGTGGCGGACAAAATACTGCTGGCGGTTTAGGTTGCTTGGCTCCACGACGTCAAAGTCGGCAAGCACTAGCTTTTTTACTCCAACTCTAGCTAGGCTTAGCGCGATGTTTGAGCCAAGGCCGCCAAGTCCAGCCACGCCGATCACCGCTTTACTTAGGGCTAAATTTAGCTCAGGGCTGTTTCGTGAGGCGATCATCGCGCGTAAAACTTCACGCTCAGGCATCACGCCACGCCTTATAAATACGACGTTTGAGCCATCTTTTAGCTCGCTATCTTCTTTTATAGCAAAGCCATCAACGATAAAAATATCTGGCTTTGTTGCGTTAAATTTCTCTAAAAATTTATAAATTTCACTCTCTTTATCGCCAAGCGCAAGCTCTTTTAACTCGCTAAGGCTTTTTACTGGCACCTTAAATTTTGCGCCATTTAATACAATTTCTATCATTTTCTCCTCATCCACCGCCAACTAAAGTGACGATCTCATAAGCTTTGCCCTCACTCATGAAGCGCTCATGCCAAAGCTTTTTTGGCAAAATTTCTCCGTCTCGCTCAAGGGCTATAAGTTTAAGTTCATAGCCATTTTGAGCTAAAAATTCATAAACATTTATATCATTTTCAAGCTCGAAATTTTTGCCATTTACACTGAATTTGATCATTAAATTTTGTAGCTTTTTACAAAATTTGCGATCCTTTCGATCGCTTTTTTTATGCTCTCGATGTCTGTCGCAAAAGAAATTCTAAAGTATCCCTCCATACCAAAGCCCACACCTGGCACGGTCGCTACGTTCGCCTCTTCAAGCATTTTTTTGCAAAATCTAAGTGAGTCACTATCTACCTCTTTGCATTTTACAAATAGATAAAACGCGCCATCAGGCTTAACTACGCTTAGCCCAGCGATAGCGTTTATCATCTCAACTGCCACGTCGCGTCTTTTTTCATACTCTTTTCTCATGTTTTCGATATCGTCATCAGTTTCGCCTAGAAGTGACGGGATAGCGCCTATTTGCACGATCGAGCTAATGTTGCTTGTGCTTTGGCTTTGAAGCTTTTTGATGCCAGCAATTAGCCAGTCCATCGAGCTTGCGATATAGCCAAATCTCCAGCCAGGCATCGCTCCACACTTGCTTAGGCCATTTATCGTGACCGTTCTTTTGAAAAGATCCTCGCTCACTGAGGCTACTGCGTGAAATTTCTTGCCGTAGATCACTTTTTCATAAATTTCATCGCTTGTGATGATGATGTCAGTACCCTTTAAAACCTCGCCAAATGCCGCGATCTCCTCTTTTGTATATACGGCTCCAGTTGGGTTTGTCGGGTGATTTAGTGAAAAGACTTTTGTTTTTGGTGTGATCGCTTTTTTTAGCTGCTCGGCTGTGACTTTGAAATTTGTGCTCTCGTCCGCCTCGATAAAGACAGGCACGCCGCCACAAAATTTAACGATCTCTGGGTAGCTCACCCAGTATGGAGATGGGATGATGACCTCGTCGCCTGGGTTGATAAGCGCTTGAAATACATTAAAAAGTGAGTGCTTTGCGCCGATGTTTGTGACGATTTGATTTGCTTTGTAGTCAAGTCCGTTATCTCTTTTTAGCTTTGCTCTAATGGCCTCTATGACCTCAGGCAAACCTGGTACTGGCGTGTATTTGCCGCTTTTGCTATCGTTATCAAGTGCGTTTTTTACAGTTTCTCTTATCTTTTTTGGAGTCATAAAGTCAGGCTCACCAGCTGAAAGCGAGATCACGTCGATGCCAGCAGCCTTCATCTCTTTGGCTTTTGTGCTGATCGCGATTGTGATTGACTCGCTTAATGTTTGCATTCTGTTTGCTAGTTGCATTTTTGTCCTTTTTAGTTGATTGTCTTTAAGTAGCTATTGTCATTTAAAAATAGATAAAGTTCGCCCAAAATTTGCTTCTTTTGTGTTTCGTTTATCAGAGTTGATTTTTCTAAGCGCTCATTTAGAGTGTCTTGGATCTCGTAGATATCGTAGTCCATGTCCTCCATGATATCAAGGATTGACTGGCTCTCTAGTAAATTTGTGATCTTGTAGCCATCGCTTGTTATCTCCACGGTAGCTTCTGTCGGATGAGTAAAGAGGTTATGCTTCATGCCGATCACCTCTTGATATGCGCCAACTAGGAAAAATCCCAAGAAATAATCCTCCTTCTCCACATCCACATCGTGCAAAAGTAGTGGGTTTTTCTCGTCATCATAGCTGATCTCGCCGTCGCTATCGCAAGTGATATCCCAGATCGAAGCTGGCAAAGTAGGGCGCTCATCGAGCCTGTCAAGTGGCATGATAGGGAAATTTTGCTTTAGTCCCCAAAAGTCTGGCAAGCTTTGAAAGATCGAGAAATTTAGCAGGTATCTCTCTTGAACTTCTTTTTGAATTTTAGTTAGATCGCTTGAGTTGCTCTTGTTGCCAAGCATCACGACAGCTTTTTTGCTAATGAGCCTTAAAAGCACCTCTGCGTTTGATCTATCTTGCAGATCGACATAACCTAGATCAAAAAGCGTGAGGATGCTCTCAGTGTGGTGGATGGCGTCGTGCAGGTACTCTAGGGCGTTTGAAGGCTTTATTGACTTGTAAAGATCAACTAGCTCGGTTATTAAATTTGGATTGTTTTTCTTTAAATTTAGCTTCTCTTCGGTGTATTCTTGAGAAAATAGTTCAAGCACAGGAGCGACCAAAAGTGCGTGAGAAGCGGCTATATAGCGACCTGACTCTATGAAAATATCTGGCTCTATCTCCTTTTTTTGCTCGCTTATGGTTTTAAGCATATAAACAACGTCGTTTGCGTATTCGTTTAGCGTATAGTTTCTGCTGCTCTCCTCTTTAAACTGCGAGTACTCGATCGCAAGTCCGCCGCCTAAATTTATAGCTTTTAAATTTGTGGCGCCCATTTTTCTAAGCTCAGCGTAGATGTTGCCAGCCTCGATGAGTGCTTTTTTGAGCGGATGGATCTCGCTTATTTGAGAGCCGATGTGAAAGTGTATCATTGTGAAGTTTTCAAGTAAATTTGCCTTTTTTAGCATCTTTACAGCTTCTATTAGCTCGGTTGATGTTAGGCCAAATTTAGAGTGTATGCCTCCACTTTTTGCCCAGAGTCCTGAGCCTGTCGAGTGCAGTCTTACCCTAAGTCCGATCTTTGGTTTTGGTTTAAAACGCTCTTTTGCGATGGCGATTATCGCTTCAAGCTCGTTTAAGCCCTCGATCGTTAGTGTGATGTTATGCCCCATTTCAGCGGCGATAAAGCCTATGTTTATCATCTCTTTATCTTTAAAGCCATTTACTGTTATAGGCGCTTTGTCGTTGTTATAAGCCATAGTTAGAAGTAGCTCAGCCTTGCTACCAGCCTCAAGGCCGTAGTTGTAGGGTTTGCCAAGGCGAACTAGGTTTTTTACAAAGCCAGGATATTGATTGACCTTGAGCGGGAAAACGGCGTTAAAGCTGCCTTTGTAGGCAAATTCTTTCTTTGCCTTTGCAAAGCTTGCGTGGATCTGCTCGATCTGCTTTTGGATAAGGTGCGGAAAGCGAAGCAGTAGCGGCCCTCTATAGCCATCGTCTCTTATCTCTTTTACGATGTCGATGATCGCTGGCTTGCTAGCTTCGTTTATGCAGACTTTGCCATCTTCTATCACAAAATTTGAATTACCCCAAATGCTAAGTCCAAAATCATTCATCCCAGCTCCTTTTCAAGCTCATCTAAATTTATCGTTTTTTCGTTTTTGGTCTCTAAATTTTTATACCAAATTTTATTCTCTTTCATCTCATTTTCGCCCACGCAAAGGAAAATTTTTGCATTTTTATTGTCGGCATTTTGCAGATGTTTTTGAAGTTTTTTAGCTTCATAAGAAATTTCAACCTGATATTTTTTGCGAAGTTTTGAGCCAAGATTATATATAAAATCAACATTCGCCGCATCAAGCGCGCAAAGATAAACTCCCTCTCGCTCATCCCCAGCTTCACCTAAAATTTCCATTATCCTCTCAACGCCCATCGCAAAGCCAACACCGTAACTTGCTCTACCGCCAAGATATTCAACGAGCCTGTCGTATCTGCCTCCGCCTGCGACTGCGCTTTGTGAGCCGATCTCGTTGCTGATAAATTCAAACGCCGTCTTGCAGTAGTAGTCTAGCCCACGAACGAGCTTGGTGTCTATCTCAAATTTAACGCCATTTGCCGTTAAAATTTCTTGCAGTTTTGCAAAATCAGCCTGCGCCTCATCGCTTAAGCTATCAGTGATCACTGGAGCATTTTTATAAATTTCTTGGCAGCTCTCAACCTTGCAGTCAAGCACGCGGATAGGGTTTAAAAGCTTGCGTCTTTTGCAGTCCTCGCAAATTTTATCGTCATTTTCATCTAGAAATTTAACAAGTTTTTCTTTGTAAGACTTCATTGAGCTCTCGTCGCCAAGTGAGTTTATTTTTAGGGTTGTTTTGATATTTAGTCTGTTAAAAATTTCACTCACCATTAAGATAATGCTCGCATCTTCATAGACGCTGCCCTCGCCAAAGCACTCACAGCCAAACTGGTGAAACTCCCTTAAGCGGCCTTTTTGTGGGCGCTCGTAGCGAAACATCGAGCCATGGTAAAAGCAGCGTTTTGTCACATTTGCCCTGTCAAGTTTTGCCTCGATAAAGGCTCTAACCACGCCAGCTGTGCCCTCAGGACGCAAGCAAACGTCGTTGCCGGCTTTGTCTTCAAACTGATACATCTCCTTGCCCACGATGTCGCTACTCTCGCCGACACTTCTTTTAAAAAGCGCCGTCTCCTCGAGGTGCGGGGTCAAAATTTGCTCATATCCGTAGTTTTTTGCGACTTCCTCGCAGGTTTTTATTATCTGTGCGTAAAGTTTTGCGCGAGCTGGAAGCATATCTTTCATGCCACGAAGTGCCGTTATCATCGCATTATCCTTTTTTTATTTTTTTGTGATTTTACTTAAAATTTATAAAATTTTCTATCTCTTTTGAAATTAGCTCTATGCTTTTAGACGCGTCTATAAAAAGTGTTTCAAAGCCATTTTTGATAAGAATTTGCTTCATCAGGCTTTGCACTTTTAAAAGATACTCTAGCCCACGAGCTTCGATCTTATCGCTTGTGCCTCTTGTTTTTAAGCGTGAGCTTATTAGCTCATGGCTTGCTTCAAAAAAGACTATCTTATCTGCAAATTTATCATTTAGTGCAAATTTATTAAGCTCTAAAAGCACGTTTTCATCTAAGTTTTCATCATTTGCCAAAGCGTAGGCAATGCCCGAGATAAAGCCTCTGTCGCTTAAAATGAGCTTACCCAAATTTGGAGCAACCAGCTTTTCAAAATGCTCAGCCCTGTCAGCCAAAAAGAGTAAAATTTCAGCTCTTTTGCCTATTTTTATGCTTGAGCTTAGTAAAATTTCACGTAAATTTTCACCAAGCTTTGTGCCACCAGGCTCTTTTGTGACGATGGCATCGCTAAATTTAGAAGCTAAAATTTCTATCTGCGTACTCTTGCCAACGCCGTCAATGCCTTCAAACAAAACATACATTTTACGCCTTTAAATTTTTTAGAATTTTTGCTGGCACTAGGTTGCTCACGTCGCCGTCGTGGCGCAAGACTGAGCGGACGATCGAGCTTGAGATGAAGGCGTTATTTAAGCTTGGCATAAGATAAACCGTCTCAAATTCATCCCAAAGTGCAGCGTTTGCGTAGCCTATTTGTAGCTCATACTCAAAGTCACTAACCGCTCGAAGACCCCTGATTACGGTGTTTATGTCGTGTGATTTTGCAAAATCAACAAGTAGGTTGTCAAAACCTAGCACGCTTACATTGCCAAGCTCGCAAACTGCCTCTTTTGCCATCTCTATGCGTTTTTTATGGTCAAACATCGGCTGTTTGCTGTCACTTTTTGCAACTGCGACGATTACTTTGTCAAAAATTTTTGTAGCTCTTATGATAACGTCTAAATGGCCGTTTGTTATGGGGTCAAAGGTCCCTGGATAGATGCAAGATTTTTTCAAATTTGCCACCTTTTGTAAAGATTATTTTCGATTTTTAAGGCATCAAGCCACTTGCCGATGATGAAATTTTCCATATCAGAAAGGCTCTTTATGCCTGCGTAGTAGCCTAAAACTGGCGGAGCGATGGTAGCTCCAAGAGATGAGAGTAGCTGCATCTGAGAGAGCGCGATCGCAGAAAACGGCATCTCTCTAACGCCCAAAACTAGGGTTTGCCTCTCTTTTAGCGCGACACTTGCGGCCCTTGTGATGAGTGTGTCGCTTATGCCGTTTGCGACCTTTGCTAGCGTGTTGGTAGAGCAGGGCGCTATGATCATAGCATCCGTGCCAAATGAGCCAGATGCTGGACCAGCGCTAAGATCCAAATCATCATAAATTTTTACGCCAAGATCATTTAAATTTAGCCTCAAATTTTCTTCAGCCTCTAAAACTTTCATGGCATTTTTACTAACTATGACATGCGCCTCACAGCTATCTTTGGCGGCATTTACTAGCTTTAGAAAAAGCCCAGCCCCGCTTGCTCCAGTGGCTGCAAAAACTACCTTTTTCATCTGATAACTGCCTCATCTTTGCCTGAAACCGTGGCCTGTAAAATTTTATTTTCTCTTGTTCTTATCTTTATCATATCGCCTAAATTTCCATCCTCAAGCGCCTTTACTTCGGCTATTATCTTGACACCACCCTCGCTTAAAACTGCATTTAGCATTTGACCTTTTTTGACTAAACTTATGGCGTTAAACTGACGTTTGGTTAAAATTTCTCCGCTTCTTATCTGCACTTTTGTGACAAGCGTTGAGGCGCTAAGTCCAAAGAGTGCGTCACGCGGCCATTTGCTAAACTCGATCATCGTTGGTTGATAGTCAAGCAGGCTTAAAATGTGGTTTGTATTCATTGAATTTATAGCTATAAAAACTGGCATTTTGGCATTAAAGCTAAATTTAAAGTAAAGGCTCTTTAAACTTAGATCAACATCCTCAAAAGAGACTCTAAAAACGCCTTTTTGGCTATTTTGATCGCTTAAAAATATATTTTTAAAAACTAAGTCTTTAAAATTTGCAGGGAGTTTGTTTTGCGGACTGATACTAAGATCACTCACGCTGATGCCTGGGTACTCGTTGCTGATCTCTCTTAGAAATTGCATCTGAATTTCATCCATTATAGAGCAGTTTTTCACAAAAGCCACGCTACCACCACTTTTGTCATTATATGTTTTAAAATTTGCTGTTAGAATTTCATAGAGTTTTTTACTATCTATCTTGGCAGCTCTTTTGCCCTCTAGGTTTAAAATTTCATTGTCTTCGCCTTCAAAGCCAAAAGTACTAAGTGAAATTTGATCATTTACAACGCAATACATCGGATAGATGCTGACTTCATTTGCAAAAAGTTTTGTGGAAAACAAAAAAATGAGTATAAAAAAGATGGAGCGGGAAACGAGATTCGAACTCGCGACCCCAACCTTGGCAAGGTTGTGCTCTACCCCTGAGCTATTCCCGCAATCAAAATGAAGTCCGCATTTTATCAGATTGTTTTTCATTTGTCAAGGATTATGGAAGTTTTATAAGTGAAATTTCACTATTTTGTAAAATTTCACCTTGATCAGGGCTAGTTATCAACACAAAATCACTCTTTAATATATGGTTTATCATGCCTGAGCCATATTTTCCGCCGTCAGTTGCTACAAATTTGCCATCAGCTACATTGCCAAAAACCGCATTTGCTCTGCCTGATTTTACCTTTAAATTTTCGCTATTTATAGCTTTTTGCGTCACAAAACACTCGCTTTTTAGAAGTGGCAAAACAAGCATCATCGTGCAAAGATAAGCAGCCATAGGGTTGCCAGGCAAGATAAAAACAAGTCTGCCATCTTTTTCATAAGCCTTACAAGGTCTGCCAGGCCTTATGTCAAGATGCGAGAAAATTTCGCTATATCCAAGCTCACTTAGGGCTATCTTCATAAAGTCGGCCTCACCAGCGCTTGCTCCACCAGAGCAGATAACGATGTCGTAGTTTGCAGCGTTTAAAAACGCCTGTTTTACAGCATTTAGCTCATCTTTTATGATACCAAGATATGAGCTTTTTTGGCCGATTGAGCTTAAAAGTGCGGTGATGCCAAGTGCGTTTGCATTGTAAATTTCATCCTCGCTAGCTCTTTGCCAAGGCTCGATGATTTCGTTGCCACTTGAGTAAATTCCAACACTAGGCTGCTTTTTCACATCTATAAAGCTTATGCCCTGAGCTGCTAGCATCATCACACTTCTTGTGCTTAAAATTTCGCCACTTTTTAGTAAAATTTCACCAACTTTTGTCTCTTCGCCTTTAAAGCGGTAAGCTTCGCCTTTTTTAAGCTTAGCTGGCGCTTTTACAAACTCGCCCTCAACCACGCAGTCTTCAAACCTCATGACCGTGTCAGAGCCCTTTGGCATCTTTGCACCAGTCATTATCTTCACGCACTCGTTTTTGCCGATAGCTAGCTGCTCTTTATCGCCTGCAAAGGCACTTGCGATTATCTTATAAGGTTTATCTTTCTCATCAAATTTAACAGCAAATCCATCAAGCGCTGAGTTATCAAAGCAGGGCAGGTCTTTGACCGCTATCACGTCATTTGCTAAGGTCTTACCAAGAGCCTCGCTGATAGGTAAAATTTCGCTCTCATTTTTTGGTTTAAATTTAGCTTTTAAAGCCTCTAGTGCATCATTTACTAGCATTTTTACTCCTCAAGCCTAACTATTTTTGCCCCAAGGCTTTTAAATTTCTCCTCCAGCCTCTCATAACCTCTATCAAGATGGTAAATTCTATGCACCAAACTCTCGCCATTTGCGATAAGAGCGGCTAGTATCAGCGCTGAGCTTGCTCTAAGGTCAGTCGCCATGACATCAGCTGCATTTAAATTTGCAGGAGCATAAACGCTTGCGATGTGACCATTTAAGCGGATATCAGCACCCATTCTAGCTAGCTCGCTAACATGCATAAAGCGGTTTTCAAAAAGCCTCTCATCTATCGTGCTAACGCCATTTGCTGCAAGACAAAGTGCCATAAACTGAGCCTGCATATCGGTTGGAAAGCCTGGATATTCAGTCGTTCTTATCTCGACTGGTTTTATCTCATTTGTCGGCAAAATCGTGATCTTATCGCCGTCTATTTCGATGCCAAAGCCCATCTCTTCAAATTTATTTAAAATGGCTGTCATGTGCGCAGCATTTGCCTTTGTGACTGAAATTTTACTATTTGTGATAGCTCCAGCGCAAAGGTATGTACCAGCTTCGATCCTATCTGGGATGACCTCGATATCGCAAATTTCAAGCAGTTTTTGACCGCTACCAGTGATCTTTAGCTCGCTCGTGCCTATGCCTTCGATCTTAACGCCACTTCTTGCTAAAATTTCACAAATTTGCACCACTTCAGGCTCAAGTGCGACGTTAAAAAGCTCTGTCGTGCCATGCGCTAAGGCTGCTGCCATGATGATATTTTCGCTGCCAGTTACGGTGATCTTATCAAAAACTATCTTTGCGCCTTTTAGGCCATTTGGCGCGGTTGCGACGACATAGCCTTGCTTTATCTCGATATTTGCGCCCATTTTCTCAAGTGCGCTTAGGTGCAAATCTATTGGCCTTTGTCCGATCGCACAGCCACCAGGAAGGCTCACTTCGCAGTGTCCAAAGCGCGCTAGAAGCGGACCAAGCGTCAAGATAGAAGCGCGCATCTTTCTAACGATATCGTAGTTTGCCGTGGTCGAATTTACGCTGCTCGTGTCGATACTTAGTGAGTTTTCATCTTTAAATTCGCACTTTGCCCCAAGATTAACTAGCAACTGGCAAAGCGTCTTTATGTCAGCGACATTTGGGATATTTGTTAAATTTATCTTATTTTTAGCAAGTAGGGTTAGGGCGATGATAGGTAGGGCGGCATTTTTGGCTCCGCTGATCTTTACTTCGCCGCTTAATTTGGCATTGCCTTCTATTTTTAGATAGTGCATCATTATTTTTTGCCTTAAGAAAATATATTTTTTGCCGATTATATTGTTTTTAAACTTAGAGTAAAGAAAACAGGGCGCTATTTTCGCTTTATTTACATTTAAGAGTTAAAATTACGAAAATTAATTATTTTGGATAAAAATATGTTAAGTTTAATAAATAAAAGAATATTTTTTGCACTATGCGTTGCACTTTTTACAGGTTGTTCTTTCACCTCAAATGAGCCTAAAATCCCACAAAATGACTACAATCAAACCGCCTCTACAAATAGTGACTTTAGCAGACAAACTTCTGGTGAGCTTTTAGACGAAGATGACGGCAGAGCAGATAAAGAATTTGGTTCATTTTTTAAAAAATACTTAAACACTAGAGCAGGGGGCGACTGCTCAGGCTTTGTATCTATAGTAAATGCAAAATATAAAAATATGTATTTTGATGAAAAAACTATCAATAACTACTACAGCAAGGGCGGCAGGAAGTCAAAAGCCATCTATAACTTCTATGAAAGCCAAAATTTAATCACTCATAAAAATCCCAAAAAAGGCGATCTTATCTTCTTTTCAAACACCCTTGGCAAAGGCATACAAAAAAATAAAGATAAGAAAAACGTCACTCACGTTGGTATCGTGACAGCCATACTTCCAGACGAGACGGTGAAATTTATCCACAACTCTGGCGGCAGGATCATCCACAGCTATATGAATTTAAAACAAAAAAACACGCATCTAAAGGGCGACAAAGAGATAAATAGCTACGTTGTAAGGTGCTCAAACGCTAGCTGCCTAGCGGCAAACAGATTTGCTGGATATGGCAAAGCTAAGTAGCCCAGCTACATTTGCGCTTATCCTTTTAAATTTAGCTGCATTTTTTAGTCTCACCTTTCTGCACTCGCGTGAGCTATGGCTTGCGCTTGGCTTAAACATATATTTTTTAGAAAAACTCTATATATTTCAGCCCCTCACATCTATCTTTATGCACGCAGGCACAGCTCACCTGCTCATGAATATGCTCTTTTTATATCAAGTTGGCACGATGAGCGAGCTATATCTTGGCACGAAAAAATTTATCATTTTTTATATTGTTGGCGGCGTTTTGACGCAAATTTTAAGCTTTATTTATATATATTTTGCATTTGAAAATGAGAAATTTATAAATTTAGTCGGTGCAAGCGGCGCTTTGTGTATGCTCTTTGGCATGCTGGCGACCTCAGTGCTATACTCTGATAAAAAGGCGTGGTTTGGCTACTTTGCCATCGTTGTTGCCATGAGCTTTTTGCCGCTACTTATGGGCATAAATGTCGCATGGTACGCGCACTTTATAGGCTGGGGCATTGGCTGTTTGTATGCTAAATTTTACTTAAAGAGAGCAGATGAGATTTTTTGATGAGATCTGGGACATTTTAAACGAAGGCGACGTGGGGCTTAAATTTTTAAAATTTGAGCTATTTTACGAGAAATTTAGATCAAATTTAGATATTTGTTTTGACGAAATTTCTGCTCCAAATGAGCTAACTACCCCATGCTACGCTAAATTTTGCGACGTTGTTAGCATGAAAGAGCTAAACAAAAAGGTAAAGCCAAAAGATAAAAACCTAAATTTTATCCACTCGGTTGCTCACATCGAATTTAGCGCTATCGACATCGCGCTTGATGCTTGTTATAGATTTAGAGGGCTGCCAAGAGAGTTTTACGAGGACTGGCTGGAGGTAGCTGAGGATGAGATCAGGCACTTTTGCATGATAGAAAATTTACTCACAAAGCAGGGCGGCAGATATGGCGAGCTAAGCGTGCATGACGGCCTTTTTATCGCACTTCAAAAGACTTCAGATAGGCTTACTAGCCGCATGGCGCTACTGCCAAGATATATGGAGGCAAACGGGCTTGATGCAAACGCTCACATCATCAAAAGACTAGAAGCTGAGGGCGGGCAAGAAGAGCTCATAGAGTGCCTAAAAGTCATCTTAAAAGAGGAAGTCTCTCACGTTTATAAGGGTGATAAGTGGTTTAAATTTGCCTGCAAAAAAGAGGGCGTCGATGAGAAAAGCTACTTTGACATCATATTAAATTTATATCCAAATTCATTTAAAAGTATGAGAGAGATCAACGAAAAAGACCGCTTAAAGGCTGGATTTAGCGAGGAAGAGCTTAGTTGGATAAAGAATTTCTCAAAGGAGAGATCATGAGCAAAATTTACTTCATAAGGCACGCAAAAGCAGTTGATGAGAACAAAGATGGCGCAAAAGACGCTTTAAGAGAGCTTAGTCCAAAAGGCAAAGAGGACGCTAAATTTATGGCTAGCAGGCTAAAAATGTATTATGTGATGCCAGGAGCTATCTTTTCAAGCAGCGCTAAAAGATGTGAGCAAACAGCAAAAATCATCGCTAAAACTTTAAAATTTAAAGAAAAATCCATAGAGATAAAGGACGAGCTTTACGACATAAGCTTTGAGGATCTTTTGGAGTTCGTAAGAAATTTAGACAAAAGTTTAGATGAAATTTTCATCATCACGCACAATCCAAGCATAACTGAAATTTGCGAATATCTAAGTGACTCATCGATTGACAATATCCCAACTTCAGGCATTTTTTGCATTGAGTTTGAATGTAAATTTAAAGAGCTAAAAGAGGGCAGTGCAAAAGCTCTGTTTTTTGACCACCCAAAGAAACATCAAAGGTAAGTTTTATAAAAAATCCGCAAATTTACTCATTGCAATTTGACAGGCACAAAGAACATCTGTTTATTTGATTTTTCAAATGCAAGTTTTGCTTTTGAACCAAACTTGAAAATTTAACCATTTCAAGTTCAAGTCGCCAAGCATAAAAACAAATTTAAAATCAACCATAATTGCAATGCCAAAATATGACAAAAGGTAAAACGCAAGGTATTTTATATATTTTGTATTGAAAACTGTAATTTTCAAATTGATATTTTAAAATCTTTATTCTGCTCTTTTACAAGTTTTAAATGGCTAGATTTGGCTATGTTTTGCATTTTATCTTTTGTGTGATCTAAATTTATCCATTAAATTTGGCGTAAAAATATTTGTAAGAAAATTAGTTAAATTTTACACTTTTCAAAAATTGTGAAATTTACATTTATCTTATATATAACTTAAAATTTGATCTACCCTATTTTGAAAATGTGAGCAAGAGCTATCTTTGAAGTTTGTGGTTCTTGCTTTTAAACGCAGAGCACCGACCTTGCAAAAGCGACGATAAATGTAAATAAAGCGCTCGCTAGATGGCATTTTTGGATGCAAATTTAATCCAAAGCGATTTTTTTATAAAAAGCTAATAAGGCGATCTTGTGTGTTAAATTTAAGAGTAGCATAGAATAGAATAAATGCGTGATATCTGTTTTTGTGCGCCAAATATTGATCTTGTGGGTTAAATTTTGGAGTAAAGAGTTAAATTTGCCATTCAAAGGCAACTTAAAACTAAAAGTAGTTAAATTTGTTGTGAAAACACGCATTAAAACTATTTTCAAGCTAAAGTGCGTAATTAAATTTTATCCTCAAAAAGCGTGCGGATATCTAGTGTGTAGTTTTTTGGCATAAAGATCGGCGAGTCTAAAATTTCAAGCAAGCCATCATTAAATGAGAGAAATTCCACTACTCTTTTTGGCTTTCCGACGGTTTTTATGCTCATATCAGCTAGGCGTACTACCTTTACGATCTGCATTTTATCTGCCGTCCATTCAG
The DNA here is from genome assembly GCF_003048875.2 of Campylobacter concisus. Lineage (NCBI taxonomy): Bacteria > Pseudomonadati > Campylobacterota > Epsilonproteobacteria > Campylobacterales > Campylobacteraceae > Campylobacter > Campylobacter concisus. The sequence goes on along the minus strand of NZ_CP049264.1, from coordinate 930,805 downwards.
AAAAAGCTAGAAATTTGGAGTCGTCTGAAAATAAAAAGCAAGCAGTCGCCCTTTCGCTAAGTAAAATTTGAAGCGCATCGTCATCTTTAACTAAATTTTGATCCAAATTTAATAGTCTTTTTGCGTGGTTTGAAAATTTATTTTTTAAATTTAAACAGTGCTCGCTATTTATAAAAAGCCTTAGCTCACCAAGGGTTGGAGCGCCCATAGCGACCTCACAGCCTTCAAATTTGGCGCTAAATTTGCCATCACTGCTGCATGCTTTTGCCTCGTAGTCCCAAGCTGAGATCATAAATTTACCTATTAAATTTGCCTGCCATGGCTTTGTAGATATTTAGCTCATCTTGTAAAAGCGTGTATTTTGCTTTTAAAAGCCCTATTTTAGCCTCTAGCTCGCTGTTTTTAGCCTCTAAAAACTCTTTTAGCTCAACCTTGCCGTAGGAGTATTTTAGATCGTAAATTTTTGAAATTTCCTCGTAGTTTTTTATCTGCTCTTGGTAGTTAGCAAGTAGTGCTTCGTCGTTAAGGTAGCCTTTGTAAAATGCGTCTATCTCGTTTAATGCGCTATTTAGAGCGCTTATGTAGTTTAACTTTGCAAGCTCGAAATTTGCCTCGCTAACTTTTAAATTTGACTTTAGCTTGTGGTAGTTTAAAAATGGCAAATTCAGAGCTATGTTGCCATTTAGAAATTTAAGACTAAAGGCTTCCTCTTTTTTGTCGGTGCTGCTTTTGAGGCTGGCTCCTAGTGTGATGCTTGGATAAAACTCTTTTTGGCTCGCTTTGTAGTTTAAGATGCCCTCTTCTATGCGGTAAATGGCCGCTTTTAGATCAGGGCGGTTTGCTATGGCGCTTGTTGGCACATCCAGATCAACGCCCACTCTTTTAACTGGGCTTAGCGTGAGGCCTTCAAATTTAAGCTCAAATTCTGGCTTCTCATTTAGCAAAATCCTAAGCGTTTTTTTAGCACTCACTAGCTCTTTTTTGGCACTTTCTATCTTATTTTGAGCGCTTAAGAGCTGCGAGTTTATCTGTTTTAGGCTTAGCGCCTCCTCTTTGCCAAGCTTAAATTTAAGCCCAACTATCTCATTTAGTTTGTTATAAATTTCTAAAATTTGCTTATAGGTTTTTATGCTCTCGTTTAGATATAAAATTTGAAAATAGGCATCTGCTACTGAGTTTATGACGCTTAGTTTGCCAGCCTCCAGATCAAATTTAGTAGCCCTTGCTTCAAACATCGCTGCGTCTTTGCTGTTTGCTAGCTTTTGCCAAAGATCAAGCTCGTAGCTAAGCCCTATGCTTGAGCCAAAACTTCTAGTGACCGCACCGCCCTCTTTTATGTTTTTGCTACTTGTTGCCTCGATGCCAGCGTTAAAGCTAGGGATCAAATTTGCCTGCAAAACGCCAGCTTGAGCGAGCGCTTTATTTACATTTATCGCAGCTTTTGCAAGGTCGGTGTTGTTTTTAAGCGCAAGTTCTACAAGCTCATCAAGGTAGCTTTGCTCATACTGCTTCCACCAAGAAGTGTCTAAATTTAGCTCACGGCTTGCATTATCTTCAAGTAAAATTTGCTTATAGTTTTCATCTATATTTTTAACAGCGCAGCCGCTTAAAACGAGCACTAAAGCTAAGCTTAGAAATTTCATATTACTCCCTTGAAAGCGCATCTATTGGATTTAGTTTTGAGGCGTTTTTAGCAGGCATGTAGCCAAAGATGATGCCAATAGCCATCGACGTGACAAGTGCAAGCACGATCGAGCCGTTTGAAAAGATCATGCTAAAGCCGTTTAAGAAGTTGTTAAAGATGTAGCCGATCGCGTAGGATAGGACGATGCCGATGGCTCCGCCAATTAGGCAAAGTAGCACGGCCTCTATCAAAAACTGCTGCAAGATGTTGCTCTGTCTAGCTCCGATCGCCATTTTTATGCCTATCTCTTTGGTGCGCTCGGTGACTGAGACTAGCATGATGTTCATGACGCCTATGCCCCCAACTACGAGTGAGACGACGGCGATGCTTGAGATGAGCAGGCGCATGGTCGAGATGGTCTCTTCGATCGTTTGCTTGATGCTGTCTGAGTTTCTTGTAAAAAAGTCCTTTTTGCCGTGCTTGATCTCTAAAAGCTCGGTTAGTGTTTTTTCGGCGATTTGCGCATTGACACCTTCATTTACTTTGGCGGTGACCGAGCTTATAAATTTATCCCCTGTGACCTTGTTTAGCACAGTCGTGTACGGGGCGTAAATTTTAAGCGTGCTTGAGTCGCCCATCTTAAAATCATCCTTTTGCAAAACGCCGATAATGCGAAGTGGCTTTTTGTTAAAAAGTATGATCTTGCCGATAGGATCATCATTTTTAAAGATGCTATTTTTGGTGTTTTGATCGATTAGTGCGACTGAATCAGAGTTTAAAACCTCATCATCATCGTAAATTCTGCCCTCTTCTAGCTTTAGCCCATTTACGTCAAAGCTCCCTACCCCGCCACCTTTTAAGCTCGCACTTAGCGAGATATTTTCATAAGTTAGCACGCCTGAGGTGCTTGTATTTGGCGTGACTGAGTCTAGAAAGGACTGCTTGGCAAGCATGTTTGCGTCGCTTATGGAGAGCGTTTTGACCTTGCCTGAGAGCATATCGCCAAAGCCTTTACCAGGCATGATGTCGATCGTGTTTGTGCCGATCTTTCTGATGCCAGCTAAAATTTGCTCCTGTGAGCCTTTGCCAAGAGCAACGACGCTAATTACCGCTGTAATGCCAATTATAATGCCAAGCATCGTTAAAAGCGATCTTAGTTTGTGCGCTAGCATCGCATTTACCGACATTTTAAAGCTCTCTATTAGCTGGTCTTTATAGTAGGTAAATTTGCTCTTTTCTGGCTGGGTTTGCTTTGCGGCCTCGTAAATTTCACTATTTTTTACATTGTCACTTACGATGTTGCCATCTTTTATTTCGATCACACGGCTTGCATACTCTGCGATCTTTGGGTCGTGCGTGACGATGATGATAGTGTGGCCTTTTTTGTAAAGATCAACTAAAATTTCCATCACCCTTAGCCCACTTTTGCTATCAAGAGCGCCAGTTGGCTCGTCTGCTAAAATGATCTCGCCGCCATTCATCAGCGCCCTTGCTATGGAGACCCTTTGCTGTTGTCCGCCTGAGAGTTTATTTGGTAAATTTCTAGCTTTTTCACTAAGTCCAAGCGAGCCAAGAAGCTCATTAGCTCTTTTCTCTCGCTCGCTCTTGTTTGCCCCTGCGTAGATGCTTGGTAGCGCTACGTTTTCAAGAGCATTCATCGTGCTAAGCAGATTATATCTTTGAAAGATAAAGCCAAATTTATCCCTTCTAAGCTTGGCAAGTGCGTCGCTATCAAATTTTGATATATCTTTGCCGTCCAGTAGGTACTGCCCACCACTTGGGCTATCAAGGCAGCCAAGGATGTTCATCAGGGTTGATTTACCAGAGCCAGACTGACCGATGATGGCTATAAATTCGCCCTTTTTTATCTCTAAATTTATGCCATGCAGGATCTCTATCTCATTATCGCCTAGCTTAAAGCTTTTGGTGATGCTTTTTAGACTTATCACTTAAAACTTCTTATGTTCTTTTGCGATCATCTTAGCGATCTCGCTTGATGAGCCTTGAGATGTGATGATCTCGTCACCCTCGTTTATACCGCTGATGATCTGCGTATCAAGGTTGTCTTTTATGCCGGTTTTGACCGCTGTTTTTACTGGCTTGCCATCTTTTAGCACATAGACAAAAGTGCCGTTTTCATCTTTTTTGATGCCGATGCTTGGCACGATGATGGCTCCCTCGACGTTTGCTATTAAAAGCTCGTTTTGTGTGGTCATGCCTATTCTTAAAATTCCATCTTTATTATCAACGATGCTTTGCGCGTAGTAATAAACCGCCGAGCTGCTGTTTGAGCTACTTGAGTATGAAGACTTACTGCTGCTACTTGAGCCGTAGCTGCCATCACTTAGCGTAGTAAGCCCCGGGTCGATCGAGCTAACAGTCGTTTGAAATTTCTTCGTTGGCTCAGAGAGGATCGAGTATTCAACTGGCGTGCCGACTTTGATCTTTGTGATGTCGCCTTCTGCTATTTGCATCTTCATCTTTACATGGCCAAGATCAGCGATATTTACGATAGTTGGCGTAGTTTGGTTGGCATTTACAGTCTGACCCTCCTCGACCTGCACGCTTACAACAGTGCCGTCTCTTGGAGCGGTGATCTTTGTGTAGCCTAAATTTATCTTAGCGGTGCTTAGCTCGATATTTGTCTGCTTGATCTGCGCTTCAAGCTCCTTTATCTTGGCGCTGTTTGCACTATATGTATTTTTTGCGCTTTCAAATTCTTGCTTTGAGGTGGCGTTTTTAGAAAATAGTGCGTTTTCTCTATCAAACTGCGTTTTGGCGATATTTAGAGCCACTTTTGCGCTTTCTAGCTGGGCTTTGTAGATGGCAAGTTGAGCTTCTTTATTATCAATGCTATTTTGCTGGGTCGAGCTATCGATACTTGCGATCATATCGCCCTTTTTTACCTGATCTCCGAGCTTAACATATAGCTTTTTTATCTGACCGCTCACCTGAGCTCCAACGTCGATTAGCTCGGTGGCGAAAATTTCTCCAGTCGCATCGACCTTTTTACTAAATGAGCCCTTCTTTGCCTTTTTGGTGATAAACTCAACCTCTTCTTCTTTTACCTTAAAAAATTTATCATAGACGAAGTATCCGCCAACGCCTAAAATAAGCAGGATTATTAAAATTTTAGATTTTTTCATCGCTTCTCTTTGTAAAAAATTGGTAAATTCTACTTCACAAGAGTAAACACTCTTTAAGCTTCCTCTTTTGCCATGCCAGCCTCTATCAAAAACCTACTTGGCTGATAGGTCACCTTCTTTATCTTGTCGTATTTTGCATAGCTAAGATAAAGCTCGTCTTTAGCCCTTGTTACTGCTACGTAAAAGAGCCGCCTCTCTTCTTCTAGGCTGCCACCCATGCTCATTAGCTTTAAATTTGGAAAGCGATTTTGCGCGAGATCGACGATAAAAACTTGGTCAAATTCAAGCCCCTTGCTCGCATGCACGCTAAGCAAGCTAACGCCCTGCCCTTCGCTCATCTCGTTGCTTCCAAGGGCTAAAAAATTATAAAATTTACTGATATCTTGATACTTTTTAGCTAGCTCGCTTAGCACCACGCTCTTTGCCATTATGCGCTCTTTGACCTCTTCTTTTAGAGCTAGATCGACGTTGCCGTTTTTAAAGGTCGCTCTTTTTGTGCTGATGTTTTCGACGATTAACGAGTAAATTTTGCTAGTTTTTATCTCATTTATCATCGTGGCTGGCTTTGAGATATTTCTCATGCCTCTTAAAAAGTTGTAAATTTCATATAAAAACTGCGCCCCACTCTCGCTTAGCTTTTGTAGTTTTAGCACAGGGTGGCCCAGAAATTTATCGCTAAAGCCAAGCTTAGAAAACCTCGAAACTTCGGCAAATTCATCAAGGTCGTCAAAAAGGCCTAGCTGGTAGTTTCGCCTTTTGTTTGATGAGATATTTACGCTCTCATCTGGCTCAACTATCCCTTTTATCAAATTTCCATGCCCAAGCTTGAGCAGTGCGTCAAAAATTTCTTTGCTAACTGCGCTGCCAACGCCCTTTGCGTATTCGCAGATGTGGATAAATGCCATTATATCTTTTGGATTGACATAAATTCCCATGATGTCGATGAGTGCCTTGATCTCACGGCTCTCAAAAAAGCTCACTCCACCCTTTCGCTTTGAGCCGATGCCTCGCTCTTTTAGCGCGACTTCGATGCCATCAGCTGATGAGTTATTTCTAAAAATTATGGCGATATTTTCTCTATTAAATGGCGAGAGTGAGATGATGTCGGCGATGTTTTGATACTGATCAAAAAGCTCGTTATAGACAAGCAGCCTTGGAGGCTTGAAATTCCCCTCGCGGCTAACTGTGAGGTGCTTTTCATAAAGCCTTGGGTTATTGTTTATGACCTTGTTTGCAAGGGCAAGTATGCTCGAGCTTGAGCGGTAATTTACATTTAAAGCGTAGATGTTTGCGTTTGGGAAGCGATCTTTAAATGAGCCAATGATCTCGATATTTGCGCCGTTAAATGCGTAAATGCTCTGGTCAAAATCGCCCACGCAAAATAGGCTCTTTGTCTTAAATGCGTCTATGAGGCTGCCTTGAAGCGTGTTTGTGTCTTGATACTCGTCGATCAAAATTTCATCATAAGCTAAATTTGCTCCATTTTTTAGCTCGTCGCGCATTTTTATGAGAAGATCGTTAAAATCAGCGTAGGCAAATTTAGCCTTTTCAGCTTCAAACTCTTCTAAGACATCTTCATAAATTTCAGCATAAACGCCCTGCTCTTCGCTCTTTTGGCTTATCCATTTGCCAAAAGTTGTGCCTTGTTCGCTGTTTTGAAATAGCGAGTAAAGGTCGTATAGATAGGCTCCGCCGTAAGGCTTGACGTCGCTTAAATGGTAAAATTTACGCCTCTCAACAAGACTTTTTAAAAGCGTCTTTAGCTCGCTTGGCTGCTTTAGCGTGACGCCTTTATCAAGGCTTTTTAAAAGCGAAAATGAGACCGAGTGGAAGGTGCCTGCGGTGATTTTGGAGGTGATTTGTTTGTCAAAATACCTATTTAAGCGCTCTATCATTTCGCTGGCTGCTTTGTTGGTAAATGTTAGAAGCAAAATTTTCTCTGGCTTTACGCCTAAATTTAAAAGATGTGCGATGCGAGCGACTATGGTGCTAGTCTTGCCAGTGCCAGCTGAAGCGATGATGAGATTGTGTCCAAATGGCGCAGTTGCGGCGGTGTATTGTTCTTTGTTTAACCTAGATAAGGGCATTGTTTCCTCTTTTTTAAAAAGGCCTAATTATAGCTACTTAAACTTTAACAGCTATAATCACGCCGATGAAAAAGTTTAAATTTTTAAAATTCCTTGCCCTATTTTTGGCTCTATTGGTCGCTATTTTTTTGATACTTGATCAAATTTATCCACTAAATTTAGAGGCACTCAAAAAAGACGAAGCCAAAATTTTACTTGATAAAAATGGAAATATTATAAATATGAAGCTTAGTAGCGACGGAATTTGGAGATTTCATGAGCAAAGCTTCCCAAATTCGCTAAAACAATGCGTCGTTCTCTTTGAAGATAGATACTTTTACTACCATTTTGGCGTAAATTTTGCCTCCATTTTTAGAGCATTTTTCCACAACCTAAGAAGCGACAACCGCATAGGCGCTAGCACTATCACGATGCAAGTGGCAAGAATGCTTGAGCCTGGTGATCGAAGCTATAAAAATAAGATAAAAGAAATTTTTAGGGCATTTCAGTTAGAGCTTCACTTTAGCAAGGATGAAATTTTAAATTTATACCTAAATTTAGCCCCATATGGTGGCAATATCGAGGGGGCAAAGGCGGCAAGCTTCTTTTACTTTGGCAAGGAGCTAAACGAGCTTAGTTATGCTCAGGCGGCACTTTTAAGCACGATACCTAAAAATCCAAATAAAAATAGACTTGACCGCGTCTCAAACATAAATGCGCTAAAAAACAGGGTCATAAAGATGCTTTATAAGGCAAATTTAATCGATCTTAGCGCATTTAAAAGGGCTCAAGCCGAGCCATTTAAAAATGTAAGGATAAGGGCTGTCGTAAATGCCAGCGACTACGCAAATGTCGCTTTTAAAAACCAAATTTCAAAGGCGAGCTTGGATCTAAATTTACAAAAAGATATGCTTAAAATTTTAAAAGATGCGATGTTTTCGCTAAAGGCTAAAAATGCAAACAACGCCGCTGCCGTGGTCATCGACAACAAAAAAATGAGCGTTGTTGCCTTTATCGGCTCACACGATGAGCGCGCACGTGATGGCAAAAACTCAGCCCTAAATATGAAGCGAAACACCGGCAGCACGCTAAAGCCTTTTATCTACTCGCTTGCGCTTGATAGTGGGCTTATCACGCCAAGCTCACAGCTAATCGATACACAAATTTATCTGAATGAATATGTGCCAAAGAACTTTAGTAACGACTTTTTGGGGCTTGTAAGCGCAAAGGACGCTCTAAATTTTAGTCTCAATATCCCAGTTATAAATTTAGACTTAAAACTAAAAGATAACTCACTTTACGAACTGCTTGAAAAGGTAAATTTAGTTGATGAAAACAAGGAGTTTTACGGCTCTTCGATAGTTTTAGGCAGCGCTGAGATGAGCCTGCTTGATCTTGCACATCTTTATACGATATACGCAAATGGCGGGGTTTATAGGCCGCTTGAGTTTGCGGGCAAAAACTACAAAAATGAAGATAAAAATATAACCCTCATCTCGCCTCAAAGTGCTTATCTAACCGCCAAAATGATGAGCGAGGCCTCTAGGTCATATCTAAAAAACGCTTGGCAATATGCGCAAAACACGCCAAAGATCGCCTTTAAAACAGGCACAAGTGCAAACTCACGCGATCTTTACGCCATAGGAGTTGATGAGGACTATACAATAGCCGTCTGGGTGGGCAACTTTAACGCCGAAAAAACCGACAAACTAACTGGGCTAAATGACGTCTCAAAGATCGTTTTTGATATGTTTAAGCTCATCGCTCAAAAAAGAAATTTAAGCTTTATGAGCGAGCCAGAAGGCATTGAGAAAGTGCCAACCTGCCTTGATGCTTTTAGTTTTGAAACGTGCAAAAAAACTGCGCTTGATGATAGGATAGTTGGAGTTAAACTGCAAGATAAGTGCGAGAGTTTAAGGGGTGAGGAGCTTGAGTTTTTGATAAAAAATGGCTTTTTAGACAAAGACGAGGTCAAAAATAGCCCTTGCGCTGAAGTTTTTAAAGACAAAAAGCCAGTCTTTGCCTATCCGTATGACGGCGAAGAGATCGTGACAGATGAAAATGTAACACAAATTGTGCTAAAATGCTACGCGTTTTTAGGTAATGAAATTTACCTGAAAGTGGATGATTTGAACTTTTCTAAGATAGAAAACGCGAGCGAAAAAAGGCTAGATCTAACTCTTGGCGAGCACACTTTAAAATGCCTTGATCAAAACTCAAATCAAAGTGAAATAACAATAAAACTAAGGAGATAAAATGCAGCAAAAAGCGCTACTTCTAGCACTCTTTGGAGCAGTAAATTTATATGCTTTAAGTCTAAATGGCACCGCCGAGGTGAAGTCGCCTTTAAGCGTGGAATTTGGACTAGAAGATGATGTTAGCAAAAATCTCATAGGCACTCTAAGCGAGAAAAAGCTTATCTCGTGCGAGCCAGCGCTAAGTGGCACGGTAAAATTTAACGCTCAAAGCCTTACGCTCTTTACAAAAGATATGCACGCAGGCGTAGAGTATAGCTGTAAGCTAGAAAATGGCAGCAGCGCTAGCTTTGAGACGAAAGAATTTGCGCTTGAGAAGATAGAAAAGCTCACTGATAGCAAATTTATCCTTAAATTTAATGACGAAGTTAGTGATGAGCTTGTAAAAAAAATAGCCGTAAAAGGTGCAAGCTTTAATGCCTTGCAGCTCTCTCAAAACAGCTTTGAGCTTGATCTTGATAAAAATATAAGCGAGCCTACTTTTGATCTTGGAGAAAATTTTGAAAGTAAATTTGGCGCTAAGCTAGCAGGCGATAGCGTAGTGAAATTTAGTGAGCAAGCAAGCAGTGAGAGCGTAAATATAAATGCTGAGGCAAATAGCTTTGAGATAGCTAAAATTTATCCGACAAGCCTTGATAACGGCATCTTGGCCTTTAGAATTTATCTAAAAGAGTGGCTAAGCGATGATAATAATCTAAAGAAATTTATAAAGATAAAAGGCGTAAAAAGCTTTAGTATAAGCGACGTGGCATATAAAAATGATGATGAAAATGGCGCGCCAAATTCTGAGCTTGATGGGTATGATTATTACATCGATATCACAAGCGATGAGTTTAAGCCACAAAATAGCTACGAGATCACGATAAAACCGGGCTTTGGAGATGATAGAAATGTCGTAAGAGAGGCTAAAACCTACGAGGTAGTCGCTAGCAACTTCACTCCATTTGCAATTTTCACAAACGAAGAGCCTTACATCTCAAGCGTGGGCGAGATCGGCATCAGAAGTGCAAATTTACCTGAGCTAAATGTGAGCGTTGAAAAGTTAAGCGATCAAAATTTTAGATACTTTTTAAATTTCAACGACAATAGCGAAGATCTGAGCAATTTTAGCTCAAAAGTAGCGAGCAAAAGCTACAAGCTAGAGGGTGCGTTAAACGAAATTTCACTAAACAAGATCAAGCTTGACTTTGCAGGAGCAGGAGACGGCGTTTATAAGATAAGCTTAAACTACGGCAAAGATAAGAGCGTCTCAAAGGTCGTCTATCTAAGCGACATCGCCATAAATGCAAAGCTTGGCAAGGATGAAATTTTCGTCTTTGCAAACCGCCTTGGCGAAAACACAATGCTACCAAACGCAAATGTAAAAATTTATGGCAAAAGAAACGAAGAGATCGCAGTTGGCGCGACAAATGACGTTGGTGTATTTAAATTTAACAAAAAAGATATCTACAAAGAGATCTCATCGATCGTTGTCTCACTTGGCAAGGAGCAAAATTTCCTCATCATAAAAGATGGCAAAGCGCTAAATGAGGCAAAGCTCATCAGCCAAAATCCAAGCGAGAGCATCGACGCATACACTCATTTTGCCTCAAATATCATAAGACCAAACGAGAGCCTAAAAGGTGCTATCTATCTAAGAGATAGGGACTTTAACCCGCTTAAAAATATGCCAGTTAAGATCAAATTTATCGATCCACAAGGCAAAAGTAGCGCCCAGATCACGCAAAATACAAATGATGTCGGCATGATAAATTTCGAAAAAGAAATTTTAAGCGATCTAAGCGGTAGATTTAACATGCAGATAATCTACGCTAGCAAGGTAATAGCAAGCGTGCCATTTTATGTCGAGAGTTTCGTGCCAAACAAGATAAAAAATGACATAGCCATAGACGCGGATAAATTCTTTTCAAATGAGCTAGTAAAGGTAAATTTGACAAGTAGCTATCTCTTTGGCGGAGCAGCTAGCGACCTAGCTGGCAGCATGCAGGTTAGCTTCTTTGATGATGAGTATAAAAATAGCGAATTTAAAGAGTATAAATTTAAAAATGACACCCTAAAAGCAGCTGCTTATCCAAGCATAGAAAATGATCTAACTCTTTCAAAAGATGGCAAATCAAGCCAAATGATAGACCTTAGCTTTAACACTAAAAACGCACCTTCAATAATAAAAGGCGTCATAAATTTCAACGTAAATGACGATGGCAAAAATGTAAGTGACGCAAAAAGCTTTACACTCTATCCTTACAAAGATATGGTTGGCATCGCTGCTAGCACGGCATTTGCTGATCCAAACGAAGATGTAAAGATAAGAACGGTCGTCGTTGATATGCCAAGCCAAAAGGCAGTAAAGTCAAATTTGAAATTTGATATAAAACGTGTTTCATGGCAGTATCAAAGGGATGCAAATGGCTATATAAAATGGATCCAAACGCTTGAAGATGTGGATAGTTTTTATAAAAACAGTGGCGAGTTTAGCTATAAATTCACACAAAGTGGCTCATACGTCATCACTGCTACAAATTTAGTAAGTGGCGCGAGCACGAGCCTAGACATCGATGTAAGCGGCTACAACTACTCAACTCTAGCGCCTACAAAAGAGCTTAGCAAGTCTCAGATAAAGCTAAACAAAAGCGTCTATAAAAAAGGCGACGAACTAAGCGCGGACATAAGCTCAGCCATAAAAGAAGGCATCGCGCTTGTAACGCTTGAAGACGCTGGCGTCAAAGCCTATAAAGTAGTCAAGATCAAAAACAACTCAGCAAATGTTAAATTTAAACTTGACTTTGACTTTAACGGCCTTTACGTGAGCGCAAATATCTACCGCATGACTGACGCTGGACTAACTCCGTTTAGAACCTACGGCAAGGTCTATGCAAACGGCGATAAATCTTCAAGAGAGATAAAGCTTAGCTTAGAAGCGCCAAAAAGCGCAAAGAGCGATGAAAATATCAAAATTTCACTAAAAACAAAGCCAAAAGCTTATCTGAATTTATTTATCACAGATGTTGGCGTGCTTGATATCACTTCGCAAAAACCAGCCGATCCGCTTAAGTTTTTTGACAAAATTTTACCTGATGGCGTCTTTGACTACGACATCTATAATATGCTCACAAACTACAAGGTCGAGGGCAAAACGCTAAGCTTTGGCGGTGATGCCGCGGCGATGGCTGTGGCGGCAAAAATGGCAAAGCATGCAAGCCCAGTTGATAGCAAAAATGTAAAAACTTATGCAAATTTAGTAAGCCTTCAAGCGGACGACAAAGGCGAAATTTCATACGAGTTTAAAACGCCAAATGGCTTTAACGGCGCCATTAGAGTAGATGCCGTGGCAAATGACGCAACTGCGATGAACGCCGTAAATAGTGAGATAAAAGTAAAAGATGATGTGATCATTAAGCCAAGTGCCTTGATCTATCTTTTAAAAGGCGATGAACTAAATGCAAACTTAAGGCTTATAAATACGACAAATGCCGACAAAAACCTTACTATAAATGTAGCATCAAGTAAAAATTTAAACATCAAAACGCAAGAAAATGCTAACCTAAAGCCGTTTGAAAACAAGGCGTTTGTGCTTAAAATTTCAGCCCTTGAAACAGGTGCTGGCGAATACAATGTCACAATAAGCGACAAAAATGGCTCAAAAACGCTTCAAAATTTACTTGACGTCGTTAGCCCTTATACGATCAGCACCTACGCAAAGAGCAGCGTCTTTGACAAAGAGAGCAAAATTTCACTACCAAAAGGCTATCACGATGTGAGCGTTGATGCCTCAAGCTCGGTCTCAAGCGTGCTTTTAGCAGCTTCTAAAAATTTAGTAGAGTATCCTTACGGATGCGCGGAGCAAAGAAGCTCAAGACTGCTTGCGCTTTTAAATTTAAAACCAAAAGATGAGCTTGAAAAAAGCGATCAAAAGAGATTTATCGCAAGCGGCATAGATGAGCTAGTTAAGATGCAAAAGCCAGACGGCAGCTTTGGCTACTGGAGCGATCTAGGCGAGACAAATGCATTTGCAAGCATCTTTGCAACTGATGTTTTACTTGATCTTAGCGAGGCTGGATACGAGGTAAGCAAAGGCGTCAAACAAAATGCTCTAAATTCGCTCTTAAAATACGCAAACAACGACCTTGAGGTACTTTACGCTCTTTATGTAAGCTCACGTGCAAATATGGCCGATAGATCTATCTTAAATAAAATTTATGACGACAAAGCCTACAATAAAACAGCGCTAAGTAAATACCTAATGGCAGCGGCTCTAAAGCTAAATGGCCTAAATGACGAGGCAAAGGTCGTGCTAAAAGATATCAAAAACGCTAAAACAAGCGAAGAAAATCCATCTGATTTTAGCTCAAAAGTAAGAGATAACGCCTTTATCTTATATCTGCACGCAAAATACTTTGAGAAAAACGACTACTCAGACGACCTTGCAAATTTCTTGATAGTAAATTTAAATGAGCTTAGCTCAACGCAAGAACGTGCATTTACGCTAAGAGCTCTAAACGCCTACTTTGGCAAAGATAGCGGCGAGAAAAATAATAAATTTAAGCTTAGCTACAATGGTGAAAGTAAAGAATTTGACGGTCTTTTAAGCACCTCTTTTACTACAAAAAATGGCGAATTTAGCATCACTCCACTAGGCTCAAATAAGCTTTATGCGACTATCTTAAGCTACGCTTACTTGCCGCTTGAGATTAAACACAAAATAGAGCCAAAAGAGCTTGACATCTACCGCGTTTTTGTCGATGAAAAAGGCAAAGAGCTGGGTCTTGACAGCCTAAAAGTAAATGACGTCATCTACTCAAAAGTGGTGATAAACTCAAAAACAATGGTTAAAAATGGCGTTATAAACGAGATCGTAAGTAGCTGCTTTGAGCCGATAAATGAAAATTTAAGCAACTTTAGCAAGAGCTTAAAAAACAGCTTGCAAGTTGAGTATAAAAGCGTAAAAGATGACCGCGTACTAAGCTTTTACACGCTAAGTAGCGACGAAAAAGACGCCGTGCTTTACACACCTTACCGCGTAAGACTTGGCGGCAAATGCTCGCTTGGTGCAGTTACAACTGAAAATATGTATAACGAAAGACAAAACGACTACGACTTAGCTCAGCGAAGCTTTAACGTCAAATAGCTATTTAAACTTCGGGGCGTTTAACCGCCCCAAGCCCATATTTCCCCACTTTTGCAAAGATTTTTTTAAACAAATTTTAGATAACATTAAGCATTTTTTAAACGAAACTGAGGAGAGAAAAGTGGCAGAATTTTACAATGCAAAAGAGATAGAAGATAAATTTTATAAAATTTGGGAAGAACGCGGATACTTCGAGATAGACGCAAACAAAGATATCCAAAAAGATGGACGTAAATTTTGCATTATGATGCCACCTCCAAACGTGACTGGCTCGCTTCACATCGGACACGCCCTAACCTTCACACTTCAAGATATCATGACTCGCTACAAGAGGATGGACGGCTACAAGACACTTTGGCAGCCAGGCCTTGATCACGCTGGTATCGCCACTCAAAACGTCGTTGAAAAGCAGCTTTTGGCTCAAGGGATCAAAAAAGAAGAGCTTGGACGTGAGAAATTTGTAGAAAAAGTGTGGGAGTGGAAAGAAAAAAGCGGCGGCATGATCGTCCATCAGATGCGAAAACTTGGCATCACTCCGGCTTGGTCACGCCAGAGATTTACTATGGATGAGGGCTTAAGAAAAGCTGTGAAAAAAGCTTTTGTAAATTTATACGACAAAGGGCTAATTGTTCAGAAAAACTACATGATAAACTGGTGTACGCATGATGGCGCACTCTCTGACATCGAGGTCGAGCACAAAGAAAATAAAGGCAAGCTTTATCATTTGAGATACTACTTTGCAGACAAGCCAAGCGAATTTGTTGTTGTGGCCACAACTCGTCCGGAGACCTACTTTGGTGATACGGCCGTAATGGTAAATCCAAACGACGAGCGCTATAAAAATTTAATCGGCAAAAAAGTGGTGCTACCTATCATAAATAGAGAGATCGAGATCATCGCAGACGAGCACGTTGATATGGAGTTTGGGACAGGCCTTGTTAAGGTCACGCCTGCGCACGATCAAAACGACTACGAAGTTGGCAAAAGGCACAACCTTGAGTTTATCACTGTATTTGATGAAAAAGGCATTTTAAACGACAAGTGCGATAAATTTGCAGGTCTTGAAAGGCTAGAGGCTAGAGATATCGTCGTGGCCGAGCTTGAAAAACTTGGCAATGTTGAAAAGATAGAGGACTATGAAAACCAAGTAGGTTACTGCTACCGCTGCAAAAACGTCGTCGAGCCATACATCTCAAAGCAATGGTTTGTCAAAAAAGAGATCGCAGACGAGGCGATACAAAAGGTCTCAGAGGGTCTTGCTAAATTTTATCCGCCGCACTGGATAAACAGCTTTAACGCGTGGATGAGAGAGCTAAGAGATTGGTGTATCTCACGCCAGCTTTGGTGGGGACATCAAATTCCAGTATTTTACTGCGATGATTGCGGTTATATGTGGGCTGACGAGGGAGAGCCGTGCGAGTGCAAAAAGTGCAAAAGTAAAAACATCCACCAAGACCCAGACGTGCTAGATACGTGGTTTAGCTCTGGTCTTTGGCCATTTAGCACGCTTGGCTGGGGCAATGAAAATGAGCTAAAAAATGAAAAATGGTTTGAAGGCGACTTGGCTGAGTTTTATCCAAACAACCTTCTCATAACTGGCTTTGATATATTATTTTTCTGGGTTGCTAGGATGATGTTTCAGGGTGAAAACGCCCTTGGTAAGCTGCCATTTGACGACATTTATCTGCATGCGCTTGTAAAAGATGAGTTTGGCAGAAAGATGAGTAAAAGCCTTGGCAATGTCATCGACCCACTTGATAGCATAAATGAGTATAGCGCCGATATATTGCGCTTTACACTAACGCTTCTAGCCGTTCAAGGACGTGATATCAAGCTAAGCGACGCCAAGATGAAGCAGGTAAGAAATTTCACCAACAAGCTTTATAACGCGAGCAAATATCTCATGCTAAATGAGAGCAAATTTGCAAATTTAGAGGACATCAAGCTTCAAACAAAGCTTGGAATTTATATGAATAGCCGCTTTAACGAGTGCGTGAGAGAGGTGCGCGAAAACATCGACGCCTACCGCTTCAATGACGCTGCAAACACACTTTACAAATTCCTTTGGGACGAGTTTTGTGACTGGGGCATCGAGCTTAGCAAGGCTGACAAAGCGAGCGTAAAAGAACTTGGAAGTATATTTAAAGAGGCAATGAAACTGCTAAATCCTTTCATGCCGTTTCTCTCAGAGTATCTATACCAAGAGCTTAGCGGCACACAGCTTGAAAATGCAAAATCAATAATGGTTATGAGCTATCCAGAGATAAAAGAGCGAAATTTAGATGTTGAGAAGAAATTTGAGCTAGTTATCGAAGCGATCGTTGCTATTCGCCGTGCAAAAGCTACTATCGACCTTGGCAACTCAAAGATCGCAAAAGCCTTTGTTAAATTTAACGAAAAAATAGATCTTTACGAGGTTAAAGAGTATATTAAACTGCTTGCAAAATGCGAGGAGATTGGCTTTGTAGATGAGAAAATCGAAAATTCAATAAGGGATGTGAGCGAAAATTTAGAGGCATTTGTCCCGCTTGAAGGGCTTGATATGAGTGGCATCATCACAAGGCTAAGGTCTCAAAAGACAAAACTTGAAAAAGAGATAGCTAAACTCTCAGGCATGCTAAATAACCAAAATTTCGTAGCAAACGCACCAAAAGAGGTCATAGAGACAAACAAAGAGGCGCTAGAGAGCGCTGAGGCTAAATTTAAAAAAGTATGCGAAGAGTTAGAAGCTCTTGGAGAAAAATAGTGATAAAAATAGAAAATTTAAACAAATTTTATGGTGATACGCAGATCCTTTATGATGTAAATTTGGAGGTTGCAAAGGGTGAAATTTTTGCTATCGTGGGACACAGCGGTGCTGGTAAATCAACGCTTTTAAGGTGCATAAATGGGCTTGAGAGCTATCAAGGTGGCAGCCTAAAAGTCTTTGATCAAGAGATAAAAAATTTAGATGAGACACAGCAAAGACATTTAAGGCGAGATGTTGGGATGATATTTCAGCATTTTGCATTAATGGCTAGAAAAAATGTCTTTGAAAACGTCGCTACTCCGCTTAAATTTTGGGGCTACAAAAACGATGAGACCGAAAAAAGAGTGAGAGAGCTTTTAAATTTAGTCGGTCTTGAAAACAAGGCAAAAAGCTATCCAAGCGAGCTAAGTGGCGGTCAAAAACAGCGTGTGGCAATTGCTAGAGCGCTTGCATTAAATCCTAAAATTTTACTAAGCGACGAGGCGACTTCGGCTCTTGATCCAAACACGACAAATCAAATTTTAGAGCTGCTTGAAAAGATAAACAAAGAGCTAGACATCAGCGTCGTCATCGTCACTCACGAGATGGAGGTTGTAAAATCGATCGCAAAACGCGCGATACTGCTAGAAGGCGGCAAGATTATAGGCTCTGGAAGCATCGAAGAGCTATTTTTAAAGCCAGATGAGAAGATGAAAGAGTTTTTGGGCGAAGTTGAAATTCTGCCAAGCACTGGCACAAATATCAGGCTATTTTTCCCAAAAGAAGTGGCTCAAAACAGCGTGATCACGCACATGGCAAGAAGCCTAAATATCGACTTTAACATAGTCTGGGGCAAGCTTGAAAAGCTAAACGACAACGTTCTTGGCTCGCTCGTCATAAATATAGACGAAAAAGATAAAGAAAACGTGCTTAACTATATCAAGCAAAGTGGCGTTTTGTGGGAGGTTGCTTGATGTTTGGTATTGATTTTTCTAAATTTCCAGATGTTTTTTCTAGGATACTTTTGCCAGCTATCGGCGAGACGCTATATATGAGCATAGTCTCTACCCTGCTCGCCTTTGCCATAGGCCTCATACCTGCGGTTTTGCTCATCCTTTCAGACAAAGACGGACTAAAGCCAAACAAGCAGCTTTATTTTGTGCTTGATATCGTTATAAACGTGCTTAGAAGCTTTCCGTTTATTATTCTCATCATTGTGCTCTTTCCAGTCACAAAAATGATCGTAGGCACAAGCATCGGCACCACAGCTGCGATCGTTCCGCTAACTATTGGCGCGGCTCCGTTTGTGGCAAGGCTCATTGAAAATGCACTAAAAGAGGTTGATAAGGGCATCATCGAAGCTGCTCAAAGCTTTGGTAGCTCGAAATTTCAGATCATCTTTAGAGTGATGTTTGTAGAGGCACTTCCTGGCATCATCTCGGCATTTACGCTAACGCTTATCGTAAATATCGGCTTTTCAGCGATGGCTGGTGCAGTTGGCGGTGGCGGACTAGGATCAGTCGCTATAAACTACGGATATCAGAGATTTCGCCCAGATATCATGCTCTACACCGTGGTTATTCTTATCATAATGGTTCAAATTTTCCAAGTTTTAGGCAACTATCTCTATAAAATTTCAAAAAAATAAGGCCACATTTTTTATCTGATTTTAAGCTTTTTTCCTTAAAATTGCCAAATTAATTTTAGCTGAAAGGACAAAAGATGAAATCAGATATGTGCCAGATGTGCCGCCTACTAAAAAATGCGTCGTCGAAAGACTAATCTCTAAGCACAGAATTTCTTTTTAAGTGCTTAGAACTAGCTTAAGCGCTTAAAAAGAAATTTAACCTTCTAGTTTAAATTTATCCTTTTTTGGTGCTTGGCAAATTTTAAAAAAGGATAACAAATGAAAAAACTACTTCTTACCTCTTTAGTTGCCCTAGGCCTTAGCGTTAGCGCAAATGCTGCTGACAAATCAAAAACAATAATCGTCGGTGCTACACCTATCCCACATGCTGAAATTTTAGAGGTTGTAAAGCCTATTTTGGCAAAAGATGGCTACACACTTGAGATCAAAGAATTTAACGACTACACCACGCCAAACCTTGCGACAGAGGACGGTGACCTTGATGCAAACTTCTTTCAGCACATCCCATATCTTGAAGAGTTTAACAAAAACAAAGGCACTCACCTTGTAAAAACAGTTGGCGTACACCTCGAGCCAATGGGCGTTTATTCTAAAAAGATCAAAGATATCAAAGAGCTAAAAGATGGCGCAGTTGTCTCTATACCAAATGACCCAACAAACGAGAGCCGCGCACTTGATATCATAGCAAGTACCGGACTTATCAAGCTAAACAACAACCCACTAAAAACCCCACTTGATATAGTTGATAACCCTAAGAAGCTTAAATTTGAAGAGATCGAGACTGCTCAAGTGCCAAGAACGCTTGATGACGTTACTATCGCAGTTATCAACACAAACTACGCGCTAAATGCAAATCTCAATCCAACAAAAGACGCGCTTGTGATCGAGAGCAAAGATAGCCCATACGTAAATTACGTAGTTGTTAAAGCTGGCAACGAGAACAGCCCTAAAACTAAAGCGCTTGATAAAGCGATCAACTCACCAGAAGTTAAGAAATTTATCGAGACAAAATATAACGGCGCTATCATCCCAGCGTTTTAATTAAATTTATAAAAAGCGACGTAAAAGCTTTTACCTTTTTAGCGTCGCTTAAAATCAAATCAAAAAAAGTAAAAACAATGAAATTTATCAAACTTTTAACCGCATCTTTAGTTGCTCTAAGCCTTCACGCAGCCGACAAGGACCACACTATCACTGTTGGCGTCTCACCAGTGCCACACGCTGAAATTTTAGAATTTGTAAAACCAAAGCTAAAAGATAAAGGCTACGACCTTGTTATCTCTGAAATTTCAGACTATTCGATACCAAATGTCGCCACAGAAGATGGCAGCTTAGACGCAAATTTCTTTCAGCATTTGCCATATCTTGAGGAGCAAAACAAGGCTAGAGGCCTGCATCTTGTAAGCGTTGCAAATGTCCATGTCGAGCCACTTGGCTTTTACTCTAAAAAGATAAAAAACATAAAAGATCTAAAAGATGGCGCAAAAGTGGCGATAGCTTACGATCCGTCAAATGGCAACAGAGCGCTTAGAATTTTAGAAAAAGCTGGCCTTATAGAGATCGATAAAAACGTAAAAGTTGCAACTGTAAATGACATAACTAAAAATCCTAAGAATTTGCAGTTTGTCGAGCTAGAAGGCGCTCAGATCCCAAGAACGCTTGATGATGTCGATATCGCTGCTATTAGCACAAATTTCGTCCTTGATCTTGGCATGAGCGTGGCAAAAGACGCACTTTTACTTGAAGATGCCAACAGCCCTTACGCCAACATCATCGTCACAAGAGCTGGCAACGAGAACAATCCTAAGATCAAAGCTTTAATTGATGCGGTGCTTAGCCCTGATACTAAAAATTTCATCATCACTCGTTACAAAGGCGAGGTCATACCTGCATTTTAAAAACGGGGCGAGCTTTCGCCCTAATTTTACCTTTAAATTTAAACCTTATAGCTTTTCGTTTTAACTATCTTTCTTAAAATTTATCGCTTTTGTTAGTTACTATTAGTAAATAAAGCTTTGCTACAATGCATCACTTAAGATAAATTTCGGAGTAAAAATGCTACATGACATTATTGATTTTATAGTCTCAAGCGTGAGCAGCTGGGGCTATGCTGGCATATTTGTAATGATGTTTTTAGAGAGCTCATTTTTTCCATTTCCAAGCGAAGTGGCGATGATACCAGCTGGATATCTAGCTCACAAAGGCGAGATGAACTTAGCGCTTGCTTTTATCTCAGGCACGCTTGGTAGCCTTCTTGGAGCCATTTTTAACTACTATCTTTGCTACTTTTTTGGACGCGAGATCGTCTTAAAATACGGCAAATTTGTTGGCATCACTCACGAAAAAATGGATAAATTTGAAGCATTTTTCAATAAACATGGCGAAATTTCAACATTTAACTCACGCCTCATCCCAGGAATTCGCCAGTATATCAGCCTGCCAGCTGGGCTTGCTAAGATGAACATTTTTAGATTTTGCCTATTTACCACGCTTGGCGCTGGGATTTGGTGTGCGGTTTTGCTTGGAGTTGGCTACTTTCTAGGCTCAAATCCTGATAAACAGACACTTCTAGCGATTACGATCGCTCTTTTGGCGGTGGTTGCGATAATAAGTGCTATCTATATATTAAAGCAAAGAAAAAAATAATACATATAAAAATACGTAAAATTTAGTGTATTTTGCTAAATTTGGCTCAAATTTTTAGCTAAATTTAGCCTAGCTGATCGCTCTCATTTTTTCTAATCTAGCTAAATTTCTTGAAATTTTCTCTAGCTCGCTTTGCTCGCAAACCTCGTCACCTGAGTAGAAAAATTTCACATTTGGAGTTAAATTTACACTTGAAATTTTAAGTCCAAGCTCGCTTATGAGGCGCTTTATCGTCCCTTCGTTGCCGTCTATTATGCTTACATTTGGGGGCAAAATTTCTCTTAAGCTATCTTTAAAATAGTTAAAATGCGTGCAGCCAAGCACTAAAAAGTCAAATTTACTTAGATCAAATTTAGCTAGCTCTTCTTTTAGATATGACTTAACGTTTTCGCTCTCAAACTCAGCCTTTTCAGCGAAATTTACAAGGCGAGGCAGAGCTAGCAGCTCGGTTTTATCTTTTGCGTTTAAATTTGTGATTAGCTCTTTTAGTTTTGCACCATTTACGGTGACTGGAGTGGCGATGACAAGCGTTTTTAGGGCGTCATCGTGGCTTAGATCGTGAGCCTTTTTTACAGCTGGCTCCATGCCGATGATCGGCACGCTTAAATTTGCTCTAAGCTCTTTTATCGCCACGCTTGTTGCAGTGTTACACGCTACCACAACAGCTTCTGCGCCATTTCTAACAAGAAATTTCACCGCATCAAAGCTAAATTTTAATATCTCATCCCTGCTCTTTTGTCCGTATGGGACATTTTTCACATCTGCGTAATATAAAAATTCATGCTCGCTAAGCTTGCTTAAAGCTTCGTTTAAGACGCTAAGTCCGCCAAGTCCCGAGTCAAATATACCTATCTTCATGCCCATCCTTAAAGCCTGCAATTATAGCAAATAATATCTTTGTAAGCCGTTTTTTATTATACTTTGGCTCATTTTAAAGTTGGAGCTAAATTTGGCAGTTGATAAGGTTATTTTCTATCTTTGCGCGACTTTGATCGCCATAAGTATCATTTTTTCACTATCCTTGCCAGTTTTTACAGTTTTATTTTTTAACTACGACGAATTTCACTTTTTCATCCGCCAGTTTGCAGTCGGTTGCATAGGAATTTTTCTCATGTGGTGGCTCTCTAGGCTAAATCCCGACAAAGCGCTCGTTTGGATAGGCTTTGGACTTCTTATCTCGTGCGGTATCGCTATGGGGCTCATGCACGCCTTGCCAGCTTCGATGGTGACTGACTCTGGAGGTGCTAGACGCTGGATCAGGCTGCCTGGCTTCTCACTTGCGCCTGTTGAGTTTTTCAAAGTCGGTTTTGTCTATTTTTTAGCATGGAGCTTTACTAGAAAATTTAGCGACGGTAAGAGGACTTTAGCAGATGAGATCAGGATACTTTGGCCTTATATTGGTCTATTTGTTGTAATTGTCTTTCTTATTGCCGTTATGCAAAACGACCTTGGTCAGGTTGTAGTTTTGGCACTTACCTTTGTGACGATGGCGCTCTTTGCAGGGGCTAGCGTTAGGCTCTTTGGTATAGGTATCTTGGGTGCTGCCTTTGTCATGACGGTGGCGATAGTTAGCTCTGAGCACAGAATTTTACGTATAAAGTCATGGTGGGGCACGATACAAAATATGGTTCTCTCTTTCTTGCCAGATAGCGTGGCAAACGTGCTTAGAGTGGCAGACGCGCCAGAGCCATATCAAATTTCTCACTCACTAAATGCAATTAAACACGGCGAGTTTTTTGGCGAGGGGCTTGGAGCTGGTATATTTAAGCTTGGCTTTTTAAGCGAGGTGCATACAGACTTTGTGCTAGCTGGCATAGCTGAGGAGGTCGGCGTTTTTGGTATTTTATGCATCACAGCGATCTTTATCACACTACTTTATAGGATATTTAGAATTTCAGCTAGGAGCGAAAACAAGGTCTATCACCTATTCTCGCTAGGCATCGGTCTTATCTTGTCGTTTTCGTTTTTGATGAATAGTTACGGCATCACATCGATCACGCCGATAAAAGGTATCGCTGTGCCATTTCTTAGCTACGGCGGCAGCTCCGTGCTTGCTATATGCATCGGCATCGGCATGGTCTTGATGGTTAGTAAAAAGGCAAAACTATGATAGTTATTTGTGGTGGCGGCACTGGTGGGCATTTGGCGATCGCTAGAAGCTTTTGTGAGGAGCTAAATAGACGAGGCATAAAGCCTATTTTTATCGGTTCAACTAGCGGTCAGGACAAATTTTGGTTTGAAAATGATGAGAAATTTGCAAAAAAATTCTTCTTACCAAGCAGTGGTGTCGTAAATAAAAGAGGCCTTGCCAAGCTAAAATCACTAACAAACATCATAAGCCTAGCGCTAAAATGCAAGCAAATTTTTAAAGAAAATGGCGTTAAAGCAGTCATCAGCGTGGGAGGCTACTCAGCAGCGCCAGCAGCCATAGCGGCCATCATCTCTAAAACACCGCTTTTCATCCACGAGCAAAATGCCGTAACTGGCAAGCTAAATAAAATTTTAAAGCCATACGCAAAGGGCTTTTTTAGCTCTTATGATGAGCTCTCGCCCTGCCCTTATCCTGTGGCAAATAAATTTTTTGAAAGCCAAAGAACAAGAGATGAGCTAAAAACGATACTATTTTTAGGTGGCTCACAAGGTGCAAAAGCTATAAATGAGCTAGCTATAAATTTAGCCCCATATCTTAAAGAAAAAGGGATAAAAATCATTCATCAATGCGGCAAAAATGCCCTTGATGAGCTTAAAAAAAGATATGATGAGCTTGGCTTTAGCGAGGCAAATTTAGAAATTTTTGACTTTAGCAAAGAGATAGAAAAGAAGATGAGTGAGGCTGATCTTGCCATATCAAGAGCTGGAGCTAGCTCGCTTTGGGAGCTTTGCGCAAACGCCCTACCATCTATCTTTGTGCCATTTCCTTATGCCGCTGGCAATCACCAGTTTTATAACGCTAAATTTCTAAAAGATAAAGGCATAGCCGAAATTTGCCTGCAAAATGGCGAAAATTTAGACAAAGACGAAGTCATAAAAATGATCGAGAGCTTTGATCTAAACAAAAGCAGCAAAGCACTAAAAGAAATCCTTTTGCCAAACGGAGCAAAAGAGATAATGGATAAAATTTTAAGCTAGATCCTCGCCTATGGCGTAGGCTTTTAGCTCTCGTAGCTCGTAAATGAGGTAGTGATAGATAAGCTCGTTTGTCTTTAGGCTCTTGCCTGAAAGCACAGGTCTTATCATCTCAATGATCCTATCTGTGATACCTGCGATCTCAACCAAAAGTAGCTCATCACCCCTTTGTTTTGCCACTCTTATGCAGTTATAAAAAAATGTGTAGATAGTTTTAAAATTTTCCAAAACGACATTTGAGACGATTTGAGAGTCGAGATGTAAAATTTTATTCATCCTATTTTGCAGTTCCATTAGCTCGGCAAGTAGCCCTCTTATCATCGCTGTATCGCCACTTCTTGAGAAGATACTCTTCTTCTTTTTTTTATTTTGTATCTGATATTCAGCGACTAAAATTTGCATGATGTTTGAGATGTTTGTCAGGCTCTCTTGTAGGTTTTGATTAGTCTTTAGGCTCACTCCGGCTTTTTCTATCTTGTAGTATAGGCTTTTGTTTGTCTGCTCGAGGTATGAGCTAATGTTTTCGTAGTAATCTTCAGTGTTAAAGACATTTTTAAAAAAACTGCCCTCGTCTGTTGTGCTGTAAAGTCTTTTTTTGATCTCTTCGACATTTTTATTAAAAGTAAGCGCATCGATCTTTGTCTCAGGCTCGACAACGCCGTTGTTTTCGATAACTTCCAAGTTTTTCTTAAGCGTATTTATCAGCTTATCAATCTCATTAAAATCCATTTTGCCTCTTTGAAATTTTTGACTATTTTACTATAAAAAGCTGAAGTTTTCGCTTGCAATTCTTAAAGAGATAAATTTATACTTCTTTTAATAAAATATCTCAAAAAGGAGCAAAAATGAATGGTGAAGTTTTTAACGCTTGCATTATCGTAGCATTCATAAAGCAAGCCTTAAAGTCAAATTCGGAGCTAAACTACAAAAGCGAAAAATTTATAAAAAGCCTAGTTTTTGACTTTATCTTAGGTGATGAGCCAGAAAAAAGAGAGCAAGCTAGCATAAATGAGTGGTTTAAGCACGCCTTAAAGCTTGGGCTAAGCGACGTGAGATATGCCACAAATTTGAGCGTCACATCAGAGGAGCGCTCGCTGCAAGGCTTTTCAAATGTAAGCTACAAGTCTATTCTTTGCATTTATAAAGATAAAATGAGCTATCTCGTGCCTCACTGGAGCTTTGAAGAAGATAAAAAGGGCTGGGATATAGTCTATAAAGAATTTAGTTTAAATGGCACGCCAGAAATTCAAAAATTTAGCGATAACACTTTGGAGTTTAAAGATATCCTAACTAGGACCTCTAAATTTGCTGACGAGATAGAGTGTGAGAATTTTGGTGACTGCTTTAGACGAGGGCTAAAAGCGCTAAATGAGCCAGAAAATATAGAGCAAAATGTCCTAAATGCGCCACTTATGCCAAAGCTAAATTTAGCCCTTTTTACTGCGGCAAGTGCGGCAGATGTCTTTGGTGGCATGGGCTCTTGGAACGACGACGCAGCAGGCTTGGCACAGCATAAAAGACGAGGCAAAGAGTATGATGAGCTTAGCAGTGAGCTATTTACGCAGATGCGAAAAGCCACACTTTTTGCTATAAATGAGTGGTAGCTAACCGTTTATCTGATAGATCTTTTTTCGTTGGCTTGAGCTGCCGATGTTTAGGATTTTGCGGTATTTGGTGATAGTTCGGCGAACGATTTGGATGTTAAATTTAGCTTGGATTAGCTCTTGGATTTTTAGATCAGAAAGTGGCTTTTTGTGATCTTCATTTTTGATAAGCTCTAGCAAAAATTCCTTTATCGCAGCGTTTGAAGTCTCTTCGTCAAAGCCAGTTGCGAAGAAATTTTTAAGCGCTACCGTGCCTCGTGGGGAGCTTAGATATTTGTTCGCGATCGCTCTTGAGATGGTTGAAGGGTTGCGTCCAAGCTCGTCAGCTAGGTCTTTTAGCTTCATAGGCTTTATGTCACCACCCAAAAAGTAGTCATACTGATACTCAACTATCATGAGCCCTATCTTATAAAGTGTCGCCTTTCTCATCTCAAGGGCGTCTATGAGCTCGCTTGCCTCTTTTATGCGCGAGCTTACAAAGGCCTCTTTCTCGTCTAGCCCCTCAGTGTCGATAGAAATTTCAGGATAATAGTCGTCATTTATCTGCACGCTTATGCCACTACTTGTGCTTAGCACGAAGATGTCAGGCACCGCCTCTTTTTCATCTTCAAGATACTCAATGGCTGGGGGATTTTTAAATTTCTTTATGATCTTTAGCGCGTCGTCATAGAATTTAAGCTTTCTAAGCTTCTCTATATTTTCAAAATTTAAGATGATCTTTTTCGCGCACTCTATGATCTCTTCGCTAGCCTCTGCCTCGCTTAGCTGAAACAAAAAGCTCTCTTTAACATCCTTTGCGCCCACGCCACAGGGCTCAAGGTAGGCAAATCTCGCCCTAACTCGCTCCACCTCGCTCTCGCAAAAATCAGCAAAAATTTCATCATCATAAGAAAAATATCCCTCATCGTCTAAACACTCAATGATCTTATATGCGATATCTTGGGACTTTTGCGTGGGAAAAAGTGGTGGATTTATCTGGCTAACGAGCTTTTCATAGAGGCTTTCTTTATATATGCTTAAAGCCTCGATACTCTCGCTAACAGAATTTCTACTAACCTGCTCGAAAAAATTTCGCCTTTTTTCGCTTTTTTCTAAATTTTTATGTTCGATCGTGGCAAATGGGTTCTCTTTTATAAAAGGCTCAAGCGTCTCTTTTAGCTCATCAAGCCCGCTTTGAAGGATAGGAAGCCAGCTTCTTAGCGTTTGGTTTAGTTTGATCTTTGGCGCTAAAGTTTGCTTTTGCCTTAGCATCATCTACTCAAGTAGCTTAAATTCTTCGCCAAGATAGTGCGTTCTAACGAGCTTGTTGTTTGCCACTTCGCTCGCACTGCCGCTTGCTAGCAGCGAGCCATCTTTGATGACGTAGGCTCTGTCGCAAATGGCTAGCGTCTCACGGACGTTGTGGTCAGTTATTAAAACGCCGATACCTAGCTTTTTAAGGTCCCTAACGATGCTTTGGATGTCGCTAACTGCGATAGGATCAACGCCTGCAAATGGCTCATCAAGCAGCAAAAATTTTGGCTTTATGATGAGGCTTCTAGCGATCTCACAGCGTCTGCGCTCGCCACCACTTAGACTGACGCCCTTTCTTAGGCGGATAGGCTCGATATTTAGCATATTTAGCATCTCATTTACTCTTTTAGAGATATCTTCTTTGCTTTGATTTAAATTTTCAGCCCCAAGGAGCAAATTTTCTTCTACGCTTAGCTCTTTAAATATGCTTGACTCTTGCGGCAAATAGCCAATACCAAGGTGCGCTCTTTTGTGAAGTGGGACGTTTGTGATCTTTTCGTCGTTTAAAAAGACATCTCCGCTAGTTGGCGAGATGAGCCCACAGATCATATAAAAAGTGGTCGTCTTTCCAGCGCCATTTGGCCCAAGAAGCCCCACGACTTCGCCGCTATTTACCTCTAAAGATATACCTTTTATGATCTCACTTTTTTTAATCGTCTTTTTTAGATCTTTTACTTCTAGTTTATGCACTTATAACCTCGTATTTTCTGCCATTTTTGCTAGGAGAAATTTTTACTAATGTATAGCTCTCGCCGTTTTTCTTTAGAGCTTTTTCTAAATTTTCATCGCCCCACTCTACTAGATGAAGCCCCTCTTCAAACAAATTTTCAAAAAGGCCGTTTTTTGCCATCCCGTCAAATCCGATCTGGTAAATGTCGTAGTGGTAGATATCTTTACCATAAATTTGCATCAAAGAAAACGTAGGCGACGTCACGCTCTCATCTATGCCATGAGCCTTGATGATCGCCTTTACAAGTGTCGTTTTGCCACTTGCTAGATCGCCGCTTAGTAGCACCACGCCACTTTTTGGCAGCACTCTCACAAGCCGATCAAGCTCATTTTCTAAAAGCTCAAAAACCATCAAAGCTCTTTTACATATTCGCTTTGAGCGCTTTTTGGTATGCTTTTTGTAGTCGGGATCGCTAGCACCTCGTATCTCGCCTCACGAGCTAGAAATTTGATAGTGATAACGTCGCCTATCTTAACATCTTTTGCTGCTTTTGCCTGCACGCCGTTGATGCTCACAACGCCGCTTTTGCACATATCTTCGCTAACGGCACGCCTTTTGGTGATATTTACTACATTTAAAAATTTATCTACTCTCATGCGGCGGATTTTAACAAAAATAGCCTTAAATTTTTAATCCTTCAGATATTTTAAAATCTCTTTTAAATTTAGAGGTATGACGCTGCCATGGGTTTCATTTTTAAAAAGCTCAAAGTGAGAATTTACGCCACTTTGCTTTAAAATTTGGGCCAAATCGCTCGCCTTTAAAATGCCAGCTTTGTCTGTTTTGCCCTTTCTCTTTTCAAGCTCTCCAACGCTAAGAAAGACAAATTTAGCTCTTATTTTCTCTTTAAATTTACCCTCACTTATGTTTTGCTTTAAAATTTCAGACTCACCCCACCAAAGAGATGGCGAAGCGATAAAGAAATTTGAAAATACGCCATCATTTTTAAGCAAAGCATAGAGCGTAAAAAGCCCGCCAAAAGAGTGTCCATAAAGGCTCTTTTGGCTGCTTTGCACGTTAAATTTCTCATCGATTAGCGGCACTAAATTTCTAGTTAAAAAGTGGTAAAACGCATCTGCGCCACCACCTTTGCTAAACTCCTCACCCTCTGCCTTTGGAGTGAGATCTCTTGTGCGTTTTTCTATCTCGTAGCTTTTGTCCGTGTCATATCCTATGCCTATTATTAGCGGGGCAGTCGTGGCGTCAAATTCATTTAAGAGCATGTTAAACTGGGCGTTTGCGTCAAGCAAGAAAAGCACGTTTTTAAACTCATTTTGCCCCTTTAGCTTGGCTGTGAAAATTTTATAAATTTCATCATTTGCGCTCATTTTAAATGTTGAAATTTCAAATTTACTAGCAGCTTTTTGGCTAAGTGGCTCAGGCGTTTGGCTAGGTCCTGCGTGCAAAATTTGCGTCACACCAAGCGTAAAAAGCAAAAATTTAAAGGCTCTTACCATTTTGCAGCGACCTTAAACCAAAATCTCCTGCCCTCTTGCGGATAAAAGTAGTATGTATCGCCCACAAGCGCCTCATCGTATCTTACTTTATCAAAGATGTTGTAGGCATTTAGGCTAAGCGTTAGGTGCTTGTTTGCGTCCCAGCTGACGCCTGTATCGAAGGTGAGTAGGTCTTTTGTGTTCTCTCTTACACTATTACCAGCACCAAAATTTACGCTTGTTAGCTTGCTCTCGTAGTTTGCACCAAAAAATGTCTTGACGCTTTTTACAGGCTTATATGTAAGCGTGGCGTGAAATGTGTGCTCTGGCGTTGCTGTTAGGCTTTTGCCATCAAGTCTGTTAAGCCCAGTTTGGCTAAATTTCATAGGGCCATTTGGCGTATTTATCGTTGGATTGCCAGTTTTGATCTTTGATTTGTTATAGGTGTAGTTTGAGCTGAAATTTAGATTTGAAAGGATGTCATAGTCGCCACTTAGCTCTACGCCCCAAACGGTCGCACCTTCTATGTTAAAGTAGGTTCCCCAACCAGGGCAAGTAACATCTGGTGCATTTGTGCAAGTGCCAAAGGCTGGAATTCCATTTACTCTTTTACTGCCATCAGTGTCTAGGATCTTATCTTTAAATTCATTTCTAAAAAGCGTTACCGAGCCTCTAAAATCAGCCTGATTGTCATAATACGCCCCAACTTCATAAGTCGTGCTCTTTTCTGGCTTTAGGTCCTTGTTGCCAAAATCAACTATACTCCAAGCCTTTTGAATAGTGCCTACTTCAGGAGAAATTTGATTGACATTAGGTGTTTTATAGCCAGTCGCTACGCCGCCTTTTAAGCTTAGCGTATCTGTGGCGTTATAGACTAGATAGGCTCTTGGCGAGAGGTGGTTGCCAAAAAATTCGTTGTGTGTGAGCCTTGAGCCAAGCGTTAAAAAGAGCTTCTCATCTAAAATTTGCCACTCATCTTCGATAAATCCCGCATGCTCGCTCATCGAGTAGGTCTTTGGATCTTTTAAGCCGTTTCTTGAAGCGTTTGAGACGATGAAGGTTGTGCCTACATTTTGCTTGCTAAAGTCATAGCCAAAAGTTAGAGTGTGTGCGCCAAAAAACGTTGTAAATTTTGAGTTAAAGTTGTGATTTTTAGCTTTTGCTGGTATAAATTTGTCAAAAAGGCTCGTTCTTTGGGTCTCATCATAAATGTAGCTAAGATCGGCATTTAGGCTATCAAATTCGCCAAGATAGCCCACGCCATAGCTCTTTTTCTCATAGTCATAGGCGTTTAGAAGTCTGTTTGTTCTAGTAGTGGCTGACTTTCCAACAGTTCTTGAGTAATCATGCCTTTCATTTGAGCCAAGGATAAAAAATTTATTGTGCTCATCTGGTGTGATCCAAAGTTTTGCGCTTAAATTTCTCTTATCGCTCTTTTGATAGCCACCTTTGTAATTATCCTCATCTCTTAGCTTTTTGTATCCCCAAAGCTGAAGCGCAAAAAGCTCTTTGTAAAGTGGCAAATTTAGATAAAAATCCACTTGCCTGCCATCGCCTATGCCTTTGTGAGTGTTGATAAGTGTTGAGAGGCCGACGTTGCCACTAAATTTTGAAAAGTCTTTTTTGGTGATGATGTTGATGACGCCGCCGACTGCATCACTGCCATAAAGCGAGCTCATCGGCCCACGGATGACCTCTATACGCTCGATCGCCTCGGCTGGTGGGATGAAATTTGAGTTCATATCCCCTGCTCCGCCCTTTGGATTTGCGCTGCTAGAATTTACCCTTTTGCCATCTATCAAAACTAGCGTTTGAGAGCTTTCCATGCCGCGTATCGAGATGCCACTAGCTGGACCATCCTCGCCGCCAACGACATTTACGCCTGGTACCTTTTGCGCGATTGAATGAAGTGAGGTAAAGCTATCTTTTGTTAGCTCATCACCACTTATCACGCTGATGCTTGCAGGGGCTTCTTTGATCTGCTGCGAAAAGCCACTCGCACTTACTACGACGCCATCTAGCTTAGTTTCGTTGTTCTCTTTCTCTACTGCATAGAGAGAATTTGCCACACAAGCGCTAAGGCAAATGGCGATAAATTTTGATCTATTCACAGATATCCTTTTGTTAAATTTAATCTTTGATAATGAAAGCGAAACGCAAATTTAACAAAGCAAGCATAAAAACAATATTAATTATCATAATTTTAAATGATAATTTAGAAAAATTTATGAAAATAAAATTTAAATCAATCTAAAAGAAGCTAGACCCAAAGCGGGTCTAGCAAATTTGAAGTTATTTTGAAGCGACCATTTCGTTGTATGAGTTAAATATCTCTCTACTAAGATCTTCGAGCTTTCTAAACTCAGTGACAAAATGTTTTAAATTTTTCTCGTTATAGCCCTTGCCAGCTTCTGTCAAGATGGCTTTGATGTTTTTGTTAAACTCATCTACCAAATGGCGTGATTTCTCATAAGTTTTAGTGTGGCTAAAGCTCTTTGCACACTCATTTTCATACCACGCTACAAGATCGTCTGCGTCTTTTGCTATATCATCGCTGTAACCTTGCTCATTTACAGTGTCTGAATAAACGCCCACTTTATAGACGATGATAGCTATCTTTGCGATGATGCCAAAGGTCTTGTCTTCTACATATTTTGATCTTTGGGCTGTCTCTTTTGCATTTTGGTTAAAGCTAGCTAAAGTTTGTTTGAAATTTTCAACATTTGCTGTGGCGATCTTTGAAATTTCATCTATCTTTTTAGAGTTTTCATCTATATCTTTGGCTTCTTGCTGAAGTGTTTGGATATTTACGCCGATCTCATGTGTCGCTTTTTGAGTGTTCTCAGCTAGCTTTCTAACCTCATCAGCGACAACTGCAAAGCCGCGTCCATGCTCACCTGCTCGTGCTGCCTCGATGGCTGCGTTTAGAGCTAGTAAATTTGTCTGCTCAGCTATATCTTTTATCAAATTTACAACCGAAGTGATGTCATCTGTTCTGCTATTTAGCGTGCTTATAGCGTGGCTTGAGCCCTCTATCAGCTCTTCAAGCGAGCTCATATTTACGCTTAGCTCATTGATGCTTTGCGTCGTATCCTCAGCGATCCTAGCCGTATCTTGTGCCATGTGCGCCATTTGGCTTAGGTTTTTGATGCTCTCATTTAGATCGTTTCTAACATCTTCTATACCGTCGTTGCCATTGCCAAGTGCGTCAAGCTCTTTTGAAAGCAGACCTCTTACTTTACTTTTGTGACTATCTTTTATACCAGTTACGCCGTTGCTCATAGAGATGGCATTTTGTTTAAATATACCGCGAAATCCCTCTGTAAAGATATTTCTATATGTTAGTCCACTTTGAGCAGCGTCTATCGAGGTTGAAATTTCTCTTTGAAGTGCCTCAACTTGATCAAGCAAGTCATTTATACCAAGCGCTACTTCATAAAGAGGGTCATTTTCTTTTACATTTACTATCCTAGGCTCTAAGATACCGTTTCTAGCTGAGCCTACTACGCTTAAAATTTCATTTATAGAGTCAAGTTTTTTTCCAAACATCTTATAGCCTTTGAAGGTTATTTACAAATTCATCATAACTTAGATTTTTTTCTTTTAAAAATTCAGTTAAAAATTTCATCGAAGCATCCATGCCACCGCTCTTTTCTACCGATAACAACTTTTGATATATAGGCTCTATTATCTCAATCGCCTTTGGATTTGGCTTGCGTCTAACTGAGTAGTAGCCAACTGGGTTGTTTTGCACATCAAGCGAAGTTGTGATATTTGCAAAGACCCAGTAGTATCCGCCATCAAAGCTTTTGTTTTTAACATAAGCGAAAATTTCTTCTTTATTTTTTATACGCTCCCAAAGTAGCTTGAAAACAGCTCTTGGCATATCTGGGTGTCTTATGATGTTGTGAGGCTTACCCAAGACTTCAGCTTGTTTAGCTCCAACTATCTTTAAAAATGGCTCGTTACAATATGTAATACGTCCTTTTAAATCGGTCTTTGAGACCAAAAAGGCGCTCTCTTCGACCATGTGTTCTTTGTTTTCAGACATCTTCTCTCCTTTAAGATTTTAATTATTTTAGTTTTTAACGGCTTTTGATAGATCCCACATCGGCAAAAATATACCAAGAGCCAGTAAAAGCACCATGCCTGCTATAAAAACAAGCAAGATAGGCTCTATATAGTTTGAGATGTTATCAATAATATCGTTAAATTTCATCCTGTAATAGTCAGTTACTTTTCCGGTCATATCGTCTAAGCTACCGCTTTGCTCGCCAGCGCTTATCATCTGTATGAGCATATTTTCATATAAATTTGTATCTCTAAAAGCCTCTGTTAGGCTAACGCCCCTACCAACAAGTATCTTAACGCCGCTTAGCTTTTTTTTGATATCCTTGTTTGAAACCGTTATCACAGCCGTATCAAGGGCATCTGCTATAGGCAAACCAGCTCGAACAAGCTCTGTAAAGATGAGGTTAAATCTACTCATATTCGAATAAAATATGATCTTGCCGATGAGATAGACTTTCAAAAGGTATTTATCGACCTTATCTTGAAATTCTTCACTCTCAAGGTAGTATTTTCTAAGCAAATATCCGATAAACGCAAGTGCTCCAAGGATATAAAAGCCGTAGTTTGTCATGACATATTCGATATTTAGCAAAATTTTAGTTGGCAGTGGCAGCTCTGCATTTAACTGCTCGAAAATTTCTCTAAACTGCGGCACAACAAGTATCATAAGGATGACAAAGGCTATGATGATCGCACAAATGACTGTTATCGGATAGCGGATAGCTTTTTTAAATTTTTGCTGATTGTCCCAGACCTCTTGCAAGATAGAGGCGAGCTTTACAAGCGCGTCAGCCATATTACCAGTGCTTTCCCCTAGTCTTATCATCGCTAGCGTCACGTCGCCTAGCTCTTCTTTAAAATTTTCTATGCTATTTGTGAGGCTTGAGCCTTGATTTAGCTCCTCATCTATAGTTTGAAATATAAATTTAAGGCGCTTATCCTCGGTGGAGTTTGCAACCTCTTTAATGCTATCGTGGATAGAAATTCCAGCATTTGTCATAACGCTAAGCTGCCTTATGGTGGCTACTAAATTTGGGATTTTCACCTTTGGATTAGTAAAAGCCTTTGCGATCACGTTTTGTAAATTTTCAAAGTTATTTATGCTAGAAGTTTGCGTCTCTTTGATCTTTACGATCATGCCAGTGACATTTGCTTTGTCTTTGATCTCGCTTTTATTGTTCGCTCTTAGGCTCATCTTGTGGCGTTTGCCGTTTTGGATGTATTCAACCTCAAAGTATTTCATATCTTAGCAACCCTATAAACTTCTTCAAGCGTGGTTATGCCATTTGCTGCTCTTATGACACCATCATGAAACATATCTATAAAGCCCTCTTCGTAAGCTACGCTTTTAAGCTCATCTTTAGAAGCACCATTTGCGACCATGCTTGCTATATGGTCACTAATAGGTAAAATTTCACTTATCATCTCACGTCCTAGATACCCAGTTTGTGAGCATTGCGGGCAGCCGACGCTTTTATAAAACTGGTAGTTTTCAGGGACAAATTTCTTAACCTCGTCAAATGCCTTTTGAGATAGAGTGATCTTTTGTTTGCAGTGTGGGCAGAGCTTTCTAACAAGCCTTTGAGCCTCTATGCAAACGAGCGCGCCACTTACTAGATAAGGCTCGATGCCCATATCTATCATACGAGGAAGCGCGCTTATGGCATCATTTGTGTGAAGCGTAGAAAAGACAAGGTGACCAGTAAGTGCCGCTTGTATCGCTATGCGAAGCGTCTCTTGATCTCTGATCTCACCTATCATTATGACATCTGGATCTTGCCTCAAGATAGAGCGAAGAGCTGAGACAAAGGTAAGTCCAGCCTTTTCATTTACATGCACTTGTTGGATCATATTTAGCTGGTATTCAACCGGATCTTCAACTGTGATGATCTTAGTTTTTACGCTTTTTATATCATTTAGCGCGCCGTAAAGTGTCGTAGTCTTACCTGAGCCTGTTGGACCAGTAACAAGGATGATGCCATAAGGTGCTTTCATGCTCTTTTTAAATTTAGAAAAGTTGTCTGGGTGCATGCCAAGATCTTCTAAATTTATAATGACCTTTGACTTATCAAGAATTCTTAAAACTATACTTTCGCCATTTAATATAGGTAGCGTCGAGATACGAAAATCATACTCTTTGTCTAAAATTTGAGCTGAAAATCTACCATCTTGTGGGCGGCGGCGCTCTGCGATATCCATATTTGAAAGTAGCTTCATACGGCTAACCATCGGCGGATAGATATCTTTATCAAATATAAATGTCTCACTTAGCATGCCATCGATCCTGCTTCTTACGATGCAGTTTGTCTCGGTTGGCTCGATATGGATGTCGCTGGCTCTGCTTTGGATAGATGTTTTTAAGATGATCTCGATTAGCTTTAAAATTCCAGAGTTTTCAGTGTTTTGACCTTGACTGGCCGAGCTTGAAAGCTCTCTTCTGATCTCTGTTATCACATCTTTTATGCTCTCATTAAGTGCTAGCTTGCTTATATATTTTTCTATCTGAGTTGGCTGAGCGATGGCAACTTTTAGTAGTTTTCTATTAAATAAATTTTGCACCTTATCTTGAGCAATAACGTCAAACGGATTTTTAAAAGCGACATATACGCTTATCTCGTCTTCTTTTACTGGGATCGCGCTATATGTTTTTAGCTGAGCGGTGCTTAGCTTCTCACTGATGCGGTAGTCGATGTCGATATCATCAAGGTCAAAGTATAAAACCTTAAATTTCTCGCTTATAAATTTAACAAAAGCCTTTATATCAAGCTCAAGATCGTTTGAAATTTCATCTATATTTACATGCCCTCTTCTGTAAATATCGGACAAAATTTCCATAAAATCTTCATCGTTTATTAAATTTTCATCTCTTAAAATTTTAACAAGACCCTTACCTTCTTGCTCGCTTATCTGCTTTATCTTTTCTATATCTGATGTGCTTAGTTTGCCATTTTGTTCTATATTTTTTAAGATTACATTTTCTACATTTTTCATTATCTATACTCTATTTGTGATTTCAGGTCGTTATTTTTAAAAATTTTAAGCACTAGCTTTGGTATTTGCCCATTTGTTGGGCTTATCTCATATCTTGTGTCAGAATTTGGCTCTTCAAATATAAATGTGCCAAGCTCTTCGACATACTCTTTTTTTACAAATTTATCAAACAAAAATGAAAGTATATAATCACTCTTTGGAAGCCTGATATAGCTTATATCAACGCCATCTATCATAGCGTGAAATAAGAGCTTTTTCTTAAATAAGATATCAGCAAAATAGGCAGCATTTTCTCTTGATTTTTCGCTCTTTACTAGCTTATCGATCGGAGTTGCTAGCCTGTTTAGATCGTTCATCTTTATGCAAGCGATGCCAAACATAGAAATTTGCTCTTCGTTATTTTGTGTTTTTAAAAAGTCCTCAACCTTTTGGTTGCAGACTTTTGCATAGTTTGCGCTGTTAAAGTCATCTCTTATCTCAGTCAGACTAACAGCAAAAACTTCACAAACAAAAAGCAAAAAAATAGCAAAAAATTTCATAATGTTCCACTTTTTATCTTATTTATAAGCTCATTTATCGAAGCTTTGTTTAAGTTTTTATTATACTCCCTTAGAGCTTTGACGGCATCATCGCTTTGTTTTAGCTTATATTTTGACTTTGCAAAGATGATCCACGACTCCTCTAAGCTATTATCTATATCGTTCGCGGCAAGCGACCACTTTATAGCTTCTTTGAAATTATTATTTCTAAAATTTAATCTAGCAAGCTCGAGCGCGATAGTTGGATTGTTTGTCTTTAAAAACTGCTCCCTTAGCACGCTCTCTTCATTTGATGCTGAAGTTACTTGTATATTTACACGCTTTCTAGCTGGTTTTGCCTCAAGATCTATCACTTCATCTTGTGGCACGCTCATGCCGTTTATGCCATTTTGTTCGGTAAGTGGCTCTTCATCAGGGATATTTAGCTTAAGCCAACCTTGTGAGCTTCTTTGCCTTTTTGGGTCATTTTTTGAAGTATCGTTTGTTTCGTTTATCTTTACGACCTCTTCGAGCTTTTTAGCTATCTTGTCAGCCAGCTCATCTTGCTTCTTACCCTCTTCAAATTTAGCCTTAGCAACCTCGCTCTTTTGCTTTAGCTCGCTAAGCATGCTTGCATTTGTTTCGTTTTTTTCTACCATTTTTACTGCGGTTGCATTTTTAGCTAAAAATTTATCGCTTTTACTAGCAAGACTTGGGGTTTTTTCTATGCTTAGCGCTATCAATGCAGCCAGCAAAATGATGATAAGTAAAAGCTCGATGATTAAAATTTTAGAGTTTTTGGCATTAAAAATTTTATGCAAAAAGCCACCATTTTTTTTCTTGTAGCTCTCATAAAGCTTTTCTAGTCTTTGAATTTCTTGTGGTTCAAGCATCGATTAGCCCCGCATCAAGTGCAGCCATGGTGAGTATCATGGTATTTGCCTTATCGCCGCTAAGCTTTGAAGGCTGATACTGCTCGTAGTATTCGCAAATTTCATAGAATTTATACATGATCTTGTTTAGCGTTCTTAAATTTCCACCGCAAAATGAGTAGGCGCACTCGTAGTCTTTTTTCTCAAATTTAAGGTATTTATCATAGTTTTTTTGACTAAGCTTTCTTTGCAAGTAGATGATGATCTCATTTACATCAGCACTACTTAGCTCGATGCTCTCCCAAATTCTAGTCTGAAAATAATCTTTCGCCAAAATATCTTCGTTTTCGGTTTTGTGTATCGTAAAGAGAAATTTAAACATCCTAGTATCGGCCATAAGCCTTATCTTCTCGATAAGCTCAGTCGGATAGAGCTGTGCTTCATCTAGGATAACCGTCATTTGATTTTTTAAAATTTCATCTTTACTGCTAAAGTCTTTTGAATAAAATTTTATAAAGCTCTCAAAGTTGTTTATATCTTCAAGCTTTTTTCCATAAATTTGCTCACAAAGTGCCTCGATAAATGTCGCCTCACTAAAAAATGGATGTGGAAAAAAGATGAGGCTTTTATCTTCTTTTAGATCATTTGCGATCTTGTTTAGCAAAAAGGTCTTGCCGCTACCTGGCTTGCCATAAAATAAGATAAGCTTTAGTGGCTTTTTTAAAGCTAAAACTATCTTGTTGTAGCAGCTTATAGAGTTGTCTAAATTTACGAAATTTAAACTCTCGTCTTCATCTATAAAAACATCTTTTATATGTGTATAAATATTTTCGTTACTCATAGATCGATTTAGAAAATCCTAGATCTTTTAGCGACTGCTGAACTGGTTTTGGATCTTCAAGATCAACAACTCTTGGCGTGATGACAAAGATAAGCTCAGTAGTTCTTACGCCATCTCTTGTGCTTTTAAAGACGCTTCCTATCAAAGGTATGTCGGCTAGAAGTGGCACAGCTGTGTTTTGCTTATCTTTGGTCTGTCCGATAAGTCCGCCAAGTATGATCGTATCGCCACTATTTACCTGAACGACGGTTGAGAGTTTTTTCTGAACTGTATCAGGGGCGATCTCTCTAATGGCTGTATTTTGTGATCTTGTGTCATCTTCTGCATACTTAAAGCTGCTTAAGCTTGGGTTGATGCGAAGCATGATCTTGTTGTTATCTGAAACTTCTGGAAGCAAATTTAACAAGATACCGATAAATACAGAGTATTGTTTATAAGTTGTTGTAAGCCTGTTGTTATTGTTATTGTTGCTACCATTATCTGTCTCTTCCATCACGCGGTAGTTTATATTATCACCCACAGAGATTAGCGCTTGTTGGTTGTTTAGAGTGGTTACTTTTGGACTTGAAACGACCTTTGTTTTACCATTTGTTTCAAGGAAATTTATCATACCATCAAGGCTAAAGTTTAAATTTGCAGCGATGTTTAGTGTGCGTCCAAAGCCATCGCTTAGGCTGTTGCCCTTATTTGTCCAGCTTGCACTTGAGCCGGTGCTAGAGCCTTGGTTGCCTATATATGAGTTAAATCCAAGCTCAAATTTACTCCAATCAACACCTTGTTTATACTCATTATTTAGATCAACTGCGATGATAGAAACGTCGATGATGACTTGCTTTTTAAGTCTTCTTTGCATCTCGGCTATATATTTTTCAACGCGTTTTAGCTGTGACGGAGTGGCTGTAACCGTGATAAGTCCAGCATTTTGGTTTATGATAGGATCTGGCGCTGTGATGTGCTCGCTGCTATTGTTTAAGATAGCTTTTAGCTCAGCATCAAGCTTCTCCCAGAAGTCAAATTTCTCTGTTGTTCTTATCAAGTTGTTTTCATTTTTTATGTCATTTGAGCTAGTGTCACTGCTTGAGCTATTGCCAACCTCTGATGGAGAGGCATCAACCGAAGCTTTTGTGATAGCTGTGCCCTCACGGATAGAGGTGATATAGTCTATTTTAAAAATTTTTGTTTGAAGCGATGAGATTTTTAAGACATTATTTGAAAACTCATAGCTTAAATTTTTCTCATTTAAAAGTAGATCAAAGACCTCGCTTAGACTCATGTTTCTTATATTTACGCCAAAGACTTTATCGTCAAGCTCTTTTTTACTATAAGCATCTTTTGCAACAATACTAAAATCACACATTTCAGAGAGCTGATTTAAAACATCGCCAAGACTTATATCGTCTGTGATCTTCATACTAAAATTTTTACTCAAGCATGT
The DNA here is from genome assembly GCF_003048875.2 of Campylobacter concisus. NCBI lineage: Bacteria > Pseudomonadati > Campylobacterota > Epsilonproteobacteria > Campylobacterales > Campylobacteraceae > Campylobacter > Campylobacter concisus. The sequence goes on along the minus strand of NZ_CP049264.1, from coordinate 890,650 downwards.
GCTTGGTTTTGCCATTATAGGGGTAGCTAAAAATGAAGCCAACGCCGCAGTTATAATAAATTTACTTAATTTTGATACCAACATTTTTACTTCCATTTTTAAGAGTTAGTTCTTGTTTTTCACCATCTTTTACGATGATAACCTTGTTATTTTGAACACTTGTGATATTGTAATCATCAATCATATCTCCCACTTTATACCACTTGCCATTTATATTTGCTTTATTTAGCAAAATAGCCTTTAGCATAAACCCCCTTGCAGAAGAGTATTTTGTAGTGTTTTGATCGCCTTTTGGAGCAACTGGCAAATTTAGCTTAAAAGGATCTTGCAAGCTAGAAATTTCACCGTTATTAAGCCCCTTTCTTTGCTCCTTTATCTTAACAAAAACTTCATCATAGTTTTTCATCTCGCCTTCAAACTCATTACCAAATAGGCCAAGAGCTAAAATTAAAAATAAACCAAATTTTTTCATCAGTACTTCATACCCCACACAGAGATAGAGAGCTTAGCTCCTAGATCTTTTTGAGTGGAATTTATATCCATCTTGTGAAGATCTACTACGAGTTTTGACTCTTCAAGTCCGTTTATATAGCTAAGCATATCTTTAAAATTTCCAAGGCAAGTGACATCTATATTTAAAATTTGCTCTATCTTTTGGAAATTTGGCTCTTTTATATCACTTTTAAGCTCTAAAATTTTTATATTATTTTGTTTTGCCAAAAGCACGATACTATCTATATAGTTTGCCCAGTTTTGATTGTCAAAAAGCAAAAATGAAAGCTCTTTTAGCTTTGAATCAAAATAGGTATTAAATTTCAAAATATTTGTGTAACGAAGTTTTAGATTGCTTAAATTTCTATTTTCTTCGTTTATCTTGAAATTTCTATCGCCATCAGGGGAGCTCACTGAGGCTAGATAATTTCTAGTGTTTTCTAGCTTTGTAGAAATTCTCGTATGTTTATCAAGCTTTTCATCAAAGAAATTTTGTGCAGGATCAAAGCATAGCATATAGACAAGGTAAGCTATGATAAGCGCTGAGCCAAGAAAAATGAGGTTTGTTTCGTTTGGCTTTTTGCTATCAAAGTATTGATCCATTTTGCTTAAAATATCTTGTCTCATTGTCTAATCTCTATGCTTATATTACTTTCATACTCGTGTTTAGCGTCATCGGAGCGAATTTTTTTAGTATTTACCAAGTATTTTTCATCTTTGCTGATATCTTTGATCAACTGGGTTATCCTTTTTTCATTATCGCTAACTGCAGTTATAGTCAAATTTCTATCGTTATTTACGATGTTTGTGATATGAACTGCGTTTAGATTTAAAATATCGGTAATTTTAAAAAGATTTAAACCCTTCATAGCGTAATTATCTTTTTTATTTTCGATCTCAGCAAGCAGACCTTTTCTAAAATTTAGCTTTTCATTCTCTTTTTGAGTCTGCTCTTTTACCGCCTCTTGTTCTCTTGAAATTTTAGCTAGCGTCTCTTTTATCTGCATCTCTTGTGCGTTTAAGACGCTATATTCGTCATTTAGTCTTGCGCTGTCTTTTTCTAAAACAAGACCAGCTATGTAGTTGTAAGCTGGATATAACATACTTAGCGCAAATGCCGTAGCGCAAGTGAGCAAGAATTTGCCACTTTTTCTTTTGACAAATGGATCTGGACGGAGCATATTTGAGAGGTTAAAATTCTCATAAAATGGCTCTTTGGTATAAAATCTACCAAATAAAGCCATAACGTTATAACGCTCGTTGATAGTGTAGTTTTTGTTATTTATCGCAACTTTTATGTTTATATATTCGGCATCCAAGCCAAGTTTGGTTGAGATAAAATTTGCAAAATTTTTGATCTCATAGTCACAATCTATGTAAATTTTCTTTATGGCTATGCCATTTTGGCTATTTATAATGTTTAAAATATCGTTAAAGTAAAATATATAATCTTCAAAAACTGTGTTTAGATCGTAGTTAAAGCCATCATCGTCTTTATTTACGAGTCCTCTTTGAGACAAAACTTCGAGAAATTTATCATCGCTTAGGCGATCGCCGCTTTGCTCTAAGAATTTATCTTTAAGATAGTTTAGGTTATAGCGAATTTCTCTTGCAGTAAAAAAATCACCATCTAAATATATGCTTAAAAATGATTCATCTTTTCTAAGCGCGATAAAGCAGTCTGCTTGTGTGCTAGGTAGCAAGCCTTTTTTATAAATAGCAGAGTAGATCAAAGGCTCAGGCGCAAGATAGTCGATATATGGGACCTTTTTTGCAACTGCTTTAAAGGTCGAATTTATATCTTCATTTGTGATAGCAAAAACAGTAAAAATTCTCTCTTGAGCTTTTGTAGTACCTTCTGAGAAAAATATCTTATTATCAAGCGCTGGATCAAGTGAGAGCTCTGCATAGGTCTTTGAATAAAGCTCCTCATAGAGGGTGTCGCTATCAACGCTTCTAGGGATAAAAATAGTTGTTGTTTTTAGGTCTTTAAATTTTATATATGAGATGAAAAAGTCGCGTTTATTGACTGTTTTTGAAAAGTTAAAAGCTTCTACATTGCTGTTATGATAACGAAATCCTTTATAGTCATACGGATCTAGTGCAACTATAGAAATTTCACTATTTTTTTTAATATTCATCATGAATCAAAAAACCTTCCTAAACGCTTATATTGGGTATTTTAATATCTTTAAAATAAAAAATCAATAGCCAATTATCTGATTTAGGCTCTTTTCTTCTTTACTCCAGCCTTTTTTAACGACTACATCGAGCTTTAGAAAGACCTTTGTGTTGGTTAAATTTTGTATTAACTTTCTTGCAAAAATTCCAATTCTTTTAATAGTTTCACCATTTTTCCCGATGATCATGCTTTTGTGGATGTCACGCTCCGTGATGATACTAGCATAAATTTCAGTTATGCCAGTTTTTTCTTTCACGCTTTTTATGATCGCATCGCTAAGATATGGGATCTCATCGCTTAAATTTTCATAGATCGCTTCAAGTATAAATTCTCTAAAAATTTCCTTCTCATTTGTCGGCGTGAGAAATTCTGGATCATAAAAGTACTCATGCTCTGGCAAAAGCTTGCAAATTTCATCAAGAAGCGGCTTTTTATAGGTAGGCTGCTTGGTGCTAAAGGTGAGCAAAGCTGCAAATTTATCTTGAAATTTCTGATACTGAGTGATCTTTTCAAGCACTTTAGTATTTGAGCTCTCATCGACTTTTGTTAGCACTAAGATGTGTGGTTTTTCAGGATTTAGAGCTAGAAATTTCTCATAGTCGCTTGTACTATCATGAATAGGCGCTAAAAATACTATGAGATCACAGTCTCCCATCGATTTTATAGCTTGGTTTATTAGTAGTTGATTTATCGCCTTATTGCTCTCGTGAAGCCCTGGCGTGTCGGTAAAGATGATCTGATCTTCACCGTTCATTACTATGCCATTTATCTTTCTACGAGTTGCGTTTTGCTTGTGCGAGACAATGGCGATCTTTTCATTCAACAATGCATTTAAAAACGAGCTTTTGCCAGCATTTGTGCGTCCTATGATGCTAACAAAGCCCGATTTCAAAGTATATACCTCGCTAGATCTTGATCCTCAACCACGTCTTTTAGGCGCTCTTTTACAAGCTCTTTTGTCACATTTATCTTCTCGCCGCTCTTTTCGCTAGCCTCAAAGCTGATATCTTCTATCACGCGCTCGATCACCGTGTGAAGGCGTCTAGCACCGATATCTTCCATCTTTTCATTTGCTGCGTGAGCGATCCTTGCTATCTCTTTTATCGCTTCATCGTCAAATTCTAGCTCGACATTTTCAGTTGAAAGAAGTGCGATATATTGTTTTAAAAGCGAATTTTTTGGCTGAGTTAAAATTTGATAAAGCGCGTCCTCATCAAGACTATCAAGCTCGACCCTTAGTGGGAAACGGCCTTGAAGCTCTGGGATGAGATCGCTTGGCTTGCTTATATGAAAGGCTCCAGCTGCGATAAATAAAATATGGTCTGTCTTTAAATTTCCAAATTTAGTATTTACATTCGAGCCCTCAACGATAGGTAGCAAGTCTCTTTGCACGCCTTCTTTGCTAGGATCTTGCCTGTTTGAGCTACCTGAGCCAACGGCTACTTTATCGATCTCGTCTATAAAGATGATGCCCTCGTTTTCAGCCCTTCTTAAAGCCTCTGTTTTTACGCTCTCAAGGTCTAAAATTTTATCATTTGCTTCGCTTTGAAGGGCTTTTTTGGCGTCTTTTACCTTCATCTCTTTTTTGATGTTTTTGCCGCCGATGCCAATTATCTTGATAAAGCTCTCTTGCATCTGTGCCATGTCAGGTGGCACGTTTGAGCCAGCTTCAAGCGGATTTTGCTGCACCTCTATCTCAATGCTTAACTCGTCAAGCTCGCCATTTCTTAGCCTATTTAGCATTTTTTCATAGCTCTTTGCGTACTCTGCTTGCTTCTCTTCGCTCGCACCTTTTGGAAGTGGCGGAAGTAGCTTTGAGACGATCTTTTCTTCGATGTAGGCGTTGATTTTATCTTGATTTTTCTCGCTTTGCTCGTTTTTTACGAGATTATATGACGCCATAGCAAGGTCTCTTACCATGCTCTCAACGTCACGACCAACAAAGCCAACCTCAGTATATTTGCTAGCCTCGACCTTTATAAATGGCAATCCCATCATCTTTGAAAGACGCCTTGCGATCTCGGTTTTACCAACGCCAGTTGAGCCGATCATCAAGATATTTTTTGGCATGATGTCATCTTGCAAGCTCTTTTCAAGCTTCATACGGCGGTAGCGGTTGCGAAGTGCGATCGCTATGATCTTTTTGGCGTCCTTTTGACCGATCACATAGTCATCTAAAAATTTAACAATTTCTCTTGGTGTTAAGTTCATTTTCTCTCTTATTCTAAAACATAAGTTTTGATGTTTGTATTTGTATAGATGCAAATTTCGCCGGCTATCTTGAGACTCTCTTTGACTAACTCCTCTTCGTCGATATCAGCAAATTTATCTAAGGCACGGGCCGCTGAAAGGGCGAAATTTCCGCCACTTCCGATAGCTGCTATCTTGCCATCTTCTGGCTCAACAACATCTCCAGTGCCACTAAGTAAGAAAATTTTATCCCTATCAAGCACAAGCATCATCGCCTCAAGCTTTCTTAGATACTTGTCTTTGCGCCACTCTTTGCTAAATTCTATCACCGCCTTTAGCAAGTCTCCCTTTGTATGCTCTAAATTTTTCTCAAACATGTCAAAGAGATTAAACGCGTCAGCAGTGCTGCCAGCAAAGCCAGCTAGGACTTTGCCGTTGTGAATTTTGCGAATTTTTACGGCGTTGCCCTTTAAGACGGTGTTGCCAAAACTCACCTGTCCATCACCGCCGATGACCGCTTTATTTTTGCCTTTGTAGGCTAAGATGGTTGTCGCATGAAACATCTACTCTCCTTGCACATCAACCTTTAAGGTCGCATTTATCGAGTGTCCAAGCTTTATAGAAACATCATAAAGACCAACTGCTTTTAAGTGAGTGTCCATGTCGATCGCTCTTTTCTCGACTACTAAATGGTGAGTTTTTTCAAGCTCTGCTGCGATCTCCTCTTTTGAAACTGAACCAAAAAGCGAGCCATTTGCACCAAGAGTTTTCTTGACGACGACTGTCACTTTTGCAAGCTCTTCTTTTAGTTTTTCTAAATTTGCGATTTCATATTTTAGCTCTTCAGCCTTTCTTTTTTGAGCTGCTTCGTATTGACGAAGGACATCTGGAGTGGCTGCTTTTGCAAAGCCTTTGCCGATTAAGAAGTTGTTGCCATAGCCGTCTTTTACCTCTTTTATCTCGCCAGCTTTGCCAAGCGCCTTTACATCTTTTATTAGTAGTACTTTCATTTTTATCCTTTTAAATTTTATTTTTAGTCAAATTTTCGCCCATTTTTGCGTGCGATGATGAAACGAAGCGCATTTAGCTTGATAAATCCAGCTGCATCTTTTTGATCATAAACGCTATCTTCTTCAAATGTACAGTATGCCTCGCTAAATAGGTTATCATTTTTGCTACTTCTGCCAAGGATAGTCACGTTGCCTTTATAAAGCTCAACTTTTACAGAGCCATTTACGTGTTCTTGACTCTTGTCGATGAGAGCTTGGAGCATATTTCGCTCAGGTGACCACCAGTAACCGTTGTAGATTAACTCTGCATATTTTGGCATGATCTCATCTTTTAAGTGAGCTGCACCGCGGTCAAGCGTGATGCTCTCGATCGCTCTGTGAGCTTTTAGCATTATCGTGCCGCCAGGAGTTTCGTAGCAGCCGCGGCTCTTCATACCAACTGAGCGGTTTTCTACGATGTCAAGTCTGCCGATACCGTGTTTTGCGCCAAGGCGGTTTAGCTCGGTTAAAATTTCAGCTGGGCTCATCTTTTTGCCGTTTATGCTCACTGGATCGCCTTTTTCATAGCCTATCTCAATGATCTCGCTCTTATCTGGAGCATCTTTTGGACTTACTGTCCATCTCCACATATCATCTTCTGGTGCGTGGCTTGGGTCTTCAAGCACTAGACCCTCATAGCTTATGTGAAGTAAATTTGCATCCATTGAATATGGGCTCTTACCTGGTTTTTTGGTGATATCTATACCGTTTTTCTCAGCGTATGCCAAAAGTTTTTCGCGGCTGTTTAGATCCCACTCGCGCCATGGAGCGATGATAGTTAGGTTGTCGCCAAGTGCGTAGTAGCCAAGCTCAAAGCGAACTTGGTCGTTGCCTTTACCTGTTGCTCCGTGGCTCACACCATCAGCACCAACAAGTCTTGCGATCTCGCTTTGGCGTTTTGCTATTAGTGGACGCGCGATTGATGTGCCAAGCAGATACTCGCCCTCATAGACTGCGTTTGCTCTAAACATTGGAAATACATAGTCACGTACAAATTCTTCTCTTAAGTCTTCTATAAAAATATTTTCAGGTTTTACGCCAAGTGCTAGGGCTTTTTTGCGTGCAGGCTCTAGCTCTTCGCCTTGTCCGATATCAGCTGTAAATGTGACTACTTCGCATTTGTATTCGTCTTGGAGCCACTTTAAAATAATACTTGTGTCAAGTCCGCCTGAGTATGCTAAAACAACTTTTTTTACATCTTTTTTCATAGCTGTCCTTTTGTTGAAATGGTCGTATTTTAGCCTAAATTGATTAATCTTTAATAAATTAATCTATTAAATAATGTAAGTAAAATTTTATTTTTCTGATAGTTTTTTATCCGTAGAAATTAGAAATTTTAGTTTAAATGAAATTTGCTTGCAAATTTTAAATTTACAAGCAAAGTGTTTTTCTAAACGCCTAGAAATTTAGCAAGGGCGAAATAAAATATAGCCGATGAGATAGCAGCTGCAGGCAGTGTGATGAGCCAAGCTAGGATGATAGGTCTTACCATTTTCCAGTTTGCATTTTTATTTACGATGCCAATGCCCAAAACTGCGCCTATTAGGATATGCGTCGAGCTAACTGGTATGCCAAGCTTTGTAGCTAGAAGTATGACGATACTTGAGGCAAGCTCCGCACTAAAGCCAGTCGTAGGTAAAATTTCAGCTAGTTTTGAGCCAATAGTAGTGATCACCTCTTTGCCTAAAAACCAAAGTCCAACGACAAGCGAGATGCCAAAGGTTACCATTGCGATGCTTGGTATAGGTGAGCTTTCGTTTATAGAGCCAGTTTTTAGCACGTCAAGCACAGCTGCAAATGGTCCAACGGCATTTGCGATGTCGTTTGCGCCATGTGAAAATGCAAAAGATGAAGCGGTAAAAATTTGAAACCATGAGAAAATTCTATTGATACTCTTTTCGCTATCGTTTTTGCTCATGACGTTTATGATAGCAAGGCTTGCAAGATACGCTAGAGCACCGATAACAAAGATGATCCAGACTGTTTGGATGATGCTAAAGGCTAAATTTATGTGTTCAAGCCCTTTAAAAAGCATCATCGATGAGATGACCATTGCAGCAAATCCAGCGATGATCGGGATGTGCTTTTTCATTGCTTTAAAGGTATCTATCTCTTTTTCACTATCTTTCATGATGCGAATTTTTGAGCGGTACTCGCTGTATTCAGTGGTTTCGATCTCGTCCTCATCGATAACTGCGATTTTTGAAAGAGTGGCTATCTGCTCCTCAGCTGGCTTTGTTTTAAGCGCTTTTATGAAGCTTTCTTTATAGGCTTTTCTCTCAGCTTTTAGCGCTTTTAAATTTGTCTTTAGCTCGTGTGTTGGCTCGATTATTTTGCTTTTTACATAGCCAAATATAATGTAAGACATCACGCCGCCAAGCAGTGGCGAGATGACCCAGCTAACGGCGATCCTGCCGATCTCGCCCCAAGAGACCATATTAAATGGCTCAGGGTCTTTTATCATAAATCCCATAGCAAGTCCTGCGCCAACGATGCCACCAACTATCGAGTGAGTGGTCGAGACTGGCAGACCTTTTTTGGACGCGTAAAATAGCCAAAGACCTGAGCTTAGAAGGGCTGAGATCATAATGATGACAAATTTCATCGGGTTTAGATCGCTTGGAAATTTCACGATCTCGTTTCTAATAGTATTTGTAACCTCAGATCCTGCAAATATCGCGCCGCTAAGCTCAAAAATGGCGGCGATTACAAGAGCTTGTTTTAGTGTGAGTGTTTTTGCGCCGACGCTTGTGCCAAAGCTGTTTGCAACATCATTTCCACCGATATTAAACGCCATAAAAAGACCAAACATACCAGCGATCAAGAATAAAAAGTAGTTATTTGCCGGGATGTATTGATAGCCCCAAACGAAAAATCCAACGCTGCAAATCGCAAAAATAACTAACGCCAAGAAGTTATCTCGAAGCAATCAAGCCCCCTTGTAAGAGTTTTTGGCAAAATTATATCTTGAAAATTATTAAAGTTTTTAGAATTTTCTCACTTTAAATGATACTAAATTATCATATGTTAGAATTTGGCAAAAATATTAAGGATAAATTTTGGTTATAGCGATCGATCTTGGCTCAAACACCTTTCGCGTGGCACTTATAAAAAAAGAGCAAAATGACTTTACTAATGAGCAAATTTATGAAAAGATAGTTGGAGCTGCAAGGGGCTTAAACGAAAGTGGCAAGATAGGCTTTGAGGCTAAAAATAGGCTTTTTGAAGCGATAGCGGAGGCTAAAAGCAAATTTGACTTTACTAAATTTAAGTGCGTGGCAGTCGCAACTGAGGCTTTTAGAGTGGCATCAAATAGCGAAGAAATTTTTAGCGAGATAAGAGAGAAATTTGGCATAAATTTTCATATCATTGACGGACAAGCTGAAGCAAAACTTACATTTTTAGGCGTGCAAAATGCCTTAAGAAAGCTTGGCATAAATGATAAATTTAGCATCATCGACATCGGCGGTGCAAGCTCAGAGATAGGCGAAGATGGAAAATTTATAAGCTTTAAATTTGGCATCATCACCTTTTACGAGAGGTTTAAGACGCTTGATCTGATACGAGAAAATGCAAAAATTTATACAAAAGAGGCAAGGGAATTTTTAACAAGTCTTGACAACAGACTTATCGTACTAACTTCTGGAGTGCCGACCACTATCACAACACTAAAGCTTGGGCTAAACTACGAGAGCTACGATCCAAAAAAAGTGAGTGGATATGAGCTTAAAAATGATGATCTTGCTTGGTTTGTAAATGAGCTTTTAAAGATGGATGACAAAAGCGCTGACGTGGCGGTTGGAAGAAGTAGAAAGTATCCGCTCATCGCTGGGACACTGCTTTTAGAGGAGCTACTAAACGGGCAAGAAGCGAAATTTATAGTAATAGACGATGGGCTTAGAGAGGGCGTTGGGGCGGCTTATTTAAAAGGCATATTTCAAGAAATTATCACAAAATTTTAGTTATTATTTCAAAAATTTAAAGGAGAGAAAATGGGCATAAGAGAGCAAATTTTAGCCGACATAAAAGAGGCTATGAAAGCAAAAGATGAGTTTAAAAGAGACACTTTAAGGACGCTAAATGCAGCACTTAAGCAGGTCGAAGTCGATCAAAGGATCGAGATGACCGACGAGGTCGTGCTCCCACTACTTCAAAAAGAGATCAAAAAGAGAGCTGACTCGGTTGAGCTCTATCTAAAGGGAGCAAGAGAGGACCTAGCCAAAAAAGAGCAGAGCGAGATCGAGCTGATCAAGGCATATCTACCAGCTCAGCTAAGTGATGATGAACTAAAAGAGAAGATAAAAAGTATCATTGAAAAGGTTGGTAAAAATTTAGGCGCTGTGATGAAAATGGCAAAAGATGAGATCGGAGCGAGTGCTGAAGCAAAACGCATAAGTATGATCGCAAAAGAACTTTTGGCATAAAACTAGATAAACCCATGTAAATTTTCGCATGGGTTTTAAAAGCTATAATTAAATTTTATATACTATAAAAGTATTTTGTTTATTTTTAAATTTTAAAAGAGCTACTTTGAAAAATAAAATAAATTTACATATTTTTTTAAAAAAGCTTGACAAATGGCATTAAAGTCTATATAATTACAACTCTTAAAAACATTGGGGTATCGCCAAGCGGTAAGGCAACTGGTTTTGGTCCAGTCATTCAGAGGTTCGAATCCTCTTACCCCATCCACTTTTAAAAATCCCAAACAACTCTTATCGCGGAGTAGAGCAGTGGTAGCTCGTCGGGCTCATAACCCGAAGGTCGGCGGTTCAAATCCGTCCTCCGCAACCAAATACCAAGGACTTTTACCACCTTTTAACTAAACACCAACTCCCACACCATCACGTATATCATCAACATTTAGATGCACGTAATGTAGGCTACTTTTAATATCTGTGTGACCCATAAAAGCCATCAGTTTATGAGCATTAAATCCCTTCAAACTCACTAACCTAGAAGCCACTGTATGGCGTAATACGTAAAGTCCGTGAGTGTTGCTAGTCCCTAAATATCCAAGATGGTTTCTCACAGCCCACCACATACGATTTGCTGTATCGTGATTTAGGTGGGTTATAGAACACTTATCAAGTGGTAAGTCTTTGTATCTATAATAAAGTTAATTTAAGGCATCAAATTTATTTCGTTAACATCAAGAGCATTGCTTTTTTGTAGTTATGATATAGCTTCTTTTAGGTATCAATTAGCACATTATGCGAATTTGTTTCATAAAGAGTTTAAATATTTTTGATTATGTTTTTAGCTATTTTTAAAATTTATTTTTAAATTTTTAACAATGGCTTTAATTTACAAACTTTTATCATCAATTAAATTTAGTAGAAAAATTTAAATCAGCACAAGGCTTTTATATCTTATCAGCGACACATCTAACAAGTTCATTTTCATTATCGCCTGGATATTCACTCCAAAAATCAATCTTCAAAATTTTTTCTAACTCTTTTGAATTTTGCAAATCATCCAGCCAACGACCATCTATATAATCAACCTTTTTAACTTTCGAGAGTAGAATTTCTTGTGTTTTTAGCTCGTAAGTTTTTCTAATAAATACTCCATCATAACCATCATCTTCTTGCGCATCATTTAAAGATTTATACTTTTCTATACACTCTTCGTATCTCTTATACTCTTTATTGCCCTGGTATAGCAAATTTACACTTTTATCTAGCCTATGATTTACAAAGTCCATTTGCACTATATACTCTGACATAGGACCATTATTAACACTACTAAAATACTTTACAAGCCTAAAATCTTTTCCATCTAGCGCAAAAACATATTCCCAGTATCCGTACTTACCATAACTATAGAAAAATTTTAGTTCGCTATTTTTTATCTCTACTACAAGCTCTGGTGGAAAATAAGCTCCACCATCTTCATTTGGGCTCTCAAAGATATCTCTCTTAGTTACTACAGCCTCATATTTATCACCATTTGAGAGCAAGATCACGACACCACGACGATTTTTATTTACTATTTGACACCATTTATCATCTTTAGTGCTCTCGTCGCAACCTTCACTAAACGGCATAAATTTATCCTTAAATGTTTCTTGAGTTACCACAGCTACATCCTCTATGCCATCTTTATTTAGATCACCCTTGATGGCATCATATAGTGCAGTTTGTTTTGGCAATGATGCTTGCACTACCGCTAACATCTTATCATCTAACTTGGATAAATTCTCTATCTCATACTCATCGCCAGAAAAAGGTATGCTCATCTGTTTTAGAGTTTTTAGCATAGATGTTGAGTTTTTCTCTACATTACTCGTATTGATATCTTGAGCAAAGGTAAAATTTAGCATTAAAAAAGAAATACAAACGAGAACTCCAAATTTAAACATTTTTATTCCTTTATCTTTACATTGCTTATAAATTTAGACCAAAATTTCTCTTTGGCCCTTTGCATTTACAGGGCTTAAAACGCCCATTTTCTCCATTTGCTCGATTATATTTGCAGCTTTGTTGTAGCCTATTTTTAGGCGTCTTTGTAGGTAGCTGATCGATGTTTTTTGCTCGCTTAAGATGATCTCTTTTGCCTCTTCATATAGCTCATCAAGCTCATCTTCGCCTAGCGCACCAGTAGCCGAGCCTGCGCTAGAGCCCTCTTCTGCTAGAAATTTCTCATCGTAGATCACATCTTGCTGCTCTTTTAAGAAATTTACAATTGTTTCGATCTCTTTTTCGCTCGCAAATGGCGCATGCAGCCTGATCACACCAGGGCTTCCAGGAGGTGTAAATAGCATATCTCCTCGCCCTAGCAAGCTCTCAGCTCCCATTTGATCAAGGATGACCTTACTATCGATCCTCTGCCCTACTCTGTAGCTTATCCTGCTTGGCAAATTTGCCTTTATAAGGCCAGTCACGACGTCGACACTTGGACGCTGGGTCGCCACTATCAAGTGTATGCCGCTAGCCCTTGCCATCTGCGCTAGACGGCCTATGTAAAGCTCCACGTCCTTGCCGCTAGTCATCATAAGATCGGCCAGCTCATCGATGATCACGACTATGTATGGGAACTGCTCGCCGCCCTCGCTCTTCATCTTTTCGTTGTAGCTCTCGATGTTTTTTGTGCGAGTTTGGCTCATTATTTTGTATCTTCTCTCCATCTCAGCGACCATGTTTGAAAGCGCTGTGATCGCCTTTTTAGCCTCTGTGATGACCGGCGTCAAAAGGTGTGGGATGTCGTTATATATGCTAAACTCAAGCATCTTTGGATCGATCATCATTAGGCGCAAAGTTTGTGGGCTATTTCTATAAAGCAAGCTTAAAAGCATCGCGTTTATACCCACGCTCTTGCCTGATCCTGTTGTACCTGCGATTAGCAAATGTGGGAGCTTTTTAAGGTCAGTCACAAAAGGAGCGCCCACGATATCCTTGCCAAGAGCCATGGTTAGCGGACTGCTCGCGTTTTTAAAGACTTCGCTTTCTAAAATTTCTTTTAGATAGATCGTCTCTAAATTTTGATTTGGCACCTCTATGCCAACGACATCCTTGCCAGGGATCGGCGCTTGGATGCGGATAGTTTGGGCCTTTAGCGCCATCGCTAGGTCATCTTGTAAAGTGAGAATTTTACTCACCTTAATGTGCGGGGCTGGACGAAACTCAAATGTCGTAACGATAGGGCCAGTATAAGTTCGCACCACGTCGCCATCTATCTTAAATTTACGCAGTTTATCGAGCAAATTTGAAATTTGTTGGTCGATCTCTGCCTCATTTATATTGTGCGAGCGCTTTGGAGGGTCGTTTAGAAATTTAAGTGGCGGCAAGACAAAGTCTTTTGGCTTTTCGACCTTGCCGCGCTCTATCTGATCAAGAAGCTTTTTGTTTTCAGCCACTTCATTTAAAATTTCAACCCCGCTTATAGTTGCAGGTCTGCCCTCTTGTGCTGGCTCCATCTCTGGCTCTGGTTCAAATTCTGGCTCGCTCTCTAAATTTGGCTCATCATCATTTAGCACCTGCGCATCTATAAGCTCTTCTTCTTTTATCTCGTCGGCTTTTGGCTTTTTGCGCTCTATCTTTGGTATCTGCCTTGCCCTTACCTCTTTTACGCTTGCGCTTTTTTCTTCATAGCTATTTGGCTCTTTATCTACGAAAGCCTTTCTTAAAACGATGATAAAATTTTCTCTAAAAGCAAGTCCAAGTGAGATGATAAATATCATAAGTATAGCAACCGCAGTGCCGATAGCGCCGATGACTTCTTTTAGCGCTGAGACTATAAAGCCACCTATCACGCCGCTATTTGCCCCAGAAGTACTTAGCGCTTGAAACATCAAAAATGCGATAAAAAATAGAAAAATCCCAACTAGAAACTGGGCAAAATCAAAGTCAAATTTATTAAAATTTTTATATACAAAATAGCCTAAAACGATAAGTAAAAATGGATAAACATAGGCGATAAGTCCAAAATATTTAATATTAAAAACACCAAGGCTTTGTCCAAGTAAGCCTACAAAATCAGCAGTCGGAGCAGCCGTAGCGATACCAAAATATATAAAAAAACAAACAAAAATAGTAAATAATATATGTCTTAAAATTTTAGATCCTTTTGTTAAAAAGGCTTATTATAGCACGCTTGAGTTTAATTTTTAAAAAATCAGCAAGCTAGGCCTGCTGATTTATCATTTTAGTTTAGGTAGTTTAGCAAGCTTAGTTGATTTATCTTAGCGCTTGCTTGTAGAGTAGCTTGATATGAGAGTGAAAGCTGTGTAAATTTAAGATATGACTCTGCATAGTCTGCGTCTATGACGTCATTTTTAACGGTTAGCACATTTACTTTCATGACCTCTGCACGCTGATTTGTCGCAGTTAGTAGCTTTGTTTGAGAGCCTATCTTTGTAAGCTCTTTATTTGCGTGATCTATCAAGTGATCTAGCCTTTTTAAAGCTCCCTGCATACCTGTATTTCGCGGATCGTGATTGTTAGCGTCTGCTCTATAGTAGCCGTTTCTAACGGCAAATATCATATCATCAAGGTCTTGAAAGACACTTGTGCTTGGCTCATCGATAGTTAAAGCGTTATTTTCGTTAAAGCTAAATACTGAGCCCTTGCCTTGAGGGTGGCTTGCAGCGCCAGCAGTGTTCATGCCAGTGCTATCTCCGTCAAATATATCTCCATTTTTCGCATCATACATGGTTAGCTCTATATTTGTGACAGATTTTGTCTTGTCAGTTAGCACCATCCTGCCTTTATCGTCTAAATTTACTTCTACTGCGCCTTTAGTCTTTGACAAAGCCTCTTTATAGGCGTTGTAGTTTTGATCTCTTCTTACCTTTTCGATATCTGTATCAAAATTTGCATTTTCTACGTTTTGAGGATCAGGGATGTTATCGCTTGCAGCCATCGCTACGATATCCATTAGCTGGCGATATGTAAAATCACTTGCATAGGTTCTGTAACTGCCAAATTCATCTGAGTTATAGACGGTCAAATTTCTAGTTGGAGATACCACACCAGCAGCAGTTGTAGATGTTATTTGAAACTGCACTGGGGTATTTACGCCACCTGCTTCGCCCATTTTTACTTTGATGTCATACATTGTGCCTGTTATTGATTTTACTTGCATGCCTATCTCTTGATTATCTATATTGTAAAGCTCCCTCTTTCTAGCATCAACATCTTTTGGGTATAAATTTCTATTGTAGCTCTCTTTTGTACCAGAAACCTCGCTTAGCTTTGTCTGATCAGTTGCAAACTCGCCTGTTCTTCTAGCAACTTGAGGTAAATTTGCGATAAGTTCATTGTCTTTTCGCTCAAATCTAACCTTGTCATAGTCAAATGCGTTTGTTAAATTTCCATCTTTATCAAGGTATTTGCTCTTTGTAAATTCAGTTATATGAACCGTTTTTGGCACAGCATTTGCCATATTTTCAAGGCTTTGTAGCGAATTTATCGTATCAAGTGTATTGTTTGGAGCTATCGCACCACGATTTGCCGCCACAGAAGTAGCTGCAACCATGTGAAAGTCTATCGTTTGATTGCCTTTAGTAAGGTCTTTTATATTAAATTGTCCGTCGTTATTTATGCTCACATCGACAACTTTTGTAGTCTTTGTGTTGCCAAATTCCATACCGATCTTCTCCATCAAACCAGCCATTGACGTATCAGCACTCATCTTAAATTTACTTGTAAATGTCGTGCCGTCTGGCTTTTTACCCTGCATAAAAAAGTATGTGTCAGGGAAATTTACATTTGAAGTATCCAAAAAGTCAAAATCTGGCTCGATTGTACCTTTATAAGAGCCGTCACTGCCCACAACTGAGTCGCTTGCGTAGTTTAGACCGATCATATTTTTTATCTTGCTATTTTCGTCAAGATATTTTGGCGCATAAGAGATGTCAGTTCTAGTTTGATCAGCTAGCATCACGTTTGTTGTTAAAATTTTGTTGTAGTCGCCATCTTTTCCTAAAAATAGATCAAATCCTGGGATATTGTAAGGTAGCTCGACCTGCGCACCGGCTGAAGTTTTCATATAGTCGCGGTTGCCTTGATATTTACCTGAGCCATCGATCGGCTTAGTATCCACAGCACTACCTGAGAATAAAAACTGCCCATTTATAGAGGTATTTGCGATATTTACAAGGTGGTTTTTGATACCTTGAAGGTCGTTTGCCAAAGCTTCAAGAGATGTTGTGCTATGCACGTCGCTGGCTGCTTGAACGACTTTTGTTTTAAAATTTTCAAGCTGTTTTTCAAATTCTTGCAGCGCATTGTCCGTGTTTTTCGCAAAATTTACTGACTTACCGGTAGCATCTGCCACTTGAGTGAGAGTGGTCGCTTCATAATCAAGCCTCATAGCATCGTTATAAACCGCAGCACCGTCGTATGGATCTTGAATTTTTAGTCCATTTGAGAGCTGCTGGTAGCTTTTATTTACGCCAACCATATTTTTTTGATAGTCGTGCAAAGTCTGACTAAAACGTAGTTGATTTGTAATTCTCATAATTTTTCCCTAAATTTTTATTCACTCTAAGCAAGAATAATTCCGCTTTGTGATATATCGGTGAAAATTTGATTTTTTTTAGTGCAAAAAAGTTTTATTGTATAATCTGCCAAAATTTACATATATAAATAGGAAAGAAAATGGGGTTAAAAATACTCTTCTCACCAAGCGAAAGCAAAATTTCTCTAAACACGAGTGATAAATTTGATGGTAAAAATTTGATATTTTCTGAGCTTTTTGGCAAAAGGGCTGAAATTTTAAAAAGATATGATGAGTTTTTAAAAAGTGCAAATTTAGACGAGATAAAAAAACTTTTTGGATTAAAGGAGCTTGAGGATAGCGAGCAACTGCGAGAAAGTCTATCTAAAAAAGGTAGCATAAAAGCTATCTTAAGATATGACGGCGTTGCCTATAAACACCTAAACTACCGCGGACTAAGCGTTGAGGCTCAAAAATATATAGATAATAATGTTTTGATATTTTCAAATTTATTTGGGCCAATTTTGGCAAAAGATGAGATAGCTGAATATAAACTAAAGCAAGGCGAAAAGCTAGCTGGCTTTGATATTTGTAAATTTTATGAGCAAAATTTTAGCAAGGCAGTCGATAGCTTTTTAGAAAATGATGAAATTTTAGACCTTAGAGCCAAATTTTATGAGAAATTTTATGTGGTGAAAAAAGAATTTACGACATTTTGCTTTTTAAAAAACAAAAAGATATTAAGCCACCATGCAAAAGCTTATAGAGGTGAGGTTTTGCGCCAGATCGCAAATGCTAAAGTGACAAACAAAGATGAGCTAATGGGTTTAAATTTTAAAAATTTAAAGCTTGTAGATATGAAAAAGATAGGGCTAAAAAACGAGCTTACGTTTGAAATTTGCGAGTGAAAGTTCAAAATTTGGTCTTTTTTACTAAAAAAATGCAAAAAAAGAGCTAAATTTAGGGAAAAAGTATTGTATTTTTTTTTAAAAGAGTGTAGAATTGCCGCATAACTTCTTAAAAGGATGGTTCATGAAAAAAGCTGAATTTATTCAAGCGGTTGCCGACAAGGCTGGTCTTTCAAAAAAAGATACTCTAAAAGTTGTTGATGCTACTTTGGAGACAATCCAAGCGGTTCTTGAAAAAGGTGATACAATTAGCTTTATAGGCTTTGGTACTTTCGGTACTGCTGACAGAGCTGCAAGGAAAGCTAGAGTTCCTGGAACTAAGAAAGTAATCGACGTTCCTGCTAGCAAAGCAGTCAAATTCAAAGTTGGCAAAAAACTTAAAGAAGCAGTTGCTGCTGGTGCTGCTAAAAAAGGTAAAAAGAAATAATTTTCTTTTTCGGGGAGCAAGTCTCCCCTTTTTCTTTCTTCTCACAAATCTAAAATTTCAATCTTAACTTAGCCCGAGTGGTGAAACTGGTAGACGCGTCAGACTCAAAATCTGATAAGGGCAACCTTGTGTCGGTTCGAGTCCGACCTCGGGCACCATCATAAGCTTAAACATTTTATAAATTTAGCCGATACTATTTGCAACATCTTTAAAAGGATTTTAGATGAATGTTGCACCGCAAAAGTATGATTTTATAAATTTAAATGATTTGCAAAATCTCTCTAAAAGATTTTCAAATCATGGCGATCAAAATAGCTCAAAAGTAAATTTAAGCCAGTTTAACGAGCTTTATGAAGCAAATAAAACAGATACCATCTACATAACTGAAGCTGATATCAAAGAATACAACAAACATCTAGCAATACAAAAAGCAGAAGAAATTTTAAAAGATTACTCGCAAAATTTAATAGATAGCAACAACAAAATTTACTCAGACAAACTTTCTAATGGCTTTAGCAAAAACGCCTACTTTAAAAATATAAATGCCACAGATGATGCCGCCATGCTACCTGTCTTAAAAAGTGGCTACTTAGAAAATACAAAATTTAAAAATTTAAACGACTACGCCTACTCAAACACTCTAAAGACAAATTATGGCGAAGTGGAAGTCTTTTTAGATATTTACGGCGATAATGATGAGCTAGGCATTGGAAAGCTAGAAAACAACAGCGCACTTTTTAGCTTTGATAGCAATAATGACGGCACACTAGATCAAAAAGATATGCTCTTTGACAAGCTAAAAGTAAGAGGATACGACAAAGACGGAAATGAAAAAATAGCAAATTTAAGTGACGTCACGGCTAGAGTTGATCTTAGGCAGTTTATCAGCACAAATGTCATAAATCACAACCAAATAGCAAGAGAAGAGCTAAACCATAAAGCAATAATCACAAATAGTCCCGATCTTTACGTAGATACAAAAGAGATCGATCACAGGCACTCCTACTACGCCTCAGATCCAAATACCTTGTTTGCTGCTGAGAATAGATATGAAAAGATAGGCAAAAATGATATAAATAATTTCTTTAAAAAATATGCTCAAAATGACGGCTGGGTCGATCTAAGGCACAATAATATCTTTGGTAAGGATAGCTCTTTTAAAAATTTCGCTTACACAAAAATAGGCTTTGATGACACTGCAAGATTAAGCGAGTTTAACCCGATCGTCGAGCCAAGCAAAGAGCAGAAAAAAGATGAAAATTTCTCATACACAAAATTTCAAAAAGATAGTTTTATGAAATTTTATAGTGACTACAACGCTGAGCTTGATGCGCATGAAAAGACGATAGAAAATCTTAGCGCTAATTTAAAGAAATTTGACGAAAATGCGGACGCTTACATATCAAAGCTTGAAGATACAAAATCAGCCAAAATGATCGCAATGGAAAATGAATTTAAGCAAGCAACTGGGCTTGATTTTAGCATCTCAAATTTAAAAAAAGTAAAAAAGGCTTTTACATCAAATGAAGCCATAGCCGCCACTGCACTGCGAGATAGCGATAGCGTCATAGCTATGAAGCTAAATCAAGATGGCACGATAAGACTAAAATTTGATAGCGGCAGAGAGCTAGACGTAAATGAGCTTTACAATGACACTGGCAAGCTAAATACGCCAAGCGAGCTAAAAACTAGTGTAAATTTAGATGCAAAAAAGATGGATAATGAGCAGCTAAATAGCCTAAATTTCAAAGACATCGGCGTCATGCAAAGCGGCAAGATCACAAGCCTAAAAGATGCTGGAGCGATAGCTATCATCAACATATCAAATAAATTTGAGAGTAAATTTTTAATCAGCCTAAATAGCGGCAAAAGTATATCCGCAAGAGAAATTTATAATATCAGCTATCTTGAAAACGATATAAAAAATAAAGAAAAGATAGATGAAAGAGATAAATTTTACAAAAAGGTTGATACTAGGGTTTAAATTTAAGAGTAAAATCCAAAAAAGTTTATTGTAATTTAATCTTTTGGGGCATATAATCAATTCTTTGTAAATTCCAAACTTAAAAGAGACTGCTATGAATTTCACACCACTTTTTGCAATATTTTTCATAATCGCAACTGGTTTTTTTGCTAAAAAAGTCGGCATTGTTGAGCAAAAGCACTCGATCCCATTTGTGGATTTTGTCCTTTGTTTTGCAATGCCTGCGCTAATTTTCGACAAAATTTACCACGTAAATGTCGATGCCTCGCTTATAAACACGATCCTAATCGGCTTTGCCTCAACCGCCATTAGCGCCGCTTTGGCATTTGTCATAGGCAGAGTTTTTAAATTTACCAAAATAACAACCGTCAGTATGGTCATGCTAAGCCTTTTTGGTAACACACTATTTGTCGGTATGCCTGTCATTCAGGGCTTCTTTGGCGATGCGATGGTAAATGAGGTCATCTTTTACGATCAAATAGCCACTGGTATCCCACTTTCGATCCTTGGACCACTCATCCTATCTTTTGCCGCACCTGAGAAGGTCTCGCTCTTTCAAAATACGATGAAAATTTTAAAATTTCCACCATTTATCGCGCTCATTATGGGTCTTGTCTTAAAAGAAGTCCCGCTTCCAGATTTTATCTTTGCGCCACTTAGGATGTTTGAAGGTAGCGTCACCCCAGTGGCACTTTTTGCGATCGGCGTTGGTCTTAACTTTAGCAGTATCACAAGCTCATATAAAGGCGTTAGCGTCGTGCTTTTGTGTAAGATGATATTGCCAGCTATCGTATTTTTCATCATATTAAAAGTCTCAGGCATCCAGATGAGCAAAACTTGGGTCGTTGGTCTCTTTCAATGTGCGATGCCGACATCAGCCCTTGCAAGCGCGATGGTCATAAAAGCTGGACTTGATAGCTCACTAGCCATCTCATCAGTTGCTATTGGCGTGCTTTTTTCATTTATCACGCTTCCAGTTATCTATTTTGTATTTGCGTAAATTCACACTTATTTCACACTAAGTGACTACAATTGCAACATAATTTAATTTAAAGGAGACTTTATGAAAAAGTTAATCTTAGTTGCACTTGGTGCTATGTTTATGTTTGGCGGTCTTGCAAATGCTACTGAAATGATGCAAAAGGACAAGATGGGCAAAGATGAGATGATGAAGAAAGAGCAGATGATGAAAGATGATATGTCTAAAAAACATCCTGTCAAAAAACACGAAGCTAAAAAAGAAGACATGGGCATGAAAGACGAAATGAAAAAAGACGACATGGGTATGAAAAAAGACGACATGGGCATGAAAGACGAAATGAAAAAAGATGACATGGGTATGAAAAAAGACGACATGGGCATGAAAGACGAAATGAAAAAAGGCATGTAAAGGCACTTGATGGTCAGAATTTTGCTTGTTGAAGATGATGAAACATTACTTGATCTAATAAGCGAGTATCTGGGCGAAAATGGTTACGATGTCACCACTACAAACAATGCCAAAGACGCACTAGATCTTGCATACGAGCGAAATTTTGACCTACTTATACTAGACGTCAAACTCCCGCAAGGCGACGGCTTCTCCCTACTTTCATCGCTACGTGAGCTTGGCGTCACAACACCTAGCATATTTACCACCTCGCTAAACACCATAGACGACCTTGAAAAAGGCTACAAAAGCGGCTGCGATGACTATCTAAAAAAGCCATTTGAGCTAAAAGAGCTACTTATCCGCATGCAAGCTCTCATAAAAAGAAATTTCTCACACCAAAACGGCGAAGATATCAAAATTTTAGATGATCTTTGCTTTCACCCACAGAGCAAAACTCTAAGTAAAAACGGCGAAAATGTAAATATCTCGAGCAAAGAGAGCGACCTGCTCGCCCTATTTTTGCAAAACAAGGGCAAAATTTTAACCAAAGATGAAATTTTTAATAAAATTTGGAAATTTGACGAGGAGCCAAGCGAGCTTA
This sequence comes from Campylobacter concisus, assembly GCF_003048875.2. NCBI lineage: Bacteria > Pseudomonadati > Campylobacterota > Epsilonproteobacteria > Campylobacterales > Campylobacteraceae > Campylobacter > Campylobacter concisus. The sequence goes on along the minus strand of NZ_CP049264.1, from coordinate 868,504 downwards.
GCCTTCGTGTATATATCAAAAATTTACGCCAAATTTTAGGCAAAGATGCCATTTTAAACAAGCGTGGAGACGGCTACATCTATGTCTGAAAAGACGCAAATTTTATTTAAAATTTTATCCCTCTATCTTGTTAGCTCTGTGCTATTTTTGAGCTATTTTTTTATACACGACTACCAAAATAAAAAAGAAGCACTCATCTTAAACGAGGTAAAAAGCCTAAAAGAGATCAAGATGGGCATATATATGAAAGCCAGGATGAATGGCTTAGACTCGGTCTCAAGCCTCACAAACGAAAAGGGCGTACATGCTTGTATCGTGCTGGAGAATGGTGAGAAAATTTATAAAGATTTTGAGTGCAAAAATATCAACAAAGGCAAAAATGTAAATTTGATAGACGGCAAGGTAGCGATCTTTGAAAAGATCCAGTATATGGAGGACAACGCCACAGACGAGCTCGCACGCGCAGACATCTTTCTAGTTGGCAAAAATATCAACGGCGAAATTTTATCCTTGCAAATTTCGACCACACTAAAGGCTGCATTTTTCCTCTTTGCCCTGCTCTTTGTCGCCTTTTACTTAGCAAAACTAAGCCTAAAGCCACTTTATGAAAAGATAGATACGCTAAATCACTTCATAAAAGACTCAACACACGAGATAAATACACCCCTAAGCGTCATCTCGATGAGCATAGAAACAGCCGATCGTGAAAACCTAAATGAGCGAAATTTAAAGCGCTTTAACAACATCAGCCTTGCTGCAAAGAGCCTAGGCAGCATCTATGACGCGCTCGTTCATCTAAGTTTTAACCTTGATAGGCCAAGCAAAAAAGAGCTAATAGATCTAAATTTGCTAACCACGCAAAGGTTAAACTATTTTTCACCATTTTTTACCAAACGCGGACTTAAGATAGACGCTAGCCTAAAGCCTAGTTTTATAAACGCAGACCTTGAAGATGTGAGTAAAATTTTAGACAATCTCTTAAGCAACGCCTCAAAATATGCAGCACCAAATTCAAAGGTTAGCATCATTTTAGAGCCAAATTTCTTTAGCATAAGCAACACTGGACGTGGCATCAGTAAAGAGCAGCAGATGAAAATTTTTGATCGTTACACGAGATTTAACGACGATCAAGGCGGCTTTGGCATAGGGCTAAATTTAGTAAAAGAGTGCTGCAAGAAAAACGGCATCACCGTAAAATGCCAAAGCGAACTTGATGGCGAGACTACGTTTTTGCTCACTTGGCAGAGTTAAATTTAAAACCACCCTACTTTAAATAATAAAATTTATTAAAAAAGAGAATTTATGTCCAAAATTTATTTTTGATAAATTTTATTAATATTATAATCCTTTTACAAAATCTTAATCAAGGAGAAAAGTATGAAACTACTTGAAAAATACGGGCTTTTCATAAATGGTGAGTGGCGTGACGCAAAAGACGGCGCTACACTTGATGCCAAAAATCCAGCAAACGGCGAGCACCTTGCAAAGATCGCTGATGCTACCGAAGAAGATGTAAATGACGCAGTTCGTGCTGCACGTGAGGCTTTTAATAAATTTAAACACACCACAGTTAGCGAGCGCGCAAAGCTGCTAAACAAGATCGCTGATATCATCGACGAGCACAAAGAACACTTAGCAAAAGTTGAAAGTATGGACAACGGCAAGCCGATCCGTGAGACGCTAAATGTCGATATCCCTTTTGCAGCCGAGCATTTTAGGTACTTTGCTGGCGTTATCATGGGCGAAGAAGGCAGCGCAAATGTGCTTGACGAGAAGCAACTCTCTATCGTTTTGCGCGAGCCAATAGGCGTAGTGGGTCAGATCGTGCCTTGGAATTTTCCATTTCTAATGGCAGCTTGGAAGCTAGCTCCAGTGATCGCAGCGGGCGATGCGAGCGTGTTTAAACCTTCAAGCGAGACAAGCCTAAGCGTGCTTGAGCTATTTAGGCTGATAGATAAAATTTTGCCAAAAGGTTTGATAAATATAGTAACTGGCAGAGGCAGCAAGAGCGGCGAGTGGATCAAAAACCACCCAGGCCTTGATAAGCTAGCATTTACTGGATCAACCGAGATCGGCCGTGATATCGCCATAGCTGCGGCTCGCCGTATCATCCCAGCCACACTTGAGCTTGGTGGCAAGAGCGCAAATATCTTCTTTAGCGACGCAAATTTAGACAAGGCGCTTGATGGCCTTCAGCTTGGAATTTTGTTTAACCAAGGTCAAGTTTGCTGCGCGGGATCGAGAATTTTCGTAGAAGAGAGTTTTTATGACAAATTTATAGAGGCTGCGGTTAAGAAATTTAGCACTATAAAAGTTGGCGATCCGCTAGATCATAGCACTCAAATGGGCTCTCAGATCAATAAAAAACAAGCTGAGCAAATCTTAAACTACGTCGAGATCGGCAAAAAAGAAGGTGCAAAAGTAGCAATCGGTGGTAAAGCCTACACCGCAAATGGTTGCGACAAGGGCGCATTTGTCGAGCCAACGCTGCTAGTTGATGTGACAAACGATATGAGAGTGGCTCAAGAAGAAATCTTTGGACCAGTTGGCGTTGTCATCAAATTTAAAGATGAAGCCGAGCTTATCAAAATGGTAAATGACAGCGAATACGGCCTTGGTGGCGGAATTTTCACGCAAGACATCACAAAAGCACTTCGCGTTGCAAGGTCTATGGAGACTGGCAGGGTCTGGATCAACACTTACAATCAAATCCCAGCAGGCAGCCCATTTGGCGGATATAAAAACTCAGGTATCGGCCGTGAGACACACAAGATCATCCTTGAGCACTACACTCAGATGAAAAACATCATGATAGACCTAACTGGCAAGGTTAGCGGCTTTTACGCACAATGATTTTAGGGGGTTTAGCCCCCCTACTTCTTTAAATTTCATAAATAAATTTTTTTTCTAAATTTATCAGCAAAATAACAATCTCTATTTTTAAGTTTAATAGACTAAAATTTGGCGCAAAGGAGAAAATTTGAGCGAGCAAATTTACATTATCGGCGACGTTCACGGCTGTTTTAACACGCTTTTAGAGCTTATCAAGCAGTTTCCAAACAAAGAAAAATCTCAAATTTGCTTTGTTGGCGACGTGATAGATCGGGGGCTTTTTAGCTGCGACGTGGTCGAGCTTATCATGCAAAATGACTATAAAATGGTAATGGGAAATCACGAGCGAAGGCTACTTAGCAATAAATTTGAATTTCTAAACAACAAAGTTCCATTTGACAGGAGCTGGTTTTTTGGAAACGGCGGCGAAGCGACATATAGATCATATCTTGGGCAAAGCGTGGAGTTTAAGCAAAGGCATGTGGATTTTCTAGAAAGCAGGCCAGTTTATCTGGAATTTAAAGATTATAAAACTCAAAATGGCGAGCATCTAGTCGTCTCTCACTCAGCCGTTGGCAATATGTGGGAGCTAAGAAATGACAAATATGCTAGCGAAGAGTTTAAAAGGCACCTGCTCTCAGGCAGAGGCGACGAGATGCAAGTTAGTGGCATCTTTAACGTCTATGGTCACACACCAGTAAGAGAGGTAAAATTTTATAAAAATAGCGCAGATATCGACACAGGCTGCGTTTTTAACGAAGTTGGTTTTGATAAACTAAGCGCGCTAGAGTTTCCATCGATGAAAATTTATACGCAAAGAAATGTCGAAAATTTTAATAAAAAGGATAATAATGTCGTCTTCTCAGGATAATCTTACTTTTTTAAACAGGGTTGATAATTTTTGGAATGAATTTGGCAAAAATTTAGGCACTATAGAAAAGCACTTAAGAAATAAAAATTTTATGACTGCAAACAAAGTAATGGAGCAGTATCTTAAACTATGTCTAATCGATCAAAAATTTAAGTTATCTCTTATCGATGATAAGGTCAATCTTATGCTTAGAACAGAATCTATCAAAGAGAAGCTTTTATGGCTTAGATTTATGAAATCACGCATGCCAAAAGAACTTGAATCAAAGCTTACTTTAACAATCGGCAATGTGCCTGATAGCAATGCCTCTATAGTGGTAAACCGCACTAGAATCAACGCGAAAGATTTCATATCATATACAAATTTCAACGATAAAAGTGTATCCATTTACATTTACAACAATGCCATCAATAGATTTGCAGAAGAAGAAGATGAATACGAAGCAGAACTTTTATCTTATGCCATTTGCGAAAAAGTCCTTGGCGAGATGATAATGATAAATGTAGTAGAAAGTGTTAGTATCTGCTATGAGCCGTCAGAAGAAGATATGAAAGACGATGATGAAGATTATGAAGAAATAAAAAATGACGATGAAGACGAAGAAGTAGAAGATGATATCTTTGATGAAATACCAAAAGAAAATGCTATTGCACTCAATGAGCTTGGCGCTATAATAGTTGAAAAATTTGGCAAAGAGATATTAAGCAACTCTTTTAATAAATTTGAATCCTACAAACAAGAACCTTCTGCCAACACGTTAAGAAAAGATATCTATGAAGGACGCACACTTTTATATAGTCTTTGTTGCGAATATATTAATAAGCAAAAATACACCTATGAGGATGGCTTAGAATATGGTATAAATTTTTGCTTTTTAGCACTGCCTTACAATGGAGATATAAAGCATAGTATTGATTACAGAGACAAGATAGAAAAAGAGCTACAAGAGAGCAACTTTTGTGTAGTTATAGGCACTGCAGAAGGTAAAACATATACCTATATAGATCTTTGCTGCTATGATAAAAATGAGCTTGCAAAAGCTGTAGATAAAATTAGAAAAGATCTTGAAATAAATATAGAATTGTGCGAATTTAAACCTTGGACTTTTTTTGGATTCCTTTTTGGTCTATTTGGAGATAAGTAATAAATTTATTGCCAGCTAGCAATAAATTTATCCTTTAAATTTAGAGCTATTTGAGAGATAAGCGCAAAATTTAAGCCCATATAAAAAGATGATCCACGAGATATATATCCACACAAAGAAGAAAAGCACAGCTGAAAACGAGCCATAGACGCTTAGATATGTCTTGTTGTAAAGCACATAATAGACAAAGGCTGACTTGCCAAGATACCAAACGAGCGAGGCAGCAAATGAGCTAAAAAACGCGCTTTTAAATTTTATCTCGTCATTTACTGAGATGAGATATGTGACGCAAAATATCACCCAGATGATGAGATATGGCACGATGCTTAAGAAATTTATCCAGCTTGTAAATTTAGTCGAGTTTAGCATCTCTTGCACAAGGCTTGAGAGGTAAAAACTGCCAGCAAGTCCGAGCGGTGCAAGCGTGATGAGCGTCCAGTACGAGCTAAGTGCCGACCAAAATCCCCTAGCCTTGCTAGCTCTTGTCACTTTTAAGACTACGTATTCATAGTCACTAAAAAACATAGCTGAAGTAAATATCATCGCCACAAAGCCAACTATGCCTAAATTTCCGCTATTTTGGAGGAAATTTTGCAAGTAGTTTGAGATGATCTCTTGGTTGCTTGGCAAAAGGGCTGAGAAGACAAAATCTTGAATTTTGGCGTAATAATCCTCAAAGCTAGGCAGTTTTGTAAAGATAGAAAACGATATAAGAAGTATCGGTATGATCGATAAGATCGTGTGAAAACTAAGGCTTGCTGCGTAGTGAAAGAGCTCTTTGTCCTTAAGAGCAGCTAGCAAATTTAAACCACTCTTTAAATCGCTCTTGCTTAAGGACAAACGGCTCATTTATCAGTTATCTTCTTCAAAAAGTTTTTCGTAGTGAGCGTCGTAGTTGTTGATGTGCTCGCTATTTAGCTTCCAAAATACAGTGTCTATGTCGCTAACTCTTGTATAAAATGGTAGTTGATAGTACTCAACCTCGCCAGTTTTAAACTCTTTTAGCACCTTAAAGCTTTGGCAATCAGCAAAAACGCTTCTGCCATCCATAGCGACAAAGATAAGACCAGCTGCACTTTGAGCGCACATCTTTCTAAAGTCATCTCTACTTGGATTTGGCTTGTATTCGTAGCTTAAGTATGCTCCGACAAGGTCTGGATGGATAAATATCATATTAGGAAATGCGCCCAAAACCTCTTCATAAATTTCTTTATTTGGCACGACAATTAGCGAGCGGTTATAAAGGTAGTTTAGCACGACTATATCGCCACTTGCAGGTGCGATGCCAGGGAGTGGGAGAGCCTTTTGCTCAAGTAGGTCAAACACCTCAAATCTAACCTTCGCAAAGCCGGCATTTTTTGAGACAACGCTCACTCTTGCGATGATAGAGCTATCAGTGTCAAATTTATGGAGCACAACGCCACTTGATCCGATCAAAATTTCAGGACTATCAACTATCGTTGCTGTGCCGTCACTCTCGACGCTAATAAGAGGAGTTCTATACTCATTTAAAGAAAAATCAGCCCCAAAAGCAAAGCCAAAAAACAGCGATAAAATCACGATTATACGTTTCAAAAATATCTCCTAAGTTTAAATTTTTAGAGCGATTATAGCCTAAAATGCTTTATCTTTTGCAAAATTAAAGCAAGTTTTAGTTAAAATCCCCTCCAGCTTTTTAAAAGGATATCGATGCCTCGTATATTTGTGATTTTTGCAATATTATGTATAAATTTATATGCCATAAAACCAACTGTTGATGAGCTTAGTTGGCCAAATGGCAGCAGCTTTTTAAATTTTCTTGAAACAAATAAAATCCCACTTTCACTTTATTACAACCTAGCAAGCGAAGATCAAGAGCTAACAGAAGAGATCATCGCTGGCACAAAATATCAAATTTACAAAGACGATAACGGCGAGGTAAAACAAGCTCTCATCCCCGTTAGTGACGAGCTTCAGATACATATTTATAGAGATGACAAGGGTAAATTTCAGCTTGAGTTTATCCCGATCTTATACCAAAGCGAAGATAAAGTTTTAGCCCTAAAAGTAGATAAATCAGTCTCTGAAGATATCTTTGACTACACTGGCTCTGGCACGCTAGCACTTGGTTTTAAAGAGGTTTTTAGCGGTAGCGGGATCGATTTTAAAAAGATAAACAAAGGCGATACGATCGCTATCGTTTATAACCAAAAACTACGCATGGGACGCTCTTTTGGCACGCCTGAAATTTACGCAGCGATGATAGAGACTAAAAACAAACGCTACGTGATGTATAAATTTGAAGATAAATTTTATGATAAAAACGGCAAGAAAAGTGATAAATTTTTGCTCGTTCGCCCTCTTGCAAACGCTAGGATCACATCAAATTTCACTCTAAAAAGATGGCATCCGATCCTTCAAAGATATAGAGCTCACCTTGGAGTTGATTACGGTGCTCCAAAAGGCACACCGATCAAGGCTGCAGGCGATGGCACGGTCAAATTTGTCGGACAAAAGAGCGGTTATGGCAGAACCGTCATCATCTCTCACGCTGGCGGCTACGAGACACTTTACGCCCACCTAAACGGCTTTGCAAAGGGCATAAGAAGCGGTCTTAAAGTAAAACAAGGCACGCTAATAGCATACGTTGGCACAAGCGGCATGAGTACTGGACCTCACCTACACTTTGGCCTCTATCTAGGTGGCAAGCCGATCAATCCAGAAAGCGCCATCAAGGTCGTAAAAAACATAGAAGACAAAAAAGAGTCGGCTAAATTTAAAGCGGTCATAAATAGAAATGATGAGCTGATAAGACAAGCTCTAAGCAACGACAAAGAGTATCATAAGGTGGAATTTTTCCCTAACGTAATAGATTTTTAAAGGTAAAACTTGAGCCAAGAACTAGAAGAAGCAAAAGAGCTGATAGATCAGCACTTAGATGAAAATTTAGAAGACGGCGAGCTCTCTGCTTACGAGCTAGCCCAGCATCTTAAAACACTTAAAAAGCACGATGAAGAGCTTTTTGCCAAGTACCTTGAAAAGCTAGATCCTGAAATTTTAGGTGATGTGGCGATAGAGTTACCTGATCACATGCTAAAAGACGTGATCGACACGCTCCCAGCTGAAAAGATCGTAGAAGCGCTTGAAGAGCTAGAGAGTGACGATGCGACAGACCTACTTCAATACATCGAAGATATCGACGAAGACAAGGCTAGAGAGCTTTTTAACGAGCTAGACAAAGAAAATCAAAACGAAATTTTAAGACTTAGAAGCTACGACGAAGATAGAGCTGGTGCGCACATGCAAACAGAGCTATTTTCAGCTCATCTTGAAGAGAAGCTTGGCAGCGCAGTTGCAAGACTAAGACAAGAGAAGCAAGAAGGCAAACTAGAAAATGTCTCACAGCTTTTCATCATCGATAAAAATAGCGTCTTGCAATACGCCATCCCGCTTGAAGATCTCATCCTTTTTGACTTTACAAAGACGCTAAAACAAAATATCGAATCAACCCAGATCGACCACTACAAGCCTCACATGGCAAACGATATGGATCTCATGCAAGATGTCGCCGATATGTTTCAAGAGTACGATCTAAACGTTATCGCAGTTACAAGTAGCACTGGAATTTTGCTAGGTCGTATCACATATGATGATATCCACGACTACATCCAAGAGAGCGCAACAGAGCAAATTTATAACTTAGCTGGTGTTGATGACGAGTCAGAAGAGGATGATACGCTATTTAAAGCGGGTCGTGGCCGTGCGGTTTGGCTTGGTGTAAATTTACTAACAGCACTTTTTAGCTCATCTATCATCGGACTTTTTGATGAGACGATCGCAGCTTACGTCGCACTTGCCGTGCTTATGCCAATAGTTGCTTCAATGGGTGGCAACACTGGCACGCAAGCACTTGCCGTTACGGTTCGTCGTTTGGCACTTGGCGAGATAGAATTTAAAGATGCAAAGAGCGTTTTAAAGCGTGAGGTGACGATCTCACTCGTAAATGGCCTCATCTTTGGCGCTATCATGGGCGTCATCGCCGCTGTTTGGTTTGATAAGGGCATGCTTGGCGTGGTTATTGGCCTTAGTATGGTTACAAATTTATTCTTTGCTGGCTTTTTTGGCACGATCATACCTTTGACACTAAGGCGCTTTAACATCGATCCTGCCGTTGGCTCAGCGGTCATTCTTACTACATTTACCGATGCGATAGGATTTTTTAGCTTTTTAGGACTTGCAAAATGGATACTACTATAACAAATTTAGAAATTTTACCTCTTGGTGAGTCAAAATACCTAAAGCCATTTAAGATGAAATTTAAACAAAATGGCCTGCAAAGGGACTGGGACTGCGTCAAAGTGATGAATAGCGTCAGTATATTTTTATATCACGAGCAAAAAGATGCATTTTTGTTTGTCAAGCAGTTTCGCCCAGCTGTTTGGTACTCGCAAGAAAAAGAAGGCATCAAAACAAGCGAGCAAGGCTTTACTTATGAGCTTTGCGCAGGGCTTATGGATAAGGGGCTAAGCGAAGAGCAAACCGCTAGAGAAGAGGCAGTCGAAGAGGTCGGATACGAACTAAAAGAGATGGAGCGCATAACGATGACGTATGGCGCTTTTGGCTTTGGCGGCAACATGCAAACGATGTTTTACGCAAAGATCGATGAGAGCATGAAGGTAAATGCAGGCGGCGGCGTCGATGGCGAGGATATAGAGCTAGTTTTTATAAAACGAGAAGATATGATGAAATTTACCTTTGACGAGAGCAAGGTCAAGGGCTTTGGGCTCATCTTTGCCTACTTGTGGTGGGAGAAATTTAAAGGCTAAAATGAGACCTTTTTGATAAGCGCAAAGACAACAACCGCTACAACAAAAATGCCAACTAATATAATATAATCCGACATAAGAAACCTTTACGTTTAAAATTTGCACTATTGTAACTAAATTTTTAACAAAATAAGAACTTTATAACCGCACATATCGTAAAATAATCAAAAATTATAAGGAGAAAATGATGAGCGAAAATGAAACTCTTTTTATCAACCGCGAATTAAGCTGGCTACGCTTTAACTCAAGGGTGCTCGCTCAGTGTGAAAAGGATATACCTTTACTTGAAAAGCTAAAATTTATAGCCATTTATATGACAAACCTTGATGAATTTTATATGATAAGAGTGGCTGGTCTAAAGCAGCTTTTTGCAGCTGGAGTGACGACAAGCAGCAGCGATGGCATGAGTCCGCTTGATCAGCTAAGAGAGATCAGAAAGTATCTTCAAGATGAGCAAAATTTAGTCGAAGCTCACTACAAAAGCACCGTTGATGCACTTAGTAAAGAGGGTCTTTTTATCAAAAACTATGACGAGCTTGACGATAGTTTAAAGCAAAAATGCGACGAATACTTTTTCTCAAACATCCTGCCAGTCATCGTGCCAATCGCTGTTGATGCGACCCATCCATTTCCGCACCTAAACAACCTTAGCTTCTCGCTCGCCGTTAAGCTTGCTGATATCGAGCATCCTGAAATTTTAAAATACGGCATGATAAGAATTTCAAGGGTATTGCCAAGATTTACCCAGCCAAGTAGCAACGTTTTTGTGCCGATTGAAACGATCGTGCACCGCCATGCAGAAGAAATTTTCCCAGGGTATAAGCTTATTAGCTCGGCTGCCTTTAGAGTGACAAGAAACGCTGATATCGTCATCGAAGAAGAAGAGGCGGATGACTTTATGATGATACTTGAGCAAGGGCTAAAACTTCGTAGAAAAGGGGCTTTTGTGCGTATGCAGATAGACAAAGACGCAGACGCTGATATCTTAGAGTTTTTAAATTTTCACATGAAAATTTTTCATAAAGATATCTACTTTTCAAGCATCCCGCTCACACTTAGCTCTCTTTGGGAGATAGCTGGGAGCAAGAACTTCAGCCACCTAGCAAACCCGCCCTACGCCCCAAAAACCCTGCCTCCATTTGGCAACGGCATCTCAGTTTTTGACGCCATAGATAAAGAGGACGTGCTGCTAGTTCATCCATTTGAGAGCTTTGATCCAGTCGTTAGCTTTATAAGAGAAGCTAGCAAAGATCCAAAGGTGATCTCGATACGCATGACGCTTTACAGGGTCGATAAAAACTCGCCGATCATTCAAAGCCTGATAGACGCTGCAAGCGACGGCAAGCAAGTAACTGTGATGGTCGAACTAAAAGCGAGGTTTGATGAAGAAAATAACCTCCACTGGGCAAAGGCGCTTGAAGATGCTGGCGCACACGTGATATATGGCATCACAGGCTTTAAAGTCCATGCAAAAGTTAGCCAAGTGATCCGCCAGATCGGCGACAAACTCAAATTTTACATGCACTTTGGCACTGGCAACTACAACGGCAGCTCGGCAAAAATCTACACCGACGTGAGTCTATTTACGAGCAAAGAGGAATTTAGCCAAGACACGACCTCATTTTTTCACATCCTATCAGGATATAACAAAAACCGCCGTCTAAACGCCCTTAGCATGTCGCCCTTTCAGATAAAAGAGCGCATCATCGAAAAGATAAGAGTGGAGGCTAGCAAAGGCAGCGAGGGCAGGATCATCGCTAAGATGAACGCGCTAATAGACGAAGACGTGATAAACGAGCTTAGCCGCGCCTCAAACGCAGGCGTAAAGATCGACTTAATCGTCCGAGGTGTTTGCGGGCTAAGGCCTGGCGTAAAAGGCAAAAGCGAAAACATAAGAGTTCGCTCGATCATCGGTAAATACTTAGAGCACGCTAGAATTTTATATTTCAAACACGCCAATCCAAAAATTTACATCTCAAGCGCTGACTGGATGCCACGAAATTTAGAGCGCCGCTTGGAGCTTATGACGCCTATCTTTGAGCCAAGACTCCAAGAGAGACTGCTTGAAATTTTAGAGCTTCAGCTAAGCGATAACGACCTAGCATTTGAGCTACAAAATAACGGCGAATACACAAAAGTAGCTAGACGCGAGGGCGAAAAAGTGATCTCTTGCCACGAAGTTTTAGAAAACTACATCTCTAAAATTTACAAATCCGTCAAAAAAGACACCGACAAAGCAAAAGCAGATATGCTTGCAAGCAAGCTTTTAAAAGAGAGCTAAAAGATAAATGGCTTTTAAATTTAAGTTTAGAAGCCATTTTTACCATAAATCCTAAATCTTAAATCCAAATTTCTAAATTTTCATATACTTTAAATTTACATTGTAAGCCTCTATAATGCTAACTTTTATCGCATAATAATTTTTATATATAAATTACTCATAAAATTTTATAATTAATTATCAAATTTTATATTTTAAATATTACATAAGCATAGGCGTTATAATATTTAAACAAATCCCAAATCAAAGGAGGCTTTATGAAAGAGAGTAGTGATACTAAAAAACTCGTCATCGGTACGATCACTCTTGCAATTGCGATCGTTTTCTTTGGAGGTTTTTTACAAAACACCTATGGTGGCATCTTTGACTTTAGCAAACTAGCAGGTCAATTTCCAGAATGGTTTAAAACAGGAAGTGGCACTAGCGCAAAAGGTGGCTTTTTATTTGCCCTTAGCCTTGCCCCTGCCGTTATGCTCGCACTTGGTTTTGTCGCTATTTTTGAGAAATACCATGCACTTTACGCAGCTTCAAGACTGCTAACGCCTGTTTTAAAGCCACTTATTGGCATACCAGGATGTTGCTCTATCTCTTTGATAGCAAGCACACAAAGCACCGACGCAGGTAGCTCAACGGCTAAATTTTTGCGTCAAGATGGTCTCATCTCACACAAAGAGCTTCTTATCTTTGCAGCGTTTCAGTTTAGCGCAGGTGCGATGATCACAAATTTCTTATCTTCATTTGCGCCTGTTTTATTAGTGACCGACAAAGCTGGCAACACAGCCACTGCTACCATAGCCATGGTGCTTGGCATAGTCTTTGTCTTTAAAATTATTGGAGCAAATTTGATGAGACTTTATGTCAAAAAATTTGTCAAAGATGATGAGGAGTAAGAGATGACTGAAAATAAACTAATAACCGACGTATTTGTAGAGGGCGCTAGAAAAGGCTGGGACATCGCCGTAAAAAACACTATCCCAAACGTGCTTATGGCCTTTGTCATCATCCACATCTTAAAAGTATCTGGCGCGCTTAGCGTGATAGGCAAATTTCTGGGATTTATCATGCTTCCACTTGGTCTTCCAGGTGAATCGATAGCCGTTTTCATGGCTGCATTTTTGAGCTGGGGCGGCTCGGCAGGTGTGCTAGTCGCACTTGTGGGAGATGGCACGCTAAATGCAAACGATATCGCTGTCTTGCTTCCTGGCATGGCGCTAGTTGGCTCGACTGTGCAGTACATGGGGCGAGTTTTAGGCGTGCTTGAAGTACCAGGCAGACACTATCTCGTGCTTTTTGGGATTTGCATCATAAATGCCTATTTAGCGATGTTTGTGATGAGCTTGCTCGTATAAGGATAAAAGATGAAAGATAGTGAAATAGACAAATATTTGGCTGATTTAAAGGAGATAACCGACATCGAAAGCCCAACTTCAAGTATCGACGGCGTAAACGAAGTTGCGGCTTGGTTTAAAAAAAGAGCCGAAATTTTAGGCTTAAAAAGCAGGAGCATAGAGCTTGGCACCGACAAGGTCGCTCCTTGCCTTTTCATCTCAAACGATCTTGAGGCAAAAAGTTACGACTTTTTATTTATAGGTCACATGGACACCGTTTTTCCTGTGGGTACAAAGGCTGATGTGCCATTTAGCAAGATAGATGAGCGCATAAACGCACTTGGCGCGATCGACGATAAGGGTGGCAGCCTGCTATCGCTTTACGTCATCAAAGAGCTTGATCTTAGCAAGCTAAAGATCGGCCTCTTTTTAAACTCTCACGAGGAGACTGGCTCAAATTTCGCCAAAGACGCCATAAGAGAGCTAGCCAAGAAGTCTCGCTATGCCCTAGTCGTCGAGCCTGCAAGAGAAGATGGCTCGATGGTAGCCACTAGAAAAGGCGTGATCTCTTATGTGCTAAATTTCCGTGGTGTTAGCGCGCACGCTGGCAACCACCCAGAACGCGGCCGTTCAGCTGTCGTGGAGGCTGCAAATTTCATCGTTGAGCTCTCAAAACTCACTGATTTTAAGGCAGGCCATACATTTAATAGCATAATGACAAAAGGTGGCGACGCCCAAAACGTCGTGCCAGACTTTGCCAGCGTGACATTTGAGATGAGATATCGCCACGCTAGCTCGGTGGAGTTTTTACATAAGAAGATGGACGAAATTTTATCTCATCCGATAGTGCCAGAAGTGAGCTGTGAGCGCATCCTCATAAACGAAGAAGGGCCGATGATAGACGAGGTAGATTTACCAAATATCAAAAAAGTCTTTGATGAGGCTGCGAAGGCCACTGACACAAAGGTCACTTGGGTCGATGCTGGCGGACTAAGTGATGGCAATATCAGCGCATCGGCTGGTTGCCCTACGATAGACGGACTTGGTCCAACTGGTGGCAACATGCACACAAAAAACGAGTATCTAGAGATAAACTCAGTCGTCAAAAAGTGCAACCTCATAGTTGAAGCTATCAAAAAACTTTTGTAGTTTAGGCAAGCTATATGCTTGCCTAATTTTTAAATTTATAACATTACAGCGATCAAAACCTACCCAAATATCTCAAATTTATGAAACAGCTCTGGCTCATCTTTTACTACGCCACGCCTAATAAGCTTAGCCACCACTTCGCGCTTGCAGTCAGTTTGCATAGGCCAGCCACGCGTGTAGCCCTCCAGCTCGTCCTTGCTCGTCGCATCCACGCAGAAATTTTTGATTTTACCACGCAAATAGGCGTTTTGCTCTGCTTTTTAAACTGCCTAAGCTCCTTGACATTTGACGCAATGCTTTGAAATTTAGCCAAAAGCTCGTCATCGCTTAAAAGGCTAAATTTAACTCCGAATTTAGTCTGCACTTTTAGCAAAAGTAAATTTTCACATTGGTACAAGCTCTAAATTTGCTACAAAAGCAACCCACCTAGCAAACTGCGTCATCAGTAGCGACGGCTTGGCTATTTTACGCATACAAAAAACAGTAATTCACGAGAAATTTATCACAACGGCAACGTTGTTTTATGGATTTTGCAAAGATCGGCGCTTGCAGGGCGATAGATCGTGACGCTATTGAAAACACAATGATCGCAAACCGCAAAAAGATAGGCGATCTCGTTTAAATAGGTCATAGCTAAATCAAATTTCTAAATTCCCAGCCAAGTGGCTTAAATTTATACGAGCCCTACTCCAAAGCTTTTAAAACTGGTTCTGGTTTTAGCTTTACGCTTGGGGCATTTTTGCTAAAGCTTATAAGATCCTCTGTAGTTTGGATGCTAAAAGGCAGGCGTGTGAGGCAGACTTTAAAGATTTCAGCTGCTGCTATCGCGTCATTTAGGGCTCTGTGGTGGGTGTTGTTTATACCAAGAAGTTCTTTTAGCGAGCCAAGGCCGTATTTTTGCGAAGCGATCGTGCGGCGGCTAAGATCGATAGTGCAAAGCTTTCTGTTTAGCAGTATGCCAAGGCCGATCTCATTTAGGCTATGAGAGATAAATCCGTAGTCAAAATTTACGTTGTGCGCGATAAAGACGCTAGTCCCCAGAAAAATTTTAAACCGCTCCAGCACGTTTAGCAAATTTGGCGCACCGACTAGATCGCTCGCTCTTATACCAGTTAGCTCAGTGATATTTTCAGGCACCACACTAGCTGCCACAAAGCTTTCAAAGCGCTCTATTTCAGTGCCATTTTTCATTTTTATGGCGCCTATTTCGATGATCTGACCATTTGTCGTGCCACCAGTCGTTTCGATATCAACCACGCAAAATTCCTGCTCGCTTATATCTCTAAATCTCGTGCCAAGCTCGATCTCGTTGCTTTCATTTCTAGTGATGTCAAGCCCGAGAGTTCGCCACATATCAAGGTCGCGCACGTCAATGAGCGATGAAATTTCCTCGATATCGCTAAATTTCAAGATAAACTCGTGATAGCCCAAATTTTGCCTAGCTAAAATTTCAATGCTGTTTTCTAAACGCTGTTTTTTTGGTTTCAAAACTCAAGCTTTATGGCGCGAATGGCTTGTTCGTAAGAATTTGATGAAAAGATATAGCTGCCAGCCACCAAGATATCAGCTCCAGCCTCTTCAAGATCAGGCGCATTTAGTCCGTTTACGCCACCATCTACTTCGATGAGACACTTGGCGTTTTTGCGCTCTATTAGCTCCCTTAGCGCCCTTGTTTTCTCAAGCACGACTGGCATAAATTTCTGACCGCCAAAGCCGGGATTTACGCTCATTAAAAGCACCATATCGACTTCATCTATGATATGCTCGATCGCGCTAACTGGCGTGTGCGGATTTAGCACGATGCCAGGACTTACGCCGTTTTTTCTGATGTGATCGATGAGCCTCATTGGATGCTTCTCTTCTTCTATGTGAAAGGTTAGAAATTTTGGTTTTAGTGGCAAGAAAAGGTCAGCAAAAAATGAGTTATTTTCAACCATTAAATGAATATCAAGTGGCTTTGTAGCAGCCTTTGCAACGGCACTTACCACGACTGGCCCGATGGTTAAATTTGGCACAAAATGCCCATCCATAACATCAACATGCACCAGATCGCACCCAGCCTCACAAATGGCTCTTATCTCAGCTGCTAAATTTCCGAAATCAGCCGACAAAATACTAGGTGCAACGTACATTTTAAATCCTTATTTACTTATAAAAATCACGCCAGTTTGGCTCTCTTTTGCATTTAATGTGGCAAAAATTCCACTGCTTGCTCTGTCGAAAAACATCTCATTTTCGAAAAATTTAAAGTTGCTAAGTTTTACCTTTAAATTTCTCTCGATGAAAATGTCTAAAATTTTGCTTGCAATGATACTAAAAATTTGAGAAAATCCGCTTAAACAGCCACACTCCAGATCGCCATTATCTGAAAAAATAGAGCAAATTTTACCAAGCTTGTCCTTTTTAACACCAAGCAAAATTCTCATCTGTACGTCGCCATAAAAGAGCACGCAAGCCCGCAAATAGTCATTTTCGCCCTCTACATTAAAGTTGCTGATCTTCGCATCAAGGCATAAAATTTCACTCTCTATCAAAGGCGAGAGCACGTCTGTGACACTTGAGATCACAAGTGGCAAAAACTCAACCAAGTTTTTATTCATCTTTGTGGGCTCAACGTCGATAAGGCGCTTTTTAAAATAAAGCGTCGAGTCATCTTTGAAAAAGTCATCCATCTTTTTATATAAAAGTATCTTTGCCGCTTTTAAATTTGACGCAAGTGTCTCTGAGATGTTGCCCTCATTTAAGCCACAAATTGCCACTATAGCGCCACTTTTTTGGCTCAGCTCAGATAGCTTTATCAAAAAGCTAGCACCTATGGTATTTAAAGCGCCAACCGAATCAGACCAAAAAACAAAAAATTTAAAGCCTACCTTTTGCAACCTTTCGTGAAATTTATAGTCAAATTTCTGCACAAAAGAGCTATCTATAAGACCTGCTGCCTTGTAAATGACAACGTCGCCTCTTACAAAGGTGCTAAACTCTTTTTTGCCTAAAACGATGTGATTTAGGGTGCTAATGGTGTATTTGTAAGCTTGTTTGGCGGCGTTAAATTCTTCTACGCTTTTTACAAATTTACACTTGTAACACTTTTGCTCCAAAAGCGAGTTGATGTAGTCTTTATACTGCTCGTTTTTGTTATAAATCACGATGGCTTCGCTGCTATCTGCTAAAGTATCATTTAAAAATAGCGTCGCAACTTTTTCATTTTCAAAGAGTGAAAATCTCAAAATATTTTTTGAAGTCTTTGCGACAAGCTCGTAAAAAGTATCATCATAGTCGCAGACTGCAAACTCAGCACCTATCTGCTTAGCGATACTTGAGAGGTGCTCGCATGTGCTATTTAGCCAAAGTGGGCTAAAAAATGTGACATTTTTTAATGAAAGCAAAATGGCGCTTATCTGCCTTGCGCAAATTTGCTCTACTTCGGCCTTTTTGATGCTTGAAGGGGTGATATTAACCTCTAAAAATCCAAATGGCCTAACAATGGCTAAAGAGCCCTCAAAAGTTACTTTCATTTTCTAAGAGCCTTTTTTAAATTTATAACCATATCAGCCGAAGCATGGACGCTAACATCGGTGATCCTATCTATGCCAAAGTCAAAAAATTTAGCAGTGCTTGCCTCATAAGAGAGCAAAATTTTAAAGTATTTTAAAACTAAAACCTCTTCTCTATTGAGCCTGTCGCTATCCCATCCTGCAAGCTTTAAAAGTACTCCAAATAGCGAAATATCAAACCTTCGCTGCAAGATCCTATCAAAGCTCATATCAGAAAAGCCAACGATATGTTTAAGCGAGTGTGGATACTTCAAAAAGATAAGCTCGCAAAATATAAGCAAAATTAGCGCGTAGGCAGCTAGAAACAAATTTTTTTGATTTTTTAGCCCAAGATAGTTTAGAAGTTTGCTCCAGTCAGATAGAAATTTGGCATTAAACTCCATCATCGAGTGTAAATTTACACCAAAATTTTTATATCTTTTTGGAGATTTGATAAAAACAAAATAAGAGCAAATTATCATTTTTAGGTTGTCTATGCCTAGCGGATAAGCCATCGCATAGATATCTCTAGTGTGGTTTTGAACGCCAAAATCGCCTAAATTTACTATCGTAGCAAAGTACGCTTTAAAAGTCTCACTACCCCTAAAAAGCTCCATAGCAGCAGTGATGTCGCCCTCATCCAAGTGCTTTTGGCACTCATAAAAAGCATCGGGCATTTTATAGATAAAATTTGAAATTTCATCTATTTGATTTTTAGTTAGCATTTTTGTTTTACCGATTTTTTATTTTGGGGCTATTTTAGCCTTAATTAAATAAAAAATCAACAAAACTTATAAATATAAATCTTCATTTTAAGCAATACTTTGGTTTTGTTTAGATAAAATCAGCAGAAATTTTTGTTTATAAGGAAAAAAAATGTCAAAAAGATGTGCGATAACTGGCAAAGGACCAATGGTAGGCAACAACGTGAGCCACGCCAACAATAAAACTAAAAGAAGATTTTTACCAAATCTTAGAACTATCCGTGTTACTCTAGAAGACGGCACAACAAGAAGAATAAAAGTTGCTGCTTCTACTCTAAGAACTATGAAAAAGCAGTCAAACTAAGAGATAAAATGAAGAGGAATTTATGTCTTTTCTCTCAAGACTTTTAAAATTCCTCAACTGGTCAAACTCTGCAAAACCAGAAATAAGCCTAGATACTGAGCTTTACGAACAACTAAAACCTTTTAGATTTCCACTAATTTCAGTGGTACTACTGTTACTTTTTGGAACACTAGGTTATATCTTTATAGATAACTTCTCTCTCATAGATGCCTTTTACCAAGCAGGTATGACCTTCACGACGGTCGGTTTTACCGAAGTTGCGCCCATAACTCCAAAGGGGCGAATTTTTACTATAACATTTATCCTTGTTGGCTTCATCATTTTTACGCTATCGATCGGTATCGTTGTAGAAGTTCTAAAAAGAGGCACATTAATTAGCATTTTAAAGGAAAGGCGCATGCTTTACAAGATCGCAAGACTAAAAAATCACTTCGTTATTTGTTATCACAACCTCTACACGATCGAGCTTAGCGCTCAGTTTCGTGAAAATCACATACCATTTGTAGTGGTTGATGATAGAGAAGATATCGCAGAAATAGCTCAAATTTACAAGTATCCATACTTCATAAAAGCTCAGCCTCACACTCAAATCGCCTTTTTAAAAACCCATCTATCAAGCGCAAAAGGACTAATCACTCTTAGCCCAAATATTGCTGATAATATCGCACTTATCGCATCTGTTAGACTTTATGAAAAAGAGATAGGCCGCAAAAAACCTTACCATATCATCACAAACTCCGACAGTGAAGATGACACACAAAGGCTTAAAAAACTTGGTGCTGATAACGTAGTCAGCCCATCTCGCCTAGTCGCACAGCGTCTAAGTGCCATGAGCGTAAGACCTGATATGGAAAATTTACTCGAGCAATTTTTATACACAAAAAGCTCGCCTATCGACATAGAAGAAATTCTTGTGCCTGACTACTCTTGGATCAGGTTTAAAAGACTAAAAGAGACGCACCTAAGAAATATCACAAATGCTGACGTGGTAGGCATTAGAGACATAAATAACAAATTTATCCCGATGCCAAATGGTGACACTCTAATTGGCACAGGCACAAAGCTTTTAGTCATCGGCACAGTTGATGGCATACGACTAACCAAACGCCTAGTAAAGAGCAAGCATAAGCCAGAAGAGCTAAAATACGTTTAGTTTTTGCATTTTGTGATAAATTTGGCTTAAACACTAAGCTTTTATAGATCTAAATTTAGATAGCCAAACATTTACAAAGCCTTGTTAAAATTTATAAATTTTTTACAGGAGCTACGTATGTTACACGAATACACTGATCTCATAAATGAGTTGAAAAAAGCTGATGTTCATTTTGCCGCACTTTGCAAAAAGCATGACGAGCTAAATGAAAAGATAGATAGCAAAGCAGCGCAAGCCTCTGAGCTTGATGCCTTGAAAAAAGAAAAATTAAAACTAAAAGATGAAATTTACGCTCAAATTTTAAAATACAAAGAGCAAAAATAAGAAAAAGCCAAACTAACAATGGAGCCAAATTTAATTTAGCTCGTATTTTAGGCTTTTACTAGACTACAAATTTAAAAAGCCCAAATTTCTTTGGGCTTACAAATTTTATATAGCTTTTATCATCACTTTTGTTAGAAGCTCTGAAAATTTAGCTGGATTTTCTAGGCTCATGCCCTCATTTAGCCTTGCCATATCAAGAAGCAAAGGCGCTATGTCATAAACCATCGCCTCATTTTTCTCAAGTTTTGCAAAAATTTCATGATCAGCATTTATCTCCAAGATCGGCTTAACTTTTGGAGCATTTGCGCCTTGTCCCATCTGTTTTAGCATCTCTTGCATAGCGTAATCAGGGTCGTTTTTATCATATATTAGCACCGCAGCCGAGCTTGAGAGCCTTGAGCTTAGTCTAACATCTTTTACCTCGTCTTTTAAGATCTCTTTCATCTTAACAAGCGTGTTTGCAACCTTGCTCTCATCGACCTTCTCATCGTTTTTGATCTCGTCGTTTATATCAGCGTGTGAGACTGATTTTAGAGGTATTTTGTCAAATTCATTTACCATTGGCATGACGATCGTGTCGATCTCTTCATCCATTATTAACACTTCGATGTCGTTTTTCTTAAAGCTCTCAAGAAGCGGCGAATTTCTTAGCATATTTTCGTTGTTGCCGCTGATGTAGTAGATCGACTTTTGATCCTCTTTCATCGCCTCTTTGTACTCTTTTAGGCTGATAAGTCCGTCTCTTTTTGAACTTTTAAATAGGCAAAGATCCAAAATTTGCTCTTTTTCAGCGTTAAAACCGTAAAGTCCCTCTTTTAAAACCTTGCCAAATAGTTTGTAAAATTTTATGTATTTTTCGCGGTCATTATCTTTTACTTTTGCAAGTTCGCTTAAAATTTTCTTCACGCTCTGCTCTTTAACGGTTCGCATGATCGCATTTTCTTGTAAAATTTCGCGGCTAACGTTTAGCGGCAGATCCTCAACGTCGATCACACCTTTGATAAATCTTAAATATGGCGGCAAAAGCTCTTTTGCATCATCAGTTATAAAAACCCTCTTCACATAGAGCTTCACGCCACTTTGATAATCAACCCTAAAGAGATCAAACGGCTCAGTGCTTGGCACATAAAATAGTGTCGAGTACTCGATCTTACCCTCAGCCTTTGTGTGGATATAAAGTAGCGGATCGCTGCTGTCGTGTGAAATTTGCTTATAAAAGTCGTTGTAGTCTTGATCTTTTAAGCTGGCTTTATTTAGCCTCCAAAGTGCATTTGCCTTGTTTATCTGCTCGTTTTTAGTCTCATAAGTGCCCTCTTTTTCGCCTTCTTTTGGTGCGACATAGCTCTCTTTATCCATAAATATAGGATAAGGGATGTGGTTTGAGTATTTTTTGACTATCTCTTCGATGCGCCAAGAATTTGCAAATTCATCGTCGTTTAAATGCAGGATAATATCCGTACCAAAGCCATCTTTTTTAGCATCTTCGATCTCGTAGCTTTTTGCATCAGATGTCCATTTATAGGCCTTCTCACTTAGTGCTCGTTTGCTTATGACTTCGATCTTGCTTGCCACCATAAATGCTGAGTAAAAGCCCACGCCAAACTGGCCGATCAGCGAGCTATCTTTTTTGGCATCGCCACTTAAGCTTTGCATAAAGCCTTTTGTGCCACTTCTTGCTATCGTGCCTAAATTTGCGATGAGCTCGTCTTTATCCATGCCGATACCGTTGTCGCTGATAGTTAAAGTTTTAGCTTTTTCATCTACTTTGATGTCGATCCTTGGAGTGTAGCTTAAGCTTTTATACTTTTCATCGGTCAAGCATAGGTAGTTTAGCTTGTCAAGCGCGTCGTTTGAGTTTGATATGAGCTCTCTTAAAAATATCTCTTTGTTTGAGTAAAGAGAGTGGATCATCAAATTTAAAAGGTCATTGACCTCGGTTTGAAATTCAAATTTATCTGCCATTTTCTTTTCCTTGTTTTAAAATTTTTGGCAGATTATAGCACAAAGTGATAAAAATATACTTAACCTTGATAGCATTACTATCAAGTTTTTTAACAAATTTTTAGGCATATATGGTAATTTATAAATAAAATAAAAATGTATATTTAATTTTTATTATTTAAAATGCTATTTTGTATAGTATTTATTTAAAATAATGCAAATTTAGCTATAAATCTTTTACAAAATGTTGCTAGTCTGTCTTTCAAAATAAGAAACAAATACCAATATAAATAGATAACAAAAATCAAAAACCAATAAATTTAAACGCTTGGCTTGAAGTTTTAAACGTTTTATCTATCTTTTAACGCTGCATGAGGTGGCAAATTTGAGTTTGAAAACTAAAAAAGTTCTGTGATGTTTGACTTGAAAGGCATGCAAATAATAGCCGCTTTAAAAAATTTAATTTACCAATAATCACTATGCAAGCAATCTTTGATACCATGCTTTGCAAATTTTCGCCACTCTGACTTAATAACATAAACGCTGTGTATTTCATCAAATTTAGCAACAGTAAAAAACCTAAAAACTAGTCAAAAAAGATACATACGAAAGCAAACATCAAAATAGCAGCTAAAAAGCATCAAATTTAAAGAGGTAGCAGTGGATAAAATAAAAATTTGCCACCTCTTGCAAGGCTGATTTAGAGCCAAAAGGGCTAAATTTTATAAGCGAGCTAAAAAGTTTAGACAAAGAAATTTACGCACTTGGCGGACTAGACAGCGGGAACTACAAAGAAACCATAAAAGCTGGCGCAAACGGAGTTTGTTTTATGAGTTTAGCAATGAACGGCGATATAGAGCTTATAAAAAAGATAGTAGAGAGCAAAAACGGCTAAATTTAGCATAAATTACATAAAATAATACGTAAAATTTTACTCATTTTTGCTAGCGATATATGTTTTTATATCAAATATAAGTAGCGTAACAAGCGATGGCAGCATATAGGAGTTTAGCACTAAAAGCAGCGACTTTGTCAAATTTGACTTTATTAAAGTCTCTATGTCAAAGCTGCTGTTGTAGTTAAAAAAATATAGCAAGGCAAACTCGCTAACAAGAACTATGCGAGTGATCTTTAGCAAGATGTCATTTCCCAGTCTTGCAAATTTATCAACGACCATAAGCGACAAAGTGATCCAGCCAAGCAACCAAACTGCGCAGGATAAAGCATAAACAGTAATGCTTTCATCAAATTTTTCAAGTAGTAAAAATACCAAAGGTTGCAAAAATACAAGGCTAGCGATAAACCAAAGAAATGAGCTAAAGGCTAGCAGGCAAACACAGCCAAAGATAGAAATGGCAGAGATAAAGCCAAAAACCTCTAACCCAAGATAGTAGGCCAGCGCATAGGATAAAAAAGAAAAAACAAGCCAAATTTTAATAACAAGTCGCCACCTATTTGCAAAGGCAGCGGCTTTTAAATTTAGGCTATCTGTCAAACCCATTTACGAGATTTTCTTTTGTTTTGGGCGGAAAACTTTCATCACGTTTTCATCAGTCTCGATAAATGCACCCTCTATAAGATCAATGCAGTATGGCACCGCTGGAAATACCGGTTCCAAGCACTCTTTTATTGCCTTTGGCTGTCCTGGTAAATTTATGATTAGCGCATGGCCTCTTATGCCTGCTGTTTGGCGTGATAGGATCGCTGTTGGGACGTATTTTAAGCTTGCAGCTCTCATTAGCTCGCCAAAGCCTGGCATCATCTTCTCGCAAACTGCTTCAGTAGCCTCTGGAGTGACGTCTCTTACTGCTGGTCCAGTGCCACCAGTCGTTAGCACAAGGTCGCATCCTAGCACGTCTATCATGTGCACGAGCCTCTCTTTTATGAGATCAAGCTCATCTGGGATCACCTCGTAAAAATACTCTCTTTCGCTTACTATCCAGCCATCAAGCACCTCTTTGATCGCTGGGCCTGATTTGTCCTCGTATGTGCCCTCACTTGCGCGATCGGACATAGTTAGAATTCCTATTTTTGCTTTCATTTTTTCTCCTTTATTAGTAGTTTTCGTTTAAAATTTTAGCAAGCGTCTCTTTATCTACGCTCTCATAAGCAAGCAGATATGAGCTTATCCTTGCGATCTGCTCATTTGTGCCCTTTAAAAAGGACATTATCTCATCTTTTGCTTGTTTTAAAATTTCTTCCACATCGTTTGGATTTGGCACGAAAGAATTTCCCATGCCATACTCATAAACCATCTTTGAGGCGATCTCTTTTGCTAAATTTAGATCGTTGCTTGAGTTTGAAAAGATGTCGTTCTCATCTATCTCGAGCTTGCACATGCCAGCGATTAAAACCTTTATGCGTGAGAGCATCTGCGACTTTGACTCGATCTCTTGCTCAGTCGCCATAAAGCGGTCTTCAATGAGCGAAATTTTTTCAAATTTCACATCAAACCAGTAAGCACTTAGCGCCTTTGCACCTTGATAGATGGCTTGAATTTTCTTCTCGCTCTCGCTGTAACTTAGCACCTTTTTCTTGCCGAGCAAGACCTTGTTTAAAACAGCCTCAAAGTCCCTCATCCTAAGCACGCTTTCGCCGTTTCTTAGGGCATTTATCGCTGCTTCATTTACAAGCGTGCTAAGTGCCGCACCAGAAAAGCCAACGCTCATTCTAGCGATATCCTCGGCTGACACTTCGCAGTTTTTATCTCTTAGATATGTGTTTAGGATCGCCACCCTGTCGTTATAATCAGGCATTGATAAAAATATACGCCTATCAAAGCGCCCTGATCTAAGTAGCGCCTCGTCGATCATCTCGATCCTGTTTGTTGCAGCTATGACGATGACGCCGGAGTTGTCCTCAAAGCCATCCATCTCGGTTAGTAGCTGATTTAGCGTGGCTTCTCGCTCGTCGTTTCTAGTGCCACCCCTGCTCTTGCCAACGGCGTCTATCTCGTCGATAAAGATGATTGATGGTGCGTAAGACTTTGCCCTACTAAAGAGCTCTCTAACTCTTTTAGCTCCCATACCGACGTAAATTTGCACGAAGCTTGCACCATTTTGGTAAAAAAACGGCACATTTGCCTCGCCAGCGACTGCCTTTGCCACAAGAGTCTTGCCAACGCCTGGAGGGCCGATCATCAGCACACCTTTTGGCATTTTGATACCAAAATTTCTATATTTTTGCGGATTTTTAAGAAAATCAACTATCTCGCTAAGCTCGCTTTTGACCTCGCTAATGCCCGCCACATCACTAAATCTCACGTTTGAGATGACTGGCATCGCATTTTGATTCAGCACGCTTTCTATCTCAAAAGCGCCGTCTTTTTTGCTTAAAAGGCTCTCCTCTTTTTTCTTGATAGCCCTAAAAATATATGAATACCAAAGCACAAGGCAAACAAAGATGATGCTTCCCCAGACCATGCCTGGCGTGATATACTGCACGCTTCGCTCGACTGGGACCTTTTTGATGAGCTCTTTTATATCTATACCCTCTTTTATGATGGCAAAGCGGTTGTTTTGCGCATAGAGGATGACCTCGTCTTCGTCGATGACAGCTTTATCGATGAAATTTCCATCCATTAGTTGCATATATTGCGAGTAGGTGATGTTTCGTGGCTCTTTGCTCACAGCAAAAAGTAGCGCTATTATTAGAGCCATAGCGGCTATTATCAGGATATTTTTCTTGTTAAATTTAAATTTTTGCATAATTGGCATCTGGCTTAATTTCATATTCGCTTACCTCCAACCACTCTTTTGTTATGTCTTTTTGACTAGAAATTTTAGCTTTGTTGTAAAACTGATCAAAGCCCTCGTAAAAGTCGCCATTTTTTTGCTCGACTAAAATTTTTAAAGCCCCGTTATGTTTTTTTCTAAAATTTTCATTGTTTTTAAAAGCAATGCCTTGTAAAACTTTCAGCCTTGCCTTTGCCACGTCGCCGCTTACGTCGCTCTTTAGCGTCGCTGAGTGCGTATCACGCCTAGGCGAATAGACAAAAGCGTGCAGATGTGTGATAGGAAATTTCTTGAAATTTTCCACCGCTTCTGCCCAAATTTCCTCACTTTCCCCTGGATGACCCACGATATAGTCAGTCCCCAAAGCAAAGCCAAGTGAGCTTAGTTCATTAAAAAGCTCTAAGTCACTAAATGCGTTGTTTCGCCTGCGCATGATCTTTAGCATCGCCTCGCTCGTGTGCTGAAGTGCGATGTGAAGATGACGCTCCAGCCACTCCTCTTTTAAAATTTCCCTAAAGCTCTCATCTATCTGGCTTGGCTCGATACTACCAAGTCTTATGCGTCTGATGCCTGAAATTTTACCTAAATTTGCTAGCAGTTTGCCAAGAGAGCTATTTGTATCCTTGCCGTAACTGCCTATATTTGTGCCAGTTAGTACGAGCTCATTATAGCCATTTTGAGCTAAAATTCTAGCTTCTTTTAAGATCATCGCCTCGTCCATGCTCCTAGCTCTACCGCGCACTGATGGGATGATGCAGTAGCTACAGTTAAAGTTGCAGCCCTCTTGAATTTTTATAAATGCCTTTGTGTGATTTTCGTAGTTTGTGACGATGTTTTTATCGACTGAGTTTAAATTTCCAAGCTCAAAAAATGGCTTTTCTTGTTTTAAAAGCTCGTTTAGATCACTCTTTTTGCTAGCTCCCAGCACTCCGTAAATTCCGCTTGCAAACAGCTCCTTGCCCTTGCTAACTGCGCCACATCCTGTTAGTATGACCTTTGCGCCTCGCCTTTTTACGCCGTTTATATAGTTTCTAACGCCACTATCAGCCGAGTTTGTCACGGTGCATGAGTTTATCACGACGATATCAGCGACCTCTTCGTCGTTTGTGATCTCGTAGTCTTTGATGTAGCTCTTTAAAAGCTCGGTATCATAGATGTTTGTGCGGCATCCAAATGTCTTAAAAAATATCTTTTGCATTAGATATTTTCGCCCTCTTGCTCAGCGTGAGCTACATGATCGCTTGGCGTTTCTTTCTTGCCTATAAACATAGTTTGCGTTGGGTAAGCTATCTTTATATCATCGTGAGCCAAAAATGCCTCTATGATCTCAGCACTTATTGTGCTTCTTAGAGCAAGCGTGGCGTATGAGTTGGACATATACCAGCATGAGATATTTATGCCATATGGCTCAAAAAATGTATAAATTCTTGGCTCTACATTTGGATTTTTGATGCTGTACTGGCTTCTTAGCTTGTTCATCTGACGTTTTGCGATGTCAGTGTAGCCTTTTGAATATTTTTTTACTATATTTTTTGCTAGATAGGCGGCCTTTTTGTGATTACTATCAAAGCTTATCACGACATCTATGCCGTCCCAAACGGTCTTCATGCCGTAGTGCGAGTAGTTTGCGATGAGGTCTGTAAAGATGTAGTTATTTGGCACAAAGATGATCCTACCTGCACGGCGGTTTGTCTTATAAGTTGAGTAGCTAACGTCTTCAAAGACGGTTAGGCGAAGCAGCGAAATATCTATCACATCGCCCACAAATTCGCTACCGTCATGATAGACCCTGACGCGGTCGCCCACGTGGATCGTGCCACCAAACATGATAACCATCCAGCCAAGCATACTCATAAACATATCCTTCATCGCGATGGCGATACCAGCTGAGGCAAAACCTAGCACGGTTACTAGATATGTGACGTTTTCGATGTATGAAAAGAGCAGGATTATGATGATAACGGTGATGTTTAGCACGTTTAGAAATTTATTGACCGTGTAAAATCTCTCGTTATCCGTGATCGTTCTTTTAACGATAAATTTAGCGATAAATGTTAGTCCGATCGTTAAAAGGATGACGATGGCTGTGTAGCCCATGCTTAAAAACTGAGCCTTGATGTCAGAGGTCGTCATATTTACCGCTTCATCTGCCCTTTTTTCATAGACGCTATAAGTGGTATCAGCGATCTGTTTTGCCGCTTTGAAGTCGCCTATCTCTTGTTTTGCAAGGTTTAGACTTGCTCTATTTTGCTCGCTGTCATCTATCAAATTTAGCCTATTTAACAAATTCTCTTTTGCTTCAAGCTTCTCAAGCAAGGAGTCAAGCTCTTTGATGTGCCTTTGGTACTCGATCTTGTCGCTTCTTATCTTTTTGATATATGAAAAGCCAGACACCAGCGCCACTGGGCTATTTATCCTAGGTGGTGTCTCCATTTCTGGGGCTGCTAGCATATTTGAAAATGGCGTTTTCTCATACTCTTTTAGCAAATTTATCTGCTCTTTTAGAGTTTGACTTCTCTTAATGAGATCGCCACCTCTTTTTGAGCCTTTATCAAGCTTTTTAAGCTCATTTTCATTTTGCTCTAACTCATCAAGAAGCTTTTGATAGGTGTTGTAGTTGGCGTATCTTGTGATCCAGATGTTGTTTTTTAGGGAGTTGTCTAGGTTTGAAATTTCTTTTATAAGCTCGCTATTTTGTAAATTTTGTGAGACATTTTGCTCAAGTGTAGCGTTTTCTTCAGCGTAAAGCGCAAAGCAAAAAACTAAAAAAACTATGATCTTTTTCATTTAAATTCTCTCAAAGTTTCTAAAACGTCCTCTTTTTTGACGTCATTTTTGATGAACGCACTACCGATTTTATCTGCGATGATGAAATTTATCTTATCACCTTTTGTCTTTTTATCCATAAAAAACGCCTCGTAAAATGCATATTCATTTTCTATTTTATAGCTTACAGGTAGATCAAATTTCACTAATACCTGCTTGATCTCCTCTGCCTGCGCCTCGCTCATGAGACCCAGTCTAACGCTTAGGCGATTTGCCATATTCATACCTATCGCCACCGCTTCGCCGTGCAAAAATTCTTTGTAGTTTGTCTCGTTTTCGATGACGTGAGCGAATGTATGACCGTAGTTTAGGATGGCTCTTAGCCCTTTTTCTTTTTCATCTTGCTCGACCACCCTAGCCTTTAAATTTATCGACTTCTCAACTAGCTTAGCCAAGTTTTCATCATCTAAATTTACGCTCTTTAGCCAGTCAAACATCTCTTTATCAAAGGTTATCGCCATCTTTAAAGCCTCTGCCACACCAGCTGCAAATTCTCTCTTTGGCAATGTTTTTAAGAAATTTATCTCGCAAAAAACTGCCTTTGGCTGATAAAATGAGCCTATTAAGTTTTTACCAAATTTGTTATTTACCCCAGTTTTTCCGCCCACACTAGCATCAACCTGCGCCAAAAGCGTGGTTGGGATATTAATAAAGCTTATCCCTCTTTCATATATGCTTGCCGCAAAGCCAGTCATATCGCTGATGACGCCACCGCCAAGAGCTATGAGCGTAGATGAGCGGTCAAATTTACTAACAAAAAGCTGCTCTAAAATTTGCTCTATCGTCTCAAGATTTTTATACTCCTCGCCGTCTGGTATGCTTATGATAAATTTCTCATCGCACTTTAAAACGCTAAGTAGCTTTTCAAGGTGAAGCCCAGCCACTTTGGCATTTGTGACGATGCCAACCTTGCCCTTTAGTTCTAATCTCTCAAGCTCGTTTATATAAATTTTATAGCTTGACGCCTTTTCCTTAAGGTTTAAATTTATCTGCATTTTCTACTCACTTACTGGCACAAAAAGCTGTGCGTTTTGGCTTAGTTTTTTATAAAGTCTATTTAAATTTGTCGATAAAAAGGCAAAAGCGCTGCCATTTGCCACGTTTTTAGTAAACATCACAAAATGAAGCAGATCATTTGTGCCTTTTAGCTTTACAAGCGGGTTTTTGAGGCTGTGATTTTCTATCTTTATGCGCTTTGAAAAGAGCGTGCTAATGCTCTCAAAGTGCTCTTTTAGTGCCTCATCGTCGCTATGCTTGTTATCAAAATAGTAAAATCTCATCTCCAAATCAAGCTGCGCGCAGCAGTCTGTAATGACAGCTGATTGATTTTCTACCTCTTGGCTTTGATCGCCCAGTATCACGCCCTCTTTTATATTTGAGAGCAAAATTTTACCTGTTTTTAGCACTGGAATTTTAAGCTCATAAAATAGCTTTTGAAATTTAAAAAAGTATCTATCGTCGCTTATGATTAGTCCGATATCGTGTTTTAAAACGTCATCTTTTATCGATTTATTGTCGCTATTAAAATAATCCATCAAAACAAGGATATTTTTCTCTTTTATCGCCTTTAGCGTCTCTAAATTTTCGCCTAAAGTCGGATTTATCACTCTAAAAATAAGGCGTTTGTTATTTAGCTTTGAATGCACATATAAGCTATCTTTTATGAGCTTGCTAACGCGCTCTTTGCTCATTGATCTCATATCGATTAGCGTGTAGATGTTGCTGCCAAATGGACTTGGAAACTGCCCACTTTCGCGTTTTATCGAGCGATAAACGTTTTGAAGCACGTTTGGATCGCCAACGATTAGCAAGATATCGCTTGGCTGGATCATTGTATTTGGCTTTGGCAAGATGATCTCAGCGCCCCTGTAAATAAGCGCTATCCGCCATCTTTTTTGAGCGATCGAGCTTACATGACGATACATATATGAGCTACCAATAGGCACCTTAACCTCCATGATCTCGCCCTCGCTAAAGCCGATATTATCAGCATACACAGGCATATCTGGCAGATAGTCCATGAGCCTTGAAGCTGCGATATCTCTTATATCAACCACGCTTAGGTGCTTATCGCTTGCAAAAGTCTCCTTGCACTTTTCGTCTAGCTCCCACGAGTTCATAAAAATGGTCTCAGTCTTTGTGCTGATCTGTCTTAAATTTTCATAAACTGCAACCGCTTCATTTTTGTTCTCACTTACGATACAAAACTGGCTAAAATAGCCATCACTTATGCTCTTTAGCTTTGAAAGGCTCGTTGGGTCAAACTGATAAAATGTGAAATTTTCGTAATTTGCCTTTTGGCTGTGATCTTCGTTTGAAACAACGATGTAGTGGTGTAAATTTGACTTTGCTCCAAGAAGTCTATCTAAAAAATTTCTTGCAAAAGCTCCACCAGCGATTATTAAAATTTTCTTCATTAATTCTCCGTATTTTAAAGCCGCATTATAACAAAAGGTCTTTAAAATAAGCTATTTTTGGCTGTAAATTTAAGCTTTCACAGCCAAAAAATTTAAGAAAATTTTAGTAGATTATTTCAGAGATCAAAGTATCGATAGCTGAATTTGCAGCCTTGTTTATCGTCTCAAAAATGGTGCTTGAGCTTGGATCTGGGCAGAAAATTTCTTTTGTTATCATGCCTGATTTTAGCGAGGTATTTGCGTTAAATAGCTCATACGCTAGCGAAACTTCGGCCTTATCGCCTCTTATTTGAAGTGAGATGATGCTAACTTTTAGCCTAAGATCTTTTGCATTTGGCGAAAATATCGGCTTTGCAGCGCAGTTTGAGTAAAGCCCTTTTACAAGCGACTTATAGATCATCTCGCTTGGTTCAGAGACAAATTTAGCGTCTGTCAAATATCTTATCTTGTTGTTTTCAGCGACGATTAAAATTTTTCTGGTATCGACCATATCAAGGGCGCTTACGTTTTCTATGAAGACATTTTTTAGCTCTTTTTGCTTGTTTTCAGCTGAGCACTCTTTGTTTGAGTAGTGAATTTCATACATAGTTGCCATTGGCACGTCAGTCTTTAGCGAGCAGCCAAAAAATAAAAATGCAGCCGCTAGAAAGATTAAATTTCTCATTTTTTATCTCCTTTGTCATTTGGCACTGGATTTGTGAAGAAAAACTCGTAAGGATTGTCCTCAAGCCTTTGAAGCGCACCTCTAAACTCACGTAGCGTCTTGTCAAATCCATTTAAAAACTCGCTAGCTTCTCTAAGAAGCGGAGAGACCGTGTTTCTAAGGTCATACTCGCCGTTTTTTACCTTTTGAGTGATGATATCTTGAAGCGAGCTATATCCAGTGACAGCCGAATTTGCTGATTTGAAAACTGAATTTGCACTTGCGATTAGCGTGTTTAAATTTTTAGCAAGCTCTTTTGTGTCGGTTTTATTTAGGCTATCAGTGAAATTTTTTACATTTTTAACGATGCTATCAACCTCGCTTAAGCCATTTTCATCGGTTAAAACCTGAGTAAATTTATCGATATTTCTTAGGATTGATTCGATATGAGAGATATTTTCAGCCGAGAAAAAGCCATCAACTTTATCAAGGGTTTGATTTATCTTTAAAGTGATGTTCTCAGCGTTGTTTCCAAGCTTTGAAAGAAGGCTCTCTTCAAGCTTTAAAATAGGCTTATCGCCTGGTTTAAAATCCTTCGTGCCTCGGCTTATATTTATACTAGCCACACCGCTAATAGCCTGAACTTCGATGCTAGCCACACTATCAGCCTTGATAGGCAGGTCCTCTCTTATCTTCATCGTGATGTTTATAAGAGCGTTTTTGTCATCGACAAAATTTATATCGCTAACGCTTCCAGCTGGCACGCCGATAAATTTAACCGTAGAATCAACCTTCAGTCCGCTTGGCAGCTCGCTTGTGTGGATGTAATACTCTTTAAAATCAACCTTTGTGTTATTTTTGCTAGTCATCCACCAGATAAATATGGCAAATGCTGTAAGGCAGGCTATGAAAAACATGCCAACAATGGTATAAGAATTTCTATTTTCCATCTACTTTTTCCTCATTTTAAATAGCTCTTCAAGCGGGTTGTTTTCAAGATGCTCAAGCTCTTTTATATCTCCCTCAAAGGCTATCTTTTTGTTATCTATTATCAAAAATCTATCCAAAATATCAAAAATACTATCCGCATCATGCGTCACCATGACGACAGTTACGCCGATGCTATCACGAAGCTCTTTTATGAGCGCGTCCATCTGCCGCGAGCTAACTGGATCAAGACCGCTATTTGGCTCGTCCAAAAATAGCACTCTTGGACTTAGCACCAAGGCTCTTGCAAGCGCGGCTCTTTTTTTCATACCGCCACTTAGCTCGCTTGGATAGAGCATTGAAACCTCTTTTTTAAGCCCCACCTTTTGTATCCAAAACATCGCTATCTCATCGATCTGGCGCTTGTTAAATTTAGAGTATTCATGAAGCAAAACGCCCACGTTATCAAGGATAGTCATCGAGCTATAAAGCGCTCCAAACTGAAACATCGTCCCACTTTTTAGCTTTATCTCTTGCTGCTCTGCTTGACTACTTTTCCACATATTGACGCCATCAAAAAATATATCGCCCTTACTTGGCTTTTTTAGATATATCATCGTCTTCATAAGCGTCGTTTTACCAGCGCCACTGCCGCCTAAAAAGCCGTAAATTTCAGCCTCTTTGACGCTCCAGCTCACATTATCGTGCATTATCTTATCGCCATAACTTGTCGTTATGTTTTTTCCAACTATTATCTCGTTCATATCTTTAGCCACATAAAAATTATCGCGAAAAATGCATCAAGCGCAATGACCCAAAATATCGCATTTACAACGCTAACTGTTGTCATCGCTCCAAGGCTTTGGGCGTTTTGACTAACGCCAAATCCCCTCATGCAGCCAATGATCGCTATCACCGCGCCAAAAAACGGAGCCTTTATCATACCAACAGCAAAGTGCCTAAGCTCGACCATCTCGCGAAATCTATTAAGATAGTCGCTAAAGCTGATATCAAGAATAGTTTGGCAAATGATCATCTGCCCTAAAATGCTTATGCTATCAGCTATAAAGATGATGACAGGCACGCAAAGCACCATGGCGATGATGCGAGGCAAGACCAAGAAGTTAAATGGCTCAAAGCCCATCGTCTTCATCGCGTCTATCTCCTCAGTTAGCTTCATAGCGCCAATTTGCGCGGTAAAGCTAGAGGCCGACCTGCCTGCCACGACGATAGCAGCGATTAGTGGGGCCACCTCTCTAAGCGTTAGCATACCCATGATCTCAACTATAAATATACTTGCCCCAAAGCTTGCAAGCATCGCACTGCCAAGATAAGCAAGCACGACGCCTATCAAAAAAGCGGTGAGCGATACGATGAAAACAGCATTTACGCCACCATCTTTTATGTAGTTGCTAAATTCTCTAAATCTTAAATTTGCAGGATTAAATAAAATCCTCACACTCTTTATCAAAAACTCGCCCAAAAACGAGCCAAACTCAAGCAAATTTACAAATCCCTCGCAAATTTTCTCACCAAGGCGCGAGAAAAAATTTAGGCTATTGTGCGGTGGCATATAGTTAAAGTCGATCTTCTCGTCATTTAAAAGATCACTCATCGCCTTTATCTTCTCATCATTTGTGATGATCTCAAATTTCTTGCCATTTAGCGTGTTTTTTAAAAGGATCAAAACAGCGTAATCAATGCTCTTTAGCTCGCTAAAGTCAAATTTAACATTGCCTTTAAGCTTTTGGATTTTTTTAAAAATGCTTTGTAAATTTTTTGCGTCTTTGTAGCTAAACTCACCTGCAAATTTTATGGTCGCAGTGCCGTTTGCTTCGGTAAAAACGATATCATTTCTCTTTTGCAAAAAGTTCCTTTGCCTTAAAATTTCTGGATTATATTATAAATTTTGTTAAAATAAAAAATCAAAAATTTTAAGGACTTAGATGAAATTTGAAGTTATAAAAAAAGATGGCAACGCAAGGCGCGGCGTCCTAACAACCGCTCACAGCGTGATACAAACGCCAGTTTTCATGCCAGTTGGCACGGTTGGCGCAGTTAAAAGCTTAGATGCCTTTGA
Source organism: Campylobacter concisus (assembly GCF_003048875.2). NCBI lineage: Bacteria > Pseudomonadati > Campylobacterota > Epsilonproteobacteria > Campylobacterales > Campylobacteraceae > Campylobacter > Campylobacter concisus. Next base: position 833,448 of record NZ_CP049264.1, on the reverse strand, counting down.
TATGAGTGAAATTTTAGACGCAAAGATAATTTTAGCAAACACCTACCACATGTATCTGCGCCCTGGCAGCAAGGTCGTGCGTGAGTTTGGCGGACTTCATGGATTTTCTAAATTTGATCGCTCATTTTTGACTGATAGCGGCGGATTTCAGGCATTTTCGCTTAGGTCAAACACCAAAAACGACGATGGCGGGATAAAATTTAAAAGCCACATCGACGGCAGCACGCACTACTTCACGCCAAGATCCGTCCTTGACACACAGTATGACCTAGGCAGCGACATCATGATGATACTTGATGATCTGGTCGCCTTGCCTGCTGAGCCAAAAAGGATAGATCTAAGCATAAAACGAACGATAAAATGGGCAAAAGAGGCGATTGATTATCACAAATTTATGCAAAGCAAGGGCGTTGGCTTAGAGCAAAATATCTTTGGTATCGTTCAAGGTGGCACCGACTATGAGGCACGTAAATTTTGCGCTGAAGCCTTAAATCAGATGCCATTTGACGGCCTTGCCATAGGAGGTCTAAGCGTTGGCGAGAGCAACGAGGCGATGTATGACACCGTTGAGGCGGTTATGCCATTTATGGATGAGCTAAGGCCTCGCTATCTAATGGGCGTTGGCACACCAGAAGATTTGGTCGAAAACGTCGAGCGAGGGGTTGATATGTTTGACTGCGTTATGCCAACAAGAAACGCAAGAAACGGCACGCTTTTTACTAGCTTTGGCAAGATAAATATAAAATCAGCCCGCTTCATAAACGACCACTCACCGATCGACAAAGAGTGCCAGTGCTACACCTGCAAGCGCTACTCCAGAGGCTATCTAAACCACCTTTTTAAGGCTAGAGAGCTCACATTTTTTAGACTAGCAAGCCTTCACAACCTGCACTACTATCTAAATTTAATGAAAGAGATGAGAGAGGCGATAGAGGCTGGCGAATTTGCCAAATTTAAGCGAAATTTCTACGCAAAAAGGAGCGCAGATGAGCTATAAAAACGTGGTTTGTGGATATTTTTATGGAGAAGAGTTTGACTACATCACGCTCATCTCGCCATCGCAAAAGCAAGTTTTTAAATTTTTATTTAAGGACGGCAAAATTTATAAAGAAGACTTTGATCATGAGTGTGATAAAGATATGTTTGAAGCTGCTCTTAAGGGACTTTGCAATGAATTTGCAAATAAAATTTTAGAGCACCAAGACGAGCTAAATGAGTATGAGAAAATTTATGCTAGCCAGAAAAATTTTGAGAAATTTATAAAAAGGCACCACTTTTTAAAGTATGAGATCAGAAAATTTCAAAATAGCATTTCACACTTTTACGAAGCTCTTGCGATCTGCCAAAGTGAGCAGCAAGGGCTAAAAAAAGAGCTTAAAAACAGCATCCACGAAGCAAGTGTCTTTAAAACCATAGCCAACGAATACGCCTATAGAGTTGAGGATATCTATACATTTATACAAAGCGCTAAAAACGACAAGATAAATAAAAACATCTACCTCTTAACGCTCATTTCGGCTCTATTTTTGCCGTTAAATTTCATCACTGGCTTTTTTGGCATGAATACAAACGGCATGTTTTTAAGCTCATTTAAAGACGGTACATTGATAGTTTTTGCCTTTGTAGCGATGCTTTGCGTGCTATTTTTTATATTTTATTACAGATCAAATAAGGATATTAGTTAAATTTATAGTAGGCTTGGCAAGTTCGTCCAACCTGCCAAGTAAATTTGAAGTTATTTTTTCTTAATGATGATCTTCTCGCCGTTACTATCAATGGTGATCTCATCGCCACTTTCAAGCTCATCTTTCAAGATCATATCAGCGATCTTATCTTCAACTAGCTCATAAAGTGCTCTTCTAAGAGGTCTTGCTCCATAGACTATGTCAAAGCCAGCTTTTGCGATAAATTTCTTAGCTTCTTCGCTTAAAACTGCCTTGATACCGCGGTTGTGAAGAGTTTTTTCAAGCTCTTTAAACATGATCTCAACGATAGATATTAAGCCTTGCTCGTTTAGAGGATTAAAGATGATAGTATCATCAAGCCTATTTAAAAACTCAGGTTTAAAGTAGTTTTTAAGCTCGTTTTTAACAGCCACGTCACGGTCTTCGCCCTTTAGCTCCATTATGAAATTTGAAGCGATGTTTGAGGTTAAAATGATGATCGTGTTTTTAAAATCAACCGTTACGCCCTTATTATCAGTCGCGCGTCCGTCATCAAGTATGCCAAGAAGTATGTTAAATACATCCTTGTGAGCCTTTTCAACCTCGTCAAAAAGTATGACTGAGTAAGGTCTTCTGCGAACCGCCTCTGTTAGCTGACCGCCCTCATCGTAGCCTACATATCCTGGAGGCGCACCAAGAAGCCTGCTCACGCTATGTTTTTCCATATATTCGCTCATATCAAAGCGGATAAGTGCCTTCTCATCGTCAAATAAGAACTTAGCCAAAGCCTTAGCTGACTGAGTTTTACCAACGCCTGTTGGTCCAAGAAATAAAAATGAACCAATCGGCCTTTGACCCTCATTTAGACCAGCTTTGTTTCTCTTAACAGCACGTGCAAGTGCGTGTAGTGCGTCATCTTGACCGACAACGCTCTCTCTTAGATGCTCTTCGATGCGCAGATATTTCTCTTTTTCGCTTGTTAGCATCTTTTTAACTGAAATTCCAGTCCATTTGCTCAAAATTTCAGCTACAAGCTCTTCATCGACTTGATTTTTAAGAAGCACGCCCTCTTTTTTCATGTGCTCCCATTTTTCTTCAAGCTCGTGTTTGTGCTTTTTAGCGTCTGCTATTTTGCCGTATTCTATCTCGGCAGCTTTTTGAAGATCGCCATTTCTTTTTGCTATCTCAGCTTGTGATTTTAAGCTATCGATCTCTTTTGTTGCTTTTGAAATTCCGCCAAAAACAGCCTTTTCGTTTTCAAATTTAGTATCAAGCGCTAGCTTTTTCTCATTTAGGTCAGCTATCTCTTTTTCGATCTCGCCAAGTCTCTCTTTGTTTTTATCCGCATCCTCCATCTTTAGCGCTTCTTTTTCTACTTGAAGCGTTACGATCTCGCGTTTTATCTTTGAAAGCTCGTATGGCTCGCTCTCTATTTGCATCTTAAGCTCAGCTGCAGCCTCATCTATAAGGTCTATCGCCTTATCTGGCAAGAAGCGATTTGCGATGTAGCGGTCACTTAGCCTTGCTGCGGCAACTAGCGCGCTATCTGTTATCGTGATGCCGTGGTGAACTTCTAGGCGCTCTTTTATACCACGTAAAATTTGAAGCGCCTCATTTACGCTTGGCTCTTTGACGTCTATCGGCTGAAAACGTCTTTGAAGTGCTGCATCTTTTTCAAAGTATTTTCTATACTCTTTTAATGTTGTCGCACCAACAGCGTGAAGCTCACCACGCGCAAGAGCTGGTTTTAGGATATTTGCTGCATCCATTCCGCCCTCGCTCGCGCCAGCTCCAACTATGGTGTGAATTTCATCTATAAAAAGTATGATATTGCCAGCTTTTTTAACCTCGTCAATGACAGCTTTTAGCCTATCTTCAAACTCGCCTCTATACTTTGCACCAGCTACAACTGCACTCATATCAAGCGCGATGACACGCTTGTTTGCAAGGCTTGTTGGCACATCGCGAGCAACTATCTTTTGAGCTAACCCCTCAACGATAGCTGTTTTACCAACACCTGGCTCACCAAGCAAGATAGGGTTATTTTTGCTCTTTCTTATTAAAATTTGCATCATCCTAGTGATCTCTTCATCACGGCCGATGACTGGATCAAGCTCTTTATTTAGCGCTTTTTGCGTTAGGTCGATACCAAATTTCTCTAAGCTATCAAGGGTATCATCGCCAGTTTGGCTATCTATCTTTTTACCGCCTCTTATGCTTTCAAGGTTCTTTTTGATCTCTAAAATATCGCAAAATTTGCTTAAAATTTGTTTGATCTCACTAAGCTCAAGAGCCGAGATGATCCATGTATCAACAGCTATGTAGCTATCGCCCATACTTACCATTAAAGCTTTTGCATTTTCAAGCGAATTTATAAGCTCTCTTGAAACTGAAACGTTATCTTTTGTGACGTTTGAGCTGCTTGGGAGTGACGAGATCTTACTTTTTATCTCAAGCTCGACTGCGTCTTTGCTTATGTTCATCTTATTAAATACTTGATTTAAAATAGAATTACTATCAGCGAGCAAAGCCCAAAAGACGTGAAGTGGCACAACTTGTGGATTTTTAGAAAAGATCGCTAAGCTAACGCCTTTTTCAAGTGTCTCTTGCATCTGCGCTGTTAAATTTTCTGTTATGTCAGCCATTAAAGCTCCTTAAGTTATTTTATAATGGCGGCATTATATAACTTTAGTCTTATATTGTCAAGTATTTTTATAACATTTGTCACTCTTTTTATTTAATTGCTAAAATTTGCTGTTATAAATTTGTGTTAAAAATAGACAAAAGCTAAAAATATAAGGCTAAATTTATGCTTTTTTTAGCCAAATGTTAATAAAATTGAGCCAAAAAATATAGGAGATATTTTGAATAAATTTAATAGATCTTTTGCGCTAAAAATAACAGGCGCCCTACTCATCTCAAGCGTAGCAGTAAATGCACTTTTTGCTAAAACTGAAGATGAGGCAAGTGCGAAACTTGAAGCACTTTCAAAACTTACAAAAACCATCTCAACTGTTGAAAAATACTACGTTGATGACATTAAATTTAAAGAGATAATCGACAAAGCCATCGCTGGTTTAATGCAAAATTTGGACGCTCACTCGAGCTTTTTAAATGAAAAAGCATATAAAGATATGCAGGTGCAAACAAGCGGCGAATTTGGCGGACTTGGCATAACAGTTGGTATGAAAGATAGCGCACTAACCGTTATCTCGCCTATCGAGGACACTCCAGCTGATAAAGCAGGCATAAAGGCAGGCGATATCATTTTAAGGATCGATGGCAACTCAACTATCGGCACAACGATAGATGAAGCCGTAAATAAGATGCGCGGTAAGCCAAAAACTCCGATAACAATTACGATTTTGCGAAAAGGCGAGCAAAAGCCATTTGACGTAAAAATCATAAGAGATCTTATAAAGGTTGAGTCTGTCTATGCAAAAATGATAGAAAATGAAAACATCCTTTATATACGTGTCACAAATTTTGACAAAAACGTCGTTACAAAGGTAAAAGATGCTATCAAAGAGCATCCAAAAGCAAATGGCATCATACTTGATCTTAGAAACAACCCTGGCGGTCTTTTAAATCAAGCTGTTGATCTAGTGGATCTTTTCGTAGATAACGGCATCATCGTATCTCAAAAAGGTCGTGATGCATCTGAAAATGTAGAGTATAAAGCAAGCGCTAGCAAAACCTTATCAAAACTCCCACTTGTAGTGCTGGTAAATGGCGGAAGTGCAAGTGCTAGCGAGATCGTAAGCGGTTCATTGCAAGATCATAAGCGTGCGGTGATAATCGGCGAAAACACATTTGGTAAAGGTAGCGTTCAGGTGATCTTACCAATAGACGATACAGAAGCGCTAAGACTAACCATCGCAAGATACTACTTACCAAGTGGCAGAACTATCCAAGCTGTTGGCGTAACGCCTGATGTAGTCGTGCATCCTGGCAAAGTGCCACAAAGCGATGATAGTGCATTTAGCATCAAAGAGAGCGAACTAAAAGCGCACCTAAAAAGCGAGCTAAACAAGATAAATCCAACAAGTGAAGGCAATAAAACTGAAGCAAAAGATGATAAAAATATAATCACACAGAAAAAAGTTGATGAAGACATTCAGTTAAAAACGGCGATTGATACGATCAAAATTTTAAAGATAAAACAACAATAATCTAAAGGAGAACAACATGCAAAAAAGAGAGCTTATCTACGAGGGAAAAGGCAAGAAAATGTACGCCACAGACGATCCAAATCTACTTGTGGCTGAATTTAAAGACGATCTAACAGCATTTGATGCCCAAAAAAGAGGCAACGAAGCTGGCAAAGGCGCACTAAACAACAAAATCTCTACTCAGCTTTTTAAACTGCTAGAGAGCAAAGGTATCGTCACTGACCTTGTTGAGACCATCAGCGACACTGAGCAAGTGGTCAAAAAATGTGAGATCATACCTCTTGAAGTTGTTGTGAGAAATATCGCGACTGGCTCACTTAGCAAAAGACTTGGCATAAAAGAAGGCACAGTTCTACCTTTTACACTTGTTGAGTTCTACTACAAAAACGACGATTTGCACGATCCTTTGGTGACTGACGAGCACTGCATCATCATGGGTCTAGTAAAGAGCGAAAAAGACCTTCAAACACTAAGACACACAGCAAGAGAGATCAACTCTATCTTATTTAAATTCTTTGCAGAGAGAAATTTAAAACTAGTTGATTTTAAAGTCGAATTTGGTATCGACAAAGATGGCAACATCATCTTAGCTGACGAGATAAGCCCTGATAGCTGCAGATTTTGGGATGCGACAACAAACGAAAAACTTGACAAAGATAGATTTAGACAAGACCTTGGTAGCGTAAAAGTAGCTTACGAAGAAGTTTTAAGAAGAATTCTTTCTTAAGGACAAAGATGAAAGCTGTCGTAAATATAGCATTAAGAAGTGGGGTCCTTGACCCTGCTGGTAAGGCGGTGGAGCATGCGCTAAATTCACTTGGGTTTAGCGGTGTTTCAAATGTCAGGATAGGCAAACAAATCGTTTTAGATATCGACGAGAGCGATAAAAATAAAGCAAAAGAGCAGCTAAAAGTGATGTGTGAAGAGCTTCTAGCAAACACCGTCATCGAAGACTACGAGATCGTGCTATGAAAGTAGCCATCATACTTTTTCCTGGCACAAACTGCGAAGAAGACACAGCTCACGCTTTTAAGCTACTTGGCTGCCAAACGCAGATCATCTGGCACAAAGAAGATAAGATCGATGCTGATCTAGTCGTTTTACCCGGTGGTTTTAGCTATGGCGACTATCTAAGGACGGCTGCGATAGCTAAATTTAGCCCAGCTATGCAGGCTGTAAAAGAGCATGCGAAAAAAGGTGGCTACATATTGGGAATTTGCAATGGCTTTCAGATGCTTCTTGAACTTGGACTTTTAAAAGGTGCGATGAGAAGAAATGAAAATTTAAATTTCGTCTCAAAATACCACCACCTAAAAGTGATCTCAAATAACAATAAATTCCTAGCAAATTTAGCCAAAGACGAGGTGGTAAATATACCTATCGCTCACGGCGAGGGCAACTACTATACAGACGAAGATACACTAAAAAGCCTATATGATAACGAGCAAGTTCTACTAAAATACTGTGACATCAACGGCAATGAGATAAATCCAAATGGCTCAGTTGATAGCATAGCTGGGATTTGCGATGAGAGCAAAAAGATCTTTGGTCTTATGCCTCACCCTGAACGCGCTTGCGAGAAAATTTTAGGCACAGATGATGGCATGAAGATGTTAAAAGGGCTAGTTTGGTAAAACGAACACTTTTTATCGCCATACTCGCGCTAAATTTATTTGCTGCAAACACTGACGAAGTCAGCGTTTTTGACATGATGGATGAGGCAAGAGAGGATAAATTTGTAAATAGCCCAAGCTCAAAGCCACAAACAAAGACTCCAAGCGAAGAAGAAATATCAAGAAAGCTCGTATCTCCACGCTCTATCGCCCCACAGCCAGAGCGTATCACTCCAGAGCAGATGCGAAATATCGTGCCGACAAACGAACCAGACATCAGTGTTCCTGATAATCAAGTCTATGACAAGATAAAAATAAAAGAGCTCCTTTTAAAAGCGACAAATATCCCTAAAAATGTCGTCGTAGGAGAAATTTTTAGCGTTGAGATCGTAGCTGATACGCAAAGTGACCTTGAGTTTGAGTTTGAGACACAGCTTGATGAGACAAATATCAAATGGCTAAATAAGAAGAATTTTCAATGGGTAAAAGGCGAAGAAAACAAATACATCGGCACTTTCTACCTTGAAGCAACAAGCATTGATGCAAAGACTTTACGAGTTAGCTTGGATCTAAAAAGAAATGGCGAGAACTATCAAAACTCAAACATAAATATCTTTTTACCAAAGCTAAAAGAGCTTAGAAGTGACGAGAACTACAACCACATCGTCGCTGACAACCTTGAGGTAAAGAAATTTAAAACGACTAAATTTGATGATATAAACAACATCATGGTCGTTGAAATTTACGGCAATAATGTCGATCTAAGCGCATTTAATATCGAAAATAAAACTATCCTAAAGCAAGGCGTAGATACGATAAACGGCGACTTTAACTCACAAAGTGCATATTATTTTGCAGTGTTTAAGCCAAACAAAAAGACACTTGACTTTAACTACTACAACCTAAAAAAAGCTAAATTTGAGAGCTTTTCGCTGCCGGTGAGCGTCGAAGAAGACGAGGTTAGCACGCAAATCGGTCTAAATCCAAAGCAAAGCGAATTTAGCACTTACAAAGATATCACGATCTACTCTTTGGTCGCTATCTTTATCTTGCTAGCGATCTGGCGAAGAAAGCTAAGCTACTTCTTTGTGGCAGCTGTTTTTATCGCACTAGGGATTTACACTTACAATCCTTTTGGCAAAGCAGTGCTTAAGCCTGATGTTAGCGTCACTATCTTGCCGACTAAAAATTCAACCGTTTTTTATACATCTCGTAAAAACGAAAATGTTGAAATTTTAGACACAAAAGATGACTACTCAAAAATTTTATTTGCGGACGGCAAAATCGGCTGGGTAAGAAAGGGTGATCTTGTCAAAAATTAGAGCTTTTTTCTTTTCTATTGAATTTGTGATAAGCGTCGTTATTGTCGTATTTTTTATGTGGCTCTTTAACTCTAAAAATAGAGCCATAAGAAAATTTTGGGGCAGATCGCAGAGATTTTTTGGTGGATATAAGCTAGAAGTTATCGGTAAATTTAGCGACGAAGCAAATATCTTGCTAATAAATCACCAAAGCATGCTTGACATCATCGTACTTGAAGAGATCCATCCTAAAAATATCTGCTGGATCGCAAAGGCACAGATAGGCAAGATCCCGATCATCGGTAAAATTTTGAGCCTTCCAAAGATGATAGCGGTCGAGCGAGAAAATAAGCACTCTCTAATAAAGCTTTTAAGCGAAGCAAAAGACAGAGTAGAAAATGGCCGTGTTTTAGCGATATTTCCAGAAGGCACAAGGTCTCAAACTAAAGAATTATTACCATTTAAGGGTGGCGCAAAGCTGCTAGTTGAAAAGCTAAATTTAAAGGTTCAGCCTATCGTAATCGTCGGAAGCGATGCGATGAAAGTGAAAGAATTTAGCTTTAAAAAAGCTGACATCAAGCTCTTTTGTCTTGATCTAGTCGATACCTCAAAAGAAAACTGGCTAGAGGCGACTAGGGAGAGCATGCAAAAAGTCTTAGACGAAAATAGAAAATAAATTTAGCTTTGTAAATTTCTTTTCTAGAATTCACATTTTATGTAACCACTATAAAGAGTTAAAATTAATAAGCAATAAAGTAAATGTTGGTGTGATATTACCTTATAAATTTAGGCAAATCACCTTAGTAAAAGGAATTTTATCCACCAGCGTTTTGCTAATATCTTTTAGAAGTTTTTATATATCAAAGTACGTATCCAAATTTGCTTTTTACCATATGAGCAAACAACCTGTAGTAAATGGGCTACTCTCTACATCATTAAGCACAAAAATGACTACATCTTACAACACTTTGCTCATACTAGTTCAGCCATTTTATTATGAGCGTTAAATTTTATTTAAATCTAATGCTTAAACTAGATCTCTTGCTGGCTATTTTTATTAGCCATAAACATAGTTTGGGATTGCGGTGAAATAAAATAATAGAAAAATTTAAATTACAGAGATATGACAACTATTTGGCGGAGAACTCCGCCAAATTTAGTTTTTCTTAAAAAATCTCAATATCTTTGCTTGTAGTTTAAACTGCTCTGAAAGCTCCATTATTGGATAGGCTCCAGCGTATTTTTTGCCACCAGGCAGGTCTTTACTAACGCCTCCGCGTGCTGCGATCTGCGCAAAGTCGCCCACTTTTACGTGTCCAGCCGAGCCACTTTGTCCGCCCATGACAACGTTTCTGCCTAGCACTGTAGAGCCAGCAAGTCCAGTTTGTGAGACGATGAGGCAGCCATTCCCAAGCTCGCAGTTGTGGCCTATTTGAACGAGATTGTCTATCTTTGTGTAGTTTGCGATCATCGTGCTTTCAAAAACGCCACGATCTATCGTCGTGCAAGCGCCGATCTCGACAAAATCGCCTAAAACAACGTTGCCATTGTGATAAATTTTCACATGCTCGCCAGTTTTTGTATGCGCATAGCCAAAGCCGTCGCTGCCTATAACGCAGTTTGCTAGCAGGTGGCACTCATTGCCGATGACGCAGTCATTATAGATGACGACGTTAGGGTGGATGATGCAGTTTTTACCGATAGTTACGTTATCGCCCAAAAATGCCCCAGCCATCACTATCGTATTTTCGCCAACGCTCACGTTTGAGCCGATATAGACATTTGGCATTATAGTGGCGCTCTGGGCGATGTTTGATGGTTTTGGCTCGCAAAAAAGCGGCTTAGCGTAAATTTTACTAAGGATAGCAAATGCAAGGTGCGGGTTGTCGCACACAAGCGCTACCATGCCAGCTGGCACTAGGTCCAAAAGCGATTTTGTCACCAAGATAGCTCCAGCGTTTGAAGTGCTTATAAATTTAGCATTTTTCTCGCCATCGCAGTATGTTAGCTCAGCTTTATTTGCATTTTTTAAAGAATTCAGAGCAAAAATTTCAAGATCTTCTCCGCTAAAAGTAGCATCTACTTTTAAGGCTATTTCGCTTAGTTTCATCATATATCCATTATCACAGATCCGCCGCGCACGACATCAACTGGGTTAAATTTCTTTATCGATTTTAAAAAGCTCTCTACCCTGCTCGCATCGTCAGCCACCATAACGACGATGTAGTTTTCATTTGTATTTGTGACGATGCCATTGTATGTCTTTAGTATCGCCTCAAGGCCGGCAAAATTTTCACCAAGCGGGATTTTCACAAGAGCCATCTCTTTTTCGACAAATTCGCCACTTTCTATGACTTTGTATGTTGGGATGAGCTTGTGAAGCTGTTTTACGATCTGCTCTAAAACCCTCTCATCGCCGCTTGTGACGATGCTTAGCCTTGAGAAGTTACTCTCAGGTATCGGAGCGACCGTGAGCGTGTCGATGTTGTAGCCCCTGCCCGCAAAAAGCCCAGAAATCCTAGCCAAAACGCCATGTTCATTTAAAACTATAACAGAAATCGTTCTTCTGATACTCATTTTTCTTCCTTGCTCTTTAATATCATATTATAAATCGCAGCCCCTGCTGGAACCATAGGAAGCACGTCCTCAAAGCGGTCGATCCTCACGTCGATAAGAGCTGATTTTTTACTCTTGATCGCCTCTTTTAAAGCCTTTTTAAACTCATCTTTGCTCTTGCAAACAAAGCCAACGCCGCCAAATCCCTCAGCGATCTTGACAAAATCAGGCTGCAAGCTAAGATCAGTCGATGAGTAGCGCTTTTCATAGAAAAATGTCTGCCACTGGCGCACCATGCCTAAGAAGTTGTTGTTTAAGATGATGTTTATGACAGGGACATTTGTCTCATAAGCAGTCATTAGCTCTTGGATATTCATAAGTATCGAGCCATCGCCTGTGAAATTTACAACCAAATGCTCAGGCATCGCACACTTTGCGCCGATCGCTGCTGGCAGGCCATATCCCATCGTGCCAAGGCCGCCACTTGTGACAAGCTGTCTTGCGCGGTTAAATGGATAAAACTGCGCCACCCACATCTGGTGCTGACCGACGTCAGTTGCGATGATAGTCTCAGGGCCAACTATCTTTGCGGTCTCTTCAACTACCCATTGAGGCTTTAAGACCTTGTCGCTATCTGTGTAGCCAAGTGGATTTAACTTTTGATATCTATCTAAAATTTCTCTCCAAGGCGCATAGTTTTTAGGCTCACCTTTCACCTCTTCATAAAGCTCGCTTAGCACGTTTGTAAGATCGCCAACTATCGGATAGTGAGCGTTTATGATCTTTGAGATAGAGCTTGGATCGATGTCGATGTGGATGATCTTAGCATGTTTGGCAAACTCGTCAGTTCTGCCTGTGACCCTATCGCAAAATCTAGCGCCAAGCGATATGAGAAGGTCACACTCGCTAAGAGCCATATTTGAAGCGTAGCTGCCGTGCATGCCTGCCATGCCTAAATTTAGCTTATCTTTTGCATCAAGCACGCCAAGAGCCATAAGCGTCTCGACCGCTGGGATGCCAGTTTTTTTCATAAATTTACGTATGATCTCGCTTGCATTTGATGCGACCGCACCACCACCGATGTAAAGAAGTGGTCTTTTTGCTTCATTTATCGCAGCTGCGGCTTTTTTGATCTGCTTAGAGTTGCCTTTATATGTCGGCTTGTAGCTTGGGATAGAAATTTCTTTTGGATAGACAAAGTCACCAAGCCTTGAAGTGACGTTTTTTGGGATATCGATATGAACTGGTCCTGGGCGGCCTGATCTTGCGATGTAAAACGCCTCTTTTATGATGCGAGGTAGCTCCTCGACGCTATTTACTAAAAAGTTGTGTTTGACACAGGGGCGTGAAATGCCGACTGCATCGATCTCTTGAAAGGCATCTGTGCCAATCATAAAGGTTGGTACTTGACCGCTTATAAGCACAACTGGGATGCTGTCGCTGTAAGCTGTGGCAAGACCAGTGACCGCGTTTGTAAAGCCAGGACCGCTTGTCACAAATGCCACGCCAACTTTGCCGCTAACCCTAGCGTATCCGTCTGCTGCGTGAACGGCAGCTTGCTCGTGGCGAACCAAGACGTGTTTAAAATAAGTTTGTTTATATGTCTCGTCGTAGATATTTAAAGCTGCACCGCCAGGATAGCCAAAAACTATCTCAACGCCCTCTTCGTGCAAGGCTTCGCTTATCATCTGTGAACCAGAAAATTGTTTTATCATCACTTTAGCCTTTTGATAAATTTATCGCAAATTATATCCCAAAGCATTTTAAATCCATTTTAACTTTTTAGCGAAATTTGGGCGTTATCTTAAATTTTTTGAAAAAAATTTGAGTAAAAAAAGCGAAAAATACAAAATATTTTACATATATTTATACATATTATTTTTAGTATTTTGATAAATTTGGCAAATTTAGAGCAAAATTTAGAAAAAAGCGGAGGGGCGATAGCCAATCCAGCCAATCCAGCCAATCCAGCCAATCCAGCCAATCCAGCCAATCCAGCCAATCCAGCCAATCCAGCCAATCCAGAAAAACAGATAAATCTAACTAGAAATTTTATGCTGTGATTAAAAATGGCCTTAAACTAAGCCATTTTTAAGTGCAAAAACGATCTATCTTAAATTTAAAAGTAAATTTGACCAAGCCAAAGAGAGTAAATTTAAATTTAGAGATGAAATTTAGCCCAAACAAAGCGCCAAAAGGATTTAAAATTTAGCCTCATCTCTTATCAAATTTAGCTTTTTTACAGCCTCATCAAAGTCATCAGAGCTTACAAAAATGCTAATGTTTTCATTTTTCTTATAGACCTTGTCGTAGTATTTTGTGAGTAAAATTTCAGCCACTTTGGCGATGTCGTTTTCGTTAAATTTAGCCACAGCCTCATCTCTGGCCTCTTTGTCGATAAAGGGCGAAATTTTCTTTATGCACTCATCAAAAAAAGCCTTATCCACGCTTTTATAGTCGCTTGTGATACAAGAAATTCTATTCTCCAAGCTCGCGCTAATCTCAACACAAACGCCGCTTCGCATCGCCTCGTAAAGGCTTTTTGGAAGTGTTAGCGAGCCGATCCTTCTGCTCTCGCCCTCGATAAAGCAAATTTGATCTTTTAGCGTGATGAGCTTTTCAAAGAGCGCGTCTTCAAAGCTTTTTTGACTAGGCTGCGCGCCGTTTATCGCGCCAAAAACAGAGCCTAGGTGATTTGCCATCGCTTCAAGGTCTATTGACGGCGAAAGTGCCCTTATTAGCTTACTTTTATAGCAGCCAGTGTTGCCAAAAAGAGTGATAAATTTCGTGCTTAAAGGACGCTCTAGAAATTCTAAAACATGATTTCTATAAGCCTTATAGCCGCCATTTAGTCTATAAATTCTATATCCGATCATGCTTAGCACAAAGCCAACCGAGCTTGATCTAAGCCCGCCCTTTGCACAGTAGATGCCAATAGCTGAGCCGACCTTGGCCCTTTTATAGACCTCGTCGATGATATTTTGCAAATTTTTGCAGATGTATTTTGCACCAAGGCTCTTAGCTAGGGCTCTGTCGCTTTTGTAGATCGTGCCTACCTCTTTGTGCTCAGCATCATCAAGTGCGTATAAATTTAGAGCATCTTTTATGTGTGAGTAGGCATACTCATGCGGTGATCTAGCATCTATTAGGACTTCAAACTCGCCTCTTTTTTCAAGCCACTGCTCTATATCAAGCTCAAATAACGCCACTAAAAGCCTTTTTTAGCTTTTGATAAAGCGGATGAAACGGCGTGCCATTTACTCTCACATCAGCGATCGTTGTGATGAAATTTGTATCCCCGCTCCACCTTGGCACAAGGTGATAATGCACGTGCTCAGCTATACCAGCGCCTGCTGCCTTACCTAAATTCATACCGATATTTACGCCCTGAGCGTGAAGCTCACGCTTTAAAATTTCAACCCCAAGCCTTACAAATTTACTCATCTCAAACCACGTCTGCTCGTCAAGCTCCTCGATATTGTCGGTGTGGTGGTTTGGTATGATCATAAAGTGTCCAGGCGAATACGGATATAAATTCATGATCCCAAAGCAGTGCTTAGCACGAAAAAGCACGCCATTTTTCTCGTCGTCTTCTTTTGAACTTATGACCTCGCAAAAGACGCAACTATCTTTTTTTGCGCTGAAATACTCGCTTCTCCAAGGGGCACAAAGGTGCTGCATCACTCGCCCTCCTTTATCTTTTTAACGGCATTTTTTATATCATCTTGCCTCATAAAATGCTCTCCGATCAAGAAGGCATCGACTCCGATCTTGCTTAGCTCGCGAAGCTGCTCATGCTCGTAAAGTCCGCTTTCGGCGACTATTATCTTGCCATTTGGCAAAAGCGGCACGAGCTTCTCGCAAAGGCTCATATCCATAGTAAAATCATCTAAATTTCTATGATTTATCCCTATTATATTTGCTCCTGCAAAGATCGCCTTTTTCACATCGCTCGCGTCATGGGTCTCTACTAAGACCTCAAGCCCCAAGTGGTGCGCGTACTCAAGTAGCTCTTTTAGCTCGCTTTGAGTTAGCGCCTTGGCGATGAGCAGGATAAAGTCCGCTCCATAAACAAGTGCTTCTAAAATTTGATATTTATCAACGATAAAGTCTTTTCGCAGGATCGGCCTTGAGGCGTAGCGGCGAACTTGCGTGATGTACTCAATGTCACCCTTAAACCAGTGAGGCTCGGTTAGGATGCTAAAAGCATTTGCGTGCTGCTCGTACTCCTGAGCGATCTTGATCGGCTCGAAGTCCTCTCTTATCACGCCCTTGCTTGGACTTGCTTTTTTTATCTCGGCTATTATATTTATAGGCTCATCTTTGCTTGATCTAAGTGCGCCCAAAACGTCTCTTGGCACGTATGGGTTGTATGCGAGCGAGCGTCCTAGCCACTCCATAGGAAAGTCTGCCTTGCGTTTTTCTAGATCCTCTTTTGTCTTTTTTATGATCTCATCAAGTATCATTTTTTAAGCCTTTTGTTTAAATTTATTATGCAGCGCTCGATGAGGTGCAAGTGCTCTTTTGCCTCTTTTGAAGCCTTAAAATCAACATCTTTCATCGCGTGAATCATTATGCCCTTTGCCTTTTTGCACTCACCAAGCTTAAAATATCCCCACGCTAGTGAGTCCTCGTAGTAAGGCGAGTCTGGCGAGATCTCAAGCGCTTTTTGCACCATCTCTACGCCCTTTCTTGGGTCTATCTCATGATCAATTAGCAAATAGCCGTAGTAGTTAAAAAACATATCGTTATTAAGCTTTGGCACGCTAGCTTCAAATTTATCTAAAATATCAGCGATCTTTTTTTCATCCAGACTATCTTTGTTCATCTCATACTCGTAAATGGCGGCCTTTGCTAAGAAATTTAGATCCCTGCTATCGTTATAAATTTTAACCGCCAAAACGTATGCATCGCCAAAATTGCCAGTCGCTGCGTAAAGATCCATAAGCGTGGCGTCGTTGTAGCCATATTTTTTCAAAATTTCAATAGCTGCTTTGTAATTTTTATCATAGATAAAATACTGCACGATCTTATCAAGATAAGTGGTATCGTGAGTGATATCATAGATCTCTTCAAAAAGCTCGATCACCTTTGGGAAATTTCTTTGCTGAGAGTAAATTTCAGCCAAAAGCTCGCATGTCTTTTGAGTGCAACCCTGCTCCTCGCGAAATTTCTCAAGATATTTTGTCGCATCTTTTACATTATCCATGCGGTTTAAAAGGATATCAACGATGCGGAGTAAATTCTCCTCTTCAGGCTTTAGCGAGTATGCCTCTTCAAAGTATTTTAGCGCCGTTACCGTATCATTTTGCATCATACAAATAGTACCAAGCATGAGCAAATTTTGAGCGTTTGGCTCTTTTGTGGCGAGCTCTTGCATCAGCTCTTTTGCCTCGTTTAGCTTAGAGAGATTGACCAAATTTGCAACCTTGATCCTGATAAAGTCGCTATCATCTTTTAAACTCTTCTCGCCCTCACTCATGAGGCTATCTAAATTTTCATTTTTTGTAGCAAAAGCTAGCTTGATCGCCTCTTTTAGATAGGTTTTTTGATTTGTCTCTTTAAAAAGCCCTAGATAGGTCTGGATACTAGCATTTACATCGCCACTATCTTGCGAGATGAGAGCTTGCATTAGGCGTAAATTTACACTTTTGTTATCATCTGCAAGTAGATGCGTGCTAAAAAATACGCTTATAAAAATTATTAAAATTTTACGCCAACGCATTCTGCTCTTAGCTCCTTTAAGTTTTTTTTAAAATAATCCCAAAACGGAAATGTCCTGCACTGCTTAGGTCTTAGCTCATAAACCGAGCAGTTTTTGTTTTTCTCGTCAAAAAATATGCAAGCAAAACCATCATCATAAGGCCTTTCTTTGATACTTCGCCTAAGCCCAACACGTATTAAAAATTTGCTCTCAAACTCATCTTTTGAGATACCAAAAGCGGCGCAAAATTTTAAAATTTCACCCTCATCTATCCAGATATAGCCACTCTCGCCAGTGCAACATTTGCCTCCACAACTCTCGCAAAAGCTAGGATCAAACTCATAGCTAAAACCCTCAGCCCTCACGCTATCTCCTTGTAAGAGACGCTGTTTGTATCTGCTTTTTTAAAGATCTCGCTTGCCTCTTTCGTATGCGAGCCATCCTCGCTCATCACAAGAGGCGGCAGGACTTTTATCTTTGAGTTTGAGTTGTTTCGCACTTCAAGCAAAGCCAAATTTGCTGGCTTATCCTTTTTAGTATGGATAAATTTTAAGCTCACCAAATTTAGCTTATGCTCTTTTAAGCATGCCGCTATCTCGCTAAGATCGTCTGGCGCATAGCAAAAAAATGCCCTTTTATGTGGCTTTAAATTTACGCTTATGCCTCTTATAAAATCCTTTAAATTTAGCGAGCTTGCATATCTGCTAACTTTTATGTGCTCATTTTGGCTTTTTGTAACACCGTCATGATAAAAGGGCGGATTTGAGATGATTAGATCAAATTTCTCACTATCTTTAAAATTTGCAAAATCAGCCGTTATAGCTCTAGCCTCTAAGCAGTTGCTCTTTGCGTTAAAGCTTGAAATTTCGCTATTTAGCTCCAAAAGATCAAGCATGCTTAGATCTATCTTTTGAAAGTCACGCTTAAGCAAAAGTCCAAGTATCCCGCACCCTGCTCCAACGTCCAAAACCCTACCAGAAATTTCGCCAAAGCTCGCGCAAATAAAATCATAAAGAACGAGCGTATCGCTGTTGTAGCGATAGCCATTTTCAAGCTGGGCTAAGATCATCTATAAACCTTGATGATAAAGCCGCGCGTCACATCTTTTACGATCACTTCGGAGCTAAAGCTGATCCTTGCAAAGTCGCCAAATTCCTCTTTTATAAGCTCAGCCGCAGCCTTTGCACGCTCTTTGCCAACGCCGTAATTTACGTAGTTATTTAGCTTGCCGAGGTCATCTTTTTTGATATTTTGAGCGACATTTGATGGGATGACAAAATTTTTCTTATCCACGATCGGGATGATCTCATACATATAGTTTGAGTTAAATCTCTGCAAAAACTCGCTCACTCTGTTTTTGCACATTATGCTGACCTTATCTTTTGCGTCCATGTCGTCACACTCAATGCTAGAGATGAGGACGAGCTTTGTTGGGGTTTCAGGCTTTGTCGTAGCTTGCAAGATATTTTTTAAATTTACATTTTCATTTTCAAGCTCGTCTTGTCTGTTTAAATTTTGCTCGATATCTTTTTGAAGCTCGATGATCTGGGCATTTACGGCTCCACCTTTATGACCGCTCGAGCTTAGCTCACTTATCTTTGAATTTAGCCGCTCGATCGTCTTGTTGCTCTCGTTTAGCTTTTGCTTTGCATTTTCTAGTTCATTTTGCAAGCTTAGTAAATTTTTGCCGCCACTTTTGTTGTTGTCGGTTAAAAAGGTTGAGGTATCGACTATCTTTTTTTGTAGCATATTTATCTGCTGGCGCAAAATTTCATAGTTTTGCATATCGATCTTTAGCGTTCTTTTTTGAGTTTCTAGCTCGTTTTGCTTGGCGATTAGCATCTGGCTTGTCTTTGTGACATTTTCTTCAAGCTCTTTTATCTTCGCATCTTTTAGATCAAGCTTTGCGCTTAAATTCTTTAGCTCGCCCTCGTTTGAGCCAAGTTTTTGCGACTGCAAAGAGATAGTTTGGTTTTGATCAAATAGCGTTTTTATAAATTTAGTTGTCTTTGTATCAAGCGCTTTTAGCTCCTCTTGGCTCTTTTTAAAGCTCTCTTCACTTAAACTTAGCTTTTTGCTTAGCTCATTTAGAGTTGAGTTTGCGTCTAAATTTTGCCTTTCAAGCTTTTTATTTAGAGCATTTGCCCTCTCAAGCTCTTTTTTAAGCGAGCTTATATTTTCATTTGCAAGTTTGTTCTCTTGCTCGCTTTTTAAACTCTTTTGTTTTAGATCATCAAAGCTCTTATGAAGTGCCGCAAGCGAGGCATTTAGCTCTAAATTTTTGCCATTATAGCTTTGTGCCATTAGATCCTTTGAATTTAGATTTTTCTTGATCTCTTCAAGCTCGTAAATTCTATCTTTTAGTGCGGTCTTGTTTGATTCAAGAGCCTCCTGCAGGTCAATTATCTTATTTGCCTTTTTAGAAAGCTCATCCTCCATAACGCTCTTTTGCGTCTCAAAGCCATCATTTAGCGCATTTATCTCTTTTTCGTAGCTAAATTTTTGAGTGTTAGCGTCATTTTTAACTCGCTCGATCTCCTCTTTTAAAAGCAAAATTTCTTTTTTCTCGCCTCTATCTTTTTCACTTTGAGCTTTTTCATACTCTTTTATAAGAGCTTCTTTTTGCGCAAGCGTCGCGTTTAGCTCGTTATTTTGCTCTTTTAAAGCGGTGTAGTTTGCCTCAAAACTCTCTTTAAATTTATTAAAGCTGGCCTTGGCATCTTTTAGTTTGCTCTCATCGCCATTTCTAGCGTCATTTATCGCATTTTCAAGGTCGATTATCTTTTTCTCATAGGCCTTTGAGCTCTCTATCATATCAGCTTGTGCTTCATTTAGGCGCTTTGTCAAAGCTTGGATATTTTCAAAGTGTTGCGCCTCAAGCTCGCCAAGTGCCTTTTGATTTCTCTCGATGATCTCATTTTTTTCATCTTCGTTATTTTTTCTCATCTCGGCGATCTTACTTATGAAGTCTAAATTTTTCTCGCCAAAGTCCGCATTGTCAGCGGCTAAAATTTCATTTTTCTTGCTTAGCTCGCGCACTTGCTCTTGAAGCTCATTTACATTGTTTGATAAATTTAGATCCTTATCATCAACAAAATTTTGCATGTAGCTCTTTGGCGTGATGTAGCCGCCATACTCGTAAAGATCGTCTTTGCTTACATATCTTTGTTTCTCTTCTTCGGGGAGATCATCAAAATTTATAGAGTAAATCGTTTGGTTAGTATCTTTTGGCGTCTCGTCCTCTTTTTGAAATTTCAAAAAAAAGAGACAAAAGCCAGCTATCAGACAAACAATAGCTAGTGCGATTTTATTTATCAAGCTTGTGCCTTGCCTTTTAAGATATCTTTGATAACGCTATGAGCGTGATTTAGTCCGACCACGATAGAGCCACCATTTTTTAAAACGATGTCGCCTCCCACATATAGTCCTGGCACGCTACTTTGGTAATTGCTATCAACTATCGGAGTGCCTTTCTCATCAGTTTTTATCTGACATTTTTGTAAAAAATCAACCGGACTTGAGCCACCGATCGCATAAACAACCCTATCATAGACACGGATCTTGCCATTTTCATAATGCACTCTTACCTTGCCTGATTCATTATCGATCTCGGTTATATCGTGATTTAGTCTTACTTTTATTTTATTATGCTTCTCAAGCTCCCAAAGAGCGCTTAAATTTGTCTCATTTACACGGCTAAATTTATCTTTTCTGTAAGCTATCGTCGTTTTATTGTACTGACAAAGCTCGATAGCATACTCAACCGCAGAGTTGCCACCGCCCACAACTAGCACTTTTTCGCCGTTTGTGCAGTTATCAAGGTTAAAATTTACAACTGAATTTAGTGATGGCGGGATCTTATAGTCAGGTTTGTTTGGTCGTCCCATTTTGCCGATAGAGACCATAACATTTTTGGCTTCATAGACAGCTTTTGAGGTAGTTACTTTAAAAATTTCTCCATCTTTTTTCACGCTTTCAACCTCAGAGTTAAAAAAAGCCTCGATATTCTCAGAGTCAAGTAGCTTGTCAAAATAATCAAGCGTGCTCTCTTTTGTACCATCTTCAAACGAAACTAGCCCATGTATCGTGCTATCTTGCCCTTTATACTCTTTATCTACGCGTTTATTGTCTTTATAAAATTTTCTGATCGTTTGGCTGTGGTTGTCGCCTTTTTCAAGGAGCAAAACATTACTTAAGCCATTTCTTTTAGCCTCTACTACGCTAGCTATGCCACAAGGTCCGCCGCCAACTACTATTAGATCATAAATATTTGCCATATTTTTCTCCAAATTTTATAAATTTTAAGCTTTTTTAACTAGATCAGCCATCAAAAATGCAAGCTCTAAAGCCTGATCAGCATTTAGTCTTGGATCGCACTGCGTCTCATATCTCTCTTTTAGCGAGCTTTCAGTGATGTTTAGCGCGCCACCAGTGCACTCTGTCACATCTTTGCCAGTCATCTCAAGATGCACACCACCTGCTCTTGTACCCTCGGCTTTATGAATTTCAAAAAAGCTTCTAACCTCGCTTAAAATTTTACTAAATTCACGAGTTTTGTAGTTGTTTGAGGTCTTAACGGTGTTGCCATGCATCGGATCGATGCTATAAACGATATTTAGCCCCTCACGCTTTAGCTCTCTTAAAATTTTTGGTAAATTTTCGCCGATCTTATCAGCGCCCATTCTGATTATCACATTTAGCCTGCCAGCTTCATTTTCTGGATTTAGCTTATTTGCAAGCGCGACGACATCTTCTGCCATTGCGCTTGGTCCGATCTTTACACCGATAGGATTTTTCACACCACTTAAAAAATGCACGTGAGCATCGTTTATGCCGCGCGTCCTCTCGCCTATCCAAAGCATGTGAGCCGAGCAGTCATACCACTCGCCACTAAGGCTATCAACCCTAGTTAGTGCCTCTTCATAAGGTAGAAGCAGTGCCTCGTGAGATGTATAGACTGCGGTTTGATTTATCGCTGGGGTGTTTGCTGAAGTGATGCCACAAGCTGCCATAAAAGATAGAGTTTTTGTTAGATCATCGGCTAGTTTTGCGTATTTCTCACCGATCTCTGGCTTTTTAACAAAGCCTAAATTCCACTTATGCACCTGATGAAGATCAGCCAAACCTCCTCTTGAAAAGGCTCTTAAGAGGTTCATCGTAGAAGCACTTTGATAGTAAGCCTCGATCATGCGTTTTGGGTCAGGAACTCTTGCTTGCTCGTCAAATTCAAAACCATTTATGATGTCGCCTCTATAGCTTGGCAGCTTAACGCCATTTACCTCTTCGTAGTCACTACTTCTAGGCTTTGCAAACTGCCCTGCCACGCGGCCTACTTTGACCACTGGGCAGCCGCCTGCAAATGTTAAAACTATCGCCATTTGAAGCAGGACCTTAAACATATCTCTGATGTTGTTTGCGTTAAAATTTGTAAAACTCTCAGCGCAATCGCCACCTTGAAGCAAAAATGCCTCGCCGTTACAAACTTTTGCAAGCTCATCTTTAAGGCTTCTAGCCTCTCCGGCAAATACCAAAGGTGGAAGTGTTTTTAGCTTTTCTTCGGTCTCTTTTAGCTCTTTTAAATTTGGATAAGTTGGTTGTTGCAAGATGTTAAATTCTCTCCAGCTATCTCTGTTCCAAGTCATAAATTTTCCTATCTTTTACCTTAATTTAGCGCTGATTATATCACGCAAAACTTAAAAAATAAAAGCCATTAATGGGTTATTAAAGATATTTTACATACAATCGCTACTTTAAATTTACCCAGAAAAAGAGAAGATTTTTTTCATGATAAAAGGCATTTTTTATTCGCTTTTGGCATCAGTTTTATTTAACTGCATTTACTACATGTCAGTGCTCATGAACCCCATCAGCACACAAGCTCTTATTGGATACCGCATGATCTTTGCCATGCCTTTTGTCATCGCCGCCATTTTTTTGTTAAAACAGCAGCGAAATTTCAAATTTTTACTTCTAAAAATAAAGCTAAAACCTAAAATTTTACTAGTTTTGCTTGCTACCTCGCTCATCGTCTCATTTCAGATGTGGCTCTATCTCTGGGCTCCAAGTAACGGCGCAGCGCTAAAAGTCTCGATAGGCTACCTCATCATGCCAATAGTCATGGTCCTTTTTGGACGGATATTTTTCAAAGAGCACCTCTCAAAAACAAAGTTAGCATCGATATTTTTCGCTGCTATTGGCGTCTTTAGCACAGCAGTCATAAGCGGTGGCATCTCGTGGGAGAGCGCTGTAGTTTTTTGCCTTTATCCAGTCTATTTTACCATTAGAAAGTACTACAACCTTGCAAATTTTTCAAGCTTTGTTATCGAGATAATTTTTATGTTTTTATTCTCATTTTATTTTGCGCTCACAGCCGATATGGACTACGTAATGAGCCAAAATCCAAACATCTACTATCTGCTCATCTTGCTTGGTGCTATCAGCGGCATAGCCCTCATCGCCCAGATCCTCTCAAGCACGCTCGTGCCGATAAATGTACTAGGTTTGCTTACATATTTTGAGCCTATAATGATGCTCTTTGTCTCATTTGCCATCGGCGAGAGACTGGAGAAAAGCTCATACTTTTTGATGATCTGCCTAGCCATCTCTGTCACGCTTTTGATGATAGATAGTATAAATTCTATAAAAGGCGACAAAAATACCAAGACTAAATGAGAGCCAAAAAGGCGTTATTCTCGCGCTTAGCGCCTTTTTTATGTGGGGGTTTTTGGCGGTTTATTTCAACCTATTTAGCAAAGATGTCGATGCTTATGAAATTTTAGCCCACAGGATCATCTGGTCATTTTTCTTGATGGCAGCAGTGCTTTGCATTAATGGCAAAATGGGCGAAATTTTTGCGCTTCTTAAAGATATCCACTCGCTAAAAGCTCTATTTTTAAGCGGTATTTTTATCACCATAAACTGGGGCGTTTATGTCTATGCGGTGGGTAGCGGCAAAATTTTAGACACGAGTTTGGGATATTTTATAAATCCCTTGATAAGCATGCTCCTTGGCGTCATCATCTTTAAAGAGCGACTGAGCAAAGCTGGCGCCATAGCCGTTTGCATCGTCATCGCAGCTGTCTGCGTGCAAATTTATGCCAAAGGCGGTCTGCCACTTGTCTCTATCATCTTGCCACTTTCGTTTGGATTTTACGCGATGGTTAGAAAGATGGCGAAGATTAGCGCATTTAATGGGCTTTTTATCGAAACATTTTTTATGTTTCCATTTGCGCTTGGATATGTTTTATGGCTGGTTTTTCACTCGCAAAGCCACTTTGGACTAAACAAGGACTCACTTTTAATGATCGCTTCAAGCATCGTCACCATCGTGCCGCTTGTCGCATTTAACGCAGCTGCTACAAGGATAAATTTAACGACGATTGGCTACTTGCAATACATCTCGCCAACCATCGCGATCCTTTGCGCGGTCTTTATTTACGGCGAAATTTTAGACGGATACAAAGTCATCTCATTTTGTATGATCTGGCTGGCTTTAGCGATAATTAGCGTGGATAAATTTAGAAAAAGGAGTAAAAATGAATAGCGTAACGATTTATTTGCTGCTTGCGTTTTTTGCGGCGCTTATTTTATATTTTCAGATACAAAAACTAACCAAAAAGCTTGACGATGAGGGGGCGGTACCTGCCTATCAAAAGGCTGCGCAAGAGGTTTTAGAAAATTTAAGCAACGCAGAGAAATACCCTAAATTTTGCAATGTCATCTTAAAAAAGATAAATGCTCTAAGGCAAGACATTCTATTTGAAGATGCGCTAAATGAGGCTAGCAACAAGGACAAAGCTCTTGATCAGCTCGAGCAGACAAGAGATAAGCTAGAAGCGCTTTTGAAACAAGAAAATGCAAACTGGGAGAGCGAACTTGTTGAAATTCTAGACGAGATCGATGGCTTTGTAAAGGCAAATTTCAAAAACGGCGAAGATAGAGCCGAAGAGCTAAGGGACGAACTAAAAAAAGAATTTGATGGGTTGTGAAAATATATTTAAAAGGTCTAAAGCTATAAAATAACAAAAACTAAGGATAGAAGCATGATAAGCGATAGTTTAAAAAATGAAATTTTGGATGGATTTGATTTTTACAAAAATAGATACGCCGAAAATACAAAATACAGCTCAGACGACAAAATAACGTATGACAAGTTAAGTAAATTTCGTAAAAATTTAATAACTTTTTCTAAAGATATATTTAGTGGATTTGAGACTGTAGATTATGGGATGTGGCAAAATAGCGGAAACATTTCAAAATATATATGGAATAGATATAAGCCCCGTGGAATAGAAAATAAAACAAATTTAATTATTTGTTTTGCCGTCTTGGCTGAGCCAGCTAGTTTTTATATATCTATAGACCTAATCAAAGATAATATAAACAATGAAGAAAAAAGGCAAAAAGATAAAATATATGAGTTTTTAGAAACCGAATGTAAAAAAATACATGTAGAAGGATTTAAACTTGGTAAATTTTCATGGGAAAGAAATATATTTTTTGCTATAGAAAATATAGACAATTTTACATCTCTTGATTATGCAAACTTACTTAATGCACTAACAAACGTATATCATCTAACATGTGAAAAATTTTATAAAAATACAGAAAATAATCAACAAAACAATAGTGATAATGAAGGATATAAAATGACCGACAATGACAAGAAATTAACTTATCCACTTAATCAAATTTTATACGGGCCTCCAGGAACAGGAAAAACATATAGCGTTGTTCGTAAAGCACTAGAAATTATAGAAGGCAATGCTTCCGATGATATATCTAAATTTAAAGAGTATGTAGAAAAGGGACAAATAAAATTTATCACATTTCATCAAAGCTATGGATATGAGGAATTTATTGAGGGCATAAAGCCTATTTTAAATAATGATGAAGCAGATAGCGACAAAGAGATAAAATACGATGTTGAAGATGGGATTTTTAAAAAACTTTGCAAGATGGCAAAAAGCATTGAAGGCAAAGCAAATAAGACATTAGAATTTAATGAAGATGTAAATTTTTGGAAGATGTCTTTGGGAAATTCTCAAAATCCGGATGAAGACTTTGTTTTTGAGTATTGCATAAAAAACAACGTTGTTTTACTTGGTTTTGGTAATTGGATTGATTTTAGCGATTGCGAAAATATCAAGCAAATTTTAGAAAAAATGAAAAAAGAAACGGTAGATTTTCCAGTCACAGCCATAAATAGACTAAAAAACGAGATAAAAAATGGAGATATAATCTTAGTTTCACTAGGAAACAAAAAGCTAAGAGCAGTGGCTAGGGTAACCGGTGAGTATGAGTTTTTAGATCAAGATGATCTTAACAGTTTTGTTTAAGCCAGAAGCGTTGAGTGGATTTTTGTGCCAGATGAGCCGATTGATTATGATAAATTTTTATACAAACAATTCTCGCAAATGAGTATTTATAACATAAAATATAATCTAAAAATAGACGAGTTTAAACAAATTTTTACAAAAGATAGTCAAAAAATTGAAAAAAATTACATCCTAATCATCGACGAGATCAATCGCGGAAATATATCTAAAATTTTTGGTGACCTCATAACTCTTATAGAACCGTCAAAAAGGCTCGGGGCAGATGATGAGATAATGGTCGAGCTGCTATACTCAAAAGAGAAATTTGGAGTGCCGTCAAATTTATACGTAATAGGCACGATGAATACAGCGGATCGCAGCATAGCTCTTATGGATACGGCTCTTAGAAGAAGGTTTGAGTTTGTGGAGATGATGCCAGAATATGACAACCTAAACAAAATAAATATCGAAGGCATAAATATAGGCGAAATGCTAAAAACGATAAACGATCGTATAGAGTATCTTTACGACAGAGATCACACGATAGGACATGCTTATTTTATGGGCGTGACAGACATCAAAACGCTTGCAAATGTCTTTAAAAATAAAATTTTACCGCTACTGCAAGAGTATTTTTACGACGACTGGGAGAAGATTAGGCTGGTTCTAGGCGATAGTCAAAAAGATGAAAATTTACAGCTTGTTAAAATCAAGAGAAATATGGCAGCAGAAAGACTATTTAGAGGAAAAATCGACTATATAGACGATAAGATTTTATACGAGATAAATAGTGAAGCCTTTAACAATCCGCAAAGCTACATAGAAATTTATAAAAATGCAACAAAGTCAGATAACGATAACTGAGTTTGAGCGCATATATCAGCACGATATATGCAAAAAAGACTTTGGCGATATAGAAAATTTTATCCTTAAAAATAGCGATGAAAATGCACCTTTTTTAAGGATAGCAAGCGGGGTTGGCGGGAAATTTATACAAGCTAGAAACTATGTCGGCGTCTTGCAGACAAAAAGTGGTCTAACGATAGAAATTTTGCCAAAAATAGCAGACAAAAACGACTCCGAAAGATCGAAAGCGGTTTTTATAAAGATGCTAAAGACGCTAAAAAAATTCCCATTTAAAAGCTCAAATTTAGCCAGTTTAAAAACACAAAATTTACCGCTTTTGGAAATTTTCATCTCTATGTTTTTATGCGAGCTTGAAGCTCTTGTAAAAAAGGGGATAAAAAGCGACTATGTGGCGCTAGAGGAGAACCTGAATTTCCTAAAAGGAAAGCTAAACATAAACGAGCAGATAAAAAGAAATAGCATCCACAAAGAGCGGTTTTACGTAGGATACAGCGAATTTTTAAGCGATATAAAGATAAATAGGATCATAAAAACAACACTTAAATTTCTATACAAAAAGTCAAATTCTAGTAAAAATCAGCAAAAAATACGCGAGCTTTTATTTATATTTGATGAGGTTTTGGAGTGTGAGGATTATAAAAATTTCTTTGCAAAGCTTGTCATAAACCGCCAAGTAAAGCACTACGAACAAACTCTTTTATGGTGCAAGATATTTTTGTTTGGCAACACTTTTACACCGCACAAAGGCGATGATCTAGGCTTTGCCTTGCTATTTGATATGAATGCACTCTTTGAAAGCTATGTTGGAAATTTTATAAAGAAAAGCTTTTCAGGCACTATATTACAACACTCAGAAAAACACCTCGTTGAAGATCCAAAGAGTTTTAAACTAAGACCTGATATATTTTTAAAAAATAAATTTATAGCCGACACAAAATGGAAGATCATAAAGTTAAAAGACGATATCTCACAAGCCGACCTATATCAACTATATGCTTACGGCAAAAAACACGAGTGTGACAAGCTATACCTCATCTATCCAAAGATAGAGGGCATAAAACAAGAGTTTATGAAGTTTGGATACGACGATGAAATGTGGCTTGAAATTTTATATTTTGATCTTGAAAAAGACGAAAATAACGCAAATTTACTAGCGTAACTTTCTAAAAGCCAAATTTAAAGTTTCGCTTTTAGAGCCATTATCCTCTTGTATGATGCGTCGATTCGCTCTTTGCTAATCCTTTTCTCATTTACAGCATCAATTATGATCTGAGTGATAAGATCAGCCGTTCTTTGGTTATTTATCTTAAACTCGCTAAAGAGCAAGATGTCGCCACCAGCGTTTATAAATTTCACCACTTTTTGCGCTAAAGCTTCGTCGCCAACGCCTTTCATTAGCATATCATCGCTGATGACTACGCCATTAAATTTAAGCTCATTTCGCAAGAGGTCGGTTATTATTTTTTTAGAAAGTGTGGCTGGATTGTCCTCGTCGATGCCCTTTACAAAAAGATGTCCGACCATGATGATCTGCGCTCTACCTGTGCTTATAGCGTCTTTGTATGGCAGTAACGCGTCTTTGCTTAGCGTGACCTCGCTCTTATTTTTATGTGAGTCCTCTTTTGAGCTGCCATGTCCTGGGAAGTGCTTAAGTGTCGTTAGGATGCCCTGCTCTTTAAATGCGTCCATAAAAGCATCAGCGTAGATCACCACCTTGCTCGCATACTCGCTAAACGCCCTTTGCTTAGCGGCGATGATCGGCGAGTTTTCGTCGTGCAGATCAACCACTGGGGCGAAATTTAAATTTATGCCACACTCTTTTAAATTTATAGCCATTTTTGAGTAGAGATCGTATGCGCTTTTGATATCAAGCGTGCTTGCGACCTCGTGTGCACTAGGATATGGGCCATCAAAGCTCTTATCCTTCATGCGGCTTACATTGCCGCCCTCTTCATCTATAGCGATAAAAATTTTAGGACTTTTCTCTTTGATAGCCTTTATGCTAGCTTTTAGCTGGGCTTTGCTAGTGACATTTCTGCCAAGTAGCATCACACCGCCAAATCTCTCGTACCCAGCGTCGCTTAGCATAGCGCGAAACGCAGCGTCTTTTGTGCTAGCTCCGTTAAAGCCAACCATTATCATCTGCGAGACCTTGGCTCTTAGGCTCACCTCAGCGCCGTTTAGCCCCAAAGCAAAAATAGTCACAAAAAGTATAAATTTAAAAGCTCTCATCTTCTTCCTAAAAGCGATTTTACGCTCTCAAAAACATCTTTGCCATTTAGCATGTTTTCAACCTCACTAGCAATAGGCACATATATGCCCTTTTCTTTAGCGATCTTGCTAATGGCCCTTGCAGTATCCACACCCTCTGCCACCTCGCCAAGCTCATTTAAAATTTTCTCTAATCTCTCGTGCCTTGCGATGCCAAGACCTACACGGTAGTTGCGTGAAAGTATCGATGAAGCAGTCAAGAAAAGATCGCCCGCACCGCTTAGCCCCATAAATGTCTCGTCTTTTGCGCCAAAAAATTTGCCAAATCTAGCCATCTCGACAAGCCCACGAGAAATGAGGCTCGCCCTTGCGTTGTTACCAAGACCAAGACCGTCGCAGATGCCACCAGCTATGGCGATCACGTTTTTATAGGCTCCGCACACCTCAGCACCGATCACGTCATCAGATGTGTAGGCCTTCATATAGCTTGGGAAAAATGAAGCAAATTTTAAAGATAAATTTTGGTTTTTAGAATTTACCACCAAGGCGCAAGGTAGCTTTTGCATGATCTCTTTTGCAAAGGTCGGCCCAGAAAGAAAGGCCAAATTTTCTCTATCAACAAAGTCTTCATAAATTTCATTTAGAAATTTAAGATTTGCCGTGTCTATGCCCTTGCTGGCGACTAGGATCTTTTGACCTTTGTTTTTGTAGTTTTGCTTTAACCATAAATTTGTAGCTTGCGTTGGGATCGTGCAGACTAGGTATTCGCACTCCAAAGCTTCATCTAAGCTTACAAAATTTGGCATCTCTCTTGGCGTTCTTGAGCTGATGACGCACTCGTTATTTTCACTAAATGCGTGAAAAAGCGCACTGCCCCACTTGCCAGCTCCGATGACTGCTATGCTCATTTTAGCCCTTTTTTAGCCTATTTTGGCCTTTAAAAGCTCATTGACCTTGCCTGGGTTAAACGCACCCTTGCCCTCTTTCATCACCTGACCGACAAAAAATCCAAACATCTTATCTTTGCCGTTTTTATACTCTTCGACTTTGTCGGCGTTTGCAGCTAAAATTTGATCTATGATCGCGATGATCGCTGAGTCGTCGCTCACTTGTTTTAAGCCAAGCTTTTCGATGACGCTATCGACGTCCGCATCATGCTCCATTAGATAGTCTAGCACCTCTTTTGCAGCCTTGCCGCTTATCGTGCCATCTTCTATACGTTTTAGTAAATTTATCATCTTGGCGCTGCTAACTGGGCTTGTCTCGATCGTTACGCCGTTATTTAAGCGACCAAGAAGCTCGACTATGAGCCATGTAGTAGCAAGCTTTGGCTGAATTCCAGCAGCGATCAGCTCTTCAAAATATCTAGCCATCTCAACGCTTTGGGTTAAATTTAAAGCATCACTCTCTTTTACGCCTAGCTCGCTAACATATCTTGCGACCTTTTGCTCGGCAAGCTCTGGGATTTTTATAGCTTCGTTATACATCTCTTCTGGCACTTCAACAGGGAGCAAGTCAGGGTCAGGAAAGTACCTGTACTCCGCGCTATCCTCTTTGCCACGCATCGATCTTGTCACTAAATTTGTCGTGTCAAACAGCCTTGTCTCTTGATAGACCTCTTCGTCATATTTGCCATCTTCCCACGCTGCACTTTGGCGTTCTACTTCGTAGTCGATCGCTTTTTGGATAAATTTAAATGAATTTAGGTTTTTTATCTCAACCCTTGTGTAAAGCTTGGTATCGCCTTTTGGACGGATAGAAACGTTTGCGTCGCAGCGGAAGCTACCTTCTTGCATATTTGCGTCGCTGATGTTTAAAAAGCGAAGGATCGAGTGTAGTTTTTTAAGATAAGCCACCGCCTCGTCGCTACTTCTAAGGTCTGGCTCGCTAACTATCTCAAGAAGCGGCGTGCCGGCCCTGTTTAGATCGACTAAGCTCTCGTTTTCTTCGTGGATGTTCTTGCCAGCGTCCTCTTCAAGGTGTGCTCTAGTTACGCCGATGCGTTTTTTAGTGCCGTTTACGTCGATGATGAGCTCGCCACCTTCCACGATAGGTATCTCAAACTGTGAAATTTGATAGGCCTTTGGAAGGTCTGGGTAGAAGTAGTTTTTTCTATTAAAGACTGATTTTTTATTTATCTTAGCGTTTATCGCCGTGCCAAAGCTGATCGCCTTTTTGACCGCCTCTTTATTTAGCACAGGTAGCGCTCCAGGTAGAGCTAGGCAGGTCGGACAAACGTGAGTATTCGCTTCGTCGCCAAAGCTAGTAGAGCAAGAGCAAAAAATTTTAGTTTTTGTATTAAGCTGAGTATGGACTTCTAAACCGATAACGACTTCAAACATATTTTTACCTTTAAATTTATGCAAATTTTTAGTGCGTATTTTAGCGATACTTTCTTTTAAAATATCTAAAGGGGAGCTTTGGTGATATATTTATATAGGTTAAAAAGGTTTTTGGAGAATAAATTTAAAAAGAGAAAAGCCATATAAAAATATGGCTTTAAATTTTAATGCTCGTGCTCGCTAATAGCGACTGCGCCAGCTAGATAAACGTAAGTTAGCATCATGAAGATAAATGTTTGCAAAACAGCCATAAGTGTTAGAAGTGCAAAGGCTGGAAGTGGAGCAAACCAAGGTGCAAGTGTAAGCATCGCAAGTAAGAACAAGTCATCGCCCTTGATGTTACCAAAAAGACGGAAAGATAGCGAAACTACACGTGAAAGATGTGAGATGACTTCAACTGGAAACATTATCGGAGCTAGAAATTTGTTTGGTCCCATGAAGTGTCCAAAGTATTTGAAAAAGCCATTTTCTCTAATGCCCTCAAAGTTGTAGTAAATAAATACAACCAAAGCCAAAACTAGAGTTAAATTTAAGCTTGAGCTTGGTGACTCAAAGCCAGGGATGATACCGATAACGTTTGAGAAAAATACGATAAAGCCGATAGTTGCGACAAGTGGAAGGTATTTTCTAGCTAGCTTTTCGCTACCTAAAGTATCCTTGCCCATAGAGATAACACCCTCTAAATAAGCCTCAACTATGTTTTGAAGGCCTCTTGGCACAAGCTGCATTTTACTCCTTGCGATGTAAGCAACGATGAGGATGATCAAAGCTACAAGGCAAAAGTGAAACGCATAGACAAAGGCATGTGAATGGTTTAGCAAATTTGAGAATAGAAACAAATCTTTCATTGATTTACCTTAGATTTAGAATTTTGCGTGATTGTAACAAAATTATTGTTAAAACATTTTTAATTTTAAGCTTTGAAGTAGTCAAAAAGTAGTTTGCAAATGGTCGCTGCGACAACTATCAAAAACATCGTTCTAATAAATTTAACCTCTTTTTTGATGACTAAATTTGAGCCAAAATATGCTCCTAAAATTTGTCCCACAGCCATCAAAAAGCCAACTAGCCAAAGTATCTGCCCGCCAGCTATAAAAACGCCAAGTGCTACGATGTTGCTGGTAAAATTTAAAGCTTTCGTGTGAGCGACCGCCTTTTTTAAATTTAGCCCGATAAGTGCCACCATCGCAAACATCCAAAATGATCCTGCTCCTGGGCCAAAAAAGCCATCATAAAAGCCAAGAATTAGTCCAAAAACGACATAAAATAGCCTCTCATTCATCTTTGCAGCCCTGTCGCTCTCGCCTATTTTTGGCATAAAAAGCGTATAGATAAAGATGGCGATTAGCAAAAATGGGATGATTATTTTTAAGAAATTTGCATTTAAAAATAAGATGAGCGTTGCGCCGATGAGGGCTCCAATAAATGTAAAAACTATGCCAACAAAGCACTCTTTGTAATTAATCAGCCCTTTTTTAGTGAAATTTAGCGTTGCCGTGAAGCTGCCAAATACGCCTTGAAGCTTGTTTGTGCCAAGGGCTAGATGAGGTGGCACGCCCATAGCCATGATGGCTGGCAAAGTGATCAGTCCGCCGCCTCCTGCGATCGCGTCGATAAAACCACCCAAAAACGCGGCGACAAAAAAGACAGAGTAGCTAAGTAGGTCAAATTCCATTTTTGTTCTTTGTAAATTTAAGTTAAAAAGCGGATTGTAGTTTAAAATTTTGAAATTTCATCTTAGAAACGGGGGTTAAATTTGAGCGCTAAATTTAAAAAAGCCTTTAAACATATAAATTTAAAGGCTTTTTGTGAGGCTTTATTACTTAATAACGCCGCAAAGCATTCTAGCACCGCCACCGCCAAGTGCTTTTGGCTGGTCGCTGTGGTTGTCGCCACCGACATGAACCATTAGTGAGTGACCTTTTAGCTCGTCAAGGTTTTTTATCTTTGGAGCTAGCACTGGGTAGTTTGCATTGCCCTCAGCATCTACGTAAAGCGCTGGTAGATCGCCTTTGTGACCCTTATCATCCCATGCAAATGAGTGCATCTTTGTCTCAGCTGGATCCCAGTGGCCGCCTGCTTTCATACCAAGACCTTTTTCAGTCGCGCCACAATCGGCATTTTGATGAACGTGGAAGCCATGAAGTCCTGCAGGAAGACCTTTTAAA
Organism: Campylobacter concisus; assembly: GCF_003048875.2. Lineage (NCBI taxonomy): Bacteria > Pseudomonadati > Campylobacterota > Epsilonproteobacteria > Campylobacterales > Campylobacteraceae > Campylobacter > Campylobacter concisus. The sequence continues at coordinate 799,533 of NZ_CP049264.1, read as the reverse complement.
TTTGGAAAAAATGCAACACCGTAGTTTGTCTTAACAGCTACTACTTCGCCAACGCTCTTATCGCCCTTTTCGCTTAGCTCATTAACAGGTATGGCTAGATGCTCGCCAGCCTTTGGATCAAAGTGATGACCATCGTGAGCAAAAAGCAAAGTTCCTAAAACTGCACTTAGTAAAACGATTTTTTTCATACAAGCTCCTTATGGATAAAATTGTATGGTAAGTCTATCCTAAATTTAAAAATTTAGCAATAATTTTTATTTTTTAAGATTTTTTACGATAGTTTCAAGCTCTTTGCTCTGCCCTATCCTGTAAAGTGCAAAGTCGTATTTTATCGGGTCTAGCTCGTCAAATTCTCTAAGTTTTTTTGTAAGCTCCATGACCGCTTTAAAATCATAGCTCTTTCTATTTATAAGCCCTAAATTTAATGAAACCCTATGTGTATGCACATCAAGTGGCATCAAAAGTCTATCTTTTGGCAAATTTTTAAATAGTCCAAGGTCGATGTCGCTATCTCGCACCATCCAGCGAAGGTACATATTATAGCGTTTATATGGACTTTGTGGCTCCCTCTCAAAACTCTTGCCAAAGAAAAACTCATATCCGTCCGAGCGGTAAGAATTTAGCCCATAAATAAATTTAATAAGCTCATTTACGCCCTCTATCATCTCGCCGTTTTTTGCCAGACCTTGGCGCAAAATTTCTTCTATGTTAGCCTCTTTTTTCAAGCGTGAAAGCGTGATGAAAATTTCTCTCACATCATTTTCATTTTGAAAGCGGTACTTGAAATTTGATAGATTTTTCTTGATATTTTGCTCGCTCTCATCAAGCAGTCTAAATTCAAGCGAATTTAGAAATTTCACTATCATTTTTGCGTTGCCATAGGCAAATAACGCACAAATGAGTGCTATGTTTGGCTCTTTAAATTTAGTAGCTACTTGAAGAGGATCTGGGGCGTCAAATAGCCCCGAATTTGTATTTTTGCTAAGTACGTGTGCGTCTAAAAGGCTCTTTAGTTCGCTCATTGTTTTAGTGAAAGAAGGGTGTCAAGCATCTGATCAACGGTCGTGATGATCTTTGCTGCTGCGCCGTAGCTTGCTTGAAAGCGGATCAAATTTGTAAGCTCTTCGTTGGTATCTACGCCGCTTGTTGATTGAAATTCCTCTTCAGCAGTCCTTTGCAAAGATGTATTTGTGTCGTGGATAGTGTTGTTCGCCTCGGTATCGCTCGCCATATCGGTCGTAAAATATCGGTAATATCCCTCGATCGTCTCATCTCTATCAAGCGCAGTGCCACTTGAGTAAAATGTCTGCTTTTGGTACTGAAGCTGGATCATCTTGTTTGCAACTTCGTTGTTTCCCACGACTGGCTTTGAGTAGGCACGAAGCTTTGTGTGATCTTGGGTAAAATTTTGATTGATGCCGATTGTATTTGAGTTTGTGCCAGAGAAAAATCTGTTAATACCAACAACACCTGGGAAATTTGTGCCGTGATCGACTATTGAGATACTATAAAGCCCTTGAGCTTGCTTTGGTATGAGCGCAAATGTGCCTTGGTGCGTGTTTTTATCATAAAAATACGACGCTTCAAAAAAGTCATCGACGTCATTTAGCATGTTGTTGTCGTTATTATCGTCTGAATTTGAGTTAAAATCCTGCACAACAGAGTTGCCGTATTTTGTATCATTCATCGTCGTTGTGCCGTTTATCTCGATAGTCTTTTTAGCTACGACGTTACCCTTGTTGTCATAAACGATAGCATCAAAACTGCCGTTTCTTATGCTGTTGTCGTGGTTCATCAGCGTCTTGTCATTTTCTAGGTAGCTGATCGGATCTGAGTTTGAAATTTCAACTGCAGACTCGGCATAGACATTGTTTGTGCTAGTTATTAAAGTTTTTGAAAATGTATTTAGATTGTCGATATATTTTTGGATGATACCATCGCTAAATTTATCATTGTCTGGCTCGTAGTTGCGACCTCTAAGATCAAGCGCAGCGCCTATCTTGCCATTTGTGATCTTCTCCTCCATAGGGATGCGTCTGCCATCTTCTCTTTCATAATAAATTTTCGTGTATTGACCACTCTCGGTTGAGCTCATAGAAATTTCATGAAAATTTACGCCATCAACGATGCTCACACCGCCGATATTTAAGTTGTAGTATCTTCCTTGATCGCTTATGCCTGTATCTATCCTTGACTCGCTTTTTAGATCGCTTTTATAAACAGCTGTATTTACTAGCTTTGACATAGCAAGCTCTAGCTCATCGCGCTTGTCGCGAAGATCGTTTGCATTTATCTTGATGCCAGCGTCTGCGCCAGATTCAACTCTTTGAATTTGCTTATTGATGTTTGCTATTTGCTTGCCAAGTGAGTTTATCTCGTTTATATTTATCTTTATGGTCTCATCTATCTGCGTGTGCATATCATAAAGCATCTTTGATGAGCGGTTGATGCTAGCTGTTAAAACGCTAGCTTTGTTTATCAAATTTACCTTTTGAGCGCCCTCGTCTGGGTTTGAAGCAAAGTTGTTCCACGCAGCAAAATACTCCTGTATATCTTTTACCATGCCGTTATCTTTTAGGTCTGGGAAGTATTTTGTCGCCTCTTGTAAAATTCTTTGCTTATAGCCTGTATTTTCTAAATTTGATGATGAATATTTTAATCTTGAATAGGCAAACTCGTCGTGAAGTCTTGTCACAGTATCTACTTGTGTGCCTGTGCCAACTCCGCCAGGGACTGTGTTCATCGCTGGAGATGCTGACTGGACTACACGCTGCCTTGTGTAGTAGTTACTATCGGCGTTTGTGATGTTGTTTCCAGTTGTGCTTATTTGCACTTGGGCTGCATTTAGCCCTGAAACGCCTGTGCCTAATGACATAAAGATATTAGCCATTTGTTAAACCCTTGATTTGTAAAAATTATTATCTGTGCCGCTGCCGTCTTGGCCGTATTCATTAGTTTGAGTACCAAAGACTTTTTTGCTAAGTGAGTCAAAAAACTCCTTCACAACAACGACGTGTCTTGCATATTCTTTATTTACTTTATGCAAAATTTCGAGCTTTGAACGCATAAGCACTAGCTTTGACTTCACTTCATCATCTAAAACATTTGCAAGTGTCGTAGTGCCACTCTCTTTTGAGACCCTTAGTAGCTCTTTATCCAAAGCTCTTTTGGTATCTTCAAAAGCGCGCACGAGAGCATTTTTCTTCTTCACGCTCTCATCAACGCTTGAGTGCTTCGCCTCTTTTATGTTGGCGATATCTTGCATCGTTAAATTTATAAGCTCGTCTAGCTCGCCTATGGCCTCGTCCAAAAGCTTCTTTATCATTTAAATTCCTTTAAATTTAGAGCAACGCATCAGCCACAGCTTTTGCTGTTTTAGAGATATCTACCTGATAGGTGCCATTTGCTATTGCATCAGCTATCTCTTTTACCTTTGCGTTTTCGTTTGTTTTTACTTCTTTGTTTTCATTTTCAACTCTAGCATCGCTATTTTTATTTAGCGTATTTGCCTGGTAGTTTGGTCTTTGGTTCAAAGGAGTTATCATATCCATACCTCTTAAAATAAAATGTTTATATCACTACATCGGCAAAATATAAATTTACTTAAGAGTCTCTCTTCAAAAAATCGTATAAAAGTTCTGAAAAACCTAAATTTCCACTCAAAGCTTTGCTCATAGCGTCGTTATACATAGACCTGTAAATATCGCTGCCAGCGGCTTTTGGATAGAGTGAGTTCTTATCATCTTCTTTTAAAGCGATATCAAGAACAGCTTTTACCATAAATGCTTCAAAAGCATCAGTTTGCTCTTTCAAAAGTGCATCTTGTTTGGCATTTGCATTTTTTATCTTGTTTGCTGAGATGTCACTATATGAATTTAGTGCTAAGGTGTTGTCTATTTGCATTATATTATCTCCAGATCGACTTGTATCGCACCAACTCGTTTTAAATTTTCAAGTATCGAGATGATGTCGCTTGGTGTTGCTCCAAGCTTGTTTAGCGCTCTTGTTACGTTTGCAACGGTTGTTTTCTCACCTGAAATTTTAAGTAAATTTTGACTAGGAGCCACCGAGGTGTCGCTACCTATATTTACATCATTTTGCGCCGCCTCTTCGTAGCTATTTGGCTCTATCTTTATAGTTATGGCGCCATGAGTTATCACAACTGGACTAACTACCGCGTTTATACCGCTAACTATCGTGCCAGTTCTCTCATCAACTACGATCTTTTCATCTGGCTTATACTCGACATCAAGATCAAGCACAGCGCTTGCAAGCTCGATGATGCTAACATCATCTGGCTTTTTGACGATAACCGTTCTTGGATCGATCGCCTTTGCGGTGTCGTCTGAAATGTTTGCATTTATAGCGTTTTGGATATCAAGAGCGGTTTTAAAATTTGTATCTTTTAGGCTTAGTTTTATGCTATCTTGATTGTAGATATCGTAAGTGACCTCGCGCTCCACAAGGGCACCATTTAGGATAGTACCAACGGTTGGGTGGTTGCCGCCACTTCTGCCTACGCTCTTGCCACCGATACTTAGAGGTCCTTGAGCCAAAGCGTAGATATCGCCATCAACGCCTTTTAGCGGAGTCATAAGAAGGGTGCCACCTTGCAAGCTTTTTGCATCGCCGATAGATGAGATCTCGATATCAAGCTTGTCGCCATGCCTTGCAAATGCAGGTAATTTTGCCGTCACCATAACAGCAGCTGCGTTTTTAGACTTGATATCATCTGGATTTATCTTGACATTTACGCCTTGAAGCATGTTTGATAGCGACTGGATCGTAAATTTTGACGTTGAGCCATCCCCTGTGCCGTTTAGTCCGACGACTAAACCATAGCCTATTAGCTGGTTATCCCTTACGCCAACGATGTTTGCAAGCTCTTTTATCTGCGTAGCAAAGGCTGAAGTAGCTATCACTGAAGCTGCTACAAAAGATAAAATTTTTTTCATATTTTTTCCTAAAATTTAGCTATTTTAGGTTTTTAAAGCAAAAGATGTTCCAAATTTTACTGAAAATAAGAGAGAGAAGTGGCTCCAAATTTTTTAAATTTAACAAGCTTGTATGCAGAAATTTCATCGCCAAATTTAAAGTCGCTGTTATGCTCAAAAACTATCATATAAATTTTCTCTTTTTTTAGCTTCGAGATCAAATTTACAAGCTTTTCGTAGATATCATCAAAGCCAGCTCTTATGTCAAATGGCGGATCAAGATATAGTAAAACCTTGCCATTTTGCGAATTTACAAGGTCAGGCAAAAGCGCAAAACTGTCGCCATTTATCGCTTTTAAATTTGTACACTCCAGGCTTGCAAGGTTGCTTTGCGTGATCTTAAAAGCGGCTCTATCTTTTTCGATAGCGATGGCCTCGTGCGCTCCGTTGCCAACAGCCTCGCTTGCCATCACGCCGCTTCCGCCAAAGCCCTCTATAAATGTAAGCGAGTAAATTTCATCTCTAATGACGTTGAAAAAGGACTCTTTTACGATGCTTTTTGTGCTTCTTGTCGTGCTTAGACTTGGTAGCTCAAGCCTTTTACCTTTAAATTTACCACTTGAAATTTTGGTGTAGAGCTTCACTGATTTGCCCTTAAAATTTCAAGCAGATCAGCTTTAAATTTATCTATTAAAAGTGATACTTTTTGCTCCAAACTCTTTTCATTTACTATCTGATCTGGCTCTTTTGCCTTTGAAATTTGCGTGGCTGAGTAAAACTCCTCGAGTGTATCAAGAAGAGTGGCTCTTGTGAATGGATGAGAAAGATGAGCGTTCTTACCTATTATAAATAGCGGTTTTTTTGTGACGATCTCACGGTCACTTACTACAAAATCACAATCCTTATGATGAGCGGCTAAATTTCCACAAAAAAGCAGCAAGGTCTTTTGCAGCAAAATGCAGTCGCATTCAAATGAAATTTTCATATCCCGTCCTATAAATTTTGCTAGATTTTAACCTAAATAATCAAAAATTTATATAAATACTAAAGGAATTTAAAATTTTACCGATGTAGGAGCTAGCGTAAGTTTTAAGGAGTAAAACTATGGAAATTTTCAAAGCAGCGGCAAATCAAACACTTGATGCAAACATGAGCACGTCGACTCAGCGTCAGATAGACAGCAGACCTATCGAGCACTCTGATGTCAAAGTAAATGCCGATAAAAACGGCAAATCAAAGGATGTTAACGAGCTTGACGGACTTAGCAACGAGGATCTTGCTAGAAAGACAAGAGAGGTCACTGATAGGCTAAACTATCAGATGCAGCAGCTCGATACTAATGTAAGATTTGCTTACAACGAGAAGTTAAATTTAATGGTAGTGCAAGTAAAAGACGCCAAAACAGGCGAAGAGATAACACAGCTTCCGAGCAAAGAAGCTATAAAAATTAGCGAGTATTTCAAAGAAAGTATCGGAATACTTTTTGACAAGGAGAGTTAAAAATGGCAGTAGGTAACGTAACAAATTTAGGCATCGGTACAAAAAATAGCGGCCTAAACGATGAGCTTATCAAAAAACTAAAAGAGGCTGATGAGGCTGGACAGATCAAACCACTTACAACAAGGCTGGAGAAAAACGAGCTTAAGCAAAAGGACCTTGCGGCTCTAAAAACTCTTGTTAGTAACGTAAACGTTAGTGGTAAAACACTTGGTGGCGAGGCACTTTATCTAAAAAGAAATACAAATAACGCCGGCAAAAGCGTCACAGCTTCTGCTGCAAACGGCGTTAGCGTGCAAAGCTTTAGTATCGATGTGCAAAAACTTGCTCAAAAAGATACATTTCAAAGCAAAAATTTCAAAAAAGCTTCAGAGATAGTGGGCGCAACAAGCACTGGCTCATTTGACGTTGAGATCGACGGACAAAAGTTCTCTATCGGCGTGACAAGATCGACAACATATCAAGATATCGTTGATAAGATAAATGACGTAAGCGGTGGCAAGTTGCAAGCTAGAATTTTAAATGTTGGTGGCGATAAACCAAATCAAATAATGCTTCAATCAGGCAGCACTGGCGCTACACAGACTATCAAATTTTCAAACGACACAGCTGGCATCTTAGACAAGCTTGGCTGGGATGATACGCAGTTTCAAGACACAGACGAGCACGGCACAGCGCTAACAAATCCTGATGGCTCGCCAAAGATGACATCAAATTTGGAGAAAAATAGAATTCTAAAAGCGCAAGATGCAGAATTTACATATAACGGCGTAAATATCAAAAGAAGCAAAAACAGCTTTGATGATCTAAGACCTGGTATAAATATCACTCTAAATGAGACTGGTAGGACAAATGTCAGCGTCTCTCAAAACACTGAAGAGGTTGTGAAAGCGGTTGAAGAGTTTATAAAAGACTACAACCTAATGACCATGAACCTTGAGATCGCTACAAAGTATGACGAAGAAAAAGGCGCTGGCACTTTTCAAGGTGTGAGTGAAATTTCAAGCCTTAGATCAAACATCGGACGTCTAGTCAATGGTCAAGATAGCGAAGGCAAAGCGCTAAGTAAATTTGGCATAGTGCCAGATAAAGACGGTCAGCTTCAGCTTGATCTAAATAAATTTAACGCAGCTCTTAGCAAAGATCCAGAAGAAATTCAGAAATTTTTTATGGGTTCAAGCAAGACTGAGCCGATAAGCTACATGGGTAACTCAACCGTTAGCGCAGGTGCGTTAAATATCCAAGCTGGCGATCTAACGATAAATGGCAAGTCAGTTATATTTTCAACCGCAGCTGGCGGGACAGCTGAGGATAACGCTCTAAAACTTCAACAAGCTATCAATGACGCTGGTATCGACGGAGTCACAGCTAGCCTTGATCAAAGCGGCAAGAGGATCATCTTAAAAAGAAGTGATGGCGAAAATATCGAAGTAAAAGGCAAGGCTTCTGCACTAGCAACTCTTGGTATGAGTGAAGCCACTGTAAATCCAGTGACTAAAAAAACTGATGGTCTATTTACAAAGCTAGCTAAGATGCTTGATGGTGCTGTTGGCAAGAAAGGCACTATGATAGCTATGCAAAATCAGCTAAAAGACGAGAGTGAGTCTATCACTAAAAATAAAGAGAGCACTCAAAAGCTTTTAGATGAGAAATATACAACGATGCAAGAGCGCTTTATCAAGTACAACGCTATCATCGCAAGTTTAGAAAATCAGTTCTCAACTCTAAAATCAATGATAGATGCTGAGATAAACAGTAGAAAATAAGAGAGAAAAATGAATCAAAGTGCATATAGTGCATACGCACAGTCGAGTTTCGGGGGCATCGAGTCCCCGACTAAATTAATAGAAATGCTTTATGACGGAATTTTGAAATTTATATTTCGCACAAAAAAAGCGATCGAAGCTGGAGATATAGAGAAAAAAGTCTATTATATAAACAGAGCAAACGCTATCTTTGTCGAGCTTTTAAACTCGCTTGATTATTCTCAAGGCGACGTGGCTCACTACCTTAGCGGACTTTATACAAGACAGATGCAGCTTCTTGCTATGGCAAATATCCAAAACGATATAGCAGCGCTAAATGAAGTAACAAATGTCGTAAAGCAGTTATCAGAAGCATGGAGGGAGGTAACATCAGGTGAATAGCTGGATCAATGAATTTAAGCTAGCGTTAATAAACGAAGATACAAGAAAGCTAGCTGCACTATCACAAAGCTTTAGCGAAGATATGTTTAAAAGCTTAGCTTCAGCTCAAGAAGCACAAGCGCTAATCGGCGGTGCGATAGAGCTTTTTAAAACTAAATCTTCACACATCCAAAACGAGCTTACAAAACTGCAAAAAGCTCAAAAATACGTAAAAAATTAATCTAATCTCAAACTTTCAAGGCATGGCAAATTTGCCGGTTTTGTCTTGAAAATCTTTTAAATTTACCAACTGCTTACTACTTGAAATTTACTCTAAATTTAAGCGAAGGCACGGCGTTAAGCCGAGTTCTGTCTTGAGCGATCATTTATCTACTCTTGCTTTTACAAACAAGCTCTAGCGAAGGGTTTTAATATAAGACCAAAACCATCCCTTCTTGCTGCAAGTTGGGTTTATATGGCCGCGCAAGTTACCAAGCGCGCCGGTGGGCTCTTACTCCGCCGTTTCACCTTTACCGCCGAAGCGGAAGTTTGCTTTCTGTTACACTATCCCTTAGGTTTCCCTAGCCATCCGTTAGATGGAACTTTGTCTTATCGCAGCTCGGACTTTCCTCTTTTGCAAGATGCAAAAGCGACCGCTTACCGTGCCAGAGCGTGATTATATTTAAAAATATATAAATTTACCCTGCGACCAAATTTCTCATCAAAATTTTGCAAATTTATCTATGAAATTTTTTGATTTTTGAGCCTAAATTTTGTCACAACTTGGTATGAAATTAATTTTTTTATTTAATCTTTTTAAAATTTCTTCACAAAATCAAGAGTAAAACACTCCAAATTTCACTTTTTTGTTATTTTGCTTTGAAGCTTAAACCAATCTAATAAAATAGACAATAAATCAACAAAACGATACAAATTTAAATTTTAATCCCTCAAAAGCGCAAATTTCTTGCTTTTGCCAAACTATAAATTTTACTTAAAAAGCTAAATTTAAATAGCAATTTTTTATAAATTTTTACTCCAGTTTCATAAAAGTTATAATTATAAATACAAAGCAAACAAAAATTTAAAATTCGTTATTTTTCCCCTAAATTCTATATGTTTTACGAGAAAAAATTTGTATAATAAACCCTTAAAATCTAAACCAAGGAGGATATAGATGAATTTGCGTAGCATCTTAGTCAAGGTCTCAGCGATCATCGCTTTAGTTCTTGCCATTTGTATGGCTTGCTTTGTATTTTTTATATCACATGTCTTAGAGCGTGAGATCAAGGAGGGAGTAGAAACAACTATCCAGCAAAACGTTGCGCTTGCGATGGACACAGTTGAGCTATTTGATGAAGACAACGAAAAAAATGCAGTACTCTCTATGCATATCTTAAAAGAGGCTTTAGGCAACATAAGAGCCACTAACCAAACCATAAAAACAGAAAATGACGATGCTGTAGAGCTTATCTCAGACAAAATGGGCGTGCTAAACAACGACCATGGGATATCTGATAAGATCAAAAAGCTAACAAACGGTGGCATCCCAACTATCTTTGCAAAATCAGGCAATGAATTTGCTGCTGTCTCTACTTCACTTTTACTAGATGATGGCAGTAGAGCGCTTGGTATGCTAAATAAAACGATCTATCCAAAGATGATGAACAAAGAGACATATATAGGAGCCATCAATATTTTTGGCAGAAACTATATGTGTGTTTATGAGCCAGTCGTTCAAAACGGCGAGGTTGTAGCTGTTTTATTTATAGGTTACGACTTCACTGAAGGCTTAGAAGATCTTCAAAAGACAATGGCACAAATGAAGCTAGGCGAGCGTGGATACTTCTCTATCTTTAATACAAAGACAAATGTCTATGACATCCACCCAAGACTAGCTGGCAAAGCACCAGAAGGTCAGCTAAAAGATATAGTTGATGACATAGTAAAAACTAAAGAAGGTGTCAAACTCATAAATACTGACGGAGTTGAGAGAGTGGTTGCTTTTGAGCCATTTGACAAGCTAAACTGGATCGTGCTTGGCTCAGCTGTTACTGATGACTTCTTGACACCTCAAAAAGTAGTTAGCAAAAACTTCATCATCGCAAGCATTATAGTTACATTGCTTCTTATCATAGTATCTATCTTCTTGCTTAAAAAGCTAGTTGCAAATCCTATCGATAGACTAGGAGCAAATTTAAATGCTATAACATCTGACTTTACACTTAAAATCCCAATCTACGGCAAAGACGAGATAGCTAAAATAAGCAATGATATAAATAACTTTATCGAAAGAATAAGAGTGCTTATAAGCGACACTAAGAACCTCTCAAGTGAAAACAGCTCAGTCGCAAATGAGCTAAGCTCTACCTCACTTCAAACAGGCAAACGCGTAGAAGAATCAACCCAGATCGTTGAAGAGACAAATCAAAGATGCAAGTCTATGCAAGAAAGCATGAAAGAGTCACTTTCAATAGCTCAAGCTGGTAAAGACGACCTTCAAAAGGCAAGCACTCATATAAAAACAGCAACTGAGGCTATCAGAGCCCTATCATCTCAGATCATAGACTCTGCTAATGTAGAAAATCAAATGGCTGGCAAGATCGAGCAGCTTAGCCGTGATGCTGAGCAGGTTAAATCAGTCCTTGTTGTTATAAATGACATCGCTGATCAGACAAATTTACTAGCACTTAACGCTGCAATAGAAGCAGCTCGTGCAGGCGAGCATGGACGTGGCTTTGCAGTCGTGGCTGATGAAGTTAGACAACTAGCTGAGAGAACTCAAAAGTCTCTAACAGAGATAAACGCAACTATCAACGTTATCGTTCAAGCGATCAATGATAGCAGCGAGCAAATGGGCATCAACTCTAAACAAATTCAAGAGCTAACCCATGTAGCAAGCGATGTTGAAAAGACTATAAATGATATGAGCGCAACGATGAATAACGCCATAGCGATGTCTGATAAGACTATGCAAGACTACATCGCAACTGGTAAAAACGTAAATGAGATCATGGATGGCATCTCAGAGATCAATCAAATTTCATCTGAAAATGCTAGAAGCGTCGAAGAGATAGCTTCTGCGGCTGAACATCTAAATAAGATGACAGATGCGCTAAATACTAAACTTAGCGTCTTTAGAACTTAAGTTTTTACCTCTTAAATTTAATCTTTTAGGTCTAGCTTTGGCTAGACCCTTTTAAATTTAAACTGGCTAAATTTAGCCAGCCACCCTTTTAAATCTATCCTTAAATTTACACTACTCAAATATATTTTTATGCAAAATTTCTTCTAGCACAACTGTGGCGTATGAGCCCTTTTGAAGTGTGAAATTTAAGCTAAAATGAGCGTTTTCTTCGTTGTATTTGTAGCTTGTATTTTCAAGATACGCCCAGTTAAAGCGCCTTGAGCCAGCGATCTTTGAAGTAAGCGAAACCGCCTCAGCGAAAATTTCATCCTCAAGCTCTTTTGCCAAGCCGCTTGCTTCATAGGCCTTTGCACCGACAATGAGACCAAGGCTTGTGATATCACGCCTAGCAAATCTTTGCGCCTCTTGATCTAAATTTTCACACAAAAAGAGCTTGCCAAATGGATAGTGTCCCAAGACCTCTCCAGGAAGCAGCTTAAAAAAGCTCTCCTGCGCCTTCATCGCCTTTAGATCATCTTTGCTAAATTTTTTATAAATTTCGCCTAGCTCATTTAGGCTAAAGTCACTTACAAACCTTGAAATTTCGACCCTTTTACTAAGGTAGCGGTTAAAAAGATCACTTTGATAGGCTGAGATCAAAAAGTCATTTAGCTTTACGTTTTTGCTCTTTTTGCCATTTATCGTGCCGTTTTTAAGAAGTTCTAGCCCGGTTGCTGCGTTGTCGCCAAATTTACCAAAACGCTGATAGCCAAAGTAGTTTGCATAGCCCATTTTATCGATATTAGTAAATGCCTGCTCGAGCTTTTTAGCGCTACTTGGCAGCACCTTTTTTAGGCGGATGAAAAAGCTATTGCCTTTTAGATGTCCGATGCGAAGCTTGTTTTTATGCACGTTTAAATTTAAAATTTTCATCTTTTCATGGCTAAAGTTTGCAAGCGCGCTCTCAAATTTACGAGGCATTGATATAAACTGCGTAGTCATCCCCTGCTTGTCCTTTAGCCCAGCATAGCCAAAGTCGCGCATCTTTGCCCCTGTAACCTCGCTTAAAGCGTGCAAAGCGTCGCTTGTCGTCATATCTTTTTTAGAAATTTCAACGATCAAGTGCTCGCCGTCGCCGCTAAATTCATAAAGCGGTATCTCGCGCACGACAAAATCATCTGAATTTTTAGAAAAATATGCCTCAATGGGCGCATGAGTGAGCGCATAGAGTGACTTAAAAGTGGTGGCTTCTTGCATTTTGTCTTAACCTTTTGTGTGAAATTTTGGCAAAAATCGTGATCTTTGTCCTAGTTTTTGCAGCGATCCTTTTAATAGCGCTTAAATTTTTAGGGCTAAAGGTAAATAAAACCTCATACTCCTCGCCGCTACTAAGCTCAAATTTGCTTAGCTTTTTTGTAAATTTAGCTCCCTTTTTACTAGCCTTTAAAAGCTTGCCAAGGTCGGTTTTTAGCCCGTCTGAGATATCCATGGCAGAGTTTATAAGATGAGCTGCTTTGTAAAAAAATTTATCTCTTAAGATAGGTCTTTTAAATCGTGAGTTTTTAGAAATTTGAGCCAGTCTTAGAAGCGAGTTTAGCCCCTTTTGGCTGCCTCCAAGCTTGCCTGTAAATGCGACTAGATCGCCAAATTTAGCATTTTTTCTAAGCACAGCCCTGCCCTTTAGCTCGCCGATCACGCTAACGCTTATGTTTAAAATGGAGCTACTTATCGTGTCACCACCGATTATCTTTACGCCAAACTCCTCGCACGCCCTATTTATGCCCCTACTTAGCTCGCTGATCTGGCGCGGCGTGAAGCTCTTTGGCAGACTAAGCCCAAGAAGAGCAAATTTAGGCTTAGCGTTCATCACGACCGTGTCTGAGAAATTTACGATCATCGCCTTGTAGCCGATCTCTGCAAGGCTTAGCCAGCCAAGCTTAAAGTGCGAATTTTGTGCAAAAATATCCTTGCTAAAGACCATTTTGCCGGCAACCGCCGCATCATCGCCGATATATGCGTTACTAAAGCGTTCAATCGTGAAATTTTCTTTATCCATTGAGCTATTATAATGAAACTCCTTTTAAATTTAGGATAAAATAAGCCCAAAAAAAGGATAGAGATGCAAAGAGTTGAGATTTTTAGATTTGACGCAAAAAGAGATGTTTTGGCATATTTTAAGCCCTATTTTTTAGAGATTTCAGACTTTGCAAACTTAAACGAGCTTTTTGCCCACGTAAAGAGCATAGACCCCTACTTTAGCCCATTTGAAGGCTTTGTCAAGGTAAATGACGTCGTAGTTAGCACCGCCCAGCCACTTGCAAATTTAGCTCAAAAACTTGGTAGCGAGCTTTGCATAGCCCCGCTTGATGAAAAAAGAGTGGTTTTAGATCTTGCTATAAACGATGATGACTTTTGGGCGAAATTTGAGCCATTTGCTAGCTTTTGCAAAAGGGCCGACAAAGAGCTTTACGCTAGCTTTAAGCCCTATTTTTACGCTGATTTTGTAAAAGACTACGAGCCAAATTTTATAGGAGCTGCCGCGATAATGCTAGCTCATCATCTTTACAAAAATGAGAAAAACGATGAAATTTTAAAGCTTATTAGCGGTAAAAACGGCGTTTTGATAGCCTGTGAGCTTGATGATCTACTCTTTGAAGGTAGCGAAATTTATAGCGAGGCGATTAGATTTTTCAAAGAAATTTTAGGCATAAAAGTTGCGCCAAAATATGAAAACGAGCTTGAAAAGATAGAAAAACTTAATAAATTTAAAGAGTTTAAGATAGCCATAAAAGGCAAGCTGCCAGCAAATTTAAGCGCATACAAGACAAATTTTATAGAGCTAAACGCCAAAACGTCTTGTGGATATGATCTTTTAAAGACCGATGAAGAGCTAGCTTGCAAGCTTGCTAGTAAGATAGTTTTTGCTGCATTTGACAGTGGGGCTGACTTTTTGCTAGCTAGCAATGAGGCCGAGTTTCATATCTTTGACACACTAGCAAAAAAGCTTGAGAAGTCTGCTAATAGAAGCTTGCAAAACTTTTACGTCCTAAGAGCGAGCGAGCTAATGGCGTTTGAAAATGGCGAGATACCAAGCGGACTAAAAGAGCATGTTTTAAAAGTAGGCCTAGTAAATTTGTGAGCTAAATTTACTAAGTCAAATTTAAAGCATTATGGCACTCGTGCGATTTTAAATCTTGTATTTAGGGTGTATAATTTTTCTAAAAAAAATAAGCTATTTTAAACGCTTGATTTACCAAAGCTGGCATAGCATATCTTTTTTTAAAAAACACACCTGTAATCTGCTAACTTTATTAAATTGAAAAGTTTTGACGCTTCTAGTTATTTAAATTTAAAAGTTTTTACACTTCTGATCTTTTGAATTTAGATGTTTTATGCTCGCATAACAGATCAAATTTAATTTTCACTTGTCTCTTACTCCAAATTTTATCTCTCACAAGGCAAAATCATATTATTTTACGTAAATTTTTACATATTATTTTTAGTATTTTAAGAAATTTGAAGTGTTAAATTTAAAAATATGTAGTTACAGGTGTAATTTTCAAGCCAACCAAGAAAAACAGATAAATTTAACTAAAAATTTTCATAAAAATGGCAAGAAATTTATGCCAAAGTATAAAAATAGCCTTAAGTTAAGCCATTTTTAAGCACAAAAACCAATCTTTTAAATTTAAAAGCAATTTTAACAAGCCAAAAAGCTAAATCAAATTTAAAGCTTAATGATCAAGAGCTTTGCCTATACTACCAAGAGCGAACTTGAGCGATCACTGGCTTTATGCGCCAATCGAGCCATTTTTAGCGATGGATACGGCCAGCAAACAGGGGCCAACATTTCACACGACTGCGACCGGCAAGTAACCGCTTGAAAATAACTATATGGGTTAAAAAAGGGGGTGGGTGGGTGGGCAGCTGAGCGCATCTTTCGCCACTTTTGCGCACGAGCGTGCAAAGCCACTATGCTACGACCCTACCCAAATATTTCAAATTTATGAAATAGCTCTGACTCATCTTTTACTACGCCACGCTTCACAAGCTCAGCCACCACTTCGCGATCGCAATCAGTTTGCATAGGCCAACCACGCGTGTAGCCCTCAAGCTCACTCTTGCTCGTCGCATCCACGCAGAAATTTTCACCATCTATGTAGATATCACGCAAAGCATCTATGTTATTTGTCACGCGCCAAAGCAGCATATATGGGTTTTCTAGGTAGTTTTGCATATCCACTACGACCAAAAGCTTGAAAAACTCCCTAAATTCTAAAAGCTTATAAAATAACTCTTTTACAGGGCGATCTTTTTCAAATTTAATCACGCAAATAGGCGTTTTACTCTTTTTTTTAAACTGCCTAAGCTCCTTAACATTTGGCGCAACGCTTTGAAATTTAGCCAAAAGTTCATCATCGCTTAATACTGCAGGGCTAAATTTACAAAAGTCTTGCGTCGCGTCGATGCCTAGCTTACCGCCAAAGCACGAGTTTGGACTAGCATGATCGAGCTGGTCGCACACGCCTTGGCTTATCAGCACACTCTCACTGCCAAATTTATCAAGCACAAAGTCCGTAAATTTGTCGTATTCTTCTAGCTCTGGTGCATCGCTACCCACAAAGATCGCGTGCTTTACAAAGCTCATCTGCCCAACACCCCAAAACGCGTGCATCGCCTGCTTTGCGTGCGCTGGATAAAGGGCGTTGATCTTAGCTAGGATAAGGTTGTGAAAGACGCCATTTTCAGGCATATTGTAGTCTAGTAGCTCTGGCACGGTCGTTCGCAAAAGCGGCAAGAAAATGCGCTCAGTCGCCCAGCCCATGTACTTATCCTCAAGTGGCGGCTTGCCAACCACGGTCGCGTGAAAGACAGGGTCTTGCTTGCTCGTTATCGCCGTGACCTCCATCACTGGAAACGGCTCAACCGGCGTGTAAAAGCCAGTGTGATCGCCAAATGGCCCCTCAAACTCGCTCTTAGCAGTATCCACAAAGCCCTCTATCACGTAGTCGGCGTCGTGCGGGACGTAAATTTCATTAGTGAGCGACTTTACAAGCTTGGCTGGCTCTTTGCGGATAAAGCCGTAAAGTAGCAGCTCAAAGACGCCCTTTGGCAGTGGCGCCTGACCGCACCAGATATAAAGCGGATCGCCGCCGATCGCCACAGAGACTGGCATCTTACGGCCTGCGCGCTTATACTCATGAAAGAAATTTGCGCCGTCTTTGTGGATCTGCCAGTGCATGCCAAGGCGATTTTTATCATAAATTTGCAGTCTGTACATGCCTAAATTTTGCAGCGCGCCATCAAGACTTTGCGTATAGACCTGCCCCATCGTGATAAAAGCACCTCCGTCATGCGGCCATGTCTTTAGCGCAGGCAGGCTCAAAAGATCGGCCTGCTCGCCCATAAATTTGACCTGCTGGCACTCGCCCTCGCCCTTTAGCCTTTTGGTAAAAATCTTTCTCATGCTAAAAAGATAGGCTAAAAAGTCAAGCTTTTCTTTAAAATTCTCAGGTTTTTTGGGCTTTAAAAGCTTCTCTATCTCAGCCGCGATCTCATCAGGTTGCACACCAAATATCAGCTCAAGCGCCCTTTTTGAGCCGTAGATATTTGTAAGCACTGGGGCAAATTTACGCCCAGTTTTTTTGCAGACTGGGTTTGTAAAAAGAAGTGCCTGTGAGCCCTCGCGCTTGACCTCGATGTAGCTAGCGTGCGCGATCTCCAGGTCGATATCCACTGGCTCCTCGATCACCCTAAGTAGGCCATTATCTTTTAAAAGCTTGATGTAGTCCATATTTTTCCCTTAAATTTTTAAAGATGATAGCTAAAATTTGATAAAAAAGGCGATGCTAATATTTTGTTATTGCACGCAAAGGAAGTTTGTGTGGCGTTTAGTTTTTTTATATTTTTATCGCAAAGATAATAAATTTATAAACTATCATCGTGGCTAAAAAAATGGCAGCAAAGCAGGCAAATTATTAAATTTGAAACTACTCTAGCAGCGCGCCAAATATCTCTTTGCAGTATTTCATAAAGCGCTCATTAAGCTTTACACCCTCGGTATCTACGCAAATGAGACTATCTTGCACCTCAAAAATGATGCTCTTATCAGTGATCTTTACTCGTTTGCAAGCGTTGTAGCAAACGTCGCCATTGCACTCTGCATATAGGCCGTTTATCTCGGCGTTTTCGTCGTCGCCCTTTTTTAGTTTGATCGGTCTTTGAAAGATTATGTAGTTTTTGTAGTTATATTTGTCGTCCGCAAGACCGATCATATAGTAGTTGTCTTTGCTATTTTTGGTGGCGTTTATGGCTTTTGCTTTAAAATTTAGCTCAAACACGCTTATGCCATCTCTTCAGCGCGCCTTAAAAGCTCTTTCGCCCCTTTTTCTATAAATTTATGCGCTAGCTCCTTGCCGATGCTTTGAAATTTATCTTTGCTAGTCTTTAAGCTATCTTTTATATACTCGCTTCCATCAGGCAGACCAACGATCGCATCGATAGAAATTTCATCGCCTTTTAGCCTTGCGCTTATGCCTATTGGCACTTGGCAGCCACCCTCCAAAACACTTACAAAGTCACGCTCTATGGTCGTTTCTATGACTGCATTTTCATCGTTTAAAAAAGAGATCTCATCTAAAATTTGCTTCTCATCTCTAGCTTCTATACCAAGAGCGCCCTGACCCATCGCAGGTATCATCTCGTCAAAGCCAAATGTGTAGATGTGCGCCACTTCAGCCTTTAAATTTAGGCGGTTTATGCCAGCCATCGCCAAAATGATCGCGTCAAATTCGCCCTCTTTTAGCTTTCTAAGTCTAGTTTGCACATTACCTCGAAGCGAGATGATCTCAAGATCAGGCCTCATGATAAGTAGCTGCATCTTACGGCGTAGGCTCGTTGTGCCAACCTTTGCCCCGTGCGGTAGGTCGCTAAATTTAGCAAATTTCTCACTTATCATCGCATCTCTAGTATCCTCACGTGAGCAAATGGCCGCTAGTTTAAGCCCTTTTGGAAAGACTACTGGCACGTCTTTTAGGCTATGCACGGCGATGTCGGTCTCGCCTTTTAGCATGCTATCTTCAAGCTCTTTTGTAAAAAGCCCCTTACCGCCGATCTTGGCTAGTGGCGTGTCAAGGATCACGTCGCCCTTTGTCTTCATGCCCTCAAGCACGACCTTCACGCCCTTGTGCTGCGCCTCGATCCTAGCCTTGATATGCTCGCTTTGCCAAAGCGCTAAGATACTCTTTCTAGTTGCTATTTTTATCTCTTTCATCATCTCTCCTAATTTACTCTTTTTGGCTCTTCGATGACCTCAACGTCGATGATCTCGCCATCATCTTTTTTACTTCCCTGCTCGCTAAAGTTTTGAAATTTAAACTCCTGATAGCTCTCATTTTTCGATGCATTTTTCTTAAAGACTAAAGAAAAAACGACCACGGCGATACCAAAAATATCTGTCAAAATCCCTGGTAAAAAGAGTAGCGCTCCGCCAAAGCTAAGTCCTAGCTGACTAAATAAATTTCCACCAAGAAAGCTCTTAAACGCTACTTGAGGCGAATTTAAACTAGAAAATCCAGCATTAAAAAGAAGTGCGATGCCAACAAATCCAGAGACCAGCACCTCAAGAAAGTAGTTTAAAAAGCCAAATTTATCTACAAAAAGATAGATAAATACCGCTTCGATCAAAAAAAACAAAAATGCAAAAAATCTCATAAGCTTTCTTTTATCTTTCTAAAGGCATCGTTTGCCTCTATCGCCTCTTTGCTTAGCCCATCTCTTGTGATAAACTCGACCTTGCCATTTGCAAATTCTTTACCCACGAGCAGCGCGTAAGGAAAGCCGATAAGCTCAAAGTCATTCATCTTAACGCCAAATCTCTCGTTTCTATCATCGATGATGACGCTAACGCCAGCTTTTTTAAGGCTCTCATAAAGCTCAAATGCAAATTTCACGCCCGCTTCATCTTTTAAATTTGAGATGATGATCTCCACATCAAACGGCGCGCACTCTTTTTTCCAGATGCAGCCCTTCTCATCGTGGCTAGCTTCTATCATCACAGCGATAAGCCTGCTGATACCAATGCCGTAGCAGCCCATCAAAAATGGCTTTGCCTTGCCGTTTTCATCAAGATATGTCGCGTTCATCGCAGCTGAATATTTATCGCCTAGCTGAAAGATATGACCGACTTCTATGCCCTTGCTAAGCTTTAAATTTCCGCCACAAACTGGGCATTTATCGCCCTCTTTTACCTTTACAAGGTCCTTAAATCTCTCTTCGTTAAATCCGCTAACACTAACGCCGACAAAGTGATAGTCTTTTTCGTTAGCGCCGCATATCATGTTATTTGCGCCCCTTAGCTCGTTATCTATGAAAAATTTAACATCCTTTAGCCCAACTGGCCCGCAAAATCCAGCCACAAGCCCAGCTTTAGCCACGTCAGCCTCGCTAGCATCGACAAGCTCTAGCGCCTTGCAAGCATTTTGCGCCTTTGTCTCTTGAAGCTCGTCATCGCCCCTTACGAAAAAGACCACGACCTCCTCTTTATCCTCATAAATCGCCTTTTTCATAACAGCTTTTATGCAGTAAAACTCGCTAACTTTGAAAAACTCCGCCACATCTTTTATAGTTTTTGCATTTGGCGTTAGAAATTTAGCCGCGTCCGCCTCTGGCGCCTCAGCCTCGCTAACTCTTGGTTTGCGTCTTGCAGCCTCAACGTTTGCAGCGTATCTGCAAGACTCACAGCAAAGTATGTCGTCCTCTCCGTTACTTGCAAGCACCATAAATTCTTTACTTCCGCTACCGCCAATGGCTCCGCTATCAGCCTCAACAGCTCTAAAATTTAGCCCCAAGCGGGTAAAAATCTTACTATAAGTTGCCTCCATAAGGTCAAACTCACGCTTTAGATCCTCTTTGCTCGAGTGAAAGCTATAACCATCTTTCATCGTAAATTCGCGCCCTCTTAGCAAGCCAAAGCGTGGTCTTGCCTCGTCACGAAATTTGGTGTTTATCTGGTATAAATTTAGTGGTAGCTGCTTGTAGCTAGTCACCTTGCCACGCACCAAAGCAACGGCTGCCTCTTCGTTTGTCGGGCTTATGACAAAGTCATTATCCTTTCTATCTTTAAAGCGCAAAAGCTCCTTGCCAAAGACGTTGTAACGACCACTTTGCTTCCAAAGCTCGCCTGAAGTGACCACGCTAAAGCTCACCTCTAGCGCGCCAGCCTCGTTCATCTCCTCTTTTACCACGCGTGAAATTTTATCGTGCATGATCTTTCCAAGCGGCAGATAGTTATAAAGCCCAGAGCCGATCTGTTCGACAAAGCCACCCCTTATCAAAAACTGATGGCTTGGTAAAGATGCATCTTTTGGCGCTTCTTTGGTCGTTGGGGCGTAAAATTTACTAAATTTCATCTATATCTCCTGCTTGAAAATTTTGTTCATCTTTTATATCAAATAAAAATTTAACTCCGTTTGAAAGCTCACTAGCTCTCTCTTCGTCTGCAAGCCCTTTTAGCTTCATCGTTGGCTGGTGTAAAAAAGCTTTAAAGACCTGATGGATGAGCTTTTGTGCCTCATCGTAATCGCTATGCTTTAAATAGCCCTTTTTTATCGCCTTTTCTAGCTCGTTTTTAGCGCAAATTTCAGCTTGTTTGCGGATTGATTTTATAAGAGGCACGCTCATATCTTCTTTTAAAGTCTTTAAAAACTCGCTCGTATCTTGACCGACGATCGAGTAGGCCTTTTGCGCCTGCTCCTCTCTTAGGGCTAAATTTTTACGCACGATCTCCTCCAAGCTATCGACCGTATAGACGCTGATAAGCTCTGTGTTTAAAAGATCGATATCTCTTGGCACGGCGATATCAAAAAAGTATCTGTGAAATTCTCTTGGCTCGATGATCTCGCCTGTGATGATGGCGTGCGGGGCTGCGGTGCTTGAAAAGATGAGATCGTAGTTATTTACATACTCTTTTAACTTCAAAATGCTATCCCAGCTCGCGTTATCTCCTAGGCTATCAACTAGCTGCTCGACGCGCTCGGAGCTTCTGTTTATGATGATGACCTCTGCGCCACTTGATATGAGGTGCTTTGCTGCTAGCTCGCCCATCTCGCCAGCGCCCACGACGATAGCCGTTTTACCTTCAAGCGTGCCAAAAATTTCTTTTGCCTTTGCCACGGCGACGCTTGAAACTGAGATCGGGTTTTTAGAAATTTGAGTTTCGTTTCTAACCTTGGCAGCGCACTTACATGCGTAGTGTATGATCTTGCTGATATCTTCGCCACATGAGTTGTTATCATAGGCAAATTTAAAGGCATTTTTTAGCTGGCCAACTATCTGCGTTTCGCCAACTACTAGGCTATCAAGCGAGCTTGCCACGGCAAATAGGTGGTGCACAGCTCCGCTATCCTCGTAGATATCGGCTCTTTCAAAAAGCTCATCTTCAAAAACACCCGAAAATATCGACATACACCTAATAGCATGCGCGGTTGCGCCCTTTAGCTCACTAACACTTGCGATGATCTCGACGCGGTTGCAGGTGTTTAACACCATGCACTCCTCTATGTTTTTGTTTGATCTTAGTAGCTTTAAAATTTGCTCTTTTTTCTCGTCACTATCAAATGCAAGCTTTTCTCTGACCGAAATATCAGTGTTTTTATATGTAAAACTTATGTCCAAATAGTGCATCAAAATTCCCTATCTATCATGCTTTTTATGATCCCTTCAAGCTCAGCGTTTTTATACTCTTTTATCGCTTCTATCGCTTCATTGCCAAGCCTTTTTGCCTCGTTTATAGCCTTGCTAACTGAGCTAGTTTTGGCAAAATTTTCTTTTAACCACGAAATTTCGCTCTCGTCAAGCCTCTTTGTCCAAAGCGATCTAAGCTTTGCTTTATTAGCCTCGTCTAGGCTCTTATAAAGATATATGTATGGAAGTGTTGTTTTACCCTCGACAAAGTCATTTAGTGCTGGTTTGCCAAGTGTTTTTTCATCTTGAGTGATGTCTAAGATATCATCAACGATCTGAAATGCAAGACCTAAATTTTTGCCATAAATTCCAAATTTCTCACTATCTTTGCCAGCTAGCTTTGCCCCGCAAATAGCCGTGGCTTCTATCAAAACAGCTGTTTTATAATAAATCATCTTTAGGTATTCTTGCTCGTTTTCATTAAAATTTTCAGCCATTTTCACGTCCATCATCTCGCCGATGCTTAGTTTGCTGACCGCGTCTGAGATGACAGCTGCGATGCTTGGATCAAATTTTGTAAGCTCAAAATAGGCCTTTGAGTAGAGAATATCGCCTAGCATGACTGAGTTTTTACTGCCAAAAAGTGCGTTTATGCTTGGTTTGCCGCGCCTTATATTTGCCTCGTCTATGACGTCGTCGTGCAATAAGCTTGCAAGGTGGATGAGCTCGATGATAGCGCAAAGCTTAAGAGAAATTTCACTCTCTCCTGCGATTTTTAAAAGAAGTTTTGAGCGTAGCTTCTTGCCAGAGCTTATCTTTAAAAACATCTCAAACGCCTCTTTGTAGCCAAGCTCGCTTATAAATTTGCTCATTATTTCATCGATTTTATCCATTTTTATCCTTCTATTTATCCTCGTGCGGATCTCTAAAACCCACATCCACACGCTTGCTCTCATCTAGCAGCGCCACCCTAAAATGCGCCTTTTTATCCTTAAAATCAATAAATGATATATAAAGGCTCACGCTCTCGTTTGGCGGCATCATAAAATCAGGCAAAACTCGCTGCATGTAGGTGTTTTGTCCTTGTCTTAGCGAAAAGACCATCTGCCTTGGATAGCGCCTAAAAAAGCTTTGCACAGTGATATTTGTACTATCAAATAGCGTCCAGCGAAAGTCAAACGTTTCAACTCTTTGAGTTTTTTTCTCGGTTATAAAGACCCTCGCCCACTCATCTTTTTTAAGCTCAAATGTATGTACCGAACTTGGGTCAAAATTTGGCTCTTTTGCAAAGACAAGAGCGGCTAGCAAAGCAATGAGCGCAAAAATTCTACTCA
This sequence comes from Campylobacter concisus, assembly GCF_003048875.2. Classification (NCBI taxonomy): domain Bacteria; kingdom Pseudomonadati; phylum Campylobacterota; class Epsilonproteobacteria; order Campylobacterales; family Campylobacteraceae; genus Campylobacter; species Campylobacter concisus. Next base: position 775,832 of record NZ_CP049264.1, on the reverse strand, counting down.
TTTTGGCTTAAAATTTCTCCGCTAAGCTCGATATATAGGTCATTTACTCCGTTATAAACTTTATCTTGCTCTGAGGCTATAAAATTTCTGATCTCATCCTCATTAACGCCATGCTTTTCGCAAAGCTCGCTCATAGCCACAAATTTCTCAAAAATTTTATCTATCTCGTTTTTAACTAAAACGGCATTTGCGTTAAACAAAATGTCATAAAATTTATCCCTCACACTGCCCTCAAATATATCTATCATCGCTGTTTCTTTGAAAATTTCTTAAGATTATAGCCAATTAAAACTAAGTTAAAAATTTAATATTATCTCCCAAGCCTCGCCAACATTTTTGGCATTATACGTGGCTGTTTTGCTCTCCTCGCCAAATCCCCAACAAACTTGCACGTAAGGCATATTTGCGTTTTTGGCGGCTAGCTCGTCTTTTAGGCTATCTCCTATAAATATCGCCTTGCTAGCCCCAGTTTTACTAACAGCTAAGTAAAGCATCGCAGGATCTGGCTTTTGCGGTATCTCCTTGCTAGCGCCGATGACCTCGTCAAATAGCTCATAAATTTCATTTTTCTTTAAAATTTTCTCTAGCGTATCGTGCGGTGCATTGCTTGCCAAAACGACCTTATAGTGAGCCTCTTTGCACTTTTGCAAAAGCTCTTTTACGCCCTCATAGGTAGTCGCACACTCATCGTAAAATTTCTTAAATTTCTCTTCAAAGCCCTCTTTTAAGCTCCTGCTTGGCGTGTCGATGCCGTAAAACTCAAGGGCCAAATTTCTACCTGGCTCGTTGATCGCTTTTATAATAAATTCCTTTTCAAGTGGTGGCAAATTTAGCTCATCTCTTACTTCATTTACCGTTTTATATATCGCCTCGCCACTATCGATCACCGTGCCATCCATATCAAAAATAACTACTTTCAATCCTCATCCTTAAATTTATTTTTATGCTTCTCTTTTTTATATGTCTTTTGATTTTTTAGCTTATCAAGTAGATTTGCCGCCTTTAAAAGCTCCTCTTTTGGGGCATTTTTGATAAGCAAATTTATAAAATTTTCTAGCGCCTTTGAATATGGCTGATCAAGATAAACAGCCTCTACTTTTTCGATGACTTTCGCGTTTTTCTCCACTCTTTGACGAAACTCAGTCTCGTCAAAGTCATCTCTTTTTAGCCCGTTTATCGCTGATTTTGCAAATTTTTCTAGCGCACGAAGATATTTTACACGCTTAAATTTGTCCGTGACTTGGTTCAAATTTTTCCTTTTTTTTGGCAAATTATATCAAAATTTGATTTTATCCCCTAAATTTTGGCTTTGCTAATGTATAATTTACGCCAAAATTACTTAAACAAGGAGCAAAAATGAGGCAAGAAACCGCTGCGATCCACGTAGGCTACGACACAAACGAGGGCTTTGGCACGATGGCTGTGCCTATTTTTCAAAGCACAGCTTATGACTTTGGAAGTGCCGAGACAGCAGCTGCTAGGTTTGATCTAAAAGATAGTGGTTACATCTACACAAGACTTAGCAATCCAACAACAGATATCTTTGAAAAAAGGGTCGCTGCACTTGAGGGTGGAGCCGCTGCAATAGCGACTGCAAGCGGTCAGTCAGCTTTGTTTTACAGCATCATAAATTTAGCCCAAGCAGGCGATAATATCATCATCGCTAAGAAAATTTATGGCGGCACGACAGTGCTTTTTACGCACACGCTAAAAAGATTTGGCATAGAAGCTAGAGTCTTTGACAGCGACACAGCTGATGATCTGGAGAGTTTGATAGACGAAAAAACTAGGGCTATATTTTTTGAAACGCTTTCAAATCCGCAAATTTCTATCCCAAATATCGAAAAAATCGTAGAAATCGCAAACAAATATGGCATCATCAGCATCACTGATAATACCGTGCCAACGCCTATCATCTTTCAGCCACTTCGCCACGGCGTCGATGTTTGCGTGCATAGCGCTAGCAAATATATGAGCGGTCAGGGCCTTAGCCTAGCAGGCGTGGTCGTCAGCGCAAATCACCTAAACGAAAAACTAAAAGGCAACAAGAGATATGAGCACTTTAACGTGCCAGACGCGAGCTATCACGACATTGTCTATGCTGATATGACGGATCGTTTTGATATCTACACGCTAAGAATGAGGCTTGCCATCGTGCGCGACATCGGCGCTGTGATCTCTCCATTTAACTCTTGGCAGCTCATACAAGGACTTGAAACGCTCGCTGTTAGGGTTGAAAGACACTCGCAAAACGCGCTAAAAGTGGCTAAATTTCTAAACTCTCACAAACATATAAAAAGCGTGGCTTATCCTGGGCTTGCCGACAACGTAGATCACGCAAAGGCTCAAAAATACTTTAAAGACGGCATGGCAAATGGACTATTTTGCTTTGAGACTGATAGCTTTGAGCGCGCAAAAAAGATGCTAGAGCGCGTAAAACTCTTTAAGATCGTTGTAAATATCGGCGATACAAAGTCGCTCATCACGCACCCAGCCTCGACAACTCACCAGCAGCTAAGCAGCGAAGAGCTCATCAAAGCCGGCATAACAAAAGAGCTGATAAGAGTTAGCATAGGTCTTGAAAATGCCGAGGATCTGATAGCTGATCTGGCTCAAGCCTTAGAATAAACAAATTTCTAGCTCATTTTGGGCTAGAAATTTAAAATTTACTCAAGCTTGCCACATGTCCTCTCGCACTCTTTTGCATGCCTTAGAAATTTTATAACGATATAGATGACAAGTAGCGGCACGCTTATATACCAAAATGCAAAAAAAGCGAGTATAAAAAACAAAAATAAGAATGTTGCAAAATATACCAAGACTGCAAGGATGATAATATCAAGCATTTTGCCTCCCATTTTGCTAGTGTTTTGGTGATTTTATAAAAAGCAAAATAAAATGATACTGAACGGATTTGTTTTGGCTCTAAAATTTGAGCTAAGCTATAAACGAAGCCAAATTTTAGTAGGTAATTCTTAGGGGTGAATGGAATTTTAAAATTTATAAATTAAAGTTTTTAAAAATTTAAAGTTTTGTTTCTTTGTTAAGGGGGAAGAGGCTTGAATTACGAAGTCGCTCCCTTCCCACTTAACAATCCCCTAACCCCGACGACGTTAGAGGTGCATGCCTCAGTGCTTCGCACTGCATGCGTTTTATTGAAATTCTAGTAAATTTTAAAATTTATGAGCGAGCATATCACGGCTCTAAATTTAGTGCTAAACGAAGTGTAGCCTAAATTTAGTAGCCTGCTAAGGCAAGCGAGTAAAGTTTTAAAATTTACAAAGAGAAATGAAATGTGGCAAGTTTTATCAAAATTTTAATAAGTCAAATACTTAATCGTATCTTGATAAAGCACTTGATTTTCGCATTGTATCAGTAATAGGTCATTTTCTTCAAAGATTGTTGAGCCAGTTGGCTTTTGATACTCGTTTTTACGCTTTATTAGGATTATTAAAAACTCAGTTGGAAGCTCAAGCTGAGCCAAATCTTTGCCAATTAGTTTTGAGCCATAGTGGATGGTATGCTGGTGAAGCGTATAGCTTAAGATCGGCGAGTTTTCTACTGCCTTAACATCCTCTTGCTCACTCTCTTTGACCTTAAATTTATCAGCTGCAAAGCCAAGCGACATGCCCTGTATCAAAATCGAAATCAAAACCATAAAAAATATAATGTTAAAAATCATATCTGCATCACGCATGCCATCGACATAAACATAGGTAGCTAGCACGACTGGCACAACGCCTCTTAGCCCAACCCAAGAGATAAAAATTTGCTCATTTATCTTAAATTTTGAAAATGCAAGCGATGCAAAAACACCAAGTGGTCTTGCAAAAAACATAAGCCACAAGGCCAAAACAAGCGCTAACAGCGAAGTTGCAGGAAGTTGTGATGGATTTACCAAAAGACCAAGTGTTAAAAAGACCACTATCTGCATCGTCCAAGCGATACCGTCGTGAAAACCGACTAAATTTTTCTTGTGAGAAAACTCTTTTTTATTTATAAAAATTCCAGCAATATAAACAGCCAAATAGCCATTGCCACCGATTTTAAAGCAAAGCGTATATAAAAGCAATATCCAAGCGATAGAAAAAACCGGATAAAGGCCCCAGCTTTTTAGGCGAAGTCTATTAAAGATGGCTGGCAAAGCAACGCCAAATAAATAGCCCATAGCGATACCTATGCTAAACTGCTTAACAAGTGTGATCGCCCACTCCGACACACTTGGAGTGCTATTTAGTGAGATCATTTGAATGATCGTCATAGTTAAAAATATCGCCATTGGATCGTTTGAGCCAGATTCAAGTTCAAGCAATGGCGCAATGCTATTTCTAAGTGAAATTTTCTTGGCTCTTAGTATGGCAAATACCGCTGCTGCGTCTGTTGAAGAGATAATGGAGCCTAGCAAAAAGGCCTCCGCCCAGGTAAAATCAAGCAGATATTTTGCTACTGGAGCGATAGCTAGCGCGGTTAAGAAAACACCAAGTGTAGCAAGCGCTAAACCTCTAACAAAGATAGGTTTAATCGCTGCAAAATCAGTATCTAGCCCACCAGCATAAAGTATAAAAATAAGTGCTAGCATGCCGACATTTTGAGCGATCATTTGATCATCAAAATTTACGCCCAGCAAGCCATCTGAGCCAGCCAGCATGCCAACGCCTAAAAATATTATTAAAGATGGAATTCCAAATTTATCAGAGATCTTACTTAAAAGAATGCTAGTTATAAGCAAAACTGCAAAAAAATAGTAGTAAATTCTCCAAATAAACTCCACAAAATTATATTAAATTATACTTTCAAAAACTTCAAATTTATCTTGATTTACAAGCATCTCAAGCAAGACACCGTAGTTATCTTTTATCTCATCTTGAAGTTTTATAGCAAGCTCTTTTGCGTCTTTTCCATCTTTTGGATAGGTAACTACTAGATCGATCGGCTCAGCGTTTAAAAACTCTTGTATGCCAGTTAGTAGCTCGCTAGCGCCTCTTTCGTTTGTGCCGTGAAGCACGACTACGTAGTGTTCATTTTCTCTTATGACAACGTCTGTTTGTCTTAGGATTTTTTCAAAAATTTCGCCATATTCTTTACTATTTGGCAAAGAAAAATATATCAGAGATAAATTTTTCGCATAGTCCTTTACGTTTTTGTATCGCTTTATAAAAGCTATCTCAAGATCGATTATTGATAAAATATCAACTGCTGAGAAGATTTTTGCCGCCATTTTTACACTCCTTTTTTTGCGGTTTTGATTTTACGCCACTATTATATCTTGTAAATTTTCAAAAATAAAGACATTCATTCCATTTTTGTATTCATAGCCAAATTTTAGTCCATGAGCCTCAAGGATGTTGCTAACTATATATAAACCTAGACCAAAGCTCTTTTGCGCATCCTCGCCTTTGATAAATGGCTGGATGTAAAAGTCAAGGTCGTTTTTTAGCTTCTCGCCTTGGGTTATAAATTTCATATGATCCTTGCTAACCATGATATTTACGTGCTTATCGGTTGAATACTTTATACCATTATCTATCATATTTTTTATAGCGACTGAAAATAGCTTAAAATCAACCATCACCCTAACCTCATCAAGCTCGCTGATACCAACATGCTCCTTTTCAACCATCGCTATATCGATAGCCTCATCGATGAGATCTCTCATAAGATAAGGTGTTTTATTGGTAAGTCCTATCTTTGAAGTGATCTGCTCGATCGCTGCAAGCTCGTTTATCAAATTTTCAAGCTTATGAAAGACAGAGATGAGCCTCTCTTGGTTCTTACTTTTTTCTATCATTTGAGCAGCGATCAGCCCCTTTGTGATAGGCGTTTTTAGCTCGTGCATGATATTTCTTAAGAAAAGATGCCTTGAGTCATTTAGTGCTTTGATCTGACAAACAGCCTCATAAAATGCCTCTGAAACTTCAGAAATTTCATCCTTACCGTTGCCGACATTTTGTACGCCGTCAAGCTCGCCATTTGCAAATTTCACGATCTGGCGTTTTAGCTTTCTTAGCGGCTTTATCTTGTAAATTACAAAAATATAAGCAGCCAGCAAGATGACTGCAACTACGGCAAACACAGCCTTTATCACCTCGTATCTATAAGGCTGAAATTCCTTATCCATCAAAAGCTTTAGCTCATCTAAGTGCTCGATCTTTAGGTAGTGATGCTTATCATAAAGCAAGATAGCACTTGATCCTAGATCGCTTGAAATTTCTTCTAAAACGGCTGCATTTTTTAAAATTTCTTCTTTTTCGTTTTTGGCAGTGATCTCTGGCATATCGATGTTTGAGAGCTGACGGTCGTACTGAGCTTTGTTTATGATGCCACCCATGTAGAGTAAATTTGTCCTAGCGACGTTTGAGTATTTGTTGTTTAGCTCTCTTGTGTAGTTTTGTTTATCAAAACCCATGAGCCACAAAAAGGCTAGAAATATCGAAACAAGCGCGAGCCCAAAGATAAATGTTATCGTGATAAATATAGAAGATCTTGGCATCAAAGGACCAACTTATAGCCGATGCCGCGGATCGCGTGGATGTATTTTGGCTCTTTTGGATTTTCATTTAGTTTTTGGCGAATTCTGCCGATGATGACGTCGATACTTTTGTTTGAGCTATCTTCATTTATGCTCTCGCAGTTGTAGATGAGCTCCTCTCTAGTGACCGCCCCGCCCTCTTTTTGAAGCAGATATTTTAAGATGTCATACTCCGCTGCGGTTAAATTTAGCACGCTGCCTTTAAATAAAATTTCACGCTCAAATTCTTTTAAAACCAAGTCTTTGTTTAAATTTCTTGCCTCATTTGCAGGAGCTATGCTCTGCCTTCTTAGATGGCTTTTTATGCGAGCAAGAAGCTCTTGTGGGTCATAAGGCTTTGGCAGATAGTCGTCCGCGCCATTATCTAGGGCATTTACTTTGTCCGTTATATCGTGCCTTGCGCTTGAGATGATTATAGGGATGTTGTGTTTTTTCCTTATCTCTTTGCACACCTCTAGTCCGTCCATGCCAGGGAGCGTAAGATCAAGGATAACTAGGTCAAATTCACTTGTGTTTAAAGTAGATAGTCCGATATATGGCTCCTCGGCCGTCGTTACTTTTATGTCGTAGTTTTCTAGGTATTCAGTTAAAATTTCAGCAAGCTCCATATCATCTTCTATCATTAAAATTCTAGTCATGATCTTTCCTGATGTAAATTTATTTTTAAGGATTATAGCAGATAAAGGTTTTAAAAATTTAAAAGAGTTAAGAGCTGAAATTTCAGCTCTTAAGTAGTTATTTTATAACAAGGCCTTGCATGATGCCACCGCGGTTTACCCACACTAGCGTCTTTTTGCCTTTTGCGTTTTTGACTGTATTCGAAAATGTCTGAAGGTCTTTTATGCTCTCTTCGCCAACTTGAACTATCACGTCGCCCTTTTCAAAGCCAAAGTCTTCAGCTTTTGAGCCAGATTTTACGTCAGTTACAAGCACGCCTTGAGTATCTGGGCTGATCTTATATTTAAATCTTATCTCATCGCTTAGATTACTAACGCTAAGACCTTCGATGATAACGCTTTTTGTAGCATCTTTTGCGTTGTGATCCATATTTACAAGCTTGATTTTTGTATTCATAACTTTATTTGATCGCTCATAAGTTATATCAACGCTGCTATTTGGAGTTAGTGAGCCGATGAAATTTTTAAGATCATTTGCGTTTTTGATAGCTTTGCCGTTTGCTGAAATAACCAAGTCGCCTCTTTTTAGCCCTGCTTCATCTGCTGGCATGCCCTGCTCTACGCCGCTTATTAGCGCGCCCTCTTTATTTGTATAAAGCTCTTTTTGCTCATCGGTTAAATTTGCGATCGTAACGCCGATAAATCCACGCTCGATCTTGCCGTCAGTTATCAGCTTTTTAGCGATATCTTTTACCATATTTGATGGTATGGCAAAGCCTATGCCGTTGTTGCCGCCACTTTTTGAAAGTATGGCTGAGTTTATACCGACTAAATAGCCCCTGCTATCAACCAAAGCGCCACCTGAGTTGCCAGGGTTTATAGAGGCGTCTGTTTGGATGAAATTTTCATATTGATTAAGTCCGATATCATCTTTATTTAGCCCTGAAACGATGCCTTGAGTGATACTCTCGCCTACGCCAAAAGGATTGCCTATAGCAAAGACGACATCTGCATCAAGCAGCTTTGATGAGTCGGCAAATGTGATCGCATTTAGCCCATTTGCATCTATCTTTATAACGGCTAGATCAGTCTTTGGATCGCTACCTATTAGCTTTGCTTTATACTCTTTGCCACCCTTTGCCAAGGTCACAACGATCTGGTCGCTATCTTCGATGACGTGGTTGTTTGTAACGATGTAGCCGTCATTTGAGATGATAACGCCAGAGCCAAGAGAGGTTGTCTTTTCTTTCTCTTTTGGCTTTGCAAAGTTAAATCCAAAAAATTCATTAAAAAACGGGTCGTTAAACATCTGCTCGATGCCTGCGTTGCTTACTGTTTTTGTAGTTGAGATATTTACAACTGAAAGTTTTGCCTGAGCGATAGAGTCATAGTATGAAAGCACACTATTTTTATCGCTTAACGGCGAAACTCTAGTTACATCTTGGTTTGCTTCGTTAAATTTAATATCAGCTCCCATTAGCAAAGAAGCCGCTGCTAATGAAATTAGCATAAATTTTTTCATTTTTTTCCTTTAAATTGAAAATGTCTTGAAATTATAAATAGAGCTTAAAAATAAAATCTTAACGCTTTTTTTCTCCTTTGTAAATAAAAATAAACTTGACTTGCATAGACTAAAGTTTTGTGATATAATCCGTGTCAAAAAACATAAGGAGAATATATGAGCGAAAGCTTATATGAAACTTTAGGAGTTTCAAAAGGCGCATCAAGCGACGAGATAAAAAAAGCTTATAGAAAACTTGCTAGAAAGTACCACCCAGACATCAACAAAGACCCTGGAGCAGAGGATAAATTTAAAGAGATAAACGCTGCTTATGAAATTTTAAGTGACGAGAAAAAACGTGCCCAGTATGATCAATACGGCGATAATATGTTTGGCGGTCAAAATTTCCACGACTTTGCCAGAGGTTCAGCCGATATGGGCGATCTAAACGATATCTTGAAAAATATCTTCTCAGGCGGATTTGGCGGAGGCGGCGCTAAATTTAGCGGTGGCTTTGGCGGAGGTTTTGAGGGATTTGAAGGCTTTGGCGGAGGTGGATTTGGCTTTGGCGGAGCTGATCTAGATGTAAATGCTAAAATTTCTATACCATTTGACGTGGCTGTAACTGGCGGCGAACATAAGATAAATTTTAATGGCGAAAGCATCAAGATAAAGATCCCAAGCGGCATAGAAGGCGGCGAAAAACTTCGCATAAAAGGCAAAGGCAAGAGTGCTGGCGGTCAAACTGGCGATCTTATACTTGCCATTAGCGTTGAGCCAAGTGACGAGTACGAAAGAGTCGGAGATGATCTATATAAAGATGTAGAAATTCCACTAAAAACTATGCTCTTTGGCGGCAAGATAAATGTACATACATATAAAAAAGATGTAACCATCAAAATCGCTGAGAACTCAAAAACAGGCACAAAGATCCGCTTGAAAGGATACGGCGTGCAAAACAGAAAGAGCGGAATTTATGGCGATCTTTACTTAAAAGCTAGGGTAAAACTTCCAAATATCAGTGAGCTTGACGAGGGCTTAGTAAAAGAGTTAAAAGAAAAATTACCGGAGTAAAAAATGCAAAATTATGAAGAACCACTTTTTTTAATAAGCGTTGTAGCAAAGGTTTTAAGCATACATCCACAAACTTTAAGACAATACGAAAGAGAGGGACTAGTTGAACCCTCAAGAACAGATGGCAAGATGAGGCTCTACTCGCAAAAAGACGTTGATCGTGTAAAAACCATACTAAATTTGACCCGTGAGCTTGGCGTAAATTTAGCAGGTGTTGATGTGATACTTCAGCTAAAAGAGAAAATTGACGATTTAGAAGCAACTATTGATGATTTAAATAAAAAATTACACGAAGCTACCAGTCAAACTAGCACCAAAAGATCGCTAGTAAAGAGAAAAAGTAGCTTTGATCTTGTATTTTACGAAGGCAAAAAATAATATATGGAACAAATTTTAGAAGGCTTCTTGCTTGTCGCTGCTATCTCAGTCGCGTTAAATGTCATTTTTAAGAAATTTCAGATACCAACCATCATCGGCTACATCGTAACCGGCACGCTTATATCAGAATTTTTCAACCTAAAAAGCAACGATGAAATTTCTCATATCGCGGAATTTGGTATCGCATTTTTGATGTTTACGATCGGACTTGAGTTTAGCTTTAAGCACCTGATGAGCATGAAAAAAGAGGTCTTTCTAAATGGCGGTCTGCAAGTTTGCTTAAGCGGCTTTGTGATGGGCGTGATGCTTTACTACGCGCTTCATCTAAAGGACGAGACAGCGCTTATCGCTGGTCTTGCCTTTGCTCTATCATCAACTGCGATCGTGCTAAAAACACTAAATGACAATGGCGATGTGAGTAAAATTTATGGTAGAAAGGCGCTTGGAATTTTGCTATTTCAAGATATCGCCGTCATCCCTATTTTGCTTATGATAGATATGTTTAGCTCGCAAGATGCCTCTATAAATGAGCTTTTGCTAAAAACATTTACGAGTGCGGTTATCCTTATCGTTGTGCTATTTTTGCTCGGCAAATACGTCATCAACTGGATATTTTACAAAGTCGTTCAGACAAACTCTCAAGAGGTCTTTATAGCCACGATCCTATTTTTAGTCGTTGGTGCTAGCACGCTAGCTCACTTCTTTGGCTTTTCATACTCACTTGGCGCATTTTTAGCTGGCATGATGATGGCTGAGACGCAGTATAAGCACCAGATCGAGGTCGATCTCATACCTTTTAGAGATCTGCTTCTTGGACTATTTTTCATAACTGTTGGCATGCAGATAAATTTTGTAGTCGTGCTCTCAAATATCTGGCTAGTTTTAGGTCTAGTCTTTAGCATAATGGTCGTAAAAGCCATCGTCGTTTTTGCCGTTTTAAATATCTACTTAAAACGCAGGGTCGCTGCTAAGACCGCACTTAGCGTCTGTCAGATCGGCGAATTTGCACTGGCTGTCTTTGGGCTGATGACTACAAGAAATTTACTTGATGTCCAAACAGCTCAAATTTTCATCGCAGCCTCTGTTATATCGATGTTTGCAACACCTTTTATACTTAAAAAGCTTGATGTCTTAGCTGATCTTGTAGAGCGTGAGGTGGTAGTTGAGTCAAACGAGACCTTAAAGCCACAAAAACTAAAAAATCACATCGTGGTCTTTGGCTATGATAGGCTCGGTCAAGAGGTGGTTTTAAGGTTAAAAGAGACAAAGCTTTTATACATCGTGCTTGATAATGATATCAGTCTAGTCGAGCTTGGTAGGAGCCGTGGGGAAAATGTATTTTTAGGAAACGTGCTTCAAAGCAACACTCTTGAAAACGCTTGCTTAGACGATGCAGCCGCTGTCATCATAACTGTAAATAACGAGCAAAGAGTTGAGCTGATCGCGCAAAAGATCAAAGACTACGGAGCAAATATCCAAACGATCATCAAAGCAAATGGCGAGGGCAACAAAGATATCTTTGGCGAGCTAGGTGCAAATTTCCACCTTATAAGTGAGGAGCGCGTCATGGCAAAAACACTTGTTCATGAAGCCCTTCAGTGCAAGATCGACCACGATGTAAGAGCGTAGTAAATTTATACGAAAAACTATGCATTGTAATTATTTATAAATACAATCTATGATATTATAATTGCAAAAAGGATAAACAATGGCACAAATTTGCTTAAGAGTAGAAGATAATATTAAAAAATCAGCCGAGGCGATCTGCAAAGAGATGGGGCTTTCTATGTCGTCAGCTGTTAATATCTTTCTTACAAAGCTAGTCTCTGAAAGAGCTATCCCTTTTGAGGTTTCAGCTCCAGATCCATTTTATAAAGACGAAAACATAGCCTATCTTGAGAAAAAGATGAAAGACTTTAAAGAAGGAAAGCTAAATTTTAAAGAGCAGGAACTACTAAGCTAACAATGAGTAGAGATATAAAATGGGATTTTGACGCTTGGCAGGACTATCTATCTTGGCAAAATCAAGACAAAAATACATTAAAAAGGATAAATGAACTCATAAAAGATATGGCAAGAGATCCTTTTGATGGTATAGGCAAGCCCGAAGCGCTAAAAGGAAATTTATCTGGTTTTTATAGCAGAAGGATAAATAGCGAACACCGCTTGGTCTATGCAGTTGATATGACTACGATCTACATAATAGCCTGCAAAGGACATTATAATTAATATTTTTTTCTCAACATCTTTTCATAAGTCTTTTTAAAATATAACTTTATTATAATCACATTGTTTTTATCAAATTTAAAAAGGATATATATGAAAAGATCAATTTTAGTTGCAGCACTTTCTGCTTTATTGATCGGAGTTTTATCTGGATGCGGTGGCGAAGCAGTAAAAAAGGTTGAAGAGCCAAAAACTGCTAAATATTACAAAGAGCACATTGATGAAACAATTAAGATATATGCTGATTGTGTAAAAAATAACCATTATAGAGATGAGGGTTACAACAGCGTTAAGGTCAAAAATTGTAAAAATGCAAGCATTGCTTTAGACCAAAAAGGAATGTTGGATGAAATTTATCAAAAAGTAAAGTAATAAATACACTCAAAGAGCTTTCACAAATAACTAGACAATTTTATATACAACATACAAATTAAAACAAAAAGCATATCAGCCAATAATATGCTTTTAAAAATCAAATTTAAAGCCTAGCTTTGCCAGGCTTTACTCATTTCTCAAAGTTTGAAGGACATTTACCTCAGTGGCTTTTTTGGCTGGATAGTAAGACGAGATAGCCACGATAAACACAGCGCCAACTACGATAAGCACAAGATCAAGAGTTGAGAGTTCAAGCGGTAGTTTGCTTGAGCCATAAACATCAGCTGGCAGGTCTATGATGTTGAAATTTCCAAGTAAAAATAGCCCCAAAAAGCCAAGCACCAAGCCAAATATAATGCCACCTCCGCCGATAACTAGCCCTTGATAAAAGAAGCTTCTTTTTATCTCGCCTTTGCTAGCTCCAAGTGCTAGAAGCAAGGCGATCTCCTGCCTACGGTTCATCACGGTCATTAGTAGTGAGCTTATTATATTTAGCGACGCCACAAGGATAATAAGCATCAAAACTATAAAAAGTGCTCTTTTTTCAAGTGCAAGCGCTGAGAAAAAGTTGCCATTTTGCTCCCACCAGCCTATGGCAACCGTGCCTGCTGGAAGCCCCTCGCGCACTCTTTTTATATCATCAAATGGCTTACTTGAAAAGATGTGAATTCCATCATAAACGCCTTTTGGATAGTCTAAAATTTTTCTCAAAGCCTCGACCGAAGTATATGAAAATGCCTTGTCATAGGCGATTAGCCCAGATGTGAATGAACCGCCGATGTCAAAGCGCTTCATCTTTGGCGTTAGTGAAAAGCCGGCTGGATCGGCCTTTGTAAAGATAAGCGTTAGTTTTTCATCATCTCTTAGTCTAAACTCACTCGTTATGCCGCTTCCCACAAGTATCTCAAAGCCCTCTAGCTCTTTGTCTTTTAAAGCCTCATTTACAACTGAGTTTATCTGCTTTTCATCTTTAAAATTTACGCCATAAATTAGCCCACCCTCAAGCGCATTTGCCGAGCGGTAGATGACCTGCGTGCTGATATATGGACTAAATTTAAGGTCGCTAAATTTAGCCTTTAGCTCATCTACAAAGCCATCATCGATCGATCCTTTAAAAGCGCTTTGAACGGTTATAGGATAGTTCATCGTAAAAAGTTTGCGCTCAAATTCTTTGTCAAATCCGTTCATAATAGCCATCGCAACGATCAAAACCATAAGTCCGATGCTAACACCAAGAAAGGCGAGCAAGGCGCTTAGAGCGATAAATGGCTGAGTTTTATCAAATCTTAAATATTTAAAAAGTAGATACTTTGGTAAGCTTGTCATCAAATAGCCTTTAAAAGATTAAGGCGCTTTGGCGCCTTAAAAGTAGAAATTTTAAGCAAATATGCCTTTTTTAGGGCCACTTTTGCCGTGGCAATCTTTATATTTTTTACCGCTTCCGCAAGGGCATGGAGCGTTTCTCGGTATCTTTTTTTCTGGCGTGAAATTTTCATCTTCGCCTTGGTTGTTGTAGCTTAAATTTTCATCTTCAGCATTTTGGCTAGCTTCAAGCATCATCCTAGCTTGCTCTTCTTGCTCCTCACGGCTCTTAAATCTAACGATTTGAAGCGTTTTAACGCTCTCAGTTTTTAGTCTGCCAACTAGCTCCATAAAGAGGTTGTAGCTCTCTTTTTTATATTCAACTAGCGGATCTTTTTGGTTATATCCTCTAAGGCCGATGCCAGTTTTTAGGATATCCATCTGATAAAGGTGCTCTCTCCACGCATTATCAAGCACTTGAAGGTATAAAATTTTCTCTATATCTTTTCTTTGCTCTTCATTTAGCACGCTCATCTTTTCGTTATATCTAACCTCTAAAATTTGCGCTATTTTTTCTACTAGTTCGTTATACTCTAGCCCTTTTAGTTCGTTCTCGTCGATCTCTTCGCCACAATCTGCAAGGATGATAGAGCATAAATTTTTAATGTCATAATCATCTTTCAAGCCGCCATGGAAAATTTCAGCCGTATCAAGTAAATTTGTAGCGTATTCAACTCTATTTTGAGCTATCTTTTCGCTCATATCGTAGCTCTTATCAAGTAGCTCGTCGCGGTATTTATAGATAGTCTTTCTTTGCTCATTTGCCACGTCGTCATACTCGAGCAAGTGTTTTCTAGCCTCAAAGTGCAAGCTCTCGACTTTCTTTTGAGCATTTTCAACAGCTCTTGTCACCATGCGGCTCTCGATGCTTTCGCCCTCGTCGATACCAAGCCTATCCATGATCGCTTTTATGCGGTCGCTACCAAAAATTCTTAAAAGATTGTCTTCTAAACTTAGATAAAATCTACTCATACCAGGGTCGCCCTGACGTCCAGCACGGCCACGCAGCTGATTATCTATCCTTCTACTCTCATGCCTTTCGGTGCCGATGATGTATAGACCACCAAGGTCTCTCACCTCATCATTTATCCTGATATCAACACCACGTCCAGCCATGTTTGTAGCGATAGTCACAGCGCCTTTTACGCCAGCTTGTGCGATGATCTCGGCCTCTTTTTCGTGGTTTTTAGCATTTAGTACAGAGTGTGGGATACCAACTTTTTTAAGCATCTCGTGAAGCACCTCACTGCGCTCGATACTTGCAGTTCCCACAAGTACTGGCTGACCTTTTTCGTGAGCCTTTTTGACTTCGTCGATGACCGCTTTAAATTTCTCGTTTTGAGTTTTATAGATAAGGTCGTTTTGATCGATCCTCTTAACTGGCACGTTTGTCGGGATCGAGATAACTTCAAGGTTGTAAATTTGAGAAAACTCAGTAGCCTCAGTCTGAGCCGTACCAGTCATACCTGCAAGCTTTTTATACATCCTAAAATAGTTTTGATATGTTGTATCGGCAAGAGTTTGGCTCTCTTCTTGAATTTTCACGCCCTCTTTTGCCTCAAGCGCTTGGTGAAGCCCCTCGCTAAAGCGTCTGCCCTCGCTTAGACGTCCTGTAAATTCATCAACGATGACAACCTCACCATCTTTTACGACATAATGAACGTCTTTTTCAAAAAGATTGTGAGCTTTTAGAGCTTGATCTAAGTGGTGGCTTAGCACGGCATTTTCAAGGTTGTATAAATTTTCAACTCCAAAGAGCTTTTCAGCCTTGCTTATGCCAGCCTCTGTGATCATTATCGTTCTATTTTTTTCATCTACTATAAAATCCCCCGTTGGCTTTGAGCCTGGCACGTTTGGATCAGCTGGAGTGCCTCTAGTAAGCTGTTTTGCGACTTGATCAGCTCTTATGTAGCCATCAAGCGTGCGGTTTGTTGGACCAGAGATTATAAGTGGCGTTCTAGCCTCATCTATCAAGATACTATCGACCTCATCCACGATAACGAAGTTATGACCTCTTTGCACCTTTTGACCAGCTTCAAATTTCATATTGTCACGAAGGTAGTCAAAGCCAAATTCTGAGTTTGTGCCGTATGTTATGTCGGCGTTATAGGCAGCTTGCCTTACCTCGTCGTCGTATCCGCCACCTAGTATCACATCAACGCTCAAGCCTAAAAAGTTATAAAGCTCGCCCATTTGCATCGCGTCACGCTTTGCAAGGTAGTCATTTACGGTCACTACATGCACGCCCTTGCCACTCATCGCGTTTAATATAACTGGCAAAGTCGCAACCAAGGTCTTACCCTCGCCTGTCTTCATCTCAGCGATCCTGCCCTCGTTTAGCACCATACCGCCTATTAGCTGCACGTCAAAATGGCGCATCTTAAGCACCCTTTTACTAGCCTCTCTAACTAACGCAAAGACATCATTTAAAATTTGATCTAAAGTGACTTTCTCTTCGACGACTTGGGCTTTAAGCTCGTTAAATTTGATCTTAAGCTCATCGTCGCTCATCTTCTCATAAGTAGGCTCTAGCGTATTTATCTGCGCCACACGTTTTATATATTTTTTGACTTCTCTATCGTTTTTCGTGCCAAAAATCTTTCTAAATACCGATGAAATCATTACTTTACCTTCCTAAATTTTTAAACTTTGGATCTTAGCATAGTTTAACTATTTATTTAATTAAACTGGGCTAGAATACGCCAAAAAAGGATAAAAAATGAGAAAATTTTTAGTTGCATCTCTTGTTGCAGTTTGCTCATTTGGCGCTGGCTTAAATTTTAAAAGCCTGCAAAGTGACTTTACTCAAACTGTCTTTAGCGAGGGCAAGAGTGTAAATTATAAAGGGAGATTTTACGCTAAAAGCGACAACACTGCGCTTTGGATATATGAAAGTCCAACACCAAAGAGAATTTACTTTGACAAAGACAAGGTAGTCGTGATCGAGGATGAGCTTGAGCAAGCCATCATCTCAAGGCTAGATGATACGCCAAATTTGACGCAGGTCTTAGCTCACGCAGAGCAAATTCAGCCGACACTTTATAAGGCGATATATGACGGGGTTGAGTACTTTATAACGATCAAAAACACGCTTCCAACGACGATTGACTATAAAGACAAGCTCTCAAATAAGATAAAAATCACTCTAAGCAACCCTGTAAAAGACGCGCTCATCCCAAAAGAGACGCTAACTCCAGTCATCCCACAAGGTTACGACATCGTAAATCAATAAATTTGGCTAACTTTTAGCCAAATTTACTCACTTCTCTCCGAAGTCTTTTCCAAATTCTTGCACATTATTTAGATCGATCGGCTTTTGCACCACGTCATTTGGATCAGGTGCGACGATGATCTCGTTGCCTTTTTTCTTCTTTTCTGGCTTTGTCATCACATCTTCATTTACGCTTGGATCAGAGCATAAATTTTGGCTTTTTATCGCTTTTATGATCTCGCTTAGCTCTAGATTATTTATCACTTTGATGTTTAAAATAAGCACGTCATCGATATCAAGCGAGTGCTTTTTGGCTGCGTATTTCATAAAGAGCTCTTTAAATTTCTCTTTTCCCATTGAGGTGAGGATATCCTCTACGTAAAAGCTGCCAACCACGACGTTTAGCGCATCAAGCACGTAGGCTTCGTTCTCCTCCACATCACGTCCGACAACTTCAAGGTTCATGCTTATCTTTTTTGTTAAATTTTGTCCAGCTTTTGAGTAGATATCTGTTTGAAAGTCACTCACTTTTAGCACATCTGCAAATGCAAAAACGCCAAAAACAAGGCTTAAAAATAGCTTTTTCATAAACTCTCCTTAATATGCAAAAATACGTTTTCTTGGTAAAATTTCTTAACTTCGTCGTCAATTTTAACCACTTTTCTTAAATGCTGCCTAAAATCACTTTTCTTATCATAAAAAAGTTTTAAATTTTTAGGATTTACCGCGCGAGAAAGTGCGACGTAGAGCTGCCCTTTGGCAAAGATGTGGTTGATGTTGCAAATGAGCGAATTTATACTCATGCCTTGAGACTTATGGATAGTTAGCGCATAGGCAAGCTTAAATGGAAACTGATAAAGCGAAGCCTGCACGTTCTCCTCGATCTCGTCTTCGTTTAAATTTAGCGCGCAAAAGTTATAAGCGCACTTTTCTATCTCGCAGATCTCGCCGCTATCTTTTTGCACGATCACACTTGAAATGGCGCCATTTTCTTTTAAAATTTGCATGATCTTGCCCTGCTCGCCGTTGTAGTATTCGCCCCATTTATTTGAAGTAAAGATGATTTTTGCGCCTATTTTCATCTCCAAATTTCGTGAGATATTTAGCGTATTTGCCCACTTTTCAAACTCTTTTTTATCTAAATTTTCATCCATAACAAGCACGTCTGAGTTTGAAATTTCAAGCGGTGCATTAAGCGCAAGAAGTCTTTTTTGATTTAGCATCTCAGCCTCTGCATTTCTGCCAAAAAGCACACTAGTCTCGCTATCTGGCTCGATAGCTCCCACTCGCAAGCTCTCGATGTAGGCAATCATCTCATCATCTAGCTCGCCAACTCTAAGACGAGAGAGAATTTCATAAAATTTAAGATCATTTGTGCGTTTTGAGAGCAAAAGCTCAACATTTGTAAATTTCATATCCTCCCACGCACTGGAGTTAAAAGCGTATAAAAAGTTAAAAAGTTTGCTCTCATTTTGCTCTTTTTGCACGGGTGGCAGCTGATAAAAGTCGCCCACTATAAGCACCCTGCCTTTAAATTTAGATGTAAGCAAGCGGTATCTTATCATCTCCATAACATTTGAGCTAACCATCGAAATTTCGTCTATTACAAGCAGATCGCAAGCGTCTAGCATATTTCGTAGCTTGCTTAGCTTATCTTTTTGGCGGTAGTCAAGCCGTCTTAGCTCCTCGTAGTCCTTGCAGTAGCCAAATTTAAAAAAGCTATGCAAGCTCACGCCTCCAAGACTAACAGCGCTTATGCCAGTTGAGCCAAGGATGACGACATTTTTAAAATTTTCTTTGTAGTGTCTGATGATGGAGGCGGTTAGATAGCTCTTGCCAACACCGCCGCCGCCAGTTAAAAAGACATTTGAGCGAGATAAAATTTCTAAAATTTGATCTTTCATCTACTCAAACATCTCTGGGCGATACTCAAAATGCATCGTATCAAAGTGCTTCCAGCGTCCGCCCCAGATAAATTTATGCTTTTCAAATACTCGCACGATCTTTTCAGGGATCAAATTCTCATAGCTCTTGCTCCACTGCCAGTAGTGGCTCTTTTTTACATTTATATCGATCGCGATGCCGTAGCTGTGCGCGCTTAGGCGGTTTGTGCCAGCGATGATGCGCCACTTAAATGTCCCGCCTGGATCTTTTAGGTACAGAAGTAAATTTGGATCGCTCTTTACCATCTCGTTTAGCTCGTTGCTCACATCCTGCAAGGCAGCTGCGGCGCCATTTTTAGAGTTAAATTTTAAAGGCAAATTTAAAAAATCTTTTAGCCAGATGACATCTACTAAATTTGCCTTTACCGCGCTCTCGTTTGAGCCATAAATTTTGCCTAAAAGCTCGTAGTTTCTGCATCTACCAGCATCACTTAGTGCCGCGCTAAGTGGCGAAAACGCAGCGTAATCAAGCGCGTTCATATCCTCTATGTCAGCGCCAGTGCTGCACTCTTCATCTTTTTGTTTAAAATCATCATAGACTAAACTCGTGCCATCACTAAATTTAACCAAATTTTCTTCTATCTTTACGCCATAAGCTCGCTGCAAAGCCGACATCTTTCTAGCCTTATCTAGCATCCCTTGCTCAGGTCTCATCACATTTATAGAATCAACCTTAGAAATTAGCAAATTTGCACTTTGTATGTCGCTTCTGTTTTGTCCGATGTTTAGCGTAGTTATCGCAGTCGCTCCGATTAGCGCGCGGCCGTTGTTTGTAGTCTTTAGCCCCCAAGCATCATGCACGACATAGATATCATCGCCCTTATATCCAGCGTAGAGCATGATGTGGCCTGGCAGATGCACGAGCGTGAGATATGGCACGCCCTTTTCTTTTATCTCTTTGCTCTTTGCAGCGTTGCTAAGGCCTTTTAGATTGATCTTTTCTCCCATATTTGCCTGCGCCCTTGAGTTCCTAGGTAACCACACGCCAAAGCTTGCTAGCAAGTCTTTTGTAAAAAGCGAGCAGTCTCTTAGCTTATCCACCCCGCCCCAGCCATAAGGCTGAGTAAGAAGCGAACTAAGAATTGTTTTTAAATTTGAGTCATTAAATTTAAGTGGAAAAAGGGCGCTAAAAGACTTTGGGAGGACAAACTCCCTAAGCATATTTCTTACATAAATTTTGCCGTAGTAGTTTTTGTCATCTTGCGCCAAAACTGGCAGTATCGCGCCGACACGTGAGTAAAACAAGAAGTTTCCGCCCTTGTCATAAACTGGCATCTTGTCGGTTTTTATCGTTACAAAGCTTGATTTTTGATAGGCAAGCGCCTCTTCATCGCTTATAAATTTGATATCCTCAACCTTCACCCAGCCCCAAACCGCATCATCACTCACAAACGCCCATGCCCTATCTTTTGAGAGGTGCGATACAAAGAGCGGATGAGCGATGCTTAGGGTTGATTCTTGCAAATAATCAAACGGATAGCCCTCGCCTGGAGTTTGCGGGTTTAAAAATATCGGCTCGTCGGTTGGGAAATTTCTTACAGCTGTGTTTGCTGAAGTTAGAGCGTAAGCTGAAATTTGCAAAAAACCAGCGAAATTTGCATTCTCCTTTTGTGCGTCAAACCAGCTTTGAGGTATCTGCCTAAAATTTGAGCCAAAATACTTTCTCTTCTCGCTTGGTTTATATACATTAAACGCCCAAAAAGCGTCGTTTGGGTTAAATTTCACGCCTCTTAAAGTAAAAACTTTAAACCTTCTTTTTAAAATTTCATCTTGAGCAAAGCTCGCACTTTGCATATTTTGAGGTAGCGACGAGGCGTCTTGTTTTACTTCAAATTCAAGCAGGCTGATGCGCTCATTTGGCTTATAGACATTTTCGTCTGGCAGGGCATTTTGCTGCTTGTTTGGCTCTGGTTTTGTTGTCTGCGAACAACCCAAAAACAAAGCAACGCTAAGTGCTAAAAATATACCTTTTTTCAAATTTCTTCCTTATCCTTAAATATAGCTTCGACGATCAAAACAAAGATATAAAACATCTTTTCATCGTTGTTTTTGCAAATTTGCTTCATCGTCTCGTTTTGATCCTTGACCTTTATATCGTTTGATCTTAAAATTTCTGCAATATCTGAGCCAAATTTCTTTGAAAGCTCGCCAACTTTGACATCATTTAGCGCGTTTAAAAACCTTGTCGTGTTGCAGTCCATCTGCACTGGCTTATGCTTTAAGATATTTTTAAACTCAAGGCTTAGCTTTTTTAGCTTTTTCTTTTTAACATAGCTGTGGATTATGGTGAGGACAACCAAGCTAAAGCCAAAGAAAATGTGCAAATTTAGCGAATTTTCGCTCATCTCTCCCTTTAAAAAGAGCACACCGCTTGCAAAAAGCCCCACCACGCAGGCAAAAAATAGCAGTAAGATGATGTATTTAAAGATCACTTCGAGCATGACGTTATCTTTTAGCCTCTCAAACATCAAGCCGTCCCATCTCATCTTCGCTAAAAACTAAAATACCATTTTCTTTTAGCAGTTTTGCCGCTACGCCGTCGCCTAAAATGAGCTTTTTAGTGAAGCTTCCATCATAAATTTGCCCGCTCCCGCAGCTTGGACTTCTTGCTTTTAAAATAGCCTTTTTGCAGCCATTTAGCTTAGCTATCTTTAGGCAAATCTCAGCCCCAAATTTAAAATTTTCGCTCACATCTTTAGCTGTTTTTGTGACGACTAAGCCATCTTTCATCTCAGCTGGCTCTCTTGGCGTGCTAAGTCCGCCAAAAACCTCTGGACAGATAAAAAGCAGATGATATTTTTTTGAAATTTCATCTAAAATGCCACTACCCAAAAGGTTATTTTCGCCGTTAAATTTGCAGTTTATGCCAGCCAGACAAGCGCTTATTAAGACCTTTTCTCTCAAAGCCCAGCTTCTTTTAAAAGCTCGCTAGCATAAATTTCACGAAGTTTGCTTGAGATTTCACCCACTTTTGCGCCGTTTATCGCCTTGCCATCAGCATAGATGACTGGCAAAAGGATGAGCGTAGCAGCCGAGATAAAGACTTCATCAGCCGCGTAAACCTCGTCCATGCTAAATTTGCGCTCCTCTATCTTTAGTCCGATATCTTTAGCGATCCTTAAAAGCCTCATACGGCGGATCCCTGGTAAAATTTCATTTGAAAGTGGCTTGGTGATGAGAGTTTTATCCTTGATGATAAAAGCGCTCGAGCTACAGCCCTCTGTGACAAAGCCGTTTTCTACCATAAATCCCTCGTCCGCGCCCTTTTTGTGAGCCTCATTTTTAGCGTAGCACTGAGCTAGAAGCGAGATCGACTTTATGTCGCGCCTCTTCCACCTGATGTCCTCGACGCTTACCACTTTTATGCCAGTTTTTGCAGCTGGGTTGTTTAAAATTTCACTCTCGTAGCAAAAGATAAAGACGCTTGGAGTTAAATTTTCCATAAAATAGAAATTTCTAAACGCCACGCCTCTTGTTACTTGCATGTAAATTCCACCCTCTTTTAAGGCGTTTTTGGCGATCATCTCATTTAAGATCGCTTCAAATTTATCTTTTTCGTAAGGCAGGCTTATATCTATCTCATTTAAGCTTCTCTCAAACCTCGACCAAAAGCCCTCTTTATCGACCATTTTTGAATTTATCACAGGCACTACTTCATAAATTCCATCACCAAATATAAATCCCCTATCAAACGCACTAACTTTTGCCTCATCTTTTGGCACAAACTCGCCATTTACAAAGACGATATCCAAAGCTTTATCTGCCATTTTTAGCTCCTTAAATTTTAGGCAAATTGTATCTAATTTTGTTTGAATTTATAGATTTTTAGATACAATGAGCTGAAATTTTTAAGGTAAAAAGTCTATAAAAAATGAAAGAAAATCTAAGAAACACTATCATTAAAAATATTTTTTTCGTCTCAAAACAGCCAGTTTTATTTAGAGATTTACTTGAAGCAAATGCCCTTTTTAACGAAGGTATGCTAGTTGATGGCGCAAAGCTAAATTTTAGATTTAACCACGTGAAGCTCTATCAAATTTACGCACTTATCTGCTTTGTAGTCTTGTTTCCGCTTCTTATCATCACGCACCACTTTTTAGCAAAGGCTGACGCGCACATCTCGATAATAGCAACCACCATCGTCACTTCAGCTGTTTTTATCGGCTTTGATATGTTTAAGGTTTGGGCAAGAAGAGAGATAAGTTTGGAGCTCATAAAAAAGGCTTGGAGCGTGCATTTTCCATATTTTGGATATGAAAAATACTCAAGCAAGGTTGAAGAAATTTACAACACCGCTCTTAAAAATGACGTTTCAAAAAAAGATTTAGAACAATATATATATGAAAAGCTAATCTCTCAAAAAGAGAGCGCTGAGTAAATTTCATTTTGTTTTAAAGCAACTCGTAAAATTAGCTTTTTAACGTTTTCATCTTTGCAAAGCAGCTTCGCTTCTATCTCGCTTATGAAATAATATGGAAGTTTTTTGATCTTTTTATCTAGCATCAAAAACCTATCTGAGATGATTTTTATATCATTTTGCAAGGCGTTTTTCTCTTTTGGCTCGTCTAAATTTAGATAATTTCTAAGCTTAACCAGATCGCTATTTATATCATCAAGCTTACTAGCTATAAATTTTGCATTTTTCATATTATCATCGTCTAAATTTTTACTAACTTTTATAGCGTAGTTTAGCTCATTTATCGAGCCTAAAACCCCTTTTTCATCCGTGCTAAAAGCATCTTTGTTTGACTCATTTAGAGAAATTTGCACTAAATTTCTAAAACCTATCAAGGCACTGCTTAAGCTATTTTTTATCGCTGTATAGTCATTTTTCTTAGTTAGCAGATATGTGACAAAAACTATCACAAAGCCAGCTGCCACATCAAGCAGTCTATCGACCATAAGGGCTAAAAAATCTCTTTTTATAAGCGAAAAAATAGCTGTAAATTCAAACATAAAAGCCGTTGCAAAGACGATTTGTTTGTATGATTTTAGATAATAAACCAAAAACATACCGATAAAGACAACCACGTAAAATGCGTATGATTCACCCATAAATTTCACAAAAGCAAGCGCGATAAAAAAGCCGATAACTCCGCCAAGAAGGCTATCTCTGCCAGCATTTTTTAAAGCATCTTCGTCGCTTTTGTTTAGGCTCATCACGGCAATTGCGATCCAAATTCCATGATTTATATGCATCGCCTGCGCTATAAAAATGGCTATCGACATGCAAATGGCAAGCCTTAAAGACTCTTTTAATACTTCATTTTTTAAATTTAGCTTTTTAAACGCCTCTTTTAGCGTGATCTTTTTTGTGTTGTTAAACGAGAGTTTGTCCTCGCCGCCCTCTTTTATAAGCAAAAATTTATCATAAAGCACGCCAAGCGAGCTTGCAAAAATTTTAAAATTTGAGTTTTTAGCTAAATTTAGCGCATCAAATTTTAGCTTTGGAGTTTGATTTTTGAAAATTTTTTTAAGCTCAAAAAGGTTGTAAGCGATCTCATTTTTTACCTCATTTAAAAGCGCTTTGTCATCGATCCTTTCAAACGAAGCGCCCAATGTTCGAAGCAAAAGAGCGATCTCTTCAACTTTATAAAAATAAAATAGTGCTTTGGCTTGATTTCTAACTAGCTTAACATCTTTTATCTTTAGGCTTTTGTTTGCGAAAATTTCTTTTGATTTATCAATCGAGCTCATCAAATCTGCGATACTTGCGTAAAAATGGCTCGTGCCAAGCGCCTTGCTCGATAAGATGGCGTTATCTAGTAAAAAGCCGATGCTTTTTTTAGTAAATTTGCCGTATTTTCCAAAATTTTCAAATTTTATGATGATGCTTAGCACGCCAGCCAAGATAAGTCCGCCGATACTATCAGGCACATTTAGCCCAACTGCGGCCTTTGTCACAAAGGCAACTAGCCCTGTTGCATTTACAGCGAGTAAAATTTTGTTTAAATTTGAGCTATAAATTTGGCTAATGCCCACCACAAATATCCAGACAAATACGATAAGCGAGAGCCAAACGCCAAGGCTGATAAATGGACCAACAAAGGGCATAAAAGCGCAAGAAAGCGCGATGTAAAGCAGCAAAAATGCAAATTTGCTCCTATCCTTGCACTCAAGCTCGCCAAGAAAAAATATACCCATCGTGATATTTACAGCCATGATAGCGCCACTTAGATGAAAGAAGTAAAAGCACAAAAAGCAGTTAAAAGCGATGGTTGTAGCAGCTTTTAGCGAGTAGATGAGCTGGAAATTTGCAGGGTCGTAGTAGCGGATAAAGCTTTTAAATTTCTTAATTATTTCCATTGACGCTCTTGCATATTGTTTAAAATTTGATTTTTATAACGCAAATTTTCAAGCTTTATGCTAAGAGCTCTGTTTTCTTCAAGGAGCATATCTCGTTTGCCGCTGATGTCGGCGATATCTCTACTTATATAATAAATTTGATTTGCTATATAAATTTTTGGCAAAAATAGAGCCAGCGCTATAAAAACCGCCAGATAGACCATCACTAGCGTCTTAAAGCTTAAATTTACCTCACGTTTTTGCTCCTCGTCGTGAAGTGTTAGCAGCTCTTCTTTTTCTTGCATCTTTATCCTTTTATCTTAAAAACACGCAGTTTTGCGCTCTTGCTTCGTGAGTTTTGCGCTAGCTCACTTTGGCTTGCTGTTAGTGGCTTTTTGGTTAAAATTTCGCCCAGCTCGTGGTTGTTTCCGCACTCACATCGGTAGATGCCAGGCGGACAGATACAGCTGTTTGCCCACTTTTTGAAGCGCTCTTTTACGATCCTATCTTCAAGCGAGTGAAATGTTATGATCGCCACCAAGCAATCTTTAAAACCGCCCTTTTCTATGCTATCAAGCAAATTTGTTAGCTCATCTAGCTCGCCATTTACCTCTATCCTGATCGCCTGAAAGGCAAGGATCGCAGGGCTAACACCACGCCCTTTTATCTGAGCTGTGCCTATTATGTTTGCAAGCTCTTTTGCGCTTGTTATCTTGCCTAAATTTCTAGCATTTATTATCTTATTTGCGATCCCAGAGGCATTTTTTAGCTCGCCATAATCCCTAAAAATCCTAACTAACTCATCAAACGAGTAGCCATTTACCACGTCATAGGCACTAAAACCTCGCTCTTTATCCATGCGCATATCAAGCGTGCTTGAGCCAAGACTAAAGCCCCTATCATCTTTATCTATCTGTAAAGAGCTAACGCCAATGTCAGCTAAAATCCCTCTAACATTTGAAATTTCATCGCTGCTAAGTTTGCTAATAAGCTCAGAGAAATTGCTCTTATAAATTTTCACTCTACTGCCAAATGGCTCAAGTTTTTTGAGCGAGAAATTTATAGCTTCGATGTCTTTGTCGCAAGCGATCAAATTTAAATTTGCATTTTGAGACAAAATGGCACTAGAATGTCCAGCATATCCAAGCGTGCAATCTATAAAATTTCCACGCAGGTCTTTAAAAAATGATAAAACTTCGTCAAGTAAAACGCTAATATGCGGACTTTGCAACACTGCCTCTTTAATGAAATTAGTGTGAAAATTTATCGAATTTTTACTTAAAAAGCTATCATTACATAAAATTTTACACAAATTTTAAGATAGCTTAAATATAATCACCCAAACATAGGAGAAAAAATGGACTTATTGCACTCAACAAATGAGATAAAAAAGATATCTCTTTCGATGTTTAGAAAGAATTTTTTTGGTGTTTTTCATGGTTCTATCTCAGCAAGAGTAGAAAAAAATCAATTCATCATCAACAAGCAAAGTGCCATTTTTGACGACTTGCAAGATAGTGATCTAACACTTCTCTCATCAAAAAAAGACTACCGATGGAATGATGCAAGCTTAGATGCTGATATACACTTAAATATCTACAAAAACATAAATGAAGCAAAATTTGTCTGCTACGCCATGCCTCCATACGTGACAGCTTATGCAATGAAACATGAAAAGATCGCACCAAAAGACTATTTTGGATGCATGAGATTTAATGAAATTTTAGTCTATGATCCAAAGCAGTTTGACGACTGGTATGAGCGTGCTGAGACAGAAATTTATAGAGCGATGATAGAGAAAAACACTAACGTCGTCGTGATCAAAGGATACGGCGTTTACGCGTATAGCAGGAGCCCTCAGCTACTTGCAAAAGATATAGCCTTGTTAGAAAATAGCTGCAAACTGCTTCATTTTACTGGTGATTACAGCGATTTTAGCATTTAAATTTTTGCTAACAAAGATAAAAAATGTTAGTAAAATTTAGCAAGAAACGTTTTTATAAAGCCCCATTTTAAGCTTATTTAAGCCAAATTTCTATAAAATATCGCACAAGCTTTGTTAGTATTTTAAAGGAAGAACTTAATGT
Organism: Campylobacter concisus; assembly: GCF_003048875.2. Lineage (NCBI taxonomy): Bacteria > Pseudomonadati > Campylobacterota > Epsilonproteobacteria > Campylobacterales > Campylobacteraceae > Campylobacter > Campylobacter concisus. Next base: position 748,244 of record NZ_CP049264.1, on the reverse strand, counting down.
TATCTTGGATGCAAAAACATAAAAAATACCTAGTCGTGACAATTTGGGTAAGCACGATAGCTTTTGTCGGTGCTGGTTTTGTCGGCTGGGGCGCATACGATCTAAACAGCAACAGAGCTACTTCAGTAGCTAAAGTAGGACATAGAAATATAAGCGTTCAAGAGTTGCAACAAAAATACGATAGGTTATATCAGTACTACAACAATGTATTTGAAGGCAAATTAACTCAAGAAAAAGCTGAAGAGTTAGGCTTAGAAAATGCTGCACTTCAAGCTGCGATTCAAGAAAATTTACTACTGAATTTTGCAGACGACATCGGTCTTAGCGTTAATAAAGACGATGTTTTAAAATATATAATCGTCGATCCAACATTTCAAAAAGACGGCGTTTTTGACAAAAATTTATACTACGATGTGCTAAGAAGAGCTAGGATAAACCCAACTGATTTTGAAGACAATCTAAAACTAACTATCTTACTAGATAAACTTAGAACTATTTTAAATTTACCTGCAAGCAAAGAAGATATCGCCATGATGGAAGCTAGCTTTTTCATGCAAGATAAATTAGCTGTGCAAGTAGTAAATGCTGATCAAAACGAGATCAAAGTAGATGAGAAAGAGCTAAAAGATCTTTGGGAGATAAATAAAAATAACTATATGACAAAGACACTTTATGGCATAGATACATACTTTGTCGAGTCAGAAAAAAGCGATGCAAACGAAAGCGTTTTAAAATCTTACTATAACGAGAACCAAGATAAATATAAGGGTTCTGATGACAAGATAAAACCTTTTAGCGAGGTAAAAGCTGAAGTTAATAAAGACTACAACATAGAGCAAAGTAAAACTAATGCTTTAGAAAAGTATGTCGCTGTTAAAAAAGCTGAACTTGCAACTAATGGTTTTATAAGTGTAAATGAAGACAACGCTACTTTTTCACTTGATGAGATAAAGGGTGCAAAAGTTGGTGAAGTGATAAAACCATTTATCTATAAAGATGGCTATTTAATAGCTAGAGTAAAAAGCATAACTCCTCCACAACCTATGAGTTTTGAGCAAGCAAGAGCCAATGTGCTTGAAATTTATAAAAGTAAAAAAGAAAAAGAAATTTTAACAGCAAAAGCAAAAGATACTCTACAAAACTTCAAAGGCACAGATGTTGGCTTTGTTAGCAGAGAGGTAAATGGCTCTATTGCGGGCTTAAATGAGAGCGATACAAGAGCTTTTGTATCTCAACTTTTTGACACTAACAACACAAAAGGCTATGTTATATTAGATGACAAAGCCGTAGTATACGATATTTTGGAACAAAGATTGCTTACTAACAATATAAATAACAACTATAAGCAAATAACACAACAAAATGTTGCGATGCTTAAAAACAACGAGTTAATAAAAGATTTAACAAATAAACTTCTAAAATATTATGAAGTTAAAGAATATGTCAAAAGGTAAAAATTTTGAGTACTAGAATTTTAGGCATAGATGTCGGATCATTTCAAATTTGCGCCGTTATAGCAGAGCAAAATGATGATGGCATAAAGATAATAGGAATAGGCACAGAAAAAGCACAAGGTATAAAAAAAGGTGCTATAAACAACATTGAACTAGCTGCAAAATCTATAAAAAACGCACTCATAGAAGCACAAAAAGTTGCGGGTACACACTACGAAAGAGTAGTAGTTTCGATATCTGGAAAATATACTAAAAGTGTAAATAGCAGTGGCGTAGTAAATATACCAAATCATGAAATAGGCATAAAAGAGATAGAGCGTGCCATGCAGATGGCAGATCACAATGCCGAGACTTCACCAGAATATGAAAAACTTCATGTCTTGCCTTACAACTTTAAGGTGGATGGACAAGAATTTATAGAAGATCCTATTGGCATGAATGGCACTAGACTTGAAGTGCAAACGCATATCATAAGTATTCAAAAATCACAACTAAGCAACCTAAGAAAGGCTGTAAATTTAGCAGGTGTGCAGGTTGATAATGTAGTTCTTTCTGGTTACGCTTCAGCCATAGCAACACTAACAAAAGACGAAAAAGAACTTGGTGTTGCACTTATAGATATGGGCGGCGAGACATGTAATATGGTAGTGCACGCTGGAAATTCACTAAGATATAACTCATATCTACACGTTGGCTCTGCAAATATAACCATAGATCTTTCAATGGCGCTTCATACTCCTTTACCAAAAGCTGAAGAGATAAAACTAGAATATGGCAAGCTAGTAAATAAATCAGTTGATCTTATCGAGCTTCCAAGACTTGGCGATGAGCAAAAAACTCACGAAGTTTCACTTGATGTTATATCAAATGTCATCTCAGCTAGAGCAGAAGAGACTGTGATGGTACTTGCAAATATGCTTGAAGATAGTGGATATAAAGATCTTGTTGGTGCTGGTATAGTACTAACTGGCGGCATGACAAAGCTTGATGGGTTAAAAGACCTAGCTTCTGCGATATTTGACAACATGCCAGTTAGGATCGCTAGACCAAAAGAGATGGATGGTTTATATGAAATTTTAAGAGATCCAGCAAATTCTTGTGCGATAGGACTTTGTATGTATGGTGCTGGTGAATTTACACCTTATGAGATAGACTCAGAAAAAAAGATGAGATATAAAGGTGAGTTAAGATCAAAGCCAAAAGCAAATTTCAATATTTTTGAAGAAGAGAAAAAAGAGAAATTTGAAATAAAAAAACAGGATAAAGATGATTTTGAAGAGGGCATTGAGCTTGTAAATATGGATATAAATTTAGAGCAAACAAACAACAAAAACGAGCTTGCAAATATCGCTGATATAAGCAAGCAAGAAAAAAAACCAAGTGCTTTAAAGAAATTTTGGCACAGCATGACACAACTATTTTGAGGAGAATTTTTACTATGAGCAACAGTTTCACAATCGAAGAGAACAAGAGCCTATATAGCGCAAAGATAAAGGTAGTAGGCGTAGGTGGTGGTGGTGGTAATATGATAAACCACATCATAAGAGAGAATCCAAATTTAGACATCGATCTAATGATAGCAAATACGGACGCTAAGGCACTTGACAATTCTCCTGCACACACAAAGATACAGCTTGGTGAGAAAAAGACAAAAGGTCTTGGCGCTGGTATGAGACCAGAAGTTGGCAAAGAAGCCGCACAAGAGAGCTACGAAGAAATAAAAAGTGCTCTTGAGACTTCTGATGTTGTGTTTATCGCTTCAGGTCTTGGTGGTGGTACAGGCACAGGCGCTGCTCCAGTTGTTGCACAAGCTGCAAAAGAGATAGGTGCGCTAACAGTTGCTGTTGTGACTATGCCTTTTTCATTTGAGGGTAAAAAGCGCAGCAAGCTAGCTGACATCGGTCTAAGTGAGCTTAGAAAAGAGAGCGACTCTATCGTTATCATACCAAACGACAGACTTTTAACTTTGATAGATAAAAAATCAGGCATCAAAGAGAGCTTTAAAATGGTTGATGAAGTGCTTGCAAGAGCGGTAAATGGTATGTGCTCTATCGTGCTTGACTCTGGTGTTAGCGATATCAACCTCGACTTTGCTGACGTAAAAACAGTTATGAGCCATAGAGGTCATGCTTTGATGGGTGTTGGCGAGGCTTATGGCGAGGGTGCAGCTCAAGAAGCTATCAAAAATGCTATCCAATCACCACTACTTGATAACATGAATATAAACGGAGCGCTTGGCGTTTTAGTTCATTTTAAAATGCATCCAAACTGCTCACTTGATGATCTTCATAGCGCGATGTCAATGATCGAGGAGGCATCTGATGATGATGCTGATGTGATCTTTGGTACAACAACCGATGAAAACATAGAAGACAATAAAGTAGAAGTTACTATCATCGCAACTGGATTTAAAGGTACTGAAAAAGAAAGCGAAGAAAAAAAAATAGCCCAAGAGCCTGAAAACGATCTTCTAAATAAAAATATCGTTTTAAAAAGAAGAGTAAGCGGTGGATATAACAGTGATGAGTATATCTCTCAGCTAGATATCCCATCATATCTTCGTCACCAAATGGACTAAGTCCTAACTAAAAATTCTCCTGTTAAATTGCAAGTTCATCTTGCAATTTACCTTTTTATATATTCAAATTTTAACCATTACCTAGCAAACGCCTAAAATTATCTTCTATAGCTCGCATTTTTAGTTTTTACTTGCATAAATTTATTTGTAAATTTATTAAAGAGTTTAAGCACTCCCAAACAAATTTAACTACGCTTTTATGATATTTTTAAAATTTAAAGTAGAAATTTAAGTAGAAAAGCTAGAAATTTATTAGCCAAGTAAATTTCTAGCCAATAAATTTTAATTCACTCCAAGTTGTGCTTTTACAAAGTCGCTTGCCATTTGGATATTCCACTCAGGCTCCCAAACTAGGTCGATCTCACACTCTTTCACACCCTCCACGCCAAGCACAGCCGTTTCAACCCAGCCAAGTATCATCTCATGAAGCGGGCATGACTTAGTTGAAAGCGTCATCGTCACCTTTGCTTTGCCGTTTTCATCGCAGCTCGCATCATATATCAGTCCAAGCGAAACGATGTCAAAGCCAACCTCGGGATCGACGATATTTGACAGAGCATCATAAATTTTTTCTTTCATTTTTTATCCTTTAAAACCAGTAAATTTAAAAACATTTATCATATTTATAGCAAGCAAAATGATGCTTAAAGCCATAAAAATCATACTTGCATAGACCAAATTTCTCATCTCAAAGCTAACCGCCAAAGGGTAGCACACAAGCGAAATGGCATTAAATGCTATAGCAAAATATGCGGCCTTTTTTAGTATCATCGCATCGAGCAGCGGCACTTTTACCTTGCCAACAAAGGGTGCCACGTAGTGATACCAGATAAGAAATGGCGCGATCTTATAAAGATGAGCCACGATAAAGGCAAACAAAAAGCCATATATCATAAAAAATGCAGCCAAATTTAGCTTTTCAAAAACCATAAAAATAGCAGCACAAAGCAAGGCAAGCAGCGAAAGAGCGATATTTACATTCCAGTAGTCATACGCCTTTCTCACGCGCTTTTTTAAGATATAAAACGCCTGAGCTATAAAAAGCAAAGCTGCCACAACCACTGCAAAAATGGCTAAATTTTCATCAACCGCCAGCAAAACCCCAGCCAAAATATAAGAGACAAGCGAAGCCTTGCTAAGTGTAAATTTAAGATCATGCGCCAAAGCAAACATCGGTAAAAGCACGCTTGCAGCTCCAAGTATTACAAAAAAAACAAAGCCAAGCACGAAATATACGTGAAATTTTAGCGTCATAGTAAAATCAAGCATAAGTGTGCCGCCAAGTATCATCACTAGGCAAAATCCAAGCGTTATGCCAACTAACAAAAATATCGCCGAGGCAAAGAGTGCAAAGGCCGCAAAGCTTCTTTTTTGATTATCCATAAAGCTTAGCGCATAGGTCGAGCCAAAAAAGAGAAGCGTGCCAAAGAGAAAAACTCCGCTGATTTGCAAAATCCTAGCCTCGCCAAATATCATCGCATAGCTCATAGCAAGCAGCGACAGACAAAAGATGACTAAATTTAAAATAGCCCCTTTTACCGTGAAAAATGGTTTTTCTAAGATGACTGAGGTTAGCTGATAGAGCGCTCCGATGATGATGCTTATCGCAAAGCCAACAAAAAATATATGCAAAAAGCCAGCCGTATTTAGCGAGCTAATCGCCTCAAAATCAGCGTAAAAAAAGGCCGGGACGCTTAGCGCTAAGAAAAAAATGCCAGCGATAAAGTAGCCGCCAACTAGCTTAAATGGCGGCGCATAAGTGTTTAGAAGCATCTTAGTGGCAAAGGCTGGTGTCTATGTTTTCTATGCTCGCACCCTCTTTTAGGCTAAAAGTCATCTTCACAGCCCCGCCCTCAAGGTCCTCTCGCTCCACGTCAAAGCTCTTTTCTATCTTTGGGATGAGTCCAGCTGGAAATTTGTGATTTACCATCACGATCTTTGTGTTTTTATCAGCAAATTTTATAGCCAAAAGCGCGTTTATCATAGGCTCTGGCGGAACGCAAGGACGTGAGTCAAAGCCAACAAAGCTTACACCATTTTCACTAAATTTATAAAACGGCACCGTAGCACCCTCTACATTAAACTGCTCTGCATTTTTGAAAAATTCACTCATTTTTTCTCCTTTTGATTTTGGAGAATTATACTCTGATTAAACTTTTCAAACCATTGATTTGCTTCAACAAAAGCTACTTGACGTATGGGATAAACTCCTCGTATCCAAGCCTAGCCATATCCTCAAGCGGTATAAATTTAAGGCTAGCTCCATTTATGCAGTACCTTAGCCCACCCCTATCACTTGGTCCATCTTCAAAGACATGCCCAAGGTGCGCGTCGCTGTTTTGAGACCTCACCTCAACCCTTTTCATCATAAATGAGTTGTCCTCGCTATATGAAAGCGCCGTTGTCGTGATAGGCTTTGTAAAGCTTGGCCAGCCACACCCTGCGTCAAATTTATCAGCGCTTGAAAAGAGCGGCTTGCCACTGGTGATATCGACATAGATGCCCTTTTTGTCAAATTTATCATACTCGCTGCTAAATGGCCTCTCAGTCGCCGCCTCCTGCGTCACGGCATACTGCTCGCTGCTTAAATTTCTCTTTAGCTCCTCTTTGCTAAGCGGCTTAAATTTAGCCTCGTCATAGAGTGGCTTGCTCGCCAAATTTAGATCGATATGGCAGTATCCAAAAGGGTTTTTGTCAAGATAGTCCTGGTGATACTCCTCGGCAATGACGAAATTCTTAAGTGGTGCTACCTCAACCACGATCTTATCTTTAAATTTCTTTTGCTCGATCTTTATAAAGCTCTCAATGACTGGCAGATCGTCCTTGCTTACATAGTAAATCCCGCTTCTATACTGCCTGCCGACGTCATTGCCCTGTTTATTTAGCGAGGTTGGGTCGATTACTCTAAAAAAATGAGCCAAAATTTCAGCTAAAGCGACCCTGTTTTCGTCAAATTTCACATAAAGTGTCTCGGCGTGATCGCTCTCATGAAGCCCCTGGTAGCTCGTGCTCTCGCTCTTGCCATTTGCGTAGCCCACCTTCGTATCCACCACACCAAATATCTTTTTAAAATATCCCTGTATGCCCCAAAAGCAGCCACCTGCTAAATAAATTTCTTTCAAATTTTGCCCTGCCATTGTCCGCTCCTTTAAAAACTCATCTTTTGCCATCAAATTTACACCCAAAAATACAATAAAAACCAAGAGAAAATTTAATATCTTTTTCATGTGAGCTCCTTTTTTGAAGGATTATATAAAATTTAAAGTTATAAAGTGTGAAGCAAGGGGCAAAGCGCCCCTAAATTTTAGTGTAAAAAGTGTCTAACGCCGGTGAAATATAGCGACATGCCGTGCTCGTCAGCAGCCTCTATCACCTCATCATCTCTGATGCTACCCCCTGGCTCGATGACGCATTTTACGCCCACTTTACTAGCGATGTCGATGCTATCTCTAAACGGAAAGAACGCCTCGCTTGCAAGCACGCAGCCACTTAGATCGATCTTTAGCTCTTTTGCCTTTGCCACGGCCGCACGTGCAGCATCCACACGGCTAGTCATACCCATGCCAATAGCCACCATCGCGCCATCTTTTACATAAACTACGCAGTTGCTCTTCGTTAGCGCAGCTACTTTCCACGCTATCTGAGCGTCTTTTAGCTCGCTACCAGTTGCAAATTTCTTGCTCATTTGTTTCATATTTTCAAGCTCTTCGTCTTTTACGAAGTCTCTTTCTTGAAATACAAATCCACCATCGATGTGTTTAAAGTCAAATTTATCATTTGCGCGGACTAAAAATTTATTATCCTGAGTGAAAATTTTGATGCGTTTTTTGCTCTCAAACACTTTAAGCGCGGCATCATCGACATTTGCAGCGATGATTACTTCAACGTAAATTTCATTTATCTTTTTAGCAAGCTCCTCATCAAGTGTGCCATTTATCGCCACCACGCCGCCGTATGCCGAGATCGGGTCGCACTTAAGCGCTGCCACGTAGCTCTCTAGCAATGTATCTTTTACCGCAAAGCCGCAAGGGTTAGCGTGCTTGATGATAGCCACTGCTGGTGCATCATCAAAGCTAGTTGCAAGCATTAAAGCGCCATTTATATCGGTCATATTATTGAAACTTGCCTCGCCTTTTAGGGCTCTAAAGTTGTTTGTGAAGAAATAATCAAACTCATAAAGTGCGCCTTTTTGGTGTGGATTTTCGCCGTATCTGGTGTCAAAAACCTTGCTTCCCACGATAAATCTAGCATCACCAAAACCGCCGTTAAATCTATCATTCATATAGTTTGCGATCATGCTATCATAAGCTGCTGTATGCTCGAACGCCTTTATCATCAGCGATCTTCTAAACTCGTAATCATCGCTTTTTTCTCTTAGGCGCTTTAAAATTTCGTCGTAGTCAAGCACGCTTGTGACTATAAGCACGTCTTTAAAGTTTTTAGCAGCGCTTCTTACCATTGCTGGGCCGCCGATGTCGATATTTTCGATGATTTCGCCAAAGTCATCAGTCCTAATCGTAGTCTCTTTAAAAGGATATAAATTTACGCAAACTAGGTCGATGCCCTCGATGCCATACTCCTTTGCCTGAGCCACGTGTGTAGCGTCATCGCGTTTGTGCAAGATGCCACCATGTATCTTTGGATGAAGGGTCTTTACCCTGCCCTCAAACATCTCAGGTGAGCCCGTAAATTCGCTAACCTCAGTGGCTTTGACGCCCTCAGCCTTTAAAAGTTTGTAGGTGCCACCAGTTGAAAGTATCTGCCAGCCAAGCTCTTCTAGCCCCTTTGCAAACTCTACAATGCCCTCTTTATCGCTAACGCTAAGCAACGCTCTCATTTTTTCTCCTTTATTAAATTTTTATCTTTTTGTTAAACACATACCTTTTACAAGCAGAAGCTGCCCCATTTTTATATCCTTTGCGATATTCTTTATCGATAAGGCTTCTAACGTAACCATAACATTTGCAGCTGCATCTATATAATAGTCTTTTCTCTCTACAAAATTTTCACGCTCTTGACCAATAATATCAACGCTAAAAGCATAGCTTGAAATTTGATTGCCATCAAAATAACTCGCATCTAATACGCTTAAATTTACAGGTTCCTCTTTCTCAAGCGCCTCGCATATCGGCTTTTTCGAGCTAAATTTCATCACCTTTATGCCGCGATCATACGAAAAGATATACTCACTAATTTCGTTTAATTTTTTTGCTTGAACTGACATAATGTCGCTCTTGTTGCCATCTTTATCGACAAATATTATGCTCACATTGCTATCTTTAACATCGTAGTTGCTGACGACTAACCTTTGATCTTGATAAAGCTCGCTTTGCGTAAGCTTAAATTTTATCTCTTTTCCGTCTATATTTACCACTTTAAAATCATTACAAAAGCCAGCCACCGCTAGCAGCAAAATCACAAATTTCTTCATCTAAACTCCAAATTTCTCTTTTAATCGCCCATAAGCCTCGTTTATCTCCTGAAGCTTCTTAGTCGAGCGCTCTATCACCTCTTTGCTCTCGCCCCTGCCCATCAAAATATCAGGGTGATACTGCCTCACAAGCTCTTTATAACGAGCCTTTACCTCATCAAGGCTTGCATTTTTACTAAGTCCTAAAACCTCAAACGCATCGTTTTCTTGGCTTATCTCATCGTGATCTGCCCCAAACCTCGAGCCATAAAAGCTATCAAATTTATAGATTATCTCATCAAGCGTCTCCTTGTCGATGCCAAATCCATAAGCGATATTTCTTATAACATCTTGCTCGCTTTTGTTAAACTCTCCGTCTATATAGGCTAAATTTAGAAAAAAAGTGAGCCTAGCCACGCAGGTATCGTAGTTTAGATTAAACGCGCGCTTGTAGTTTCTAGCGGTTTCATAGGCGTTATCTACATTTTCTTTTTGGCTGTTATAGACCTCTTTTAGATACTCACGCACGCCGCTAACACCGCTAACCTTTTGACTTAGATCATCAAGCACCTGAGTGATCAGTCTAGCCTCTAGCTCGCTAACCCTGCCGTCACTTTTAGCGACTTTTGCAAGCAGTGAGACTAGAAATTTAGCCTCATCTACATTTGCTTGTTTCTTGCGGTTACTACCTATTTGGACATTCATAAATAAAAATATCGCACCGCCTAATATCAGTAAAAACAGGACTCCAGACATATTACCACAAGTGATAGATCGTATTTTTTATCTTGCCATTTACTAGCTCATTTTTGCGCCATGAGCTCTCGTCATTCATCACGTTCCAGCGGCGCTCCTCAGGGCGATAAAACCAGTCTTTATCAATCTGATAGTAAATTTGCTTGCCGTTTGTTTCGATGATGTTTGCGATGTTGTTATCGTGATAGCTGTTCTCATCGTAGTCGGTAAAGGCTCGCTGCCCCATCTCCGAGTAAAGCAGCGTTAGCTCCTGAAGCATCTCGTTTAGATCATCGTCCATTTTCTTGACATGCAGACCGATCTCCTGCGCCTCACGAAAGAGTATCGGATACTCATGTGCTGGGTAATCTGCGTTTAGTCGCTCTGAAATTTCAACGATCTTTTTATCATCATCTATGTGATATCTAAGTAGCTCAGAGCAAATTTTAAGCGAAAGCGAGCTAGCACGATCAACCGCACCAAAAACTAGCGGATGGATATACTCATATAGCGAGTTATAGGGGTTTGTGTCGTTTGGTCTATCCTTGTCCTGCTCTTTCCAAAGCTTCACTACACGGCTAAGCTCGTCCATAGAGACACTAACTAGCTCGTTGCCCTTGTTTGTAGGGCTTAGCTCGTGCTTGAGCGATGTATCAACTGGCGTTAGATAGGCAAGCGGACCCATGACGATCTCATTAGCACCAAGCGCCATCATCGTAGCTGCTGAAGCGCAGTTTGACGGGATCAGTGCTATTAAATTTTTGCAGTAGTTTCTAAGGGTGCTAATGATCCTAAGCGCAGCTATACCGCTTCCGCCATCACTTTTTATGAAAAGATAGGCAGTGTCTATCTTTTTACCCTTTAAAATTTCATACATAGCACTTGCATCGTTTCCGCAGACATTACCAGCGTTTGAGTTGTAGTAGGTTATCAAAGGGGCATTTAGCCTTTTTTCGATCGTACTTATCAAATTTTGAGTATCGCTAAAGAGCACTGGTGGCTTTGCCACGCCCTTTTTCTCGTTTTGCTCTACTTCCTTTTCTCCGCTTGCTTTTTCCTTTTTAGAAAACATCTCTTAGTCCTCCTTTTTTACGATTTTCGCAAACTCATTTAGATAAATTTCTCTTACGTCCTCTAAACTCTCATCTATCTCATTTAGCTTAAATCTCTTGCCTCCACTAACGCCGATCTTTTCAAATTTCACTCCAAATTTAGCCGCAAGCGCTTCAAATTTAGCCTCGTCTTTCACACCCACAACCGCTCTTGAAAAGCTCTCATCAAAGATAAAATTTGGCTCTTTAAATTTCACTTCACATTTTACGCCGATGTTTGAGATGCTAGCCATTTTTGCCAGCGTGATAGCAAGACCGCCTACGCCTACGCTATTTGCAAACTCTAAAATTTGCTCTTTATTTGCTTCGATTACTAGGTCCCAAAGGGCTCGCTCAGCTTTATAATCAACCTCTTTTAGCTTGCCGCCAACCACGTTAAATAGCGCCTTTGCGTAAAGAGAAGCTGCAAACTCCCCACTTGTCTCGCCAAGCAAGTAAATCGCCCTGCCCTCGCTTAAAAATGTGCTTTTTAGGTTTAAATTTGCATCTTCATTTACACCAACCGTGACGATGGCCGGCGTTGGATAGACACTAACGCCGTCAGTATCGTTATAAAGGCTCACGTTACCACTAACAACTGGTGTATTTAGCTCACGGCAAGCCTCTTTTATCCCTTCGCAGCCCTCTTTAAACTGCCACATCACCTCTAGATTTTGTGGGTTGCCATAGTTTAGGCAGTCGGTGATCGCAAGTGGGACAGCACCGCTCATAGCTACCTTTCTACCAGCAGCAGCAACGGCTCTTGCAGCACCGATCTTTGGATCAACAAAATTTGCTCTAGGGTCGCACTGCGCAGCCATAGCGACCCCCCTACCGCTCTCTTTTATACGGATAGTTGCAGCGCCCAAGTGGCCAGGCTGTTTAATGGTATTTGTCTGGATATTTGCGTCGTATTGATCGTAGATAAAGCTTTTATTTAGCACTTCTGGCTCTTTTAAAAGTTTAAAAAATGCCGTTTTGTTATCAACGTTATTTGGAATTTCTAAATTTGCTATCTCATCAAGGTATTTTGGACGTGCAACAGGGCGATCAAGTACCGGAGCTGCCTCGCTAAGTGGGCCGATAGGGATTTCGCCTGCTAGCTCACCATGCCAGTAAAGCTGCATCACTCCGCTACTTGTGACCTCGCCGATGATCTCAGCGTCAAGGTCCCACTTTCTAAAAATTTCAAGCACCTTTTGCTCAAAGCCTTTTTTCGCGCATATTAGCATACGCTCTTGAGACTCGCTTAGCATTAGCTCATAAGGCGTCATGCCAACTTCACGCATCGGCACGCGGTCTAGATAGATCTTCATGCCGCTGCCGCTTCTGCCTGCCATCTCAAAGCTAGAGCTAGTAAGCCCTGCTGCGCCCATGTCTTGGATGCCGATGATGTAGTCTTTTTTGAAAAGCTCCAAGCACGCTTCCATAAGCAGTTTCTCGGCAAATGGGTCGCCCACTTGCACCGTTGGACGGAGTGATTTATTTTCGTCGTTAAAGCTATCGCTCGCCATTACAGCGCCGCCAAGCCCGTCCCTGCCGGTCTTTGAGCCCACGTAAATAACTGGGTTGCCCACACCTTCAGCCTTGCCGTAGAAAATTTCATCACTTTTGCAAAGTCCAAGCGCGAAAGCGTTGATTAGGATATTGCCATTAAAGCTAGGATCGAATGTAGTCTCACCACCGATCGTTGGGATACCCATGCAGTTGCCGTAATGTCCGATGCCAGCCACGCTTCCTTTTAGCAGATATCTATGCTTTTTAGCTAGCTCGCCCTCGCCTCTTATCTCACCAAAACGAAGCGAGTTCATATTCGCAACGACTCTTGCGCCCATCGTAAAGACGTCTCTTAAAATTCCACCAACGCCAGTTGCAGCGCCCTGAAACGGCTCGATAAAGCTTGGGTGGTTGTGACTCTCCATCTTAAACACAGCGGCAACCCCATCGCCAACGTCGATGACGCCAGCATTTTCACCAGGTCCTTGAATGACCCAAGGTGCCTTTGTCGGAAAGCCGTTTAGGTATTTTTTGCTTGATTTGTAGCTGCAGTGCTCGCTCCACATCGCCGAAAATATGCCAAGCTCTAGTAAATTTGGCTCACGGCCTAAAATTTTTAAGATCTCCTCATACTCTTCGTCGCTGATTTTATGTGCTTGTATGGTAGCTTTATCCATTGATGTAACCTTTTAAGAATTTTAAGCTATTTTACAACCTTGCTTATAAAAAGTTACTAAAAAGCCTTTTGGAATTTACTAAAACAAAGCACATTTGAGAGAATTTTGCCTTGATTTACAAGGTCCCTTTCGATAAATGTTTTATAAAAATTTTGCGTTAGCGTCTCAGCCTTAATCTTCTCTTCATCTTCGCTTGAAAGGTTGAAATAATAGCTCGTCTCTCTTAGAAAAAAGCCTTGATCATTAGATATATCTGAGTTTAAGATTACCGCAAAAAAGCCATTTTTCAAAGGGTGATTTGTCACGCTTTTTACTTTTATCACCTCTTTGCCACCTGCAAAAGCTTCGCAAACTGGCATGCTCTTTGTGCTATAAACTATGCTTTTGATAGCGCCATTTGAAATTTCATAAAATTTGATATTTTTTGCATTTACGAGCTCCTCTATGTCACTAGCATTTGACAAGATGAGCTCATGGTTTGTGCCCAAATTTTTAACAAGCACCATTTTGTCTGCCGCGCTGCCTTGCATGAGATCGCCAAGAGCGCTAAATTCTGCATTTACTCCGTCTGCTTTTATCTCAGCCTTACCAATAATGTTTGCAAATTTATTAAAGTCATTTAGGCTATTTTGAAGCTTATAAATTTTCATCTCGTGCAAGGTTTCGTTATTTTCAAGGTAGAGTAAATTTGCCTCATCGCTTGGCTTTAAAATTTGCTTGCCAGCGCACCCAGCAAAAAATATAACTGCAGCTAAAAATAGAAATTTTGTCCTCATTTTCCCCACACAAAAGATATAAATTTAGATGCCCTCTAGCGCAAGTGGCTAGAGAGCGGTAGAAATGTTTTACGCTTTGAAAACTTTTTCAAGATGCGCCTCATACTCTTTTAGGTATCTTGGCACGTCTGGCATCTTGATAACATCGCAGCAGATAAAATATGGAAGAGGCTTCATGCCCAAAAATTCATTTGCCTTTCTAAAATGAAAATAAACCCCATCAACGCCGCGCGCCTCAAAAAACTCATTTGGATCGCTAAATGCCTCGGCTGGGGCATTCCAAGTAAGGCTTAGCATAAATTTCTTGCCATTTAGCAAGCCGCCTTTGCCGTAGTTTTTAGTTGGATCAACCCTATGCCTGCCATCACTCGTATAAAGCTTGCCGTGTCCTGCTGTAAAGACCTCGTCGATATACTTTTTCACTATCCAAGGCTCGCCCATCCACCAAGCTGGCATCTGCCAAACTACCGCGTCCATCCAGAGAAATTTCTCAACTTCAGCCTCGATATCATAGCCTTGATCTATCACGGTTTGCTTTACCTCGTGACCCATTTTTGCTAGTTTTTCGCACGCAAGATCATGAAGTGTTTGATTGAGCCTGCCATCTGAATGGCCAAATTTTTTGCCGCCATTTAAAAGTAAAATTTTCATATTCTCTCCTTTAAAAAGCGAAAATTTTAACCAAAAAAAGTATCATTTTCCTAAACAAAAATGGCTAAACATCTCGTCTAAAATTTCGCTTCTCTCAAATGGCTTTGTGATACTAGCAAGCGCCTTTATCGCGGTATTTAGCTCGTAAGCGAAAATTTCTAGCTCCTCTTCATTTAGCCTTAAAAACGCTCTTTTTAAAGCCTCACTCGCCTCTTTACAGCTTAAAATTTGGCGGTTTGAGCTTAGCATGATCTCGTCGGTGTCTTGCGTCTTGAGATAACCCTCAAGCTCTTTTAAAACTACGCTCGTATCAGTTTTTGCAGAAATTTTGATAGCGCCGTCCAAATTTATGTCAAATTTAAACGCAAGATCGCTTTTGTTTAGGATAAAAAAGGCTTTTTTGTTCGAGTTAGAAACGAGCTTTATTATCTCTTTATCTTGCTCGTCGCTTAAAGATGAGCCATCAAAGACAGCTAGGATGATGTCGGCCTCGTTTATGGCTGAGATTGAGTAGTTTATGCCGATTTGCTCGATCTTCCCAGCATCTTTTCTGATGCCTGCGGTGTCTATTATGCGAACTAAGTGCGAGCCGATCTTGAAATTTTCTTCTATCCTATCTCTAGTTGTGCCCGCTTCGTCGCTAACGATCGCTCTTTCGTATGCCAAAAATGAGTTTAAGATAGAGCTTTTGCCCACATTTGGCTTGCCAACGATTGCGATCTTAAAGCCATCTATTAGCCCCCTTCTTTGCTCGCTAAGAGTTGCTATGCGCTCTAGCTTCTCACTATTTTTTAAAAGCATCTGCTTAGTCTGCTCTAGCAAATTTGTAGGCAGATCATCATCAGCATAGTCGATCATCGTCTCAACAAAGGCAAGAGTTTTGACCACTTCGCCCCTGATCTCACCTACAAATTTACTAAGATCGCCTTGCATTTGACGGGTCAAAATTTTAGCAGCGATCTCGCTTTTTGAAGTGATGAGCCCTTGCATCGCCTCAGCCTTAGCTAGATCCATCTTGCCATTTAAAAATGCTCGCTTGCTAAACTCGCCAGGCATAGCAAGCCTTGAGCCAGCTCTTATTAGCTCATTTAAAATTCTCTCGCTAACCATCACGCCGCCATGAGTTTGAAACTCGACGATATCCTCGCCAGTAAAGCTTGCTGGGGCTTTAAAATATATAACGATACCCTCGTCTAAAATTTCATCGTCAAGGGAGTAAATTTTGGCTAGTTTTGCGTATCTTGGCTCTAAATTTGAAAGTTTTAGAAGTTTTAAGGAGATGGTCAGGGCATCCTTGCCACTAAGCCTTACGATAGAAACTGAGCCGATGCCATAAGCTGTGGCAAGGGCTGCGATAGTTTCACTCATTTTTTGAAAAAGTCATTTACGACGACAAATTTGCCGTCATTGCCACTTTTTATGCCGACATATTTATCTGGGAATTTCTCACGAAGTTTCTCAAGCGCGATCTTAACCAAAACCCCATCAAGTGGCTTCGTTTGGGCTCTACCGCTATTTTGTATGCGCTCGATCACGCCATTTAGATATTGATCCATCATCGCTTCTTGATTTTGCAAAAACTGTGCGATTTCAAGGCGGATGGCGAGGTTGTATTTTGAATTTAACCAGTTGTAAAGCATATAAGATATCGCTTTATATCTATAGCCCTCTTTGCCGATAAGTAGCGCCGCATCAGCGCCGTCAAGCTCGATAAGCACAGTCTCATCATTAAATTTACTAACTTCTATCTTATCTATCTCAAAGCAGCTTGCCTTAAAAAGACGTGTCACACCCTCTTTTATCTCAGGCAAAATTTTATCAAAGTCAATTACAACTTTCTCTTTTTTCTCTTTTGGTAAATTTTGCACCGAGCTCTCTTCATCTGTTTGATTAAAATTTTCGATGATTGATGTATCTAGGATATTTTTAGGAGCAGCTTTGCTAGCTTGTGGCTCTTTTGCTTCTTTAGTCTCTTTTTGCTCTTTTGGCTCATCAAGTCTTTTTATCACATATCCTGGCTCATCTGCCTCTTTTTCGCCCTTTTCAGCAAAAGCATCTTTTGCAAGAGCTGAGTTTTTTTCGCTTAAATTTGGCTTTTCATTTTTATGCTCTTTTTGCTCAGACTTAGCCTCATTTTTCTCATCTTTATGCTTTTTAGGATTTCGCTTTTTATCATTATGATCGTGTTTTTTGCTCTGTTTTTTCTCTTCTTTTGCAGGCTCGTTTTCATCGCTTTTTTTAGCAAAATTTCTATCATTTTTTGGTTTGTGCTGTGGTTTTGGCTGATTTTCTAAATTTGCCTCAATGATCGCTGTCTTTTTAAAAAATCCAAAAATTCCACCACTTGGATGCTGTAAAACCTTGATATCAAGCTGTGTAACAGAGCAGTTAAGCTGCTCGGCTGCCTTTTGAAATGCCTCTTGGAGGGTATTTGCTTCTATCTTCATTGAGCTTTTACCTCCGCAGCTTTTTTATGTTTTTCAAAAAGTTTATTTACAAAGACTTGTTGAACGACTGAACAAACGTTATTTACAAACCAGTAAAGCGTAAGACCTGCTGGGAATGTCACAAAGAAAAATGTGAAGATCAAAGGCAAGAATTTCATAACCTTTTCTTGCATAGGATCAGTAAATGTCGTTGGTGTAAGTTTTTGTTGTAAAAACATCGTTAGACCCATCAAGATAGGTAGCACAAAGTATGGATCCATCACTGAAAGATCATGTATCCAAAGTATCCAAGGAGCACCTTTTAGCTCGATCGCATTTAGTAAAACGCGGTAGATCGCAAAAAATACCGGAATTTGAAGTAAGATCGGCAAGCAGCCACCCATCGGATTTGCACCATGTTTTTTGTATAGCTCCATCATATGAACTTGCAGTTTTTGTTTGTCATCAGCGTACTTTGCCTGAAGCTCTTTCACCTTTGGAGCAAGCTCTTTTAGCTTATTCATAGATAACATGCCCTTATACGTAAGCGGGAATAAAACTATCCTTATAACTAGCGTTAGAACGACTATCGCCCAACCCCAGTTGCCGATGTAGTTATGTAAGAAATTTAAGAATGCAAACATCGGCTTTGCTATAAATGTAAACCAACCATACTCGATAACGTCATTTAGCCTCTCATCCATCGAGCTTAAAATTTTATGCTCTTTTGGTCCGATGTAAGCGCCTAATTTTAGACTATCGTTTGCCTTTACAAAGACGATAGGATTGTTATTTGCATCTTTATCTACAACAGCTTCAAATGGCTTGTTAAATGAGTAAAATAGTGCTGTGTAGTATCTATCAGATGCGGCCGCTATAGTTGTGTTTGCATAGTTTTTAACCTCTTTTGCATCGCCATCTTCTATGATATTTAGACTATCGTCTGTATTTCTAAGCATGACACCATGAACTGTGTAGCTATCTATCGCGATATTTGGTCTAAAGCCAGGAGTGATGAAATAATCAACACTTTTACTTAAATTTACTTCAACCTCATAACGACCATTTGGGTAAAATTTGATATTTTTTGTGACTGTAACGCCGTTTAAATTTTGAGTGAGTTTTATAGTTTTAGGCTCGCTACTAGCATCTACCTCGCTAGCGTCACTGCTATATGCAACCTTAAAAGCATCAGTATTTAAAGCGCTATCGTTAAATCTAAGCTCAAGCGGCAGTGGATTTTGTGAAACAAGCTCGATTTTGTTGCCATCTTCTGTTTTGTACTTATCTTCAGTGAGATAAAACTTCGCAATCCTACCTAGCTTATCTATCTTTGCTTCGTAGCTTTGACCTTTGATGGTAGCGATTATCTCGTTTGAAGCTAAATTTTGATTTGATTTTGGAGTATCGTTAGTAGAGGCTGGAGCTTTGCTTTGATCCATTGTTTGAGAGATCGTTGTCTGGTTTTGCTCTAGTGGAGCTCTTTTTGGCATAAAAAAGTCATATACTATGAAAAATACGATAGACAAAAGTGCTGCAAGAAGCAACCTTTTTTGCATAGACATCTGTTCCATTTAATTTTTTTCCTTTAATTTATCTAATACTTTTACGACATAAAATTTACTATTTTGACAAGGGATAAACCAGAAATTTACATTTTTGGTATCGCTTTTTTGAAATATAAAACATGAGTTAAATTTTTTGCGGATGATTGGGTAGTTGATACCGCCTTTGAAAAGTTGATTGCATCTTAAAATTCGCATGAATGTTGCAAAAAAAGCAGAGAAAAAGCTGTTTGTTTGAAATTCCCAAATGGCGTATTGTGAGCAAGTCGGATAGTAGCGACAGCTTTTTGGCAGAAGTATGGAAATATATTTTTGATAAAAAGCGATAAATTTAATCGCAAATTTTTTCATTTTAGACATCCCATTTTTTTTGTAGACCAGCTCAAATTTTTACAAATTTTGTCAAATGAAATTTCTGTAATTCCATTTTTTGCGACCATAATGTAAGTGCCATCTTTTAGCTCGTTAGAAATAGAAAAAAAAGCAGCTCTTAAAAGTCTCTTTGCTCTATTTCTAACTACTGCTTTCCCCACTTTTTTGCTAGCAACAACTGCTAATTTTTTTTCAATTGTAGGTTTATAAAAAACTACGCAAGCGTCGCAGTGCCATTTACTGGCCTCTTTATAAACCTGAGAAAATTCTCTCGAGTCACTTAGTGACTCAAAACCAGCTAAGCAGCCAATCTTTTTCTACCTTTAGCACGTCTAGCGTTGATAACCTTGCGGCCATTTTTAGTTTTCATTCTTAAACGAAAGCCGTGAGTGCGTTTTTTAGGGGTTTTATGAGGTTGATAAGTCCTTTTCATTTCTATCCTTAAAGTTAATATAAAAAGTGGGATTTTATCAAAGCAATACTTAAATTCCTTTGAATAAATCAGCCCGACAAAACTATAATTTAAACTTTAAGTAAATCAAGTTATAATCCAAAAATGAAATTTCATAAGAATAAAGATCTCTTAGAAAAATTACTTTTTTTAAAAGCGATCGGTTACAATTTTATAGATGAAAATTTTCTTAATTTAAGTAAATATCAAGATTATAACAGCATAGACGAGCTAAATAGCGAGATAAAAAAGTGCTCTCTTTGCTTTTTGAGAAATAGCTCAAAGTGCGTTTTTACTGGCTTTGGTGATAAAAATAGCAAGATAATGTTTATCTCGCTTTGCAAAAAAGATGATTATTTTGAAGGCGCAAGTGGCAAAATTTTAGAAAATGCTATAAACAATGGCTTAAATTTAGAAAAAGATAGAGTTTATATAAGCTTGCTTTTGCGCTGTGAAATTTCAAATAGTGACGCGAAAAATCCAGCGTTAAAGAGCTCATTTGAGCTTTGTAGGCCATATCTTTTAGAAGAGATAAGACTTATTAAGCCAAAAATTATCATCACTTTAGGAGAGGAAGCTTTCATGCATCTTTATCCAAATTTGCTCTCAAAGGGCGGATTTTCAAGCATAAGAGGGAGCATTTTAAAAGATGATAATAGGTTTATAATGCCAACTTTTTCACCAGAGTGGATCAGCAAAAATCCAAGTTTTGAAGAAAATTTTATAGATGATTTGAAAAAAATCAAGGGAGTGATATGAAAAGAATTTTTCTTTTTTTAGTTATATTTGTAAGCCTTTTTGCAGCACAAAATGAAGCCTTAAGCGAGATGCAAGACGAGATCACTGAGGCAAAATTTGAAAGCAACATCACTAAAAATCAAAGCCTCTCAAGCATACCGCCAGCAAAGATCACTTACATAAATTTAGAGCCAGAATTTTGTGATATCTCTTGCCTAAATGAGCTTATTAAGAGCGATATGTTAGCTAGCTTTATGGCGAGATTTGAGCCAGCAAAGATAGATGATAGGGCACTTTTGGACCTTTACACTTCGCTTGGTGGAGAGATGGTTTTAAAACTTGCACAAAGCGACAAGATAGCAGTCATCATCCCTCAAAAGGTTATAAAATCATACGCAAATGTCGTATCAAACGCGATTCTAAGCTACATCTTAAAGCAAGATGCAAATGTCGAAGTGAAATTTATAAATAGTAGCGACGAGAGTTTGCCTAGCCTTCAAAACGCGCTTCAAAACGCTAGAAACGAGGGCTTTATCTACTTCATAGCAGCCCTTACTCAAAATGGCGCAAACACAGTAAATTCTCTCATCTTGCCAAACGAACTCATCTACATCCCAAGCGTTCATAGCTCTTTCGTGGTAGCTCCAAAGCCAAATTTGATCTTTGGCGGAGTTGATTATAAAGCGCAAATTTCAGCCCTGCTAGCTTTTTCCAACGAAAAAATAGTCGCCTTTGACGATGGCAGCGCGCTAGCACAAAAGCTAAGTGAGTATGTACGCATGCAAAGTAGCGACTACTACGAAAGCTCGATCACTGGCAAAGATATAAATTTAAACAACACTTTAAGCAAAAAGTCTAAATTTGATAACGCAAGCGTCTTTTTAAACATCCCTATAGTTAAAGCTTCTCTTGTGGCAACGCAGATGAGAGGCTTTGAGATAAAACCTTACGCGCTTTTAAGCACGCAGATAAATTTCTTGCCAAATATCTTTAGCGCCATCACGCAAAGAGATAGACAAAACCTCTTTGTGGCAAATTCGCTAAATTCGCTTGATGAGAGTTTTCTAGGACTTGGAGATCTTTTTGGAGTTGATTTTAGATACTCACAGATCGGCTACTCAAGTGCCTTGGGAGTGGAGTATATCTATACAAATTTCATAAACAAAAGTGCCAGCAAAATTTTTACAGAGAGAGTTGAGGGCTCGCAAGTTTTATATGATGTGAAAATTTATGATACAAAAAGCGATCACTTTAATGAGGTAAATTCGCAGGAGCAAAACAGCACAAGCGGGATTTAGCAGTTTTGCTTGCTAAAATTTAACCCCATTTATAAAAGTTTTCATGCTCTCATCTATCTTTGCTAGCCTGCCCTCTTTCATAAAAGCTAGCGTGATAGTCGCTTTAAAGAGCACTTTTTCGGCATCTTTTTCATCAAATTTATAAATTTCTTGCTCTAAAACAAGGCTTGCCTTTTTAAGCTCTATGAGCTTTGTTCTCACAAAAACCTCGTCGCCAAGCACGGCTGAAGCGAGAAATTTAGCCTCAAGAGCTGAAACGACAAAGTATCCGCCCTCTTTTGTGAAATTTAGCCCAGCCTCAAAAAAAGCTTCGCTTCTGGCTCGCTCGCAATATTTAATATAGTTTGTATGATAGACGATGCCGCCTGCATCGGTATCTTCGTAATAAATTCTTATCTTCACAGCAAAGCTCCTTTAAATTTTCATTTGCTCTTACTAGGCTTGCCTTTAGCGCCTCTAGTTATCGTAAGCGACTGATCATAAAATAAAATAAGCACCACCGAAACGCCCACGCCAAGCGCTAGTGAGACCGTCGTGGTCGTGATAGCATTATCAAAAAATATGATCAAATACTCATTTTTCTTAGCGATGCTTGTCTCATTTAAAAATGAAAAAAGCGCCAAAATGCCTTTATACGCAAAAACTCCTGGCACCATCGGCAAAAGTGCTGGAAATGCGATGATCTCAGCTGGCACCTTTAGCCGTTTGGCAAAGAGCATGCCTAAGATTCCGCTCATAAAAGAGACGATGAGCGTTGCGACACTGATGTTAAAAAATCCCATCTGCATGATCCAAAAGCGGCTAGCATGCGCAAATGCAGCGAGTAAGGCGCAAAAGATGAGAGTTCTTTTTGGAGGCGAGCTAGCATAGGCAAAGCCAAGTCCAGCCACCGCAGCAAAGCCAGCATCTACAAGCGTTTCACTAAAAAGCTCAAACATTTAATATCTCCGCGCTGCTAAGTGTAAGCGTGATATAGACGCCAACAGCCATGCAAAGTATGAGGATGCCCGTGCTTATGGCTCTACTGATGCCAACAAGGGTGTTGTCATTTAGGATGTCAAAGACTGAATTTATGAGAAAAACGCCAGGCATCATAAAGAGCACAGACGAGCCTATCGCCACGTCGCTTGTGTGCGTAAGTCCGTAAGATACGCCAAGATAGGCGATAAATGAGACGACAAAGGATGTCAGGACGTATTGAATTTTTAAATTTACGCCCATTTTCGCAAGGGCAAATTTAAGAGTGTAGCCAACAAGCGTTGCAAAAAATATGCAAACAACTGAACCAGCATCGCCTCCAAAAAGTCTGCAAAATGCCGCATTTGCAAGGCTTATCAAGATAAGCGAGCTAGCAAATTTATTTGCACTGACACTCATCACACCCTCAAAGCTCTCTTTAGCTTCATCTAAACTTAAACCCTCATCTAAAATTTGCCAGCTAAGTGAGGATAGCTCAGAAATTCTATTAAAGCTAACCTGTCCTAGCGGGATCTTTCTCACGTAGGTTCGGCGCAAGGAGTTGTCCTGAGAGTCCATCACGCTAATGGTAAAATACTTCACAAAAATGGTCACGCTAACGTCGTATCCGTAGTGCTTAGCTATGCGGTCGACGCACTTTTCTACGCGCGCTGTATATGTGCCAGCGCTTACCATAGCTGTCGTGTATTCGGCTAAAAAATTCGTTAAGATTTGGATATCAGGCTTGGCGTTCATTTTGGCTGATCTTAAATTTCACAAAAAACAAAATGAGCTGCAAAACAAGCATCACTTTCATCACATATTCGCTTGCGCTATGCATCTTGGCAAACTCTGCTGTCTGCGTCGCCTCTGCGCCAAGACTTTGAGCCTGCACGATAAAAGGCGTAAAGATAAATACAAAGCTTAGCGCTAGGGCCAAGTTTAAAAACGAGAGCATAAATGTGCTAAATTTTAGTGAAAATGCAAGCTTTTTTCTTAGATCAAAGAGCTCGCTAACTGCTACAAATGCGCTTACAAAGAGCAAAACATAGTTAAATTTTAAAAATATCTTTGTCATCATCTGTCCGCTCATAAAATGCGTAAGCACCCCCTCGCCTATGATGCTTTGTGGGAAAAAAATGACTGGTGCGACCAAAATTCCAAGCGTTAGCTCAGTGCCGATCACCGCTGCTAATAGTAAAAAATAGATACTTCTCAATCTCTCTCCTTTATAGTTTTAATCTCGCGCAAAAGCCCCTGTCAAAGCCTGCTAAGTCCTTGTAAAACGTGCTTTTAAAGCCATTAAATTTTAGCGCCATCTCCATGCTTGCTCTTTGATCATAGCCCATCTCGCAGGCGATATTTTTTATGCTGCGATTTCTAGCGATAAGGATGATATTTTTTAAAATTTCATCTCCGACCTCTCCGCCAAATAGCGCCTCATGCGGTTCGTTTATCACAAATTTATCAAGTTTATAGCCTCGCGCGATATATGGCGGGTTTGAGACCAAGATGTCGATATCACCTGAAATTTCATCGATATATGAGCATTTTACAAAGTTGATTTTATCACTTACATTAAATTTAAGCGCATTTTTTTTAGCTAAATTTAGAGCCTTTTCGTTTATATCGGTGGCTACTATTTTAGCGTTTGTTTTTAGAGCTAGCATGACGCTTATTATCCCGCTACCAGTGCCGATCTCAGCGATCTTTGGCGCTTTGTAGCCGCTTGCTATCTCTAGCACTTTATCAACCAAAATTTCAGTCTCAGGGCGCGGTATCAAAACGCCACTTTCTACCTCAAACTCCAAGCCATAAAAGCCAGCCTTGCCGGTAATGTACTCAAGTGGCTCGTAGTTTTCAAAGCGCTTTACAAGGGCAAAGTAGCCGACATCGTCAAATTCGCTCTTTTGGTTTAAAAATATCCACTCAACGCTCACATCAAGGTAGCTCATGAGCAAAATTTTAGCCACCCTACTTGGGTTCTCACAAAGCGGCTTTAGCCTTAAATTTGCCTCTTTTAGAGCCTCTTCAACTCTCATTTTCTAGCTCATTTATCCGCTCAAAAAGGCTTGGGTGCGAGTGATAGACAAATGAGTAAAGCCAGTGCGACTTTGGAAATGCTTTGTTTTCGCTGCCAAGCTTGGTTAGGGCGTTTATCATGTCGGTTTTGTTTGAAATTTCTTTTGAAAATCTATCTGCGCCAAATTCATTTTTGCGGCTAAAGTGCGAGATGATCGGCGAGAAAAGAAAGCTAAAAATAGGCGAGAAAAGCACCAAAAAGATGATGGTGCTAGCGCCATTTTGCCCTAGTCCTATCGCCTCATAAGCACTTGCGCCAACGTTTCCAAAGATAAAAAATAGACAAAATAGCATGACCGCACTTAGTGCTATCATTTTTAGGATATCTTTATGCTTAAAGTGCCCAAGCTCGTGCCCCAAAACCGCCACGATCTCCGCGGTGCTTAGCTTTTTTATCAGCGTGTCAAAAAGCACAACTCGCTTTGTCGCTCCAAGCCCACCAAAATAGGCATTTAAGCGGTTGTCGCGCTTGCTAGCGTCTATCGTAAAAACGCCGCTACTTTTAAAGCCACATTTTGTAAGTAAGCCCTCTATCTTGCCCTTTAGCTCGCCATCTTCAAGCGGCGACATCTTGTTAAAGATAGGCGCGATGAGCGTTGGATATATTAAATTTATAATTAAAGCGATGCCAAAACTTAGCAAAAATACCCAAAACCACCAAAATTCCCCAATAAAATTTATACATAAAAGCACGAGCCAAACAAATGCCGAGCCAAAAATGAGCATTAGCGCTAGCGACTTTATAGTATCAACCAAAAATATCTTTGCGCTCATGTTTGAAAAGCCAAGTTTTTTGTCTTTTACAAAGCTCTCGTAGATATTTAGCGGCAGATCAAGCAGCGACGAGATCAGCAAAAAGCTCATCACAAAAAGGATATTTTCAAGCGTAGTGCCCTCTTTTATGCAAGCGTTTGAGAGCATTTTTAGCCCAAAGCTTATCCACGCAAAGAAGATAACGGCGTGATAGACGAGGCTAAAAATTTCAAATTTTAGGTTTGTCACGGCGGCAACTGCGGCGTTTTTGTATTCGCTCTCTTCAAGCACAACTGGCTCTTTTTTGGCCTCAGCCCTTACAAAGCCGATCTGCAAATTCGCCAAAAAAAGCTTAAAAAGCACATAAAAAATATAGATAAATAAAAGTGTATAAAACATATCCTTCCTTAAATTTCATAAAGACTAAAGCAACCATAGTCTGTTCTAACTGCGAGCTTGCCATCTATAAATTTAGCCTCGCAGTTTTTCACGACATGATCTAGCGTAAATTCCGCCATCGCGTTGCCACTTTTTAAATTGATAGCGTAGGCTCTGCTTTGATCTATCACCACAAGCTTGCCAGCCTCCACGCAAAACTCGCTCGCTCTTAGATACTCGTCCTTTATCCAAGGCTGCTTTGAGACTTTTGCGCTCTTGATATCAAGGCAAAATAGCTTGTTTTCAAGATATTGCCTAAGCAAAAGCGTATTTTCGTCCAAAAAGCAAATTTTATCTAGCACGCCAAATTCTGCTCTTAGCTCGCTTAAAATTTCGCCATTTTTTGCATTTAAAATTTGCAGCTCATTTTCTTTGGTACAAAGTGCAAGCATGCTAGCATCCGCACTAAGAGCTGTGCAAAGTATCGGCACGTGGCTTTTTGTGCTGCATTTATATTCGACAAGCTTTGAAATTTTACCCTCGCAAAAAGTAAAAATCTGCCCAAACATACCAAAGACGGCTACATCATTTGAAGCACAGATAAAGCTCGCTATCTCACTACTTTTCTTGACATTTTGCTCGGCTAAAATTTCACGAAATTTAGCCTCTTTTGGCTCAAAAATGTAAATTTCATGATCAAGATCTAAAAGTAAATTTTCGCTTGCACACTGGACGTCCCATGCAAGCGGCTTTGGCAAGGCGATCTGCTCTTTTATAGCGCCGCTTCGATCAAGCCTCACCAAAAGATCACTAGGCATGCCACCATCCTTTTGACCGCCACTTTTATAAACGTAAATTTCATCTCTTAAGCCTGCAAACGAGAGCGCTCCAGTGTATCCGCCACCGATATAGACATGCAAGCTCGCTTTACCGGTCTTTGCCTCGCTATCTTGCAGAACAAAGCCCTTTTTTAAGCTCTCCCACTCCTTTTTGACGCAGGCTTTTTTAGCCTCCGTATCGCTTGCAAATTCTTTCTTGCTCTGCTTTGTTTTGCCGCCTTTTTGGCTCACGCTCGCTAAAGCATTACCCTCTACGCTAAGTCTTAGGCGCTCACCGCTACTAAAATTTACAAGCTCACGCATATTTCACTTCAAAAAGTTGTCGTAAAAACTACTGATAAATAGCACCAAAATGACAAAAGGCACGATAAATTTGATATAGAAAAACCAAATATTTATAAGCTTTGCGTATTTTTCGCTGCCTTGCAAGATCTCTTTTTTCGCTTCATCTTTTAGTACCCAGCCGACAAATATCGCACATCCAAGCGAGGTCAGCACGAAAAATATCGTTGCACTTATCGCGTCGTATGCGTCAAAGATATTTTTACCAAAAATGCTCACATGACTTAGTAAATTTGTAGCCATAAGTGAGGGCAAATTCCCAAGCACGAAAATGACGCTAAGCACTAAAAATATCGCTTTTTTGCGTTTTATCTTAAATTTCTCTTGCAGTGTGGTAATGATCACTTCATATATCGGCAGCGACGTCGTAAGCGCAGCGATCATAAGAAGCGCAAAAAACGCAACCGCGAAAAATCCGCCAAAAGGCATGTGCGAAAAGACGATCGGAAGCGACTTGAAAACTAGGCTAGGACCACTATCTGGTGAGACGCCGTAGCTAAAGAGCGACGGAAATATCATAAAGCCAGCAAGCACGGCTATGACGGTGTTTAAGATGCCTGTGATGATAGAAATTTTAACTAAGCCTTCGTCTTTTTTAACAAAGCTTGAGAGCGTTATCATCACGCCAAATCCAAGCGAAAGCGCAAAGAAAACCTGCCCCAAAACCTCAACAAAAAGCTTTAAATTTATCTTTGAAAAATCAGGCGTTAAATAAAATTTCACACCCTCCATCGCACCCCCAAGCGTGATGTTTTTAGCGATCATGACGAGCATCAATATAAAAAGAAGTGGCATTAGATATTTTGCTGAGCGCTCGATGCCGCCAACTGCGCCTTGCACCAAGATAGCGTAATTAACCAGAACAAAAACAAGAGTCGCAAAGCTGATGGCTAGCGGGTTGCTAACGATATTTTGCTCATAAAATGCGCTCGTTTGCTCAAAGCTCACGATTTGCGAGAGATCAAGCAGGCCAAATGAAATTTGAGCGATATAGTTTAAGACCCAGCCGCCGATAACCATATAATAAGCCATGATGCCAAATGCGCCAACAAGCCCCATCCAGCCCACTATCTGCCACTTTTTGCTGATCTTTTTGCCATTTACTGTGCCACCAAATGCATCAACGGCGTTACATTTTAGACGCCTGCCAATGGCGTTTTCAACTAAAATCATAGGAATACCAATGACTATCATCGCTATGCAAAATACCAAAACATAGGCCCCACCGCCGTTTTGACCGACCAAGTAAGGAAAACGCCACGTCGCGCCAAAGCCGACCGTAGCCCCTGCAACAGCTAAAATATATGTAAGTCTTGAACTCCACGATTTTCTATCCATATTATCTACCTTTGTGAAAAACTTGGATTATATAAAAAAAATGATTAAATTTTGCTAGCAAAAGGCGATGCTTGCGTGTAAATTTGGCTTTTTTGCTAAATTTTAGGACTTTTATGGACGGAATTTATTTTTATTTTTGTGGGTAAATTTCTTTTTATTCAAAAGGGAAACAAGGGGACTTTAATTACGAAGCCGTCCCATTATCTCCCTTTATATCCCACAATCCCCTCGCACGTTAGAGGTGCATGCTTCAGTGCTTCGCACTGCATGCGTTTTATCATCAGGCAAGTGTAACGCAAATTTTAAAATTTCATGAACGAGTAATTTCGGATCTAAAATTTGAGCTAAGTGGTAAGCGAAGCCAAATTTTAGTAGTCAATTCTTACGAGTGAATGGGATTTTAAAATTTGTAAAATAGCTTGATTAAATTTGTAAATTTCTTTTTATTCAAAAGGGAGACAAGGGGACTTGAATTACGAAGCCGTCCCCTTATCTCCCTTTAGATCCCTCAATCCCCTCGCACGTTAGAGGGGCATGCGAAGGTGCTGGCGCACTGCATGCAGTTTTGTTAAATTTGAGCAAATTTTAAAATTTATGAGCGAGCATATCACGCTTCTAAATTTAGTTGTGAATGGCTATGAGCCCTAAATTTAGTAAACTGCTAAAGCGAGTGAATGGAATTTTAAAATTTATGAAATAACTAGATTAAATTTGTAAATTTGCCCAGAATTTTAAAAATCTAGGCAAATTTCACTCAAATTTACTCTCTAACGACGTGTAAAAACTGCATGTGTTTGCGGTATTGTTCGATGACGTCGTTTATCAGCGTAGCCTCGCTCCATCCAAGCACGTCGTAGTCCTGACCGCCCTCTTTTAGATAGACCTCAGCTCTATAGTAAAGATCATCGCCGTCAAGCTCTCTGGTGTAGTCTGGACTCTGGCTTTTGGTGAGATAAACGCCATATCTAAAGTCCATCTCATCGCCAAGACCAACGTTTAAATTTACAAAATTCTCGCCATTTGTGACCTTTGCTTCAAGTCCGTTTTTGGCAAATTCCTCTTTTAGCTCGTTAAAAGCTTTTAGTGCAACCTCGTTTAAAAATTTCTTGCCATCTTTCTTGCCTGGCAGCGTGATGATCGCACTTAGACGTTCTTGCCACGGCTTTGAAAGATCACTAATAGGCATGTTACTAAAGTTATTTGTCTCTTTTTTGGTTAGATCCACACGTAACGCCTTAAATAGCCCATAAATGGCGCCAAGTAGCACTATGGAAAATGGCAGTGCTGTCGTGATCGTAAGTGCTTGAAGCGAGCCAAGACCACCAGCTAGCATCAAAAATGCCGCCACGACGCCCACCGTAACGCCCCAAAAGACCTTTTGCCAAACTGGTGTATCATCCTTGCCGTTTGAGCAAAGCATGTTCATAACGATCGCCGCAGAGTCGGCGGAAGTTACGAAAAATATTACGATCATAAAGACTGCGATCACGCTTAGCACGCCTGAGAAGCTAAATTTTTCTAAAAACATAAAAAGTGCTGAGGCTGAGTCGGAATTTACCGTGGTCGCTAGCTCGCTAAAGCCACTTTGAACAAGCGCAATCGCCGAGTTACCAAAAAAGCTCATCCAAGCAAAAGTAAAGCCAGTTGGCACGAGAAGCACGCCTATGACAAATTCTCTGATCGTTCTGCCCTTTGAAATTTTAGCTATAAAAAGCCCCACAAACGGCGACCAAGATAGCCACCAAGCCCAGTATAGCAGCGTCCAGCCACCAAGCCAGCTCTCGTTTTGCCTCTCATAGGCGTAGAGGTTAAAGGTGTTTGAGATGAGCGTAGAGATGTAGTCGCCGCTGTTTTGCACAAACGACTTTAAAAGCTGCGTCGTATCGCCTAAAAATAGTATCAAAAACATAAAACATATAGCTAGCGCGATGTTTGCGTTTGATAAGATCTTAATGCCCTTATCCACGCCACTTGCCGCTGAGATGGTAGCTGCAAAACAAAGCACTATTAGAAGCGTGATGTGCATGGTTGGCAGGCCAAAAACGTGCGTAAGGCCAGCATTTACCTGAAGCACGCCGTATCCTAGCGATGTCGCCACGCCAAAAAGGGTCGCTACGACGGCAAATGTATCGATGGCACTACCTATCTTGCCGTAAATTTTATCTCCGATGATCGGATAAAACGCCGATCTAAGCGTTAGTGGCAAGCCGTGTCTATACGAGAAAAAGGCTAGAATTAGCGCCACAATGGCATAAACCGACCATGCGCTCATGCCCCAGTGAAAAAATGTGATATTCAACGCAAGCTTTTGCGCTGCGATAGTTTGCGCGTCGCCAACTGGTGGGTTTAGATAGTGCATGAGCGGCTCGGCCACACCAAAAAATACTAGACCTATGCCCATGCCAGCGGCAAAAAGCATAGAAAACCACGAGATATTTTTGTGCTCTGGCTTTACGTGATCAGCTCCAAGCTTGATCTCGCCAAGCTTACTAAAGCCAAGAATGATGACGCTTAGCAGTATGACGGCAACGACTAGGATATAAAACCAGCCAAATTTGGCTGCGATGTAGTTTTGCATACCCTTAAAAAACTCATTTGAGAAATTTGGAAATATCGCTGCAAATGCCGCTATTAAAAATATGACAATAAGCGATGGGATAAATACTGAATTATTAAATTTTGACCTTTGAAATTTAAACATTTTTCTCCTTTTTGTAAATTTCAGCTTCCCTTTAAAATAACAAAAAAGAGTAAATATGTCAAATTTTCTCTTTAAATTTTTATGAAATTTTAAGCTCTAGCCACCAAAAATAGCCACTTTGAAATTTATCTCAAGTCTCTTTCATCTCTCTTTGGTTTTGCAAGGGTTGTTAGCACTATGACGACAAAAGCGATGCCAAATGTGATATACAAAATGATCTTTGGCGAGTCATACTCTATCCTCGACCTTGCGACCTCTTCGCCGCTTACCTCCACTAGCTCGCCGCGTTTTATCATATCGCTGATATCTTTTGCGCTAAGCTCTTTAGACGCTCTTGTTAAAATTTCTATGACGCCAAGGTCCGCCACCTCATAAACGCTATGTCTAATGCCATAAAATGGCTTTATCTTACTAAAAAAATAGTGCTTATCGCCATTTGCATAGACCGCGCCGTATTCGCCATCTTTTACCAGCCCTATCTCACGCCAAGATGAGCTTGGGGCAAATTTATATAAAGAGACTGTTTGCGCCTCTAAGTGTCTGCCATGCTTTGAGCGCCGCCACTCTTCGCCTTGTTGTAAGAAATACGCTGAGCTCTCATCTACAAAAACGTCAGCATAGAGCCTTTTTAGCTCGCCTTTTAGCTGGTAGTCTGAAATTTTAGCCTGTTCGTTTTTGCTGCTATCCCAAAAGTAAATTCCATCTTTGCTGGCAAAAAGAGGCCAAAACGAGTGCACGTTATCCACGCTATAAATGGCGCTATAAGGCATATTTTGAGCGCTAAATTTATGCTCATTTGCAAACGCCGCCCCACTTTTTGGCTCAAAAAGATATTCTATATCGTGCTTTGGGTCATAGCATATCCGGCGCACCTCATCTGTGTAGCTTGTATCAAGCTTATAAAAGCCCATAAACAAGCTTTTGCCGTCTGTATAATATCCGCTAGCAGCGCCATTTTCTGTCGTGATGTATCTTAGCTCGCTAGGCTGCGCGTCAAGCTTTTCGCCCTTGTAGTAAAGCGTGCCGCCGTCTCTTGCAAAGCCAGCGTCAAATATAGGCTCTAAATTTGTGCTTTCAACCCTTTTTGTCCTATAAAAATAAGGGCTATCATCGTAGCTTTTTATAAAAACGTGAACAAGGTTTTTCATAATGGCGCCAAATTCGCTAAATCCCGCCTCTTTCTCGCTTCTAGTGCCACAATAATAGCTTATCTTGCCATCACTTATATAGCCATTGCCAAGCACTTTGGCACTTTTTGGATCAAGATCAGGTAAAATTTCTCTAGCGCAATAGACATGATTTTTATCAGCCGCTACGTTTGAATAATCATACGCGTGTTTTAGCTTCAAGACCCTAAAACTAGCCTCATCGACGCCTTTTAGCTCATACTTGCCACTGCCTGAAATTTGAACGTAAATTTTACCCTCAGGCGAGCGGTAAAACTCGCTATTATCAATGTTTGCAAAGCTTCTTTGATACTCGCCCTCATGCCATAGATAAAGCATCGCCAAAACAAAAAATAGCGTCAAAATGACAAAAAGATAAAGGATCTTAGTCGCAATTTTTCTCATTATCTATAATCATCCACCCTTTTTTTAAGCTCGCTTTTTTGATTTTTGTTTTTAAAAATAGCGCCAACCACCGAGAGCACAAATGCGATGGCTAAAAATATCCAGTAGGCATATTTTTGTGAGTAATCATCAAAGTCGCTTATCGCATCGATCATCACCTCGCCCTCAGCTGGCACCATAGCGCCTTGATCTACCATTTTTACTATCTCATCAAGTTTTAAATTCTCAACATTTGAGTCATAAGGACGAGTGAGGATTTCAACCACGCCAAGGTCGTTTATATCATAAATGCTGCTGTTAAAACGCCAGCCGTAGCCGACGTTATCAAAATAATATGTCTTATCGCCATTTGCATAGACCGCTCCGTAGCCATCGTTTCTTACAAAGCCGATCTTTCGCCACTGCTCTTTTGTATCAAGCCTTACGATACACGTGTGGCGTGAGCTTAGGCTGTGGTTTTGTTTTGTGTTGTGCCAAATTTCATAGGTTTTTAAAAAATATGTCTTGCCATCACTTATCACCACGTCGCCATATAGCGGCGTTATCTCGCCTTTAAATGGATCATCTCCGTCCCTTACAAACTCGCCCTCATCTATGCTGTTATACCACTGCCACTTTCGCTCCCAGTGATAGATACCGCCTTTACCGCGAAAAAGAGCGTGATAGGAGTGCTCATCTTTTAGGTTAAAAAGTGGCTCGTATGGGGCAAATTTTGGGTCAAATTCATGGTTGTTTGCATAGACCATGCCAGAATTTGGCTCATAAAGATAGTGAATGCGCCATATCTCGCCGATATCACGCATTTGTGGGCTAAATTTGATCCCTAGTTTTGTGCTGTCATAATAGACATTTTCTCCGTCAGTCGTAAAATGCACGCTCTTTCTGCCAGATGCCTGCTCGATATATCGCATTTTGCTGGCATTTGCGCCCTCTAGCTCTTTGCCCTCATGATAGACCTTTACTCCGTCGCTTGCATAGCCAAAGCCCAAGATCGCAGCTAAATTAGCGTTATCAACCTGCCTAAATTTATAGATATGAGTTTGCGCTTTAGGGGTATTAAACATTTTATGTGAGAATATGTCCCAAAACTCTTTAAGTGCGGATATTTCAAGGTTCGTCTCGCTTTCGCTATCGCAAAAATATGTTATCTTGCCATCGCCAAAATAGCCATTGCCAAGCGCTCTAACGCCATTTGGATCAAGCCCGCTCATCACGAGATTGCCACAATATACCGCCTTATCGCTAGCGCCAACATTTCTGTTGTCGTATTTGCCGGTGTCAATGTATCTAAATTTACTGGCTTTCACGCCTATTAACTCAAATTTACCGCCACTTGGCACCAAGGCATAGACCTTGTCGTCTTTGACGTAAAAAAAGCTATTATTTAGCTCTTTACTATCGCCAATGTCGTCATCTAAAATAGAAACTAACCCAAAGATAAAAAAGTAGGTAGCAAAAAATATCACAACAATGGCGATTATTACAGAGATTAGCGGATGTTTTTTTAGCATTTTAGCCTCGTTTCAAACAAATTTAGCGACCTCATCAAGTCGCAAAAACCTTTCATACATTTAAATTTCAAAGTTCTATCCAAATATAAAATATCTAAAAATCAAAAACCTATAATATGCAGATTTACCCATCCAAAATAGAAAACAAGCGGCTGCTAATGTAACAAAAAGCCTATAAATGCTAAATTCCAACGTGATCCCATAATAAATAACCCACAAAGAAATAAAACAAAGATACAAGGCAACAAGCAAAAAGAATAAATTTTCTATCCTTGCCAAAAGCCCTGACTCTTCGCTGTTTTTTGCTATTAGTCTAATTGTCTCTATCTTATTTAAAAATCCAACCTTTTTATATTTTATCTGGACTAGATCGCCTACTTCATATTTATATATTTTAGGCGAAAATGTCTCACTAAACCTCATCTTATCAACGATAATGCTAAGGCTTACAACGGAATTTTGCCTAACAACTCTCGTATTTAGCGCGCTTATCCTACCGATCTTTTTCAAGCTACTCTAGCTCCTCGGCGATCTCAAGCACTTCAAAATACTCATTTTCTAGGCTTTCAAGCTCAGCTTTTGCACTTTCTAGCTCTTCATAAAGCTTGGTTAGCCCCACTTCTTGATAAATTTTTGGATCGCTAAGCCCCTCATTTAGCTCAGCCACTCTTGCCTCAAGGGCTGAAATTTTATCTGGATATGTGTTTAAAATTTGCGTTTGTTTGTAGCTTAGTTTTGCGCCAGATTTACTCTTTTGCTTGGCTTCATTTTGGCTATTTGCTAGCTCTTTTTCAAATTTATCAAGCTCTTTCATCTCATCTTCAAGCTCCAAATAGACGCTATACTCCTCGTGCAAGACATTTATCTTTGTCCCCTCAAACGCCCAAAGCTTATTTGCCATCTTATCGACAAAATATCTATCGTGGCTAACTAGCAAGATAGCCCCTTCAAAGCTTTGCAAGTAGTCTTCTAAGATGTTGATAGTTGCGATATCAAGGTCGTTTGTCGGCTCGTCAAGCACCAGCACATCGTAAGTTTTGGTAAAAAG
Organism: Campylobacter concisus; assembly: GCF_003048875.2. NCBI lineage: Bacteria > Pseudomonadati > Campylobacterota > Epsilonproteobacteria > Campylobacterales > Campylobacteraceae > Campylobacter > Campylobacter concisus. Next base: position 713,005 of record NZ_CP049264.1, on the reverse strand, counting down.
CATCGCAAGCGCGACGCGGTTTTTCTCGCCGCCACTTAAAACGCCTATCTTTTTATCTAGAAATTCCTTTGGAAAGAGGAAATTTTTAAGATAGCCATAAACGTGCATATTTCGCCCACGCACCAGCACGTGATCGCCGCCATTTGGGCAAAATGTCTCTATAAGGCTCTTCTCATCATCAAGGACATTTCTAGCTTGGTCAAAGTAACCGATACTCACCTCGCCTCTTTTTATCTCGCCGCTACTTGGCTTTTCAAGTCCTAGCAAAATTTTAAGTAGCGTGCTTTTGCCACTGCCGTTTCGTCCAACTATGGCGATCCTCTCGCCCTGCAAGATTCTTGCGTCAAATTTTTCAAAAAGCACCTTGCCGTCTATGCTTTTGCTTAAATTTTTAAACTCAAAGAGCATTTTTTTGCGGTTTTGGCTCTGAACTTGGTTGAAATTTTTACTCGCACGCTCCAGCTCTAGCCTCACGCGCCTTATCACGCCTGGGTTTTTCTTGGCCTCCTCGCGCATGGCTAGCACTCGCTCTTTTCTGCCCTCATTTCGCTTTAGTCTAGCTTTTACGCCGCGCCTTAGCCACTCCTCTTCAGCCTTTAGCTGTTTTAGCAGCGTCTCATGCGACTTTGCAAGGCTTGCTAAAATTTCCTCTTTTTTGGTTAGATAGTTTGCATATCCGCCCTCGAAATTTTTTAAGCTTGCATCCTCGACCTCAACGCACCTAGTAGCGAGCGCATCGATAAAATACCTATCGTGGCTTATGAAAACTATGCTTTGATTTGAGCTTTTAAGCATATCTTCAAGAAATTTGACCATATAGACATCAAGGTGGTTTGTAGGCTCATCAAGCAGCAGCACATCTGGCTTTTTAAGGATGAGCGCACCCAGTGCCACGCGCCTGATCTCGCCGCCACTTAGCGAGCAAATGGGCCTGTTTTCATACTCTTTTAGCTTAAATTCTTGCAAAATTCGCTCGATCTTATGCTCGATATTCCAGCCATCTTTTGCCTCTATAAATTTTAAAAGCCTCTCTTGCTCTTTTAAAATTTCTTTGTTTTCAGGCTCATTTGCTAGTAAAACGCCACTCTTTTCATACTCGCTTATCGCGTCAAATATCTCTTTTAGCTCGTTATTTAGCGCATCTCTTACGCTAAATGTGGCGTTAAAATTTGGATTTTGCGCTAGCATCTCGACGCTTATTAAGCTCTGCACTATGCGTCTGCCACTATCAGCTGTCACCTCGCCAGAGATGATCTTCATAAGCGTGCTCTTGCCACTGCCATTTTTGCCGATGATTGCTATCTTTTCATTTTCATTTACGCTAAGGCTTACGCTGTTTAAAATTTCATTTGCGCCAAATTTTTTACTTACGTCTATTAGGTCGATTAATGCCATTTTTCTCTCAAATTTTAAATTTTTTGGATTATATCAAAAGGGAGCTAAAACCTAATTTGGCTATAATCGCCCAAAATTTAAAAAGGGAGAAATTTATGAATCTTTCTATGAAAAAACTGGTCGTACCTATATTTTTAGATATGTTTTTGCACTTTATAACGCTCATCATCAACACCTACATGGTGACAAAAGTGAGCGTGCATCTAGTTGGCGCCATGGGTGCTGGCAATCAAGTGATGGATCTTTTTATGACCATTTTTAACTTTTTAAGCATGGGCTGCTCAGTCGTCGTCGCACAAGCACTTGGAGCAAAGCAAAACGAGCTAGCCTCAAGCGTCATACACGCAAGCATCACGTCAAATACGGTCTTTGGTATATTCTCAGCCATCATCATCTACGTCTTTGGCTACAACATCTTAAATTTACTAAACGTACCAAAAGAGCTCATCAATGAGAGCTTTTCATACCTGCACATCCTTGGCTTTGCATTGCTATTTGATGGCATCGGCATGGTGCTAGCTGCGGTGCTTCGCGTCTACAACTTCGCAACCGGCGTAATGCTAACCTCAGTTTTAATGAACGTCATCACCATTTTTGGCAACGCCATCGCCCTTTTTGGCTGGTTTAACCTGCCAAATTTAGGCTTGCAAGGGGTCGCTCTCTCAACACTTGTAGGTAGACTAATAGGCGTTTTTGTCCTACTTTACATGCTCACTCGCGTAGCAAAAGTTCAAATTTATCTTAAAAAGCTGCTTGTTGTGCCGTTTGGAATTTTAAAGAAAATACTCTCAGTTGGCTTGCCAAGCGCTGGCGAAAATTTACTCTGGATGGCGCAATACATGGTCGCATTTGGCTTTATCGCGAGCATGGGCGAGGCAACTCTTAGCGTGCAGACTATCTACTTTCAGATTACACTTCTAGTCTTGCTTTGTGGAGCAAGTATCAGCGTGGCAAACGAGGTCATCGTTGGGCATTTAGTGGGAGCTAGCGAGTTTAACGAGGCTTACACAAGAACTTTTAAAGCCTTGTGGCTTGGAATTTCTATCACGCTCGTCGTCGTTTTGATCGCCTACGCCTTAAAGTATAAGATCATGGACGCGCTAAATTTAGATGAGAGCTTGCGCAAGATAATGCTACCGCTCTTTACCCTCTCGATCGTGTTAGAAGCTGGCAGAACCTTTAACATCGTCATCGTAAATGCCCTTCGTGCAAGTGGCGACGCGAAATTCCCGCTAGCGACTGGGCTTATCTTTATGTGGGGGCTTTCGCTGCCGCTTGGATATTTCTTAGGCATACACCTTGGCTGGGGCATCGTTGGCGTTTGGATAGGATTTTGCGCTGATGAGTGGCTAAGAGGCCTTGCAAATACTTGGCGTTGGAGAAGCAAAAAGTGGCAAGAAAAACGCCTAGTTTGAGGCAAAAGAGCCTAAATTTAGACTTTTATGGCTTAAGCGTTTTAATAAATTTTAAAACAAATGTAAAGGCTATGCGATTAAGAGTTGGCAAGGACGCTAAGATCACGCTTTCTATGCCATTTTACAGCACGCAAAAGATGGCTCTTAGTTTTCTAGAGACGCACAGAATTTGGCTTGAAAACTCATATAAAAAAGCTCTTTTAAATTTGCCAAAAGATGATGAGATGAAATTTCTTGGGCAAATTTATAAGATCAAATTTGATGAGAGCGTAAAGATGCCATTTTTTGAAGATAAATTTATCATAACGCCAAATTTAAAGGCACTTGAGCGCTTTAAAAAAGCAAGAGCAAAAGAGCTATTTTTAGAGCTTGTAAGCTACTATCAGCCTCATATCAATAAACCAGTTAGTCGCATCGTCATAAGAGATAGCAAAACTCGCTGGGGCAGCTGCAACCACAAAAAAGGCTATATAAACTTAAGCCTAAGGCTCATCGAAAAACCGCTCTCAGCCGTGCGATACGTCGTGCTTCACGAGCTTACTCACCTGCTCTATCCGCATCATCAAAGCAGCTTTTATAAATTTATAGAAGCCATCATGCCTGACTACAAAGAGCAAGAGCAAATTTTAAAATCATAATTATTTTTCATCAAGTAAGTGTAAATTTAATATGTTAAAATTGCACATTACTTTACAAAAGGAAAATTTAATGAAAAAAATGATTTTTATCTCGCTTCTCGCAGCTTGCGCTCTAGCAGGCGACTTTGAAGATGGCTTGAAAGCTTATGCTGACTCAAATTTCACTGAGGCTTTGTCTAAATTTGAAGCAGGTTGCGCGGCAAATGACGCAAGATCGTGCGCAAAAGCAGGTGCGATCTACCAGCTTGGCAAAACTGATGTGCCAGATAGCAACAAAGCGTTAGAGTTTTACAACAAAGCTTGCCAAGGTGGCGAAAAAGAGGGTTGCTCAGCAGCTGGTGGAATTTATCTAAACAGCGATCCACAAAAGGCAAGAGAGCTTTTTAACAAAGCTTGCGAGCAAAACGACGGCTACTCTTGCGGCATGATAGGCTCGATACTAATAGAAGCTAAGAAATTTAAAGAGGCTTACACCTTCTTAGAAAAAGGCTGCAAACTAAGCGATAAGATGTCTTGCGAGTTTGCAGGCGATCTAAAACGCTCAAAACAACTTTGATATTTAGGCTTTAAAAGCCTAAATTCTCACTTTTTATAAAATCAATAGAAATAAATAAATTTAAAAGTTTAGGCAAGAGAGCTCTTGCCTGATGTTAAATCGCTCTTATTTGATCAAGCGGTTTATCTTTTATGCCCCACTGGGTCATAAAGATAAATCCATAAAGAGCTGCTGCTACGATGTAGGCTGTGTATTCGTTTGGCATTAGACCAAATTTCACGCAGATGTTTGGCACAAGTGCTAGAGGCACGACTGGGATAAGTAGCACCCTCTCCCAAATCCTAAGCTTTGTGACGTAGTAGCCTTGAAGCAAGCTTGAAAAGGCAAACATACCCACGATCGCCATGCCAAAGACGAGCAAAATTTCAAGTGGGTTGCTCATCCAGACTATCCCTTTTGAATCAAGTGGATCGCTCGTGTTTATGCTCTCAATTAACATAAGTTTGTTGTTAAAGAAAAAGGCAAATGGTAAGATCGCTGTTCTTAGATCGTAAAAGAACCCTTGCACGCCAACGGTTATTGGATTTGCTTTAGCGATGCCCGCTGCTGCGTAGGCTGCGATGCCAACTGGTGGCGTGTCATCGGCTAAAATTCCAAAGTAAAATACAAAAAGATGCACGGCAATGGCAGGGATCAAAAAGCCATTTTTATGCGCTAAAAACAAGATAACTGGTGCAACAAGGCTTGAGACGACGATATAGTTTGCTGTCGTTGGAAGACCCATGCCAAGGATAAGCGACATAAGAGCTGTTAAAACTAGGATCATCATGATGTTATCGCCTGCTAAAAGCTCAACTAGATCAGAAAGTACCTGACCAAGGCCGGTAAGCGAGATAGAGCCCACGATGATGCCTGCAAGCGCGGTTGCGATGGCTATTGTAGTCATGCTCTTTGCAGCTGCGACCATCGCCCAAAATATATCCTCAAAGCCAAGAAGCACGTCGCTTAGCCCTACTTTTTCGCCTGAAGCTAGCTTTTTAGTTGGCTCTTGAAAGATCATTATCAAAAATAAAAATCCAATCGCATTAAACGCTGCAGCTATGGCTGACTCTTTTGCGATTAAAAGCGTATAAAGCAGGATCAAAATAGGCGTTATATAGTGAAGTCCGCTTACAAAAATTTTAAATCTTGAGTGAAATTCGCTCTGATTTATGCCTTTTAGTCCAAGCTTGACGCTCTCTAAATGCACGATAAAAAATAGCGATAAATAACAAGCAAATGCTGGAATGACCGCTGCCATCATAACATTTGTATATGTCATACCTAAAAACTCAGCTATGATAAAAGCAGCCGCACCCATGATAGGAGGCATGAGCTGTCCATTTACGCCAGCTGCAACCTCGATAGCACCAGCTTTTGTGCGTGAAAGACCAGCTTTTTTCATAAGCGGAATGGTAAATGTACCAACGGTTACGACGTTTGCTGTGGAGCTGCCTGAAACCATGCCAGTTAGGCCACTTGCGATGACTGAAGCTTTAGCTGGACCACCTCTATATTTGCCAAGAAGTGAGAAGGCTAAATTTATAAAGTATTGTCCAGCACCTGCTCGCTCTAACAATGAGCCAAAAAGAACAAAAAGATAGATAAAACTAACGCTAACGCCGATAGGCACGCCAAAGATGCCCTCGGTTGTCAAAAACATGTGTCCTGCGATCTTTTCAAAGCTAGCGCCTTGATGAGCGATGATGTCTGGCATATAAGGACCAAAGTGATCATATATCAAAAATAATATACAAATGATAGGAAGCGCTGGTCCCATGACACGCCTGCCGGCTTCAAGCAAGACAATGATCGCTAAAAACGATATTACGATATCTTGAGTGATATAATCCCCTGTCCTATCAGCTAGCTCGTAAAAATAAACCGCTGGATAAAGCACGGCAACAACGCCTACCACGCAAAAAACTAGGTCGTAAAATGGCAAACTTGAGTGAGCCTTTTTATGAAAAGTGACTGGATAGAGCAAAAATACAAGCCCAACCGCAAAAGCTAGGTGCACTGAGCGCGAAATGTTAGTATTTAGTGGGAAATACGCTATATAAAGCTGAAAAACTGACCAAGAGAAACACGCAAATGCGATAAAATAGTTGTAAATATTGCTATTTATCTCTCTTGTCTTTACTTCGACAAATTGTTCTTCGTTGTCATTAACTTCGTTCATCTTTCTCCTTTAAAATTTAAATATATAAATTTAGAAGAAATTTGCATATTTAAATTTTATCCAGAGGCAAAAGCCCCTGGAAATTTGAGTTATTTTAAGATACCTGCCTCTTTAAATGCAGCCTCTGCAGCTGGGTGAAGCGGAGCTGAAAGACCTTGAACAAGATCCTCTTTTTTAACTGATTTTAGCGCTGGGTGAAGAGTTTTATACTCATCAAAGTTATCTAAGATAGCTTTTATCACAGCTTTTACAGCCTCATCTTTTGTATCTTTGCTAGTTACTAAAACAGCTTTTACGCCTATAGTATTTACATCGTGATCGACGCCGTCATAAGAGCCTTTTGGGATCACACCTTTTGCAAAGTATGGTTTTTCTTTAAGAAGGCTATCGATCTCGCTGCCTTCGATGTTTAGGATATCAATAGGCAAAGATGTCGCTGCATCAGTGATGTTTGCAGTTGGGTGACCAACGACAAAGCTATATCCGTCTATCTTTTTATCTTTTAGTGCATGTGGGCATTCGCCAACTGTTAAAACGCCGCGATATCCTAGTTTTGAAACGTCAAAGCCCTTTGCTTTAAAGACTTCAAGCGTGCTCACTTCGTTGCCGCTGCCTGGGTTTCCGACGTTGTATTTTTTACCTGCAAATGAAGAGAGATCGCTTGTTAGACCGCTATCTTTTGCTACAACAAATGCAAGAAGCTCTGGATAGATCGCAACTACTGAGCGTAAATTTTCATCTTTTGCTCCGTCAAATTTGCCAGTGCCGTTAAATTTATCATAGACGACGTCACTTTGAACAAAGCCAAATGTAAGCTCTTTTTTAAGGACGTTATTTACGTTATAAACAGAGCCGCCAGTTGATTGGACTGAGCATTTTACATCGGTGTTTTTGTTTGCCAAACGGCAGATTGCTCCACCTATCGGATAGTATGTACCTGTCATGCCGCCAGTGCCGATACTTATAAATTCTTTTGCTGAAAGTGTTGTTGCCAAAAGCAATCCAGCAAGTGCCAAAGAAGTAGTTTTCATCTAAAATCCTTTCAAAAAATTTAAGGCTATTTTATTCTATAAATTTAGCTTTGTATCTTTTTGATATGATATTTTTATGCCATTTTGGTAAAGTTGCAACTATTCTACACAATCAAGGCTTAAAAAAATATTTTCTTAAGAATAAATTTATATTTCTTTTACGAGCATTCTAAATTTTAAGAGCTAGAATTTCTAGCTCTAAATTTAATCGATAAACCTCTTTGTGATATTTGCGTAGGCGTCGATCCTGCGGTCTCTTAAAAATGGCCAAATTCTGCGCACTTCTTCGCTTCTTTTCATATCTATCTCAACGATCTTGCAAAGCTCATCTGTGCTGTTTGCACGGAAAAGCTGCTCGCCTTGTGGCCCAAAAACAAAGCTATTTCCCCAAAATTTAATCCCATCCATCACGCCGCTATCATCTTTTTCAAAGCCCACGCGATTTACTGCAACAACTGGCAGGCCATTTGCCACGCTATGGCCTCTTTGCACTGCCACCCACGCTTCAAGCTGTCTTGACTTTTCATCGTCGTTGTCGCCCTCAAACCAGCCAATAGCCGTTGGATAGATAAGAATTTTCGCCCCTTTTAGCGCCATTAGCCTTGCTGCCTCTGGATACCACTGATCCCAACACACCAAAACGCCAAGCTTGCCAAGGCTAGTTTCAACTGGCTCAAAGCCGATATCACCAGGCGTGAAGTAAAATTTCTCGTAAAATCCAGGGTCATCAGGGATGTGCATTTTGCGGTATTTGCCGGCCACACTGCCGTCGCGCTCTAAGACAAAAGCAGTGTTGTGATAAAGTCCGTCAGCTCTCTTTTCAAATAGTGAAGTAACCAAAACCACGCCATTTTCTTTTGCCACCCTACCCCAAAAAGCGACGTCCTCTTGCCAGTCGTTTGCGTGATCAAAGAAATTTGTATCCTCGCTTTGGCAAAAGTACTGCGTCTGGTGCAGCTCTTGGCAGACAACTAGATCAGCGCCACCTTTTTTTGCCTCGGCGATTAGCTCAAGTGTCTTTGCGATGGTCGCCTCTTTTGTCCCTTTAAATTCTTGTTGAAGTAGTGCTACTTTCATCTCATCTCCCTTCTTTGTCGTTGTATGGGTCTAAATGCGTGGTTATCTGCCACGAAAATTCCTTAAATTTCTCTCTTATCTCAGCTTCAAGCGAGTCAGCCACCTCGTGCGCGTCGTAAAGCGAGATATCTTTGTCAAAAACTAAATGCAGCGTTAAAAATATGGTATTTGCGCTCTGTCTTGTATTTAGGTAGTGAAAGTCTGAAATCCTCTGCTTTGCCTTTATCATCTTGATGATCTCGTCCGTGATCTCAGGGCTTGCCGCGTGATCTAGCAAGACACCAAGGGCGTCTTTGCCAAGGCTTATGGCGCTTTGAGCGATGTAGCCGCTTATCACGATACCAAAGATCGCATCTATCATCACAAATCCGCTAAATTTAATGATAAGAAGAGAAATAATGACAGCAAGGTTGCTAAAAAGGTCGATCTTGTAGTGCAGTGCGTCTGCTTTTATGATAAGGTTGCCACTTTTTTTAGAAATTTGGTTTAAAAATAGCACCAAACATAGCGTCACAACTACCGAAAAGACCATCACACCAAGGCTTAAGCCAAGGTCTATCTCTAAATTTGGCTCGCTAAATTTCTTAACGCTCTCATAAAATATATATCCAGCAGCCAGCACGATGATGACACACTCAAATAGCGCTGCTAACGCCTCTAGCTTTGTGTAGCCAAAGTTAAATCTCTCATCGGCTTGCTTTCTTGACTTTCTAAGCGCAAATAAATTTAAAAGCGAAACGATAAAATCAAGCATTGAATCAATCGCAGAGCCAAGCACAGCAACTGAGCCGCTAAAAAGTCCAGCTGCAAATTTCACAAGTGCGAGCAAAAAAGCGCATGCTCCAGCTGCGATAACAGCCTTATTTTCGCCCTGCGTGCACTCCTGCTTATTTATGCTGTTAAACTCATAATCAAACGGACTTGACAAGGCTAAGCCCTTTTGTATCTATTTTGGCTTGAGCAGTGAAGCGAGCCATTTTGACGGACAAAAACTAGTGAATTTACACCGATGATCTTTCTGTCTGGCAGTGCCTTGGCTAGTAAATTTAGCACCTTTTCATCGTTTTCGTCGTTATATATTGGCACGATTAGCGCACCATTTATAAAGATAAAGTTTGCATAGGTGCAGCCAAGCCTTTTGCCATCATAAAATTTAGGTTTTGGTAGCGGCAGAGCAAGTAGCTTAAAGCCAGTTTTTTTAAGCTCATCCTCCATCTTTTTAAGCTCATCAAAGTGTTCATCGCTCTTGTCATCACAAGCTGCGTAGGCTACCATATCAGGCGTGATAAAGCGCGCTAAAGTATCGATGTGACTATCTGTGTCATCGCCTTTTATAAAGCCATTTTCAAGCCAGATGATACGCTTTAAGCCAAATAAATTTTTTAGTTTTTCTTCGATCTGCTCTTTGCTAAGTGCTTTGTTTCTATTTTCATTTAGCAGGCATTTTGAGGTGGTTAAAAGCACGCCATCTCCGTTAAACTCGACACTTCCGCCCTCTAGTATCATATCAACCGGCTCAAGCTTGGTCCTATAAATTTTAGCTAGCTCCAAATTTATCGCATCATCTTTTGAGCTCTTAAATTTACCGCCCCAAGCGTTAAATTTAAAGTCGTAGCTCTTTATGCCGTCCTTGGTGCAAACGTCGATCATGCCGTAGTCTCTGATCCAAGTATCGTCAGTCTCAAGCTTGACAAACTCAACATTTTTAAATTTCTTAAATCTATCAAAATTTGCCTCATCAGGGCAGATGAGCACCACCTTTTCATAGGGCGTAACAGCAGCCACAAGCTCCTCATAGCTCGCCAAAATCTCCTCTAAATAAGGCTCCCAGTCGCTCTTACTATGTGGCAGTGATAAAAACAAAAGCTCCTGCTCTTCCCACTCTGCATACGCTCTCACGCTCTCTCCTTGTAAATTTTATAAATTCCATATATCGTAATGATTATCCAAAAGACCTCTATTAAAAATGAGCCGAGGTTAAAGTGCACAAAAAGCGAGATTATAAGCAGCACCGCACCTGCTAAATTTATTATCTGATAGGCTAGATCATGGCTATTTAGGTGGCCGATCTGAAGTAAAAAGTAGCCCATCACGATGCAAATCATCCCTAAAAAGCCGATGATCTGAAAAAGATCGATCAAATTTTATCCTTTTTGTAAGCTTAAATTTAAAGCGTGATCATATCTAATTAGTTTTAAATTTATGATTATGGGATAAAATAACTCCATTTTTCAGATTGGATTAAAGTTTATGGATTTTGAGTTTATCGAGAAATTTTACCCCCTTTTTGTAAAGGCTGGGATTCTCACCTGCCAGATCGCATTTTTGGGGATCGTTTTTTCTATTTTGATAGGCATTTTTTGCATGGCTGTGAAATTTTACAAGCTAAAATTTCTCTCAAAACTAGTTGATTGCTACGTTGAGCTTTCAAGAAACACGCCGCTTCTTATCCAGCTATTCTTTTTATACTACGGCTTGCCAAAGCTTGGAGTGTCGATGAGCGGTTTTACCTGTGCAGTCGTGGGGCTTAGTTTTCTTGGTGGCAGCTACATGAGCGAGAGCTTTAGACTGGGCTTTGAGGCGGTGAGAAGGTCACAGATAGAAGCAGGACTTAGCATCGCACTTAGTAAAAACCAACTCCTAAGATACGTCATCTTGCCACAAGCCTTTAGCGTGGCGCTTCCAAGTATCAGCGCAAACGTCATATTTTTACTAAAAGAGACAAGCATCGTTAGCATCGTAGCGCTTGCTGATCTAGTCTATGTCGCAAAGGATCTCATCGGACTTTACTACAAGACAGATGAGGCGCTTTTTATGTTGGTTATTAGCTATCTTGTCATCATCTTGCCAGTCTCGCTGGCGCTTAGCTACGTCGAAAAAAGGGTGAGAAATGCAAGGAGTTAGTATATTATTTGACACGCAAAATTTGCTAAGACTACTTGAAGGTCTTGTGGTAAGCACTGAAATTTCACTTATCTCGATCATCATCTCCGTTATCGGTGGCCTCATACTTGGCGTTTTGATGAGCATGAAAAACAAATTTATCTATCTTATTTTAAAAATTTGCCTCGAGATCGTGCGCATCATGCCTCAGATCGTCTGGCTATTTTTATTTTATTTTGGCGTTAGCAAGGCTTTTGATATCCATATCTCAGCATTTACCGCCTCGCTCATCGTCTTTAGTCTTTGGGGCGTTTTTGAGATGATGGATATCGTGCGAGGAGCGATCACCTCGATACCAAAGCACCAGTTTGAGTCAGCCGCCTCACTTGGACTTAGCAAATTTCAAATTTACTTTTATGTCATCATCCCACTTGCTACTAGAAGACTGGTGCCTGGAGCTGTAAATTTACTAAGCCGTATGATAAAAACGACCTCTATCGTCGTGTTAATCGGCGTCGTAGAGGTGGTCAAAGTCGGTCAGCAGATCATCGAGCGAAATGTATTTACAAATCCTATGGCGCCATTTTGGATATATACGCTCATATTCTTTTTATATTTTGCGATCTGCTATCCAGTCTCAAAACTATCAAAAAAACTAGAAGAAAAATGGAGCTAAAATGAGCGAAAATATCTTAGAACTTAAAAAAATAAACAAATTTTATGGAGAGCTTCACGCCTTAAAGGATATAAATTTAGAGGTAAAAAGTGGCGAAGTGGTCGTGCTTCTTGGACCATCAGGCTGTGGCAAGAGCACAACTCTTAGGTGCATAAACGGCCTTGAGAGCATAGCAAGCGGCGAGATCATCATAGACGGCGAAGTGATAGATGCTAAATTTAAAGAGTGGCAAAGGATCCGCCAAAAAGTCGGCATGGTCTTTCAAAGCTACGAGCTATTTGATCATATGAACGTCATAGACAACGTCCTTCTTGGGCCTTTGAAGGTGCAAAAAAGAGATAGGGCCGAGGCTGAAAAAACGGCTGATATGTGGCTAAGCAAGGTTGGGCTACTTGATAAGAAATTTGCCTATCCAAAGGAGCTAAGCGGCGGCCAAAAGCAGCGTATAGCCATCGTTAGAAGCCTTTGCTTAAACCCTGAGATCATGCTATTTGACGAGGTTACGGCTGCGCTTGATCCTGAGATCGTTAGAGAAGTGCTTGATGTGATACTAAATTTAGCCAAAGACGGCATGACGATGCTAATAGTCACCCACGAGATGAGCTTTGCAAGGGCGGTTGCAAATAAGATCGTATTTATGGACGCTGGAGCGATCGTGGAGATCAGTGAGCCAGAGGAGTTTTTTACTAATCCAAAGAGCGAGCGAGCGAAGAAATTTCTAAATTTATTCTCGTTTTAGAAAAAATAAGAGATAATTTGCCGTTTTTTCAAAATGCGTTTAGAGCGAGATTTGGTCGCTCTTATTTACTAAATTTTTCAAAGGAGAAAGAGTGAGAAAATTTAAATTTTTCTTATTAGCATTAGTCGCTACCGTCTTTCTAACGGGTTGTGGTGATGACAAAGGTGCGGACAAAGCAGCCACTTCAAACCAAGCTGACACGATCGCAAAGATCAAAGAGCGTGGATATATAAGGATAGGCGTTTTCAGCGACAAACCGCCATTTGGCTACGTCGATAAAGACGGCAAAAACCAAGGCTATGACATCTATTTTGCAAAACGCATCGCAAAAGACTTGCTTGGTGACGAGAGCAAGGTTAAATTTGAACTAGTCGAGGCTGCTGGCAGGGTCGAAGTGCTTACAGCTGACAAGGTCGATATCACGCTTGCAAATTTCACAAAGACGCCTGAGCGCGCGCAAGTTGTTGATTTTGCGCTTCCATATATGAAGGTCTCACTTGGCATCGTTAGCCCTGAGGGCGCTGTGATAAAGAGCGTTGATGAGCTAAAAGATAAAACTTTAATCGTCAATAAAGGCACAACAGCGGACGCATTTTTTACGAAAAATTATCCTGATATCAAGCTTTTAAAGTATGATCAAAACACTGAAACTTTCGCGGCTTTGGTTGATAAAAGGGGTGCTGCTCTAGCGCATGATAACGCCCTACTTTTTGCCTGGGCGAAAGAGACTCCTGGCTTTGTCGTAGGCGTTGAAGCGCTTGGCGATGTTGACGTGATAGCTCCAGCTGTCAAAAAGGGTAACAAAGCCTTGCTTGAGTGGCTAAACAACGAGATCATCGAGCTTGGAAAAGAAAATTTCTTCCACAAAGACTATGACGCAACGCTAAAACCGATCTATGGTGACAGCGTAAATCCTGAATCTCTAGTCGTCGAAGGCGGCAAACTCTAAATTCAAAGTGAGTGATCATAGTGAATGAATTTAATGAATATGTTCGCGATAGATTTTCTGAATTCGGCGATATTGTCATAAAATCCATGATGGGTGGATACCTTGTATATTTTAACGGTAAACTGATAGGTGACATTTGTAATAATGAACTGTTTTTAAAGAGAACGCCGACATCGGACAGACTTCTTGCAGACTCAGAACTACGTTATCCTTATAATGGCTCAAAGACGTTAATGCATGTATTCGAGAAATTTGAGGATGCGAATTTGATTGGAGAATTGTTGCGCGGCATGTATGCGGAACTGCCCGAAAAGAAACCAGCAAAAGCCAGATAAGTTGGATGTTTAACCCAAAATGCTTTTATTGGCTACATCAAGCTCTTTAGTAAATTTGTCACTTTTTGCTCGATCTCTTCTAGAAATTCCTTGCTCTTTGCTTCAAATCTAGTGACGATAACTGGCGTTGTATTTGACGCACGCACCAGCGCCCAGCCATTTTCAAACTGAATTCTAATGCCATCAATATCAATGATATTTTTTATCTTTGGCAGGTCGCAACTCTCGTTTTTCACGCACTCTTTTAGCTTGGCAACTATCTTAAATTTAGCCTCGTCAGTCGTCTTTATCTTGATCTCATCGGTGCTAAAGACAAGTGGCATCTTATCAAGCTCGCCGTCAAGGTCAAAGCCCTTATGAACCAGCTCAAGCACCCTCATCATCGCATAAAGCGCATCATCAAAGCCAAAATAGCGCTCTTTAAAGAAGATATGTCCGCTCACCTCTGCTGCAAGATCTACGTTTAGCTCTTTCATCATCTTTTTAATGTTGCTATGTCCCGTCTTACCCATGAAAACTTCGCCGATTTTTGCAATCTCATCATACATATTTTGTGAGCATTTTACCTCGCCAAGCACCTTTGGATGTTTCATATTTAGCGCATAAAGATATGCTAGCTCATCGCCTTTTATATCTCTTTTTGGCGTTATAACCGCGATCCTGTCGCCATCTCCGTCAAAGCCAAATCCAAGGTCAAATTCCTTCTTTTCGATGAGCGAAAATATCTCTTTTAAATTCTCTTTTTCGCTTGGGTCTGGGTGGTGATTTGGGAAATTTCCGTCTGGATCTTCATATAAAATTTTTGCATTTAGTCCAAGTGCTTTAACGATAGGCACCAAGCTCACGCCAACAGCGCCATTTGCGCAGTCGATAACAAAAGGCTTTTTGAAATTTTTAAGCTCGCTAAATTCTTTTACAAAAAACTCAACGTATTTTTCTAAGATATTAAATTTCTCACAGCTCTCATCGTCTGCTATTTGCTCACCAGAGGCGATTATCTCATTCACCTTATCTTTTAAAATTTGCAGATCTTTGCCAAAAAAACTATCTTTTTTAATAGTGATCTTAAAGCCGTTATAGTCTTTTGGATTGTGAGAGCCCGTGATCATGATGTTTGCGTCAAAATAATCAGCATAAACGCTAAAGTAGCCAACAGGAGTTGGTAGCAAGCCGATGCTATAAATTTTAAAGCCACCAGCCTTGTTTAGACCACTTAACAAATACCTAAAAAGCGTGCTAGCACTTAGCCTTGCGTCAAAGCCAACGCTTAAAGTTTTCACGCCAAATTCGTTAAATTTCTTACCCAAAGCAAGCCCTATAGCCTTGACACTGTCCTCTGTCAAATCTTTTTCAAAAATGCCACGGATGTCGTATTCTCTAAAAATTTCATCATATTTCATTGTAAATTCTCCCTAAAAGAATGCAAAAATGATACAAGAATAAATTTAAAAAGGAGTAAATAATTTTATAAATTTAGTGAAGTTAAAATTTAAATTCGAGCTAGAAAGCTCTAGCTCGAAAAGGGCTGCTACATCATACCGCCCATGCCACCCATTCCGCCCATGTCAGGCATTGCAGGCATTGCTTTTTCTTCTTTTATCTCGCTGATAGTTGCTTCAGTTGTTAGTAGCAAGCTAGCCACGCTAACAGCGTTTTGTAGCGCAACTCTCTCAACTTTAACTGGATCGATGATGCCAGCTTCAAACATATTTACATATTCGCCAGTTGCAGCGTTAAAGCCAAAATTTGCATCTTTGCTTGTCTCAACTGCGTTCGCTACCACACCTGCGTCAAAGCCAGCGTTCTCAGCGATTTGGCGAAGTGGAGCACGAAGCGCTCTTCTAACGATCTCAGCACCGATTGCCTCGTCACCTTGTAAATTTAAATTTACACTCTTTGAAGCGAGGATAAGAGCTGAACCGCCACCTACTACGATGCCCTCTTCAACAGCTGCACGAGTAGCGCTTAGAGCATCATCTACGCGGTCTTTTTTCTCTTTCATCTCAGTCTCAGTCGCAGCACCTACTTTGATAACTGCCACGCCGCCGCTTAGTTTTGCAAGGCGCTCTTGAAGTTTTTCTTTATCGTAGTCGCTTGTAGTCTCGGCGATTTGAGCTTTGATCTGAGTGATTCTAGCGTCTATTGCTGACTTCTCGCCTGCACCATTTACGATAGTAGTGTTATCTTTGTCGATAACTACGCTTGAAGCTTGTCCAAGGTCGTTTATAGTAGCGCTCTCAAGTGTTCTGCCTAGCTCTTCGCTGATAACCTCGCCACCTGTTAAGATAGCGATATCTTCAAGCATCGCTTTTCTTCTGTCGCCAAAACCAGGAGCTTTAACAGCTGAGATGTTTAGCACGCCACGAAGTTTATTTACAACAAGCGTTGCAAGTGCCTCGCCCTCGATATCTTCAGCGATGATTAGAAGTGGTTTGCCACTCTTTTGTACTTGCTCAAGCACTGGAAGCAGGTCTTTTAAATTTGTGATCTTCTTGTCAAATAGCAATATAAATGGATTGCTTAGCTCAACTTGCATCTTTTCAGGGTTTGTGATGAAGTATGGGCTTAGATATCCGCGGTCAAACTGCATACCCTCAACAACGCTTAGCTCGTCTTGGATAGACTTTGCCTCTTCTACTGTTATGACGCCATCTTTGCCGACTTTCTCCATCGCATCAGCGATAAGCTTACCGATGCTCTCGTCTGAGTTTGCAGAGATAGTAGCGATCTGAGCGATCTCTTTTGAGCCAGAAACTTTTTTAGAGATGTTTTTTAGTGCATCTATAAGAGCTGCTACTTCTTTATCCATACCGCGTTTTACTTCGATAGGATTTGCACCGGCAGTTACATTTCTAAGACCCTCTTTAAATATCGCGTGAGCTAGCACAGTCGCTGTTGTAGTGCCGTCACCTGCTTGATCGTTTGTCTTGCTTGCTACTTCTCTAACTAGGCTTGCGCCCATGTTTTCGATAGTATCTTTTAGCTCAACCTCTTTAGCCACGCTAACGCCGTCTTTTGTGATGTTTGGAGCACCAAAGCTCTTTTGGATAAGGACATTTCTGCCTCTTGGTCCCATTGTCACTTTTACAGCGTCATTTAGTTTTTTTACGCCCTCGTATAGGCGGTTTCTTGCATCATCAGAGTAAAAAATTTCTTTTGCCATTGTCTTTCCTTTTTAAATTATTTAATCACGCCTAAAATGTCGTCGATGTTTAAAACAAGATATGTCTTATCATCTAAATTCACCTCAGTGCCAGCGTATTTAGCAAATACTACTTTTTCGCCAACTTTTACGCCCTCAGCTTCAGCACCAACTGCTTTTACCTCGCCGCTTAAAGGTTTTTCTTTTGCGTTATCAGGTATAATTATGCCCGAAGCTGTCGTCTTTGTCTCTTCTACGCGTTCGACTAGGACACGCTTGCCTAATGGTTGAAAGTTCATTGTTCATCCTTTTAGTTTAATTGTCTTTTTTAGCACTCTTTATTTTTGAGTGATGAAATCCTAGCATTTTTTTCTGAAAAAGTCAATAATTTATAGTAAATTTTATTAAAAACTTTAGTCTAAGTGACTAAAGTTTTATGATATGTAAAACTAATATAAAGGAATTTTATGAAAAAAGTAGCTTACATAGTTGGCGCGCTTGTGCTCATAGTAGCTTGCATCTTTGGCTTTATCTTTAGCTCAATTGGTAATAAATTTATAGCCAGCAAAATAGAAAAAGAGGCACTCGCTCGCGGTATTGATGTCAAATTTAAAGAGTTTAATTTAGGGCTTAGCACCTTAAATTTAGAGGCGACCGTGATGAATGCCATAAATTTAAAGGTAAATGGCGATCTATCCTTGCTTGCTCAAAGTATGAACTTAAATACAGATATAAACGCCGACAAGGCAAAGGCTAGCGAGCTTGGGCTAAAAAAGGATGTCGCACTTAAGGCAAACGTGGCTGGTAAATTTAGCGACTTCAAGCTAGCGGCAACTGGCACGGCACTTGGCTCAAATGTAAATTTAAATGCAAATTTAAAAGACTACCTGCCAAAAGCTCTAAATCTTGACGCTAAAAACATCGAACTTTCTGAGATATCAGCTCTTGCTAAAAAGCCAAATTTAGCTAGCGGCAAGCTTGATCTAACGAGCAATATGCAAGGGGTCGATGAGAAAAATGAGCCCATCATTAACGCTCAAATTTTAGCAAGCGATGCAGCGATAAACAAAGAAATTCTTAAAAATGAATTTGGGCTAAATTTAGCAAAAGATATAAACTTTAAAGGTGGCGTAAATGCTAAATTTGCAAATGAAAAAGTGAGTGCAAAAACCCTCATCATCGCACCTGAAGCCACTTTAAAAGCAAACGAGACGACTTATGATCTAGCTAGCAAAAATTTAAAGAGCGACTTTTTGCTAAACGTGCCTGATCTTGCCCTTTTGGGCAAGCTCTTAGGCGAGCAACTAAGCGGCGCTGTGGATGCAAACGGCGAAATTACAATGCAAGAAAATGCCCTTCAAAACCTAAAAGCTGAGATAAACGGGCTTGGTGGCAAGATAAATGCAAATTTTGATAGCAAAAACTTAGCCCTAAATGCAACTAACATCAAGCTAAAAGAGCTTCTAGCGCTTGCCTTGCAGCCTAGCTACGCAGACGGGCAGATAAATTTAAACGCAAATTTTAGCGGCTTTGACGAGCTAAAAAAGCTTGCAGGCGAGGCTAAATTTGAGATAAAAAACGGTCTTATAGATAATGGTCTTGCAAAGCTTAAAAATGCGGCGAAATTTGAGCTAAAAGGCGGCGCCACAGCAAAAGGTGAGCTTGTAAATTTTGACGCAAACGTGCTTAGCGACCTTGGCGAGTTAAAGGATGTAAAGGGCGTTTATGACCTAAAAAACAATCAAATTTTTAGCAAATTTGCCCTGCTCATTAGCGACCCTGAGAAATTTAAAGCGGTTAGCGGCTTTGAGGTTGGCTCAAAGATGGCGCTTGCTGGCGATGTGAAGGTTAAAGCAAGCAAGATAGATGAGCTAAATTTAGGCGGCGATGCCTTTGCTGGCAAGCTAAACGCCACCATAAAAAATGAAAATCTTGATATTAGTCTAAATGAGGCGCAGCTAGGAGAAATTTTAGCACTTAGTGGCAATGATAGGCTGCTAAACGCTAAGACAAATGTCCAAGCAAAGGGGCAAAATATCTTTAGTAAAAGCCCAAGCATCACCACAACGATCGCTTTAAATGATGGTAAATTTAACGCCGCAGCGCTTAGCAAAATGCTTGATAAAAAATTCCCTGAAAATGAGAAATTTAGCTCAAATTTGAGCCTAGACTATAAAGGCGACATGGTGAAATTTAGTGGCGACTTTCTTAGCTCACTAGCTGATATAAAGGGCATAGATGGCAGCTTTGACGTGGGCAAAAGCACGCTAAACTTAAAGCTTCAAGCGGTAGTTTCGGAGCTAAATAAGCTTGCATTTTTAGCTGGCCGCGAGCTTCACGGTAAATTTGCAGCCCTAGTAACGGCAGAGGGCAAAGTGGATGATCTAAGCGTAAGAGTCACCTCAGATGATCTATTTAAGGGCAAACTCGAGGCAAACTACAAAGGTGGCGTGCTTGATGCGGTGCTAAAAAACTTCGAGGTAAAGGGACTAACGCAGACCCTAGCGCTTGATCATCTCTATGACGGCAACGGCGATGCTAAATTTGACTACGAGACAAAGCAAAAGCTCGGCAAATTTGACATCTTGCTAAAAGAGGGCCACCTAGCCAGCACAAATCTCACAAACAACATAAAAACCTTCACCGGCAAGGACATCACAAAAGAAATTTACAAAGACGGCAAAATTTACGGCAATATAAAGGGCGATAACGTCATCTTTAACGTAAATTTAAGCTCGCCAAAGAGCGATATAAAGGTTGCAAACGGCACTTACAATATCGCCACAAAAATGCTTAACGCGCCACTTGTTTGCAGGCTAGAAAAGACCGATCTAAACGTGCAAATCTCAGGCACTACAGACAAACTAAAATACGACGTCAGATCACAATATCTTGAAAATAAGGTCAAAAAAGAGATAGGTAGATTTTTAGATAAAAAGCTGGGCAAAGATGATGAAGGCGCAAACGGCGAAAAGCAAAATTTAAAGGGGCTTTTAAAAGGGCTATTTTAGATGAAAAAGGCGGAAAATTTAAAGTATCTAATGGGGCTTGGGCACTTTTGTAGCGACATAAACCAAAGTGCGCTTGGTGCGATGCTACCCTTTTTCATCGCGAGCTACCACTACGACTACGCCACGGCCGCCTCGCTCGTGACCGCCACGAATTTAGCAAGCTCGCTCATCCAACCGCTGATCGGCCGCTTAAGCGACAAAAAAGAGCTGCCCTACGTCATCCCGCTTGGGCTGCTGTTTGCGGGCGGGGGCATGAGCCTCACTGGCTTTGTCACAAACTACTACATCATCTTGGTTTGCGTGATGATAAGCGGTATCGGCGCCGCGCTCTTTCACCCAAGCGCCGCAAGGATCGTAAATTACGCCTCAAACGCTAAAAATAGAGCCAAAAGTATAAGTATATTTTCATTTGGAGGTAACGTAGGCTTTGCAGTTGGACCCATTTTAGTCGCCGTTTTTGTGGGAAATTTTGGACTAAAAGGGACGCTAGTCTTTATAATCCCTCAAATTTTTCTAACACTTTTATACCTTAAAAAGGGCAAATTTATAAAAGCGCTCGAAGGCAATCACAAAAAGCAAATTTCACAAAAAACAAGCGCTCTAAAAGACGATCTGGGCGCATTTTTGAGGCTTTGTGTCTGTATATTTTCACGCTCGATCGTCGCATTTGGCTTTTCGGCATTTTTTAGCATCTATCTGATCAAAATTTTTGGCCTTAGCAAAGAGGCTGCAAATGTAAATTTAAGTATGTTTTTTGCTGCAGGTGCGATCTCTACGCTATTTGGCGGAGCTCTAGCTGATAGATATGGCCTAGTTAGGCTCATCAAAATAAGCCTAAGCATCGCCGCACCGCTAGTCGTGCTAATGCTCTTTATCGACAGCTACGCGCTATTTCTCGCGGCTTCCATGTGCGTGAGCGCCTGCATCAGCCTATCTTTTAGCCCTTCAATCGCCCTTGCACAGCTTTATCTGCCAAATCAAATCGGCCTAGCCTCTGGCGTAACGCTTGGGCTTAGCATCACAATCGGCGGTATATTCGCAACGGTCATCGGCAAGATCGCTGACATCTTTAGCCTAACGCACGCGTTTTACTTTATCGCCGCAGTTTCGCTTATCTGCGCGGTGTCAAGCTATTTTTTAAAGCCAGTCACGAGATAAATAAATACCAAATTAAAAAATTAACCTGATTTAAAATATTTAAACATTTTTTAAAATAATTACAATAAAATAACTAATTTAATTTAAGGAGTAAATTTGGAACCGCTACAACAAGAAAAACAATATATGTTAAAAAATGCCAGAGAGTTGGGACTTATATCTTGTATTGTGATGATATTTAAGTATCTAGTGTTCATTTCAGGACTTCGCAAAATCCTTGATGATAATTTCAGCCTTATCTTCAAAGTATGCTGTGACTCTATCAGTTGGCTACTTTTGTTTTTTGCAATTTCATTGATATGCTCTGTTTATAATTCCTCAAAACTAAGAAAATATTTTAAAATTTTTACTATTTTCATTTTAATATATGTGATTTTATCTTTTTTGACTTTTAAAATTGTTATGTATCTAGGAGAAAGAAAAATTGATTATGATGATTTTATCTTTACGATATTGAATTATTTTTATAGCAACGAAGAGATCATGTATAATCATGACCTGTTTAAACAAATACTCATTTATCGTAGTTATTTATTGAGAGTATTATTCACAATAGCATCACTATTTTTATTTATATCTATCGCAAAATTAATAAAAATAACAAAAGAAAAAATGTTTTGGGCTTATGCATTATTTGGTGCATTTCATATAGCAATCTACTTTATTAAAATTGACCACAAAATTTATGATTATATTGATATTGGGGTTTTCTTTCTTGCTTTAATCGCATGGTGGCGACTAAAGACACAAGCAAATAGTGACGAAATCCAAGCAACTAGCGAAGGTGAGATTTAAAATGTGGCTACTATCAAATCTTAAAGCCAATTAGCCGCGACAGCTTGTTTAGTTGGCCTTGTCGCAACATTTTTTTACTATATATTTTTAGAATATTTGTTGGCACATCAAGAAAGAATGTCGCTTCGACCAATAATATTTATAAAGCCTCTTGCTTACGCGGTAGTGTTAGCGGTTATTTACTCTGCCATTAAGTAGATAGCATATACATTAAATAAGATAAGACTGCTTATAAATTTCTTATTTTTCTCTATCCTTTTTGTGATATTTACAATAGCAAAAGCAACAACTGACTACATCTATATATGCTTACGATTATACTTTTTTTTAATATCTTTGGTATACGCGATGCCTTAATTGTATCTTTAGCTTCTAGTGCCAATATAATCTTCTACATTGGAGTATTTGCTCATTTGTTAGCTATGGTATTTTTATTTTTATTTACAACAAGATTAGTAAGTGCAACTAAAAGTAGGCTATTTTGGATAAATTTTATATTGTTTGCGGTAAGCTAGGTCATACTTTTGATACTACTATTTTCAGGTAGACCAGACTCCATAGGCCTTTTAGCTAAAAACATAAACCTTTTTAATATAGCAGAGTTTTTCTTTTTATTAATTGCTTGGTATAGCGTGAAAAAAGACATGACAGAGCAGGACCGATCATGAAAGGGAATTTGGCCATAAATTTATAGTTTAAATAGCTAAAGATAAGATGGTTTTTGTCTTTAGCTTCTCTCTATAATGAGACGAGGCGAAATTTTACAATACAAAGGAGCATACATATAGTATGTGACTGAAGTAGAGTGAGATTTTAACGACGTATAGCAGAAAAAGACAAATCGCCAAAGACAAGAAAATTTTTGTTTATCTGTGAGGAGGCAGTAAGGCAAATTTAAAGGTATAAAAGAACCAAAACATGATGTTTAGGCGGCGGTATTTTGTGATAGATTTAAATGTTGCGCGGTTTAAAATTTGCGCAGACCAGACACATAAAAATTTGAATTTGGCTACTGAAATATCAAGACAAAGTATCTTGTGATGATTTTAAATGTTACGAAGAAATTTTCAACCGAAGATAGAACAAATAAATTTAAGCAATTAAGACAAGAAAATTTTTGTTTCAGACAAGGCGGATGAGCAAAAACGAGGGAGCGTATATATGATACGTGACCGAAGTTTGAAGCGATATCCAACGCAGTATAAAACAAAAAGGGCTTGTCTTTTTTATAATTTTCTCATCTTCGCTATTTCGTCACGTAGCGCCGCCGCCTTCTCAAACTCCAGCTGCGCAGCCGCTTCAAGCATCTGCTTTCTTAGCTCTTTTACTATCGCGGCTCGCTCGCTCGCAGGCATTTTTTCCAGATTTGCGCCTTTTCTTAAAATCTCCGTACCGTCCTCGACGTGCAGGCTCTCTTCGATATTTCTGCTGGCAGAGTGTGGCGTTATGCCGTGAGCTTTGTTGTATTCATCTTGAAATTTACGCCTAGCAGTCGTCGTATCGATCGCCTCTTTCATAGATTTTGTTATCTTTTTGGCAAACATTAACACCTTGCCATTTACGTTTCTAGCCGCACGCCCCATCGTCTGTATAAGGCTCGTGGTCGAGCGCAAAAAGCCCTCTTTATCAGCGTCCATTATGGCTATTAGGCTCACTTCAGGCAGGTCAAGCCCCTCACGGAGCAAATTTATGCCTATTAGCATATCAAACTCGCCACTTCTAAGCCCTCTAATGATCTCATTTCGCTCGATCGCGTCGATGTCTGAGTGCATATACTTGACCTTTATGCCAAGCTCGATGTAGTAGCGGCTTAGCTCCTCAGCCATCTTTTTAGTTAGCACCGTAACTAGCACACGCTCACCTCTTGCAATGACCGCCTTTGCCTCGTCAAATAGCGCTTCTACTTGATTGTCACTATCTTTTATCTCGATGATCGGATCAAGTAGCCCCGTAGGTCGCAAAATTTGCTCATAGACATGCCCCTGACTGATACCAAGCTCATACTCGTTTGGCGTGGCTGAGACAAAGAGAAATTTCGCCTTTTTGCTTATAAACTCGTCAAATTTAAGCGGCCTGTTATCAAGCGCTGATGGCAAGCGAAATCCATACTCCACAAGCACCTCTTTACGGCTCCTATCGCCTGCATACATGCCCCTAAACTGCGGCAAACTCACGTGGCTTTCATCGACGATAACCAGATAGTCCTCGCCACTTATCTCAAAGTAGTCAAACATCGAGTACGGCGTCTCTCCAGCCTTTTGACCAGTTAGGTGGCGCGCATAGTTTTCGATACCTTTACACATGCCCGTACTCGCCATCATCTCAAGGTCAAACTCCACTCTCTGCTTTAGTCTCTGCGCCTCAACTAGCTTGCCCTGCTCGTTAAATTCTTTCAAGCGCACATCAAGCTCCTCTTCGATCTCTTTCATAGCGATCTTTAGCCTATCAGCGCCCACGATAAACTGGCTGGTCGGGTAGAGGATAAATTTTTTCAGGTCGTGTCTTTTTTTGTTTTCCAGCACGTCCAGGCTATACATCGTCTCGATCTCGTCGCCGAAAAACTCGATCCTAAACGCCTCGTCGTTAAAATATGCGGGATATACGTCCACCACGTCGCCGTTTACGCGAAAGTCGCCTCGGTCGAAATAAACGTCGTTTCGCTTGTATCCCATGTCCACTAGCTTTTGCAGTAGCGTGCGCTGGTTGATTTTATCGCCGACGTTTAGGTATGCGACCATGCCTTTATACTCGCTTGGATTACCAAGGCCGTAGTTTGCAGAGACTGAAGCCACACAGACGACGTCATCAAAGCTTAGCAAGCTAGCAGTCGCAGAGAGACGCAGGCGCTCAAGCTCATCATTTACCGAGCTATCCTTTTCTATATATAGGTCGCTTCTTGGGATGTAGGCCTCTGGCTGGTAGTAGTCGTAGTAGCTTATGAAGTACTCGACATGATTTTTTGGGAAAAAGCCCTTAAATTCGCTGTAAAGCTGAGCGGCAAGGGATTTGTTATGTGTCATGATGAGCGTTGGCATGTTTAGCTCGCGTATGACATTTGCCATAGTAAAGGTCTTGCCAGATCCTGTCACGCCTAGAAGTGTTTGGTATTTATTGCCTGATTTTATGCTTTTTACTATCTCTTTTATCGCTCTTGCTTGGTCGCTGCTTGGGCTAAATTTAGATGAAATTTCAAATTTACTCATTGATCGCCTTTAAATTTGGGCGAATTTTATAGCAAAGATAGTGCTTTGTCAAATGAGAATTTTAAAAAGAATTTAGCCTCTGCGTGTTAGAATACGCCATTAATTATTATTTTAAAGGAACCTTTATGTTTGAAGATAATGCGATCTTAACCACACTAAGCGATAAAGTAAATGACCTCATCACAAAATACGATGAAGTTTGCAGAGTAAATGAAGAGCTACGTAACGAGATCGTAACACTAAAAGCACAAAATGAGGCAAAAACCAACCAGATCATGCGCCTAGAAGAGGATCTAGATAAGAAAAATAGCGAAGCTGATGATGTAATGAAAAAGATCGAAGCCGTCCTTGGTAGATAAGCTAGACGTTTTTGGCATAAAAGATGAAACAGATCACGCTCACCGTATCATCTCGCGACTATACGATAACGCTTGATGATGATTTTGCTGAAGTTTTTGAGCGTGACTGGCAGAAATTTATGGGGGGAAAGAAATTTATCGAGCCTCGTGAGCTTATAAACGCCTTTGTCGAAAAGAGCTACGAGAGCTACACAAATTTGCGCGTCGTAAAGGACGTCACAAAAGAGATAGAAGAGATACTAAAACCGGAAAATAAATGAAAAAAAGAGCTTTTACCCTAATAGAAATTATATTTGTCATCGTCATACTTGGCGTCTTAAGCGCTATTGCTATACCAAAGCTTTTCTTTACTAGAAGCGACGCCATAGTTGCAAACGCAAAAACGCAAATCGCTGCCATAAAAAGCGGCATCTCACTAAAATACAACGATAGCGTCCTAAAAGGCACTCCAGCATATCCAGAGACGCTTGATGATGGAAATAAACTTTTCAACAAAGTAATAAGCGTAAATATCGCAGACAGCGGCACAAAAAACGGCTGGCACAAAACTGGAGCGACAACTTATACCTTCAAACTAGACGGACAAACAGCAAATTTCACTTACAAAAACGCAACTGGTGAATTTGACTGCACGAGCAGCGACGGACTTTGCAGCGCCCTTGAGTGATGAGATACTACGAGGTTGTATTTAGCGGGGTAAATTTAGCTGCACTCACATATAAAAGCGAGCTAGATATTGCGCCATTTCGCGCCATTACTGCAAAGCTTAGGGGTAAAAGTCTAACTGGCTTTATCCTGCGTGAAGTGGATGAGCCAAGCTTTAAAACAAGCTTTATTGATGAAATTTTACCTATTAAGCTAAACGACATCCAAGCAACTTTGGCTAAATTTATCGCCTACTACTACACATGCGAGCTTGGCGTTGCTATAAATTTATTTGAGCCACAAAGCCTTATAGATGATGAAATTTATAGTGGCGCAACCGACTTTAAAGCGCCAAATTTAAGCCCAAAGCAGCTTGAAGCGCTAAATTTTATAAACGCAAAAAAAAGCTCGCTCATCTTTGGTGACACGGGAAGTGGCAAAAGTGAAATTTACATAGCTAAAATAAGAGAAATTTTAAACGCAGGCGGCCAAGCGCTATTTTTAATGCCTGAAATTTCACTAACACCGCAGATGCAAAAGCGCCTAGAGAGCTTCTTTGGCGAGGCTGTGGCTGTGTGGCACTCAAAGATCACGCCAAAGAAAAAAGAGCAAATTTTAAAAGACATCAAAAGCGGCAAGGCTAGGCTTGTTGCAGGTGCAAGATCTGCCCTATTTTTGCCACTTGAGAAGCTAAAACTAATCATCATCGACGAAGAGCATGACGATAGCTACAAAAACACTGGCTCAAAGCCCCACTACAACGCAAGAGACCTAGCCCTCTTTTTAACTAGCAAATTTGACCTGCAAGTAGTTCTGGGTAGTGCCACGCCAAGCCTCACTAGCTTTTACAAGCAAGAATGTTTTCGCCTAAAAGGGACATACTTTGCGTCGCAAAAGAGCTATATATTTGACGAGAGCGAGACTGGCATAAGCGAAGTTTTAAAAGAGCAGATCGCAAAGACGCTTGAAAACAAAAAACAAGCCGTCATCTGCCTGCCAACAAGGGCAAATTTCAAATATCTTGTCTGCAAAAACTGCGGAGAGACGGTGAAGTGTCCATTTTGTAGCATCGGCATGAGCTACTATAAAAAGCAAAACTTGCTAAAGTGCCAATACTGCGAGCACAAAATGGCCGTGCCAAAGACCTGCCACCAGTGCGGCAGCGAGATGATAGAGGCTAAAAAGATCGGCACGAGCGAGCTTTTAGAGAGGCTGCAAGCTGAGTTTGCAAACGCTAGGATCGCTAAATTTGATAGAGACGAGATCACGACGCAAAATAAGCTCGTAAAGGCCTTGAAGGAATTTAACGATGGCAAGATAGATATCCTGCTTGGTACGCAGATGCTAAGTAAGGGGCATGACTATCACAACGTCGAGCTTGCCGTCATCATGGGCTTTGACGAGCTTTTAAATTTTCCTGATTTTAGAGCTAGAGAGCGGACACTTGCCCTTGCCATGCAAGTAGCTGGCAGAGCCGGCAGAAACGGAGCTGGCAGGGTCATCATCCAAAGCAAACAAAGGGAGTTTTTTGAAAGTTATATCAGCGACTACGACGCGTTTTTAAAGGAGGAGATCAGCTACCGAGAGGGGCTGTATCCGCCATTTACTAGGCTGCTTCGCGTGGTCGTTTCGCACAAAGATGAGAGCACGGCAAAGGGCGCAATGAACGAATTTGTGCAAAGGCTAGAGCCACTAAAAAGCGATGAGCTAGAGATCGTTGGATACGGCAAGTGCCAAGCCGAGTATCTTGTGGGTAAATTTAGATATGAAATTTTACTTCGCTCAAACTCACACACCATGCTTTTAAAGGCGGCAAACCTCTGCAAAAGCGAACTTAGCGATATCGATATAGATCCAGTGAATTTTAGCTAGTGATTAACTAATGTTTATTATAATCTCACCAAAAATTTAACGGATGCGTCAATGCTTTTTAACTCTTACGAATTTATATTTTTATTCTTGCCATTTACATTTTTTGTGTATTTTTATCTAAATAAAAATCGCCTCACAGAAGTAGCAAAGGGCTTTTTGGTTCTATCATCTCTATTTTTTTACAGCTGGTGGAATGTCATTTATCTGCCGCTAATCTTAGGCTCAATGGTATTTAACTACTGCTTTGGGGTGGAGCTAAACAAAGAAAATAGTAAAATTTCTAAAAAATTTATTCTTATACTAGGAATTGTGGCAAATTTAATGCTACTTGGATATTTTAAATATTCAGACTTCTTTATAAGCAATGTAAATTTTATCTTTAATACCCACATACCTCATTTAAATTTACTATTGCCCCTTGCGATATCATTTTTTACTTTTCAGCAGATAGCCTATTTGGTCGATAGTGCTACGGGGGGGGGTACGAAGCAGTATGACTTTTTAAACTACTGCTTGTTTGTTACCTTTTTTCCGCAACTAATCGCTGGTCCGATCGTTCATCACAAAGAGATGATGCCGCAGTTTGCAAATTTAAAAAATAGAGTAATCAACTATAAAAATATAGCACTTGGTCTATTTATATTTTCGATAGGACTTTTTAAAAAGGTAGTTATCGCTGATAGTTTTGCTGTTTGGGCAACAAATGGTTTTGACAAGGCGGCTGTCTTAAATTTATTTGAAGCATGGACGACTAGCCTAAGCTATACATTTCAGCTCTACTTTGACTTTAGCGGATACTGCGATATGGCTATCGGTGCGGCACTTCTTTTTAATATCAAGCTTCCAATAAATTTTAACTCACCCTATAAAGCCTTAAACATTCAAGACTTTTGGCGCAGATGGCACATAACGCTAAGCAGGTTTTTAAGAGACTATATCTATATCCCGCTAGGTGGTAACCGCAAAGGCAGGCTTCGAACATACGTAAATTTAATGGCAACCTTTATAATAGGTGGTATATGGCACGGGGCTGGCTGGACATTTGTCTTTTGGGGATTTTTGCATGGCGTTGCCTTGGTTATTCACAGAATTTGGAGCGAACTTGGCTTTAAGATGAACAAAATTTTGGCTTGGTTCATAACATTTAACTTCATAAATATTACTTGGGTATTTTTTAGAGCAAAAGATTGGGACGATGCTTTAAAAGTTTTAAAAGGGATGTTTGGGCTTAGTGGCGGCATAGTTTTAAACGCCAGATTAGAAAAAAAAGTAGGATTTTTAAAAGAATATGGTGTAAGTTTTGATAAATGGGATATAAATTTGCAAGTAGATGGAACAAATACTTTGATTTATTTTATGGTTTTCAGCTTTGTACTTGTACTATTTTGCAAAAACTCTGCTCAAAAGATACAATATTTTAAACTTTGCTGGCAAAATTTAACTATTGCTGTTTTTTGTTTTGTGCTAGCTATTTTAAATATGTACAAGATGTCTCAATTTTTATATTTTAATTTTTAGGAAGATCGCATGGGATTTAAAAAATGGACGTTTAGTTTTTTATTCGCCACAATTTTTATAATTCTATTTGTAGCAACTTTTAACTATATAGTTGATCCATATAGAATTTATGATACAAACATATTTAAAAATAAGCCAAAAGAAGATCTACAAGCGCGTTTTGCAAAGGTTTTAAGAATTCAACAACTAAAGCCTACATCTATTTTTTTAGGAAACTCTCGCCCACAAAGATCATTTGATTCTGCACATAAATATTTTACACAACCGGCCTTTAATGCAGCCATATCTGGAAGCAATCTTAATGAGGCTAAAGCATATCTAAAATGGGCAATAAGACAAGGAAATTTAAAACAAGTGCTACTTATTTTCGACGATAAAACTATGCTGGGCATGCGCAATAAGACGGATGATTTTGAGGAGTATTTTAAAAATCCAAAAGTGTATAAATATAAAATTTTATTTAGTCTTCAAATGCTTAGAGACTCTATAGATACAGTTAAAAAACGAAAACAAACTCCACTTTTTGAGCCTGATGGCAGGCGCACAGAGGCTTCTTTGCTAGAAGAAGTACAAAAAAATGGAGGATATTACAAATACTCCATAAATACGCTAGAAAACGGATACATGGCTAAATACAACAAGAAAGAGGTATCAAAATTATCTTATAAAGTTTTTATAGATATCTTAAAAGAATGCCATGACAACAATATCAAACTAGATATTGCAATAAGCCCATTGCATGTTAGATTGCTTGAAGCTATGGACTATAGAGTTGGACTTGATGTGGTTTGGTATGAATGGAAAAAACAAATAGTAGCAATAAACGAAGAGGTTGCTTTAAAGCTAGGTAAAAAGCCATTTAGAATAATAGATTTTGGTTTATATAACGACATAACAGCACAAGAACTACCAAAAGATATAAATCAAACCTCTAAATACTATTGGGAAGCAAGCCACTACAAAACAAAACTTGCAGATATGATGTTAGATACCTTAATGCAACAAAATATAGATAACGATTTTGGCGTAGAAATAACTAGTAAAAACATTGATGCCCACATAGAAAAGCAAAAGAACCTTAGAAGCAAATTTATAAACACGCAAGAATATAGACGCGAAGTTTTTGGAGATTAGTGCTAAACAAATTTATTTAAAAGCCAAGATTTTATATAATCCCCAATAAAATTTAAAGGCAAAATTTTGCAACGATACCCGACAAAACAGATAAAAATTCGCGATGTTTTAATAGGCGGTGACGCACCGATCTCCGTGCAGTCGATGACATTTTCAAAGACAAAGGACGTAAAAGGCACGCTAGAGCAGATACAAAGGCTATATTTTGCAGGCTGTGACATCGTGCGCTGCGCAGTTTTTGACAAAGAGGACGCCAGCGCGCTAAAGCAAATCGTCGCCAGCTCCCCCATCCCAGTCGTTGCAGACATACATTTTAACCACACCTACGCGCTCATCGTTAGCGAATTTGTAGATGCTATCCGCATAAACCCCGGCAACATAGGCTCAGCTAAAAACATAAAAGCAGTCGTTGATGCCTGCAAACAGAGAAATTTACCGATCCGCATAGGCGTAAATTCTGGCTCGCTTGAAAAGCAGTTTGAGGACCGCTACGGCCGAACGGTTGAGGCGATGGTGGAGAGTGCGATGTATAACATCAAGCTTCTTGAGGATTTTGACTTTACAGACATTAAAATTTCGCTCAAATCAAGCGACGTCGAACGCACTATGCAAGCTTACAGGGCGCTTCGCCCAAAGACAAACTACCCATTTCATCTAGGCGTAACAGAGGCAGGTACCACTTTTCACGCAACTATCAAGTCCGCCATCGCACTTGGCGGGTTACTACTTGAGGGTATCGGCGATACGATGAGAGTTAGCATCACTGGCGAGCTTGAAGAGGAGATCAAAGTCGCAAAGGCGATCTTAAAAGATAGCGGCCGCCAAAAAGAGGGGCTAAACATCATCTCATGCCCAACTTGTGGGCGTTTGCAAGCTGATCTAATGGCAGCAGTAAAGCTTGTAGAAGAAAAGACAAAAGGGATAAAAGAGCCGCTAAACGTCTCAGTTATGGGCTGCGTGGTAAATGCTATCGGCGAGGCAAAAGGCGCGGACGTAGCCATAGCATTTGGCAAGGGAAATGGCATGATCATGCGCCACGGCGAAGTGATCGCAAGACTGCCTGAGAGCGAGCTTGTGGATAGATTTTTACAAGAGATCGACGACGAGATAAAGAGCAGAGGATAAAGCAGTGGCAAAAGAGAGACTTAACGAGATAGAATTTAGCAACCTTTACGACCTTGATATGGAGCGAGCCATACTAAGCTCTATCATCGCAAACAACGACGCTTTGGGCGAAATTTTTGACACGATCAAGGCTGGCGACTTTTACCTAAAGGCTCACGCGCAAATTTACAAAGCGATGGTTGATTGTCTAAACGGCGACGTGCCTATCGCATCGACATTTATCAAAAACAAGCTTGGCGAAAACTACGATGACAACGTCATGGCGAGCATTTTGGCCACAAACTCGATCATTGATATCCAAAGATACGCAAACGAGCTAAAAGAAAAATCGATAAAACGCAGTCTAGTAAAGATCGCCCACGACATCCCAAGCAAGGTAAATGAGGACAAAGCTAGCCGCGATATGGTCGATGAGTTAAGTCAGGAGTTTTACTCTCTTGTCGATGGCAGCGGCACTGGCAGCATCAGAGATAGCGAAGATATCATAAAAAGCTTGATCGTGCACATGCAAAAGCAAGCAGCCCTAAATGAGCGCGATATCATCGGACTAAACACCGGCTTTAAAAAGCTAAATGAGATGATAAAAGGCTTTAAAAATGGCGACCTCATCATCATCGCAGCACGCCCTGGCATGGGTAAAACGACGCTTTGTCTAAATTTCATGGGGCACGTTTTAAAAAGTGGCGCTGGCGTCGTTTTTTTCTCACTTGAGATGCCAGCAGAGCAGATCATGATGAGGATGCTAGCAGATAAGACCTCAATCCCACTTCAAGAGATAATGACAGCGACCCTGGACGACGAGAAGCTCGCTCACTTTAGCCACGCATGCAGCGACTTTTCGCACGCCAAACTCTTCGTGCACGATAGCGGCTACGTAAATATCCACCAAGTAAGGACGCAGCTTCGCAAGCTAAAGTCAGCTCACCCTGAAATTTCACTCTGCGTCATCGACTACATCGGCCTTATGATGAGCACAAACAACTACGCCGACCGCCACATACAAATAGCTGAAATTTCTCGTGGCTTAAAGCTTCTGGCGCGCGAGCTAGATATGCCTATCATCGCACTTTCGCAGCTAAACCGCGGCCTTGAAGCACGCGCAAACAAGCGCCCTATGCTAAGTGACCTAAGAGAGTCTGGCGCGATCGAGCAAGACGCCGACATCATCCTTTTTGTCTATAGGCACGAGGTCTATCTGGAGCAAGAGGAGAACGAGAAAAAGAGCAAGGCAGCAGCCGAGGGCAAAGAGTATAAAAGCGAGCACGTTTTTAACAAGCTTCAAGAAAATGCCGAGATCATCGTTGGCAAAAACAGAAACGGCGAAGTGGGATCTATCGATGTGCTCTTTCAAAAGCAGTACTCACGCTTTTGCGATATCGCCACCACACCGGTGCAATCAACTGAATTTAAAGAGTAAATTTGCCAAAAAGCAGGCGTGTATTTTATTTTCTCCTGCTTTGCATTTTGCTTTTTTGCATAAATTTAGCGCTTAAATTTCATGAATACAGCGCATTTATGGAGCTTGGCGAGCAAGACGTCCTAGGCAAAGTAAGCGTAAATTTCACTAAAAGCAAAAACGGCAAAAAGCGCCAAATCATCAGGATCGACACCTCAAATTTTAGCTTTTACACAACCGCTTCTAAAAAAGATGAGATCAGCCTTTATGACGTCGTAGCGCTTAGCGTTCAGCCAATAGACGTTAGTTTTAAAAACTATCTTTCTGGCTCATTTTACATGCCAAGCTACGATAGAGCCGTTATTAAAAGAGATGATAGCCTAAGGCAAAGAGCTATAAATTTCATCTCCGCTCAGCACGAAGACGCTAAAATTTCGCAGCTTTACTCAGCGCTCTTTCTTGGCACAAACGTCTTTGGCGAGCTAAGAGATGACGTCTCAAACTGGGGCGTGGCGCACCTCATCGCCATTAGTGGCTATCACCTTGGCGTCATAAGCGCAGTTTGCTTTTTTCTTTTAAGGCTCGTTTTTAAACCCATTTACGCAAGATATATGCCATATCGCTCTTACATTTTTGACTTTACTATCGCCGTATTTTTGGTGCTTTGCTTTTACTTTTACATGATCGGCTTTATAGCAAGCTTTTTGCGGGCATTTTTGATGAGCGTGGTTGGCTTTTACATGATCTGCAAAAAGATAAAGATCTTAAATTTCTACACGCTCTTTGGCGTTATTTTATTTAGCGTCGCCCTATTTCCGCAGCTTCTTTTTAGCGTTGGCTTTTATTTTTCATGCCTTGGCGTCTTTTATATCTTCGTCTATCTTTTCTATTTTGCGCCCAAATTTAGCCTGCTAGCAAACTCGCTACTCTTAAATTTATATGTCTTTTTTGCGATGGAGGTTGCGGTGCTTTACTTTTTCCCGCTCATTAGCCTCTTACAGCTTAGCGTGCTAGCTATCAACTACCTATTTGGCGTATTTTATCCGCTAAGCTTTTTGCTTCATTTATTTGGATATGGCGGCATTTTTGATGAAATTTTAAACAAGATGCTAGCTTTTAGACTAAGCTCTGGTAGTCTTCACATAAGCACATTTGTCTTTTTACTTTATAACGCCATCACGCTTTTTTGCATTAAATTTAAATCCCTAGCCCTACTTCCACCACTCTTTGGCGTGGTAGCGTTTTTGCTCTTTTTGATAAATTTTTCATAGTCAAAGTTTTATCTAAATTTGCCGATATGCTTTTAAATTTAAAGGCGAGGCGATGCAGATAAACTCAAATTTTATAAATTTAACTAAAAATGGCTCTTCAAATAGTGCAAATTTAAAGGCTGATGAGGCAAATTCAAAAAGCGAAAATTTACAAAACGACAAAAGCGCTATCTTACATGACGCTTCAAATTTAGTTAGCGAAACAAATAACGAGAGCGAGAGTAGCGCCGATATCATAAAAAAGCAGTTAGAAAAACTGCAAAAACAGCTAAAAGAGATTGAAACTGCGATAAAGCAAGCAAGTGCAAGCAAAAACCCATACGCAAAAGAGATAGTGGCCTCACTTCAGACCAAAAAGGGAGCTATCTTTGCTCAGATAATGCAGCTAAACGCCCAGCTTGTAAAGATGCAAGGCGCTTAAATAGCTCAAATTTAACCCTAAATTTAACCTCACGCTGTCTTTACGCCGTAAAATTTCATCACTCTATTGTGAATTAATAGCGAGATATACATTATCACAGCGCCCAAAATAAGCCTTGTTAGGTTGGCGTCCTTTTGCCAAAAGACCAAATTTACAATGATAGCAGCTGGTATGAGGGCGTTGTTCATGATGGCAAGCACGCCACTATCGACCTCGCAAGCGCCTTTGTTCCACATAAAATAGCCAACCCCGCTAGCGACCGCTCCAAGCCACAAAAGCACCAAAGTTTGGGTTAGATCTACGTGAAATTTAGCTGGATTGCCAAGGGTTATTAGTGCGATCACTGCTACAAAAAACGCTCCAAAGTGAAAGTAGCCAAAGACCTTTTTTTGATCCACGTCATATCTCTCCAAAAGCGCCTTATAGGCACTCTGCCCTGCTCCAAAGCAGATGTTTGCCCCTTGCACCAGCAAAAAGCCCTTTATCGCCCCTTCGTTTATCGCGCCATACTTGATGATAAGCGCGCCAAAGACCGCTACGCCCACACTAAAAAGATAAAGCGGTCTAAATTTAAAGCTAAACGCATCGTATATGAGCGTGACATAAAACGGCGTAAAAATGGTAAAAAGCGCGACTTCTGGCACGCTTAGATACAAAAACGAGTTGTAGTAGCAAAGATACATGAGCCCTATTTGCACCGCTCCTATGCCCATTATGCCAAGGGCTAGCTTTGGACTAACGCCTCGAAATTTCGTAAATGGCAAAAAAACTAGGCTTGCAAGCGTCACACGCACAAAAACAGCCAGATAGCTATCGACCTTGCCCGCTAAAAACTCGCCTATCAAGCTAAAGCTAAACGCCCACAAAATGGTCACAAAGATCAGTTTATTCATTCTATCACCACCTCATTTATATTTCTTGCGCATTCAAAAAAGTATTCAAGCTTGTTTAGCTCGAGCAAATCGCCATTTAGGATGAAATTTGCCCTGTCGCTAAAATTTTTCTCACTCACAAATAAAAACTGCTCAAATTTTACCTTGCCGCTAAGATAGCCATTTAGCAGGTCATTAAAGTCACTATCAAGGCTATCTTGCTTTAGCGAGTCTAAATTTAGCCTAGCGCCTAGGCCCTCTATCACGCCTCTTAGATCCTTTAGCCTAGCTATTATCCTGTTTTCTTCGTCGCTTAGATCAAGCGCAGCTTTTTGCTCCTCTATGCGCTTAGTTTGGCTTTGCTTGCTAAGGCTTAGGCTATCTGGCAGCTTCCACTCAAACTCCACTCTAGGCTTGTTTGCATCAGCATACGCATCAACCATCTGCGAAGCCGTCCTCTCGCCTTTTTTAAAGCTGTTATTATTCACACTTTGCGTATCTTTTAAGTAAATTTTTGGAGTAAATTTACTCTTTTGCTTCTCATTTTCTTGCTCTTTTATATATTTTTCTTGCTCCATAGCCCCAAGCTTGGCGCTTAGATCATCTTTGCTAAAATCAGGCATCACTATCTTTGAGCCAGCATTAAAGCCGATCTCGCCGTTTGAGAGCAAATTTATCCTTGAGTTTAGCTCAGCTAGCTTAAGTCCAAGCTCGTCAAGCTCGGCTCTTTTTTTATTTAAGGTGAAATTTATCGCATCAAATTCGCTCTTATCTATCTCGCCATACTCAAACCAAAACTCATTTTCAGCAGCAGCCTTGGCAAAGCTATCTACAAATTTTGTCTCTAAATTTATCAGCGAATTTAGCGCAACGGCGTTAAAATAGACCTTTGCAACCTGAAAAGCGGTTAAATTCATCAGCTCTTCGTCCTTGTAAATTTTCTCCACACCCTTGTGGTCTAAAATTTTATCCGAAGCCTCACTCGCACCACCATCAAAGATGAGATACTCGACCTTTGCCGTGATCGAGCCAGCCTTTGTCATATATCCGCCCTTTAGCTCGTCAGGCACAAAGGTATATCTGCCGTCAAGGGATAAATTTAGCTTGTTGCTCTTATTTTTATTTATATATTCATTTTTATTAAATTCTTTCAAACTCTCAAGCTTCGCACTTTGCGCCAGAGCGATGATCTCTAGTAAATTTCCAGCCCAAAGAGGCAAAGCAAAGAGCAAAACAGCCAAAATCTTCTTCAAATTCTCTCCCTTTCATAAAATTTTCTTATAAATTTATCAAGATTATAGACCCATGCAAAAAGCACTGGCACGACAAGCAAGCTTAGTAAAGTCGAGCTAATAAGCCCAAAGATGATGCTTATAGCCATAGGTGAGTTGGCCTCATAGCCAGCACCCCTGCTAAGAGCAAGTGGCAGCATGGCAAATATCATCGCAAAAGTGGTCATCAAAACAGCCCTTAGTCGCTTTTTAGCAGCCATTTTCACAGCTTCATTTGCCTCCATGCCGCTATTTGCAAAGTGGTTTGCAAAATCAACCACCAAAATGGCGTTTTTACCGACCATGCCAAAGAGCAAGATGACGCCAACCATGACAAATAGGCTAAATGGATTGCCGCTTATAAAAAGCCCTATCACGACGCCACAAAAGGCAAGCGGCATGGCGAGCATGATGAGAAATGGCAGCAAAAAGCTCTCATAAAGTGCAGCTAGCACCATGTAAATAAGCACCGCGCTAGCGCTTACCGTAAAGATAAACGAAGCGTTCGTATCGTCCATCAGCTCAACAAATCCAAGAAATTTATACTTGAAATTTGCTGGCAAAATTTCATCAAGCTTCTTTGAAATTTCATTTGCCACGCTATTTAGCGGAGCGTTGTTTTTGGTATTTGCTAGAAATTTGATCTCATCGGCTCTATTAAACCTTGAAATACTAGCTGGCTTTTGCTCAAAACTAATCGTCGCCACATCGCCAAGTGTCACGAAAAAGCCCTCATTGCTTCTTATCTTGGTCTTTAAGATATCATCTGTATCGCTTCTAAATTTATCATCAAGACGCATGTAAAGCTCATACTCTTTGCCATTTTCGTTTTCAAAAACAGAGACCTCGTTCTGACTAAATGCGCTATAAACGGCGCTTGCAACGCTGGCTTTGTCTAAATTTAGCCTCTTAGCCTTATCTTCATCGATAGAAATTTGCACGCGCTTTAGCAGATCTTCTTCGGGCGAATTTACGTCCGTTGCGTCATTTATCTCTTTTAGCATTTTGCTGATCTTTGGCACAAATTTCTCTAGCTCTTTGCCATTTTCAGAGGTGATAGTAAGCTTAACTGGCTGCACATCGCCACCTTCAACCACTGGCAGATCAGCTACGATTACGCTCATATCATCACTTTTTAGCTTATCACGAAACCTCTGCATGATAGCGTTTTGCCGCTCGTGATTAGCTCTATCTTTTAGCTCCTTTAGCCTAACGTAAGCCTTTACAAGATAAGGCTGCTTGGCGTCTGTGTAGCCAAGGATGAAGTAGGCGTAAGCGACCTGAGGATCGGCATTTATGAGTGAAATTTTATCTTTTAGCCTCTCTTTGCTAGCTTGCAAGCTAAGTGAGGGATCAAGCTTAAAGTAGATGTTAAACTCCGAGTTATCCTCGCTTGGCATGAAGTCACCGCCTACAAATTTAGCCAGAGCAAATGAGCAAATAACGACCACAAGCGTTATAGCTAAAAATATGAGTTTAAATTTAAGCGCTAAGGCTAAAAGCTTCTCATAGCCATTTTCAAGAGCCTCAAAAAAGGGCTCACTCTTTAGAAAAAAGCTGCTTTCTTTGGCATTTACAAACCTTGCACTAAGCATTGGCACAAGAAAGATGCTCACAAAAAACGAGATGACGATGCCAGCTGCCACGCTCATCGCAAAGGAGTTAAAGTATTTGCCAACGATGCCGCTCATAAAGGCTATTGGCACAAAGACGCAAAGCAGCACTAGCGAGATCGCAAAGACGCTAAATGCTATCTCTTTTATGCCTGCAAAGCTTGCTTTTAGGGCATTTGGCTCATCTTTTAGCTTGCTAGCGATATTTTCAGTGACAACTATCGCATCGTCGATGAAAATTCCGATGCCAAGTGTGAGCGCTATGAGGCTTAGGCGGTTTATATCGTAGCCTAGGGCATTTATGATGAAAAATGTCGCCACGATGCTAGTTGGGATCGCTACGACTGAGATGATGGTGATCGAGAAATTTCTTAAAAACAGATAGACGATCACGATGGTCAGCAAGACGCCAAGGATCATATCAAAGGCGGTTTGATCGATGTGCTTTTGTATCACTTCGCTCTTATCGTAGGCTATTTTTACGTCGTATTCGCTGCCAAGCAGGCTTTTAAACTGCTCTAGCTTTGATTTTGCTAGAGCGATCACGGTTAGGGCGTTTGCATCTGGGGCTAGCTCAAGACCAAGCAAGACGCCACTTTTTTTATCCATTATCGCTGCTTCGTTTGCGTCTTTGTAAGCGAGATCAACACTTGCGATATCTTTTAAAAAGACCCCTTGTTTGATCGTTAAATTTCTTATCTCATCTATGCTTTTGGCGCTGAAATTTGACTTTATCGCCATTTGGATCTGCTCATTTTCTATCTTGCCAAGCGGTGCTTTTAAATTTTCAACCTTTATCAAATTTGCCACTTCGTTTGCGCTAAGAGCGTTTTTATCAAGCTTAAATCTATCTAGCAAAATTTTCACCGCTGGCTCTAAAAAGCCATTTGTCTTGACCTTTGAGACGCCGCTAATGCGCTCTAAAAATGGCTTTGCCACATCATCTATCTCTTGCATGAGCTCAGTTTCGTTGCCATCAAGCCTTGTGATAAAGAGGCTGAAGACGGCTGAAGAGAGGCCGTTTAGCTTTTCTATCTCGTAGTTTGCGTTTAACCTTGCCTTTTGCATCTTGTCGCGAACGTCATTTGTAGCGCTCTCCAGGTCTTTGTTTAGCTCAAATTCGATGCTTACCACGCTTAGGTTGTCAAAGCTGGTTGAGTAAAGCTTTTTTATCCCCTCGATGCTTGAGACCTCGTCCTCGATCTTTTGCGTGATCTTTGTCTTGATGTAGTTCATATCGCCATTTGCGTAGGTCGTGATCTTAACGATTGGGATATTTACTTGCGGGTATAAATT
The DNA here is from genome assembly GCF_003048875.2 of Campylobacter concisus. Taxonomy (NCBI): domain Bacteria; kingdom Pseudomonadati; phylum Campylobacterota; class Epsilonproteobacteria; order Campylobacterales; family Campylobacteraceae; genus Campylobacter; species Campylobacter concisus. The sequence continues at coordinate 673,048 of NZ_CP049264.1, read as the reverse complement.
TACGTTCATCGTCTTTAGCGAGTAGATGCCAAAGACAACGAGGCTTAAAAATATCATAAGCGTAGTTATGGGGCGGTTTATGGCTGTTTTTATCATTTATTTTCGCCGATTATCACTTTTCCTTGACCAAACATGCCTGGCTTTAGCCCAGTGTCATAAGCCTGGGCGTAAAATTTCCTAGTCTCTCGCTTAATCTCTGGGTAAATTAGCGCGATTTTAACCTCTTTTTCCTCGCTCGTCGCGTCAAGTTTAAATTTAAACGTATCGCCAACTTTTACTAAATTTGCATATTTTTCGTCAATCGCTATTAAAATTTTAGCCTCCTCGGAGTTTAGAACAAAGGCTGGCTGAAGCGGCGAAGCACTCTCGCCAAGCTCGACATTTTTACTAGCTATGACGCCATCAAACGGAGCTTTTAAAACGGCCTTTTTAAGATGATCATCTGCGTTTAAAATAGCTATCTCAGCCGCTTGAACTCTTAGAGCTGCCTCGTCAAATTTATACTTTACCTCATCAAATTCTTGCTTTGAAGTGACGTCCTTTACTTGACTAAATTTATTAAAGGTGCTTTTAGCAAATTCTTTGGCATTTTTGGCAAGCGCTAGGTCGTTTTTTGCCTTTTTTAGAGCGATCTCAAGGCTCGTTTGATCAAGACTAGCTAAAGCGTCGCCCTTTTTAACATGGCTTGAGACATCTACAAAAATTTTATCCACCTTGCCGCTGCTCTCAAATGCAAGCTTTGAGCTTTGCTTGGCATAGACTTCAAAATCAGCAAAAATCTCTTCACTAGCAAATGAAAAGATGCAAAATATCATTAAAATTATCAGCTTTTTCAATCCCTAATCCTCTCTAAAATGCTCTCCCCACTCTCAAAAAAATACTCCGCCTTTTTTATCTCCAGCTCATCTTTCGCCCCCTCAAAAAGGCTAATAGCGTCAAATTTCTGAGAGAGCGCTTCAAGCAGGTCACTATATCCTAAAAGCCCTGAGCTATACTTTTCATAGCTCGCTTTAAGCGCAAGTTCGCTTGCTTTTACATACTCATTTAGTGAAGCGATCTTTGAGCTAAGAGTTGCTATCTCGTTTTGTAAATTTTTAAGTTTAGTCTCGTTTTCGCGCTTTTTATACTCTAAATTTAGCCTCGCTTCATCAAGCGCGATCTTGCTAGCTTGGCTCATCTTGCTAGTGGCAAAAAAGTCAAAAATTTTCCACCTAAAGCTAACGCCAAATTTATTGCCGTGCGTATCTTCTTTTAGATATTTATCAAGATATGGGCGGTAAGCGCTATATTTGCCAAGCTCGATGGCGTAGTTGTTTTTATAAAATCCATAGGTGTCATAAAGCGAAATTTGGGGCAAAAAGCCAGCTCTTGTCTCGCTAAGCTTAGCCTCGCTTAAAGATATATCTTGACTTAGCCTGTCAAGCTCGGCATTTTTTGAAGCTAAATTTGAGCTAATCTCAGCCATTTTTGCCCCGCTAAGTGGCGAAATTTGCTCGCCTGTTAGCAAATTTATCTCATTTAAAATTTGCTCCATTTTATTTTTGTATTCAAGCTCCGCGCTGTTTGCCAAGTGGTATTTTGCCCGCACATTTTCTAGCTCATCTTTTGGGACAAGACCTGCACTGTTTGCCTTTTCAAGCTTGTCTAAAACGCCTTTTAAGAAATTTGCCTGAGCCTTTTTGGCAGCTATTATATTTTCAAGTGCGCAGGCGTTAAAGTATAAATTTACAGCCTTAAAGGCAAGGTAGTTTTTGGCCTCATCACTTGCGATGGCGGCTTTGTTTTTTAAAAGCTGGCTCATCTTTAGCCTAGCCTCTCTAGCTCCACCATCATATAGTAAAAAATCAATCCTAGCTAGCACGCCAGCTGACTCTTTGGCGACTATGCTTGGGAAGGTGCTTGCGTTTTTTCCGTATGAGCCCTCTAGGCTGAGGCTTGGCAAATAGGCGCTTGATGTCGCTTCGTCATTTAAATTTGCTCTTTTTAGTTCAAGCTCTTTGATCTTTGAAATTTCGTTTTGAGTGGCCTTGTTTGCTATCTCGCTTAAATTTGATCCAAATAGTGCCAAAGGCAAAAGTGCTAATAAAATTTTCTTCATCAGTGAAAGCTCTTTACGAGGTTTCCTATTAGTAAATTCCAGCCATCAACTAGCACAAAGATGAGTAGTTTAAATGGCAGCGAGATCATGACAGGAGGTAGCATCATCATACCCATCGCCATCAAAACGGAGCTTACGACCATGTCGATGACAAGAAATGGCAGGTAGAGCAAAAATGCTATCTCAAAAGACGTCTTTAGCTCGCTTATCATAAAGGCTGACATAGCGATACTTAGCGGGATATCTTCGATATTTGCTGGATTTTGCAAATTTCTTATCCTAAAAAATAGTGCAAGATCCTTCTCTCTAGTGTTTTTCACCATAAATTCTTTAAATGGCTTTAAGCTCTTATCAAGCATCTCCTCATAGCCTATCTGCTCGGCTATATAAGGCTTTATGCCCTCATCGTAGCTTCTTTGCCCAACTGGCTCCATGATGAAAAATGTAAGCACCATCGCAAGCGAGATAAGCACCGTTGAAGGCGGCACTTGCTGTGTGCCCATCGCTTGACGCAAAAATGAAAATACAATGACAAGGCGCAAAAAGCTAGTCATCATAAAGATGAGTGAAGGAGCGAGTGCTAGTGCGGTGAGGATTAGTAAAACATTTAGTGAATTTACAAGCTGCTCGGCATTTTGCGGTGAATTTAGGCTTAAATTTATAGTTGGTAGCGCAGGATCAGCGCCAAAAACCACACAAAACAAAACCGCTAAACTAAGCAGTGCTTTCACGACTAATTCCTCGTATCAAGGATACTTTTCTTAGTAGCCTCTTTGTTTTTTGGCTCGAGCGAAACGAAGTGAATTTCTACTCTATTGTTTTTAGCTCTGCCCTCGTCTGTGCTGTTGCTAGCGATCGGATCGAAAGAGGCTCTGCCAGAAGTGATAAGCCTCTCTTGTAGCACGCCATCGCTAACTAGCTCTTCAAGCACGCTTAGCGCCCTTGCGGTAGAGAGCTGCCAGTTGTTTTTGTATATAGAGTCTTTGCTTGGATTTGTATTATCAGTGTATCCGATGATATCTGTTTTTACCTCATTTGGCATTTTGGCTATGATCATGCCTATTCGCTTTAAAAAGAGCTTCGCATCCTCGCCAGAAATTTCAGCGCTATCTTTGTCAAAGAGCATCGCAGCTGGAAGCCTAACTATAAAGCCATCCTCGCTCTCCTCCATCGTGATCTCAGGTGCCCCGCTAGCCGTTAGTAGCTCATTTATCTTTTTAACAGTCGCACTCATCTCGTTTTGAGCGCCTTTTTGAGCTTTTGGCTTTGGAGTGCGCCTGCTTTCAGGATCTGTCTCTTTTTCTACCTGACTATCTGGTCTTGCGCCACCCTCTAGCACGCTTAGCGCACCAGCTAGTGAGCCAACAGCAGCCTCCATCTTTTTAGCATCCATCGTAGCCATAGAAAGAAGCAAAACGAAGAAGCAAAGTAGGAGCGACATAAGGTCACCAAAGGCAGCCAGCCACTCAGGCATACACTTTGGGCACTCTTCTGGTTTTATTAATTTACCCATTATTCAAACTGACTTTTTCTATCTTTTGGAGGTAAAAATGCTAAAAGCTTAGCTTCAAGCGTTCTTGGGTTATCCCCTGCTTGTATCGCCATGATACCCTCTAAAATGACTTGCTTCTCAAGTGCCTCATCAGCATCGCGGATCGAGAGGATATTTGCAACAGGTGAGCCAATGATGTTACCTATCATCGCACCATAAAGTGTCGTAAGCAAGGCAACCGCCATAGATGGACCGATCGCACTAGGGTCTGACATATTAAGAAGCATCGCAACAAGACCAATGAGCGTACCGATCATACCCATCGCACCCGCAAAACCACCGACTTGCTCGAAAATTTTGATGTTGTTTGCATGCCTTGTGCTAGTCTGATCGATATCGATCTCTAAAAGCGCTCTGATCGCGTCTGGCTCATTGCCATCGACCGCCATCGAAAGGCCTTTTTTTAAAAACTGATTTGATTCGTTATTTACTTCGCTCTCAAGTGCTAAGATGCCATCTCGCCTAGCTTTGGTTGAATAATCAACTACTTTTTTTATAGTCTCAGGTAAATTTACAACGACTGATGGCTTAACAGCGACACCATAAAATTTACCAACACCTTTAAGCGTCTCCATCTTGAAGCCAACCATCATAACGCCGATAGTACCACCAAAAACGATCATCACAGAAGGGATATCGATGTATGGTCCTATACCAACGCCTATCGCCATTGATCCAAACAAAAGCACCAGGGTCAAAACCCAGCCGACGACGGTTCCTAAATCCATTTAAACTCGCTTTATTTATAAATTCTTAAGAATTGCTATTTTATTAGCTTTTTGTTGAAACAATCGTTAAATTAAAAAAAATGTTTGCCATTTTTTGCTACAATCTGCGAAATTTTTAACGTTAAAAGGCTTAAAAATGAACAATAATACTTCAATCATAATTCTAGCTGCTGGTCTTGGCACCAGGATGAAATCAAAACGCCCAAAAGTCCTATTTGAGCTATGCGGCGAGCCGATGATCATTCACATCTTAAAGCAAGCTTATGCGATCACAAATGACGTTAGCGTCGTGCTTCACTACGAAAAAGAGTTAATTAGTAAAAAGATAAAAGAAATTTTCCCTCAAACTAAAATTTTCGAGCAAGATCTAGCAAATTTCCCAGGCACAGCTGGCGCGATAAAGGGCGTAAGCTTAAGCGGCGAAAAGGTGCTAGTAACTTGCGGCGATATGCCACTTGTTAGATCAACTGACCTTATGCGTCTAGCAAATGCCGAAGCAGACGTGGTTATGAGCTCATTTGAAGCAGCAAATCCTTTTGGCTACGGCAGAGTTATCATAAAAAACGGCAAAGTTGAAGCCATCGTCGAGCAAAAAGATGCGAGCGAAGCGCAACTTGCCATAAAAAGCGTAAATGCCGGCTGCTACTGCTTTAAACGCGAGGCATTAGAGCAAATTTTACCGCTCATAAGCAACCAAAACGCACAAAAAGAGTACTACCTAACTGACGCCATAAAAATAGCAAATGAAAAGGGTTTAAAGTGCGTTGCAGTAAATGTTAATGAGCAAAATTTCATGGGCATAAATGATAAATTTCAGCTAAGCATTGCAGAAAAAATAATGCAAGATGAGATCAAGCAAAATTTAATGAAAGCTGGCGTTTTGATGCGCATGCCTGAGAGCATTTTCATAGACAGCAGGGCTAAATTTGAAGGCGAGTGCGTGCTAGAAGAAAACGTAAGCATCCTTGGCGAGTGCGTCATCACGGAGAGCATCATCAAAAGCTCGTCGGTGATAGAAAGCAGCGTCATCAAAAACTCAGACATCGGCCCACTAGCCCATATAAGGCCAAATTCTGAAATTTCTGACACGCATATAGGAAATTTTGTCGAGGTTAAAAAAGGCGTTCTTAGTGGCGTAAAAGCAGGACATCTAAGCTATCTTGGCGACTGCGAGATAGAAAGTGGTACAAATATCGGTTGTGGCACGATCACATGCAACTATGATGGCAAGGCTAAATACAAAACCAAAATTGGCAAAAACGTCTTTGTTGGCTCAGATACGCAGCTAGTTGCCCCTGTAAATATCGCTGATAACGTCATCATCGCAGCTGGCAGCACCATCACAAAAGACGTTGAGAGCGGCGCCCTAGCTATCAGCAGAGGTCGTCAAGAAAACAAAAGCGGCTTTTTTGAGAAATTCTTTGGCAAAGACGATGTTAAAAAATAAGAAAATTTTACTTGCTGTTTGCGGTAGTATCGCCTTTTATAAAGCTTACGAAATTTTATCACTACTTAAAAAGCAAGGCGCTGATGTTTATGTGGCATTGAGTGAGGGAGTGCTTGAATTTTGCAGTGTAAGCGGCTTTGAAGCGCTAAGCGAGCATAAAATTTTAAGCTCACAAACGCAAAACTGGCAAGATGGTGTAAATCACATAGCCTACTCCAAAATGGATCTAGTCTTAATAGCGCCAGCCTCAGTAAATACGATAAATAAGCTAACAGCTGGCATCTGTGACAATGTCTTCATGCAAACGCTAATCGCCGCCTCACACGTGCCTTTGGTCGTTGCCCCAGCTGCAAATAACAATATGATCGAGCATTTTGCGACGCAAAATTCGCTTGAAATTTTAAAGAAAAACGGCGCTTTAGTGGTTGAGCCAGTGCTTAAAACTCTAGCTTGTGGTGACGTTGGCAAGGGTGCTTTAGCAAACCCTGAGGTGATAGTAGAGGCTGCCATAAAAAGGCTTAGCAAGCCACTTTTTGCAGGCAAAAAAGTGGTGATCACAGGCGGCGCGACAACCGAAAAGATAGATGATGTAAGAGCCATTACAAATTTCTCAAGCGGCAAGATGGCAAGAGCCTTGGCTAGAGCCTTTTACTGCGCAGGTGCGGAGGTAAAACTGCTTGCTAGCTTTGAAACTAGTAGCGAACCATTTGAGTGTCTTAAATTTAGCTCAAGTAGCGAGCTTTTAGAGCTTTGCAAGAGCGAGTGCGAGGAGGCAAATTTACTTGTAATGTGCGCTGCGGTGAGCGATTTTGTACCGACAAAGATAGATGGCAAGATAAAAAAAGAGGACGTTAAAGAGAGCTTAAATTTAAGCCTAAAGAGAAATGTCGATATTTTGCAAAGCTTAAAAGAGTTTAAATGTAAAAAGATCGGCTTTAAGCTTGAAATTTCAAGCGAGAGCGCTCTAAAAAGCGCTAGATCGATGTTAGAAAAAAAAGCGCTTGACGCAGTTTGTCTAAATATCTTGGGCGAAAAAAATGGCTTTGCAAGTGAGCAAAACGAGGTAAATTTCATTACAAGTGGCGGTGAAACCCTGCTGCCGCTTGCCTCAAAAGATGAGATCGCAGGGCGCATCGTGGAGCTAGCAGCAAATTTATGATAGAGCAGATCTCACGCGTCCAAAAGATAGCAAAAAACAGCCAAGCTCCGCTAGTAGCGATAAATTCGTCCTTGCCGCTTAGCATTTTGGTGAGCCAAAAGGTCGGCTTTAACAGATATATCTTAAATTTCGCAAATAGAAATTTAAACACAAAAAGCGTAAAAGAGCTAAACGTGGGCTCTAGATACTGGGGCGAGGTGCATAGTCAGGGCGAAAACATCGTCATAAAAAATTTATACGAAAAACCAAAAATTTTAGATGAGGACGTTTTGGCTGACGGGCTAAATTTGATAGAAAATTTGGTAAAAAATGAGAATTTATCGTGGCTTTACAACTATTTATTTAAAAACTTAAGCGAAGTTAAAACAAAAGATGAGATGAGAGTGCTAGCAAAAATGCTCTTTGCTCTACAAGAAAACGTCGTGCATATACCATTTGTGTATAGCGGCACAAACGGCATTTTTCAGCTTAAAAAAGAGGCAAATGAGATGAGAATTTTTCTTGTTTTTTCAAATTTTGCGCCGCTTATTTTTAAATTTAAAGATGAAATTTTGTGTGAGATCACAACTCCATTTAGCAACGTCGCGAGCTTGCTAAAAAGCGAATTCAGCGCCGCAGTTTTGGTGCAAAACGTAAGCGCTCTTTGGAGCAAAAAAGAGCAGATAATTGACTTTAAAGGCTAGATATTGAACAAACTTAACCACCTCGCTATCATCATGGACGGCAATGGACGCTGGGCGAAAAAGCGTGGATTTTTGCGGACAAATGGGCACGAGGCTGGAGCAAATGTGGTGAGCGATATGTGCGAATTTTGCATCGATAATGGGGTGAAAATTTTAAGCCTTTACGCATTTAGCACCGAAAACTGGAAAAGACCGCAAAAAGAGGTTGATTTTTTGATGAATTTGCTTAAAAAATTTCTTCTTTTAAAGCGTGATGATTTTATAAAAAATGGGATCAAATTTAACACGATCGGCGATATCTCGCCATTTAGTGACGAGCTAAAAAATGAGATAGAGATCACCAAAAACGCGACAAGGGAAAATACAAATTTACTTTTAAATTTAGCTATAAACTACGGCTCAAAAGATGAGATCATAAGAGCTGTGCGAAAACTAAATTTAAAAGGCTGCGAGATAGATGAAGCGAGCCTAAATGCGGCACTTGATGAGAGTGAGCCAGTGGATCTTCTCATTAGAACTGGGGGCGAAAGCAGGCTTTCAAATTTCATGCTCTGGCAGGCAAGCTATGCGGAGCTATTTTTCACGCCGACACTTTGGCCTGACTTTGGCAAGGATGAGCTTGCAAGCATCGTTGCTAAATTTAAAGATATAGAGCGAAGATTTGGCGGGGTTTAGTTAGATAATGGATATTTTGGTCATCTTTTTTGCCGTTTTTGCTTTTGTTTTTGGCATCTGCGTGGGGTCATTTTCAAATGTGCTGATATACCGCTTGCCACGAAATGAAAGTATAAATTTCCCAGCCTCACACTGTCCAAAATGCTCTCACAAGCTAAATTTTTATCACAATATCCCACTTTTTTCATGGCTATTTTTAGGCGGCAAATGCGCCTTTTGCAAGCAAAAGATAAGCCTTGTCTATCCGCTAGTTGAGTTAGCTTCTGGATTGCTTTTCCTGATCTGTTTTTTTAAAGAGTGCGGCGAAATTTTAAGCGTAGAAACTCTGCTTTATGCGCTATTTTTAGGGCTTTGCTTTATCATGCTACTAGCCCTTAGCGTCATAGACATAAGGTATAAAGCCGTGCCAGATGCGCTTCTTTTTACAGCGCTATTTTTTGCATTTGCCTATGCCCTGCTACTTTTTATCTTTAAAGGAAATTTTGCTCAAATTTTAAATTTAATCCTCTTTGGATTTATCTTTTGGGTGCTGAGATTTGTCGTGAGCTATGCGATGAAGCGCGAAGCCATGGGCAGTGCCGACATATTTATCGCAGCGATCATTGGAGCCATTTTGCCAGCCAAGCTAGCCCTTGTGGCGATCTATCTGGCGGCACTTCTTACGCTCCCAGTCTATGCGCTCGTTCGCAAAAAGGGCTACGAGCTAGCCTTTGTGCCATTTTTAAGCCTAGGACTGCTTATAACCTACGCTTTTGATGGGCAAATTTTAGAAATTTTAAGGTTCATTTATGAGTAGAGTAAATAAATATCTTTTGTTTAACTTTTTAGGCACGTTCGCATCGCTATTTAGTACGCTTTTTTTGATCATGTCGATCGCCTTTTTCATCCAGATCGCGCGTATCACCTCATACATCGAGATCAGCTTTGGCGAGCTCTTTAAACTCTACTCATTTATGCTCCCACGCGTGCTGCTCTTTGTCGTGCCTATCGCGTTTTTCGTCTCACTTGCGATGACGCTCTTTAGGCTCTCAAAAGAGAATGAAAGCATCGTTATATTCACACTTGGTGGCTCGCCAAATAAGATCGCAAGATTTTTCTTAGCTTTTTCAGCCCTTTTAAGCGCTGCCTTGCTGATAGTTGCTATCGTCATGATACCAATAGCCGCCCAGCTAAATGCAAATTTCATCGACTATAAAAAGACGGTTGCTAAGCTAAATTTAAAGCCAACCCAGTTTGGACAAAAATTCTCCGACTGGATGGTCTATGTGGGCAGCGAAAGTGAAGACAAAAATGGCACGACCTACAAAGATATCGTGATGTTTAACCCCTTTGTCAAAGACTCACAGCGCCTAATAACCGCCAAAAACGCAAAGATCATAAACATGGGTCAAAGCGTAGAGCTATCTTTAAACGAGGGCAAAATGTATGATATCAGAGATGAAATTTATCATCAAAGCAACTTCAAATCAATGAAGATAAGAACCGCACAAAGCGAGGAGATAAGCGACGTTGGAAGCATCAAAGAGTACTGGATGGATGCAGCTAGCAGCGATAAACGCCGAAAAGACCTTAGCACCTACGTCCTAGTGGCCCTCTTCCCGCTTGCTAGCACGCTCTTTGCGATCAGCCTTGGCATCGTCACGTATAGATATGAAAAGGGCATGGTCTATGTGGGCACTTTTGGCGTTTTATTTGGATATTTTACGCTCATAATGCTCTTTTCATCAAAGCCAGCGCTTGCGATACCACTCATATTTTTCGTATTTTTACTAGCTGGCGTCTTGCTTTATAGAGCCAAGATCACACGAAGATACTGATGAAAATTCAGCTAATCTACAGCTACGATGGCTCGAAATTTCAAGGCTCGCAGACCCAGCCGCATGAAAACGGCGTAGAAGATGAGCTTGCGCGTGCCCTAGCTCACGTTGGCATTTTTGAAAGAGTGATCTCTAGCTCGCGCACCGATAAAAGCGTGCATGCAAACAACCAAAGCTCAAGCGTCGTTTGCGGCGATCACTTTAAAGATTTAAATCGCCTACAAGATCTTATAAACCACCACGCACACCCGAGCATTCACATAAAACGTATAAATTTGGTAGATGATAGCTTTCAAGCGAGATATGACGCGGTCGCAAGGTCGTATAGATATGTGATAGATCACGGTAAATTTGATGTTTTTAGCTCAAACTACAAGGTATTTTTGCCCAAATTTGATATCAAAAAAGCAAATAAAATTTTGCGAAATTTTATAGGCGAGCATGATTTTAGCGCATATATGAAAACCGGAAGCGACACAAAAAGCCCAGTGCGAGAAATTTACAAAGCGTTTTGCTACGCATACAAAGAGCAAACTATCATTGTTTTTAAAGCAAATGGTTTTTTACGTGGCCAGGTGCGGCTAATGGTTGCAAATTTATTAAAGGCGCTAAAGCAAAAAGACGGCAGCGAGCTCATCAAAGCTTCGCTAAATGGACGTCCTGCCATAACTCGCATACCAGCACCTGCTGAAGGGCTATATCTAAATAGAGTTTTTTATAAATTTAACTAAGCTCAAAAGTGGTCTGAAAATAAAATTTGGGGAGAAAAGGATGGTGCGCCCGAGAGAATTCGAATCTCTGACCTTTTGAACCGCAATCAAATGCTCTATCCAGCTGAGCTACGAGCGCACATGAAAAATTAAGTTGTGATATTAACCAAACTTTCCTTAAAAAGAGATTGTATTCATTTTAAATTTATAACCTTTTTAGTAAAATCCTTTGAGCAAAAGGAGCAAAAATGAACGATTTTTTCGATAGTCTAAAAGAGATCAAAAAAGAGCTTGCAAAAGAGCAAGGCGTGGCTAAAAAGCCCCAAAAAGAGGCCATTTCTCATACAAAAGAGGAGGCGATCTTACACAAAGAACAAAAGCTAAGAGATGAGTTTTTGGCATATACAAAAGATAGCAATATCAGGAAAATTTAACTTTGGAACGCTAGTTGCTTTAAATAGGGATATTTTGAATGGAGAAACCCATGAATATAACCCAAACTTTAGAATCTTTAAGCATTTTAACCGATAGTGACGCTCTTTTTTGCGAGCTTCGCGCACTGATAAGTAAAAATTTCACAAAAACACTAGCAAACAAAGACAAGATCATCTCTTTTTATGAAGAGAGCGAGATCCCACAGCGAAAATGCTTTTTAAAATTTATAAAAAAACTCTATGAAAAACAGGGCAATGAGCTTGACGTGACCTTTGCAAAATACAAAACCATAAAACTATCTTTAGTGCAAAGAAACGCTCTGACAAACATCTACAACATCGACATCGACTTTCTTAACGACGAGATGATCTTTACGCTAAATAACACTCCAAGAGCTTTTGCTAGCTACATTTTGCAAAATTTTAAAGGCAATGAGTCTAAATTTGACGAGAAAAATCATAAATTTAGCCTAAAGATAAAAAAAGATAGCGACTTTGACTTGATAGAAGAGATCATTTCAAGACGCGAACATCTAAAATTTATAGTAAATTTTAACTACAATGAAGTCAAATTTAAAGAGTTCAAAAGAAACTACAAGGTTCAAAACTCAGCCAAATTTAAAAGTCGTTTCAGCGCTTTGGCAAATTTACTAGAAGAAAATTTTGAAATTTTAGGCTGCTCAAATAGCGACAGCTTCGAAACTGTAAGAGATAGCTACCTAGCCCTTGCTAAAATTTACCACCCAGATAGGCACTCAAGCAAGAGCGAAAGCATCAAAAACGAATACAACGCTAAATTTAAAAAAATCCAAGCAGCCTACGAGGGGCTAAAACCATTCTTTAAAAATCAAGAGAATTTTATAAAGGTGGGATAAATGTTTTAAAAATTAAACTTTGAAAAGATCAACATTAAAAGACTAAAATTAACTAACTAAAAAATATATAAGAACTGCCAAAAAAAGTCAGCCACAGTGCAAATTAGGATACTTAGTTTGACTTTAAGTATGTAATTTGATAAATTTAATGAAACCTTTTAATTTGCAATGCAAATTTATTGCGCCAACATAACATAATTGGTATTATTAGCATAAAATTTCAAAGGATACAATATGAAAAGAATATTCTTATTAATGACTTTTGTAGTACTTAGTACTTTGTTCGCTTCTGATAAAGCAATAGAACTAGACACAAAAGCAAAAGAATTACAAGAAAAAATTACAAATTTACCTGAACTAAAACGTCTATCTTCGGAAAAGCAAAAAGAATTTTTAGATACTTTTTTGGCAACTGAACGTATAAAATATGCTGCAACATATATAGAAACTGATGGAAAAAACCAAAAAACATTAGACAGACTCTACTTACAAAAATGGAATGATAGAGCATCCTACCTTTTAAATCTTGCCATGTCTAGCAATGATTATCTCAAGACTTTAAAAGACTACAAGAACTTAAGAGTTTGCAAAGATGTTTCTTGTGGGCATACAAATGAACTTTTTATCATACAAAATAAACTTGGATATATCGAGAACAATAGACCAAGAGAGACTAAAAAGGCTAAGGAAATAGCACTTTTTGGAAACGAGGCATACAAACAATATATTATCGCTAAAGACGATTTTTGGAAAAGCCTACACACTGTGCTGATTAAATCAGAAAAGATGGACAAGCATCCAATCGTAAGCATCCTTGAAAAGATAAGACAATACGATGATGAATTTGCTGGACTTGATAATATCTTTGTACAGCATAACCTAAAAAAACTTTATTCTGCAAAGTACTATATGAATCTGCTCGTCAACACAAAAGCATTTGATGAAAGCTACCAAGAAATAGAACTTTGTGAAATCAAACCAGAGTTCTTAAGTGATGAACTTCGTGCAAAATGTATAAAAAAACAATAAAGTAAAATAAACTCAAAAAATTATTAGAAGTTAAGAATAAATTATTTAAATAATAGTAAAGCAATATCAGCAATATAAAAAATCAAATTTATAGGAATAAACAAAATTGATTTTTTATAAAGTTTTGAAAATTAGTATACTAAAATATAATAGCAAGAGACATATGTTTAAATAGCCAAAAGGTTGTTTTACAAAATAAACTAATAATATATTATTTAAAGTTTAACAAACTAGATAAAAATATAATTTTAATCTGATTATTAGAAATATGTCTGAATAATCAAGGCTTACAATAGCACAAGACCTTCTAAAAAATAAATTTGCACTAATAGTAATTTTATATAAATGGTATATAAATCTTCAACTGAAACTTTATATCTTGCTACTACAAGTAGATGTAAATATGCCAAAATATATCTAAATTTTAGAGATTTTTATTTTAACTTAAAATAATGCGATTAAGGTAACCCAACAACATAAAAACAAATATAAAAAATTTACTACATTTAATCAATAAAACCTAATTAAAAAAAGAAAATTTAATATTTTATACTTAGACAAGAAATAACACTAATAAAAACCAGGATTAATAATATGAAATTAAAGCAGATAAAACAAAGCCCGCAACGACCTACTTTTCCAACATCCCAGTAAGGGAGAGTATCATCAGCCAGGACGAGCTTAGCTTCTTGGTTCGAGATGGAGCAAGGCGTTTCCTCGTCTGTATAGTCACGGGCAGTGTTAAATAAAAGATATACTAGATAAATCTCTTATTTAACACTACAAGATAAAGTTAAAAGTCATAAACAAAGTTTTGTAAAAACATATCTTATTAAGTTTTTATCCTTAACAAGGAAGTGATGCTTATTAAAAGATAAGCAGACGAGCTATTAGTACTGGTCAGCTAAAGGACTTTCATCCATTACACACCCAGCCTATCAAACACATAGTCTATATGAGCTCTTAAAAGAAGATTCATCTTGGAGTTGGCTTCCTGCTTAGATGCTTTCAGCAGTTATCACATCCCAACATAGCTACCGAGCGGTGCCCTTGGCAGGACAACTCGTACACCAGTGGTTGGTTCGACCCGGTCCTCTCGTACTAGGGTCAACTCTCCTCAATCTTCTTACGCCCACGGCAGATAGGGACCGAACTGTCTCACGACGTTCTGAACCCAGCTCGCGTACCGCTTTAAATGGCGAACAGCCATACCCTTGGGACCTGCTCCAGCCCCAGGATGCGATGAGCCGACATCGAGGTGCCAAACCTCCCCGTCGATGTGAGCTCTTGGGGGAGATCAGCCTGTTATCCCCGGGGTACCTTTTATCCTTTGAGCGATGGCCCTTCCACACAGAACCACCGGATCACTAAGACCGACTTTCGTCTCTGCTTGACGTGTATGTCTCGCAGTTAAGCTGGCTTATGCCTTTATACTCTACGAACGATTTCCAACCGTTCTGAGCCAACCTTTGTAAGCCTCCGTTACATTTTGGGAGGCGACCGCCCCAGTCAAACTACCCACCAGACATTGTCCTACTTGAGGATAACTCAAGCTAGTTAGCTATCAGAATAAAAAAGAGCGGTATCTCAACAATGGCTCACCATAAACTGGCGTCTATGGATCAAAGCCTCCCGCCTATCCTGCACATTTTTATCCCAATAGCAGTGTCAAGCTGTAGTAAAGGTCCACGGGGTCTTTCCGTCTTGCCGCGGGTAGGAGGAATTTTCACCTCCACTACAATTTCACTGGATCCCTCTTCGAGACAGCTCCCATCTCGTTACGCCATTCATGCAGGTCGATATTTAATCGACAAGGAATTTCGCTACCTTAGGACCGTTATAGTTACGGCCGCCGTTTACTCGGGCTTCGATCAAACGCTTCGCAGAGCTAACGTCATCAATTAACCTTCGAGCACCGGGCAGGCGTCACACCCTATACATCCTCTTACGAGTTAGCAGAGTGCTGTGTTTTTGGTAAACAGTCGGGAGGGACTCTTTGTTGTAACCTTCAATGCTTACGGAGTAAATCCTTCACAAAGTTAGGCACACCTTATACCGAAGATACGGTGCTATTTTGCAGAGTTCCTTGAAGAGAGTTCTTCCACGCGCCTTAGAATACTCATCCCACCCACCTGTGTCGGTTTACGGTACGGGCAACTATAACTAAACTTAGAAACTTTTCTTGGCTCGACAGTATCAAGAATATACGATCTATTCCGAAGAATTTCACGCACCCACTTGCCTCAGCTTAAAGGAATTCGGATTTGCCTGAATTCCAACCTACACACATGGACCAGCTATTCCATCCGCTGGCTCCTCTAACTCTAAGCGTCCTTCCATCGCACATTATAGTTGGCATTGGAATATTAACCAATTTTCCATCGCATACCCCTTTCGGACTTTGCTTAGGACCCGGCTAACCCTACGATGACGAGCATCGCGTAGGAAACCTTGGGTTTACGGCGTTGGGGATTCTCACCCCAATTATCGCTACTCATGCCTGCATGCTCACTTGTATTCGCTCCAGCACTCCTTACCGGTATACCTTCAACGCAAATACAACGCTCTCCTACCACTTAGTAAAACTAAGTCTAAAGCTTCGGTACTCATTTTAGCCCCGTTATATTTTCCGCGCAGAATCACTAGACCAGTGAGCTATTACGCTTTCTTTAAAGGATGGCTGCTTCTAAGCCAACCTCCTGGTTGTTTAAGTAACTCCACATCGTTTTCCACTTAAATGAGATTTAGGGACCTTAGCTGTTAGTCTGGGTTGTTCCCCTCTCGACGACGGATTTTATCACTCGCCGCCTGACTGCCATGATTATACACTAGGTATTCGGAGTTTGATAGGGTTTGGTACATTGGTGTATGCCCTAGCCCATTCAGTGCTCTACCCCCTAGTATTACTACATGACGCTATACCTAAATATATTTCGGAGAGAACCAGCTATCACGATGTTTGATTGGCCTTTCACCCCTATCCACAAGTCATCCCATAGCTTTTCAACGCTAGCGGGTTCGGTCCTCCACCGGCTCTTACACCGGTTTCAACCTGCTCATGGATAGATCACATCGTTTCGGGTCTGCAACGTCTGACTAAACGCCCTATTAAGACTCGCTTTCGCTACGGCTCCGGGTTTCCTTAACCTCGCCAGACATCACAACTCGCAGGCTCATTATGCAAAAGGCAGTCCATCACCCTGATAAATCATAGGGCTCTGAATGATTGTAAGCAAATGGTTTCAGGTTCTATTTCACTCTGATCACCTCAGTTCTTTTCACCTTTCCCTCACGGTACTTGTGCACTATCGGTCTAGTAGTAGTATTTAGGGTTGGATAGTGGTCTACCCAGCTTCAGACAGAATATCACGTGTTCCGCCCTACTCAGGATACTGCTAAGTAAAACAAAGCTTTCATATACGGGGGTATCACCCTCTGTGCCTAACCTTTCCAGGTTGTTCTATTAGCTAAGTTTAGTCTATAATGCAGTCCTACAACCCCACTAGTAAACTAGTGGTTTGCCCTCTTACGCGTTCGCTCGCCGCTACTAGCGTAATCTCTTTTGATTTCTTTTCCTGAGGGTACTAAGATGTTTCAATTCCCCTCGTTCGCTCCGTTATACGGTAACTAATATCTCTATTAGTTGGGTTGCCCCATTCAGAAATTCCCGGATCAAAGCCCCTTGACGGCTCCCCGAGACTTATCGCAGCCTGGCACGTCTTTCATCGCCTCTACTAGCCAAGGCATCCACCACTTGCTCTTTGTAGCTTACCTTTTCTATATTAGATTATTCTAATTCGCATCACTTCCTTGTTAAAGATAACTTTATGTTACTACATTTAAATTCTAACTCTCAAGACGGAAAGCATTGACTACTATTTAGATAAGTTTTAAATCCTAAATAGATTGTGATGTCAAACTTTTGCATTAAATGCAAAGAGAATAGAAATTTAAATCTTTAACAAGTCCTGTAAAATTGTTTTTAAAACTTGCTTGTGACTATTAACAATATTAATTAAAAGAACATTTAGACTTCGCAGACTAGCAAGCTAGTCTTTACGACCAAAGAGTTACACCCTTTGGAAACCCCTAAAGCACAAAGTTGCTTTCGGCAACTTCGTAATCAATAAAGATTAAGACGTTTAAAAGTCTAAAGTAAATGTTTTTAAAAACACTTAATATAGACTTTTAGTGTTAAACTATTTTATGGTGGAGAATAGCGGGATCGAACCGCTGACCTCCTGCGTGCAAAGCAGGCGCTCTCCCAGCTGAGCTAATTCCCCAATTAAATTCTCTGGTGGGCCTAACAAGACTTGAACTTGTGACCTCACCCTTATCAGGGGTGCACTCTAACCAGCTGAGCTATAGGCCCCTATAGGTCTATCAATCTTTCAAAACTAAACAAGGATGATTGAGAATATCTTTCTTATAGATATCTTGTGAGAGAATATCTATATGTACTCTAGAAAGGAGGTGATCCAACCGCAGGTTCTCCTACGGTTACCTTGTTACGACTTCACCCCAGTCGCTGATTCCACTGTGGACGGTAACTAATTTAGTATTCCGGCTTCGAGTGAAATCAACTCCCATGGTGTGACGGGCGGTGAGTACAAGACCCGGGAACGTATTCACCGTAGCATGGCTGATCTACGATTACTAGCGATTCCGGCTTCATGGAGTCGAGTTGCAGACTCCAATCCGAACTGGGACATATTTTATAGATTTGCTCCATCTCGCGATATTGCTTCTCATTGTATATGCCATTGTAGCACGTGTGTCGCCCCGGACATAAGGGCCATGATGACTTGACGTCGTCCACACCTTCCTCCTCCTTACGAAGGCAGTCTCATTAGAGTGCTCAGCCGAACTGTTAGCAACTAATGACGTGGGTTGCGCTCGTTGCGGGACTTAACCCAACATCTCACGACACGAGCTGACGACAGCCGTGCAGCACCTGTCTTAACATTTCTGCAAGCAGACACTCTTCTATCTCTAGATGATTTGTTAGATATCAAGTCCGGGTAAGGTTCTTCGCGTATCTTCGAATTAAACCACATGCTCCACCGCTTGTGCGGGTCCCCGTCTATTCCTTTGAGTTTTAATCTTGCGACCGTACTCCCCAGGCGGTATACTTAATCCGTTAGGTGCATTACTGCCAAGACTAGCTTAGCAACAACTAGTATACATCGTTTAGGGCGTGGACTACCAGGGTATCTAATCCTGTTTGCTCCCCACGCTTTCACGCATTAGCGTCAGTTGAGTTCCAGCAGATCGCCTTCGCAATGGGTATTCCTGGTGATCTCTACGGATTTTACCCCTACACCACCAATTCCATCTGCCTCTCCCTCACTCTAGATTATCAGTTTCCCAAGCAGTTCTATGGTTAAGCCATAGGATTTCACAAGAGACTTGATAATCCGCCTACGCGTCCTTTACGCCCAGTGATTCCGAGTAACGCTTGCACCCTCCGTATTACCGCGGCTGCTGGCACGGAGTTAGCCGGTGCTTATTCGTTAGGTACCGTCATTGTTCTTCCCTAACAAAAGGAGTTTACGCTCCGAAAAGTGTCATCCTCCACGCGGCGTTGCTGCTTCAGGGTTTCCCCCATTGAGCAATATTCCCTACTGCTGCCTCCCGTAGGAGTCTGGACCGTGTCTCAGTTCCAGTGTGACTGATCATCCTCTCAGACCAGTTATGCGTCATAGCCTTGGTGAGCCATTACCTCACCAACTAGCTGATACAATATAGCCTCATCCTACACCGAAAAACTTTCCCTATCTAACTTATGCTAGAGAGGAGTATAGAGTATTAGCAGTCGTTTCCAACTGTTGTCCTCTAGTGTAGGGCAGATTAGCTATACATTACTCACCCGTGCGCCACTAACTCATAAGAGCAAGCTCTTACTTGTCCGTTCGACTTGCATGTATTAGGCACGCCGCCAGCGTTCACTCTGAGCCAGGATCAAACTCTCCATATTAATTACCTATCTAATAGATAGGATTTTTATTATGAAGTTTTTAATCAAAAAAACTTTTAGTTTTTATATTAGTTTGTCTAATCTATTATTTAATCATAATAGACTGGCTCAATCGATCACTTGTTTAGATTTCAAAGATTGACTAATAGTTTAACAATTGTAAGTTAAAAGAACAACGATAAGAAAAAGGCTTTATTAACGTTGAAGTTAAAGGTGGTTTCTCGTTTCGTGAGCTGGAATTATATATGAGGGATGCTTAAATGCAGATTAAAAAATAGCAGCTTTTTGAAAAAAATCAAAAGCTCAAAATTTAATCAAATTTAACTATTTTCTTTTATGGATGCAAAGCCACTTTCTTTTTCTATAGTAATAGTTGTTTGATTGCCGCGTTTATCAGTTATTGTTATACTGCAATCTTTTTTAAGAAGTCTATCATAAGGACGTTTTGCTCCTCCAGAAGTAGTACTTGCTACTCTCATAGGGCGACCCATTTCATCAAAAATTATAGTTTGCATTCCAATGCAACCATCCTTAAAATCAACCGATGTTATACCAAATCTTTTTCCTAAATTTAATTCCTTATTTATTTTTTTACAAGCATCTGTTGATATTCCACTCCAGCCTCCACTAAGGAGTTTCCCGCTTTTATAGATATCGTTTGCTACTTCTCTTTCCGAATTTATATTTCCATTTATACTTTTGTCAAAAAAAACACTATACTTCCAAGTCTTAACTCCTAGTTTATCTATAGAGCATTCCTTTAGACTAGTTTCATTAAATGTTATTCCCCATCTCAACTTAAACCATGGCTTAGACTGATTGCTAATAAAATTTTCATATTTATCATCCTGCATAGCTAGGTGTTGGGTGTATCTTATATGAGTTAGGATCTGATTTGCCGCTTCTCTTGAGGCATTTCTGTTTAGTTTTGGGATCATAATGGCAGCTAAAATTCCAACAACAACAATAACAAAAATAAGCTCTATCATCGTAAAAGCTCTTTTTTTCACAGCTTATCGTTCCTTGATATTGAAATTTGCAACTACTTTTCCCATTTTTTCTATACTAAATTTCGATTTTTCATCTAAATCGGCACTTGCTAATAAATTTTTAGAGTAGCTTTTTGTTTTTATCCCATAAAATTTAAGCCTAAGCGCAAGCCTTGTATCTTCAGTCGTTATGTCCTGCACTCCAGCCTCTTTTAGCTTATCTGCCAGCTCTTTTGCTACATCAAATTTATATGTGAGATGTTTTGTAGGATCGCTTAAAAAGAGGTAAAAAATTTGATTAAAAATGATCGCTGACCAGTTAAATATCAAAAAGAGCATCACTAAGCTAGTGCAAATTTTATGGCCTTTTCTAAATTTTGGCAGCCTCACGCGATATGAGTTAAAAAAAACTCTTACCATAAGTGGCGTTGCGATCACGCAAAATGGCAAGAACTGCTCAAGCTCCAGCCTTTGGCGCACAGAGACTATCATACAAAAGCAAAATGAGCAAATGGCGATAAACCACAAAAGATCCTTCTTCTCCTTAACCCAAATTCTATAAATCGTATATACAAAAAAGATAAAGACAAATGGCGAAAATACAGCGGCAAATATGCCAAAAGTATCGATAAAATGCCCACTTGGTCTGCCATTTGTTTCAAAGCCAAAAAAATAAAGTGTCAGCAAAAATAAAATGGCACTGAGCCAAGCAAGTGGCGGCTTTCTTTTGTAAAGTGCAAATATAAAAAATCCTGCATAAAATATCAAGAAATCGCCATCTATAAAAAAGGCTAGGCAGAAAAAGATGCCAAATAAAATTTTCTTTTTAATATGAAAAAGATATATACACAAAAGCGCTAGAGTGATGCAAATTCCAGCGTTGTTTATGATAAGGGCTGAAGCTAGCGTGCCAGGAAGTAGCACAAAAAGTAGGACCGCTATGATCCTGTCAAACTCGAGCTTAATGTAAAATTTACTCACCTTATACATCAAAACCACGCTTGCGATGTGAAAAAAGATCATCACGCCTCGCACAGCAAGATCATTTTGACCAAAAAAATGGGTGCTTAGCTTTAAGATGTAGCTTAGAAGGCTGTGCTTTTGAAAGAAAATTTCAGCCTCGTTGTAGCTTATACTAAGAGAATTTGCCGCATAAAGTAGAAAAACAAAATCAATCAAACATATCAAAAATACGCTAAAAGCGATGTGTCTGCTAGCAAATTCTCTAACTCTTTCTAACAAATTTAGCCCTTAAATATGTATATCCCAGAAAAACTCAACCCAGTCATGAGCCTCTTTTACCTTAAATTCAGGCAAAAGCAGAGCCTTTTCTTTGTAAAATACAGTCGCTATCTTTATATCTAAATTTGGATAGCGTTTAAGCAGCTCTCTTTTTATCTCGACCATGCTCTCGCCGCTATCGATGATATCATCAACAAGCAAAATTTTCTTATACGCGCTAAGATCTGGCACGTTAAAAATTTGTATCGTATCAAGCTTGTTTGTATCCTCATAGTGGATAGAATTTAAGGTAAATAAATTTCTATTTTCAAGCGCAACAGCTAGCGAGTGGCCAAGCGTTAAACCACCTCTTGCCACAGCTAGTATTACCTCTGGATCAAACTCATCTTTTATCTGTTTTGCCATCTTTTTGGCATCAACGGCAAATTCATCGTAGCTATAAAATATCATCTTTAATCCTTATCAATGCACTAAAAATACGATAAAACTAATAAGCGCTAGCACGACTACGCCTAAATTTATATCGCTAAATTCTCTCTTTATGAGCTTAACTATGACGTATGACATAAAGCCAAATGCAAGACCGTTTGTGATCGAGTAAGTAAGCGGGATGAGCACAACTATGAAAAATGTCGCAACGCCGATGGCTGGATCTTTGAAATTTATGCTAGCAAGCTCGGCAAACATAAGCACGCCGACCATTACGAGGATCGGATAGATGGCGTTGCCAGGGATCGCTTTAAAAAGTGGCAACATAAATAGTGTAAGTATGAATAAAAGTCCGCAAAATACAGCTGTTAGACCAGTCCTACCGCCCTCTTCTACGCCGCTTGCGCTCTCTACAAACGATGTGGTCGTACTTACACCTACAAGCGAGCCAGCTGCAGTAGCAACGGCATCAGCTTCAAGAGTTTTTTCAAGTTTTACGACGCCATCTTTTTTGTTTTCGTCAAATATCCCAGCCCTCGTGCCAACGCCAGCTAGCGTGCCTATCGAGTCAAAAAGATCAGTCACAAAAAATGTGATAATAACCGGTAGCAAGGCTAGGCTAAAGGCACCTTTTATGTCAAGCTCTAAAAATATCGGCGAGATAGAGGCTGGAGTTGAGAAAATTTCTGTTGGATGAGGAGCGATGCCAAGCACCCAAGCGATCACTGAAGTGACAAGCACTGCCAGGATAAACGCGCCCTTTATCTTCCATGCCCAAAAGCAAATAACCAAAAATAGCCCCAAAACGCCAAGAAGCACGTTTGGATCTCTGAAATTTCCTATGCCAACCAAAACTGCGTCGTTATTTACGATAAAGCCCATTTGCTGAAACGCGACAAAGCTAATAAACGTGCCTATGCCAGCGCTTATCGCTCTTCTTAGATCAAGCGGGATGGATCTTATTATCCACATTCTAAAATTTGTAAAAGACAAGACGACAAATATCACGCCGCTTAGAAAAACAACGCCAAGAGCCGTTTGCCAAGGCACTTTCATACCTATGCAAAGACCAAATGTAAAATAAGCGTTAAGCCCCATGCCAACGCTCATCGCAACTGGTGTGTTCGCCCAAAGACCATTTAATATCGTAGAAAATATGGTAATTAGCGCAGTTGCAGTGATGAGTGCCTCATAAGGCATGCCAGTTTTGCTCATAATGATCGCATTTACCGGCACAATATACATCATCGCCAAAAATGTCGTAAGTCCCGCTCCAAATTCCTGCTTCACACTCGTTTTGTTTTGTGCTAAGTCAAAAAATTTCACCCCAAGCTCCTTTAGTAAATTTTAAGTTCGTTATATAGGCTATCACGCTCAACCGGCGTAAAACCAGATGTTTTTATGAGATCGCAAAATGTCTTTAGTGTGACGCCATTTGCGCTATTTGCGCCTGCTGCACTCTGGATACTCTCTTTTTCTATCGTGCCATCAAGATCATCAGCGCCAAATTCCTGAGCGATCATCGCTAAATTTAGCGTCGAAGTAGCCCAGTACGCCTTTATATGTGGGACGTTATCAAGCACCAAGCGAGATATCGCCATAGTCTTTAAAATTTCAGCTGATCCTAGAAATTTAACATCTTTTAAGTAGTTGTTTTCTCTTTGATAGACAAGCGGGATAAATGCGTTAAATCCGCCAGTTTCATCCTGCAAGTCCCTGATTCTTAGCATGTGATCGATCCTGTTATCGCGGCTTTCTATGTGGCCAAAAAGCATTGTTGCATTGCTTTGTCTGCCTTTATCGTGCCACATTTTGTGGATCTTTAGCCAGTTCTCGCTACTTACCTTGCCTTTGCAAATTTTAGCCCTGACCTCTTCGTCAAAAATTTCAGCCCCACCCCCTGGCATGCTATCGACGCCGTATTCAAGC
Organism: Campylobacter concisus; assembly: GCF_003048875.2. Taxonomy (NCBI): domain Bacteria; kingdom Pseudomonadati; phylum Campylobacterota; class Epsilonproteobacteria; order Campylobacterales; family Campylobacteraceae; genus Campylobacter; species Campylobacter concisus. The sequence continues at coordinate 649,275 of NZ_CP049264.1, read as the reverse complement.
ATCTTTTCTATCACCTCATCGTAGCTTAAGCCGTAATGCCTTGATAAAAAATCAATCTCAGCCGCCGTCATCGCCTTTACGTGAAGCTCTGGATGAGCTGCCTTTATCTTTTTAAAAATTTCTAAATACCACTGCCAACCGCTAGTTGCATTGTGAGCGGAGACGATGTGTATCTCTTTTACACCGTGGCTCACGCTCTCATCAACGATCTTTAAAATTTCTTCGTGGCTCATTAGGTATGGATTTGGATTTTTTCTGTGGGCTGAAAATGCGCAAAATTTACAGATGTCAGCACAGATATTTGTTGGATTGATATGGCGATTTACGTTAAAAAAGACCTTGTTGCCGTGCAGTTTTCTGCGCTTTTTGTCGGCAAATTTAGCCAAGGTAAAAAGATCAAGCTCATAAAGCGAAAAAGCCTCTTGCTTGCTTAATCTCTCGCCACTTTCTAGTTTTTGTAATAGATTCATTATTTATATCGTCCTAAAGCTGAACTTAAGGCTTTATTATAAGCAAATAAAGCTTTGTTTTTGCAAAAATTATGTAACATTTGCCAAGATATTTTTAACAATGGAAACACTAAATGCTAGCTGATAAAAGTGCCAAAAATAGCGATAATTATTCAAGGATCAAAGAGAAATTTCTTGATTTTAAGGCAAATTTGCCAAAACATTTTCAAAAAAACCAAGGCAGAAATTTCACAAATTTCTTAGCCAAAGAGTATGATGATTTTATAAAAACTTATTTAAATGAAACTATGCGAGAATTTTTTGATGAGTTTGTACCACAAAACGACAGCTTTGCTTTTAGCGTTCTAGCCACTGGCAAATACGCTCAAACGCTGCTTAGCGCAAATAGCGAGCTTGAAATTTTACTAGTTTATAAAAATTTAAAGGGCTATAATATAAAAAATTTCTTAAAAGAATTTTCTGAAATTTTAGATAGCTCTGGCATGAAATTTGTGATAAAAATTGCCGAATTGGATGAAATTTTTATAAATTTCAAAGATGACCTTAAATTTAAAAGCGAAACCTCGCAACTTCGCTACATCTGCGGCTCAAAAAGCCTCTACCGCTTAGTCAAAAGCGAGATCATAAAGATAAAAGAATTTGATAAAAAAGCCTTTTTAAACTACCATTTAAAGGCATTTTTGCCATTTTCTAGCATAAGCTACTTGACGCAAGAGCCAAATTTAAAAAGTGGCTTTGGCGGGATCGATGAAATTTACCGCTTAAACTGCATACTAAACTGCCTTGATAGCGACGTTTCAGTTAGATCGCAAGCTCTTAAAGTGATGAATGAAAAAGAGATCGCTAGTTTTAATCTAAATGTGGATTTTTTACTAAGCTTGCTAAGTGCTTTAAATTTAACTCAAAACACCGATACTTTCAGCGCTTCAAGTGTCGAGATCACGACAAATTTCATGCAGACAAAGTCCAAAAAGCTGCAAGACAACGAGAGCGTCATCAGCCAAAAGATGCTAAGCTCGATGAATAACGTAGCCATTTATTCAAGATTTATCGCAGCTTCGCTTTGCAGGCCATTTTTCAAAAGCGAGCTAAGCTTCGTTCAAAGAAAATTTGCTAGGCTAAAAAATGGCTTTTATGAGATAAATGGCGTCATCTACGTGCCACTTCACAAAAAGCCAGCGCTCATCGAGCATCTCATAAATGAGCTTTTAGAGCTAAAAGATGTGGATTATAAATTTGATATAAGCGCGATCTTTTATATCAAGCGAGCCATCATCACAAAAGATGGCTTAGAGCGCGCTATCAGCGAGTTTAAGAAGATATTTTTAAGAGAAAATTCCTACGCCATTTTAAAATCCTTGCTCGATGCGCAGATGATACAAATTTTGATAAAACCGATGGAGCACATCTCCCAGCTAGCAGAATATGACGGCTATCACGAATTTACGGTTGATGAGCATAGTATCTTAAGTGTCAAATTTCTTGAAAATATAAAAGATAAATTTATAAAAAATCTCTATGCTGAGCTTTGCTTAGAGGGCAAAACGATGCTTAAGATCGTGACGCTTATGCATGACGTTGGCAAAGGACTTGGCGGCAAAGATCACGCAAATATCGGCGCAAACATCTTTAGAGCCTATGCCAACAAGCTAAATTTAAGCCAAAAAGCTATCAACATCGGCGTCATCTTGATAAAATACCACACCCTAATGAGCAACGTCTCAAACAGAGAGGATATCTACTCACAGCGCGTCATCTTTGCCTTTATCTCGAAGCTTGGCGACAAGCAGGTCTTAAAGCTACTTTACATCCTTAGCTACTGCGTGATAAACGCCACAAACGAGAGGCTTTACAACGCCTACACAGCAAAGCTTTTAAGAGAGCTTTATGAAATTTCTCTTAGCGCATTTAGCGATGAAAATTTACTTGATGAAGCGACAAGGCGAGTAAAAAAAGAGCAGTCTATAAAGCGAAATAGCGAGTTTTTAGCGCTTGAGCCAAAGCTGCAAGAGAAAATTTTTAAGATCACATCAAATTTAGTCTTTACAAAATATAGCGCGAGCGAGATCATAAATTTAAGCAAAGTGGCTGATAGCTTAAACGAAACCGAAATTTTCATAAACAATAGTAAAAATTTAAGCATTCAAATTTATACAAACAAAAGCCTAAATTTAAGCGCCCTGCTCTATGAATTTGCCAAATTTGACCTTGCGTATATGGAGATATTTGAGCTTTTTGAGAAAAAATTTTATATCAGGCTTGACTTTAACCAAAATGTAAAAAATCATGAGCTTGAAAACACTAAAATTTTAGCCCTAAAATCCCTGAATAGCGAGGTTTTAAGAGAGCCTTTGAAACCAAATATTAACAAAGATGAGATAAACTTCGAGCTAAATCACTCAAAAGATTACGCCAAACTTAGCATCAACGCAAAAGATCAGCGCGGGCTAATGGCTTATGTGATGAGTGTTTTTGACAGGCTTCATTTTCAAGTCACGAGTGCTAGAATTCAGACGGTTAAAAATAGAACTAGAAATCTCTTTTTGATCGAGAAAAACGAGCGACTTGAGAGTAAAGGCGAAGAGATATTAAATTTATTAATAAGCGAGTAAAACATGTGTGGAATCGTAGGATACATCGGAGATAAAGAGAAAAAAGAGGTCATTTTAAGCGGTCTAAAAGAGCTTGAGTATCGCGGATACGACAGCGCTGGCATGGCTGTGATGAGTGATGGCAAGATCGACTTTTTTAAAGCGGTCGGCAAGCTTGAAAATTTAGCCCTAAAGACAAAGGACTTTACATCAGAGGGCTTTGGCGTGGCGATAGGTCACACACGCTGGGCGACGCACGGCAAACCAACTGAGATAAACGCTCACCCACACCTTGGCGAGCACTCATTTGTCGTTCATAACGGCATCATCGAAAACTACAAAGAGCTTAAAGATGAGCTTGAGGCAAAGGGCGTGAAATTTGTGAGCCAAACTGACACCGAAGTGATCGTGCATCTTTTTGAAGAAATTTTAAAAGAGAAAAAAGATCCATTTAAGGCTTATGAGGCGACTATCGCAAAGCTTAGAGGCGCTTATGCGACGCTACTTATCACTAAAACCGCACCTGATAAGATATTTTTCGCAAAAGATGCCGCTCCTATGGCGATAGGCAAAAGCGACAAAAAAGAGCTATATTTTGCCTCATCAGATGCCCCACTTATCGGCAACGCAACTGAAGTAGCATATCTTGATGATAACAACTACGGCTACGTGAGCTTAGACGAGATAGCTGTTTTCAAACACGGCAAAAAGGCTAGCATAACATTTAACGCACTGCCAAAAGATAAGAGCTATGCCCAAAAAGAGGGTTATACATTTTTTATGGAGAAAGAAATTTACGAGCAAGGTGCAGTCGTATCTGAAACCATCATGGGCAGAGTTAAAAACCACAAAGTCACCCTTGAAAATTTAGACGATGAATACCTAAAAGGTATCGATGATGTCGTGCTTTGTGCGTGCGGTACGAGCTACCATGCAGCGCTTGTTGCAAGCTATCTTTTTGAAAGGCTTGCCAAAGTTAGAACAAAGGTCGAAGTGGCAAGCGAATTTAGATATAGAAAGCCTTATCTAAACAAAAACTCGCTCTTCATCGTCATCTCGCAAAGTGGCGAGACAGCTGACACTCTTGAGGCGCTTAGGATCGCAAAAGAGGCTGGACTAAAGACACTTGCGATTTGCAACGTCGATAACTCATCTATCGTTAGACTAGCTGATAATACGCTTCTAACTCGCGCTGGCATCGAAAAAGGTGTGGCAAGCACAAAGGCATTTGCTACACAAATCATCGTGCTTTGGATGCTTGTGCTTCAAATGGCATCTGCAAAGGGATCTATCAGCAAAAAAGAGCTTGATCACGAGATCAAAACGCTTCTTCACATCCCACAAATTTTAAATATAGATAACTCTTTGCAAGAGAAGCTTCACCGCCTAAGCAAGCACTATTTACACGGTCATGGCTTCTTCTTTATCGGTAGAGATATCTTCTATCCACTAGCACTTGAAGGTGCGTTAAAACTTAAAGAAATTTCATATCTTCATGCCGAGGGCTATCCATCAGGCGAGATGAAGCACGGACCTATCGCACTTGCAGATGAGAAGCTATTTACGATCGCTTTAATGCCTCAAAACTTACTATACGAAAAAACAAAGAGTAACGTCGAAGAGCTCGCTGCAAGAGATGCTTATATCCTAGCGATCAGCCCACTTGAGTTTGAACTAAGCGATGACTACGTAAAAACAAGCGTTCAAGATCACTATATGAGCGAATTTTTCGAGATGATGCTAGTGCTTCAGCTACTTGCACTTGAAATTTCCGTTAGACTAGGCAACAATGTCGATATGCCAAGAAACCTCGCAAAAAGCGTAACTGTCGAATAATTTATGTGGCTGGCATCTTGCTGGCCGCTTAAATTTTACTTTTATATTTTTCTTTTAAAATTTAAGTTTTCACAAAATATTATTTTCTTATAATATTTGCACTTCTAATTACATTAAAAAGGATCTTCATGAAAAAGAGATTTTTAGCATCTAAGGTCTTTAGCAGCGTTGCCGCTCTTTGTTTATTTGCTGGATGCGCTAGTAGCAATAGCGGTGTAACTGGTGCCGCAGCAGGAGATACAGCCAAAAATGCCAACACGAAAATCGAGCGTTGCAGCCAAACACTAGGAACATTATCTTTTTACGAAGATCAAAGTAGCTCATGGTACTCATATCTAACTAGAGATTATCAACTTGGCTCAACTGTGCCGGTGCTAAGGATCTTAGCTCAGCAAACTGGCTGCTTCGTCATCGTCGAGCGTGGCAGAAGTATGGATAATATGATGCAAGAGCGCGCGCTTGAAGCTAGTGGCGAGCTAAGAAAAGGTTCTAAATTTCACAAAGGTCAAGTCGTAGCGGCTGATTATACCATGCAGCCAGAGATCACATTTAGCAAAGAGGATACTGGCGGTATCAGCGGACTTGTAGGCGCTGTCTTTGGCAACGTTGCTGGCAAGGTAAGCGGAGGCTTTTCAAAGAGCGAAACACAAACATCTTTGCTTCTTATAGACAACCGCTCAGGCGTACAAATCGCTGGTGCAGTCGGCAGTGATAGCAACTTTGACTTCTTTGGCATGGGCTCAAATTCATTTTCACGTGTGAGTGCTGGACTTGGTGGCTACACAAAGACACCAGAGGGCAGGATGATCGTAAATGCTTTTATGGACGCGATGAACCAACTTATAGTCGCGCTAAAAGATTATAAAGTCCAAAATGTAAAAGGTGGTCTTGGCAAAGGCGGAAATATAAAAATAGGAGACTAAGATGAAATTTATAGCCATTTTATTTTGTTCATTAACTTTTTTGTTTTCTATGAGTTACGAAAAAAAAGTTGAAGCTAGGCTTTGTGGTCTTATAAATCAAAGAGAAATGGCTAAAATTTATGGCGACATAAGAAGTATTGATAGCTTTGATAAAAAAATAGAAAGCTACAAATTTCGCAACGGAATAGAAAAATTTGACGAGGATAGTTGCCGTGCAAATGGCTACTATCCTGTTGATCCAAACTATGCGCCATATCCGCCTAACTACCGCCCATACTATCAAAATGAGTACGACAGATTTGATAGATTTCAGCGTGGTTACCGTGGAGGCTACTATAATGATGACGACTACGATGATGGTTTTGATCGTGGTTATAGACGTGGTTATAAGGATGCCAGAAGAGATTATAGGCTAGGTAGATAATCTTATCTAGCCTTAACTTTAGCTGGCTCTTTTCTAATAAAAAGTTTTTTACAAATAACAAATCAAAAGCAATGCATATATAAAATTTTACTACTATAAACAAATTCGAGACATTAAGTAAAAAATATAGAACCTTTGGATATGGCAACATCCTAACTACCCAAATTTTTCTTTTGATAAAAGTGTAATAGACCCTTGCGAATAAACTAGAGCAAGATCACGAAATTTTAAAAGAGATAACAAGCAAGACCAGCAGAAACGATCTTTTAAAGGCGCAAATTAACGCTCTAGAAGATGAGATCTTTTACTCATCTCTCATAGAGGGCGAGAGACTAAAAAGATCAAGCATTCGCTCATCGGCAAAAAAGATGCTAGATGAAAATTTTGACTGGTTAGCTGATACTCATGCGACTAGATATAGTGATAATCAAGTCTTGCTAATACTTGAAGCAAATTTAAACAAAGCTCCTATGAACTTTGAGCGGCTACATGGCTAGCACAATGTTTGTTTGGATATAGCCATAGCAAAATTTACAAGATAAAAAGAGCTAAATTTAGAGATGATGAGATGAGCGTCGTCTCAGGTCCTTCAAAAAATGTGCAAATCCACTACGAAGCCTTGCCAGCAGAGCGCATAGAGGATGAAATTTTTTAAATTTTATCAATAAAAATCACGAAAACGCCTATGTAAAAAGTGTTTTGGCTCACCTTTGGTTTGCGATCATCCATCCTTATGATGACGGCAACGGACGCATGGCAAGGGCTTTGGCGCACTACTGCTTGGCTGGCAAGAGCATTGAGCCATTTTCAATATCGAGCATTATTTATGCAAATAAAAAAGATTATTATGAAATTTTAGAGCAGACGACAAAGCTTGAAAATAATTTAAACTTTGATTTCACAGCGTGGATAAAGTGGCATTTAGAAGCGGTAAATAGCACCATAAAACAAGCCATAAGCTCATTAAAAAGATAAAATTTCTATCAAATTTAAGAGCCAAAACCCTTAAATTTTATCTTTACTTAGAATTTTTGCGAGCTGCTCTTTGATCTCATCATCAAATTCGCTAACGCTTATCACACCCCTGCTCTCGCACATCTTAGCGTCATTTACCTCACAGTAGCCACTCAGCGCGTTTTTATATCCGCCCCTTATGCAAGCCTCTCTGTCCTCTAAAAATCCAGCCCCGCCAAGGATGAGCACGCCAAGATCAAAGCCGATCTTAAATTTTGCACTCGCTGAGCTTTTTATCCAGCTTAAAAATATCTCATCATATCTTAGCCCAAGCGCTCCAACGCCATCTGGCACGACCAAGATATCCACGCCATAAAGGCTCTCAGCGTAAATTTCAGGATGAAGCCTGACGCCAAATTCATCGACTATCTCAGGCTTTAGGGCGTAGGTTTTGATGTTAAAACCTTCAAATTTATGCAAAAAATCATAAATTTTGGCAAAGCTTAACAAATTTATCTTGTCAAACATCAAAATGCCAACTTTCATGCTAGCTCCTTTTAATGAAGTGCCTCATTTAGCTTGATCGCCCTTTTGCTCGCACTTGCAGTGATCTGACCTGTTTGGCTATTTTGTCTAAAATGAAGCCCATTTAGCCCGCCAAGCTCGAGCGCTTTGTAAATTTCAGCCTCAAATTTAAACTCTGGATTTAGCTTAGCTAGCTTTTCGCGCTCGCTTGCCGAGATATAGACCTTTGTGCCCTCAAGCACCGCTATACCAGCATCCACGATGCAGTTATCGCCAAGTGGCACGCCAGTAACTGAGTTTGCGCCAAGCAAGCAGTGTTTGCCGATGCTTACAGGGTTGCCGTTCGTGCCGCTTAGCACGCCAAGTATGCTAGCTCCACCACCTACGTCACTGCCCTCACCCACGACAACAGAGCTGCTGACCCTACCTTCAACCATCACGCCACCAGTTGTACCTGCGTTAAAGTTGATGTAGGCAGCACCAGGCATAACGACTGTGCCAGGATACACGGCAGCGCCCATGCGAACCTTGGCTGAGTCTAAAATTCTCGTATTATCCGCTGGAATGATATGGCTTAAAAATCTTGGGAATTTATCAACGCTAACGATCGCTGGATATTCGCCAAACATCTTTAGAGAAATTTCATTTTCTCTTAGCCACTCAAGCTCGATTGGGATGTTTTGGCTAGTCCATGCGACATTTGGTAGCACTCCAAAGGCTCCATCAAGTACGATAGTCCTAGGTGCGACCTTGCCAAGTGAGATCAAGTAGAGCTTGAGATAGACGGCCTCCACGCTAAGTGGCTTTGCGTCCTCAAATAAAAATACAAGCTTAAATTTATTCTCATTTAGCTCAAGATCGTCATCAAATGCCATCTTCACAGCGTGTAAATTCTCCACGTTTTTATGCGATTTTATATCTTTTTCAAAGACACTAAAGAGCTTGCTAGCCTTTTTTGCTACCTTTGGCGTGAGATCAGTCACGAACTCGTGAGCACCAAAATCAACCTCAACATCGCACTTTTGCAAGGCGTAGATAAAAGCAGCTGCGCTTAAAAAGCTCTCTTTATAATTTACAACAGCGTAACTTGCTTGCAAAATTTTGTCGCTATTTTTTTGTCCGCGATCGACTCTTGCGATGCCAAAAGCAACTGGATCTTTGTAACCATCTTTTTTTCTAAATTCTTCAAAAAATTCCTTAAATTCGTTTGCGTCTTTAAATTCTTTAGACATCTATTCTCCTTTAAATTTTTTCTTAGTCTAGCCAAAAATGGCTAAAAATTTTATGATTTTAAAGCATTTGAGCTTTGATAAATTTATAAATTATAATAATGATTAACCTTATCATAAATAAAATAGAAATAAAATGCCTCAAATTTTACAAGGAGACAAAATGTCAAATTTAGCTACCAAACCAAAATTTGCTCTAGCTGCATTGATCGGCCTCGTCGCTGGCGTAGTTTCAGCTTTTGTAAAATGGGGCGCAGAAGTGCCGCTTCCGCCAAGAAGCCCTATGGATATGTTTAACGCAGCTTGCGGACCAGAAAGTGCCATCAGAGCGGCTGATGCGATCGACTGCTCGAGAAATTTCTTAAACCCACCTTATGTGTTTTTAAGAGATTATGTCGGTATCGCCGATCCAAACGCTGCTATCTACGAGTTTGCAGGGCATGCATTTAACTACGTGATGCTAACGCACATCATATTTTCAGTAGTCTTTGCCGTTGGCTACTGCGTCGTGGCTGAGAAATTTCCAAAGATCACGATGTGGCAAGGCGTGATGGCTGGCATCTTAGCAACTATCGCAGTTCACGGCATCTCACTGCCGCTTCTTGGCCTCACTCCGCCACTTTGGACACTTCCTTGGTATGAGTATGTCTCTGAGTTTGTGGGTCACATGGTATGGTTTTGGTCGATAGAGATCATCCGCCACGACTTAAGAGCTAGGATCACAAAAGAAAAAGACCCAAGCGACTGCTGCAACGCATAGCTTATAAATTTGCTGTTTTGGGCGCAAAACCTAAGGCAGCAAAATTTAATCATTTAAAAACTCTAGCGCCTCTTGATCGCAGCCAATACCTAAAAACAAAATTTTCATCATTTTTTTGCAAAGCTTAAAAATCTTAACTAGCTTTTAATGCATAAATTTAAAAACTTAATCGTTTAGTACTCACTGCTAAGCTCTAAATTTTCTAAACAAAGTGGCTTTTCATCCTCAAATATCACCCCTATACCGTAAGGCTCGCAGATATCAAGCTCGCCCTCAGCAAATCTCATCAGCCACTGCTTGTCATGCGCATAAAAGGTGCATTGTGGCGAGCTAAATGGCAGTTCGGAAACTGGCGCGTCAAGCAAGCTAAGCTCGTCCTCGCTCAAAAAGCGCCCTCGCCTAAGCTCATCTTTTAAAAAGACAAGCGCCTCTTTTACGTACCGATCGATATCGCTGGCAATTCGCTCTGCTAGCAAAGTAGTCTCATCATCCGCGCCTGCTCCATCTGTGCTAACAAGGCAAAGTAGCACCTGACCGAATTTTTCGCTCATTAGCTTCATCTCCCCATACCAGATAAAGCCATCATCTGTTGCAACTTTTTCAAGTTCGCCAAATTTCAAAGTCATTTTTTATTCTCATTTTTGTAGTTTTACTACTCTTACGAAAAAGAGCCAAATTTAAGTAAATTTGTCGTGATTTAAAATAGAGATAGCTTGTAAATTTGCCCTTTTAGCGTAAAGCAAAAGCTAAATTTACAAGCAAATTTTCAGTTTTTCTCGCTACTTAAAAGCAAAATTTCTCATCAGTGCCATTTTGCTTGCGCATAGCTTTAAAGTTAGCAAGATTGTCTTTATCTAAAAAATAATCTTTCTCTTTTTTATTGCGCGCTTCTAGCTTTTCTATGCCTTTTGCAAGGGCTGCTTTTCTATCTTCGTGAGGCGAGCTAAATTCTGGTGAGAACATCGCTTCATAGGCATTTTTCTTAGTCCATTCAAGCGCTTTATCAGCGATCTCTTGTTGCTTTTTGATATCGCAAAATGCATAAGGATTGACCACGTCGCCAACAAGCTTCATAAACGCCCCTATCGCAGCCACCACGTCAGTAAATTTCTCGCCCTCCATGTCTATAACACCTCTTAGCAAGATCGCGCGGTTTTTTGCCGCATAAAACCAAAATACCGCATCATCGCGAAGTCCGAGGTCGTATGCACGAGCTGAGAGGACAAAAAGAGTTATCGGAGAGACCATTTGTGGGGCGTCTTGCACGATCTTTTCTGCCTTTTTGAAGTCTTCTTCTTTGTCACTTTTTAGCAGCTCATCTATCTTGTCATAGACCTTGACATACTCCACCTTGCCAGCATTTGCTGAGTAGTATGGTGTCACGTAGATGTCGATACTTCTTACTTTGCCGTCGTTTGCAAAGCCACATACCGCTCCAAAAAGTAGCGCCGTAAGCAGTGATAAAATTTTCATTTTAGCTCCTTAGTTTAAAATTTTTATTATTTTAACTAAAAGCAGTTGAAAAGTCGGGGTAAATTTAAGAAAAAGTCCGCAAATTTAAAGCGGACTTTGAAGATTAGTTTTTAAAACTATGAATAGGTGCTGGAATTTGTCCGCCACGAGCGATGAAATCGGCACTTGAAGCTTTATTTATCTTCATCACAGGCGCTCTTCCTAAAAGACCGCCAAACTCGATCATATCGCCCTCACGTCCAAGAGGTATGATACGAACGGCCGTTGTTTTTTGATTTATCACGCCGATAGCCGCCTCATCAGCGATCATCGCAGCTATACTCTCGCTTGGCGTATCCGCAGGTATGGCGATCATATCAAGTCCAACCGAGCATATCGCCGTCATCGCTTCAAGCTTTTCTAAATTTAGCGATCCTGCGCGCACCGCAGCTATCATGCCCTCGTCCTCTGAGACTGGGATAAACGCGCCGCTTAAGCCGCCCACTTGATTGCACGCCATGACGCCACCTTTTTTGACTGCGTCGTTTAGCAGAGCAAGTGCCGCAGTCGTGCCGTGCGTACCAACAGCTTCAAGCCCCATTTCCTCAAGCACACGAGCCACCGAGTCGCCCACAGCTGGCGTTGGAGCAAGAGAGAGATCGACGATACCAAATTTAACCCCAAGGCGCTCGCTCGCCATTTGACCGACTAACTGACCGATACGTGTGATCTTAAACGCCGTCTTTTTCACAGTCTCAGCCACCACGTCAAAGCTCTCGCCACGCACCTTTTCAAGCGCTCTTTTTACCACTCCTGGGCCTGAAACGCCGACATTTATCACCACGTCAGCCTCGCCCACGCCGTGAAATGCACCAGCCATGAAAGGATTGTCCTCGACTGCGTTTGCAAAGACAACAAGCTTCGCACAGCCCATCTCTGAAGCTGCTGCCGTCTCTTTTATGATGCGCCCCATATCACGCACTGCGCTCATATTTATGCCACTTTTTGTTGAGCCGACATTGACACTTGAGCACACTTTTGCAGTTTGTGCGAGCGCTTGCGGGATAGAATTTATCAAAATTTCATCGCCCTTTTGATAGCCCTTTTGCACTAGAGCCGAAAAACCACCTATAAAATCAATACCAACCTCAATAGCCGCCCTATCAAGCGTCTTTGCGATCATCACGTAGTCTTTTGCGTCCGTTGCGGCGCCGATTATCGAGATAGGCGTCACGCTCACTCTTTTATTGACGATTGGTATGCCTAGCTCGGCAGAAATTTCGTTGCCCACTCTAACTAGGTCTTTGGCTTTAGTGGTGATTTTTGCGTAAATTTTATCGCAGGCTTTATTGATGTCAGGGTCGATGCAGTCAAGCAAACTAATGCCCATCGTGATCGTTCTGATGTCAAAATTTTGCTCCTCGATCATCGAGATAGTTTCGGTTACATTTTTGATATCCATCTTTTGTCCTTAAATTTTGTGCATCGCATCAAAGATGGCTGAGCTTTGGATATTTATCTTTACTTTTAGGCTCTCTCCAAGCTTATCTAGCTCCGCTCTTAAGGCTGTAAAGTCCTTATTTTCATCACTTGAAACCACCGCCATCATCGTGAAAAAGTCGCTCAAAATAGTCTGACTTATATCATCTATGTTTAGCCCTAGCTCGCTAAGCTTTGCTGAGACACCAGCAACGATGCCAACTCTATCTTTTCCGACTACGGTTACGATCGCTTTCATCTTTTCTCCTATTAAATTTTAAATTTATTTTTTAAAGTGCATTTTGGCTCCAAAATTTAAACTAAGCACCAAGCAAAGCTAAATTTTGGTAGCCAAATTTAAACTGGCAAATTTTAAATTTGCTCTAAATTTTATCTTTTGTAAATTTACTTCGAGCAAGCACTCTTGCCGTCATTTACCGGCTGTATCGCTGAGTTATCAGCCCCACCGCCGTTATTTATATTTTCTATCATCTCCCAAAGCCTTGCAGCTGCGCTCTCATAGCGTTTTGCAGTGACTGAGTTTGGCTCATAGAAGCTAACTGGCTTGCCATTATCGCCGCCCACTCTAACAGCTGGCTCGATAGGAATTTCAGCTAAAATTTGAGTGTTGTAAGCCTTTGCTACTTCTTCAGTCGTGCCTTTGCCAAAGATGTCATACTCTTTGCCATTATCTGGGCAGATGAAGCCGCTCATGTTTTCGATGACGCCAGCGATTGGGATGTGGAGCTTCTCAAACATATCAAGCGCACGCTTGCTATCATCAAGTGCTACTACTTGAGGCGTTGTGACGCAGACACCTGCTGTTACTGGCACGCTTTGAGCTAGGGTTAGCTGCGCGTCGCCCGTTCCTGGAGGCATATCGAGAAACAATACATCAAGCTCGCTCCAAAGCACGTCCCTTAGCAGCTGCTCGATCGCTTTCATGATCATCGAGCCACGCCAGATAAGGCTCATGCCCTCCTCCATCAAAACGCCCATACTCATCATCTCCACGCCATGGCTAAGTATCGGCTTTAGCTTGTTGCCAACGACTTGTGGCTGGGTATTTACTTCGCCAAGCATTCTTGGGATGTTTGGTCCGTAGATATCAGCGTCCAAAATTCCCACTTTTTTGCCTAGTTTTGCCATTGAGATGGCTAAATTTAGCGTTGTGGTTGATTTACCAACGCCGCCTTTGCCAGAGCTTACCATTACGAAATTTTTAACTTGTGGCGCGATATTTTTGCCACTTTGAGTGTTACTTTTCTCCTCAGGTATCTTTGGCTGGATCAAATTTAGCACGTACTCGTTTGAGCCCATGACACGTTTGATGTCTGTTTTTAGCTCGTTTGCCACCTCTGGGCTTGAGCTAACGATCTCGACTTCGATTAATATTTTATCGCCGATCTCAATGTTTTTCACAAAGCCAAAGCTAACTATATCCTTCTCAAATCCCGGATATATGACGCCCTTTAGTCTATTTAAGACCTCTTCTTTATTTAACATTTTTCTCCTTTTATTAGATCTTTTGAAATTTTATATGCACAAAATTTTGGTCCGCACATCGAACAAAAATGAGCGCTCTTAAACGCATCTTCTGGCAAGCTCTCATCGTGAAGCTCTCTAGCCTTTTTTGGATCAAAGCTAAGCTCAAACTGCTTGTTCCAGTCAAATGCGTATCTAGCGTCACTCATCGCATGGTCTTTTTCGATAGCTCCAGCCTTGCCAAGCGCGACGTCTGCGGCATGAGCTGCTATCTTGTGAGCTACGATGCCCTCTCTTACGTCATTTTCATTTGGTAGTCCTAGGTGCTCTTTTTGCGTCACGTAGCAAAGCATGCTAGCGCCGTGATATGCCGCCATCGTGCCACCAATAGCCGACGTGATATGATCATACCCCGCGCCGATATCGCTAACAAGCGGTCCAAGCACGTAAAATGGGGCGTCATGGCAGAGCTCTTGTTCGATTTTCATATTATACTCAATTTGACTTAATGGCACATGACCAGGACCCTCTATCATCACTTGCACATCTTTTTGCCACGCACGAAGCGTAAGCTCTCCAAGCACCTTTAGCTCACTAAGCTGTGCCTCGTCTGTCGCGTCATAAAGACATCCTGGGCGAAGTCCGTCGCCAAGCGAGAGTGAGACGTCGTATTTTGCGCAAATTTCTAAAATTTGATCAAAAATCTCATAAAATGGATTTTGCCTATTTAGCTTTGACATGTAGCTCGCGCTCAAACTGCCACCACGGCTAACTATGCCCATTTTACGCTTTTTCACAAGTGGCAAAAACTCACGCAAAAAGCCAGCGTGTATCGTAAAGTAACTAACCCCTTGCCTTGCTTGCTTCTCTAGCACGCTTAAAATTAGCTCATTTGTGATATTTGTAACCTCTTTTGCCTCTTTTAAAATTTCATACATCGGCACCGTGCCAACTGGCACGGTTGAATGCTCTATGATAGCGCTTCTAATAGCGTCTAAATCGCCGTCCGTGCTTAGATCCATAACCGTATCAGCGCCAAATTCTAAGCAAATTTCAAGCTTTCTAAGCTCCGCGCAAATGTCACTACTTAGGCTTGAGTTGCCGATATTTGCATTGATTTTCGTCTTTAGCTTTCTGCCTATGCCCATAGGCTTTAAATTTGTGTGATTTACGTTTGCTGGGATGATGATGCTACCTTTTGCCACCTCATCCATCACTAAATTTTCGCTCACTCCCTCGATCTTTGCCACATAGCTCATCTGCTTTGTGAGCTCACCTCGCCTAGCATAGTGCATCTGCGTCTTTGTCATGACTAGCCTTTTTTTTAAAATTTAAAGGCTCATTTTAGTCCTTTTTTGTTTTGATCTAACTAAATGCTAGCCTTAAATTTATTTCTATAAAAAGAAATATTTAGCTTTTAGGTGTATAATTCCGTAACAATCTTCAAAGGAGCTACCTTGCTTGATATCTCACTTATAATGCTAGGAGCAGGAAATTCCAGCCGTTTTGAGCTACCTGTAAAGAAGCAATGGCTTCGCATCGGCAGCGACCCACTTTGGCTATTTGCCACTAAAAATTTGAGTAACTTTTACACATTTAAGGAGATCATCGTCGTTAGTAAAGAGTGCAAATATATGTCTAAATTTGCTCCAAATTATAAATTTGTTGATGGCGGCGAGACAAGACAAGATAGCCTAAAAAACGCACTTGAGCTAGTAAGTAGCGAATTTGTCCTAGTTAGCGACATCGCGCGCCCTTGCATATCAAGCGAGCTCTTTCACAAGATCATCGAGGCGGCCGCTCAGGCTGACTGCGTGGTACCTGCGCTAAAGATCGCAGACACTGCCTATCTTGGCGAAAATGCAATCGACAGAGAAAAGGTAAAACTTATCCAAACACCGCAGCTCTCGCGCACAGCACTTCTTAAAAATGCTCTTAGTAGCGGCGAAATTTACACAGATGATAGCTCGGCTATGAGAGCCATTGGCGCAAGCGTTTGGCACATATTGGGCGATGAGATGGCTAGAAAGATCACTTTTAAAGAGGATCTTGCCAAAATTTCAGCCCTAAAAGCACCAGAAAATGAGCTCTTTGTAGGTAACGGCTTTGACGTGCATGAGTTTGAAAAAGGTCGTCCGCTTGTGCTTTGTGGCGAAAAGATCGACTATGAGTTTGGACTAAAGGCTCACAGCGACGGCGATGTGGCACTTCATGCGCTAACTGATGCCATTTTAGGAGCTGCTGGGCTTGGCGACATAGGCGAATTATTTCCTGATACGGACGCTAAATTTAAAGATATTAGCTCCATTTTTTTGCTGCAAGAAGCTTATAAAAGAGTGCAAAGCGTGGGCTTTGTACTAACAAATGCTGATATCACGATAATGGCGCAAAAGCCAAAAATCTCAAAGCTAAAATCAAAAATGGAGGCAAACATCGCGCAGGCTCTAAATTTAAGCCAAAGCCGCATAAATGTAAAGGCTACGACAACTGAGGGGCTTGGCTTTGTGGGCAGATGCGAGGGGATCGCTGTCATAGCAAGTGCTAGCCTTAAATTTTACAACTGGACACAAATATGAAAATTTTAATAGTAGAAAACGAAATTTACCTAGCTGGCTCGATGGCTAGCAAACTAGCTGACTTTGGCTACGACTGCGAGATCGCAAAGAGCGTCAAAGAGGCTTTGAAATTTGAAAATTTTGACGTAGTGTTACTTTCTACCACACTCCCAGGGCAGGACTTCTACCCAGTCATAGAGAAATTTAAAAGCTCTATAATCATCTTACTCATCGCCTACATCAACAGCGACACCGTGCTAAAGCCGATACAAGCGGGTGCGGTGGATTACATACAAAAGCCATTTATGATAGAAGAGCTTGTTAGAAAGATAAGGCATTTTGAAGAGTTTAGAGGCTTTAAAAACGAGATAAAAAACTACGAAAACTATATAAATTTCGCCCTCAAAGACTATGAGATACCTTGTTTTGAAACCAAAAAGATCAAATTTCCACTTCTTTTAAAATCAAGCAAAAATGGCTACAGCGATAAATTTATCTTTAACTATGTAAAGGCTGGGAATTTGCCATTTTTGTTTTTAGGCAAAGCCTGTTTTAGCGAGCTTGAAAAAGCACTTGCTCAAAGTGGCGACGAGCTAATATACATCACAAATCTCGAAGAGCTAAAAGAGGATGAAAAAGAGAAAATTTTAGAGCTTTGCAAAAAGAAAAAAGTGGCTATCCAAACTAGCGATTTTGCGCAAAATGCGCCATTTGAGGAGCTTGAACTCTCCATCCGAGATAAGAATTTTGACATCGGCGAGATCGTCACGATCGATGAATATATAAAATATATCATCGTTAATTATCAAGATAAATTCCCCGACACCGAGCTTAGCAAAAAGCTTGGAATTTCTAGAAAATCACTTTGGGAAAAGAGAAAGAAATATGACGTCAGCAAGAAAAAATAGTGAAATTTCTATAAACACCGAAGTTTATGGCGCCTTAGAGCTTATCAAAAACAAAATTCTCTCAAATTTTAGCGCCCTGATGGACGACGAGCAGATCAAAGAGGTGGCAAAAAAGGGCTACTTTAACGGCGAACCGATGCCCTACTCTTTTGGCTTTGCTCCATTTGGCGAGGTCAATCAAAATATCGCTAGCAAGCTGCATGCTGGCCAAAGAGTAAATTTAAATATGGACGGCAAGATCGTTGGGCACATCGACGTGGCAAAGGTCTTTAAATTTGACGAGAGCATGCGAGCTAAAAATATATTTTTAGCAAATGAGTCAAACAGCGAAATGTCACTAAATTTGGGTAAATACGGCATAAGTGGCGAGTTTGAGCTATATGATGAGAGCATGCAAGAGAGCAAAAAAGCACTTAATGAGCTCATAGCCGAAAGCGGCGCTAAAAAGATAACTGCCGTATTTTTAACAGCCGATCCATTTAACCGCGCGCATGAACGCCTAGTTAGGATGACTATCGATAAGGCTGATCTCGTGGTCGTTTTTCTCATCAGAACGCGCGAAGAGAGGCATATTGATTACGAGATCAGAAAGCAAGTGCTTGACTTTTTTAACCAAAACTATCTGCCGACAAAAAAGGTCTTTGTCTTTGCGCTAAAAAACACGACCCTTTTTAGCTCGCACGCCAACCCAACGCTTGAGTGCATCGCAGCTTCAAGACTTGGCGCAAATAAGCTAGTCATCGGACAAAACCACTCAGGCATCGGCATGTTTTTTGACCACAACGAAGTTCATACGATCCTTGACATCTACAAAAACGATCTAAATTTAGACGTGATCGTCCTGCCAGAGCTCGTTTATTGCAACAAGTGCAAGACGCTAGTTAGCACCAAAAGCTGCCCACACGGACAGCACCACCAGATCAAATACCACCCAGACGTGATCAAAGAGCTGCTATTTAACGGCATCATGCCACCAGCCATACTAGTAAGGCCTGAAATTTCAGCGCTCATCTTAAGCAAGCTCTATGTAAATCGCTTTAAAGATATACAAAAGCTCTGCGACGATCTCTTTGTAAATTCTGGGCTGCTTGAAAACAAGACCGACCGCGACTTTTACGAGGAGCTTATGAAGCTCTACCAGACATCATCACTCACTTAAGGAAATTTATGCAAAAGATATTTTTGACATTTTTTGGATTTGGACTTTTACCAAAGGCACCTGGCACTTGGGGCTCGGTGGCTGGAGCTGTGGTGGCTTATTTTGTGTTATATTTTTTCTCAGCGACCACGCTTTTACTAGCTAGCATTTTGCTATTTTTGGTAAGCATCAGCGTCATTGATGATTTTGAAAAAAAGGTAAATTCACACGACGAGAGCTTTATCGTGATCGACGAGGTTGCTGGTGTTTGGCTTGCTATCGCCATTAGCGGAGCGACGATCTCACAGCTAGTTCTCTCGCTCGTGCTTTTTAGAGTGCTTGATATCAAAAAGCCTTCGATCATTGGCAGGATCGATCGCAACGTAAAGGGCGGACTTGGCGTCATGGGCGATGATATGGTTGCTGGATTTTTCGCTGGCATTATTAGCGCAATGATATATGATGTGGCTATGAAATTTGGCGTAGTTTTGCCGTAAGCTGAGCTAGCATCTTGCTGGCTCTTTTTAAATTTAACTCTCTCTACTATTTTTCCATTTTAAAAACTCATCCCACTCTTCTTTTGAGACTAGAACTTTATCGTTAGAATTTATCTCATCCCTGCCTGCAACTTTATCTTTGTCATAATTTTTTCTAAAGACGATCATATTATAAAGCGAAAATCTAAGCTTTACAAAAAGGCTTAAATTTTTTGCATTTTCAGGGGTTATCTCATTGCCATTTTTGTCACGTCCTTTGCCACCTAAAAATAGCAAATAAACAAGCGGGGTCATGAAGTTAAATCTTAAAAGTAACGCCCAAAAGCAGTTTAAAAAGCCGTGATTGTATTTAATGCAAACGTAAAAGCCAAAAATGGCGTAAGTGGCTATTATAAAAAGCATAGTGTAAAAAATATAAGATAACCCATCATTATTAGAAACGTCAAAATACTCACATACTGCGCAATATATAGCCACAAAAATGGGAAATATCACGAGCGGAAAAATGAGATGCAGTCCAACTAGATCAAATTTACTCAGATAAACTTTTATATTTCGCTTGCCAGCAGAAAAGATAGCAATAGCAGGAAATAAAATGAGAATAAAAACAATTAAACCCATATATAAAAATAAGTAAATATCATCAATCATTTCATACTCTTTTTAAATTTTTGCTTGCATCTATTATATAAAATCATTCACTTTTCTTGCGGTATTTTTCACCACATAAGCAGACTTTTCCTTATCAAAAATTTTTCTAACAGCAACAAAACTATATAAAGAAAATCTGAATTGATCAAAAAGGTTTAAAGTTTTCATATTTTCAGGGATTATCTCTTTGTCTTTTTTATCATGACTTTTCCCACCCAAAAAAATCACATAAATAAGCGAGAGAAATACAATACCTTGAAATCTTAACAACAATGCTATTATGCAGTTTATAGGATCGCAATTATACTTAATACAAACCCAAAAACTATAGATGATATAAAAAATAATCAAAGACAATATTATTAGAACCCCAACTACGATTTTCGTATCAGTATTAATATCAAGAAAAGATGCAACGATATTTATAAACGACTCAAACGTAAGAGGAAATATAATAAATGGGAAAATTAAATGTATACCCAAGAGATCAAATTTATTAGCATAAACCTTAATATTTCTCCGACCAACTAAAATGAGTGAGAAAAAAATCGCTACAAAAAAAAGCATGATCACAACCAAACTCAAGAAAGAATTTACAGCGTAATTATCAGGGACCAAATACATGACTAAACCTTTAAAAATTTATTTTATAAGAAATGAAAATTATATAATATACACGCTAATTTTTACAATTTTAAACTAGTCATTACAACTTTTATTTAATACAAATTTGTACAGTCTTGAACTTGAAATGAACCGAGCTAAAACTTCCTATATCTTTGTATTATTTTTATCTATTGTTTCACTATCCTTGACATCTTTAGGTTCCGTATCACTATAAATAGATCTTGCACTTTAGTAAAGATATTTTTAACAGAAGATATAAACTGATCTACCAAACTAAATTTTAACATATTTTCTAAATGTTATTTCTCTACTATTTTCGCAATCACTACATATTGGAATAAAAAAACAGAAAACCAATAATTATCAATACAAAACAACAAAATCTAAGAAATAACGCTAAGATCCAATGCCAATAACCAAAATTATACTGAATGCAAACACATAAACTATAAAAAACATAAAACACAAAAATTCCAATGGGTATATAAATAAGAGTGTTTATAATGCCAGCATATTCTCCAGCATCAGAAAGAAGGGGAGCTAGAGAAAATAAAAACAAGATGGGCGTAATAATATTAATACCAACTATATCAAAAGTATTAGCAAAAACTTTGATATTTTGTCTCTTACTAAATAACACTAAAAGTATCCATATTAAGAATGGAACAGCAGAAAACAAAATTCCATAAAATATTTGCATCAAGTAACTTAAAAACATATAAGCTCCCATTAAATTTTATTTCTTTATCTTAGCAATGCTTATTTTTATTAAAAGATTATTAACATCACTTTAAATAAAACTATCATAATAATTCAAAAAATTTCATCAATCAAAATATAATTTTGTTTTTTACTTACAAAATAAGCTCAAAGCATAAAAAACAATAAGCTAATTATTTGATTTTTAATTTTTACCTGCGATTTTTGCGGTTTTCTATGCCTATCCTCTCGCTATCTTCGATCTCTGCAACATAGCTTGGATTTTTCTTTTTAGCCTCTTTGTCCAAAAAGCTAATAAGCTTTGCGTCGGCATTTTGGTGAGAGCAGATTAGGATTATAAAATTTATGTAGTTGCTAGCTTCTTTTGGAGCGACCTGATTTTTTTTCGCTGGTATTATAAATTTCTCTCCAAAAATTTGTATAAGCTCGAAAAGCTCGTTTTTGCTTAGAGTTTTATCGCTAGCAAGCTCTTCAAGCTTTTCGATCGTGATCTCTTCTTCACTCTCAGCTTCTAGTCCTCTTGTTAAGACTTGATGATCTTTGTTTTTTAGCAAAAGATAGATTAGCGCGCAAATGGCCACTATAAGCAAAAAGACAAAAAAGACTATCAAGCCTTTAAGAAGCATCTATAACCTTGTGCAAAGAGAGCGTTTCGTAAATGCAAGAACGCTCATCGCTATCATAATGGCGATGCTTATCCAGACGAAATCAGGCACCGGAAGCGGATCTCCAGCTGCGTATGAGTGCATGCCAGCTAGATAGAAATTTACCCCAAAATAGGTCATTATGATCGACCAATAGGCAAAAAATGAGGCAACAGCAAATGCGTATTGATTATTAAGCTTTGGTATAAATCTCATGTGAAGCACTGCCGCATAGACAAGGATCGAAACTAGCGCCCAAGTCTCCTTGCTATCCCAGCCCCAGTATCTACCCCAGCTCTCATTTGCCCAGACGCCGCCTAAAAAGTTTCCAAGCGTAAGTAAGCTAAGGCCAAGTATCATCGCCATCTCATTTATACGTGTCGCTTCAGTGATATTGCGTGCGATCTCTGCATTTGGCTTTTTCTTGTTTTGTAAGATGATAAGTAGCAAAGTAAAGCCACCAAGCAACGCACAAAGACCTAAAAATCCATAACTTGCAGTAATGATAGAGACGTGGATAGTTAGCCAATAGCTCTGAAGTACAGGCACAAGTGTCGTGATCTGCGGATCCATCCAGCTAAGGTGCGCAACAAATAGCGTAACACCAGCCAATATAGAGGTAAGCGCAAGTGCGATCGGACTACGTTTTGCAAAGATGATACCAGATAGACCAAGTGCCCAAGCGATATAGACCATCGACTCGTAGGCGTTACTCCAAGGGGCGTGCTCAGCGATGTACCAGCGAAGACCAAGA
The DNA here is from genome assembly GCF_003048875.2 of Campylobacter concisus. Lineage (NCBI taxonomy): Bacteria > Pseudomonadati > Campylobacterota > Epsilonproteobacteria > Campylobacterales > Campylobacteraceae > Campylobacter > Campylobacter concisus. Next base: position 626,653 of record NZ_CP049264.1, on the reverse strand, counting down.
CCAACTGTGTGCGCAAGAAAGGCTAGTAAATTTATAACATATACCGCTTTAACTATGCCATTTATCTGCACTTTTGGTGCTAGCATCTTGACAAAAACAAATAGCAAAAGTGCAAGACCAGCCAAAAGATATATCGGCGTCAAGCGATCAAATACTTGAAATTTATTAAATAAAATTTCTATATCTATCTTTTTCTCACTTGGCATGACAGCAGCGCCGTATTTGTGCTGATAGGCTGAAATTTTCTCAAGCGCCGCATCCGCCTTGCTCCAGTCATTATCCTTTGAGGCTGCATCAACAGCTGAGAAGTACTCTCTCATCATGCCAACTACTAGCTCAGCCTCTTTTGGCGAGAAGTACATCATCGCACTAGCTGGCGAATACCAAGAATTTGACGGATCATCTTGTTTTGGGAAAATTTTGAAAATTTCACCGATAAATATCATATAAAATACATTTAGTCTCTCGTCGATCTTTATCACATCTTTGTCAAAAGTATTGCGTGAGCCTGGGTGTTTGCGGTTTGCTATCTCGGCAAATTTTGTTAGTTTATACTCGCTTCCACCATCTTTTGTCGCTTTAAAAAATTCATCAAAGCTTGCGTATCTTGCATTCTCATCGACGCCTAGCTCTTTTTTTAGCTCCTTGCTTTGACCAAGTGCGATGATCTTCTCATTTCGCCAGAAATCAGGCGTTACCATTATAGAAAGCATCGCTTGGTTTGAATTTAGGCTACCTATGCTCTCGCCTCTATGAATTTTGTTTAAAACCTCTTTGCTAAGCGTATCAAATGGCTTCATCCTGCCATCTGGACTTTGCACGATAAGCCTAGCAAGCTTGTCTGCATGCTCTTTGCTGATATGCGGCAAGAAGTCCTCTGCCCTTAGCGAGCTAAAATTTAAGCCTAAAAGTAAGACAGCTATGAGCGCAGCCACTTTTTTACCGCCTTTTGTTGATTCATTATCTATTAGTTTTGCAAGCTTTCTAAAGCGGCTGTTAGGATTTATGACATTTAGCAAGAAGCCAAGACCTAGCAAAAAGTATCCGATATATGTTGGGATCTTGCCTGGGTCTTTATTGACAGAGAGGATCGTGCCTTTCTCGTCAGTATCGTATGAGCTTTGGAAAAATCTATATCCATCATAATCAAGCACGTGGTTCATATAAATTCTATAATCAAACCCAGGATCATTCGTGCCATCTTTTACCACAACCTCACTTGAGTAGCTCATAGGAGAATTTGAGCCAGGATATCTTTTTAGCTCAAAGTCCTTTAGGTAGAGGCTAAATGGGAGTTTTATCTGCTGAGCTCCCCATGAAGCGTTAAATTTCTGTCCAGCCACAGCGATACGTGAAGGCTCCATTAGGTTGTAAAATACATGCATCTCTCTACTCTCACCTTTGTAGTTTAGCTCAGCTATCAACGCATTAAACTCGCTATCCTTTGAGCTAACTAGCTTTCTTGTGGCGTGCGCTGAGACTAGCCTTGGGGCGAAATTTATATTTGAGATAGTATATAGGCTGCCTGTGCCAAATTCATTCACACTGCCAGCTTTTAGCTCAGTTTTTGAGCTATCTGCCATAGTAAATTTTGAAAGATCGACATTTGAAGTAACTGTGAAATTTCCATCATTTAGTCTAAAAAGAACATATTTTTTATTTTCATCTGGCTTGGCATTAAAGATAAAGCTGATATCTCCAACTCTCGCCTCTTCTTCTTCAAGTAAAAATATCTCTTCACTTTCGCTCTCGTTTGAGACTACAAACTCAACGACAGGCTTTCCGCTATCATCATTTACAAATTTATAACTTGCATTTGGCACAAATTCTTTAAATTTTAAACTAGCCTCACCGTCTGCTGTTTTTAGCTTTAGATCAAAGCCCTTCTTTACATCAGCAAGTCCTAAAGGCATAGCTGAGCTGATCTCCTCACCTTTGTCGTTAAGCGCTGTTAAATTTATATACGAAACCTTCGTACTAACAACATTTGAAGCAGTGTTTTCACGTATATGCATATCAGCTTCAAAGCCAAGGTATCTTGTGATGCCAGCACCGATTAAGATGACGATAAAACCTAAGTGAAAGATGAGCGATGGCAGTTTTTTAGGATCGATTAGGTTGTATCTAAAGATGTTAAAGGCTAAATTTATACCAAGAAGTAGTTGAATGAGCGCAAACCAGCTAGCGCCATAAACATAGTACCAAGCTGCTTCGGTGCTGGTTTTGCTCTCTATTATTGTGGCGGCTCCGCTAGCTACGGCAAAGATTATCATCAAAACGATAGCTGAGCCCATACTTAAAAATAATGTTTTTGGATTTAACATCTGCTTCCTTTTATTTATATTGTGGCAAAGCTACCGAAGTGAAATTTATCTTAAATAACTGCCCTGCTTTGTTTCGGTTGAAACTGGTTTATTTTCGTTTGTATCTTGATCTGCAAGTGCATCTTTGCCTTTTAGATAAGCTAGTATTGCACCAAGATCGTTGTTTGAGACGATCTTGGCTTGGTTTTGCATCACGTTTTTACCGCTACCACCAAAGCTTGAGTCACTTCTATAAGAGATGATGCTATCTTCTATATCTTTAGCATCCATGTTTTTAAGTGGTGTTGAGCCAAATGGTCTTTTATCTGCGCTTTCGCCATGACAGCTAGCACATTGTTTCTCATAAAGCTCTTTTCCTAAAGAGACACTATATCTACCTTTTCTATCAACGCCTAATTTTAAAATTCTATTGTCTTTATAGCGTCTTGGATCTTCATCGACATAGACATTTACTTTTTCATTTCTGTCATTAGCCTGCTTTTTTGCCATCTCGGCAAGCTCTTTACCAAACTCGCCACGAGCTTCTATATAATAAACCTGAGAAGCTGCAAAGGCATTTGCCACCAAAAAACACGCCAAAAAAGAAATTTTGATATTTTTCATGAGTTTCCTTGAAATTTTGCTCTAAATTTAAAAATCCCGGATCAGATTGCTCCGACCCGGGATTATATCATAAGTTGATTAACGAGCTATGAATTAGAATGAGTATTTAGCTTCAAATCTAAATTTGTCAGCTTTGTTTTCTCCGTCATGCTCTTTTTCTGTTTTAAAGGCATAGAATGAGCTAAATTTCAACTTTTTGTTGTATTGATAAGCAAATCTTGGAACAAATTCCTCAACTTTAGTCTTCTCATCTGTTTTGTAACTACCTTTGATATAATCTAAACCAGCTGTAAATTTATCAAATGTATATGCACTTGTTGCATAGAAGTAACTACCCTTACCTTCTGCACGTGTCCAGTCAAATACATCTTCGCCAGCGTCGATTAAGCCACCTTGATCTTCAAATGTAAATGCTGAATATTTACCATCTTGATAGTTTTGAGTTTTGTAGCCAATATAGCCAGCAGCTAAATCAAGACCAAATAGTGAAGTTGAAAGTTCGCCAGCATAGAAGTTACCATCATCGTAACCAAGAGCATTTTTTGCACTTGTATCAGCTTGGCTATGTGCATAGTTAAGTCTTGCGCCTAAAGATACATCGTTAGTTATAGCAAAATTTGCTGAAACATCAGCTGCAAGTACGTCAGCTAGGTTTGTTAAACTAGCATACCATAGTTGGAAATTTACTGGATCGTATGAACCAGCAATACCAGCTGCATATAGGTTACCAACATCATAGCTATTTAAATTAGTCGTTACAGAATATAAATCACCATTGCTCCAACCTTGTTCACCTTCAATTGCATCAAAAGCTAAAGCTGTAAGCGTAAGACCTTCAATGTCTTTATTTACTACTCTAACACCTGTACCAACTGCATCATTAGTAAAGTATGAGCTTATAAGTTGCTTGCCAGCTGTTATAGTAGTGTTGCCTACTTTATAACCTAGATAGAATTGATAAACATTAAATGCTTTTTCAGTAAGTGCTTTGTCTGTACCTGCACCTGCATTATCACCTGAGCCATCATTAGTGTTATATCTAAGACCTATAACACCAAAGAAGTTATCGTCAATAGCAGCCTTAAAATTAGTAATCATTCTGAACTGATGATTTGCAACGCTACCTTTTGTAACATTTTTTGCTACTGTATTTTTCTCGTGAGTATTTGTATATCTATATCTTGCAAATCCTGAAAGATCTACATTTTTTATAGCTTCTTCAAGTGGAGTAGCACTCGCTACACTTGAAAACGCACCTAAAGCAACCAAAGCAGCCAAACTAATTTTTGTTAGTTTCATTTTTTCTCCTTTTAGGGTATTTGTGTTGGCAATTATAATCAATAAATTTTAAGATGAAGCTTAAAAAATCATAAAATTTTGCATTTTTGTTACCGATTGTTTACCGATTTTGACCAAAAAGAGGTATATTTTGATAATTTATCTTTTACAAATGAGACTTTTAAAAAGGGGATAAAAAGAAAAAGGGGCCGTTGCTTTGCCCCTTAAAAGGAGTTCTAGTTTTGATTGCTGATGAAATTATATATGCTAGCAGTAAATCAACGGTAATCTAAAAAGAAATTTTCTCCTCTTTTGGCACTTCGATATTTGTTTTTATATTTTTTCTTTTAACGACTACTTCATTTTGCGGTTTTCTTATGCCATTATATGCGCCTCTAGAGCCGCCCTCTTTTATAAGAAGCATGTCTATGAGCTTATCTGCGTAAAAAGTCGCATAGACAAGATCGCCCTTATCGTAATAATATCTGTTTGCACAAAAATTAGCTTTGTTTAGTTTGTGATTTTTCACGTCGCTGGCTACTATCTCGTAGCAGTATTTCGAATCTTTATAGCTAACATCTTTTATGAAGCCTTTGATGGAGCTTTTTGCAGGTATAGTTTTAGTAGCTTGCCTTGGTTGCTTGCGAACTGGCGGGTTGTCATCAAAAAATGAACATCCCAAAAACATAGTGGCTACTGCTAGAGGAAGTAAAATTTTAGCTTTCATCTTTTCTCCTTAATATAAAGAGAAAAGTATAGCTTTTAAGATTAAATAAAATTTGCGGGTTTTTAAAATTTGGGTTTTGTGCTTACATTAATATATAAATTTCTTGGGAGAGACCCCAAGAAAATTAGGCTGATACGTTTAAGACGTTACCGCCAAGCTCAGCGATCTTTTTATCGAGCGCCTCAAGAGTCTTTTCGATAGTCTTTTGTGAAATTTCAGGAAGCTCTCCGCCCCAAATTTTCTTTGCATCCTCAAAACCATTTGCCACGCCCTCTCTACCAGCTTTTAGCTTCTCCACATCATCACCTGCGCCATTTAGCACAAAACCAGCTATCCTATCAGCCGTATTTGCGATGCCAAAAAAGCCATTTTCACTAACTAGCTCGCTCGCCTCATCACTACTTAGCTCTCCTAGAGCTTTGCCGTTATAGCCGATACCTGCTAGATCGAGTCCAGATAAAATGTCTGATAAATTTTCAGGCACACTAAAGTTTAGACCACCTTGGGCTAGTAAATTTGAGCTAGCATTTTGAGTAATATCTTTTTGATACTGCAAAAAGTAGCTATTTGATATCTCTTTTGCGCTTAAATTTGAAACCTCAGGCTGCTTTTTAGAAACCTCTTTTTCATCTTTATGAAGCGAAATTTCTGATTTTACATTTTCTTTTACACTTGAAGTGTTGTATGAGCTTACGATTTGACTGATTTGCATATTTGGCTCCTATAAGTTTATAAAAACTATATCGCCAAAAGGTGGAATTTATTTAGGGTAAAGCGGGAGAGCTCCCGCTATGATTATTTACCAAGTGTTGCGTTTAGCATCCAGATGGCTTTTTCAAATTTAGCTATTTGATCTTGTGCGTACATCTGAGTTGTTGTGTCACCCTCTGCAAGCTCATCAAGCTTTTTAAACTCGCCCAAAAGGTGCTTGTAATCAGCCAAAACAATATCCAAAACCTCAGTCGGAGTGTAGCTCTCTTTTGGCTCGTGTTTTATGTGAGCGACTTTTGCTAGCTCCTCAGCCTTGACGATAGGTCTGCCGCCAAGCATAAGAGCTCTCTCAGCTGCGTCATCAAAAATCTCACTCATATCCTCATAAGCTTTTTCGGTATACTCGTGGACGCTAAAAAATTGAATACCTTTTACATTCCAGTGAAGATCATGAAATTTGATATAAAGTGCGTTTGCATCAGCCTGAATTGTGTTTAACTGTAAAATAACTTTTGACATTTTGTCTCCTTCTTTATTGTTTAAATGTGATGAAATTATATTGACTTAGAGTTAATCACTGGTTAATCAAATAATAAAATTTATTATTTAGTATAAATTTTGACTACAAAATAAATTTATCTTGTAGTCAAATGTAGAATTTAGAAATTTGTCTATTTTTTATAAGGTGTAGTTTTGTAGCCTTGTTCGATCAAACTACTCATGCCACCATCTAAATTTATAATCTTAAGATCTGTGCTATCTATCGCTGCAGCTGCTGCTGTGCTTCTTCTACCACTTCTACAAACAAGAGCGATAGGCTTTTTGATATCAACCGCCTTTGAAAGCTCATCTAAAAATGCACTCTTGTTACTTGGATCAAAAGTGATGGTCTTAGCACTAGCTATGATGCCAGTCTCTTGCCATTCAGATGGAGTTCTAATATCAACGATCTGATCATATTTTTTGATCTCATCTGGGCTTATATTAACAGTTTTAACATCAGCTGACAACATACAACAAACAGCTCCTAAAAGTAAAATTTTTTTCATCTACTCTCCTTAAATAAATTTTTGAAATGTTAGCATTGTTTTATTAAACCAAAAAACTATTTTTATATAATGGCTCAAATTTAGTCCGTTATATTATGCTCTTTTGCGTATCTTAGTATCTTTCGTCTAAGATCTTTTGGAAAACTATCTCTGTACATTACAGGGATAAGAGGATTTAGTTTCTTATCTAGTTTACCAGCCTCATATAGTCTTGTTAGCTCTTCTGGTGTGTTGTAGTACGGTGCATTAGGATATCCCTCTGGTGGCGTTAATGACATCACCAAAGAGCCCAAGATGGTTGTATCTATAAAATCCTCCATTTCCCTATACTCCCATAGATCTGAAAAGCCATACTCTTCAAATTTATATTGATATGATCCTATATTTTTATTGACATACTTTACAAATTCTTCCCTTGTAGTCTCGTTTGCATCAATATCTCTTGGATCTTTTAGCTCTTTTTCATCCTCTATAATCTTCAACAGCTGCTGATAAAAGGAGTCGTCTGGCATTGCTGCCACACCTTTTCTATTAAAATCCATCACAAAGTAGTTACCAACTATCTCATCAAGATAAGGTATCATGCCAAATTCGTCTAGTGGAGGATTATTAGAAAGTTTTTCAAATTCCTCTAGTTTCTTTAAATTTTTGTTAAGACCCATTTGGTATGTGGAGTATTTAAAACGATCACCCAAATATTCTAGAGTTCCCACCTCTCCTAGTTGAGCCGCCAAGAAAAGTTTTTGAAATCTCCTTGCCTTAAATCCCTCTTGGCTACCACCTAAAAAATCACTTGGTCTTCCAAACATTCCAGCACATATAGCCCACTCTCCTTCAAAGAAATATGTCTTTGCGCTACCATTCTTAACGTTTTCATAGAGTTTCTTATACAATGGATCACTATCTTTTTCTTCTAAGCCCATTGAACCTATGGCATCATCAGGTATGTGTATCATTGCGCATTTTAGATTGCTTCTTTTTACCAAGTATGCATATCTCTCTTTTCTAGTCTTTAAGCTCTCAAAGTAGGCTTTTTCTGACTTTGTCCAAGGTGAAATTTTAGTAGAGTTTGAAAGATAGCTTATGTCTAGCCATTTTTTAAATGACTCATAATCGCTCTTTGTATCATAGTACTCTGGCTCATAGTGTCTATACGGAGACGAGTTTAATATCTGGCGAGAGTCTATGACTAGTTGGGCTGCAGCTTCTGGGGCTAATTGCCTTTCATCGTTCTTTTTAGCGACTATCAAATTTGTTTTCTTATCTATTTTTACTTCCCTGCCGTTAAGTGCCATAACACTATAAGTATCATGGCTTTTTCCCTTAAAATATATTATTGCCGCTACCACCACAACTAGAGCCAAACTAACAAGCATAAATTTTTTATTAATGCTGTTATTTTCGATTTGCAGATTTTCTGCATCTTCTCTTGGCTTATTTATGTAGTTTATAGACGAATGTTTTATTTTTTTTATATTTTTTTGTTTTGCCATATAAGCCTCGTTCATACTGTATTACATGTTATGATTATAAAATATTACGTGATTATATTTAAAATTTAATTACTCTTTTACTGAAATTTCACTCATTTTTATTTACTTTTTCAAATTTATCGTTAGTAAGGATAAATTTATTTCCGCCTGGCACATATCTTGACTCTTTTCTTGACATATAAAAGCCTCTACCTTCATCACCAAATAGCCCATATATTTTAACCTCATAGTCATATGTCACTGTGAGTTCGATAGGCACTATATTGTCGTTGTCATCAAGATAAAAAGACCAGACACTAATATCTGGCATAAATTTAGAATAATCATCTTGACCTATATAGTCTATCACCTTATTAACATATTCCTTTGATAATTTTACAGCTTTACGATAAGTTCTAAGAGTATAGTATGGCTTGCCATTTGAGAGGATTTGGGGAAGTTTTTCATTTATCAATGTCATATTTACATCATATATAGTTACAAATTTATCTCCTTGTTTTATTTTTCTAGGATTTGAACTTATCTTATCGCCTAGTATTTTACTCATCTCTTTTCTTTCAGCTTCTCTTTTTTCTATCTCATCAATAAATTTCTGATTAAACACATAAACTCCACCGTGTTTCTTAGCTAATTTTCTTAACTCAGAAACACTTATATTGTTATATGTTTGATTTACAGAACAGGCTATTAAAAATAAGCTTGTTAGTAGCAAAAACATAACTCTAGTAAATTTCATATCTAGTATCCTTTTAAAAAACTCGTTTTGAATATTTTATTATAAATTTTTATGACTTATTTTCAAATGGTTTAATATCAGATAAATGTAGTGGTTTATGTAAAAATAATTTATCTATGGTGTCCCCAACAGGGTTCGAACCTGTGACCTCAGAATTAGGAATTCTGCGCTCTATCCAGCTGAGCTATGAGGACAAATTTGCAAGTTAGTTTAAATTTTTACTCAAGTAGTTAAATTTTAAAGGGCAGATCGCTCTGCCCTATTTTGGCTAATTAGCCATTTCTCTTTTTAATGATCTCTTCACTTACGTTTTTAGGAACTTCTTCGTAGTGATCAAATTCCATAGAGTAAGTCGCACGACCTTGAGTCATTGAGCGAAGATCTGTTGAGTAGCCAAACATTTGAGCAAGTGGACAATAAGCTGCAATGATTTTTATACCATTTCTATCATCCATTGAATTTACTTGGCCACGGCGCTTATTAAGGTCACCGATAACATCACCCATATACTCTTCTGGAGTCTCAACTTCAACTTTCATCATAGGCTCAAGGATAACCGCACCTGCTTTTCTAGCGCCCTCTTTAAAGCCCATAGAAGCAGCAAGCTTAAATGCCATTTCAGATGAGTCAACTTCGTGGTAGCTACCATCAAAAAGTGTAACTTTAACATCTTCAACTGGATATCCTGCAAGAACACCACTTTGAAGCGCTTCTTTACAACCTTTTTCAACAGCTGGGATGTACTCTTTTGGAACAACACCACCTTTGATGTCGTTAACAAATTCAAATCCGCTAGCAGCTGGAAGTGGCTCGATACGTAAGAATACGTGACCATATTGACCACGACCACCTGATTGTTTAGCATACTTATACTCTTGTTCAACTGCCTTACGGATAGTCTCGCGGTAAGCAACTTGTGGTTGACCAACTTCAGCATCAACTTTAAATTCACGAAGCATACGATCGACAATGATCTCAAGGTGAAGCTCACCCATACCACTAATGATAGTTTGTCCGCTCTCTTCGTCAGTGCTAACTCTAAAGCTTGGATCTTCTTGAGCTAGTTTTTGAAGAGCGATCGCCATTTTTTCTTGATCTGCTTTTGTTTTTGGCTCAACCGCGACACTGATAACTGGCTCTGGGAAGTCCATTCTCTCAAGGATAACTTTATCTTTTTCACTTGCAAGAGTATCGCCTGTTAGAGTATTTTTTAGACCAACAACAGCGCCGATTTCACCAGCGAAAAGCTCAGTAATCTCTTCACGTTTATTTGAGTGCATTTTTAGTAAGCGGCCGATTCTCTCTTTGCAGTCTTGAACTGTGTTGTAAGCATAGCTACCACTTTCAAGGCTTCCTCTATAAACACGGATAAATGTCAGCTGTCCAACAAATGGGTCAGTCATAATTTTAAACGCAAGAGCGGCAAATTCGCCATCATCTGTACTTTCAACAGTCACTTCAGTGCCATCTTCATAAACACCATTTATTGCTGCGATCTCATCTGGAGCTGGTAAATAATCAACTACTGCGTCAAGTAGAGGTTGGATACCTTTGTTTTTAAACGCAGTTCCGCAAAGCATAGGTGTGATAGTCATTCTTAAGCAGCCTGCTTTTATACCTTTTTTGATCTCTTCTTCAGTTAGTTCTTCGCCTGCAAAGAATTTCTCCATCAAGCTATCGTCTGTCTCAGAAACAGCTTCGATTAGTTTTGCGCGGTATTCTTCAGCTTTTTCTTTAACTTCAGCTGGAATTTCTTCTTCTACATAGTCAGTTGGCTTTTTCTCGTCATTCCAAACGTATGCTTTCATTCTTACAAGATCAACCACACCTTTAAAGTTGTCCTCTGCACCAATAGGAATTTGGATAGGTACTGGATTTGCTTTTAGTCTTTCTCTGATCTGCTCTTCAACTCTAAAAAAATTTGCACCAATTCTGTCCATTTTATTAACAAAAACGATTCTTGGTACGTGATATTTATTTGCTTGTCTCCAAACAGTTTCAGACTGTGGCTGAACACCACCAACAGAACAAAATACCGCAACAGCACCGTCAAGAACACGCATAGAACGCTCAACTTCAATAGTAAAGTCAACGTGTCCCGGAGTGTCGATTAGGTTTACTTGGTAGCCCTTCCAAAACGCCGTAGTTGCAGCTGATGTAATAGTAATACCACGCTCTTTTTCTTGCTCCATCCAGTCCATAGTAGCAGCGCCATCATGAACCTCACCTATCTTATGGCTCATACCAGTGAAGAACAAAATTCTCTCACTAGTAGTTGTCTTTCCAGCATCAATGTGAGCCGCAATACCGATATTTCTTACCTTATGTAAAGGCGTTTTTCTCTCTGCCATACTAATTCTTTCTTACCAGCGGTAGTGAGCAAATGCTTTATTAGCCTCTGCCATCTTGTAAGTATCTTCCTTCTTCTTGAAAGATGCACCTTTTGAATTTGCCGCATCTAAAAGCTCATTTGCTAGTTTATCAACCATTGTTCTTTCGCTTCTTTTTCTAGCAAAAGTTATAAGCCAGCGGATAGCAAGAGCTTGTTGGCGAGCTGGGCGAACCTCAACTGGTACTTGATAAGTAGCACCACCAACACGGCGTGATTTAACTTCTAAAATAGGTTTTACATTTTCGATAGCGTCGTTAAAAACGTCGATGCCTTTAACCTCAGCATTTTTCTTTTCGATAGCTTTAATAGCACCATACATTATCTCTGTAGCGACGCTTTTTTTGCCATCATACATAAGAGAATTAATAAATTTAGTGATTATTTTATTTCCGTAAATCGGATCAGGTAAAACTTCCCTTACAGGAGCTTTTCTTCTTCTCATTTTGATTTTTCCTTCAAATTTTTATGAAATTTTACTCAAACGTTTGCAAATTTAAGCAACGTCTGCGAACCTAATTTTTTACTTTTTTGGAGCAGCAGCGCCAGCTTTAGGGCGTTTTGCACCATATTTAGAACGAGAAACTGTTCTTTTTGCAACACCAGCAGTATCAAGTGCACCACGAACGATGTGATATTTAACACCTGGTAAGTCTTTAACCCTACCGCCGCGAACTAAAACAATACTGTGTTCTTGTAGGTTGTGACCTTCACCGCCGATATAGCTGATGACTTCAAAACCGCTTGTAAGCCTAACTTTGGCAACTTTCCTCAAAGCTGAGTTTGGTTTTTTAGGAGTTGTAGTATAAACCCTAGTGCAAACTCCTCTTCTTTGAGGGCACTCTTTTAACGCTGGAGATTTTGACTTAACAGTCACTTTCTTGCGTTCATTTCTGACCAATTGATTTATGGTTGGCACAATAATTCCTTTCAACTAAATTTATTAAAAAGACCTAATTTTATTTAAAAAAAGCTTAAATAACGGTTAATAAGTTAGACTTATTCATACGTTCCTTTTTTTATAAAACCACTGTCATCTTTTAAAATTTCACCCTTTGCAACGACAAATTTAATCTCAAATTTCTCATCGATTAGCAAAATATCTGCATCGTAATTTTCTTTTATCTCGCCTTTTTTATTTTGTAAGGCCACACTTTTTGCCACGTTTGTCGTAAAATATGGCAACGCCTCCTCGATACTAAAACCATCTTTTACAAAATTTATAAACTCTTCATACAAACTCTTAACGCTAGCGATGCCTATTTTTAGTAAATTTCCGTCGCTATCATAGCTAGAGTAGCTGCCAAAGCCGTCTGAGCTAATGGTTATCTTATTTGTCGGTAAATTTTCTTTTTTGATGCGCTTTACAGCTTCAAGTGGCGTAAGTCCTGGCATGCAGGTAAAGTCGATGTAGCCGCCATCTTTTATAAATTTAAAGCTTTGTTTAAAAAGCTCCTCGTTTCTATTTACGTGCGTTGGCTGAAATAGAGTGATCGGTATATCGTACTCATTTAGCACTTCATAGATCAAATTTAAGCCCTTTTTGCCATCACCCATATGAAGCGTGGTGTGTCCTGACTTTGAGCTGATCATACCAGCCACCCTGCCAGCTGAAACTATGTGAGCTAGCTCATCTTTGCTCACGCTTGATGAGCGGTGGTCGCTTATGGCTAGCTTGGTGCCGATTATCGGATCAACAAAGACAATATCTTTTTCGATCTCGCCAGTTATGGTTGGCGTTTTAGAGCTGTATGCGCCAGTGTGAGCATAGCACGTGATGCCCTCGTCGTTTAGCGCGTGTGCTTTTGCGACTAAATTTTCAACGCTTCTTGTCGTGCTGTCAGTTCCAAGTAGGCCAACAGCCGTCGTTATGCCAGCTTCTATTAAATTTGATAGCATGATCTCAGGCACCCTAGTCTTAAAGCCGCCCTCTCCGCCGCCTCCAGTGATATGCACGTGCTTATCAATGAGACCTGGTATAGCCGTGAAATTTGAAGCGTCGATTACCTTTACATTTGGCAAATTTGGCTCTAAATTTTCAGCTATGCAGACGATCTTGCCATTACATATAAATATATCTTTTTTACCAAGGAATTTTGGCGAGTAAATTTTGACGTTTTTTATAAGTATCATTTGGTGTCCTTGTTTATCTTAGCTATGCCGATGCCAGTAAGCGCTAAAATGATAGCAAAGACAACGCCCATGTAGTTTAGGATCGCCCATGGCAAGTACTCTACTGTTGGCACGCCAAGTGTAGCTGTCATATATGCGCCAGCTGCTGACCAAGGGATGAGTGGGACGATCACGGTGCCAGAGTCTTCAAGTGTTCTTGATAGGTTTTTGGCTGCTAAATTTTTCTCTTTATAAAAGTCTTTAAACATCTCACCAGGGATGAGGATAGAAAGATATGAGCTACCTGTGACAAATGCGACAGTTAGGCATGAGCCGATAGTTGAGATGATGACTCCTGCTGTTGATTTGACCCTTGCCATAATGGTGTGAAGTACCTTCGTAAGCATGCCAGTTTTTGAGATGATGCCAGCAAAGCCCATAGCGCAGATGACTAGTATAGTGGTTGAATTTACCGAGCTCACGCCGCCTCTATTTAAAAGCTTAGTGATATCTTTTGAAAACTCCATATTAATGCCGCTCATCGTGACGTTAAAGCCAGTCATCACTGAGATAAAGCCATTTTTAAAGCTAAAATCTTGAACGATAACGCCAAGAAGCACTGAAAATAGCGAAGCGATGATCATGACAGGTATAGTTGGCCACTTTAGCACCGAACCAGCCAAGACAAAAAGCACAGGCAAAAGCAAGATGATATTCCAGTGAAAAATTTTATCAAGCTGACCTTGAAGCGCCAAAACCGACTCTGAAACATTTGCACCACTGCTTGCCGCCTCGCTACCAAAGAATAGATAAGCTGCTATCGCAACAATAGTTGCTGGGATAGTCGTATAAAACATATGTCTGATGTGTTCATAAAGCTCTGAGCCAGCTGCTATCGGAGCTAGGTTTGTCGTGTCTGAGAGTGGGGAGAGCTTATCGCCAAAGTATGCTCCTGCGACTACCGCACCAGCAGTTGCTGCTAAATTTACATCAAGACCTTGAGCTATGCCCATGATGGCGACACCGACTGTGCCAGCAGAGCCCCAAGATGTGCCAGTTACGGTTGAGATGATGGCTGCGATGACAAAAGCTGTTAGGACTAGATACTGCGGACTTATAAGATCCACGCCGTAGTAGATGATCATAGGGATGGTGCCTGAAAATACCCACGAGCCAATAAGCAGACCGACTGCCCAAAGTATCATAAGCGCTGGCAATGAGCTTGAAATTTTCTCTATCACTCCCTCTTGAAGCTCACTCCAACTATATCCTAGCCTCCAAGCGATGCCACCAGCCACAAGGGCTGCTATCAAAATGATCGGCTCAACCTTTAGCTTCATATAACCAACGCCAAGCGCAAGGCCTACGATCATAACCAAGATAGGCGTAAGGGCCAGCAGAAACGAAGGCTCTTTTTTTATAGAGTTCATCATGTGTCCTTTAAATTTGAGATATTTTTGAATTTAAAGGCTACAAACTTAAATTGTTATAAAAAAATAAAATAAAATTAAAATTTAAATAAAACGTGTGAAAATTTAGCACATCTGATATGTGCTAAATTTAGATCAATCTTGTTTGATAGCGTATTTACCGCTACCAGTCGAGATGATGCAAAGTGACATAGCGATATAAAGATATATAAGCTCTGCTTTAAAGCCATTTACATTAGTTAGCTCAAGTAAATTTGACAAGCCAAAATATGAATACAAAATGACAAGACTAGAGCCAAAAACTAGGAGCGCGCCAAGCCTTGAGTAAAAACCAACAGCAATCATTATAGGGGCTAAAACCTCGCTAAGATAGGC
Source organism: Campylobacter concisus (assembly GCF_003048875.2). Taxonomy (NCBI): domain Bacteria; kingdom Pseudomonadati; phylum Campylobacterota; class Epsilonproteobacteria; order Campylobacterales; family Campylobacteraceae; genus Campylobacter; species Campylobacter concisus. The sequence continues at coordinate 611,426 of NZ_CP049264.1, read as the reverse complement.
AAAATACGCCAGAAAACTAGGTAGTCCAGCATCAACTAAAATGCTCTTTACGCCGCCAACTCCGTGTAAAATTTTGCCAAAGCCGTGCATAAAAAGGCAAATTCCAAGACCTAAGCGCAGAAATAAAAGTCCAAGATCGACATTTTTCATAATATCTCCGTTACATATTTTTAGTTATGGATTTTATTTAATATTGATTAACGGCTTGTAAATTTTGAAATTTTGTAAATTTAAGTGGGTAAATTTATAAGAGAATTAAGCCCCAGATGCGGGGCTTAATATATTAGTTTTCTTTGATCTTTATCTTTTTATCTTTGTAAAAACCAGTACCAACTGGGATCATACGTCCAAGGATGACGTTCTCTTTTAGATCTTCAAGATAGTCAAATTTAGCAGCGATTGACGCTTCTGTTAAAACCTTAGTTGTCTCTTGGAATGACGCAGCAGAGATCACACTATCACTTCCGATAGCTGCTCTTGTAACACCAAGAAGGATCGGTTCAGCGATAGCTGGCTCGCCACCCATTTTCATGATGCGCTCGTTCTCTTCTTTAAATTTGTTTCTTGAAACCATGTCGCCAACGATGAAATTTGTATTTCCGCTATCGACGATTTTGACTTGGCGAAGCATTTGAGAGACGATGATCTCGATGTGCTTATCAGCGATCGCAACACCTTGGCGACGATAAACTTGCTGAATTTCGCTGATCAAATAGTAGTGAAGTGCCTTTTCACCAAGAATTCTTAAGATATCATGGCTTGAGATAAGTCCGTCTGTTAGTTTCTCACCAGCATGAACAAATTCGCCGTCTCTTACTTGGATCTGGCGGCTCTTCTCGATCAAATACTCAGCTGTCGTGCCATCTTCTGCTTGGATGATGATGCGCTCTTTTGAGCGAAGTGGCTTGTCAAATCTAACAACGCCGTCGATCTCAGCAACGATGGCTGTATTTTTAGGGCGTCTTGCCTCAAATAGCTCACTAACTCTTGGAAGACCACCGGTGATATCTTTTGACTTAGCAACAGCTTTTGGAGTCTTAGCCAAAATGTCAGCTTGGGCTACTTCATCGCCACTTGAAACAAAGATCGCAGTTTTTGGATCAAGTGGATACTTGATCAAATGTCCGCTCTTTGTAGTGATAATGATCGCTGGTTTTACGCCACTTGGCAAATATTCGTTGATAACAAGACGTCTTTGACCAGTTGCCTCGTCAGCTTGCTCAGTCGCACTATATCCTGGCTCGACATCTTCAAAGCTAACCACACCAGCCTCTTCTGCAATAGTTGGAGTTGAGTATGGATCCCACTCAGCGATTATTAGCTTGTCATCTTTTTCAGGTAGTGAGACCACTGTCGCTCTTTCTACCGCATCATTGTCTGATACTTGGATGATAGAATTTCTTGGGATGTAGTGGCGAACTGCCTCACGTCCGTCTTTGTCAGAAACAACAACAAAGAAGCCTTTTTCGGTTACTTTGTGACCTTTTTTGATATCTTTTAGTCTATCAAGGAAGTCACCTTTTAGTATGAAAAATTTAACTACACCATTTGCATCTGCTGTGATCTTTCTAGTTACTGGATCGCCATCTGAAATTTTAAGCTCACTAGCATAAGGGATACGATTTGGAATGTTCCAACCCTCTTTGATGATCTCAACAATACTCTCATTCTCTTTTACCTTATCGCCATTTGCGTAAGGGATATACATCTTGCCTTCGATCTTGCCGCTAACGCCAGCTAGTTCGTTTGGCTTAGCAAGATCGTTTCTTCTGATGGTATATTTGATCTCTTCTTTTTTACCCTTGATTACGATATTTACATCTTCGTGGGCATATTCGATCTCGATTTTACCATCGATTGTTGATTTTATCTTTGGCTCAACAAGTAATACAGCTGCACTTCTTCTGTTTGCAACGATTTTCTTGCCGTTGTTCTCGTATGTGCTAAGGTTGTAATATCTAATAAAGCCCTCTTTTTGAGCGATGACTTGGCGGTCTTGTTGTTCAGTAGAAGCCGTACCACCGATGTGGAACGTTCTTAGCGTTAGCTGAGTACCTGGCTCACCGATTGATTGAGCTGAGATGATACCGACAGCCTCGCCTGGTTTTACAAGTTTGCCCTCACCCAAATTTAAGCCGTAGCATTTTGCGCAAACGCCTTTTGGCGCCTTGCACGTGATAGGTGTTCTAATGCTTACTGATTTTATGCCAGCTTCAGTTATTGCCTTAGCTTTCTCCTCATCAAGCAATGTGCCTTCGCTAAATAAAATTTCATTTGTTATAGGATCGATCACATCATCTGCTAAAACACGGCCCAAGACTCTCTCTTCAAGGCTCTCTATTAGCTCGCCACTCTCTGTGATATCTGTGATCTCAACACCCTCGTGCGTACCGCAGTCGTGCATTGTGACTTTAACATTTTGAGCAACGTCGATTAGCTTTCTTGTTAAGTAACCAGCGTTAGCAGTTTTTAGCGCGGTATCTGCAAGACCCTTTCTAGCTCCGTGGGTTGAGTTGAAGTACTCCATTATGTTTAGACCTTCACGGAAGTTTGAAATGATCGGTGTTTCGATGATCGAGCCGTCCGGTTTTGCCATAAGACCACGCATACCAGCTAGCTGGCGAATTTGCGCTGCACTACCTCTCGCACCTGAGTCAGCCATCATATAAATTGAGTTAAATCCACCCTTATCACTTTGGATAAGCTTCATCATCTCGCTTGCAACACTATTATTTGTATCTGTCCAGATATCGATGATCTTGTTGTACCTCTCACTATCTGTTAAAAGACCAGCGCCATATTGCTTTTGAATTTCACGAACTTTTTTCTTAGCTTCGTCGATATATTTTTGCTTGCTATCTGGCACGATGATGTCTGCAATAGAGATAGAAATTCCCGCTTTTGTAGCATATCTAAAGCCTAAATTTTTAAGCTTATCAAGGAAGTCAGCCGTTACTTCAAGACCGCCATTTCTATAAACATAATCAACCAAATTTGCAATGTCTTTTTTCTTCATGATCTTGTTCCACATATTTTCAGGGACAAAATCAGGAAGTATCGCTCTTAAGATCAAGCGACCAGCTGTTGTAAAGATGATCTTGTTATCAACCATTGTTTTGATTTTAGCGTGAAGACCAAGAGTGTTAGCCTCTTCAGCGATCATTACTTCATCGACGCTTGAGAAAATTTTGTTTGCACCTTTTTCATCGTTTCTCTCTAGGCTTAAATAATAAATTCCTAAAACCATATCTTGTGAAGGGACTGTGATAGCCTTACCACTTGCAGGAAGCAAGATGTTCATTGAGCTAAGCATCAAAATTTTACACTCAGCAATAGCCTCTTGAGATAGTGGTACGTGAACAGCCATTTGGTCGCCGTCGAAGTCAGCGTTGAACGCCGCACAAACTAACGGGTGAAGCTGGATCGCCTTACCTTCAACAAGAACTGGGTGAAACGCCTGGATAGAAAGTTTGTGAAGTGTTGGAGCACGGTTTAGCATGACCGGATAGTCTTTAACGACCTCTTCTAGGCACTCCCAAACCTCATTTGTCTTATCTTCTATCATTTTTTTAGCTTGCTTAACGGTTGTCGCATAGCCTTTTTCTTCAAGGCGAGCAAGCAAATGTGGCTTAAATAACTCTAAAGCCATCTTCTTTGGAAGACCGCACTGATCCATCTTTAGCTTTGGACCAACGACGATAACAGAACGTCCAGAGAAATCAACACGCTTACCTAGCAAATTCTGACGGAAGCGGCCTTGCTTACCTTTGATAATCTCACTTAGTGATTTTAGTGGGCGTTTATTTGCACCTTTTACCGCATTTGCTCTACGACCATTATCAAATAGCGCATCAACAGCCTCTTGAAGCATTCTTTTTTCGTTTCTGATAATGATCTCAGGTGCGTCAAGCTCAAGTAGGCGTTTTAGACGGCTATTTCTATTTATTACACGGCGATATAGATCATTTACGTCTGAAACAGCAAATTTACCACCATCAAGATTAACAAGTGGTCTAAGATCAGGCGGAAGAACTGGTAAATTTGTTATCATCATCCACTCTGGGCGGTTGCCTGAATTTAAAAAGCTCTCAATAACCTTTAGACGTTTTACGATAGTCTTTTTCTTGGCCTCAGAATTTGTAGCCTCCATCTCTTCTTGTAGCTGATTTAAAATTTGAGTTAGATCAAGCTCAGCTAGCATATCATAAATGACCTCGCCACCCATTCTAGCGCTAAAGCCAGTTTCTTCATATCTTGAAGCTAGGCTTTGATATTGTTCCTCGTTTAAAACGTCATATTTTTCAACTTTTTTAGAATTTTCATTGTCATAATAAGCCTCACCAGCATTATCAACAATATACGCTTCATAGTAAAGTACGCGTTCGAGGTCTTTCATCTTGATACCAAGAAGCGCACCTATACGGCTTGGCAAGAAATTTACATACCAGATATGAGCCACTGGGGTTACAAGCTCGATGTGACCCATGCGAGAGCGACGAACTTTAGATGTTGTTACTTCAACGCCGCACTTTTCGCACTTGATGCCCTTATAACGCATCTTTTTATATTTACCACAAAGGCACTCGTAGTCGCGGATCGGTCCAAAAATTTTGGCACAAAACAAACCGTCACGCTCAGGTTTTAGCGTGCGGTAGTTGATAGTTTCTGGTTTTTTAACCTCGCCATAACTCCAAGATTTTATCTTCTCAGGACTTGCTAAACGAAGTTGAAAAGCTTCAAAATCACGAGGTCTATGCTCTTCTTTTATCTCAACTGGTTTTAAATTAGTTAGTTTCATTTGTCTCATCCTCATCATATACTTCCACATCAAGAGCTAGTGATTTTAGCTCGTTTGTTAGAACAAAGAACGTCTCAGGGATACCAGTCTCAGGAACGTTTTCACCTCTTGTTAAAGCTTTGTAAGCAGAAAGTCTTCCCTCAACATCGTCTGATTTTACAGTTAGCATCTCTCTTAGTGTATGAGCAGCGCCATAAGCCTCAAGTGCCCAAACCTCCATCTCACCAAACCTTTGACCACCAAATAGCGCCTTACCACCGACAGGTTGTTGTGTAACAAGGCTGTATGGTCCAGTACTTCTTGCGTGAACTTTTTCATCAACCAAGTGGTGAAGTTTTAGCATATACATACAACCAACATTAACGCGTTCTCTTATCTTTGAGCCTGTGCGTCCGTCATATAGCTCGGTTTTACCATCGCTATCTATCTTTGCCATCTCAAATAATTTTGCAAATTCGTCAGCTTTAACGCCTTCAAAAATCGGAGTTGCAAATCTTACGCCATTGCTCCAATCTTTTGCATACTCAAGAAGCTTCTCATCACTCATCTTGCCAAGAGCTTTTTTAGCGTCCATTAGCTTAGCAACACTTGCGATCTCTATCATCTTAGCTCTTAGCTCTTTTATCCACTCACCTTTTTTGGTCTCGAAAATTTCATTGATCTGCTCGCCTAAGCGGTAACCAACAAGACCAAGGTGGCTCTCTAAAATTTGACCGATGTTCATACGGCTTGGAACACCTAGTGGGTTTAGCACGATATCAACAATCTGACCACTTGGAAGATACGGCATATCAACTTCTCTAACTATATTTGAAACGATACCTTTGTTACCGTGACGTCCAGCCATCTTATCGCCAACTTTTAGTTTGCGTTTTGTAGCTATATAAACTTTTACAAGTTTTACAACGCCGCTTGGTAAAATGTCATCTTTTTCTAAAATTTCTATCTTAGCGTCGTGCTCTTCTTTGAGCTTTTTCTTCTCATTTTGGAAGTAGTTTTTTAGCTCATCATATTTCTTTTGGATATCTTTTGAAAAGCTCTTTACGATAGCATTTAGAGTAAATCTGTTGATATTCTCAAAGTCAGCCTTGTTGATCTTTGAGCCTTTTTTATACTCTTTTTTATTTACCTCTTGATCGCTCGCTAGTGGGTTTTTAGAAAGAAGTGCTGTAACTTTTAGCATCTCTTCGCGGTCTAGCATAAGCAGTCTATCGTGGTGCTCTTTTTCTAAAAGTGTCTTCTCTTCTTCATAGGCCTTGTTTGTTCTGCTATCTTTTTCATAGCCTTTTTTGGTGAAAATTTTAACATCAACAACCACGCCTTCCATTGAAGCTGAAGCATAGAGTGATTTATTTACCACGTGACCAGCTTTTTCACCAAAGATCGCACGTAGTAGTCTTTCTTCTGGAGTTGGCTTAACCTCACCTTTTGGAGATACTTTGCCAACAAGAATCATACCAGGCTTGATCTCTGTACCGATTTTAACGATACCGCTTTCGTCAAGGTGCATAAGCTCCTCTTCTTTGACGTTTGGTATATCTTTTGTTATCTCTTCAACGCCGTCTTTTAGCTCACGAGCCTCGATCTCTTTTTCATAGATATGAACACTTGTAAAGGCATCTTCACGTATCATTTTTTCACTAATGACGATCGCGTCCTCGTAGTTGTAGCCATTCCAAGGCATAAACGCGATTAGTGCATTTTTACCGATAGCTAGCTCGCCTTTTTCCATGCTTGGACCATCAGCTATTATCTGACCAGCAACGATCTCATCGCCTTTTTTAACGATCGGGTGTTGTGAAAATGTCGTGTTTTGGTTTGTTCTTAAATTTTTCTCTAAAGAGTAGTGATCGATATATGGACCAGCTTCATCTTCGCCAAGGATAAAGATATTTTTATTATCAACCTTTTCAACTACGCCGCCACGTTTTGCCTTAACGCTCTCCCAAGCATCTCTTGCGATAATACTCTCCATGCCTGTTCCAACGATAGGAGCAGTTGAGCGAAGTAGTGGTACTGCTTGACGTTGCATGTTTGAACCCATAAGCGCACGGTTGGCGTCATCGTGCTCTAGGAACGGGATAAGCGAAGCTGCAACACCTGCTATCATACCAGAGCAAAGGTCGATCAAAGTAACATCTTCTCTACGAGCAAGCATCATCTCGCCCTCTTTTCTAACCTCAATCAAATCCTCAACGATATGTCCGTTTTCATCAAGTTTAGTTGATGCTGGAGCGATAACATTGCCCTCTTCTTGAGTCGCTGTTAGATAGACTATCTCATCAGTCACTTTGCCATCGACGACCTTTTTATAAGGCGCCTCAACAAAGCCAAGGTCATTTACTTTTGCATAAGTTGAAAGAGTGTTGATAAGACCAATATTTTGACCTTCTGGAGTCTCAACCGGGCAAATTCTGCCGTAGTGAGTTGGGTGAACGTCACGCACCTCAAATCCAGCACGCTCTTTTACCAAGCCACCCTCGCCAAGTGCAGATAGACGGCGCTTGTGTGTAACCTCACTAAGCGGGTTTGTCTGATCCATAAACTGGCTTAACTGACCGCCTGTGAAAAATTCCATGATTGTTGCTGTAATCATTTTTGGATTGATAAGATCATAAGGCATGATCTCGTCAGTATTGTTGCTTAGACTTGTAAATTTATCACGGATAGCCTTTTGCATCTTAACAAAACCAAGGTGAAGCTCACTAGCAAGCAGCTCACCTATCGATCTTATACGGCGGTTGCCAAGGTGATCGCGGTCGTCAATGTGACCTTGTCCATTTTTAACTTTTATAAGATATTTTGCAGTTTTGATGATATCTTCACTAGTTAGCAAGGTAACATACTCTGGCACATCAAGCGAGAGCTTGTGGTTCATCTTCATACGACCAACTTTTGTTAGGTCATATCTTTCAGGGTTAAACAATATATCATTTACAAAGCTTTTTGCAGCCTCTTTAACTACCGGCTCGCCAGGTCTCATGACCTTGTAAATTCTAATCGCAGCAAGATCATTTTCATCATCAACGCCCTCAGTTTGTTTTAAAACTTTAAGCATATCGTTGTCAGCGATAAATGAATTTATGATAGCGTCGTCAACACCGGCAGCAGAGTTGTTTATGATCTCGATACTTTCATGCTCAGCTAAAATTTTTGCAAGTTTATTCTCATCAAGAGCAGATAGTGTGTCATATAAAATTTCGCCGCTTTCTGTGTTTATCACAGGGTTTGCCAAATATCTACCTATAAGTGCTTCGATCGGATACTCGACAAATTTAACGCCATCTTCGATTAATTTATCAGCTTTTTTCTTTGTTAAGCGCTTGCCAGCTTGGTGAAGAACTTCTCCGTCTTCATTTTTTATATCATACTCAACTCTTCCTAGATAATCCTCTGGGTTGAAAAGAGTTAAGAATTTATTATTTTTAATAACTAAATTTTGTATTGGATAAAATAGCTTAATAATGTCTTGTTTTTTATATCCTAATGCCCTAAACAAGATAGTTACAGGCACTTTTCTGCGCTTATTTATCCTAACATATAAAATATCTTTTGTATCATATTCAAAGTGCAACCAAGAGCCACGATCTGGGATTATTTGAGCTGTATAAATAAGTTTATTTGCAACAGTTGAACTCTCCTCTTGTTTAAAGATAACGCCAGGGCTTCTATGAAGTTGATTTACAACAACACGCTCAACGCCATTTATAATAAATGAAATTCTATCTGTCATCAACGGAATTTCACGTATAAAAATTTCTTGCTCTTTTATATCTTTAACGCCAACTTTATCACCAGTCTTATCGTCTTTTTCATGTACGATAAGGCGTATTTTCATTTTTAAATTTACAGAGTATGTAAGACCTCTTTCTATGCACTCTCTGATTGTATATTTTGGTTTTCCAATCTCTGAGCTAACATATTCTAAAGTCAAACGATTTTGCGGATCATGTATAGGGAAAATCGACTTAAAAACTTTTTCGATACCGCTTTCTGTCTGATTGTTATTTAGATTTAAAAAATTATCAAAGCTCTTTTTTTGTAGTTGTAGTAGGTTCGGAACGTCTATCTCTTTAACGACATTAGAGAAGTCAACTCTAAGACGATTTCCTGAGTATAAGCTATTTAACATTGCATCTACCTCGTGGTAATTTTGAAAGAAAAGTATAGCCTTTTACAAGGCATCTAAAATTTAAAAAAGAGAGAGCCTCTGCCCTCTCTTGAAATATTAAGCCTAAATAATAAAAAATTATTTAAGTTCAACCTTAGCACCAGCCTCTTCAAGCTCTTTTTTAGCTGCTTCAGCTTCGTCTTTGCTAACGCCTTCTTTAAGAACAGATGGAGTTCCTTCAACTGCATCTTTAGCCTCTTTAAGACCAAGACCAGTAAGTGCTCTAACAACCTTAATAACGTTGATTTTCTTATCACCAGAATCAACAAGAACGATGTTAAATTCTGTTTTTTCTTCAGCAGCAGCTGCACCACCAGCAGCAACTGCACCACCAGCTACCATTACAGGAGCTGCGCTAACACCAAATTTCTCTTCAAACTCTTTTACAAGTTCGCTAAGTTCAAGTACAGAAAGATTAGATATAAACTCTAATACGTCTTCTTTTGTAATTGCCATTTTTAATCCTTATTATTTTTTAATTTAATTAAGCTGATTGTTCTTTTTTCTCTTTAAGCGCATTCAAACCAATTGTGAAATTTTGAATTGGCGCATTCCAAACTTGCAAAAGCATCGCAATAAGCTCATCACGGCTAGGCATTTTAGATAGAGCTTTAACTTTATCAACGCTTGCAACTTCGCCATCGATATATGCTGTTTTAATTTTGAAAAGGTCAGCATTAGCCTCTTCAAATTTTGCGGCTACTTTAGTTACTGCTAATTGATCTTCACTCCAAAGATAGATGTTTGTATCTTTAAGTTCCATTCCGACTTTATCAGAATTTTTAAGAGCAATATTTGCAAGAGTATTTTTAATAACTTGAACTTTTACATTTTGTTCTTTTGCAGAATTTCTTAAAACTTCAAGTTTTTTAACTGAAAGACCACGATAGTCACAAACTACAATAGCTTCAGCAGTTTTAAATTCACTCTCTAATTTTGCAACAACTTCAGTTTTTTCGTTACGTGTCACTTTTTCTCCTTTCCGACCGGTAATTTCAAGCAGAGCGGGTCGAATCAATTAAGCCCAATGGCCTCGGCTATCTCCAATCTAAGATATAAATTTCTCTAAATTATTATTTTAAATCCATAACTTCTTGAGTATCAAGAGTTACAGAAGGGCTCATTGTTAAAGACAATGAAGCATTTTTTACATATCTACCTTTTGCAGTCGCAGGTTTATGTTTATTAATAGCTTTAATAAATGTTGAAATATTTTCATTTAATTGCTCTTTAGTAAAATTGACCTTACCAAGACCTGCATGTATATTTCCTTGCTTGTCGACACGGAAATTTACCTGACCACTTTTTGCATTATTAACAGCTTGTGCAACATCCATTGTAACTGTTCCAGTTTTTGGATTTGGCATTAAACCTTTAGGTCCTAAAATTCTACCAACTTTACCTACAAGACCCATTAAATTTGGAGTAGCTATAAGAACATCAAAGTTCATTATACCTTTTTGGATATCCTCAACTAGATCATCAGCACCAACTATGTCAGCACCAACAGCTTTTGCCTCATCAGCTTTAGCATCTTTTGCTATAACAGCAACTCTTACAACTTTGCCTGTACCAGCTGGTAAAACAACAGAACCACGAACCATTTGATCAGCATGTCTTGGATCAACGTTTAATTTTAACGCAATCTCAACTGTCTCATTAAATTTAGCAGAAGCTAGAGTTTTAACAGTATCGATAGCCTCGCTAAGGTTATAAATTTTATCTTGCTCTACTTTTTTGAGCAATTCTTGAAATCTCTTACTAGTTTTTCCCATAAATTTCTCCGCATATAAATTGCTTCCGTCTTTTAAAAATCAACCTGACGGTAAAGGTTTTAGTCTACTACTTCGACACCCATTGAACGAGCTGAACCAGCAATAATCTTAGCTGCTTGCTCTTTATCATTTGTATTTAAATCAACAAGTTTTTTCTCAACAATTTCTAAAACTTGAGCTTTTGTTAATTTACCTACTTTATTTTTTAAAGGATTATCTGTTCCTTTTGTTATACCCGCAGCCTTCTTAATAAGGTCCGTAGCAGGTGGTTGCTTTGTGATAAATGTAAAACTTTTATCAGCATAAACTGTTATAACGACCGGGATATTAAATCCAACCATATCTTTTGTTTTTTCATTAAAGGCTTTACAAAATTCCATAATATTAACGCCTTTTTGTCCTAATGCTGGACCAACTGGCGGGCTAGGATTTGCTTTTGTTGCGGCAATTTGTAATTTTATTTCACCTATAACTTTTTTAGCCATTTCTTGCTCCTTAAATTATCTTCTCAACTTGTGAATACAAAATATCAACAGGGGTACTTCTACCAAAAATAGAAACATTGAGTCTAAGCTTGCCATGTATCATATCGTATTCTTCAACGATACCTGTAAAGTTAGCAAAAGGACCTTCTGTTATGCGAACGCTTTCACCATCCTCAAAAAATATTTTAGGTTTTGGTGCCGCTCTTTTTTGAACTTTCTCCAAGATAGTATTTATATCTTTTTCAGTCAATGGTGTAGGCTTTTTAGCCTCACCGATAAAACGTCCAACCTTTGGCAAAGACTGAATCTTATGCCAAAGAGCTGTATCAAGATCTAAACATGCAAAAGCATATCCAGGATAAAGAGTTCTTTCATTAATTTTTTGCTTACCGTTTTTTATCTCTATTACGTCTTCTGTAGGAACGATAACTTCTTTTAGTTGATCTTCGATACCGTGATCTCTAACTAAATTTTCAATTCCTCTTTTTACTGCCATTTCGCTACCAGCGTAAGTTTGTATAGCATACCATTTGTGTGACATTATTTTTCCTTATCCTATATAACTTTAGAAAGAACAAAGGACATAATAACATCAACAAGAGCTAAAAAAAGTGAAACAACAGCGACCACGATAAAAACTGCAATAAAAGCATTTCTAATTTGTTCTTTAGTAGGAAAGATAACTTTCATTATTTCCAATTTAGATAGCTTTATATAATTTATAAATTTTTCCATAATCTTAACCTTAATTGTGGCAGGGCAAGAGGGATTCGAACCCCCAACCATTGGATTTGGAATCCAGCGCTCTACCGTTGGAGCTATTGCCCTAATAGCTACTTATTCTTAATTTAGCTTTTTAACTTAACTTCTTTATGAACAGTATGTTTTTTTAATCTTGGGCAATATTTTTTGAGCTCAACCTTATCTGTAGTGGTTTTGCTGTTTTTTGTAGTAGTATAATTGATATCACCACACTCAGAGCATTTTAAACCGATTTTAATTCTCATATATATTCCTTATAGAAAGCCAAAGGGGTTCCCCTTTGGCATATTTTTATAAATTAACCAAGTATTTTTGAAACAACACCTGAACCAACAGTTCTACCACCTTCACGGATAGCAAAACGAGTACCTTCTTCAAGTGCAACTGGAGCGATAAGCTCAACAGAAATTCTTACGTTATCACCTGGCATAACCATCTCTGTGCCTTCTGGTAATGTAATAGAACCAGTAACGTCAGTTGTTCTTACATAAAATTGTGGTCTATAGTTGTTAAAGAAAGGAGTATGACGACCGCCCTCTTCTTTAGTTAGAATATAAACCTCACCCTCAAATTTTGTGTGAGGAGTAATTGACTTAGGTTTGCAAAGAACCATACCACGTTCAACGTCTTCTTTTTTAGTACCACGAAGAAGAACACCAACGTTATCGCCAGCTTCACCTTGATCCATCTCTTTTCTAAACATCTCAACACCAGTAACCGTTGTTGTTTGTGTAGGTTTGATACCAACGATTTCTATTGTATCGCCAACTTTTACAACACCTTTCTCAATTCTACCTGTTACAACTGTACCACGACCTGAAATTGAGAAAACATCTTCGATTGGCATAAGAAGATCTTTATCTGTAGCACGAACTGGAGTTGGGATATAGCTATCAACCGCATCCATTAGTTCCATAATTTTTGCTGACCATTCGCCGTCTTGTCCAGCTTTTGCCTCTTCAAGAGCTTTAAGTGCTGAACCAGAAACTATTGGAGTATCATCACCTGGGAAGTTGTACTCGTTAAGTAGTTCGCGAATTTCCATTTCAACTAGTTCAAGTAACTCAGCATCATCGACCATATCTGCTTTGTTCATGAAAACAACGATATAAGGAACACCAACTTGGCGAGATAGCAAGATGTGCTCTCTTGTTTGTGGCATTGGGCCGTCTGCTGCAGAAACAACTAGAATAGCGCCGTCCATTTGTGCAGCACCTGTAATCATGTTTTTTACATAGTCGGCGTGACCTGGGCAGTCAACGTGAGCATAGTGACGTTTCTCTGTCTCATACTCAATGTGTGAAGTAGCAATTGTAATGCCACGCTCTTTCTCTTCTGGAGCATTATCAATATTATCATAATCTTTTAGCTCAGCAAGACCTTTGCGTGAAAGAACAGCAGATATTGCAGCTGTTAAAGTAGTTTTACCATGGTCAACGTGACCGATAGTGCCTATGTTTACGTGTGGCTTGTTGCGTGAAAATTTTTCTTTAGCCATCTTTTCCTCCGTTATGATATGTGTCTTTATCTAATTCAAATTCGTATAGTAATATAAAATCATATAAACCAGTGGAGCTCATAGCGGGACTTGAACCCGCGACCTCTTCCTTACCAAGGAAGTGCTCTACCTCTGAGCCATATGAGCGAAAAACGCTTGGCTGAGATGATTTTAATCAACATACAAACAACTAAAAATTCATGAAAATAAAGATGGAATAACTGTGTTTAGTAAAATCTAGATACAGCTCCCAGTTTACTTTCCCAAATTTTGGAGCGGGAAACGGGGTTCGAACCCGCGACCCTCAGCTTGGAAGGCTGATGCTCTAGCCAACTGAGCTACTCCCGCATAACAATGGTGGTGAGACGTGGATTCGAACCACGGAAGACATAGTCAGCAGATTTACAGTCTGCCCTCGTTGGCCGCTTGAGTATCTCACCTTAAACATTAATAAGTTATTTTGGTATTTTCTGGTCAAACACTGTTACAAAATGGAGCTGGTGAACGGACTTGAACCGCCGACCCACTGCTTACAAGGCAGTAGCTCTACCAACTGAGCTACACCAGCACCTGTTTTGTGAAGTGGCAATTATAGCCCAAAATAAAATAAAAGTCAAGGAGATTTTGAAAAATATTTTATCTATTTTTTTGCAATCAAAAATCTATAAATTTTATAGGAAATTTCAAAAATAGCCCACTAATCTGAGCCGCTTTTACAAAAAACAAATATAAATTTTACATATACAAAATTTCATTTTTTATAATTTTATTTTTTTTAAAAGCTAAAATTTCTATAATTACGAAAAATTACAAAGGATTTAATATGCAATTTTTACCTTGGGCGGTAATTTTACTGCTAATTTACGTGATCTACTTTTTAATGATCCGCTATGAAAAAAAGATAGCGACACTAAGCAAAATGATCGAGCAAAACAGTGATGGTATCAAAGAAAATAGAGACCTTATAGGTCAAAACAGATCACTAATCGAGAAAAATAAACACAACATTGAGAAAAATACTAAAGATATTACAACAAATGTTGAAAAAATAGACATTGACTTGGAAGATTAATTCTTCCAAAATTTCTCTTCTTTTTCCTTTTTTATCAAATTTTCGTAAGTTTGCATTCTTATATTTACAGGCTCTAAATTTATGCCATCTTTTTTTATCTTAAAATATTTCCCGTCCATCAAGCAATACTCTGGCACTAAGTCGTAGCGCTTCGAAAGTGGCAAAACTCTAAAGCTAAGATTATCCAGTATCAAAGGCTCTTTGTGTAAATTTTCCCAAACAGCTAGCACCATATGATATTTTTTTGTATTTTTTTCCTGAACTACTAGAAGGCATTTTTGATTATCCACGCCAAGATCTTTTAGGCTATCGCGCTTTGATATCGCGTACTCTTCGCAGTCTCCGCCACCTCGCCTTAAAAACTCCCCCCTAGTGCTCCACACATCTACATTTGTATTGTAAAAATCATCATATCTTGGCATCAAAGAATTTAAGTATGAATTTATGAGCTCCAGCTTTCTGATAAAGCTTTCGTGTTCTATTTTTTTCATAAAATTTGCATAGTGATTTAGGATATTTTTGCAAATTTGATTTTTACACTGAGATATATTTTTTGGAGAAATTTCAAAATTATTTGCAAAAAGAGAAGAAACAAAAAAGAAAAGAAGCAAAATTTTACGCATGCAGCTGCTTCATCAAAAGCACAAGACCTATTCTATCTTTCACATTTAGCTTGCTGTAAATCGACGTAGTGTGCGCCTTCACCGTCCTTAAAGTAATGCCTGTTTGCTCTGAAATTTCATTGTTTGTTAGACCTTGGTAGATTAAGTTTGCGATCTCTTTTTCGCGTGAGCTAAGCTCACCTAGATCAGACTTTCTCTCTAAAGTTTCACTTTCATTATTTATATATGAGCCAGTTAGTTCTCCAATCATCGCTTGGATAAATTCTGGATAAAGCCAAACTTTGCCATTTAAAATCGTCTCAAAGGCATCTTCAAAGTGCGTTTTTCTCATGTGTGAGTTTGCATATCCTTTGACACCAAGAGCCAGCAGATGTTTGCCTTCACTAAATTTTGGTTCGTTTGCAAGGATTAGACATTTTATATTTGGAAAACTTTCATGAATGGTTTTAATATTTTCATCAAGGCTATCTTTAAAAGCATTTGTATCTATACCGACGATATCAACCTCATTGTTTAAATTTGCAAAAAAATCCTTTTTATTGTGAGTAAATTTCACACTATCATCTGAAAAATACCCTCGCCAAAGATTATTAAGCGAACCATTTTGAGTAAAAAAAACCACATTCATAATTATATTTCCTTATATCACATATAGGTTTGCTCGTAAATTTTTGACTCATTTACGAAAACGATCAAGTAACGCTCCTTGCCACTATTTGCCTCAAATTTATAACTAAAAGTGGATAAAAATTTCTCAACCACTCCTTTGCTCTCTTTTAAAAAGATACTCATCTCAAAACAACCATTTGATATGGCGTATCTATATGGCACACTAAGAGATAGTAAATTTAGATCAAAGTCCAAGCTATCGCTACTTTCATCGTAGCCACTAATTGATATTTTGATGCTCTTTATAAGCTCATCTTTAATCTCTACACCAGATAAATTTATGCAATTTTCACTTTTTAAATTTATCATCTCATCAAAACTTTTTTCACAGTCTTTAAAGTGAAATTTGACGACCCCTCTTCCGATTAGATCGCATATTTTGCCATCATTTACAATGACAAATTCCTCAGCCAGCTTTGCTCTTGAAATTTGATATTCGCTAAAATTTTGCTCAAAGCTAGCTGACTTTTGCATTATCGCTCCGTTAAAGCGTTTTGCTTTGCTTTCAAGATAGGTTTTAGCAGATAGTCAAGTATCGTCTTTTTACCAGTAATGATATCAGCTGAAACTATCATACCAACCTTTATCCTAAGTGGCTTCTCTTCGCTACCAAGATAGTTTTTCTCAGTTTCTATCCTGACTAAATAGTAGCTCTCGCCTGTTTTTTCATTTGTCTCGGTATCGGCACTGATCTGCGTTACTTTGCCTTTTAAGCCGCCATAAATACTAAAATCATACGCCGTAAATTTAACCATCGTATCAAGCCCCGGTCTTAAGAACGCAACGTCAGCTGGCTTAACCTTTACCTCAGCGATGAGCTTATCTTCTAGTGGGACGATCTCAGCTATGTTTTCACCAGGCTTGATAACGCCAGAGACGGTATGCACCATCATCTTACTAACGATACCATTTACCGGAGATCTTACATAAGTTCTTTCAACCCTGTCGCTTAGGCTGATTTGCGACTCGTTTATCCTTGCGATCTCAGCAGAGACTTCGTTTAGCTCTTTTTTTGCATTGTTTTTAAATGCCAGCTTTGCCTCTTCTATCTTGTTTTTTGCCTCTTTTATGGTTGATTCGACCCTTGGCACAGCAAGCACAGAGGCATCAAGCTCGCCCTTTAGGTCATTTACGCGTCTTTGAAGCTGGATATACTCGACCTCACTAACAAGACCTTTTTTAAAGATAGGCTCCATGATCGCTTTTTCTTTTAAAACAAGGTTGTAGCTATTTTGAGTTTGAGAAATTTTATTTCTAAGCTCATTTAGCTCACTTTGGCGCTGATGGATCTGCTCTGTTAGAATTCCTATTTGTTCATTTAAGTGATCGATGTTTGAGTTATGCAAGCTTATCTCGTATCTTACGGCCTTGCTATTGTTCGCATCTCTTGTTTCGTTGTAGTCAAATTCTTTATCATTTGCTTCAGCATCAAGCCTCATAAATTTAGCCTGAAGCTCATCAAGTCTTAGTTTTGACTCGCCGTAGCTACTTGTAAAGTTTTTATTATCAAGTCTGATTAAAATTTGATCTTTTTTAACCTCATCGCCCTCTTTTACAAAAATTTGATCCACGATACCACCCTCAAGGTTTTGTATTGCTTGGTTTTTACCTGATGGGATGATCTTGCCGCTACCTCTTGTTATCTCATCTATCTGTGCCCACGAAGCCCAAAGAAGTAGCCAAAATACAGTTATGCTAACTGCATAAAGTATCTTTTTTGAGGTTGATGGAGCTTTTGCCAAAACTGCTTCTGAGAGGCTTGACATAAATTTCAAGTCATAAGCATCGTAGTTTTTTGCTTGGATGTTTGACTTGATGCCATCTACGCTATTTAAAATTTGATCTCCAGCGCTCTCTTGCTCTTTTATGTCACTTTTTTGGACTGGCTTTTCGTCTGGCTTTAAATTTTCATTTTGTTGATTTTTTATATCTTCTTGCATAATCACTTCCCACTAAGTCTAGCTAAAACTTCGTCTCTTGGACCATCTAGTAAAATTTTGCCGTTATCCATCACTATGAGCCTATCAACAAGATCGAGCATCGATGTTCTGTGAGTTACTAAAATCATAGTTTTATTTACGGTATTTACCTTTAAATTTGCTTTTAGCTTGCTCTCAACTGTATTGTCTAGTGAATTTGTAGGCTCGTCAAGCAAGATGATAGGACTATCAAGCAAAAATGCCCTAGCCACAGCTATACTTTGACGCTGACCGCCGCTAATGCCATCACCTCTTTCAAATACTGGCATATCAAAACCAAGTGGATGAGCATTGACATATTCATCTACGCCACTTACCTTAGCAGCTTTAATGATCTGCATATCATCGACATAAGGAGCTTTTTGAACAATATTTTCTCTAACCGTTCCTTTAAATAGCACAACATCTTGTGGCACGTAGCCGATATTTCTTCTAAGGTCAGCTGGGTCTATCTGGTTGATATCTATACCATCGATTAGTACCGAGCCTTCGGTCGGTGCATAAAGGCCTAGGATTATCTTTTGTAAGGTTGTCTTACCAGAGCCATTTCTACCGATGATGCCTACTTTCTCACCCGGCTGAATGACAAAATTTATCCTATCAAGTGAGCCTTTTGTAGTGTCTGGATATGTAAAACTAACGTTTTTAAACTCTATCTTTCCCTCAAAAGAATTTCTTCTAACAAATTTCTTGCCCTCAGGCCTTTCAACTGGCATCTGCATGATCTTACTAAGGCTTTGATAAGCTGTCTTTGTCTGCTCGAAATTTGCAGCTAGTGAGGCTACTTGACCCATAGGGGCGATCGCACGAGAGCTAAGCATAACAGCAGCGATCAAACCACCCATTGTAAGGTGCGTATCTTGTATCATATAAACGCCAAGAACGATGATAGCGATAGTGTTTAACTGAACCAAAAATGAAGTCACGGTCGTGATTGAAGTAGTGATTATTTTTGATTTGATGCTTCTGTTTGCTATCTCGCCAGTCGCCTCTTCCCAGTTCCACTGCACGTGACCGCTAGCACCAAGAGTTTTAATGGTCTCTAAGCTGCTAAGGCTCTCTATCAAAATTCCATTTTTCATAGCTGAAGCCTCAAATGTGCTCTTGATAGCGTTTTGAAGCGGATCTTTTATAAAAAATGTGTAGCACAAAATAGCTATCATGATAACGATAGGCACAAGCACAAGGTAGCTTCCTATAAAATAAGTAACTATCAAGAAGATTAACGCAAATGGTAGATCCACTATGGCAGCAAGCGACGCAGATGAGAAGAAATTTCTAACTGTGTCAAATTCTTTCAAGTTGCTAGCAAATGAACCAACTGACTTTGGCTTATTGCTAAATTTCATATCCATTACGCGCTCAAACAAGATAGAGCTCATAATGATATCGCTCTTCTTGCCTGCGATCTCAAGAAAATATGAACGAACAAATTTTAAAAATAGATCGATGCCATAAACGACGCTCACGCCAAGCGCTAGAACCCAAAGTGTCTCAACTGCATTATTTGGCACAACGCGGTCATAGACGTTCATCGTAAAGAGCGGGCTTGCAAGGACAAATAAGTTTATGATAAAGCTTGCTATCACGACGTCAAAGTAAATTTTCTTAGAGCGCTTTAAAGTGCCCCAAAACCAGTGATCATTACCAGCATCAATAAGCTTTGTCGAGCTTGTATCTTCTGGGACAAATTCACGTTTTAGGTAGTAAGCATAGCCTAAATACTCATCTTTTAGCTTGCTTGTTTCTATCGTGCTAGTGCCAGTTGAAAGATCAGGCGTTATGATGTTTGCCATCTTTTTGTCTTCGCTGAAAGATTGCAAGATGCACGCTTTTTTGCCTCTAAGCATCAAGATACAAGGCAAAACTAAAGGCGAAATTTGATCAAGGTCTTTTCTGACAAGAGTCGATGCAAAGCCAGCACGTGAAGCTGCACGAGAAAATAAAGACTTCGAGCTCTTTAGTGAAAAAAGCTCGATCTCTTCGCCATCTTTTACAGGCAGACCGATAGTCAAAGCATCGGCACTATATGGGTTGTTATGAAGCTTGGTAAAGATCACCAAACATTGAAGCAGTTCGTCTTTTATCTTATCGCTATGCATCTATCATCCAATATTTTTGATTTCATCTATGTAAATTCCTTGCATATTTTTAATGCCAAGCTCAATTAGCTTACTCTTTTGCTCTTCGCTCTCAACACCGATCGCAATCAAAATGATATCTTTTGAGCTTAAAACAACATCTAGTGATTGTTTTGTATTTGCTCCTGATTTATCACTTAAAAAGTCAATTAAGACGCTTGACTGGATCTTTACATAGTCTGGATTAAATTCTTTTAGCTTCTCAATGCCTTTTGCATTAAGATCAAAGTGGTCAAATCCAAAACCAAAGCCGAGTTCTTTTAATTTTTTAGTAAGTCTAACTATACTTTCGATACTAATATCGTCTTTGTTTGGAATTTCTATATAGTTTTTAGATTTTGAAATTTGAGCGATTTTCTTAAGCGTAGCTTCAAGTTTTGAGAAATTCTCATCCGAGCTTAATATCTCTTTACCCAAATTTATCGCCAAGCTTCCTTGAGGCAAGATATTTTCAGGCAAAATTCTAGCGATTCTATTTAGGATATGAAGATCGAGCATCGCACCTAAATTTAACTCATTTACCATTGGCATAAAGTATGATGCCATACGCCATTTGCCCTCGCTATCAACTAGCCTTAGATAGAGTTCGTACTGCTCAAAGTTTGAGTCAAAACCAACTACTTTTTGAGCTGCAAATTTAAATTTATCCTCTTTTATAGAGTCAAAGATAAGCTCTTTGTATTTCTCTTTGCCGATGACTAAGGTGTTTTGATTTGCATTAAATTCCTTGCAAGTAAAGCAGCCAGCCAGTCTTGCACTAGCCAAAGTGACGTCAGCAGACGTAAGTAGTGTCCTCATATCAGTGCTTGGCGAGTACTCAACAATAGCAGCATTGACTGGGCATTCACTATCATTTATAGAGAAATTTGCATAGAGTTTTTTAAACTCAGCCATGATCTTATCGTCTAAAGCTGAGAAATTTGATGAGTTTTTACCGTAAGAAAGCAAGATAAAGTCGTTGTCGTTTAGCCTTGCAACGATCGCATTTTGGTCATTTTCGGTAGATTTTTCTTGTAAAATTTGGGCTATTTTTATGATGACACTTTGCCATTTTTCAAAGCCAAGAACGCCTTTTAGCCCAGCTAGATCTTTAAAGCTAACAAGTGATGCAACACCGCTTGAATACTCTTCACTTGCTAGATACTCACTAAATTTAGTTTGAAAAAATCTTCTATTGTAAGTGCCGCTCATAGAGTCTTTATATAAAAGCTCTTGATACTTGCTAAGTGTTGCGGCCTCTCTTTCAAATATGTCTTGAACCTTGCTAACCATCGAGTTCATGGCAAGCACCATCTTTTTAAGGTCTGTTGTGAATGGAATTCTCTTTTGGATGATAAATTTATTATCAAGTATCGCTTCAGCTTGATCCTGAACCTTAACAAGTGGTCTAAATATCGCCTTAAGAGCAAAAAATGCCACGACAAGAGCGATGATGATCATTAAAGCTAGAAAGTTAAAAATATTTTTTGAGTTTGAGTAAAGCTCATTGTAGGCAAGTGCTGTGCTGCCTTGAACATATAAAGTGCCAAATTTTGCCCAGCCAGTCATGATCTCGCTAGTTGCAACAGGAGCTTCAAATTTAGCGATCTTATAAAACCACTCAGGGATATCTTTAACGATAGTTTGTTGAGAATTTTCTATGAGCACCTTACCATCGACGTCTTCAAGTTTAATGAGCTTGTATCTGCCGCTATCAAACATAGAATTTATCATCGTTTGTGCCAAAGACATATCCTCAGGATCAACAATCGGCTTTAAAGCAAGTCCAAGTGAGTTTGCTGTGTGCCTTGCGTTTTCACCGAGCTGGTCGTTGATGTATCCATTTAGGCTCTTAAAATTTAAGTAGCCAACAGCCATAAAAATCACGATGCCAAAAGCTATCACAGCGATCATAATCTGTTTAAATAGCGTCATAAATCCTCTTTTCCTATCCTATCTATTAATTCCATCCACTTAGGATTTTGTTTTTTATTTCCACCTGGTATTGCCTGACCAAGACCTTCTTGTTTTGCCAAGTATAGCGAATCACCGTTGAAACTATAAACTGGCACAAGGTCTGTTCTTTGAGTTGCGATTTTTATTTTACCATTTATGTTGTCTAAAATTAATGGAATAGACTTTGGTGTATCATAATATGCCAAAACCATATGTGCTTGGTTGTATCTTAAGGCTTTAACGTATGTGAAGTATAATTTTTGAGTTGGAATTCCAAGTTGCTTTAGTGTGAAATATTTTGCGATAACGTAGTCTTCGCAGTCACCAGCGCCTTTTCCTACAAATTCCATTCTGGTAGCCCAGTAATCTTTTTTATGCCAAAGTTGCATATCATCAACCCACCTAAAAGAGTTAAAAAAATCATTTACTTTTATTAATTTCTCTTGTTCGGTTGCATCTTGCAATGAAGTCATTAAAGAATTTAATGCCGATGCCCTTCTTCTTGCATCTTCTCCATAAATTTTAGCCACCTTTGCTATCGTTGTTTGTTTTATAAAATCCCCGACAGCATTTAATGCTAATAACGAAAAAAGGACGCTTAAAGTAAGCGTCCAAAATTTTGCTTTGACCCTCATGGTCATCACTTTTTAAATTTTTATCTTAAGTCGTTTTGAATACTGCAAGCGCCTTGAATATATCTCTTAGCAAAGCCTGGTTCAAAACTATCTGAAACCATACCCATGTTATCTAGCAATCTATATTTTGCATAAGATAGTGCAGTCTCTGTTGTAGCGATCTCTTTTAAAGCTGTGTTGTACTCGTTTTCTGCATCAAGTAGGTTGATAAGGTCGCGGCGACCGATTCTAAACTCATCTTGGTATGCATCAAGAGTTGCCTTTGCATATTCAACGTGTTGATTTAGATATCCCATTTTTTCTTGGTTAAGAACATAGTTTTGCCATGAGAATTCTAAAGACTCTTTAAGCTCTCTTACAAGGTTATCCATAGTTTGTTGCTCTTGTTGAACAGCAAGTTGGCTCTTCTCTTTATCAAGCTTATCATTACCTTTATTGTAAAGGTTATAGTTTAATCTTAAAAGAGCGTCAAATGTTTGCTCTTCATAATCATCATATAAAACATTTGAGTGATCATAAGCACCTGACACAACAAGATCTAGTTTTGGTAAGAATGGTGCATTTTTCTCTTTTACAACAGACTCTGCCATAGCGATGTTTGATCTTTGAACTAGAAGTGTTGGGTTACAAAGAACAGCTTTATCATAAACAGCCTCTTTAGTGCTTGGTAATGGCAGGTTAAATTCAGGCATTACTAGGTTTTTAGCAGCAACTTTTCTTCCATATAGTTTTTCAAATGTAGAAAGTGCGTCTTCATAGTTATTTTTTGCAGCTATATAGTTTGATTGAGCCAAAGTATAGCGTGATCCAGCTTGTCTCTCTTCAGAAGCTACACCATAACCTGATCTTGCTCTATCTTTGATTTGGCTATAAATTTCTTCATGGCTTTTTACGTTTTCTTCTTCAATGTCAAGAATTCTCTTTGTTTGAAGAACTTGTAGATAAGCATTTGCAGCGCTTAGTGTTAGTCTATCTGCAGCTTGAGCTACTGTGTAAGCAGCTGAATCAAGTCTTGCGCTTTGAGAGTTGATTCTGTTTTTATCAGCACCACCATTGTAAAGGTTTTCAACTAAAGTTAAAGATGCGCCAGATACTCTGCCATCGCCTCTTCTTGTTGTAAGACCGTCATCAAGACGCTTTCTCTCATATCCTACTCTAGCAGCCGCATCGAGTGTTGGATAGTAAGCATTTTTAGCTATTTTTAGATCTTTGCCAACTTGTAAGTAGTTAAATTCTGTAGCTTTTAAACTTGGGTTTTCATTTAAAATAGTTTTTACAACTTGATCCAAAGTCAATACGCTATCATCAGCTTGTGCTGTAGCTGCTGCTTTAGGCTCAGCAGATATAGTTTGCTCTATATTAGATTTTTTAGCTGACTGGGCATTTGTTACAGGTGACTTAGCTCTCATTAAAGCATCTTTATAGCCTGACTCGTTTTGAACTTTAGCTAACAACTCATTAGCTTCATTTTCAGAAACTGGAGTTGTATCAACATATAAAAACTTTCTTCCACCAACTTCATAAACGCCAGTAGTTAGTCTGCTATCTGATATTTTGCTGTTTACTTTGCTAACAGCACTATCGATTCTAGCAGCGCTATCATCTTGAGCGAATGAAGCTAGAAAAATCCTATAAGGGACATCTTGAGCAGACAGCAACGTTGCTGCGGCCAAAGCACTAATTGCTAACATCTTTTTCATAACTAGATCCTTTTACCTTTTTATTGTCAAGCTTTGGCTCGACTTTTAGTGCGAATTATACACCAAGAAATATTAAACGTATTTTAAATACCTTATGACAAAAAAATAATTTTTATATTGTCTTAGAAAATCGCCTTAAATTTTCAGGAATTTTCTTAAGATACTCATCAAAACACATTGCAATATTTCGTATTATCAGCGTTCCTGTCTCATTTACACTGATTTTATCTGTCGTAACATCGACAAATTCACTTAAATTCTTTAGCTCTTCAAGCTCATTTTTGAAATGTTCAAAGAAATTTATATGAAATTCATCCTCGACTGCCTTGATATTAAGCCCAAAATTACTCATCAAACTCATAATCACACTTTTTCTAAGCAAGTCTTCATCGCTTAGATAAATTCCTTTTGCGTATGGCAACTTTCCACTATCGATCGCCTTTTCATACTCGTCCATATCTTTATGATTTTGCGCGTAGTGTCTTTTACACTCACCTATACTTGTGATGCCTATGCCGATAAGATCAGCGCCACCTTTTGTCGTATAGCCTTGGAAATTTCTATGCAAAGTGCCATTTGCCAAAGCGCCAAAAAGCTCATCATTTGGCTTTGCAAAGTGATCCATTCCTATCATTTTGTAGCCATTTTTGGTTAAAAACTCAGCTGTAAATTTTAAAATTTCAAGCTTTACTTCTGGATTTGGCAGGGTTGTCTCATCAAATTTACGCATCGACTTTTTGATCCATGGCACGTGAGCATAGTTAAATACTGCAAGCCTATCAGGATCAAGCGTAAGAGCAAGCTCAAGCGTCTTTTTAAAGCTCTCCAGACTTTGATACGGCAGGCCGTAGATCAGGTCCATATTGATTGATTTTATGCCCTTTTCTCTAGCCATTTTTACGGCATTTTGAGTGATCTCGTATGGCTGAATTCTATGAATTTCTTTTTGAACCTTCTCATCAAAGTCTTGCACGCCGTAGCTTATGCGGTTAAAGCCGTGAGATATGAGCACATCAAGCTGCTCATTTGTCAAAAATCTAGGGTCTATCTCGCAGCTTATCTCAGCCTCTTTTGAGAAATTTTTAAATTTAGCCTTGATAAGTTTGATGATCTCATCAAGTTGTTCAGCATTATAAAATGTCGGAGTACCACCACCAAAATGCATCTGCAAGACCTCAGTGCTAGTATCTAGGTGGCGAGCTAAAATTTCAAGCTCTTTTTCTATATATCTTATATATCTCTCTTTGCGGTCCTCTTTGCTCGTGTAGATGACGTTACAGCCACAAAAATAGCAAGCACTCCTGCAAAATGGCAAGTGTAAATAAAGCGAAAGCGGCCTTTTTTTATCGCGGTTTTCAAGCTCTTTTATATAAGCCTCATAGCTAAATTTATCACTAAACTCCGGTGCTGTCGGATAGCTCGTATATCTTGGCCCTGGCCTTGAATACTTCACATACGCACTAAAATCAATCATCTGCCCTGCTCCTTGCCATTTGGATCATCTCTTTGATATCTACAAATAAATTTGGATGCTCTTTTTTTATATTTTTTACTAATTTTTCAAGATCTATGTTAAACTGCCTGCTCTTTTTATCGTGAGCGATCTTCTTGATCTCATCCATCGCAACCACCCAAACATCGCTAAAATCAACTGGGATATTTTGCCAGATCGTCTTTTCAAGCCTCAGGTCAAAATTCTCTTTTTGCGTCTCTTTTAAAGCCTCTATCAAAGCTGAGAGCGATTGTACTGAAATGACCGTGTGTAAATTTTGATTTTCATCAATGCCAAACCACGGCTCTTTCGAGTCCCATGAGCCACTTTTTAAATTTAAGATATGCTCGTTTGGATTTTTCGTTGAAACTATCTCAAAGACCGTTTTTTCAGGCTCGCTTAGCCCAAGGTTATTACCGATCTCATCTATCTCATCATATATATTTATATTTTTCTCTTCACTCATCTTCTTATCTCATCTAACCAGACCATCACGCCTTTTTGAGCATGAAGTCTATTTTCCGCCTCGCTAAAAATTTCATCCGCGTGCCTCTCAAAGACCGCCTCGCTCACCTCGTAGCCTCTGTAAGCTGGCAAGCAGTGCAAAAATATCGCGTCTTTTTTAGCTAAACTCATCAAATTTTCATCCACGCAGTATCCAGCAAAGTCTTTTAGCCTCTTTTCTTTCTCGGCCTCTTGCCCCATCGATACCCAAGTGTCCGTAGTAACTACATCGGCACCATTTACCGCTTCTTTTATATCATTTGTGATAAAAATTTTAGCCCCTGAAATTTTTGCGTTTTCATTGGCCATTTTTAAAATTTCAGCCTCCGCCTCATAGCCTTTTGGCGTAGCCACTCTTAGCTCAAGTCCTAGCTTGCTTGCTAGCATGAGCCACGAGTGGGTCATATTGTTGCCGTCTCCTACGTATGCGACCTTCTCGCCTGCGCTAAATTCTAGCATGGTTAGATAGTCTGCCATGAGCTGCACTGGGTGAAATTTATCGCTTAGGCCGTTTATCACTGGCACGCTTGAAAATTTAGCAAATTCTTCTAGCGTCTCGTGCTTATCAACCCTTAGCATCGCCATGTCGCACATCCTGCTTATCACTCTAGCGGTGTCACGTATAGGCTCGCCACGTCCTATTTGTATATCATTTTTGCTTAAAAATAGCGCATATCCACCAAGCTCATGCATGCCAACATCAAAGCTTACTCTCGTTCTAGTCGAGCTTTTTTCAAATATCATCGCAAGCTTTTGATCTTTAAGATATGGCTTAAATTCTCTAGCTTTCGCCTCTTTTTTGATCTTGCGAGCTAAATTTATCATCTGCTCGATTTCATCTTTGCTAAAGTCATTTAGCGTCAAAAAGTGCCTCATCTTAGCCCCTTAAAATTTTAGCCGCTTCTTTTGCGTGATAGGTAATGATCAAATTTGCCCCTGCTCTTTTAAAGCCGATCAAGGTCTCCATCATAACGCGCTCATAGTCGATGATACCAGCTTTTGCGCCAGCTTTTAGCAGTGCGTACTCGCCGCTTACGTTATAGACACAGATCGGCAAAAGTGTTAAGTTTCTAAGCTCTCTAACGACGTCAAGATAGGCAAGCGCTGGCTTTACCATCAAGATATCAGCGCCTTGTGCCTCGTCTTGTAAGCTCTCATTTATAGCTTCAAGGCGGTTTGCGCTGTCCATTTGGTAGCTCTTTCTATCGCCAAAGCTTGGTGCACTTTGCGCCACATCACGAAATGGTCCGTAGTAGGCTGAGGCAAATTTAGTCGAGTATGCCATCACTGGTAAATTTTCATAGCCATTACTATCAAGCGCCTCTCTTAGCGTTGCGATGATGCCATCCATCATGCCACTTGGTGCGATCATGTCGGCGCCATTTTGAGCGTGTATCAAGGCTTGCTTAGCTGAAATTTCAAGCGTTGCATCATTGTCGATCGTGTTATGCACATGATCGATTATGCCGCAGTGGCCGTGGTCTGTATATTCGCAAAAGCAAAGATCGGTGACGACTACTAAATTTGGAAATTTATCTTTTATGGCTCTAAGCGCAGTTGCGATGATGCCGTCATTACTTAGTGCGTCGCTGCCAACGCTATCTTTTAGGCTTGGTATGCCAAATAAAATGATCGATTTTATGCCTAAATTTACTATCTCTTCGCACTCTTTTAAAATTTCATCGATACTCATTTGATAAACGCCTGGCATCGAAGAAATTTCATTTTTAATGCCCCTGCCCTCGACTACAAAGAGCGGATAGATGAAGTCATTTACGCTAAGGCTAGTCTCTCTTACCATCTCTCTTAAAGCTGGATTTATTCTTAATCTTCTAAAACGTTTAAACATATTTTTGCCTTTTCTTTGTTAAAATGCGTGATTTTTAGCTAGTTTAGCACAGTTGGAGTAAATTTAAAATGAAAATAGAAATTTCAAACGCCGCAAATCTACCCTCAAGATTTGGCACTTATAAGGTTCAAGCATTCAAAGAAGGGGCAAAAGAGCACCTCGTGATCTACAAAGAGCCTTTGAGCGAAGTCGTAAATCTTAGAATTCACTCTGAGTGCCTAACTGGCGATGCGATCGGAAGCCTAAAGTGCGACTGTCGCGATCAGCTTGAAGCGAGTCTAAAATATATCGAAGAAAATGGCGGCATGGTCATCTACCTGCGTCAAGAGGGCAGAAATATCGGGCTTTTAAATAAGATAAACGCTTACAGTCTGCAAGACAAGGGCTTTGATACGATAGAAGCCAATCACCAGCTAGGTTTTAAAGCCGATGAGAGGACGTATGAAGTGGTTGATTTTATCCTAAATCACTACGGCATAAAAGAGGTAAATTTACTCACAAATAACCCTTTAAAACTTCACGGACTAAGTTCAGTAAAGATCGTAAAGCGCGTGCCTATCGTCATAAAACCAAATAAATTTAACGAAGGCTACTTAAAGGTCAAAAAAGAGCAAATGGGACACATCTTGTGATGAAAAATGAGCTCTGCTTGCCAGCTTATTTTGATGAAAAAGTAAAGGCTTACGCTCAAATTTTTGCTAAATTTAACAAAGTTCATAGCTTAAGCAACTATAAAGATATAAGCGAGCAGGTGCTTGATAGCATAAAGCCGCTTGAAATTTTTGACCTAAGTGCCAAAACGGCGATCGATGTTGGTAGTGGAGCTGGCTTTCCAGCGATATTTTTAGCGCTTGCGATGCCGCGCACTAAGTGGTACCTTTTTGAGCCGATAGCTAAAAAGTCATCATTTCTAAGCTACGCTAAGATCGAGCTTGGCTTGCAAAATTTAGAAGTTCATAGCCAAAAGATCGAGCTTGCAGATAAATTTACAGCTGATCTCATCACTTCAAGGGCGCTTAGCAAGACAAAAGAGCTTATAAAAATTTGCAAGGGATTTTATGATGAGAGCACTAAGTTTCTCATCTACAAGGGCTCTAGCGTCATGGATGAAATTTCAGGCATAGATGCGCAAATTTATAATGAAAAAAACAGAAACTACATATTTTTTAATCTCAAAAATCAAGGGGAGATACGTTGAAATACTTGCTTTTTGTAGCGATTTTGGTTGCGATTTACATCATATTTTTTAAAAATAGAAAAAAAAGCGACAAGATAAGCACCAGCAACTTCGAAGAGTGCAGCAAATGCGGTGTCTTTAGCGACATCGATCAAATGGTGCTAAGGGACGGAAAATACATCTGCAAAGAGTGCATAAAGGGTGAGAGATGAAAATTTTGGGTGATGAGCTGATAAAATTTGAACCGCTATTTCTTTGTAAAAGCGAAGATGAAATTTCAAGCGATAGGCAAAATCTCTTTAAATTTGATAGAAATTTGATAAAAAGAGCGTTAGAGGTTGGAGCAAACTTTAGCATCATCGCAAATGACATCAACGAAGCTATCATCGCAAACGCCGCTGGAGCAAAATTTATTATTGCCGATATTACGCTAGCAAAAGATCTGGCAAAAATCGCGCAAAACTACCTATTTGACGCGCTTATCGCCGTTGTGATCCAGAGTGAAACAAGCCTTTGTGAGCTTGCGAAATTTGAGATCGACGCAGCGATCCTGCCAAATGCTATAAAAGAATAAGGACAAAAATGGAAATTTTCAAAACCGCTTTTTTAATGGTTGCTTTAATGCTAGTTTTTATCGCTGTTGGCGGCTATGTGGGCGGCGAGCAAGGCATGATGATCGCCTTTTTGATGGCAGCTGGCATGAACCTATTTTCTTACTTTTTCAGCGACAAGCTCGTACTAAAAAGATATAACGCCATCCCAGTTGATGAGAGCAACGCCCACGGCCTTTACGAGATCGTCTCTCGCCTCACACAAAAGGCGAATTTGCCGATGCCAAAAATTTACATCATCCCAGAAGAGGTGCCAAATGCCTTTGCCACAGGCCGCAACCCAAGCCACGCAGCCGTCGCAGTAACCGAGGGGCTTTTAAAAATTTTAAATGAAAATGAGATCGAGGGCGTGCTAGCTCACGAGCTAAGCCATGTAAGGCACTACGACATCCTAACTGGCTCAGTCGCAGCCATACTAGCTGGGGCTATCGCAATGGTCGCAAATTTTGCCAAGATAGGCACCCTCGCTGGTCAAAATCAAAACTCGCAGCGAAACGCCAACCCAGTAATTATGCTAATCATCGCCGTTGTGATGCCTCTAGCTGCCACGGTCATCCAAATGGCGATCTCAAGGGAGCGCGAGTATAAGGCGGACAAAGGCGCAGCCTATCTAACGGGACACCCAGAGTGGCTAGCTAGCGCGCTAACAAAACTTGAAAACTACTCAAATTCTTACGTCATGCAAAACGCAAGCGAACAAAGCGCACATATGTTTATCGTAAATCCATTTGGCTCGCTAACTAGCAAGCTTAGCGTGCTTTTTAGAACGCACCCAAGCACTAGTGACAGGATCGCCGAGCTTCAAAGGCTTGAGCAAGAGATAAAAAGAGGTATGTAGATTTAGCCCTTAGTAAATTTGGGCTAAATTTTTCGTTTTTTGGTTTAAATTTTAAATATAGTAGTCAAATTTTAAGGCGAGTATTTCGCTCTAAAATTTGAGCTAAGCTGTAAGCGAAGCCAAATTTTAGTAGTCAATTCTTGCGAGTGAATGAAATTTTAAAATTTACTTTGAGATATAAATTTATCAAAAGGGAGACAAGGGGACTCGAGTTACGAAGCCGTCCCCTTATCCCCCTTTTTAAATCCCCTAAACCCCTCGCACGTTCAAAGTGCATGCTTCAGTGCTTCGCACTGCATGCGGTTTGTGTAATAGAAAGTCAGGCAAATTTTAAAATTATGAACGAGTATATTACGGCTCTAAATTTAGTGCTAAACATGGTGAAGCCTAATTTTAGTAGTCTGCTAAAGCGAGTGAGTAAGATTTAAAATTTGCAAAATTACTTTGTTAAATCAGATGAGTGTCAAGCAAATTTTAAAATTTCATGAACGAGTAATTTCGGCTCTAAAATTTGAGCTAAGCTGCAAGCGAAGCCAAATTTTAGTAGTCAATTCTTGCGAGTGAATGAAAGTTTAAAATTTGTAAAGCAATCTAATCAAATTTAAATGTTTGTTTTCTTTGTTAAGGGGGAAGAGGCTTGAATTATGGTCTGCTTGCAGTTACGAGTTTGCGAAGTAAAAGAGCTCCCTTCCCCCTTAACAATCCCCTAACCCCGACAACGTTAGAAGTGGCATGCAATGGTGCTGGCGCACTGCATGCGTTTTGTCCAATAGAATTCCACCAAATTTGCAGGACAAAAACTGAAATTTAACCCCAAATTTCACTGCAGCTTCTTGCAGTCTTCATCTTTTATGGTGTATTCAAAGATTAGTTCGCCGTTTTCTGAGTAGAAAATTTCATCCAAGCTAACACCGATGCTTAGCATATTTAAGATTTCTTTATCCTTGCAGGCTGTTCTTAAATTCTCTTTTTTTATAGCCTCGATAAATTCCAAAAGCTCTTTTTCTTCAAGCCTTTTGATCTCTTGCTTTCTTGCGTGTTTGACGGCGTATCTGTAGATGAGCGTGTCGCCGACGTTTAAGATATCATTAAGAGTTAGCGTCGGCGTGCAGATAAATGGGAGCTTTTTTTTGTAGTATGTTGCGTGATTTTTCGCTGCCATATCTGGCGTAATAGCTAGAGCTAGCGAGCAAAAAAACAGCGCAAAAATAGCTACTCGCAACTACTCTTATCCAGCTTCAAATCAAAAAGATGTCTGCCCTCAAAGCCGTAGCTGCCACTTAGCGTGATGCCGCGATTTAGCGCAGCTCTTGCCATGCCTGAGTTGCAAAGTGCCTCTTTTCCATTTTGATAAAACTCATCTTTTAAAGCCGAAATTTGAGCCTTGTTGTAGCCTTTTAGCTTCTTTGTCTTAGTCTCGTTTAAGACAAACTCGCCATGTATGTTTAGCCCGTCGCTGCTTACATCTTTTAGCGTGATCATCTCATCGACCCTGCTTGGTAAATTTGGCTTTGCAGTTTGGACGACAAAAGCTGGGATCTGCTTTGTATCAAGCTGATTTAGTATCTGCTCATAGACTTTAAACTCACTCTCTTGCACACCAAAAGCAAGGCTTGCAAGAGCTAATAAAACGATCTTTTTCACATATTACCTTTATATAAATTTTCTAGTGATATTTGGCGAGAGTTTGACCAAGATGTCGTAGTTTATCGTGCCAAAAAAGTTAGCCCAGACATTTGCGTCCTCAAAGACGCAGACCCACTCGCCACTATCTTTACAGCTAAAACTATCCATCGAAATTTTACCAAGTACCATCTCGCCGTTTGCAAGCCTTAGCTCGCCAAGTCCATTGTATCTTAGCAGTCCGTCGCCATATCCAAGATCATAAGTAGCGACGTTTATATCGTCTTTTGCTATAAATTTGGCCCCATATCCCACGCTTTGACCACTTTTTAAGACCCGCCTGCTAACGCGCTTTGCCCAAAGTGAAAGCACTGACTTTAAATTTAAAGAGCTATTAAACTGAGCATATCCATACTGAGCGATGCCCACGCGCACCATCTCATCTTTTATCTCGCTCGCTCTTTCGAGGGCGGCTGAGTTGTGAGAGTGAAAGATCGGTTTTTTAAAGCCAAATTCATCGCAAAGAGCTAAAATTTTCGCTTTTGCGGCGTTAAAATTTTCTCTTTGCACGAAATAATCAGCATTTAACTCATCGCTTGCGCGAAAGTGCGTATAAGCGCCAAGAAGCTCTAAATTTCTTCTGGCTAAAATTTCAAATGCATAATCAAGTTCGCTTATATCAAGCCCATTTCTATGCATGCCAGTGTCGATGGCGAGGTTGATTTTTGTGTTTTCTTTTATCTTTAAAAGTGCGTCTATGTCGTTTATGGCGTAGGTAAATTTAGCGCTCTCATCGCCTGTTGGGATGTGCGAGAGGATCAAGATATTTTCAAAGATATCAGCGATCTCATTTGCTTCACACTCACTCTTTACAGCGCAGTTTTTTATGCCAAATTTCTTAGCCTCGCTAGCTATGAGCCTTGCTCCGTGCCCATAAGCGTTATCTTTTAGCACGACGATAACATTTTCTTTTCCGCCAGCTTTGTCACAAATTTTAGTTAGATTGTGGATGTAAGCTGCTTTGTTTAGGTGTATCTCAGACATTAAAATTCACATCATAAGCTTTATAAACGTCGGGCAAGAGCTTTCTTACGTTGTAGTCAAATGCATAAAATTTAGCGTAAATTTCTTTTAGATTAGCCTCTTTGACCTTGCTAAAGTCAAAGACGTCAGTGCCATTTTTCTTTGGCACTTGGCGGTCTAGCTCAGCAAAAAATGCAGATCTAGCCTCTAAAATTTTCTCTATCTTCTCTTTTACTTCTTTAGATTTTTCCACTTCTACTCCTCTATAAAAATTTTCATCTCATCGCCATAAAGCTTGACATAAA
This sequence comes from Campylobacter concisus, assembly GCF_003048875.2. Lineage (NCBI taxonomy): Bacteria > Pseudomonadati > Campylobacterota > Epsilonproteobacteria > Campylobacterales > Campylobacteraceae > Campylobacter > Campylobacter concisus. The sequence continues at coordinate 577,761 of NZ_CP049264.1, read as the reverse complement.
GGGTCTTTTGACCTGCAAATTTATGCGTATCAGCAGCGTAATCCTCATAAAAACTCACGCGAAAGAGTTTGTCGTTTTTAAGATTTGGATAAGGTGTGATGAGAAAATTTGAAAAAGCGATATGTTTTTTCTCTTTTTTAGAAAAGATCGCTCGTTTCATATTTTTAAAATTTTCTAAGCTCATGCCGTCATATCGCTCAAAATCTTTATCATAAAATTTCAAATAGCTATCAATGTCACTCTCGCTCCAAGTCTTTTTCCAGTTAAGAATTCCAGAGATGATGACAGCTATGTCGTTTGCAGCGGCTTCTGGGCGCTTATCCTCGTAGATAAATGCGAGTGTTTTTTTGTGGTCTATAACTTCGTCAAATTTCATCAAGATGTCATTTTGCATAGCCACGCAGCCTTTTGTCTTTAGCTCATCTGTCCTTTGACCATCGAGCGGATAGCCATGTATCCAGATGCCGCTGCCATTGCGTTTTGCAAGTTTATCAAGTAAATTTGGATATGAAAGAGAAAAGGCAAGAGGCCCCAAGTATCTATCATTTGGCGTAAATCTACGCGTGAGCTGATAGACGCCAACTGGCGTTTTTAGATCGCCCTCAAGCAGTTTGTCGCCGTTTTTGCCAACGATGACACTTGAGCTAAATAGTTTTTTTGTAACGCCGTCTTTATAAGAGATGACTTCAAGCTCTTTATCAGTCTTATCAACCACGCTTAGAAGTATCTCGTTGTCGTAATATCCGTATCTAACGTCCTTGTCTTTGAGCTTTTCTAGCCAGTAGTCCTTACTTAAAATGTTCTTTTCAATGGCTTCTATGACAGCAGATGGACCATTTTTTAAGTAAATTTCTTCGTAATTTTGGGCAAAAAGACAAGGCGCTAACGCGATGAAGAAAAGTAGTATCTTTTTCAAATGAAGTGTCCCAAAAAGTAAAATTTAGTGCGTAATTATAACCTAAAAAATTTCAATTTTTAAATTTTAAAGGGAATTTTAGTTTCTTTATATGTATAATCTGAAAACCATTATTAATTTACCACAAAGGAAAAATATGAAAAAACTTGTTTTTGGTGCATTGCTTGCGGCTTCTACACTAATGGCGGCTGACATCAGCTTAGATCATGTCAGAGCAAGAGACACAAAGCCTGGCACAAACAATAGCGCTATTTTCATGGATATTAAAAATGCTTCGAATGCCGATGTAAAGCTAGTTGGCGTTCATTCAAGTGTTTGCAAAAGCACTGAAATTCACACTCACAAGATGGAAAATGGCATGATGGCTATGGTTCAGGTTGAGGACGCTGTTATCCCAAAAAATGGCGAGACAAAGCTAGCACCTGGCGGTCTTCACATCATGCTTATGGATCTAAATAAGCCCATAAAAGATGGTGACAAGGTTGATCTGGAGCTAAAATTTAGCAACGGCGAGAGCATCAAGCTTGATAATATCGGAGTAACTAAAAACTTTAAATAATGAAAAAAATTCTAATCCTTTTTTCACTCATATTTATCGTAGCAGGCGCTTTTTGGATAGGTCATAAATTTATGGTCAGCAAAGAGGATCCGCCTGAATTTGCCGATGTAAATATATCGCTTGATCCTCTAAAATGCGATCTAAACAAAGATGCTTGCGAGGTGAAATTTAATGGCGTTAAGCTAAAGATAGACATCTCGCCAAGACCGATCTTTGCGATGAGGCCATTTAGCTTTAAGATCATTAATGGCAAAAATTTAGAGCTAAAAGATCCAAATCTTGTAATAGATGGCATAAACATGAACATGGGTTCTATAAAGGCAAGGCTTGAGCAAAGAGGCGATAATCTAATAGCGCAAGTCGTGCTAAGTGCTTGCGTGGTCGATCTTATGAGGTATAGGTTTAAGCTGCTTGATGGCGAAAAGGATACTGGATTTTTTGTAGATCTTGATCTAAAAATGTAAGGGCAAATGATGAAAAAGACACTTTGGGGCTTAATAATAATCTTAATATGTGCTGGTCTTGCGATGCTTTTTATAAAGCCAAACAAGTATGATTTTAAGGCGCTTTCAGAGCATGGCGAAGTGAGCCTTAAAAATTATAACGGCAAGTATAAAGCGATATATTTTGGTTATCTTTACTGCCCCGATGTCTGCCCTACTACGCTCTCTCTTGTGGGCGATGAGCTAAATAAACTAAAAAGAGACGACTTTGAGCTACTTTTCATCACTCTTGATCCTGAGCGTGACACGCCTGAAAATTTAACCCTAATGGCAAAAAATTTCTACAAAGATGCAGACGGACTAAAGATGAATGATCTGCCAAAAGTCGCTAAAAACTACGGCGTAAAATACCAAAAAGTACATCTTAAAAACTCTGCTATGGGCTACTCTGTCGCTCACAGCTCCGCTATCTATCTGCTAGATAAGGAGGGGAATTTCTACAGCGAAATTTCAAATTTAACTAGTGAAAATATCAGAGAAAATCTTTTAAATTTGATAAAAGAGCGACCTTAAATTTATCTTTTAGATCAAAATTTCTTATTTTTAAAGAAAAACTTCTTAAACAGCTATACAATTCTTTTTAAACTAGCCGATATTGCGACAATGTAAATCATATGTAAAGGAATTCGTGTGAAGTCAATCACCAATAAAATAGCGCTAATGTTAATAGTTGCTCTATGTATTTCGTTTGTGGCTATGTCGGCCGCTAGTTACTATACTGCTCAGAACAAGACCATCGAGCTAGTCATACAAACTCAGCGTCAAATTCTAAAAGATGTAAAAAACGCTATGAATACATTTTTTGACGAGAATACACATGCCGCAAATGGCATCGCCCAAAGGCTAGAAAAGCTAGAGGATAGAAGCCAGATAAATGAAATTTTAAGCACAACAAAGCTAATCGTATCTCCTGAGATAGAGAGAATTTTTGTTGGATATGAGAGCGATGGTGCGATGTACCGCTCAAATGGTAAGAATGAGATGCCAAAAGACAATGGCTACGACCCAAGAACAAGAGACTGGTATAAGATCGCAAAAGGCGCAAAAGCAACTTTTTCTGATCCTTATAAATCATCAAGTTCTAACGCTATGATGATAGCGTTCTCAGCACCTATCGGCAATAAAGGTGTCGCTGCCATGAATGCTGATATTTCAAGTCTCAGTGAAGAGATCATGAACATTAGCAAGACTGATTATAGTTATGCTTACGTAGTAGATAAAGATGGCAAGATCATCATCCATCCTGACAAAGAGTTAGTTGGCAAAGATAATCCAACTACGATAGGTCTAATTAATAGATACAAAAATAAAGAATTTAATGAAAACGGTCTAATTGCTTATAAAAACACAAAGGGCGAGGATAGATATGCTGACTTCATAGAGCTAAACGATCGTGGCTGGCTGGCTATCTCTGCCATGCAAAAAGATGTATTTACGTCAAATACAATGCCACTCCTAAAAATCCAGCTAATCCTCGCGGTGCTATTTATCGTTATCCTCTCAGCATTTGTCTATTTCTTACTTAAAAAGTCTCTTAACCCTATAAAAACTATCCAGTCTAAGCTTGATGATGTATTTAAATTTGTAACTTACGAAGCAAAAGCACCAAGTAAGCTAGAGGTAAGATCAAATGACGAATTTGGTGAGATGAGTAAGGCGATAAATGAGAACATCGACAAAGTCGTAGCTGGTATCAAAAAAGATAGCACTATGATAGATGAGCTAAATAAGGTAGCAAATTTGATGATCAAAGGAAACCTTGGAGCAAAGATAGGCTCAACTCCAAACAACCCATCACTAAATGAACTAAAAGAGCTACTAAATAAATTCTTTACATCTATCTCTGCAAATTTAAAAGGCATAACAAACGTTCTTAGCTCATATACTAAAAACGACTTTACAGCAAAGGTTGAGATAAATGAAGAGCTAGAAGCCGATCTAAAGGCTATGATACTTGGAGTATCAAATATGGGTGAAGTAATTTGCACTATGTTAAACTCAAATTTAAATGATGCCAAGATGCTTGAAGAAAAAGCTACAACTTTGGCTTCAGCCATGAAAGAGCTTACACAAGGTGCTAGCACTCAAGCAAGCTCACTTCAAGAATCAGCAGCTGCAGTTGAGCAAATGTCTAGCTCAATGAATGCCATCTCTCAAAAGACAGCTGATGTTATAAGACAAAGTGATGAAATTAAAAACATCATAACTATTATTAGAGATATAGCAGATCAAACAAATCTACTTGCTCTTAATGCTGCAATTGAAGCTGCACGTGCAGGAGAGCACGGCAGAGGATTTGCCGTCGTTGCTGATGAAGTAAGAAAACTAGCTGAAAGAACTCAAAAATCTCTAGGTGAGATAGAAGCAAATACAAATGTATTAGCTCAATCAATAAATGAGATGAGTGAATCAATCAAAGAGCAAAGTGAAGGAATTAACATGATAAATCAATCAGTTGCTCAAATAGATAATCTAACAAAAGAAAACGTTGTAATTGCCAATAAAGCCAATGAAGTAACAAGCGATGTTGATAACATGGCAAAGACAATAGTAAGTGAAGTAAGAAAGAATAAATTTTAATCAAACTACTTCATAAATCTTCATAAATTTCAACCTAGTTTAGGCTGGGTTGGAATTTTTTATATTTTTAAATTCTAAATCTTAAGTTTAACACTCTAAAAGCTTCTAGTAAATTTTAAAATTTATGAGCGAGCATATCACGGCTCTAAATTTAGTGCTAAACGAAGTGCAGCCTAGATTTAGTAGTCTGCTAAGGCGAGTGAGTAAGATTTTAAAATTTGCAAAATAATAAATTTCTACTTTTAAAATATAGACTTTAATTTTTAAGCTCTTTTTTATCCAAAAGGGAGACAAGGGGACTCGAGTTACGAGGCCGTCCCCTTATCCCCCTTTTTAAATCCCCTAAACCCCTCGCACGTTCAAGGTGCATGCGATAGTGCTGACGCACCGCATGCGGTTTATCCTAAAAAGCCTACCTTAAATTTTAAAATTTATGAGTGAGCATATCACGCTTCCAAATTCAGTGGCAAGTGGCAACAAGACCTGAATTTGGTAAGTTGCTAAGGCGAGTGAGTAAGATTTTAAAATTTGCAAATTTGCTTTATTAAGTCAGATAAGTATCAAGTAAATTTTAAAATTTCATGAACGAGTAATTTCGGCTCTAAAATTTGAGCTAAGCGATAAGCGAAGCCAAATTTTAGTAGTCAATTCTTGCGAGTGAATGGAATTTTAAAATTTACAAAATAGCTTGATTAAATTTGTAAATTTCTTTTTATTCAAAAGGGAGTTAAATTTCACCTCACCTTATAATGCACGCTACCGCCATATGCGATATCTTCGGCTTTTACGTCATCGCTTGTTAAAATTTCACTTATCTTGCCGTTTGCTTCAAGCCTCTCTCTATTCTCCTGAGCGTCTTCTTGATAGCTATAAACCATCGCAACGCTCACCACACCGCTAATGCCCTCTATCATCTTAAAAACTCTGATCTCATCCTCGATGCTCTCTGAGCTAACGACCACCACGATCCTATCTTCTGCGTCAGTGATGATCTCGCACTCTTTTAGCTTGCTTATCTCGCTTTTTACGCTCTCATTTTTATTATCTGTATAGACTATCAGGCTTGAAATATTCATCTAACTCTCCAAAATAAAATTTTCTTCTCATAAGCAGAGGTTACGACCTCGTTGTCGCTTATGAAAACTATGCTATTTATCGTGCTTTGCCCAGTTTTTAGCATCGCGATCTTATCCAAAGTGACGCTATCAACCAAATTTACATCGCTCATCTCATCGCTCATATACGCGGCGATCTTGCCGTCACTACTAAGCCCCACGCCATAAACCAAAAAGCCAGTATTTATCTTTTTTAGCGTCCCAGCTGAGAAGATGCCAGCGATCCTGTCGGTGCCGCCGCTGATCATGACGCCATTTTTATAGGCGATGTCGTAGATGTTATCAGTGTGGATGTCTAAAATTTTGTCCATTTTTTTAGTGCGAACGTTGTAAAAATAGACCTTGCCACTCTCACAAGCGATCGCTAGCGTGCCTCTATCTTCGCTTATCTCCATGTCTGAGAGCATTGCGATAGAGATCTTAAAACTATCATAAATTTCGCCACTTTTTAGGTTTAAAAAGTAAATTTCATTGCTGATCGAAGCAAGTGCTATATGCTCATCATCTAAAAATAGAGCCTTTTTTATCGCTTGATTAGCCATTTTTATGCTTCTCATCTGCCCATTTTCTCTTATATAAAGCACCTTTGTAGCGTAGTCGCCCTCGCTTAAGATGAGCATCTTGCCATTTAGCTCATCGACATTTAAAATTTTTGGCCTCTCATGGTCGCTAACGTAGGTTTTTATATCATCCATTTTGATGATCTCGTCAAATTTAGACTCTTTTGGATCGTAAATTTCAACTGTGCCACCATCAGTTGCGATAAAAAGTTTGCCATTTATCAGCGTGGTGCCAAGCACATTTGCACTAGCTTCTATCTCTTTAACAGGCGTTGTGATCTCATTTGCAAAGATAAAATTTAGCAAGCAAAAAAGAAAAAATAAAACTCTCATAAAGCCTCCATTTGAAGTGAATTTTTAAAACAAACATCAAAGCACTCGCCGCAGCTCACGCAGTTTTGATTGACTATGGGACGAAAAACGCCAAGAAACTCAACCGCTTTAAATTTACAAGCATCAAGGCAGTTGTAGCAAATTGTGTCATTCCACGCTAGGCAGCTAGCGACGTTTATGCTAACCTTTGCGTTTATGCTCTTTGGTGAGCTTAAATTTAGTGTCACGTGAGCGCTACTTTGACAAGCTTTCGCGCACTCTTCGCAAAAGTCGCAGCCTAGCTTTTTAACTTTAAAAACAACTCTTTCATTTTCAAAGCTAAGAAGCTCTTTTTCACAAGCACTTACGCAGCTAGCCTCACAGCCAGCACAGTCAAATTCTCCACTAAAAAAGGGTGGATCTATAAATTTGGGAGCAGGTTTTGCCCCCAAAATTTTACTAATTAGCTCCCGCCTGCTTTGCATTACTTAACGCCGTCATTTAAAACGTCTAGTAAATTTGACTTATGTGAGCCGTTTTTATCTCTAAAGTCAGGCTTAAATTTGTTGCCAACAAGCTGCGTTACGCCATTTTGTTGCTCGACGTGGCAAGTTGTGCAGTTATATCTCTCATCATCAAGCTTGCCTGCAAGATCTTTTTTATTTCTGATGTCATAAAGGTGAGAAGCTGGGATCGGAGTTGCTCCGCTATCTTTTGCAAACTCAGGCATGTGGCAGGTTACGCACATATTTGAATCTTTTGTGATAGGCACCAAACCCTCAGTGTCGTGTGGGATAAATGGAGGTGCATTTTCAAAAGATCTATCAAATCTCTTTGCCATACCTGCTGGCTCTTTTGTGTAGTTGATGTCTTTTAAAACAACGTCTTTATCATCTAACAAATCAACATTTCTAAGGCCGATTTGCGAATCACTAATGCTTGGATTATTCAATGCACATGCCGCTAAAAAGGCAGCGCATAGTGCTCCAAGCGCCATTATTTTCATTTTCATTTTTCTCTCCTTAAATTTCTAATACTAAAATTTAACGCCCCGTCGCCGCAAACGTCGATGCATCTACCGCAGCTTATGCACTCGCTTGAACTAACCGCGCGGCTCTCTTTGCCGATCATATCTAGCACTTGCACCTCTGGGCAGACGAGCTTGCACTTCATGCATTTTGTGCAGGCATTTGCGTCGTGCTTTACTCTGATGAGTGCAAATTTTGATATCACCGCGTAAAATGCACCAAGTGGGCAGACGTGTGAGCAAATTCCGCGCTTTAGCACGAACATATCAAACGCCACTATGCCAATGGCGATGCCAATGGCGCTAACTGAGCCATAGATGATGCCACGCTGAATGATACCAACAAAGCTAATGCTCTCAAACGCTGGCACTGACAGAGCTAGGCTTAAGACAAGGGCAAGCGCTAGCAAGTAGTAGCGCAAATTTTTACTTACGTTTAAAATTTTCTCACCCTTAAAGCCAAATTTCTCTCTTAGCTTGTAAGCAATGTCGGTTAGTAAATTTACTGGGCAAACCCACGAGCAAAACGCCCTAGAAGCGATGAGCGCGTAAAATGCAAAGACGATGATAGCGCCGATTGCCGCATTTATGCCTACGCTAAAGCTTGCTAGTAAAATTTGAAGCACCGCAAATGGATCGCTTAGTGGAATTTGTCCAAAAAGCAAAGATGAGCTTAAATTTCCGCTAAGTATCTTAACCCCATAAACATTTCCTAGGATAAATAGCACTAGGATAGAAATTTGAGTTATTCGTCTTAAGATTAAAAATTTCATAGCTCACCACCATTTAGATAGTCAGTCGCCTTTTTGATGTCGAGCTTTATCTTGCTGTCGGCATCATCCACACGCCTTTCATCTTCTTTTACCCAGCCTTTGACGTAGTTATCGCCAACTTTGCCAAGCACAACTTCGCGGTTTAGCACGGTAATGGCTGCTTTTTCGGTGATACAGGCTCGCTCGCACACGCCACATCCTGTGCAGATATCGCTATCAACAACTGGTAGCAAAAACGCATGCTTTTGCGTCCTTTCGTTGCGGCGATACTCAAGATACAAGGCCTTATCTATGAGCGGACAGGATCTGTAACAAGCATCGCACTGTATGCCCCAGTATGCCACGCAGTTTTTCATATCGACCACTGCAACGCCCATTTTGGCTTTATTTATGTCTAGTTTGCCAGCTGTGCTTACTAAATTTGCATCCAGCGCACCAGTCGGACAGGCTGGCACGCAAGGGATATGCTCGCACATATGACAAGGAATTTTTCTAGGCTCAAAATAAGGCGTACCGACACTTATACCATCTTCAAGAGTTGCAAGCTTTAGTGTATCAAATGGACAGGCCTCTACACAAAGCCCACATCTAATACAGCTTTTTAAAAACTGCTTCTCCGCTTTCGCACCAGGCGGTCTAAGAAGTATAAGCGGTGAGGCTTTGGCACTAAGTGACCATATAAAGCCTCCGCCAAGAGCTAAGATCGCTGCCTTAGCTCCAAATTTCAAAGCTTCACGCCTACTTGAAAATTCCATATCAGCCACTTTTACGCCTTGTAAATTTTAACCGCGCACTTTTTATAGTCTGTCTCTTTTGAGATCGGGCAAGTAGCGTCAAGGCAGACTTTATTTATAAATACGTTTTCGTCAAAGAAAGGTACATAAACAAGACCTACTGGCGGCTTATTTCTACCTTTTAGATCTACTCTAGCTTTTACCTTGCCACGGCGTGACTCGACCCAAACGATCTCATTTTGAAGCACGCCAAGCTTTTTAGCGTCATCTTCATGCATGTAGCAAAGTGCCTCTGGGACGGCTCTATAAAGCTCAGGAACACGCATAGTCATCGTGCCTGTATGCCAGTGCTCTAGAACACGGCCAGTACATAGCCAGAATGGATAATCTTTGCTTGGCATCTCGCATGGATCCATGTAAGGGCGGAAGAAAATTTTTGCTTTGTTTGCAAGAGGAGTTTTCTCTTGATTTTTTACGCCTTTTAGATCGCCTGTTGGAAGGGCAGCGTTTTTGTTGCCGTAGAATGCAAATTTATCATTTGGAGCAGCTTTTTTCGCGTATGGGTCAAATTTAGTGTTAAATCTCCACTGAGTCTCTTTGCCATCAACTACCGGCCATCTTAGACCTCTTACTCTGTGGTAAGTGTCAAAGTCAGCTAGGTCGTGGCCGTGACCAACGCCAAATTTTCTATACTCTTCCCAAAGATATTTGTGGATGAAAAATCCATATCCTTTAAATTCTTTACCATCAGAGCCGATCACTTTTCTGCTGTCGCCAAAGACTTCTGTGTTGTCATAGTTTTCCATGATCGGATCGTTTGCGCTAAATTTCTTAGCATCTTCATTTGCAAAAAGCACGTCAAATAGCGTATCTTCTTCGCTATATCCCATAGCTTTTGCAGCTTCAAGCACGCTTGGAAGTGTCACTTTGTCATTTACTTTTTTCTCACCCCAAACATCTTTTAGCTTAAAGCGCTTACTAAACTCAAGCATTTGCCAGATATCAGGCATCGCTTCGCCAACAGGGAGTACTTGCTGTCTCCAGTGCTGTGTCCTTCTCTCGGCATTACCGTATGCGCCCCATTTTTCGTAGATCATCGCAGTTGGGAGGATAAGGTCAGCTACTTTTGCAGAAATTCCTGGATAAGGGTCACTTACAACGATAAAGTTGTCCATCTCGCGAGCTGCTTTGATCCAGTGGTTTGCGTTTGCAGTGTTTTGCCATGGGTTATTTACTTGAACCCAGATAAATTTAACCTTGCCATCTTCAAGATCACGCATCATTTTTACATAGTGTGAGCCTGGTACGGCATTTAGCGTGCCAGCAGGTAGTTTCCAAAGTTTTTCAGTGATCTCTCTGTGTTTTGGATTAGCGACGACCATATCAGCTGGCAAGCGGTGAACGAATGTTCCAACCTCTCTTGCAGTTCCGCACGCACTTGGCTGGCCAGTTAGAGAAAAGGCACCTGAGCCTGGAAGTGCTTGCTTGCCAAGCAAGAAATGCACCATATAAGCTTGCTCATTTACCCATGTGCCGCGTTGGTGTTGGTTAAAGCCCATAGTCCAGAAACTTACAACTTTGCGGTTTTTCTCGATATAAAGATCAGCAAGTGCTTTTAGTTTTTTCTTAAATTCATTGATATCTTCGTTTGGATCGCCTTTTGCTACCTTAGCTGTAAAGTCAAGTGTGTAAGGCGCAAGAGCTTTTTTAAACTCTTCAAATGTTATTTGCCAGTGATCGCCAGCCTTTGCAGCGTTTTTATTTTCAAGTGTATCACCAGCTTTTAGACCAAGATAAGAAAGTGTAACGCCCTCAGCCTCACTTAGCACTTTTGATTTTTCAGTAGCAGCGGTATCTAGCTCGCTTGGAGCATATTTTTTGTGATGGATGTCTGGGCGAAGACCATATCCGATATCAACTGGGCCAGCTGTGAAGACGCAGTGCTTTTTAACAAATTCTTCATCTATCATCTCAGGGTGGTTATAAACTATCTCACGAGCGATGTAGTTCCAGATAGCAAGGTCAGATGACGGAGCAAAAATGATCTCGATATCGGCTAAATTTGATGTTCTAGTTGAGTAAGTACTTAAATTTACAACCTTTACTCTATCAGGATCGCTAAGCTTTCTATCACTGACGCGCGCCCAAAGGATCGGGTGCATCTCAGCCATATTTGCGCCCCAAGCTATGACAGTATCTGTTAGCTCGATGTCATCAAAGCAGCCTGATGGCTCATCGATACCAAAAACTTGCATAAAGCCAAGAACCGCACTTGCCATACAGTGTCTTGCATTTGGATCGATGCTGTTGCTTCTAAAGCCACCTTTCATAAGCTTAACTGCTGCATAGCCCTCTGGGATTGTGTATTGACCAGAGCCAAGCACGCCAACGCCGTGAGGTCCAAGCTCGTCATAAGTCTTTCTAAACTGAGCTTCCATCACGTCAAATGCTTGCTTCCAGCTTACTTGCTTAAATTTACCTTTTTTGTCAAATTCGCCCTTTTCATTTACACGTAAAAGTGGATGAGTGATCCTATCTTCGCCGTACATGATCTTAGCGTTAAAGTAGCCTTTGATACAGTTTAGACCGCGGTTTACTGGTGCTTCTGGATCGCCTTTTACAGCTACTATCTTGCCCTCTTTTGTAGCAACCATGATGCCACATCCAGTTCCACAAAATCTACAGGCAGCCTTATCCCAACGCCAGCCTTTTTCAGCTTCGTTTGCCGCACTTAGCGAGCTTGGCACAGCGATACCGGCACTAGCACAAGCAGCACTAGCTGCAGCACTTTTGATGAAATCTCGTCGATTCATTTTTTCTCCTTAAAAGATTTAACACAAAGTTAAATAAATATTAACTTTGCAAAGCTTAATTTACGCCTGATTTACATCGACTATTTTGTCAAAATCTTAAATTTTAAAATTACAAATTGTTTCCAAGATTTTTTATAAAAAAGAGCCTTGCCAAGAGCACAAAATCGTAAATTTAAAATCAAAAATATAAATTATTATATAGATTTATTTTTCATTAATCTTAAAAAAATATATTAAAAATTTTATTAAATGATGTGTAGAAAAGTAACATATAAAATGGGTTAAATTTATTTTTTATTTAATCAATTTCTCGAAAATACAATAGATATGATGTTAAAGAAAAATTTATATCCAAGATATTTTTTTTAATATTTGGCAAGGTTTGTCACAATTATATATGTTTTATGACAGGAAAAAAATTATAGTGAAAAAAATTTTTAATATTTAAAACAAATAATATACGGTTAAAAAAACTCTAGTAAATTTTAAAAATTTATGAGCGAACATATCAAATTTACTGTGGGCTTTTTAAAACGCATGCAGTGCTTCAGCACCATTGCATGCACCTTGAACGTGCGAGGGGATTGTGGGATCTAAAGGGGGATAAGGGGACGGCTTTTGCTTCACTAGCTCGCAACTGCAAGCAGACCGTAATTCAAGCCTCTTCCCCTTAACAAAGAAGCAAAACTTTAAATTTTCTAAAAAAATCTTTTTTTCAAATTTCTAAAATTCCACTCACTCGCAAGAATTGACTACTAGAAAATTTGGCTTCGCTTATCGCTTAGCTCAAATTTTAGAGCCGAAATTACTCGCTCATGAAATTTCTAAAAATTTACTTATTACTCATCTGATTTAGCAAAACAATTTGCAAATTTTCTAAATCTTACTCACTCGCCTTAGCAACTTACTGAAATTTAGGGCTCATAACTATTCGCCACTAAATCTAGAAGCGTGATATGCTCGTTCATAAATTTTAAAATTTGTAAAAACATTACAAAGCAAGAGAAAAATATAAAAACCCAAGATTAAAATTAAAGTCTAGAATTTAAAGTAACTATATAAAGAATTAAATTTAAAAAAATATAAATCCCAACCCAGCCTAAACCAGAGTTGGAGTTTATGAATATTAATGAAGTGTTTTGTCTTAAACAAATTTGAGTTTGTTTAAAAACTCTAGAGAAAGAGTAGTTTAAAACCTCTTCTTCCTAACCTCTTCAACTATAGCTTTAGCCATCTCATCTACTTCTGATGTTACTTCGTTTGCTTGGTTTGCAATTACAACGTTTTCTTTTGTTAGATTATCTATTTGAGCAACTGATTGATTTATCATATTTATGCCTTCACTTTGCTCTTTGATTGATTCACTCATCTCATTTATTGATTGAGCTAATACATTTGTATTTGCTTCTATCTCACCTAGAGATTTTTGAGTTCTTTCAGCTAGTTTTCTAACTTCATCAGCAACGACGGCAAATCCTCTGCCGTGCTCTCCTGCACGTGCAGCTTCAATTGCAGCATTAAGAGCAAGTAGATTTGTTTGATCTGCTATATCTCTAATAATAGTTATGATGTTTTTAATTTCATCACTTTGTCTTATAACATCAGCTGTCTTTTGAGAGATGGCATTCATTGAGCTAGACATTTGCTCAACTGCTGCTGCACTTTCTTGTAAGCTATTTGCTTGAGTGTTTGCTGAGCTTGCTACTTTTGATACTGAGCTAGCTAGTAGTTTAGCTTTTTCTTCTAGTACTTGTGCTTGGTTTAGATTGTCATTTAGCATTTTAGATATCTCTATACCTAGAGAGTTTATACCACTTGCTATCTTACCATCATCATCAAGTCTTTTTGTAAAGTCTTGGTTTTTATAAGTGCTAAGTAAATTTAATACATCTTTACCATTACTTGATATTGCTTCTTTTAAAGCAAGCTGTAGGTCTTTAAATGTATTTTTTAGTTGATTTAGAGCTGGATTGTTAGTATCAGCTTCTAGGCTTGCTTCATAGTTGCCATCTTTTATCTCATTTACAAAGGTGTTGGCTTTTTGGATGAAGATACTTTGATCTTTCATGCCATCTTCAATGGCCTTTGTGTTTTTGTTTATTAGCTCTGCCATTTGACCAAATTCATCTTTAGATGTTATCTCTATAGGCTGTGCTTTGTTTGTCTTGTGATTTAGTAGATCAAAGAAAGATAGTAGGCCTGTTTTTAGTTTGAGGATGATTTTTAGGAGGTAAGACGACATTAGAAGTGAAACTATCACAGAGATGATGATCGCTGCTAAGATAACGCCGATAGCTGAGTAAAATAGCGTATGCAAATCTTTTAAAAGCACATCCTCGTCCATCTCACCAAATAGGTACCAATCAAGGCTTGGGATATATTTTGAGCCAATTATCAAATTTCTCGTGCCGTTAAAGTGACGGATGACGCCGCCATTTTTATTCATCAAGACATCAAATTTCTCTTTGCCAAGGACATCTTTTACATTTAATTTGCCGACCCTGTCGCTCTTTTCTATCTTTACGATACCGCTTGAATCAACCATTAAGAATTTACTGCCCTCGCCCATGGTTTTTGAGGTGACTAAATTTACGATGTCATCAAGGTTCATGCCTATCGCGCTGACGCCATAAAATTTGCCGTCTTTTTCAACCTTGCTATTTACATAAAGTGTTAGAGAGCCAGTAGCTTCTGAGACTTGGATATTTAGAGAATTTACCTCTTTGCCATTTTTAACGTCAAAGTACCAGCTATCGCGTGGATTGTCCTTGCTAAGCTGCTTTAAAATTTTGTCGTTTGTGTAGTAGTTTAGAGTTTTATCAGAGACAAACATCGCTGTTGAGAGGTTAAACGCCTTCATAAGGTCGGTGTTGTAGTTAAAAAGCGTTGCTAATCCGTCTTTTGGCTCGCCCTCGTCGATCCACTTGAGAAGATAGTCGTTTTTGGTCATCTGATAAGAGGTGTTGATGATCTTGTCTATGGCATAGCCGATCTCACCTGCAACGTTTGAGACAGCTAGTGGTAGCTCATCTTTCACAACTTTTTCTGTATATAGATTGCGAGCTATGTTGTAACTAATGAGGCTAACGCCGACTAGTAGCAGCACGATCACAGCTGTCAAAATAACAGAAATTTTAATCCTTAAAGACTTCATAAATCACTCCTTGATCAATATTTGCGTAATTATTCAACTTTTTATATAAAAGTAAAATTAATTTAAATAAATATGAAATTTTGTTTTAACTATGTCACTTTGAGGGGTTATAATGACACAAATTTAAATCACTCCCTGCCATAAAGTGCTAAAAATTTCTAAGCAATTTTTCAAACTGCACACCATACCACGTGCGATTATCATCTTTTAGCGTGATCTTGATGCTCTCAAGCACAAAATTTGCTGCCTTTTTGATAGCATTTTGCATGCTTTCACCATTTATGAGCGAGCCAAAAAGCACTGAAGCGAAAATGTCCCCGGTGCCACTTGCGTGAAATGGCAAATACTCGTGAAAATACTCCACTTTTTCTTTCGTCTTTGCGTCATATGCTATGATGCCACACTCATTTTGCCTATACCTAATGCCCTTTAAAACGATCTTTTGCGCGCCAAAACTAGCCAAGCCCTCAAGCAACTCTAAAATGTAATCCTCGCCGTATCCATCGCTTAAAAATGACTTTGCACACATAAAACTTGCCTCAGTTATGTTTGGCGTGATGACGTGTGCCTTTGTGCAAAGCTCTCTCATCTTTGCCACAAATTTCTCATCAAATCCGTGATAGAGCTTGCCATTATCGCCCATACAAGGATCCACAAGCCTTAGCAAAGAGCCACTATCAAACTCAGCAAAGACCCTCTCTATAAGCTCAAGCTGCCTAAAACTACCTAAAAATCCAGTGTAAATTCCATCAAAGCTGATGCCCTCTTTGTGCCAAACCTGCGTTATAGCGTCAAATTCATCAGTCAAATCACGAAAAGTGAAATTTTTAAAGCCAGTGTGAGTTGAGAGCAGTGCCGTTGGTAAGATGCACGCCTCGATGCCTTGGGCGCTGATTATGGGAAGTGCGACGGTGAGCGAGCATTTGCCCACGCACGAGATGTCTTGTATAGTTAAAATTCGCTTCATCTATCATCTTAATTTATAAAATTTAACGCCGGCAACGTCGGTTTGATAAACCACGCCGTCTTGCAAAAGGCTGTTTAAAATTTGTTTTGAGTGCTCTGAGAAATTTTCTTCTACATTTGCCGTAGTTTGCGGACGGCGCTCTAGCATGGCTAAAATTTCACTCTTGCTAAATTCATACTTTTGCTCTATCTTATGAGCCCTAGCTATGGTGACTGGCACGCCTTTTATCTTGCTTGCAAGCTCTTCAAGCCTACTAGCATCAACGCCTTTTACGTTGTAAGCTGGCGGGCGATCTATCGTACCCACATCCACTCGGTGCGGAGCTATCTCATTTACAGCCTCATTAAGCGCCATAAATTCCTCTTCTTTGTCGTTAAATCCAGCCACGACCAAAATTTCAAGCACAAGCTCGCCCTTAAATTCCTTGCGAAATTTAGCCATTGCTTTTATAAGCTCATTTACTTCTATGCCACTTTTGTTGCGGTCTATCTTTTTAAATGTGCTTTGCACGGCGCTATCAAGGCTAAATTTAACTATATCAAGCCCTTGCAAGGCTTCACAAATTTTTTGATCTCTCGCGCCTGAGCCGTTGCTTAGGATGAGAGTTTTTGCCTTGTCTTTTATCTCATTTACTTTTGCCACCAGCTCTTTTAAGTGCGGATAAAGAGTTGGCTCGCCATTTGCTGTAAGCGTGATGACATCGATATTTTGATGAACTTTTAAAGCTTCTTTTAAAGCGCTTATGATTTCATTAACGCTTGGTGGATTTTCTATCTCTTCAACCGGCTTTGCGCCTTTTAACTCGCAATAAACGCAGTCAAAATTGCATGATTTTTGCTTTGGGCTTAGATCGATACCAAGGCTCATGCCAAAACGGCGCGAATTTATCGGCCCAAAGACGATAGTGCTATCTTGCACTTTTTCTTTGAACCTCTTTTATGAAATATTTTGCGTTTTCAACTGGCACATCTGGCAAGATCCCATGACCAAGGTTGAAAATATGCGGCACGCCTTTCATTGTGCTTAAAATTTTATCCACGCCCTCATCGATCGCCTTTTTGCTATATAGCCTTGTTGGCTCCATATTGCCCTGAAGGACATATCTTGGACTAAGTTTTTCTTTTACTAGCTCGATCGGCGTGCTCCAGTCGACGCCAAAAACGTCAAAATTTCCTGAAATTTTATCCAGATATCCACTTATACCTTTTGGAAAAACGATGACTGGTATCTCTGGAAATTCAGCCTTGACGCTATCAACTATCTTATTTATATAACTAAATCCAAACTCAAAATATGCCTGCTCTTCAAGCGCAGCCGCCCAGCTGTCAAAAATTTGCACGGCATTTACGCCAGCTTTTATCTGCTCTTTGACGTAAAGGATGAGCGCTTGCGTCACTTTTTCTAAAATTTGATGTAAAAATTCTGGATTTTGATAGAGCATCTTTTTGCAGACCGCATAGTTTTTGCTGCCTCCACCCTCTATCATATATGTAGCTATCGTCCATGGTGCGCCGCAAAAGCCAATTAGCGCCTTATCTTTGGCTAAATTTTCTCTTGTAAGTTTGATCGTGTCATAGACGTATGCTAAGCTTTTAACCGCTCTTTCGATGCTAAGTGCATCAAGTGCGGCCTCATCACGCAAAGGCTTTGTAAAAACTGGTCCCTCGCCCTTTTCAAAGCGCAGATCCATGCCCATTTCAAGTGGCACGACAAGGATATCGCTAAATAAAATCGCCGCATCAACGCCCAGGATATCAACTGGCTGAAGCGTGACCTCGCTAGCCTTTTTATAGTCTTTGCAAAGTGACAAAAAATCCCCTGCTTGCGCGCGCACTCGCATATACTCAGGCAAGTATCTGCCAGCTTGGCGCATCATCCAAACAGGCGTGTATGGCGTAGGTTTTTTCAAACAAGCGTCTATGAATATCATAAAATTTCCTTTAAATTTTTAAATGGATATTATCCAAAAATAGCTAAAGAAAAGATGTAGGAGAAATTTCAAGCGTAAGAACGCTTAAAATTTTAGTGTTCGCCCTTGTGAAGGAAGTAAAGTCCAAGGCAAAGTGCAAGGATAGAAGCCGCAAGATAGGCCATCTCAAGCGGAGTTGTGAAATTTGCGTGAAGCACTCTTTGGAAGAAATTTACGATTAAAACCATGACGATCACTTTGCCAAGCTTGTCTTTTAGCTCATCAAGCGAATGCACTTCAAGCACCTTACTCTGCTTTGACTGCTTTAGCTGTGTGATCTCTGAGATGAAAAGCTCGTAAATTCCGAAGCTAAATATATAAAGAACAAGCGCCATCAAGTATAGATCTATCGCTCCAACGATCTCGCCAACGACCTCTGAGTGGAAATTTTCAACGTGAAAATCTGTAACAAAGAAATATTTATAAACCTCTAAAAGCACCTTGCCGACATCATAACTTGCGATGATGAAAAGCACGATCGCACCTAAAAGTCCAAAGACCACCGGAAAAAGCGTGAAACTGTTGCTTGCAAGCAAAATTCTCTCAAATATTTTACGCAATAAAAACCCTTTTTGTGAAATTTAAAAAGGGAGTATTTTATAGTTTTTTCCTTAAATTTTAGGTGCAAGATCGCAATTAATTTTAATGCAAACTACTCCTGCATCGCGATCCATTTTTGTGCGATCCTAACGGCATTTGTCGCAGCTCCCACGCGGATCTGGTCGGCACTGCACCAAAGGTGAAGCACATTTGCTCTAAAGTTATCAACCCTGATCCTACCAACATAAGTCTCGTTTGTATCGCTTGAGATAGTAGGCATCGGATACTCTTTTTGGGCTGGATTATCGACTACGACGACGCTTGGAGCTTTGCTTAAAACCTCTCTTGCCGCATCTGCGCTCACGTCTTTGTCAAAGTGGATAGTGATCGCCTCAGAGTGGCTTCTAAGCACTGGCACACGCACGCAAGTAGCGCTCACTTCGATATCTTTGTGAAGAATTTTTTGCGTTTCATTGACCATTTTCATCTCTTCTTTTGTGTAGTCATTGTCCAAAAATACATCGATGTGAGGGATTACATTTAGCGCTAGGCGGTGCGCAAAGACCTTTGGCTCGCACTCATCAAGCTTAAATTCAAAAAACTTTTGCATCTGCACGACAAGCTCTTCCATGCCCTCTTTGCCAGCGCCGCTTGCTGCTTGGTAGGTAGAAACATCGACCCTGTTGATGCCAAAAGCGTCATTTAGTGGTTTTAAAATTTGCACCATTTGGATGGTTGAGCAGTTTGGATTAGCGATGATGCCGCGGTTTTTCCACATGGCAATGTCGCTTGGGTTACACTCAGGTACGACTAGTGGGATATCTTTATCCATCCTAAAATGGCTGGTGTTATCGATGACTACTGCGCCGCTGTCAGCTGCAAATTTGGCAAATTTCTCTGAAACTGAGCCGCCTGCACTAAAAAATGCGATATCGATCTCATGCTCGCTAAAAACTTTCTCGGTTAGCTCTTTTACTTTGTAGTGTTTGCCCTTAAATTCAATCTCCATGCCAACGCTCTTTGCACTTGCAAGTGGCAAAAGCTCACCAACTGGGAAATCAACCTCCTCCATAACTCTAAAAAGCTCTTCGCCGACCGCTCCAGTAGCACCAACGACCGCTACGTTAAATTTTCTCATCTGCTCTCCTTGGTTTCTTTTAATTTTCTTAATTTGCATAATTTTACTAGCCAAAAACTTAAATTTTTACCTATTTTTTACTTCTTGCTTGCAAAAATAGATCTTTTGGCAAAATTTCATCTCCCTCGCTTAGTATCGCTGCACGCTGCACGACTGAGATGAGCTCTCTTATGTTGCCTGGGTAGTCATAGCCCAAAAGCTCCTCTTTGGCTGCTTTTGAGAAATTTTTAGCCTCAAAGCCATACTCTTTGCAGCATTTGTCCAAAGCATCCTGCGCGATAGGCAAAATTTCATCCTTTCGCTCGCGAAGTGGCGGGATGAAAAGCGGGATCGTGTTTAGACGATAGAAAAGATCCTCTCTAAACCTGCCCTCTTTCATAGCAAGCTCTAAATTTGCATTTGTAGCGCAGATGATGCGAACGTCTATCTTTTCGCTCTTTGTAGCGCCAAGTCTTGTTATCTCGCGCTCCTGCAAAGCACGAAGCAATTTTGGCTGTAAATTTATAGGCATCTCGCCGATCTCATCTAAAAATAGCGTTCCGCCATTTGCCAGCTCAAACTGCCCTTTTTTGGTAGTCGCAGCGTCAGTAAAAGCGCCCTTTTCAAAGCCAAAAAGCTCACTTTCTATCAAATTTTCAGGGATCGCAGCCATATTTAAAGCGATAAATGCCGCATCTTTTCTTGGTGAATTTGCGTGGATAAATTTAGCAAAGACCTCCTTGCCAACACCACTTTCACCACTAAGCATGACTGAGGCGTCAGTTCTTGCAGCTTTTAGTGCGATATTTAGCGTAGCTTCAAGCGCCTTTGAAGTGGCTAAAAAGCCGTTATTTTCGCTTTTAGTTTCAACTTTTTTTATGCTTTTTGGAGTTTTTTGTTTTAGCGCCTCTACCCTTTTTATCGCTTCATATAGCGTTGAGACGTCAAATGGCTTTGTTAAAAAGTCCTTCACGCCAAGTCTAACGCTCTCAATCGCCTTGTTAAGTGTGGCGTTTCCAGTCATTATGATGACGTCAAATTTGCCGTTTAGCTCTTTAATGAACTCAAGTCCGTCCATCTTTGGCATGTTTATGTCGGTGATGATCAGATCAGTGTCGTCGCTTAGCTTTTTTAGAGCTTCAACTGCGCTCTTGTAGCTCTTGATGTTTAGCTCTTCATACTCGCCAAGTGCGATCTCAAGCGACTTTCGCATATTGATGTCATCTTCTACTATGACAATATTCATTTGATCTCTTTTTTATTGAAGTGTGCCGATGATAGCGGATTTTGGCTTAAATTCCACCATAAATCTAACTGGCAAAATTTTCAAATTTGAAGCATTTGTGACCTGCGCATTTTTGACATTAAGCTCATTTTTTATCATCACTTTTTTTAAGACAAAGCAGTCAAAAATCTCATCTTTGTGTAAATTTAAAAAGCCAAGAGTTGTGGTGTTTTCATCTTTAAAAGCGTCTATCTGGCAAAGAAATTTTGGCTTTGGATTGGGCGTTAGAGTCATCGCCTTTGAAAATGAAATTTCCTCATGCGCGATGATATGATTTGTCGTATCGACCTTTGCCCAGAAGATAAACTCCTCCAGGCAAAAGGCGAAATTTAAAAGTATCGTTAGTAAGAAAAGACTTCTCGCCACTTATCTTCGTCTATCTTAAGCTCCATATTTACCTTATAAAGCCCGTCTTTGAAATTTTCATTCACGATCCTTGCATTTTTGACAAGACCTTGAACCTTTGAAGTGATAGATGAGTCGTTTAGCATCGCGTCTCTTACGGTGTCTTCAGCGTTGATCTTTACGCCATAAAGCTTGCCTGCAAGCTGCGAATAAGCATCAGCCATCGCCGCTCTTTTTGCAAGAGTGACTGACTGAGCGTATGAGAGCGAATTTAGCGGAGCTATGCCCTCGCCTGTGGCTCTAAAAGTGGTCTCTCTTGGAGCGCTATCATATATCATCTTCTCTTTTTTCATCACCTCTCTAAGATCGTCTTTATCGACCTTTTGGATGACTACGTTGCGGTTTGATGTGCTAGTTGGCTCGCCCATAAAGCCGTTAAATGAGCAACCGCCAAAAATAGCGATCATCAAAGCAAAAGATAAAATTTTAACCTTCATAAACAACCTTTTTTATGCTTTTATTTAAAATTTAATAGCAAAATTTATTCCAAAAGCCCCATATCTTCGCTTGGTGCTTCATCCTCATCTTCGCCATCATCTGCCTTAGGGCATCTTGCGATACTTACAACATCATCGCCATCTACATTTACGACGATCACGCCGCTTGTGTTACGTCCTGCTTTGCGGATGCTTTGCATATCTACTCTTATCATCTTGCCGCTTGATGTTAGAGCCATAAGGTCTTGCTCTTCATCAACCATCACAACGCCCACAAGATCGCCTGTTCTGCTTGTTAGCTTCATGCAGATGACGCCTTTGCCGCCGCGGTTTGTCAAGCGGTACTCATCAGCGGTTGTGCGCTTGCCGATACCTTTTTGAGATATGCTTAAAATTTCTTGGTCATTGCTTTCGATGACTGCTGCGCCTACGACCTCATCGCCTGGCTCTTTAAATTTAATGCCAGTTACGCCGCGTGCTGTTCTTCCCATTTGGCGAACCTTGCTGATCTTAAATTTAAGACACATACCCTTTTTAGTAACGACAAATAGCATTGTCTCATCGCCTGAGTTTGCGTCCTCTTCGGTATTTGCGCTATCTTCGTCGATCTCATTTTGAAGCTCTTCAACTTCAAGCACCTCTGTCTCTACGCTTAGCTCATTTTCAGGGTCAGTGACCGGCATATCATCGTATGTTTGAGCGATGAGCGCAGTTACTAGCTCGTCGTTCTCATCGAGGCTTATCGCTCTTACGCCAACTGAGCGGATGTTTTTAAATTCGCTTAAATTTGTGCGTTTTACGATGCCGTTTTTAGTGAAGAATGCTAGCGATTTGCTCTCATCAAAGTCAGTCGTTGGGATGATCGCTTTGATCTTCTCATCAGGCTGCAACTGGATCAAATTTACAACTGCCTTGCCTTTTGCCGTGCGGCTTCCCTCTGGGATCTTATAGACTTTTAGCCAGTAGAGCTGTCCGCGGTCAGTCACAAACATAAGCGTATCGTGGGTATTTGAAGTAAAGAAGCTTTCTATAAAGTCATCATCGTATGTCGTGACCGCTACTTTACCTTTGCCACCGCGTTTTTGCTTCTCGTACTGCTTGCTTGGCACACGCTTGATGTAACCGCGGTGAGTTATGGTTACGACCATATTTTCATTTGGTATGAGGTCTTCAATGTCGATATCATCGTAGTCATCAACGATCTCAGTCACTCTTGGTACTTTAAATTTATTTTTGATCTCAAGAAGCTCTTCTTTGATCAAATTTTCAAGCAATGTCTCGCTCTTTAAAATTTCATCAAGTCTTGCGATCTCAGCCATAAGCTCGGCTAGCTCGGCCTCTAGTTTTTCTCTCTCTAGGCCTGTAAGCTTGCTTAAACGCATATCAAGGATAGCGTTTGCTTGAAGCTCTGAGAGATTAAATTTACTCATCAAGCCTTCTCTAGCAACCGCTGTATCGGCACTATTTCTAATAAGCTCGATCACCTCATCGATGTTATCAAGTGCGATCTTTAGACCCTCTAAGATGTGGGCTCTTGCGCGCGCTTTTTCAAGCTCAAATATCGTCCTTCTAATGATAACGGTTTTTCTGTGATTTAAAAATAGCTTAAGTAGCTCGATAAGGTTAAATACCTTTGGCTCTTTGTTATTAATAGCAAGCATAATAACGCCAAAAGTGCTCTCCATCGTGGTTGATTTAAAGAGATTATTTAGCACGATGTCGCTCATAGCGTCGCGTTTTAGCTCGATGACTACGCGGATGCCGTCCTTGTCAGACTCATCTCTAACCTCGCTGATGCCCTCTATCTGCTTATCTTTTACAAGCTCGGCGATCTGCTCGATAAGCCTTGCTTTGTTTGTTTGATATGGTAGCTCGTCGATGACGATGACATCTTTGTTTGGCTTTTTTTCTATGTGAGTTTTGGCTCTTAGTTTGACCCTACCACGACCTGTGCGGTAGGCCTCTATGATGCCTTTTTTACCAAAGATGATACCACCAGTTGGGAAGTCTGGACCTTTTATAAATTCCATCACCTCTTCAAGTGTCGCCTCTTTGTTTTCAAGAAGTAGCAAAAGACCGTCTATTAGCTCATCAAGGCTGTGTGGTGGGATATTTGTCGCCATACCGACCGCAATACCGCTTGAGCCGTTTAATAATAAATTTGGCACACGGCTAGGCAAAACATCTGGCTCAACCTCTCTATCATCGTAGTTTGGTACAAAATCAACCGTGTCTTTGTCGATATCTTTTAAAAGCTCTTCAGTAAGCATGGTCATTCTAGCTTCGGTATAACGCATCGCAGCTGCGCTGTCGCCATCAATCGAGCCAAAGTTTCCTTGTCCATCAACGACTGGATAACGCATAGAAAATTTCTGAGCCATACGAACAAGTGCATCATAAACCGCTGTGTCGCCGTGTGGGTGGTACTTACCGATGACTTCACCGACGATACGAGCTGACTTCATATAGGCACTTCTGCTGCCAACGCCAAGGTTATCCATAGCGTATAAAATTCTTCTATGAACTGGCTTTAGTCCGTCTCTAGCGTCAGGCAAAGCACGTCCGACGATGACGCTCATAGAGTAGTCAAGATAGCTATTTTTTATAGAATCTTCGATATCAACTGAAGCGATATCTTGAGTTAATTCAAGTAGATTGTCTTTCATTTTTATCCTTAAATTTAGCTTGTGGGATTTTAGCTAAAAATTGATAAAAACTTGCTAAGGGCAAAGCGGCTTGGGTTAAATTTAACCCTTAAGCACGCTCGTAATATGTAGCTCCGTTTGAAAAACGCTTTGTGTAAAGTGGGGTGTATGGCACAAGATCAGCGTGTCCTGCGTATAGCCTGCCCTCTGGCTTAAGCATCCTATGCAGCCTCTCGACGCATTTTAGTCTAAATTCGTCGTCAAAATATATCATCATATTTCTTGAAAGGACGATGTCAAATTTACCAAGGTTAAACATCGCATCGTCAAAGACATTTAAAATTTTAAACTCACACCTTGGCAAAATTTCTTTTTTGATGAAAAATTTATCATCTTTTTTTGTAAAAAATCTCTCTTTTTGAAACTCGCTTAATCTGTGCAAGCTCCTCTCGCCGTAGCATCCGACGCTACAAGCTTGTATGGCTTCTGAGTTTATGTCGATGCCAGTTAGCTGGATATCGCTTTGTTTAAGGCCAAATTCATAAGCAAGCATAGCAAGCGAATAGACCTCATCGCCAGTTGAGCAAGGCGCACATAAAATTCTAGCCTCCCCAAGCTCTTTTGCGTAGTAGATCACGTCTTTTAGCTGTGCTAGCTCTCTATAAAAATATGTCTCATTTACGGTGACTAAATTTAAAAGATCTTGCCTAAGTAGCGTGTCAAATCTTATCATCGAAACTAACTCTTTAAAGCTTTTTATCTGGCGATTTTTGGCAAATATACTAACTCTTTGCAGTGTGATGTCCCTCTTTGGCTCCAGATCGACCCCGCAAAGCGTCTTTATAGTGCTCATAAATTCGTTAAATCCATCCATGTCGCTTGGTGCTTTTGCCTCTAAAACTTCGCTTTGTTTATCCACTTTGTTAAAAAGCATTTAAAAACTCCTCAAGCTCTTTTCTTATCATCATTAAATTTAACGATTTTAAATTTTGATTTAGCTCCTTAGCGCGCTTTGGCATGCCATAAACTATGGCACTCTCTTCGTTTTCAGCTATGCATTTTGCGCCTGCTTTATAGAGCTTATCAAGCCCAGCTGCACCATCATCGCCGATGCCAGTTAGCAAAATCGCTAGTAAATTTACATTTTTGGCGATCTGCGTGCCTGAGTTAAAAAGCACATCGACATTTGGCGTATATATCGTTTTTATCTCAGGTTGTGGCTTTGCACTAACTGGCAAAGTCGCTGAAATTTCAAAATTTTGATCACAGATATAGACGATATTTTCTCTTAAATTTGTCTTTTCGCTTAGAATTTCAACATTTATATTGCACTCCCTGCCCATTTGCGTGACAAATGAGTTTATAAACATCTTGTTCATATGCTGAGCTATGACGACCATCGCACCATTTAAATTTATATCTTTTAATAGTTTTTTTATATGACCTGGGCCTCCTGTAGAAGCCCCTATTAAGACTAGTTTTTGAGCCACTAATTGCCTTTAAATTTAAAATTTACCACACAAATCAAGTTCTAAATTCGCCAAGTTTTGCATTTAGCGTATCTGTCATCTTGTTTAGATGCTCAGCAGCTGAAGCTATCTCTTCTACGCTTCTTGCACTTTGAGATGAAATTTGACTTATGCCCTCCATGCTTTTTACTATATCGTCAATATCCTTGCCAGTCTTTATATAGTCCTCGATAGTTTTATCAGATAGTCCTATGGCTGATCTCATGATACCACTCATATCTCTTATGGTGTTTTGCGCGTTGTTTGTCACGCCTGTTAGCTCGCTTATTTGCTTAGAATTTATACTCATTTGCTCGCTACTTTCATTTATCGCTTGAACGATGACGTTGATAGTTGCGTTTATCTCAGTGAGGCTCTTTTGAGTGCGCTCAGCTAGCTTTCTAACCTCATCGGCAACGACTGCAAAGCCACGTCCATGCTCGCCTGCACGTGCTGCTTCGATGGCTGCATTAAGAGCTAGTAAATTTGTCTGATCAGCGATGTCATTGATAACCACAAGGACTGATTTAACCTGCTCGGCATCACGGCTAAGCTGCTCGATCTTGCCAGCCATTTGGTTTTCTATATCTGATGTCTGAGCGATCTCTGAAGATAAATTTGAGATGGTATTTAGCGTCTCATCAACGTAGCTTAGCGCCTTTTGAAGATCATCTTTTCCGCCTTTTGCAACTTCGATTGACTCTTTCATATATGATTGTATCTCAGTGCAATCCTTCCCAGCGTCCTCAACTATCTTGCTTGAGTTTTCTACCCCGCGACCAGTTTGGACTGAGGTTGAGCTAAGCTCATTTGCGATGGAGCTGTTTTCATTTGAGATATCTTTTGCCTCGGCGATTAAAACCCTTACTTTTTCTATAAATTTATTTATAGCCTCGCTGGCTTTTGCTATCTCATCTTTGCCTACAACTTCCAGCTTTCTTGTTAGATCGCCATCGCCGCTTGAGAGGTTTGTGGCTCGCAAGATTAGCTCATTTAGCGGTTTTGTGATAGAAATTTTAGAATAAAGCATGGCAACTATTAGTGAGATGATTAAAACTACGACGGCTATGACGATGAAATTTGTAGTGTTTGCCTTAGCGTCATTTTGCATAGTGGCTGAAATTTTATCTATCTCTTTATACATACCCTCAAGATTAACAACAGACATCAGCACTACATCTTCATGAAAGAGGTTTAGTTTTAGCCCTTTTCCTATCTTTCTAGTCGTTGAGCCATCTTTTGCTTTAGCTACAAAATTTACAAAAGCGCCCTCGCTATTTTCTGAGGCTTTTTGCATGAGATCTTTTATGTATTTATAGCCATCTGCATCAGTTGCTTCAAGTCTATCAAGGCCGTTATACTCAGGCACTCCAGGACTAGAGATAACCACACCTTTTGTAGTGTAGATACTAAAGTATCCCTTTTTATCATCGCCAAATCTAGCCTTTGAGAGATAGTCGATAATATCTTCTTTTTGATCTTCAATGGTCTCGTTTGCGTCGTCATAGACCTCTTGAATTTTTAGCAAAATGTTTGAAACGATATCCATCTCTTCACTTAAAGCTGCCCTTTTGTCGGCTAAGACCTTTTCAGTCAGCTGTTTGGTAGAAAATTCTATCGCTTTGTTTTGTTCGTAAATGTTTAGAAAGACTAAGATGGCTCCAAGCACCAGTAGGGACGAGACAATCATCATCGTCACTTTTGATGAAATTTTCATAATACCTCCTTTTTAATGTTTAAATTTCCTTAATTTTGAGATTATAGCACTATTAAAGTGCAATATTTACTTTTTATTTGTGATCTTATATAAAAAGCTAAATATCTCAGCCACCGCCTTATATAAATTTGGCGGTATCTCTTGATCGACCTCGACCTTGCTTAAAATTTCAATGAGATCAGGATCCTCTTTGATCGGTATGTCATGCTCTTTTGCAAGGCTTATTATCTTGTTTGCTATCTCGCCAGCACCGCTTGCAAGCACCTTTGGAGCATTATCTTGCGATCTGTTGTAGCCAAGAGCGACGGCTTTTTTCTTATTTACTTGCATCAAATTTTCTTATCAAAGCCCACATCAAGGCCGCCAAAATTTTTAAATCTATCGTTTAGCTTCACCTTTGGCAAGGTTTTGATGTTAAAATTTGAAACGATTAGTCCAAGCTTTGAGATCGCTTGCTTTAGCTCGCTTGAATTTCCTAAGATAAGCTCTTTAAACTCATTTGTCTGCGTTGCCACCGATAGATCGATATAGCGTTTATCCACAAGTCCAACCATCACATTTATCTGGCCAAATTTCTTAAAATTTAGATCGATTTGGGCATAAAATTTATCCTTTTTGCCCTGTTTAAACGCGACATTTCCGCCCTCCACGCCGTCCCAGATATAAGGCATATAAGTTTGTATGCCTCCTTGCAAGCTTGAGACCATCTGATGCATCTCGATCTGCGAGATCATCTTGTTTGCAGCATTTACAGTTTGGGCGTTTTGGCTCTTTTCGCTTATGTTTAAAAGCGTGCTTTTTACATCTTGATTTAGCACCTTTGAAATTTCACTCTGGCTCTTTGTCGTGATGTTATTTATATCATTTGTGGCTAGTTTTAGCTGTTTTAAAAGCGCCTTACTCTCAGCTAGATCACTTTTTGCTGTGCTTGCTTCTGGGTCTGCTAGGCTAAGGCTGTGGGCTAGGCGTCTTGCCGCACTTTGGAGCTTATCTTGCAAGCTGCCCTCTTTCGAGACGTCGCTAAGCTCATTAAACGCCTTTACAAGTCCCGCCTCATCGCCTATGTTATTTAGCATTTTTAGATCGTTTTTTAGGCTCTCAAGGATAGCTTTTAGTTCCTTGTGGTTTGAGCTAAAAGCCGTGCTTTGATTTAGCTTTTCGCTAGCTAAATTTGCTACCTTCTCACTTAAATTTGAGATGAAATTCTCCATCTTGCCGATCTGGCTTTTAACCGCGTCTGCGCTTTGCTCTTTTGAGAAGTTTTTATCAAGAAATTTAGCCACATTATCAAGCTTATCCACATCTTTTAAAAGCGTTTTCATGATTGAGTTATCAAGGAGATTTTTAGCGTCACCACTCGCTTTTTCAAGCATGGAGGTGAGCTTCATAAATGAGTTTTGATTATCCAAGCTCTCATCATTTAGAGTTAAAATTTGACTAAGTAAATTTTGATTTGAGAGATTTTTTATATCACTTAGTAGCTTTTGTATCGAGCTTGGCAGTTTCTCTGGAGTAAGCGCATCTTTTAAATTTGCTTCAAGCATGACACCTGAGTTTTTGATCTGATCATTTAGCGAGCCAGCTTTAAGATCGGCTATTGGTTTTAGAAATTCTTTTAGTTTTAGTGCAAGGCTCTTTATCTCAGGGCTTTCGCTTTGCATAGCCTCGCTCTCTAAGCTTTTTGCAAGGTCTGAGAGCTCGCTAGCTAAATTTGGAGCGATCTTTGTATCTTTTGCCTGAGATAAAATTTGCTCAGCCTTACTAAGGCTTGAAGCGCTTTTTAGATCATCAAGCACCCTTGCAACTAGCTTGCCAACGTTATCAAGAGCGTTTGAAACGCTCTGTTCGCTTGGCGTCCCAGCTGGCTGATTTTTAAAAAGCGAGCCTTCATTTTTACGAACAGGCGCGTTTTGGGCGGCATTTTGCCCAGTTTGAACCGAGGTGTTTGATATATTTAGAGAATTTGCTACGTCCATTTTCTACTTTTTATTTTCTCTATCGGCAAAATTGCCATTTTGCTGAATAGTCGCGATGCCAGCCGTCCTTGCAACGAGCCTGTCGTTGTACTCTTTTCTCATGTGCTGCGGTATGGTCTTTTGCGTTAGCGCAAATAAAATGAGCCCAACATAAAGCACCAAATAGACATAGATAAAGCCAAATGCGCCAAAAATTTTCATCGCGTAGCTCATAAGAAGCGGCGAGAAAAGCGATGCAAAAGAGTAGCTAAAAAGCAGCGCGCGTGCCACTTGGACGCTCTTTGTCTTGTCTGTGATCTCGTCATTTGCCCTAGCTAGCGAAAGTCCGTATGTGCAAAAAATGCCGCCGCCAAAGAAAAACGAGAGTATGTATTGAACGATCAAATTTGAGCCATTTAGCAAAAATAAAACCGCACTGATTAAAGATACAACGCTACAAAGCAAGAGCGCTGGGCGTCTGCCATATTTATCTGAAAAGCCTCCGATAAATGTTTGAGCCAAGAAGCCCCCAGCCATCGCTATAGTCATAAAAAATGACGCCTCTTTTGCGCTATATCCTTGAAGCAAGACAAAGAGGCTCGCCATAGAAAAAAAGCCATTTATCGCAAGCCCTGCAACAAGAGCTCCCACGAGTGCTAGCGGGACGATACCAAAAATTTTTGGGATGTTTATGGGTTGGCGCTGCGGGATTTGAGGCTGGTTGATGCGGATTAAATTTAAAGGTATGCTTGAGAGCATGATAAAGGCTGCGCTGATGATGAAAATTTCAAATGCGCTAAGATCAAGCGCTAAGATCAAAATTCCAAGTCCAAAGCTCGTGTAGAAAACGCACTCGTAAAAGGCGATGACGCGCGATCTTATCTTGTTTGGGATCTTAGCATTTAGCCAGCTTTCTATAACCATCAAAAGTGCGTAGTAGCAATATCCCAAAAAGGCTCGCAAAATCGCCCAAAAGATCAAATTTTCACTTATGGCGTGAAGCATGGCTGAGACTGCAAATATAGATGAAAAGATAGCAAAAGCTCTGATGTGGCCGGTGGTTGAGATGACCCTGTGCGCTGTGATCGTGCTAATTAACGCTCCTATGAAAAATCCAGTGTTAATTAGTCCAATCGCAAGCTCGCCTACGCCATTTTGCTTAAGAAGTGCGCTACAAGATGCGATGACTAGGCCATTGCCTATAAAAAGCAAACTCATACCCAAAAATAGCGGCCCCATCGAGCGAATGATCCTAAAGCTACTTGCCATCTGCGTCCTTTCTCAAATTATTTTGCATTATCCCAAAGATAAAAGCTCCAATGGGCATCGGAGCAAGTCCCACCAAAAAGCCAGGCACGTTTAGTAAATTTTCATTTTTTAAAAATATAAATCCAAAAAAAAGTATCGCGTAAGCGACCAAGCGATAAGGCATAAATGCCGCTGCAAAGCTTCTATCTTTAAATGAAATTTTCTGCTTTTTTAGCCTTGCTTTTTCATCTTTTAGGCTAAATTCTTTTGCCTCATTTTGGGGCAAAATTTCATCATCTTCTTCATCCTCTTCTTCTATCTTGGCTAAAATTTCATCTCTTGCATTTTCTAGCCTTGAGTTTATGCGGTTTTTATAGGCAAAAAAGCTAGCCGTTAGGATGATAAGCGAGGCAAAAAATGAAATTTGCGAGCTTATAAAAAATTGATTTGATATAAATTTGCCAACCGCGCTAAGAGCTAGCCAAAGCGCAAAATAGCAAATAAAAAGCCTGCTAATCGTCCTCGTCATCATCGTCTTTTTTGTAGCCTTTATACCTTGTCTCATCCTTTAGCTCATCTAGGCTTTTAACCTGCGCTTTGTAGGCCTTATAGACGTTTAAAATGGCAGCTGCGATACCAATAGCAAAGCCTATCCAAAGTGCTGGCGTGAAATTTGTAGCCTTTTTTACAAGATACCCTAGCCCAGTGCCAAGCAAGATCGCAACTACGATTGAAACGCCAAGGCTTAGCTGCTCAGCCCCTGCTACGATATCTTTTATCTTAAATTTTGCCATTAAGCTTTTATCTCCAAAAATGCCTCTTTAGCTGCATTTACCGCTAGATCGATATCAGCTTCACTCATCGCGTCGCAGATAAATCCCGTCTCAAACTGGCTAGGTGCAAGATAAATTCCGCGTCTAAGCATTGCTTGATGAAATTTAGCAAAGAGTTTTGTATCGCTCTTTAGCGCATCATCGTAGTTTTTTACTGCATGCTCTGTAAAAAAGTAGCCAAACATCGAGCCACGAACCTCAGTTTGGATGGTGATGCCAGCGCTTTTTGCAGCCTCTTTGAAGCCCTCCATTAGTTTTAGGGCAAGTTTTTCAAGTCTAGCGTATAAATTTACATCGCTATTTATCTTTGAAATAGCCGCTATACCAGCGCTCATCGCCACTGGGTTGCCACTTAGCGTGCCTGCTTGATAGACAGCACCATCTGGGCTTAGGCAGTCCATAATTTCAGCCTTACCGCCAAATGCAGCGACGTTCATGCCTCCACCTATAACCTTGCCAAATGTGACAAGGTCAGCATTCACTTCGTGAAATGGATATGAGCCGAGGCGAGAAGCCCTAAAGCCGCTCATAACCTCATCAAGGATGAGCACAGCGCCAAATTTATCGCAAAGCTCTCTAAGCTCACGTAAAAATTTCTTATCAGCTGGCACAAGTCCCATATTTCCTGCGATTGGCTCGATTATGACGACGCCTATTTTGTCTTTATTGTTCTCAAAAATAGCTTTTACGCTCTCTATATCGTTGTAGATAGCTAAAAATGTATTTTTCACAACGTCTTGTGGCACACCGCTGCTTGAAGCGTTGCCGTATGTCGTTGCGCCACTTCCTGCTTTGATAAGAAGTGCGTCACTGTGTCCGTGGTAGCAGCCTTCAAATTTGATAAGGCCGTCTTTTTTAGAGTAACCTCTAGCCACTCTGATCGCGCTCATGGTAGCCTCCGTGCCAGAGCTAACGAAGCGAATTTTATCTATTTGTTTAAACTCATCACATATTAGCTTTGCTAAAGCGGTCTCTTTTGGTGAGGGAGCGCCGTAAGATACGCCTTGTTTTACAGCAGAGATGATCGCTTCTTCTATGTCTTTGTCGCAGTGACCAAAGATGAGCGGGCCCCAGCTTTGGATGAAGTCAAGGTATTTTTTACCCTCGACGTCGTATAGATAAGCGCCCTTTGCGTGATCTATCATCACAGGCTCGCCTCCAACACTGCCAAATGCACGAACAGGTGAATTTACGCCGCCTGGGATATATTTTTTAGCTTCACTAAATGCCTCTTTATTTGTCATTTTTTATCCTTTTGATTTTGTGTTTTTAAATTTGTCTTTTGATTATCTTTTTGATTTGTTACTGGTTTTACTGGTGACTTTGGTGCCTGGGTGTTAGCTGGCTTTGCGGGCTCAGCTGGCTTAGTTGGTGCCTTTTGTGCCTGCGCGGTGGTTGGCTCTACTGCTTTTGCCGCAGGGGCAGCTTTAGCAGGTTCAGGCTGTTTTTGCGTAGCAGCAGGAGCGGCTGGCTTAGCTAAATTTTTTGGTGCTACTTTTGTGGCTTTTGCAGGAGGTTTCATCTGATTTGTGATGTATTCATAAAGGATGGTCGTCTCTTCGTCTGTCAAAAAGTAGCTTGGCATGACGCCTTTTGGCTTTGTTAGAGCTGCTTTAAAACTTTCAAAATCTATATCATTTATCTTTGGCGCTCTAAGCTCATCATCGACCGTTTTGTTTGCTTTTTTGTCAAAGTGCTTGTATTTAGAGATTAGGCTGCCCTCGCCCTTTGCGCCGTGACATTTATCACAGCCTATGCCACGCGGATTTAGGTAGAGCATCTTGGCGTACTCGGTCTTTGTGATAAAATCAGCTCCAAAAATCGCCACGCAAAAAAGCAAAATCAAAAAAACAGACCTCATAAACCTCTCTTTTAAAAATTTAATTTATTTTTAGGTATGATACCACCCTTGTGATTAAAAAAGCTTTTAAATAAGGATCGAATATGAAAATTTT
Organism: Campylobacter concisus; assembly: GCF_003048875.2. Lineage (NCBI taxonomy): Bacteria > Pseudomonadati > Campylobacterota > Epsilonproteobacteria > Campylobacterales > Campylobacteraceae > Campylobacter > Campylobacter concisus. Next base: position 544,134 of record NZ_CP049264.1, on the reverse strand, counting down.
AGACGGAAAAGCCGTATCTTTAAAGGTCAAAGAAAGCGTAAAAGTAAGAGCTGATGAGCTAAAGAAATTTGGTGTCGAGCCAACCTTAGCCGTCGTCTTAGTCGGCGAAGATAAGGCATCTCAAACATACGTTAGAGCCAAAGAGAAAGCCTGCAACGAATACGGCATAAAAAGCGTGGCTCACCGTCTAAGCGAAAATACAACCCAAAACGAGCTACTTGCACTTATAAACGTGCTAAATTTAGACGATAGCATCCATGGTATCTTGGTTCAGCTGCCACTACCAAAGCACATCGACACAAACATCGTGCTCGCAGCGATCGATCCACAAAAAGATGTAGATGGCTTTCACGCTGTAAATGTTGGCAAACTTGTTAGCGGACTTGATGGCTTTGTGCCTTGTACCCCGCTTGGCGTGATGGAGATTTTAAAAGAGTATGGCATAGATGTAGCTGGGCTAAATGCAGTGGTGATCGGAAGAAGCAACATCGTTGGCAAACCTATGGCAAATTTACTCCTAAATGCCTCTGCAACGGTTACGGTCACGCATAGCAAGACTAAAAATTTAAAAGAAATTTGCAAAAACGCTGACCTTATAGTCGCAGCCATTGGCAAACCATTTTTCTTAAAGGCCGACATGGTAAAAGATGGCGTAGTAGTCGTTGATGTAGGCATAAACAGACTAGATGATGGCAGGCTTGTGGGTGATGTGGATTTTTATGAGGTCGCACCAAAATGCTCATACATCACGCCTGTTCCTGGCGGCGTTGGTCCGATGACCATAGCCATGCTTTTAAACAACACCATCCTTGCTGCACAAGCAAAGATAGCTAAAAATTAAAGAGTGAGATAATGAAGAGAGCTTTTACTAAATTTTATGACTTTTGCTCGAGCTGGACAGGCACGGTTATCATCGTTTTGCTTGTCATTTTCTTTGTAGCTCAAGCCTTTGTGATCCCGTCTGGTTCGATGAAAAACACGCTTTTGGTTGGGGATTTTTTATTTGCCAAAAAGTATGTTTATGGCATACCAACGCCAAGAATTCCATGGCTTGAGGTAAAAATTTTACCTGAGCTAAATGACAATGGGCATCTCATAACTGGCGATGGTCCTGCAAGGGGCGATATAGTCGTATTTCGCTATCCAAATGATGAGAAAACTCACTTTGTAAAGCGCTGCTTTGCAACTAGCGAGGACGAGATCGTTTTTACTGAAAAAGCCCTCTATCTACGCCCAAAAGAGGGAGATAGCTTTATAAAGGCAAACTGCCGTGAAAATTTAAACGGCAAAGAGAGCAAATTTGGCTACTCATGCAAGGACGTTGTCGAGCTTGATGGCAAACTTTTCATAAAAGAGCCATATAGATTTAGCGGCATCCACTACGACGAAAATGTAAATTTATTTGAGCAGATGGTTTTCATGCTAAACACAAACAAATCAAACGTTTTTATGAAGCCAGCGCTCATTAGCTCACTACCGCAAAATCCAAATTTTAACTTTAACGCTTTTTACGTCAAAGTGCCAAAAGATGAGTACTTTATGATAGGCGACAACCGCGACCACTCAAACGATAGCCGTTTTTGGGGAAGCGTGGCTTATAAAGATATAGTTGGACAGCCTTGGTTTATATATTTTAGCTGGGACAATAACTACAATGTGCGCTGGGAGCGTATCGGACGCTTTGTAGATACGATAGAAAACGATGAGTTTTTCACAAAACAAGCTCTAAAAGAGGGAGAAGTTGATGGACTTCACTAATTTTGACCCTATCAAAGTCATCACTATCGTCCTCTCTTTAATAATCGCCATCGTCGGTCACGAGATCGCTCACGGATATGTCGCTTATAAATTTGGTGACAACACAGCAAAAAATCTTGGCAGACTTAGCATAAACCCTATAAAACACATCGATCTTGTTGGCACTATCATCGTGCCACTGGTGCTTTATCTAAGCACTGGTATGATGTTTGGCTGGGCAAAACCAGTGCCTGTAAATACATACACAGTCGTGCGAAATGGCGGCTACAAAGCAGCTATCTACGTAAGTCTAGCTGGCATTTGCTACAACGTCATCTTAGGCATCTTATCGCTTTTTGTGCTAAAGGCTTTATTAAATATAGAAACCTTTGAAATTTTACTTCAGTTTTTATTTACGCTTGCGCTTTTAAATTTGATGTTAGCTATCTTTAACCTCTATCCGATCCCGCCACTTGATGGCTTTCACGCGCTCGAGTATGCGCTTAGAAATTTTGGCTTTCACGCACTGGCTGAAAAGTTTGAGAGCATCTCAAGATACGGCTTTGTCATCCTTATCATCATCCTCGTCTCGCCTTTAAAAGATACTATCTTTTATCCGACAAGATACGTTTTAGATATCGCGAGCGCCTTTATAAACGGCTAAATTTAGAGCAAATTTGCTCTAAATTTTTGGCTTTGTGATCTTATAAGAGTACTCTTTTTTAAATTCCTCTTTTGGTGCAAGGCTAAATTTAAGCTCCACCTTGCCATCTTTGCTGATATCTTTTTTATCAAAGCCCTTTATCTCGACCTTTACCGCCTCGTCGGCAGATACTGGCACGCGATCAACCAAAGTGACATCGACACTTTTACTTGAGTTATTTTTGACACTTATCTTATAGCCCTCTTCGCTTATGCGATCCTTACCAAGAAACGAGCTCTTTTTAAATTTATTTAAGCGCTCTTTTTTAAGCTCGATTAGCTCGTTTTGCCCCAAAAATAGCTGAGTGGGCTCATCTTTAGCTTTCATCTCAAACTCGCTTGGACTGCCAACACTCACGCCATTAACGTAAAACTGCGTTTTAGCTGGTGTTAGATCATCATTTAGCTTAAAGCTAGCTACGTTATATGCCTTTAGCGAGCCGTAAAAATCAACAAAAACGCTAAAATTTGCGTCCATTTTTTGCGTGTCGTAAGTTATATATTTGCTCTCGCCCTTTGCTAAATTTATCCCATCTATCTTCCAAATTTTAGCAAACTCATTCTCATCTCTTTGCACACGCATATCAGCGACCTCAGCAGCGACTTTCGCAGCTCTTAGCATATTTTTTGAAGCACCGTAACCATCAGCCTCTGCCTCGCTCTCCTCGTACCAAGGGTAAAACTTGCTTGGAGCAAGCGCCTTTTGATATCTGGTCGGATAGATAGCGAGCTTTAAATTTTTAACTTCGCTGGCAAAAGGATTAGTGAGCAAAATTTCTTGTTTTATTAAGATATTTTTGTTTTTTGTATCTGCATAAATTTCATTTAGCGTCTTTGGCGCCTCATCATCCATGTATGAAAGCGTCACCTCTTTTAGGTCGCAAGCAAATTTCATATCAAGCTGCAAAAATCCAGCCATCTCGCTCTTTGGCTCATTTTCTTTAAGCGCTTCAAGCTCACTTTTAGCAGCTGAAATTTTCTCGATATTTTCTAGGCTAAATTTATAAAACTCATCAGCTCTTTTTGTCACATCGTTACTTTTGTTTTCTTCTACTAAAGCCTGCTCTATAAACCTACCTCTTGCATTTAACGCCTCAAGTTTGTTGTTTAAATTTGCAACTCCTTGCTTCCATTTTATGTAACTTGGGCTATTTTCTTCGCTGATCTTTTTTAGATAAGCATTCGCATCACAATCCCCATTTATAGTGATGTTCTCACTCTGCACACCTTCTGGCACAAAGGCGCTAAAAGAGCTATTTGCGTCACTAAATTTTTGAGTGATGATGGTTTGATCTGTGTAGATCTCTATTAGATTTTCATTTGCAAAGGCTAACGTAGAAGCCACTAAAAAGAGCGCTTTTTTCATATTTTCTCCTTTAAATTTTTGGTAAATTATAGCTTCATTTTGGCTGAGAGTAAAATTTTATTTTAATGCAACTTTGACTATAATCAACAAAAAATTTAACGGACTTTTCATGAAGATAGACAAAGTTTTCTTAGCTAGCGATCACGCTGGTTTTGAGCTAAAAAACGAGCTTAAAGAGGCTATTAAAGGGCTTGGATACGAAGTGGTTGATCTTGGTACAAACGATAAAAATAGCGTTGATTACCCTGATTATGCGCATTTGCTAGCGAGCAAGCTTGAGCCTAACTGCTACGGCGTGCTAGTTTGTGGCACTGGCATAGGCATATCAATAGCTGCAAATAGGCACGAAAACGTAAGGTGCGCCCTTTGTCACGACGAATTTACCGCTAGACTTGCCAGAGAGCACAACGACGCAAACGTGATCGCTTTTGGCGCAAGGGTTATTGGCGCAGGCGTGGCTATCTCGGCGGTTGAAGCCTTTTTAAAGACTGAGTTTGCAGGCGGCAGACACGAAAGAAGAGTCAAAAAAATAGAGCTTGAGGCAGGCAAATGATAGGCGAGTGGATCGTTTTTACCGCTCTTGTTTGTGCTGCGATCTACCTAACCGTCATGGTTTTTTACTTCAAAACGCTTCTAAAAAAAGAGCGTGCGACAAAAGATTTTATGAAAAATAACCTCCAAGATACCGAGGTCGTCATAAGAAAATTTCAGATCCAACTTCAACGAAGTCTAGGCAACATCGACATCTTGACAGATGAGCTAAACAAAACTAAAAACGACGTAACCTCACTTCGCACAAGAAATTCCCAGTACCGCTTAGAAAACGATAAGCTAAGACAACGAATTCGTGAGCTTGAGGGCAAGATCGAAGCGCTACTTTAACATCAAATTTAAGGAAATTTATGAAAATTTTAGATCAAAAAGGCAAAGAATTTTTACTAAACTCTATTCGCTGCATAAACGACTTTCCAAAGCCTGGCATAGTCTTTCGCGACATCACTACGCTACTAAATAACAAAGAGGCATTTAACTTTTTGATAGATCATTTGGTGGCTAGATATGAGGACGCAAAGATTGATTACATCGCTGGCATCGAGTCACGTGGCTTCATCTTTGGCGCGGCGCTTGCAGCAAGACTAAGGCTGCCTTTTGTGCCTATTCGCAAGCCAAAAAAACTACCTTTTATCACGCTTTCTCAAAAATATAGCCTAGAGTACGGCGTCGATGAAGTGCAAATTCATATCGATGCTTTTGGAGAAAAAGCGGGTGCAAGAGTGCTTTTGATGGATGATCTCATAGCCACTGGAGGCACTGCAAAGGCTTCAGTTGAGCTTATCAATCAAACTAACGCGACCTGCGTAGAAGCGTGCTTTCTCATAGATCTAGTCGATCTAAAAGGTAGCGAAAAGCTAAAGTCGCTTACTAAAATTTACAGCGTTTTAGAGGTTTAGAATGGAAGAGTTTTTTATAGAACTGCTTAAAGAATACGGCTACATCATACTTTTTGTCTGGTGTATCATGGAGGGCGAGATGGCCTTAATAATGGCTGGAATTCTCGCTCACACCACGCACATGCATATCGCGCTTGCTATCTTTGTGGCTGGACTTGGAGGCTTTGTGGGAGATCAAATTTACTTCTACCTTGGCCGTTACAATAAAAAATACATCGCAAAAAGGCTTCACACGCAGCGGAGAAAATTTGCAGTGGCACATATAATGCTGAAAAAATACGGCTGGCCGATCATCTTTTTGCAACGCTATATGTATGGCTTTCGTGTCATCATACCGCTTTGCATAGGACTTACTGGTTATGACGCTAAAAAATACGCCTTTATAAATTTAATCAGCGCTTGGTGCTGGGCGGCGATCACTACCATACCTGCTTGGATACTTGGCGAGCATATATTAGTGCTGCTTCAAAAAGCAAAAGAGCACTGGTACGTCGCTATCCCAGTGGTTGCTATATTTATGGGGCTTTTGATCTATGCATTTAAGCGCATCGAAAATAAAATTTTAAACGAAAGGAGAGACAGAAGACATGCAGTTTCAAATAGTTGATAAAAAATTAAAAGATATAAAAGCTGATATTGAACTAATTTTCGTAGTAGATAAGGAGTTAAAACATAAATTTATAGGCGATAAAGAGGCTATTAAATTTAATAATTACAAAGGCGATAGCGTCCTCATCCTAAGCGAGGCAAAAAGGGCTTACGTGCCACTTTCTAAGCTTGATCTTGACGAGCTTAGAGTTGCAGCCGCTAAAGCTTATAACGCGTTAAAATCGCTAAATATTAAGAGCATAAAGCTAGCTTCTTACGTAGCGGAGTGCCAAAAACTAAGCTTTGAAGCGCTAGCTGAGGGCTTTTTGCTTGGAAGTTATGAATTTAACAAATATAAAGAGAAAAAAGAGAAATACACCCTAAAAGAGATCATCTTTTCTACTGAAGAATTTTCTGGCAAAAAGGTCGATCTAAAGGCAGCAAACGAGGGCTTTAAAGAAGCAGCGATCATCGCTGAGGCTACAAATTTCACAAAAGATATCGTAAATGAAATCCCAGAAATTTACACACCGCAAAAGATGGCGCAGGACGCTTTAAATTTAGCCAAAAACACCACAAGCATAAAGTGCGAGGTCTATGACGAGAAATTTCTAGCTAAAGAGAATATGAACGCATTTTTGGCGGTAAATCGCGCAAGCGTGCATAAACCAAGACTCATCCACCTAACCTATAAGCCTAAAAAGTCTAAAAAACGCATCATCTTTGTTGGCAAAGGGCTAACATACGATAGTGGCGGACTTAGCTTGAAGCCGGCTGATTATATGCTCACTATGAAATCAGACAAAAGCGGCGCAGCAGCAGCTCTTGGCATCATAAAAGGTGCAGCAGAGCTAAATTTACCATTTGAAATTCACGCCATTTTGGGTGCCACTGAAAATATGATCGGTGGCAACGCTTATAAGCCTGATGACGTGCTTATTTCAAGAAGCGGCGTTAGCATAGAGGTTAGAAACACCGATGCAGAGGGACGTTTGGTCTTGGCTGATTGCCTAAGCTACGCACAGGACTTTAAGCCAGACATCCTAATCGACATGGCGACCTTAACTGGCGCTTGCGTCGTGGGACTTGGCGAATACACAACAGGCATCATGGGCAACAGCGAAAGCCTAAAAAGCGAGTTCAAAAACAAGATAAAAGATAGCGGCGAGCTAGCGACTACGCTTGATTTCAACCCTTATCTTAGCGAGCTTATCAAAAGCCAGATCGCAGACGTTAGCAACTGCGCCTCAAGCAGATATGGCGGCGCGATCACAGCTGGCATGTTTTTGGCTAAATTTATCAAAGATGAGTATAAAGACAAGTGGCTACACCTTGATATCGCAGGCCCAGCATACCGCGAAAAGGCTTGGGGATACAACCAAGCAGGTGCGAGCGGAGCTGGCGTGAGGATGAATTTATACTTTTTACAAGCACTTAGCAAGGAGAATTGATGGGACTTTCAGTTGGAATAGTAGGCCTGCCAAATGTGGGCAAATCAACGACATTTAATGCACTTACAAAGGCGCAAAATGCCGAGAGCGCGAACTATCCGTTTTGTACGATCGAGCCAAACAAAGCCATCGTGCCAGTGCCTGATAAGCGCCTAAATGAGCTTGCAAAGATAGTAAGTCCTAATAAAATTCAATATTCAACCATCGAATTCGTAGATATCGCAGGCCTTGTAAAAGGGGCTAGCTCTGGCGAGGGTCTTGGTAATAAATTTTTATCAAACATCAGAGAGACCGAGCTTATCTTACACATAGTTCGCTGCTTTGAGGACGAAAACATCACTCACGTCGAGGGCAACGTCGATCCAGTAAGAGACATCGAGATCATCCAAACCGAGCTGATACTAGCTGACATCGAGCAGCTAAATAAAAAGATAGAAAAGCTCACAAGAGAGGCAAAAGCAAACGCAAAAGGCGCAAAAGAGGCGCTTGAGATAGCAAATTTACTTCTGGCTCACCTAAATGATGGCAAAAGTGCAAGCAGCTTTGAGCAAAGAGATAGTGAGGCGTTTTTGGCACTAAACAAAGAGTTAAGGCTTCTAAGCGCAAAAGAGGTAGTTTATGGCGCAAATGTCGATGAAGATGGACTTAGCGAAGATAATAAATTTGTAAAAGCGCTAAAAGAGTATGCTAAGGCCTCGGACCACGAGGTGATCAAGCTTTGCGCCAAGGTCGAAGAGGAGCTAATAGGTCTAAGCGACGAAGAGGCTCACGAGTTTTTGGCATCTCTTGGCACGAGTGAAAGCGGCCTTGAAAAGATCATCAAAACGTCTTTTGCAAAGCTAAATTTGATAAGCTATTTCACCGCTGGTGTCGTGGAAGTAAGGGCTTGGACGATCACAAATGGCTGGAAAGCGCCAAAAGCAGCAAGCGTCATCCACAATGACTTTGAGAGAGGCTTTATTAGAGCTGAAGTGATAAGCTATGAGGACTACATCGCACATGGCGGCGAAAACGGAGCCAAAGAAGCTGGCAAGATGAGACTTGAAGGCAAAGACTACGTCGTGCAAGATGGCGACGTGATGCACTTTAGGTTTAATGTCTAAATTTAGCCCTTTTTGGGCTAAATTTATCAAATTTCATGCTTATTGAATTTTAAAAATATTAAAGGAAAGTTTGTGCTCACAGCAGATAATGTCTCAGAAATTTTTTATCAAATTACAAATAAAAAAGCACAACATATAGTGGCACTAGGAGGAATGACTAACTCAAATTTTCTTATCACAACTTCAAATGTCGATGAACCAGACAACCAATATGTTTTAAGAATTCCTGGATTAAATTCAAATAATATGATAAATAGACTTTGGGAAATAAAAAATCAAATTTTAGCTTCTGACTTCGGATTAAACGTACCAACTGTATATTTTAATGAAAATAATGGTATAAAAATAACTAAATTTTTAAAAGGAGCAGAAACGCTTAAGCCAAATACAATCAAAGAACATATAAAAGATATTGTAAAAAGGCTTCGTGAATTACATACAAGCAATTTAAAATTTCAAAACGAATTTAATCCTTTTTTAGAATTAGATAAATATTTGCGCTTAGTCAAAAAAGAAAACTTAAATGTTTTTAATGACGATTTAGAAAAAAGTATTATTTTTTTTAAAGAACTGGAAAAACATATATACAAAATAAACCAATCAAAGTATGGATCAAATTTATTTTTAAAACCGACACATGGTGACTTAGTATCAGAAAATATACTGTTTGATAATGGTAAAATTTATATAATAGATTGGGAATATTCAGGACTTAACGATCCTTTATGGGACATTGCATCACTATTTTTAGAAAACAATTTTACAAAAAAAGATGAAGAATATTTTCTTGGTTTATACAGTGCAGATAAACAAGATAGGCAAAAAATAGGAATTTTTAAAAATATCCAAGATATATTATGGACAGTTTGGACGCTTGCAAAATTAGATAACCAAAATAAAAAAGAGTACCTAGAGTATGCAAAAAATAGATTAGAAAGGGTTTTAAAATATAATATATGAATATAGGATATATTGCTGCGTTAGCAAGTGGACTTTTGTGGGCATTAGACGGCATATTCTTGTCCTTTTTACAGGTCCCTAGTATTATTATTGCCATATTCCATGATGGCTTAAGTTTTGTTTTTATTCTATTTTATTTAATTATTTCTAGATCTTTTAAAAATATAACCAAAATCCCAAAAAATAGTATTAAAATTATAATAACTGCCTCCTTTTTTGGAGGTTTTATTGGTATGGGGTCTTTTATAGCTTCAATTTATTACTCTGGAGTCTCAACAGCTGCACTTTTTAGTTCATTATATCCTATTATAAGTATTGTTTTATCAAAATTTTTCCTTAAAGATAGACTAAAACCAATAGGCTACTTTGGTATCACGATTGCCGTTTTTGCAAGTATTTGTTTATGTTTTATCATGTATGAGTATTTTGAGTTTAATGCTCTTGGTACATTATTTGGATTTCTGTGTGCTATTGGTTGGGGAACCGAATGTGTGATAATAAATATTGCATTAAAAGATAGTATCGATACAAAATTTGCTCTTTTCATAAGACAAGGAATAAGTTTTTCTTGCTTTTTAATTTGTTTTGCTATTCTTTTTATGTTTTTTGATGATTTTTATTTAGGAAGAAACATAACTATTGACATAGAACTTAGCAAAATTATATTGGCTTCATTTTTTGGTACAATTTCATATATTTTATATTATATTGGCATACAAAAAATAGGGGCTCTCAGAGCTATGGGGTTAAATATCTCTTATAGTTTTTGGGCTATTTTGTTAAGCTATTTTTTTGGAGCCAAGATGGTTTTTGCAAAGACAATACTGTCAATAATTTTAATTTCTGGTTCATTGTTAAGTAACTTATAGGGTAATTATGAATGCAATTATACTAGCAGCAGGGCTTGGGTCTAGGTTAAAAGAATTAACAAAAAATAAGCATAAAGCGCTTTTTGAAATAGAAGGCGTACCAAATATTGAAAGAACTATAAATTTTTTACATGAAATAAATATAAAAGAAATTTATATAATTACCGGATATTTAAGCGAACAATTTGAATATCTAAAAGACAAATTCAATGTAGAACTAATTAAAAATAATAATTATGATAAACTTAACAACTTATCATCTTTCTCCTTAGCTCTACCATATTTTGCAGATAGTTTTATAATAGATGCGGATGTTGTATTATTAAAGAATGTTCTTCATATTCCAACTACTTCAACTTATTTTACTACAATTAGAAAAAAAACCGACAAAAAAGAGTGGGTTATAAAAAAGCATAATAACAGAGTTATAGGGGTTGAAATTTGCAATAAAGTAGAGTCGTCTCTTCTTGGTATAAGTTTTTTTGTAAAAAAAGATGCTGAAATCATAAAAAAACACATAGAGAGTTTAGGCGAAGAGTCTTTTTTGGACCCTAAAAAATACTATGACAATGCGATATTAGATACTCTTTACAATATAAATATGGGATTTATAGATATAAATAATAATCTAGTCGCAGAAATTGATGACATGGATGATTTAAACGAATTAAATTTTAAAATAAAAGCTTTAAAATTAGATAAATTTCAATAAATAAAATAAAAAATGCTTATAATCTGATATTTTCACAACTAAAAAATACAATAAATTAATAAAAATTCAAAACATTTTTAGTAAATGTATTTACTATTTATAAATTTTATTAAATGATTATTATTTTATACACTAATGTTTATCTAAAATCCATAGTTGTCAAATAATATATTATTATAATAGTTTAATATTTCAACATACTTGTATTTTTGAATTTAATTAAAAAGTTTTAAACCTCTTTTGCGCTGTTTTTAAAGACATTTACCACGCTGGCTCGTTTGTGGCAAATTTCAGCATACTCTTTCTCGCTCTTTGAGTCATAGACTATGCCAGCTCCAGCTCCGACAAAGACGTCGCTAAAGCCGTTTTTAGCTGGCACAAAGATAGCTGAGCGGATGAGGATCGCCACCTGAGCGTCACCATTAAAATGCAAAAATCCAATGCCCCCGCCATAGATATTTCGCTCAAAAATTTCAAGCTCGTTAATTATCTGCATCGCTCTGATCTTTGGCGCACCGCTTAGCGTGCCAGCTGGGAAGATGCTAGCTAGCACGTCAAAAAGGTTAAGCTCCCTAGCGCACTTGCCATAGACGTCGCTAACGATATGCATCACTTTTTCAAATTTCTGGATATGCATCGCATTTTTCACGACCACACTCTTTGGCTCTGAGACCCTGCCGATGTCATTTCTGGCAAGATCGATTAGCATCTTATGTTCAGCCTGCTCCTTTTCGTCGCTTAAAAGCTCATTTTCAAGTGCCGCATCAGCGTTTGCATCGCCACCTCTTGGTCTTGTGCCTGCGATCGGTGCTACAAAAATTTGCTCACTTTTCATCTCAAAGACAAGCTCAGGCGATGAGCCGACCACATCGCCATAAGGCGTAGGAAAATGAAACATATATGGGCTAGGATTTGCTATGGCAAGCTTTTTGTAAAAGTCTAGGCTACTCATATTCGTTGAAATTTCAAGTAGCTCCCCAAGCACCACCTGAAAGACATCACCGCTTCTTATGTATTCTTTTGCCACTTCAACCATATCTTCAAAGTGTTTCTTTTCTTCACTAAGATCGGTTTTTATACTAAATTCGCACTCTTTTTCGCCCTTATGCTCTGCCTTTAAATTTAGCAAAAAGTCATAATACCTCTCTTTATCCCCATAAAAAGTATAAATTTTACTCATCTTATCAAAGTGCAGATATGCTTTTGCGTCAGCATAGATAAATTTTGGAAATTCATACTTTTTAGCCTTCTCTTTGCCGATATACTCAAAGTATCTCACGCCGTCATAAGCAAAGACGCCAAAAAGTCCAGCAAAAGGTGCGAGTGATCTGTTACGATTAGTATCAAAGTAGCTTCTAAGTCCGTAAAAGTCCATATCCTTTTCGTCGATATATTCGCAGTCGATGCCGATTATCGTTTGCGTCTTGTCTTCAGCAAGGTAGCTATTTTTAAATTTCTCTCTGATCGCTTCATAATAAAAAAGTGGTTGTTCTAAGAGCATATTTTTCCTTTTAAATTTTTATTGATTATAAAAAATTTTCGCTTTTACTTTTTAGAATTTTGGCTAAATTTTTAAATTTACGCCTTTTTTACTATTTTTTTAAGAGCCCCTTGGCTAAAATTTGCGCCAGTCGAGGGAGAAAAAATGCTTTTTGTAGAACTATTTATAATCGGTATCGGCGTTGGTTACATCGCTGGGTTTTTTGGCATCGGTGGCGGCACGGTCGTCGTTCCTATCATGGTCGCCTTTGGTTACGACGTGAAAACAGCCATTGGCATAAGCGTCATGCAGATGATCTTTAGTGCGACGTTTGGCTCGTATCTAAACTACAAAGCTGGGCTTTTAAAGCTAAATCGTGGCGTTTTTTTGGGGCTTGGAGGCTTGGTTGGAGCCAGCTTTAGTGGCATCATCGTGTCGCACGCGCCTGCACTCTTACTTGAGTCTATGCTTCTAGCAACTTTTGTCTTTTCGCTTATAAAACTATACTTTTCGCCAAACAGCGACGGCTCAAATGCAAATAATTCGCTCTTTTTGCTATTTTTAGTTGGCGTTTTTGTTGGCGTTTTTGCCATTAGCATCGGCATCGGTGGAGGCGTCTTTATCGCGCCGATCTTGGTTGGCTTTTTACGTTATGAGCTGAAAAAAGCCGTTTCTATGGGCGTGTTTTTCGTTATGTTTGCAGCCATCGCGGGCTTCATCTCACTCTCGCTAAATGGCCATATCTCTTATGCAGAGGGCGCATTTTTAGGTCTTGGCTCGCTAATAGGCGCATACTTTGGCACCAAAAAGACGCAAAATACCGACAAGAAAACACTTAAAAAATGGTTTTTGGTCTTTTACATAGCGATGATATGTTTGATATTAAAAGATATGTTTTTTGAGTAAGAGCATGGCTAAATTTGCCACGCTCTTTTTTTAAATTTCTTCAAAAAAGTAGGCTTCGCTTAGTTTAAAAGCAAGCTCTTTTAGCTCGCCTTCGCTTAAATTTGCGCCCTTTGCGATCTCTTTAAGGCTGACCTTGCCGTCAAATTTCAAGGCGGCTTTGATCTCTTCAACGCTTAAGCTAAGCTTGCCATTTAGCTCATTTGCCAAAGAAATAACTGGCAAACTAGTCTCCAAAAAATATCCTAGATACGCTGCAGCTCCAGGCTTTAGCCTAGTTTTTTTAGGCTCATAATCAAGCGCAATAAGTTTTGATGATGAAATTTTAGTGTTTTGATCATTTAAAATTTCAAGTAGCCCCATAAAGGCTTCGCTCTCGCTTTCACCAAGTGCGGCCTTTACCTCGTTTAAATTTAAGCTTTGCGGATAGGCTTTGCTTAAAATTTCTTGCGTTTTTGTCCTTGGCTGTTTGCTAAAATAGGCAAAATAAACCCTATCAAGCTCGCTCTCTCCAAGCACCGCGTCAAAGTCATCAGCGCCATTTAGCCTTTCTTTGTGAGCGATGAGGCTTTTTCTAAAGGATCTATTAAACAAAAAGTCGTTTAACTGCTCTTTTTTGATGCGAGTGTTGTAGCTTTGCTCGATGTGCGCGTCAAAGCGGTAAATCCCAGTCGAGCTTGCAAAGATATCGTTTAGCGAGGCGTCTATGACGTAGCAAAGTCCGTGTTTATCGATGTGCCTAGCAAATTTATGAAAGTAAGTTGGCTCGTTACTCGCCTCCAAAAAGTCGTGCAAAATGTAATAATCACTACCCTTTGCGATGATGCCTTGTAAGAAATTTAGCTGCGTCAAAAGTAGCTTCATGCTGTCTTTATAGACGACGTCGCTTTGGTTTTGCAGGCTAAATTTCAAATAATCCTGCAAGAAATTTAACTCCTCTTTGACGTGAGGTAGCGACTCTTTATCGCCCTTGTTTACGCTCGCAAAGAGCATGAAGTCCCTTAAGATATCAAGGCTCTTCCAGCCTGGGTAGGTGTTATAAGAGACGTAGGCGAGGCCATCTTTGCTAAGTAGTGCCTTTATCGTTGCAAGTAGCGCGTCTCTTACGTTTGGGCTCACCCAGCTATAAACGCCGTGAGCGATGATGTAGTCAAACTCGCCAAGCTCTTTGATGTCGTGCTCATTCATGTGCAAAAAGTCACGCTCAAGAAGGGTGAAATTTTCTAAATTCATCTTCTTGGCGATCTTGTTGCCCTCTTCTACTTGGTGGCTTGAGATGTCGATGCCAACGACCTTTGCCTCTTTGTGAGAAGCTGCAAATGGCAAGATATTGCCACCATACGATGAGCCAAGCTCCAGCACTCTGGCATCTTTTAAATTTGCCGCCTTTAGCCCAAGAAATTTAGCCACCGCCTCTATCCTAACGGGTGAGCAGTCGCTAAATGCAGCTGAGAAATAAGGAATTTCGTCGTAAGCTTTTTTTGCCTTGTTCATCAGCCGTGCTTTCTGGCAAATTCTCTCATGAACTCACCAAGTTTATCAACGTCGCTTTGGCTAACGGCGTTGTAGATAGAGGCTCTTATGCCGCCAAGATGTCTGTGGCCCTTTAGCCCTAGCATGCCCTCTTTTAGCGCTTCTTCGACGAAAACTGGCTCAAGCGCATGATCTTTTGGTATCGTAAAGCTCACGTTCATATCTGACCTGCTTGATTTTTTGGCGTGACCCACGTAAAAGCCATTTGAGCTGTCTATGATGCTATAAAGTGTGCTTGCTTTTTTGGCATTTATCTTCTCAACCTCGGCAAGTCCGCCAAGATCTAGCAGGTGCTGCATGATTAAATTTAAAAGATAAATTCCAAAAGTTGGCGGTGTGTTGTAAAGTGAGTTTGCCTCTACGTGCGTTTTGTAGCGCAAAAACATAGGGACGTTTTGGCTGCTCACGCGATCAACTAGGTCTTTTCTTAAAATGACGATAGTCACGCCGCTTGGGCCTGCATTTTTCTGAGCGCCGCCATAAAGCAAGCCGATACTGCTAAAATCAAGCGGTCTAGCGAAAAAATCGCTCGAAGCATCGACAACAAGGGGCGATTTGGTCTTTGGCATAGCCTTATACTGCGTGCCGTAAATCGTGTTATTTGAGCAGATGTAGGCGTAGTCAGCATCATCGCTAAATTTAAACTCAGGGATGTAAGAGAAATTTTCATCCTCGCTGCTTGCTACGACATCTACATTTACGCCAAGCACTTTTGCCTCTTTGATCGCTTTGTTTGTCCAAACGCCAGTGTTTGCGTACTCGGCCTTGCCACCTTGATATAAATTCATCGGAATCATGCTAAATTGCAAGTGTGCGCCGCCTTGCAAAAATAAAATTTCATACTCATCGCCGATGCCATAAAGCTTTCTTATCTTATCCATCGCGCCAAAGTGGATCTCCTCAAAGGTCTTGCTTCTGTGGCTGATCTCCATGATCGAGTAGCCCTCGCCTCTGTAGTCGGTAAATTCGGCCTTTGCGTGCTCCAAAACATCTAATGGTATCGCGCTTGGGCCTGCGCTAAAGTTGATTTTTCTACTCATTTTTACTCCTTGATAATTGCTTTTTTATGTGTATTTTGCGAGATAAGCTCGATCTCATCATTTAAATTTAAATACCTAAGATCAGCTCTCTTACCATCTTTTCTAACCTCGATAAGCCCCTTCGTGCTCTCAAAAAAGAGCTCCCTCATCTCATAAGCCTTCTCAAGCGAGCCAAGAGCTGAGCTAAGAAGCAAGATCTTTCTTTGCACGGCGTTTGTTAGGGCGTTTTGCTTGTTTGCTACCTCGCTAAATTTTAGCTCGATCCTATCTTTTAGGGCATTTGATGAAAATTTAGAAAGTAGTAAATTTAATAAATTTTGCTTCTTTGTGATCTTTAAATTTAAGGCACTATCAAGATCGTCGCTAAGCCTATCAAGATACTGGAAAAACGCCTCTTCATCAGGCAAAAGATCAAGCATGGCTGCACTTGGTGTAAGCGATCTGCGGTCTGCTACAAAGTCACTTATAACATAGTCGATCTCATGTCCGATAGCGCTTATGACTGGCGTTTTTGTAGCGTAAATTTCACGAGCCAAACCCTCGTCATTAAAGCACCAAAGATCCTCTTTGCTGCCGCCTCCTCTAGCTAAAACGATCACATCAACGCCGTATTTATCGGCCCTGCGCAAAGCTTTTATAAGCGAGCTTGGAGCACTTTCGCCCTGAGTTAGCGCGTCAAATATATAAATTTCACTTAGTCTCCAGCGGCTCTTTACCACCTTTAGCATATCCTGAAGTGCGGCTGAAGTGGCGCTTGTGACAAGGGCTATTTTCTTAGGTAAATTTGGTATCTCTTTTTTTGCGCCGATGTCAAAAAGCCCCTCGCTTTCGAGCTTTTCTTTAAGCTGCCTAAACGCAAGCTCAAGCTCGCCCTCGCCATCAGGCAGCATCGCACTAGCCACTAGCTGATACGACCCACTTGGAGAATAAATGGTCACTTTGCCATAAATTTTGACCTTCAAACCCTCTTTTGGCAAAAACTTCACCTTTTGGTTATTCATGCGGTACATCACAGCTGAGATGCTTGATTTTTCATCCTTTAGCGTGAAGTACCAGTGCCCAGAAGCGTGCTTAGTAAGGCGCGAAATTTCGCCACTTACCTCGACGTAGTCAAGTGTCGCTTCAAGCAGCGCCTTTGCTTTTTCGTTTAGCTCAGATACGCTAAGCATTGATTTCTTTGACCTTTTTAGCGATAAATAGCGTTGAAATGTCCATGCTAAAACCCTTGCAAAGCTCTATCTCAAAGCCAGCTTCAACTAGCTCATCACAAAAGCTCTTTGCGTCCAAGAAATTTTCGATCGAGCTTGGCAGATACTCGTATGCCTCTTTATTTTTTGAGATAAAGCCGCCGATACTTGGCAAAATTTTACTTAGGTAAAAATCTCTTAGCGCAGTTATAAAGCCCTTTTTCTGGCGTTTGGTAAATTCAAGCACGACTACGTAGCCGCCATCAGCTAGGACCCTATTAAACTCCATAAGCGCAGCCTTTCGCTCGACCACGTTTCTTATGCCGTAGCTTATACTTAAAATTTGGGCCTCACCGCTTGCAAGCGTTGTATTATCAGCGTAGGCCTCTATAAATTTAAAATTTGGAAATTTCGCCCTCGCCTCTTTTAGCATGCCGCTTGATGGGTCGATGCCAGTTAGGCTTTTCACCTCTACGCCAAATTCTTTTGAAATTTCACTCCAAAGCCCCATCATATCGCCAGTGCCGCAAGCCACATCCACGATATTTATGCTTTTATTTTTAAAAATTTCTAGCATATACCTGCAGGCAAATTTCCTCCAGCTCACATCCACGCCAAGGCTTAGCACCCTGTTTGCGACGTCGTAAGTCGGAGCGATCTGATTAAACATATCAACTATTTTTTCTTGTTTTTGCATAAATTTTAGACCTTTATATGTAGTAAATTTTTAAATTTCGCGAGATCTTGCGAGTTGCTTTTATAAATTTAAGCCGTTTTTTTAGTATCTCTTCTCTGGTTTTGTAAATTTGTTTGTAGATTTTACTCTCTAGCTTTTCTTTGCCAGCAGCCTCTGGCAAGCGCTCTAAGATGCCAAGCCAGACGTCATAGTCTTGAAGCGCACCAAAGATCTCTTGCATATCTTTTAGCCGCTCTTCATACTTTTTAAGCCCGTCAAAATAAAAAATCTCACTCAAAAACTCATAGGTATATCTCACCTTTTTAAGCTCGATCCTGATCTTATGAAAGCTCTCATTTGGGCAGTCTTGATCTAGGCTTTTTAGCCTTTTTTGAGCTAATACCATAAGCGTTCTTAGCTTAAACGAGCCAAGGCGCGAAAGGCTCACGTCAAAGAGCTTTGATCTATAAAACTCGCCCTCGTTTAAAAATATCTCCCACTCTTTTAAAAATGCGTAGTTTTCCTCATCACCTAGGTAGCTTTTAACGTTTTCATACTCTAAATTTAGAGCCTTTTGCACAAAGTAAATAAGCTCATTTGCATGCTTTTGCTCGCTTAAAAAGCTTAGAAATATGTCTAAGTCTCGCTTTTTGTTAGTTGAGTTTGCCAAAATTTTAAAATTCTCTCCAAAAAAGAGCGTCACTTTTTCATCAAAAACGCCGTTAAAAATTTTAAGTAGCGACCTAACCTTTCTTAAATTTACTCGCAGATTGTGCAAAATTTCTTCGTCGTGATCTTGAAGATAGTCGCTCTTTAGCCTCTTTATCTCTTTAAAGATGCTTAAAAACAAAGCCCTTAGCGCCTCGCCACTTTTTAAATTTGCAGCAAAATTTGGCGAAATTTCTTTGTTTTTAAAGACATTGTAGGCTCTTTTGTAGTCGATTTGTTCATTTTCGTTTGCGTGAATGGCAAGAAATTTATTTTTATATCTTTTATCGCAGGTGACATCGGCCTTACAAAACTGCTCCAAAAATGATGGCAACTTAAAATAGACAGCCTCATTTTCATCACTAAATTCGATCTCAAATGTGCAAAGTCCATTTAAGTCATCTTTAAAAACATCGATGTTGCAGGGGTTATTGTTTAGCCGAAAAATGTATCTATCTTTTGTGATGACGTGCCCGATGCGGTTTTTTAGAGCCTTTTTAAACTCCGCCTTTTCGCAAAATTCCTCATTTTCTTCTCTTATAAGATCTTTGCCGACCTTGATCGTTTTTATAAATTTACCATCTTCGCTTCTGAAGCGGATCTCTTCATTTTGCGTGATCTTGGTATAAAACTGAGAAATTTCAAGGTGCTTAAAGCTTACTCCAGCCTCTTTTAGAAAATCTAGAATTTGAGAATTTTTGAGTAAAAATTTACGCTCTATCTCCAAACCCACATTTTTCTCCGAAATTTTTTGTTTATTTTAGCAAGTTAGTGCTTAAAATAATGAGAAAAATGCTAATTTTAGGCTTGTTTGAAGTAAATTTAGGTGCGGTTGGTTGAGAAATTTATGTTGCGTAGTGCAACATAAATTTTGCCTTATCGGCAGTGCTTACAGCTTTTTACGCTAGCAACGATATTTAGGCGCTCGATGATATTTCCGATCTTTCTCTCTAGCGCCTCTTGGTATTTGCCAAGCTCTGAGTCATCATAGCTCATATCCTCGACGCTACCGCAGTTTTCGCAAACCACGTGGATATGCGGATGCTCGTAAATGTCGTATCTCGCCTTTTGATTTACGATATTTACTTCAACCACTAGACCCTCGTCTTTTAGAGTGTTTAGGTTTTTATAAACAGTTGCGAGCGAAACTGATGGATTTTCTTTCAAAATTTCATCATAAAGCTCATCGATCGTTGGATGTGTGTGACGATCAAGAATTCTCAAAACGCTAAGACGCTGCGGCGTTACTTTAAGCCCAGACTGTTTTAGCAACGATACATATTGCATAATTTTCCCCTATACAAATTTTTGCTTTATGCTAGCAAAAGTAATATTAAACGTTTCTTTATTAAATGATATTAATTATTTTCTAGTAATTTTTGGGTAATTTGCTCAGCGCTTATGCCAAGACTCTTTTCGACCTCTGCTGTCGAGCCATGCTGGATAAATTTATCATCATACTCAAAGCTAACAACGCTTACATTTGATATGCCATTTTCTTGCAAAAACGCACTTACGATCTCGCCAACACCGCCTTTTTTAGCGCTATCACTAAAGATATACCACTTTTTAGTGCGTTTTGCAAGATCCAGCAAAAGCTCACTATCAAGTGGTTTTACAAAGACTAGATCAACAAGGATAGCTTCGAGCTTGCCAACTAGTAAATTTCTAACCAAATTTGCCTTGCCAACGCCGTTACCGTAGCCTAAAAATGCTATGTCACTCTTTGCGTCAGCTAAAATTTCACCCTTGCCAAACTCAAGTGGCTTAGCCTTAAACTCACCTCTTAAGATAAATGCCCCGCGCGGATATCTAAACGCGCTAACACCCTTGTATGAGTAGGCAAATTCCATAACATTTTTCATGCTCTCTTCGCACCTTGGTGCAAAAAGAACCATGTTTGGCACAGCGTTTAAAAAGCTAATATCAAAAGCGCCCTGATGCGTTTCGCCGTCTTCGCCCACGATGCCCGCTCTATCCATCGCAAATGTGATGTTTAAATTTAGTATAGAAGCGTCATGGATGACCTGATCGTAGGCCCTTTGCATAAAGGTCGAGTATATCGCGACAAATGGCTTAAAGCCCTCTTTTGCCATGGCTGACATCGAGGTAACCGCGTGCTGCTCGGCTATCGCCACGTCCCAAAAGCGGTCTGGAAACTCATGTATGAGCGCGTCCATGCCAGTGCCTGTTGGCATCGCAGCCGTTACGCCAACGATGTCGCTATGCTCTCTTGCCATCCTTAAAAGCTGCTCGCTAAAGATCGCCGTGGCTGACTTGTTTGACTGTCTTTTGATAAATTCGCCACTTTTTAGATCAAACGGCCCAACTCCGTGCCAATTTTCATAGTAACCCTCGGCAAATTCATACCCTTTACCCTTTAGTGTCTGCACGTGCACGATGACTGGCTTTTTCATGTTTTTGGCTGTTTCAAATGTGCTAAGAAGCGCTGAAAGGTCGTGTCCATCGACTGGGCCTATATACTCAAGTCCAAGCTCTTCAAAAAACATGCCAGGAGTGATGAGTCTGATGCCCTCCTCCATGCGTCTAGCCATATAAGCTGCAGAGTCTGGCATATAGCTTAAAAAGCGCTCAACCCTGCCTTTAAATTTTTGATAAAACTGCCCAGCCATCATCTGGCTTAGATACTTGCTGAGTGCGCCTATTGGCTTACTTATGCTCATCTCATTGTCGTTTAGGATGATGACGCAAGGGTATTTTCTATCCCCAAGCTCATTTAGCGCCTCATACGCCATGCCGCCACTTAGCGAGCCGTCGCCTATGACAGCCACTGGCAAGCGCTCTTCATTTTTTAGTTTGATCGCCTTTGCAGCGCCAACTGCAAGTGAAATGGACGTTGAGCTATGGCCTGCTACAAAGTAGTCAAATTTGCTCTCGCTTGGCTTTGTGTAGCCGCTGATGCCGTTAAATTTTCTAAGCGTATCAAAGCTATCCCAGCGCCCAGTTAGTAACTTATGTGCGTAGCTTTGGTGGCTCACATCAAAAATAAACGGATCTTTTGTAACGTCAAAAATTTTATGCATCGCAACGATAATCTCGACTGCACCGATATTTGAGCTAAGATGACCGCCATTTTTACTAACGGTAGCTAAAATTTTATCTCTGATGTCGTGGCAAAGCGCGTTTAGCTCATCGACATTTAGGCTTTTAACGTCTTTATTCATTATTTACCAGCATTTTTAGCTTCTCAAGCCTTGTTTGCATCGTCGCATCGATGTTTCCGCCCTCGCTTATTATCACCACGCCGCCCTTGCTTATGGCGTCATCAGCGCTTACTTTTACGCGTTCGTTTTTACTAAATTGCTCTTTTAGATAGTCGCTATCTTCTGGATTTACGCGAATTTCTATATTTTTTACGTCGCTTAGCTCTTTTATAAGCGAATTTGCTAGGTGATGAGCGATCTGGCTAGATGCGCTTGAAACCTCTTTTTCTATCACCTCTTTGGCAATCTTTATCGCAGTTTGCCCAAGCTCTTCCTCGCTCTTTTTCAAAAACTCATCAAATTTAACATACTGCTCATCTAGCTTTGTGGCTGAAGCACTAAATTTAGCCTCAAGCTCCTTTATCTTTGCCTCGTTTGCAGCATTTGTTTGAGCGATGCCTTCGTTTTTGCCATCCTCTTTTGCACGGGCGATCTCAGCTTCAAGTCGCTTTGCAAATTCACTCTCTTGATTTTCTATCTGCATTTGAAGTTTGATGATATTACTGCTTAGCTCATCTGTCTTTTTAAGCAGCTCCTCGACAAAATTTGAATCAAATCCAGGCTGGTGAGCTTGGCTGTTTTGAGGCTGAGGCGCAAAGTGATTTTGCATGTTTGGTTGCACTGGGTGCGGCATCTGAGGCGTGAAATTTTCACCACCTTGCTCTAAATTTTGCTCATTTAGCTCTTCGCTAAGGTTGTTCTCTTCTATCAAAACAGGTGCGCTATCTTGGGCTCTTTCGTTGCTGCCAAGCACCTTAAATCTATAATTTTCTATAAAGTGAGCCGGCGAGGTCTCACTTGTTATTACGCTACTTTTCATTCTATCATCTCATCTGCTTCGCCAACTTGGAAGACGCCCTGATCAGCTAGACCTTGAACGACCTCAACGATGCGTCTTTGCGCCTCTTCAACATCCTTTACACGCACAGCGCCAAGGTATTGCATCTCCTCTTTAAAGGCTTCGGCCGCACGCTGAGACATATTTGATAAAAATTTATCTTTAATGCCATCGCTTGAGCCCTTAAATGCAACCATAAGGTCTTTTTTATCGACATTTTTAAGAATTTCTCTAATCGCAGTTGCGTTAAGATTGATAATATCTTCAAATGTAAACATAAGCTCTTTGATCGTTGTAGCAAGCTTATCGTCACTTTGCTCGATGCGCTCGATCGTGCTTTTGCTAGCTTTTTGACCAAGTCTGTTAAGCACTTCTGCCACAGCTCTTGGGCCACCAACCTCGACCTTGTAAGATGTGAGGCTTTCTAGTTTGCCCTCAAGCACGGTTGAGACACGCTTGATCACTGATGGGCTGATCTCGCCAAGATTTGCCATCCTGATCACTACCTCACTTCTTAGCTCATCTGAGAAAAAGCTTAGCGTCTCGGCGGCACTTGTTGAGTCCATGTGGGCAAGGATTAGCGCGATAGTTTGAGGGTGCTCTTTTACGATGAAGTCTGCGAGCTGTTGTGGCTTTATCTTATCAAGATAGCCAAAGCTCTTTGAGTTTTCCATGCTTTTTGCAAGCTTGTCTAAAATTTTCTGCGCAGCCTCTGGACCAAATGTGCGGTATAAAATTTCTTTTGCATACTCCAAGCCGCCGCTTCTCATGTATTGATTTGACTGCATGAGAGCGTAAAATTCTTCTAAAATAGCGCCTGCTACTTGTTTGTCTATATTTTTTGCAGTTGCTATGTAGCCTGAAATTTCAGTGATGACATCAACATCCATGTGAGAAAATATAAGAGCCGTCGCCTCTTCGCCAAGCTGGATCAGTAAAATAGCGATCTTTTCTGGCATCGAAAGATCGTCATATATCATCTTTTGCTTATCGGTTAGTTTTATAGACATCAAATTTCCTTACGCATGTTAAAGTCACTATCGTTTTTAACCATATCTTGGAGTAAATTTGAAATTTCCTCACTTCGTTCAGTGACTATTATCTTCATCTTTTCAAGAAGGACGTCGTATTTTAGCTCATCTTCGTTAAATTCACCGCTAAGACCAAGCTGCTCCTCGACCTTCTTACGAGCAGCTTTAAATTTCTCAAGCGTATCTTCTGCATCCACCTCGATATCTTCAAGATCGTCCTGGGCTTGCTCCTCTTCTTCTTTCGTCTCTTCAAGCATCTTTTGCATAAATGGCACGATGACTTTTTTGTAGAAGACGTAAAGTAGCAGTGCTGCAAAGATGTATTTAAGCAGCGGCAAGAAAGGCATCACGTAGTTGTTCATAAAGCCATCCATCTTCTCGCCAGTGCTGACATCTTTGCCAGTTTTAAACTCGAAGTTATCTAAGCTTACCTCATCGCCTCTATTTTGATTGTAGCCGATTGATTGTTTGATTAAATTTGTGATTGATTCTCTTTGCTCTTTGGTAAGCGGGGCAAATTCAAGCTCGCCAGTTGGCTTGCCGTCTTTATCCTTTTTGCTTTGATAAAGTCCGTCTATAACGACAGCTGCGCTTACTCTGTTTATGCTAGCAAACTGCCCTTTGACATTTGTCACTTTCTTTGAAATTTCGTAGTTTGTCTGCTGCGAGCTTTTGTTGTACTGCTCTTTTAAAGTGCTATCATCTAGCCCTTGAACAGGGCCTATATTACTAACCGCACCTGGTACGCCGCCTACTTCATTTGGAGCTGATCCTTGGCGCTTTTCTTCGATGTTGCTCTCGCTTCTTACGACGTTATTTGGGTCATAAACCTCGCTTTTTGTATCTTTTTTATCAAAGTCAAAGTCGATATTTACCTTTGCTACGACCTTATCTGCCCCGCCCACGATAGGAGCTAGGACATTTACGATCTTTTGCTCGTAATTATTTTCAAACTCGCGCTTATAGCGGATCTGCTGAGCTATGGCATCACTATCAAACTCACCGTCCTCATCGCCAAGTGCAACGCCATCTTGATTGACGATCTTTACATTTTCGGTGCTTAAATTTGTAACAGAGGCGGCGACTAGGTTTTTAATGCCAAAAATTTGCTTCGCATTTAGACTAACGCCTGGCTTTAGCTCAACGACAATAGAAGCGGTCGGAAGTGCTTGTCTTTCAGTAAAGACGCTCTCTTTTGGTATGGCTATTCTTACGGTTGCTTTTTGGATAGATGAGAGGCTCTCGATCGTTCTAGCTAGCTCGCCCTCAAGCGCTCTTTGAAATTTAACTCTCTGCTCGGCGTCTGTTGCGCCAAATTCTTGCTTGTCAAAAATTTCAAAACCGATCTTGCTCTCTTTTGGTATGCCAAGCGTTGCAACAGCGATACGCTCTTTATATACATCGCTTGTTGGCACAAGGATCGTGCCTTCATTTGCTAGTTTATACTTGATGCCATCTTTGTTTAGCTGATCGACTATTAAGGCTGAGTCGCTTGGGCTGATGTTTTCAAAAAGGACGCTATATCCTGCAAAGCTATCACTTTTGCTTTTGTAAAGCGTTAAAAATACCAAAAAAGCCACTACTAAGACGATCGAGCTGCCTGCGACGATCTTTTGTTTTAGTGAAAGCTTTTGATAAATTTGACTTATTTGATGAAGTAATGCCTTAAAATCCATATCCCTACTTTAAAATTTGCTCTAACTCTTCAAAAACTCTATCGTTTTGCCATGCCTGACCGATGGTGATTCTCACCGCATTTAAGGCGTAGCTTTTTAAATCTCGTAAAATTATACCTTTTTTTAGCATCTTTTCGCATATCTGGCTTGATTTTGGCTCGTTAAATTTAAAAGTGATGAAATTTGTGTAGCTTGGGATAAACTCGATGCCATTTTGCCTTGCAAATTCCTCATATCTCTTCATCTGCTCGAAGTTGTTTTGCATAGTTTTTTGCACAAATTCATCATCTCCAAGCGCCACTATCGCTGCTCTTAGGCTTGGAGTTGTGATGTTAAATGGAGCTCTTAGCTTTGAAAGAGCGCCTATGATCTCTTCATTTGCCACGCCGTATCCTACGCGCATGCCGCCAAGTGCATAGGCTTTTGAGAAAGTGCCAAGATAGATGGCGTTTTTAAATTTCACCACTTCGCTTGGCTTTATCTCTTTTTTGCTGTCTTTAAATTTAGCAAATTCGTTGTAAGCACAATCAAGCACCACAAGCGTGTTTTCATCAATGTTTTTTATAAATTTATAGACCTCGTCGGCATCGATGCATTCGCCCAAAGGGTTGTTTGGCAGGCAAAGAAAGATTACTGATATTTCATCTTTGTGCGCGTTATAAATTTCTAAAAACTCGCTCAAATTATGCTCCACGCTCTTTGTGCGGTAAATTTTAGCCCCTGTTTGTTTTGCATAAATTTCATACATCGCAAATGTCACGCCAGCCATCAAAACACCACTTTGCTTGTTCGCCTTTGCGTGAAGTGCGTATTCTATGATCTGGTCGCTTCCAGAGCCGATGATTAAATTTTTGCTAGTTATGCCAAATTTCTTAGCCAGCCCCTCTTTTAGCTCAAAGTAGCTATCGTCTGGATAGAGATGTGCGTTTTTAGCGACCTCTTTTAGCGCCTCTTCTACGCGTTTGCTAGTGCCAAAAGGGTTTTCATTGCTCGCTAGTTTTATCACATCTTTTGCATCGATGCCAAACTCTCTAACTACAAGCTCGATCGGCTTTCCAGCCTCGTAATTTACTAGATCATCTAAAAAGTCATTAAATTTCATTACTCTTCTCCGTTTAAATAGCTTCCAAGCCACGTTATCTCAGCGCCGCTCTCTTTTGCGAGCTCAAAGGCGTTTTGCACCTTCTCATCGTCTATATGCCCCTCAAAGTCAAGGTAAAAAATTGACTTAAATTCGCGCTGCTTTATAGGACGTGACTCAAGTTTTGTGATATTGATATTCTCATTTTTAAAGATAGAAAGCAGATCAGCAAGGCGTCCTGGACTGTGATCAGTCTTTGCTAGGATCGAAGTTTTTGAGTTTTCAACCTTGGCATTTTTAAAATCGCTTAAGATCAAAAATCTCGTTCTATTTGCCATATTATCTTCAATGGTCTCATAGACGATTGGCACGTTGTAAATTTTAGCTGCGATTTTTGAGCAAATGGCGGCTGATTCTCTATCCATAGATGCCATATATGCAGCTGCTGCGGTTGATTTGGCTGGGACAAATTCGACCTCATTTAGCATGTGATCTTCTAAAAATTTACGGCACTGGTTGTAGCCTTGCGGATGCGAGTAAATTCGCTTTATCTCTTTTAAATTTTCATTTATGCTAACAAAGCTGTGGTGGATATCTACGTAGAGCTCTGCCACTATCTTTATATCATCAAATTTACTCAAACAATCAAGCGTAGCTCCAACAGCGCCTTCAGTGTTGTTTTCGATAGGCACGACGCCGTATTTTGCCTCTTTTTGAGCTAGCTTAGTAAAAACTGCCTCGATCGTAGCAAGTGGCAGATAGGCACTCATCGCACCAAATCTACTTTGCGCCGCTTGATGCGTATAAGTGCCCTCAGGCCCTAGATAGACGATCTTTTGAGGCATCTCTAAATTTCTACTAACAGCAAAAATTTCAAGATAGATGGCCTCGATCGCAGCCTTATTTAAGGCTTTATCTTTGCTAAGGCTAGTTAAGCGATTTATAATGGCTCGCTCACGCTCAGGGCGATATATAGGCGTCCCAGTCGTTTGCTTTAGCTTGCCGATCTGCTCGACAAGCTTCATTCTTTCATTTAGTTTATTTAAGATGAGATCATCTATACTATCGATCTCTTTTCTAAGCTCATTTAGCTCTTGCATCAGTGCTCTCCAAAAACTCAATCTCAGGTGCCACGACGTCCTCAAAGCACTCACGTCTTCTTATCAGCCTATCTTTGCCATCAAGCACGCAAACTTCAGCAGCTCTGTTTCTTGTGTTGTAGTTTGAGCTCATACTAAATCCATAAGCTCCAGCCCCTTTAACCACGATGACGTCGCCACTTTCACACTCTGGTAGCTTGATATCTTTTGCTAAAAAGTCGCCGCTTTCACAAACTGGACCGACCACATCGCAAGTGCCTAAATTTTCATCCTTGCCGTAGGCGAAAATTTTGTGATGCGCGCCATAAAGGCTTGGTCTTATGAGATCATTCATCGCGCCATCAGTGATGACAAATCTCTTTTTTCCGTTAAATTTCTCATATAAAACGCTTGCGACAAAGTAGCCAGCATTACCCACGATAAAGCGTCCTGGCTCGCAAACGATGGTCACATCTTGACCTTTTAGTGCGCCTAAAATTCCTTGTGCGTAGTCGTATAAATTTATCTCTTTTTCATCGTTATAGATGATGCCAAGTCCGCCGCCAACATCAAAGAATTTGATATCGATCTCAAGCGCTCTTAGCTCTCTTAAAAGCTCGCTAACGATCTTTGCAGCGTCTATTATCGGGCTAAGTGAAGTTAGCTGCGAGCCGATGTGAAAATGTATGCCAGTTGGCTCAAGAAACTCTGAAGCTTTAGCGTGGATATACATCTTTTTAGCGGTCACCGCATCAACTCCAAATTTGTTTTCATTTAGCCCTGTTGAGATATATGGGTGCGTTTTAGCATCAACGCCTGGATTTACCCTGATGCTAATCCTTGCTTTTAAATTTAGCCCTTTTGCTATCTCTTCAAGCCTTAAAAGCTCGGCAAAACTCTCGACATTTATCAGTAAAATTTCATTTTCTAAAGCCTCTTTTAGCTCTTCATCGCTCTTGCCAACGCCGCTAAAGATGATCTGATATCTCTTAGCACCTGCCAAAAGCGCTCTTTTGACCTCGCCGATGCTCACGCAGTCAAATCCAGCTCCAAGATCAGCCAGAAATTTTAAAACGCTTAAATTTGAGTTTGCTTTTACAGCGTAGCAAACTAGAGATTTTCTAGCGTAAAATGCGTTTTTTAGCGCTTCATAGCGCTCTTTAATGTAGTTAAAATCATAAACGTAAAGTGGGGTTTTGTATTTGCCTGCAAGCTCTTTAAAATCCATAAAATAGCCTTTTTTAAAATGGCTTGATTTTACAAAAAAGTTGCCAAAATTTGGCTTAACGATGCGATTTTATGAGATAAATGGCGTATGCAAAAAGCAAAATAACAGGAAGCACCATGCCGATCTCTGGCAAGATGACTGAGGTTTGAGCAAATTTGGTTAAGATAAAGAGAAGTCCCCAAACTACGAGTGTTATCACAACAAAGATAAATGTTGAGAGTGCGAGGTTAAAAAACCTGCCAGTCACTGGCAAATGATAGTAGAAAATAAGCAATAAAAATGGCGCAAAAAATGGCGTGATGGCAAGGTTATAAAATGCAGTCCTTGCGCTGTCAAGCCCTATGCCTTCGTTTTTAAATGTCTTTATAAAATTTATCGCATCAGGTATGTTAAATTTCGAGTTTTCAACGCTTGCAGCACTTTCAATGCTCTTTGGCTTAAAGCCTCTTAATGCATCTAAATTTTCGCTTTTTACCTTGCTAAAGCCACTTTCGCCAAGCTCTAAGCTTTGAGGCAAAAAGGTCTGATTTACATCTTCTAAAACCCACTCATTGTCTTTAAATTTAGCGTGGTCGGCAAAGGTTGTCGAGAGCAAGTCAGTGCCATTAATGTCAAAAATTCTCACATCATTTGCTCTTTGCTTGGCTGAGTTTAGCTCTTTTATATAGATAAATTTGCCTTCAAATTTCAAAAATGAGTCGTTTGTGCTTTTTGAAAAAGCGGTGTTTTTTGCGATACTCTTTTGATAGTCATGTGCATAAGCAAATGGCGTAAAATTTAGCCCAACGTAAGAAATCGTCACAAAAAATGCGATGAGAAATGGTGGTAAAATGAGCTTGTTTTTACTGATGCCAAGAGCATAAAAGCTGATTAGCTCGTTTGATCTGACCATATTTACATGCAAAATTATTAGCGCAAAAATGAGTGAAAGTGGCAAAACATAGCTAATGGCACTTAGTGCAGTAAGGCCAACATAGAGTAGCTGAAGGTTAGCAGATGGCGGCAGATCTTTTAAATTTGTAAGCAGATCAATGCCAACATAAAATAGCTCAAGCGCTAAAAATACGATAAGAAAAGATTTTATATAGACCCAGCCAACGTATCTGGCGTATAGTTTCATTTGATAAGACCTTTTTTTACCGTAAATTTTTGTGAAATTTCGTTGATGTCGCTCTTTAGTAGCTCGCAAACCGCATTTTTTGTATAGGCTAAAATTTCATCTAAAGCCTTTTTCTCCTCGTCGCTAAACTCGCCAAGGACGAAATTTTTAGCATCGCCATCATGTCCGATACCAACGCGCACTCTTTCGTAGTCGTTGCCTATTAGATTATCAATCGATTTTATGCCGTTATGTCCGCCACTACTGCCGCCTTTTTTAAATTTAACAGCGCCAAAACTAAGGTCAAGATCGTCGTGGATGACGATTATCCTATCTGGTTTATAAAAGTCTTTTACTGCCTTTACACTTTGACCTGAGAGGTTCATAAAGGTCGTTGGTTTTAGCAAGATAATATCGTTAAATTTAAAAACTTCGCCTTGAAATTTGGCTGAGCTAACATCTTTGAAATTTGAGTCTTTTAGGAGATCTATAAGCATAAAGCCTATGTTGTGTCTAGTGTTTTCGTATTTGGAGCCAGGATTTCCCAGCCCCGCTATTAGTGTCACAAAAGCCCTTTTTATTTAGCTTTAATAACTCCAAGTACCGCAACACGGTCAGCGTCAATGATAGTAACGCCTTTAGGAGCTGTGATATCACGAACCAAAATCGTATCATCAATGTCAAGTTTGCTTACATCAATGTCAAATGAATTTGGTAAATTTTCAGCCGTGCATTTTACGCAAAGACGTCTTTTTGACTGGATCAAAACACCCTTGTTTTTAAGACCAATAGGTGTTCCAACTGGCTTAACTGGGATCATATATTTTGATAAAACGCCTGGAAGTGCTACTTTTAGATCTACGTGTTTAAGATCGCTTGTAACAACATCTCTTTGGTAATCAACAATAACGACATTATAAACTTTTCCGCCTACTTTTACATCAAAAGCAAGGCTCTCTTTTTTGCGTGCCTCTTTTATAAAGTCATTGACTTTAAAAGCAGCTGCAACATTCTCTAATCCCTTGCCATAAATGTTGGCGATTAGATAACCATCTCTTCTCAAAGCCTTCGCAGACTTCTTACCGATACTCTCTCTAACGATTCCTTCTAACATCGTTTTCCTTTCATAAAAAATAGGTGCTGATTTTATCTAATGCTTTATAAATTTCACATAAAGCTTACTAAATTTCTTTAAGTGCGATCACTTCAGGTTGATCTTGTTTGCTTTGAGGTTTGCCAAAATTTACACCATTTTCAAAGCTAAAGCCTGCTACATTTGAGCTTTTTATCTTAAGCTGCAAATCGCCCCTATTGCTAGCATTATCAAGCGCCACTTCGGCACTAATTATCTTATTTTCATAAAGTTCAAGCAGGTGCTGATCAAAAGTTTGCATGCCATAAGTATTTTTTGACTCAGCTATGGCAAGATC
The DNA here is from genome assembly GCF_003048875.2 of Campylobacter concisus. Classification (NCBI taxonomy): domain Bacteria; kingdom Pseudomonadati; phylum Campylobacterota; class Epsilonproteobacteria; order Campylobacterales; family Campylobacteraceae; genus Campylobacter; species Campylobacter concisus. The sequence continues at coordinate 512,982 of NZ_CP049264.1, read as the reverse complement.
GATCTCATCAAATTTCTCTTCAGATATGAGCTCTTTTATGCGGGTATTTTTTCTCATGATCTCGACTGCTGGGCGTCTTGTGCCAAAAAGCGTCTTAACTAGCCTTTGTGAGATGACACAAGCAAGCACTGAAGAGAACATAAGGCTGACTTTATCTCGCTCGCCTTGCGGGAAGCTATTTACTATTCTATTTACGCTCTCTTTTGCATCAAGCGTGTGAAGTGTCGAAAGCACCAAGTGTCCAGTCTCTGCGGCTCTAATGGCAGTCTCAATCGTCTCAAGATCTCTCATCTCACCCACCAAAATGATGTCAGGATCTTCTCTAAGTGAAGCTCGTAGCGCATCTGAGAAATTTAGCGCATCTGCCCCGATAGAGCGCTGATTGATTATGCTTTTATCGTCGTTAAATACGTATTCAATCGGATCTTCAATGGTTACGATGTGCGATCTTTTTGTCTGGTTTATGAAATTTATCATGCTTGCAAGCGTTGTCGTCTTGCCACTTCCAGTTGGGCCAGTCACTAAAATGATGCCACGAGTGGTCTCTGTACAAATTTTTTCTATCACGCTTGGTAAATTTAGATCTTTTATGGTTGGGATTTTCGTTGGAGTGACACGAAAGACAGCAGAAATTCCATTTATCTGCAAAAACATATTTACACGAAAGCAGTACTCATCATTTAGTTTATAAGAAAAATCTATGTCTTTTTTATCCATAAACTCATCAAATTTAGCTCCCAAAAGCTCTTTTGCGATAGCCACTGCGTCACTTGGGTCTAAATTTTCTTCGCTAAGTGGCATGATCTCACCATTAAATCTGCCATAAACAAGGCTTGCAGACTTTAGATGAAGATCGCTGCCGCCTTTATCAACTAAAGAGCACAGATATGAGTCTAGGTCTTGTTTGGTCATTAAAGTGATTTCATAATCTCATCAAATGCTGCAACAAACTGCTTTAAGCCGTCATTTAAAAGCTCTTTATAAGTAGCATTTATATCGATTTCATTATTTTTTATGATGTGAAAAAAGCTTGAGATATTCTCTTTGCTAGGGGCATTTTTTGCCTCGGCTTTTTCTTTTATAAATTCTTTTATAGTATCTATCGGAGCTGTGTTTATAGAGTTTTTATACATTAGCTCTCTAACGTAATAATCCCCTCTTAAACCACCACCTTTTACGCCAGTGCTTGCAAAAAGTGTCCTTACGTTTTCTAAGCCAAAATCCTCAATGATATGATAGATATTCGCAGCGTTCATTATGCCGATCTGCCCTGTTGGTAGGCTCTTTGCAGACATTGTCTCATCAAGCTTTCTATCAAATCTACTAACAAAAACGCTGATCACACCTTTTGGCATCGTCGTATCCACAAAGCGGCTTGCGTAAGCTTTGCTACCCTCTTTAAAAGCCTCTAGGCAGTTTTTGGCCTGATCTGGCGAGAAAATGAGCGTCGCATTTACGCTGATGCCTCTTGCCATGAGCGCGCTCATCGCTTCATAACCCTCTTTTGTGGCTGGAATTTTTATCATAACATTTGGCATTGAGATAAGGTTGTGAAGCCTGATGCCCTCTTCTATCGTCGCAGCTGTTTCGCCACTTAAATTTGGATCGACCTCGATGCTAACAAAGCCATCATCGCCATTTGCGTAGTTTTTTAACATTTTACATGCGGCGATCTTGATATCTTGGGTCGCTAAAATTTCATAAAGATCTTTTGGATGACGCTTGTTGCTATTTTGTATGATCTGTTTGTAAGCAGGTGATGCAAAAGCTGTTTTAAAGATAGCTGGGTTGCTTGTAGCTCCGTTTATAACGCCTTTTTCTAATAAAGAGTTGAATTCGTTTTGTAAAAAATCTCTCTCTATAAAGTCACACCAAAGAGAAAATTTAGCTTCATTGTCATACATTTTTTCACCTTATAAAATTTAAAATTTCACGCAGATCTTTGACATCCACGCAATGCGTCGCCTCTTTTTTTAAAATTTCTTTCGCACAAAAGGCAATTTTTAGATCACATTTTCTAAACATAGATACGTCATTGGCTCCGTCGCCAACGCACATGATCTCACTTTTATCTAAATTTAATAGCCCCTTTAAGCGATCTATCATCTCGCCTTTTGAGCTACCAAACATCATCTCTCCGCCAACTTCACCTGTTAAAATTCCATCTTTGTGGTGCAAGATATTTGCAAAATTTGCGTCAAATTTAAGTTTTTCTTGCATCTTATCAGTTGCGATGTGAAAACCACCACTAAAGACCACGACTTTTATATCCTTTTGCTTTAGAGCAGCTATAAGCTCGCTAGCTCCTGGCATGATGGGTAAATTTTTACAAATTTCATCTGCTTTTGAAAGTGGCATTCCTTTTAAAAATTTTACTCTTGCTGTAAGACTTTCAAAAAAATCAAGTTCGCCGTTCATCGAACGCTTCGTTATGCTAGCCACCTCATCGCTGGCGTTATTAGCGGCGGCGAGGATATCAATCGTCTCGCCGTCCATTATCGTAGAGTCAAAGTCAAAAACACAAAGTTTTATCAAGCTATGCCCTAAAAATCACGCTTTAAAAGGCTCTCAACCTTTAAAATCGTAAGGATATTTTGATCACGTTTGCCGATACCATAGATCATGCCTTTGTCTTTTACCAAAGTCTCTGGCGGCGGATCAATCCTGTTACGGTCTATTCTGATAGCCTCCGTCAAGCGGTCTATCACGAAGCCTGCGATGTTATCCTCATCTTTCATGACGATATATCTTGTATTTGAGCTTTGCTTTGTAACATTTAGTGAAAAACGTTTTCGCAAATCAATAAGCGGGATAACGTTTCCACGTAGGTTAAAGACACCAAGAACATAGTCAGGCACGCTAGGAACACGGGTGTATTCGATAGGCTTGATTATCTCTTGGATATTTAAAATAGGTATCGCATACTCTTCTTCGCCAACAACGAAGCCTACTAATTGGACTATATCTTCGTTGTTTTTTATCTCAGGCTCGTCAATTTGCTGTTTTTGTTTGCTTAAAACTTGGTTTAGTTTATCATTCATCGCCTAACCCCTAACCTAATTTAATATTTTTTCTAACAACGTTTTCAAGGTACTCTGACGAATATGGTTTTGTGATATATTCTGTCATACCAACCTCTACTCCGCGCAATCTATCAGTTTTAGACGTTCTTGATGTTACTGCTATTAGCGGTAAAGTGCGATACTTAGAGTATTTGCGAATTTCACCAGCTAGAGTATATCCGTCCATCCTTGGCATCTCAATATCAATGAGCACCGCATCAAATGCATGCTCGCCTGATTTAATTATATTGAGTGCTTCTACTCCGTTAGTTGCTTCTATTATTGTGACGCCGATTGGCTCAAGCGACTTTTGCATGATGGTTCTATCCATCTTAGAGTCATCAACGATTAGGACCTTATAATCGCTTGGTTTCTCTTTTGCTTTAGTGCTATCTTCCATTTCGGCTCTAATATTTACCTTAATATCCTTTGCCATCTCCATCATAGCACCAACGTCTATGATAAGAGTTACGCGGCCATCGCCTCTAATAGTAGCTCCAGCGATGCCTGGGATATTTTGTAAATAATCACCCATTGACTTAATAACGATCTCTTCTTGACCAACTAAAGTATCTACTATGATACCCAGTTTTGCCTCAGCAACACCGATGATAACGACGTAAGTTTGATCTCCGCCGTCAAAGACTTTATTGACACCAAAGACATCTGAAAGTCTAACAAGAGATAAGACCTCATCTCTTAGTCTTAAAACGTTTTTACCATCGATCGTGTAAATATCATCGATCGGCACGCGAACAGTCTCAAGAACGCTCGCAAGTGGTATCGCATAAAATTCCTCTTGTGTTCCGACAAGAAGTGACTGAATGATCGCAAGTGTGAGTGGAATTTTAAGCTTCATAACTGTGCCTTTTCCAACTTCACTCTCGATATCAATGATACCATTTAGTTTTTCAATGTTTGTCTTAACAACGTCCATACCAACACCACGACCAGATACGTTTGTAACCTTGGCTGCAGTTGAAAATCCTGGCTTAAATATAAGACCAAACGCCTCTTTCTCGCTCATCGCATCGGCTTCACGCTCAGTGATGATGCCTTTTTCTATCGACTTAGCTTTAAGCATATCAGCATCTAAGCCCTTACCATCATCAACTATCTCAACAACGATATGGTTGCCCTCGTTGTAAGCTTTTAGCTGAACAAGGCCTTTTTCAGGTTTGCCCATTGCCTTTCTTGTCTCAGGATCTTCGATACCGTGGTCGCATGAGTTTCTAATGATGTGAACTAGAGGATCGCCGATCTCTTCAACGATTGATTTATCAAGCTCAGTCTCTTCACCTGAAATTTCAAGGTCGATCTGCTTGCCAAGCTCACGGCTTAAATCACGTATCATACGTGGGAATTTATTAAAGACTTTTGCTATCGGAAGCATCCTTGTCTTCATAACAGCAAGCTGAATATCAGTCGTAACTAAGCTTAAGCTTGAAACTACTTGATTTAGCTCTTCAAGAAATTTCTCGCCCTCATATCTCTCTTCTACGTCATCATAAATTTTTAGTAGGCGGTTTTTACCAAGGACAAGCTCGCCGATTAAATTCATCAAGTGATCAAGTCTTTTTACTTCAACACGTATCGTTTGCTCTTGTGCTACTGCACTGCTGCTACTAGCTGCTGGCACTTTTTTATCAGCATCTCTTTCTCTACTAGGAGCTGGCTTAGGTGCTGGTGCTGGTGCAGCGCTAGCAGCTGGTGCTATCTCTTCAGGAGATTTTGGAGCTATGCCTTTTGAAGCACGTCTTGCTTGATCTTCTGCTTTTCTAACTTTTAAAAGTCTCTCTATCTCAGCTTCAACCTCAGAGTCACTTAGCTTTGAAAGCTCAGCATCGCTTACTTCAGGAGCTGCTTCTTCAGCTGGCGCGACAGGTTCTGGCTCTTTTACTGGCTCAGGAGCTGGTGCTGCTGCTGGAACTTCTGGGGCTGCGCTTGGGGCTTCACCTTCAGAAATTTGTGTCAGACTAGCGCAGATATTTTTAATATCAATGCCAGCGGCTGCGTCACTACCGTTATCTCTAATGCTCTCAAGTAGTCCTTTCATCATATCAACTGACTCAAGAACAACGTCCATGATGTCTGGAGTGATCTTTAGCTCGCCTTTTCTAGCTTTGTTTAAAACATCCTCCATATGGTGAGTAAGCTCTGTTAAAACGTCAAAATTTAAAAAGCTTGAGCTACCTTTTACTGTGTGAGCAACACGGAAAATTCTATTTAAAAGCTCCAAATCTTCAGGGTTTGCCTCTAGTTCAACAAGGTCATGGTCTATCTGCTCAATAAGTTCGAAAGCCTCTATTAAAAAGTCTTCCATTATTTCTTTCATATCATCCATACTTCACCTCACTTCGCAGATTTAGAATGTGCTTCAATTACTTTTAGCACCTCTTGATAAAATACACCAGCATCAAATTTTGTAAGATACGCAGCACCACCGGCTTCTTTACTCTTAACCTCACTAAATTCGTTGCTTAATGAAGAGTTAAACACAACTGGAACATCTTTAAATCTCTCATCATTTTTAATAGTTGAAGCAAAGCGGTATCCATCCATTTGTGGCATTTCGATATCACTTAAGATAACTCTAAGCTCTTTTGTTAAGTTATCTCCATATCTTTGATAAAGCTCCTCCATCCTCTCTAAGCCCTCAACGCCGTTTTTAGCTTCAACTACGCTAAGGCCCATCTTCTCAAGTGCGTCTTTTACTAGCTTTCTAGCAGTTGAGCTATCATCTAGAACCAAAGCAGCACCTTTGATCTTTTGATCGTCTGTTACGTCAAATTCGATCTTTGGTGAGTAAATTCCTAGCTCTTCAACGATGCTTTCAAGATCAAGGATAAGAAGTACTTCGTCATTTTCTATTCTTGTTACACCTGTGATCTTGCCTTTATCTAGAGTGCCGGCTCCAGCAGCAAAATTTGCAGGCTCTATGTCTTTCCAGTTTATACGTCTGATCCTCTTGGCCTCATGGACGATAAAACCGATCAATATACCGCTAAATTCAGCGATAATAACACGTGGCTTTATGACTACACCCTCAGTTGGCTCGACGATATTCATCCATCTTGCCAAATTTATAACAGGGATAACCACACCTCTTAAATCAAAAATTCCCTCGATATACTCAGGAACGCCAGGAAGCTCGGTAAGATTTGGCATCTTAATGATCTCCCGCACCTTTGCGACATTGACTCCGTATATTCCTTCATATACTTTGTTTTCGGCCTTTTTAAAGATACGAAAATCAACAAGTTCCATCTCGTTTGAGCCCGTTTTTAATACGTTGTCTCCAAACATCAATGTCCTTTCAAACTCATTTTGAGCAAATTCAACTTTTGCTGGGCGTATTCTACAACAAAATAACTTTGCTCGCATGCAAAACAAGGTAAATTTATATAAAATCTATCGTAAATATCAAATAGCTCACCTTGATGATAGTGTCCCTCTATCACTATACTTGCGTCAAAGCCCTGCAAATGCTTGCTCATTAGCTCCTTGAAGTTTGAAATTTTATAGTGCAGATTTTTATTAGTAAGTTTGGCTAGTATCGCTTTTGAAATTTTAAAATCCAAAATTTTATCAAGCGCGTTCATAAATTTCAAAAACCATCTAAGCCTTAAAAACCTAAGCGCATACTTATCTATAAAAGGCAAAAATATATCTCCATGCGCGATCTGGACGTGCTCGCCGCTTATCGTTCTAAATTTCACTGGCTGAGTGCTAATGTCATAGACCTTTACCCCCTCAAAGCTTAGCCTCTCGCCTTTGTCCCAAAAATCTCTAGTTTTATTAAATAAATTTGAAAGTCTAAAATCGTGGTTGCCCTCGAAGTAAAAAATTTCCACCTTTTGTGAAATTTTGTTTATAAGCCTTAAGTGCTCAGCGTAAAATCCTCTTGTATATTCGCCATCGCCCGTTAAAAAATCAAATATATCGCCAAGCAAGAAAATCTGCGGTGGCTCCTTGATCTCTCCGCTATCAACGGCGCGCAAGAATTTCAAAAAGCCATCTCTATTTACATTTTCATGCGCATCAGCTAAAAAGATCGCGCCTTCTTTTATAACGGGGGCATATAGGTATTCGCTCAAATTTTGCCTTAATTAAAAATTAGCAGAGCCAAAAAGCAGTTTTTAGCTCTTCGCCTCATCTTTTTAGTCAAATTTTATAGGTTTGTAGCAGATCTTAACGATCTCAACGTCGCTTCTGCCTTTTGGTAAATTTAGCGCCACCTCATCGCCCTCAGCCTTGCCTAAAAGCTGCTTTGCAAGAGGTGAGTTTATCGAGATATAGCCCTTGTCTAGGTCACTTTCACTCACGCCAACTATCGTGTAAGTATGCTCCACCTCAGTCTCTTCGTCCATTATCGTCACACTTGAGCCAAATCTTACCCTATCATGCTCGTAGCTACTTGGATCGATCACTTCTGCGTTTGCTAAAAGTGCGCTAAGCTCAGCGATCCTAGCGTCTATAAAGGCTTGCTTCTCTTTTGCGGCGTGATACTCAGCATTTTCTTTTAGATCGCCATGGCTTCTTGCGATGTCGATCTCTGTTACGATTTGTGGACGCTGCACTAGCCTTAGATCCTTTAGCTCAGCTTCTATCTTCTCGTATCCGTGCATTGTCATTGGTTCACTCATTTTTTACTCCATATTTTTTAAAATTTTTACTACATTTTTACTGCTGCCATGCCCTAGGTAGGCCCTTAGCTCATCACAGCCTTTTAAAAATTTTTGCCTATCACAGCTCTTGTAAGCTCTTAGCAAATTTTCAGCAGTTGCAAACTCTTGGATAAACTCCTCATGAAGCGGCTCTTTGCCCATGAAGTCAAACATTATATTTGCAAGTCCCGCGTGCTTGATCTTTACAAATTTTCTAGCGATGAAAACATCTATCGCTTTTGCCTTATATGCTAGCACAAATGGCGTGCCAATGAGCGCTGCTTCAAGCGTAGCAGTGCCAGAGCAAACAAAGGCAAAGTCGCTCTCATACAAGGCTTCAGGCGTGTTTGAGACGACCTCAAAATCGCTCACATCGCCATAAATTTCGCCCACTTTATCAAGCAAAAATGGCGGCACGACAAGCAGCCTTTTTGCTTCTATCTTTTTAGCAAGCTCTCTATAAACTGGCATAAGCCTAGAAATCTCTGACCTTCTTGATCCTGGCAAAAACGCCACTTTACCACTGCTACTTAGGCTGGTTTTTTTAAGTTTTATCTCATCCATCAAAGGATGGCCCACGTAGGTCGAGCGGCTATAAAATTTCGCATCAAATGGCAAAATCGAAGCAAGGTTGTCACAGTATCTCTCCACAACGCTCACTCTTTTTGGCTTCCACGCCCAAACTTGAGGCAATATATAGTATGTCACGGCCGCTTTTACGCCAGCTTCTTTTATCGCCTTTGCAAGCGGCAGATTAAAGGCTGGACTATCTATTAGCAGCACTGCATCAGCCTCTTTTGCCATCTGGCTCATCACTTTCATCGCCTTTTTTGCCTTAAAAATGAGTGGCAAAACCTCGACAAAGCCCATCGCTGAAAACTCGCTGCTTTTCATATATGGCGTGCCAAGCTCTTCGCTAAAAATTCCCATTAGCTCAAATTCGCCCTCGAAATTTTTCAAAATTTCTTTTAAATGCAAATTTGCCGATGGCTCAAGAGCGGAGACTAAAATTTTCATTTACACACTTTCATCAGGTCTTTTTTTGGGGGCATTATACGCAAAAATTCTTTAAAATTTTAAGAAAGCTGTGATAAAATCCAACCCTTTAAAGGATAAAATTTGAAAGAAATTTTGATAACAAATGACGATGGATTTGAGGCGGCTGGTCTGTTTGCCTTAAAAGAAGCTTTAAACGAGCTAGATGGCGTAAATGTCACGATCGTGGCTCCAAGCTCTGAAAAATCAGCCTGCGCTCACTCTTTGACGCTCACAAGGCCGCTTAGGTTTATAAAACTCGATGATGGCTTTTTTAAACTTGACGACGCAACGCCCAGCGACTGCGTCTATCTCGCACTTCACGCACTTTATAATAAAAAACCAGATCTAGTGATAAGCGGCATAAATCACGGGGCAAATTTAGGCGAGGACATCACCTACTCTGGCACGTGTGGAGCGGCGATGGAGGGCGTTTTACAGGGCATTAGAAGCATCGCTTTTTCGCAGTTTTATGAAAACAACTCACTAAACGAACTTGGCTTTGAGCTGGCAAAAGAGATCGTTAAATTTATCGTACCAAAGGTGCTAAATGATGAAATTTCGCTAAATCAAAGAGAATTTCTAAATGTAAATATCCCAGCCACAACTATCAAAAATTTCAAAGGCTACTCCGTCGTGCCAGCTGGCAGACGCACCTACGCCACGCATGCTACGCTTAATCGCAACCCAAGAGGCATCGAGTACTACTGGCTTGGAAACGCCGCACTTGAATATGAAAAAGGCGAGCCAAGCGACATCAGCAAGGTAAATGAGGGCTTTGCCACGATAACGCCCATAAAACTAAATATGACTTCATACGAGAGCTTAGAGAGCTTAAAAGGGAAATTTGATGCAAAATGATAGATTTACAAGGATAAGATGGCTCTTTGGAGAGGATGGTTTTAGCAAGCTTCAAAGCGCAAAAGTGCTAGTTTGCGGAGCTGGAGGTGTTGGTGGGATGTGCGTGGACGCGCTTGCTAGAAGCGGGGTTGGTCATATCACGCTGATCGATAAAGACATCTTTGACGTGACAAATCAAAACCGCCAAATTTACAGTGAAAACGTAGGCGGCGTAAAGGTGGAGGAGTTTGCCAAAATTTATCCTTGCATCAAACCTATGCAGACGCTGATCACGCCTGAGTTTGTTGCTGGATTTGACTTTAGTAAATTTGACGTGGTGATCGATGCGATCGATGATATCACCGCCAAGATCGCCCTTGCAAATGCGGTAGATCCTAGCAAATTTATAGCCTCGATGGGTGGGGCAAAAAGGGTTGATCCAACCAAGATAAAGGTGGCTAGCGTTTGGAAAACTTCGGTCGATCCACTAGCTAGAAAATATAGATATGAGCTCAAAAAATCAGGCTTTAGCGGTAAATTTGACGTGGTCTTTTCAACAGAAGAACCACTTTGCAAGCCACTTGGAAGCTTCATGGGCGTGACTGCCTGCTTTGGGCTAAATTTAGCCTCACTAGCTGTTAAAAAGATAGTTGGGCAGCGAGTCTAAATTTATATACAAATTTTAAAATCAGAGCTGGTATTTTTTGGATATAAACTTAATAGCCAGCTCTACAATACACAAATTTAACAATCCAAGATGAGCATCTAGTAAATTTTAAAATTTATGAGCGTGTATATCACATCACCAAAAATTTAAACTTGCTAGAGTTTTAATTCGCATGCAGTGCGCTAGCACTAAAGCATGCACCTCTAACGTGCGAGAGGTTTGGGGGATTTAAAAAGGGGGATAAGGGGACGGCTTCGTAATTCAAGTCCCCTTGTCTCCCTTCTGAATAAAAAGAAATTTATAAATTCAATAAAGCTGTCTTTGCAAATTTTAAAATTTCATGAACGAGTAATTTCGACTCTAAAATTTGAGCTAAGCGATAAGCGAAGTCAAATTTTAGTAGTCAACTCTTGCGAGAGAATGGGATTTTAAAATTTGCAAAAATTAAACCCCCAACCCAGCCTAAACCAGGTCGGAGTTTATGAATATTAATGAAGTGTTTTGTCTTAAACAAATTTGAGTTTGTTTAAAACTCTAGAGAAAGAGTAGTTTAAAACCTCTTCTTCCTAACCTCTTCAACTATAGCTTTAGCCATCTCATCTACTTCTGATGTTACTTCGTTTGCTTGGTTTGCAATTACAACGTTTTCTTTTGTTAGATTATCTATTTGAGCAACTGATTGATTTATCATATTTATACCTTCGCTTTGCTCTTTGATTGATTCACTCATCTCATTTATTGATTGAGCTAATACATTTGTATTTGCTTCTATCTCACCTAGAGATTTTTGAGTTCTTTCAGCTAGTTTTCTTACTTCATCAGCAACGACGGCAAATCCTCTGCCGTGCTCTCCTGCACGTGCAGCTTCAATTGCAGCATTAAGAGCAAGTAGATTTGTTTGATCTGCTATATCTCTAATAATAGTTATGATGTTTTTAATTTCATCACTTTGTCTTATAACATCAGCTGTCTTTTGAGAGATGGCATTCATTGAGCTAGACATTTGCTCAACTGCAGCTGCTGATTCTTGTAAGCTATTTGCTTGAGTGTTTGCTGAGCTTGCTACTTTAGATACTGAGCTTGCTAGAAGTTTAGCTTTTTCTTCTAGTACTTGTGCTTGGTTTAGATTGTCATTTAGCATTTTAGATATCTCTATACCTAGAGAGTTTATACCACTTGCTATCTTACCATCATCATCAAGTCTTTTTGTAAAGTCTTGGTTTTTATAAGTGCTAAGTAAATTTAATACATCTTTACCATTACTTGATATTGCTTCTTTTAAAGCAAGCTGTAGGTCTTTAAATGTATTTTTTAGTTGATTTAGAGCTGGATTGTTAGTATCAGCTTCTAGGCTTGCTTCATAGTTGCCATCTTTTATCTCATTTACAAAGGTGTTGGCTTTTTGGATGAAGATACTTTGATCTTTCATGCCATCTTCAATGGCCTTTGTGTTTTTGTTTATTAGCTCTGCCATTTGACCAAATTCATCTTTAGATGTTATCTCTATAGGCTGGGCTTTGTTTGTCTTGTGATTTAGTAGATCAAAGAAAGATAGCAGGCCTGTTTTTAGTTTGAGGATGATTTTTAGGAGGTATGAAGATAGATAAAGCGAGAGCAATAGTCCTAAAATAAGCACCACCACAAGCACTCCAACAGATGCATAAGCAAGTGAGTTTAGATCTTCTAAAAGTTCATCTTTGTCAAGCTCGCCGATAAGATACCAGCCCATACTTTTGATATATTTTGAGCCGATCAATAAATTTCTGCCATCCTTATCTAGCGATATGTAGCTGCCGTTTTCGTTGATTAGCTTTTTAAGGTTTGCATCGCCAACTAAATCTTTTAGGTTGCCGCTTACGTCTTTGCCAATCTTGATGTCGCCTTTTTCATCGACTAGTAGAAATTTACCGCCACGACCTATCTTTTGTGACTGGACAAAATTTACTATCTCACTTAAATTTACGCCAGTCGCTGCGATGCCATAAAATTTATCATCTTTTTGAACTTTGTAGTTTATATACATCATTATCTTGCCACTGCCGTCTTCAGCCTTGTTGATGTCGATTAGGCTTAGGCTGCTGCCATCTTTTAAGGCGTAGTACCACTTGTCATTTTCTGGGTTAATGACCTTTAAAATTTTATCTTCGACGTAGTAGTTTAGGGTTCTATCTGAGCCAAACATTATCGTATCTAGCTTTAAATTTTTAGCAAGAGTCTGAAAATAGTCAAACAAGACCTTTCTGCCGTGCTCGTCCTCGCCATTTTTGACCCAGTCTATTAAGAAGCTATTTTGAGTTATTTGATAAGAAGCGTCGATTATCTTATCGATGTAAGATTCTATTTTATAACCAACTTCATTGACAGCAAGTGGAAATTCTTTACTTTCGACCCTGTCGGTATATAAATTTTTAGCCATGTTATAGGTCACAAGACCAACCACACTAACACAAACCAAAAGCATGACACTTAGCACAAGTGCCGTTCTCATCCTGAGTGACTTCATTGCATTCTCCTTAAAGTAAATTGACAATTTTATTACAATATATTTAAATAATATTAAATTTTATAAATTAGAAATTTGTGAGATTTTTTGCAAGAAGCATTTTTGCCTCTTGCAAATTTATATTAGGATTTATTTTTTAAGGCCGTATTTAGCGAGCATTTTGTCAAATTCGCCAGATTTTTGAAGCTCTTCGATCGCAACATCTATCTTTTTGATAAGATCAGTGTGTTTACCCTTATCAAATGCTATCGCAAAGCCCTCTGTGCCGTCAGGAAGTCTTAAAAACTCCTCTAAGTCTGGATTTTGTTTTAAAAACTCAACACCTATCGGGCTATCAGTAAGCACAACATCGATTTTGCCGGCATTTAGTGACATTATAGCTGCTGCTACGTTTTCAGCTGGGATTGACTGAGTTGTGATCTTTTTAGCTGCATCCTCTTGGATTGTGCCAACTTGAGCTGAAATTTTCTTATCTTTAAGGTTGTCTTTATTTACATCTGAGCCTTTTTTGCGGATAAATAAATTCTCTGAAAAATAATATGGCTTAGTAAAATCAACAGACTTTCTTCTCTCATCAGTCGCGCTCATGCCGCTTATCGCGATATCGATCTTGCCTGTTTTTAAAGCTGGTATTAGCCCATCAAAACTCATATTTGCAACGTCAAATTTGATCCCAGTTTTTTTAGTGATCTCATTTAGAAGATCAATCTCAAAACCAACGATTTGATTTTTATCATCAAGATACTCAAATGGAGGATAATCAGCGCTTGATCCTACCTTATAAACTACCTCTTTGCTAGCTTCTGGCGCATTTGCAGCGGTTTTTTTGCCACTATCATCACCACAACCTATAAAAAACAGAGCTAACCCTACCATTAAAAATTTTAATAAATTTTTCATTTTACTCCCTATTAGTGATTTAAAATTTTACCTAAAAACTCTCGCAGACGCTCGTGCTGCGGATTTGTAAAGACATTTTTTGGCGTGTCATCAACTGCTATCTTGCCTTTGTCCATAAAGAAAATTCTATTTGCCACGTTTCTTGCAAAGCCCATCTCGTGAGTCACCACAAGCATCGTTATGCCCTTGGCTGCGACATCTTTCATGATATCAAGCACCTCTCCGATCATCTCAGGATCTAGCGCGCTTGTTGGCTCGTCAAATAGTATCACTTCTGGATCCATAGCCAAGCTTCTAGCGATGGCAATACGCTGCTTTTGACCGCCTGAGAGCTTGTGCGGGTAGGCAAATTTCTTATCACTTAGCCCAACGCTCTTTAGCAGCTCATCTGCCCTCCTCTCAGCACTCTCTTTGTCTAAAATCCCAGCTTTTATCGGAGCTAGGGTCAAATTTTGCAAGACGTTTTTGTTTGCAAAAAGGTTAAAGTGCTGAAACACCATGCTCACTTTTTGGCGAATTTTATTTATGTCTGATTTTTTATCTAAGATATCTTCGCCATTTATCTTGATATGCCCGCTATCTGGCTCTTCAAGGCGGTTTATGCAGCGCAAAAATGTACTTTTTCCACCGCCGCTTGGGCCAATTATCGCTATGACTTCGCCCTTTTTGATATTTACGCTAATGTCATTTAAAACACGCAAATCGCCATAGCTTTTGTTTAAATTTTTAATCTCAATCATGGCGATTTAGTCTCCTCTCAAGTAGTTTCACCAAAAGGGTGAAAAATTTAACACTCACGTAATATACAATGCCCGTAAAAATGACTGGCTCTGGGCTGTAAAAGACCGCTTGAAGGCTCTTGCTCTGCATCGTAATATCAACGACGCTTATATAGCCAACGACTGAGGTCTCTTTAAAAAGCGATATAAACTCATTTGCAAGCGCTGGCAAGATATTTTTAGTAGCTTGTGGAAAGACTATCTCACGCATCGAAACGTAGTAGTTTAGCCCCATCGCCCTAGCTGCCTCCATCTGACCTTTATCGACGCTATTTATGCCGCTTCTTACGATCTCAGCGACGTAAGCCGAGCTATTTAGTCCAAGTGCGATCACAGCGACGTAGAAGTTATCGCTCCAAGTGGCGAAAATCACCACTGAAAATATTAGAAGTTGAAGTATTACAGGCGTTCCACGCAAGATGTCAATATACTCATCTATGACGAAATTTAAAACCTTGATATCTAAAAATTTAATAAAAGCTAAAATAAATCCAAGTGTGATGCCTATAGCGATACCGCCTATCGTAAGACCAAGTGTTACTCCGTAACTTTTGATATATGCGATCTCTTGCGCCTCGCTAAGATCTCTTGGATAGAAAAAGTATGTTCCAAGTGAGACAATTATTATAAAAAATAGAAATTTGGCTAAATTTTGAGCGTTCAACTTCGTCCTTTCTTTAAAATGTAGCCTTAAATGATACGAAAAAAAATATATCATTTTGCTTAAAATTTTTTAAGGAATAAGCCCGCTCATTGAAATTTAAATAAATTTGTAATAACATAACCGTTTTATTTTATTTGAAAGGAATTTTATGAGCTTTGGGTCTTATTTAGCCATCGCCATCTATTTTGGTTTCTTGCTCTTTATCGGACGATATTTCTACGATAAAAACGCAAGTATGAACGAGTATCTGCTAGATAACCGTCAAATGGGTCCAGTCGTCACTGCACTTAGCGCTGGCGCCTCTGATATGAGTGGTTGGATGCTACTTGGCGTGCCCGGGGCCTTATACGCAACTGGTGTGGCAAATGTCTGGATGATAGCTGGTCTTATCGTGGGAGCGTACTGCAACTACTTATTTCTAGCAAAAAGACTTAGGGTCTATACCGAGGTTGCAAGCGATAGCATCACGATACCTGATTTTTTAGAAAACCGCTTTAAAGATAGGACAAAAATTTTAAGGATCATCTCAGGTCTTATCATCTTGATATTTTTCACACTTTATGTAAGTAGTGGCATCATCGCTGGCGGCAAGACTTTTGAGAGCTTTTTTGGCTTAAAATTTGCATACGGAGCGGTCTTTACGCTAATCATCGTAGTCTTTTACACATTTTTTGGTGGATTTAAGGCTGTTAGCATAACTGACGCATTTCAGGGGCTTTTGATGTTTTGCGTCCTAGTCTCGATCCCAGTCGTAGCATATCTAAATTTAGACTTGCCAAGCGATACAAATTTGATAAAAGAGATAAGCAGGCTTGATGCAAATCACCTAAATCCATTTAGAGACCAGACTTTCTGGGGCATTTTAGGCCTTCTAGCTTGGGGCTTTGGCTACTTTGGACAGCCACATATCATCGTTAGATTTATGGCGATACGTGACTCAAAAGAGCTCGCAAAGGCAAGAAGGATAGGCATTGGCTGGATGACGATCGGCCTACTTGGTGCAATTATGAGCGGACTTATCGGCTTTGTCTATTTTAGCCAAAGAGGCGGACTAAGCGACCCTGAGACAGTATTTTTAAAGCTTGGTGAGCTACTTTTCCCGCCATTTTTTATAGGTATCATCATCTCAGCCGTGCTTTCAGCGATCATGAGCACCATCTCAAGCCAGCTCTTAGTCACCTCAAGCTCGGTCACAAAGGATTTCATCTTTGCCTTTTACAAAAAAGAGGTGAGCCAAAGCACGCAAACAGCGATCAGCCGCTATGCAGTCGTGGTCGTAGCGATAATTGCCACAGTGCTTGCCTTTATCTCTACAGATAACGTTCTAAACGTCGTTGGCAACGCTTGGGCTGGATTTGGCGCGAGCTTTGGACCAGTGCTACTTTTTAGCCTTTACTGGAAACGTATGAGCGCACTTGGAGCACTTGCTGGTATGATAGCTGGCGGTGCGACCGTGATATTTTGGATAACATCAGGGCTAAATGCCTATGTTTATGAAATTTTACCTGGCATTTTAACCTCAAGCTTAGCCATCATCATGGTCAGTATCTGGGGCGACGCGATAAATAAAATGACTAGCGAGCCACATGAGCAAGTGATAAAAGATGAATTTGAAAAGATGAAGACAAGGCTTTAAATTTAAGCAAGGTGGCTAGCTTTAGCCACCATCAAATTTACTCTAATTTTAAATTTCAAATTTCTTAAAACTAACCCTTGGGTTTATAGTTAGCTTATCATGCGAGATGAACTCTTTTTTTAAGTATTTTTCGCGACCAGCCCTTGCTATCATCAGTGCATTATCAGAGCAAAACGCAAATGAAGCTAGCAAAAGCTCACACTCATTTTTTTGGCAAAGCGTTTCAAGCCTTTTTCGTAAATTTAAATTCGCACTAGCTCCGCCAACCACACCAAATCGCTTGAAATCTCCACGATCAAAATAGTTAAATTTATAGCTTTAGTCCTTTTTTTAGCTTTCTTATCAAAAATCTAGCAGGATGAAGCTCAAAAAATAACGATCTTTCTATGCAAAGTGGGCGATCAAGCACAAGATCTGTTATCAAATTTGCTCCAAGTATCGCCGTGCCAAGGCCACGTGAGCCGTGAGCGAAATTTACAAAGACATTTTTTTCGTAGCTTGCTTTTGGGTTACTATCTTTATTTTTACTCCAAAATAGCCCTTTATAGTTTTGCTTGTAAAACTCCTCATCGTGCAAAGCACCAATTATCGGAAACCTATCTCCGCTATAACTTCTATAACCAACACGTGAGCCGATGATGGTTGCTTTTTTTGACTTCAAAAAATCGCATGCTGATCTTAAACAATACAAATTTGACTAAGAAATTTATAAAAAAGCCAGTTAAAATAAAATTTACAGAGAAAATTTTTAAGAGATTAAATTTACAAATTTAAAAGAGCAAAAGGTGGCGAACCACCTTTAGTTTTACTCCCACTCGATAGTTGCAGGTGGCTTGCTTGAGATGTCGTAAACTACGCGGTTTATACCATTTACCTCGTTTATGATGCGGCGGCTTACGTTTTCAAGCAGATCATAAGGAAGCCTTGAAAAGCTTGCAGTCATGCCATCACTTGCATCGACCACGCGCACACAAACAGCGTTTTCGTAAGTGCGGTTATCACCCATTACGCCAACAGAATTTACATTTAAAAGCACGCAAAACGCCTGCCAAGTTTTGTTATACCATCCACTGCTTTTTAGCTCATCACGTAAGATCACATCAGCTTTGCGAAGTAGCTCTAGGCTTGGTTTATTTACCTCACCCATGATGCGGATAGCAAGACCGGGCCCTGGGAAAGGATGGCGGAAAACTAGCTCGCGGCTTAGTCCAAGCTCAAGTCCAAGCTTTCTAACCTCATCTTTAAAAATCTCTCTTAAAGGCTCTATCAGCTCAAATGTCATCCAATCAGGCAAACCTCCAACGTTGTGGTGGCTCTTTATAGTCTTGCTTGAGCCAACGACTGAGCTTTCGATGATGTCAGTATAAAGAGTGCCTTGAGCTAGAAATTTCACATCGCCATGCTTCTTAGCCTCTTTTTCAAAAATTTCTATAAATGTCTCGCCTATGATCTTGCGTTTTTTCTCAGGATCAACGACGCCGGCCAAGCGGCTAAGAAAGATCTCGCTCGCATCTATGCTAACTAGTTCAACGCCAAGCTTTGTTCTAAATGTAGCTTCAACTTGTTCTTTTTCGTTTGTTCTAAGAAGTCCGTTATCGACAAAAACAAGGATCAAATTTTCAGGCACAGCGGCTGCTAAAAGTGCTGCAGTCACAGAGCTATCCACGCCACCACTAACCGCGCAAAGCACCTTGTGAGTACCAACTGTTTTTCTTATCTCTTCTATCTTATTTTTAGCGAAGCTTCCCATATTCCAAGTGCTCTCGCAGCCGCAGATATATTTAGCAAAATTCTTTAAAATTTGCGTGCCATACTCGCTGTGTTGTACCTCTGCGTGAAACTGGATCGCATAAAATTTACGTTTATCATCACCAAAAGCACAATAAGGCGAATTTTCGCTGACCGCAATCGCCTCAAAGCCCTTTGGTAGGTCTTTTACATAGTCGCTATGGCTCATCCATACGATTTGTTTTGAAGGTGTATCTTTAAAAAGATCGTGCTCTTTTACGACGCTAAGTTCAGCCTTGCCGTACTCTTTGTGATCAGCTGCTAAAACCTCAGCTCCATGCGTGTGAGCAAGTAGCTGCATGCCGTAGCAAACGCCAAGTATAGGGATATTTAGCTCAAAGACGCCATTATCGCAAAAGTAGGCATCTTTGGCATAAACGCTAGCTGGGCCACCACTTAGAATGATACCTTTTGGATCTTTCGCCTTTATATCGCTTAGTTTTGCGTTAAATGGCAAAATTTCAGTATAAACTCCTTCTTCTCTTAGCCTTCTAGCTATTAGCTGAGTATACTGCGAACCAAAGTCCAAAACTATAATCGTATTGTTCATTTATAACCTTTTAAAAGTAGATGTGAAAAATTTCAAACTGCACATACCAAACAATGAGTGATACGATGTATCCTAAAACTACCATCCATGCATATTTCATATGCGCACCAAAGGTATAAATTCCTTTTAATTTACCCATTACTCCAACGCCAGCTGCTGAGCCAAAGCTTATCATAGAACCGCCGATACCAGCTGTAAGTGTCACAAGTAGCCACTGACTCATAGCCTCGCCCGCATCAGCTCCCATAGCTGGATTTGCTTTTAGAACGGCTGACATAACAGGGACGTTATCAACGATTGCTGAGAGGAAGCCAACTCCGATATTTACAGGTGTTGAGCCAAATTTATCATAAAGTGACACAGCGTAATTTAAAAATCCAGCAAAGTGAAGAGCGCCAACTGCAGCTAAAATTCCAAAGAAGAAAAATAGCGTGTTGTTCTCGATCTTTGACATATAGTGAAAGACGTTCATAGGCTCTTCGTCTTTGTGAGCTTTTTTGAAATAATATGTATAAAGGCTAAGCAGTGAGAAACCAAACATCATGCCCCACATAGCTGGCAAGTGAAACAACTGGTGCATCATAACTGCACAAAAGATAGTAAATGCACCTATGAAGATAACCGCTTTACCGCCCTTTTTCATAACCACTTTTGGCTCATTTGCGACGTCAAAATGAGGCGCAGTATTTGGCACGATGCGTGAAAGTAAAAACGCTGTCACAAACCAGCCGATAAATGAAGCTGGGAAAAGTGCGAAAAAGTCTAAAAATGGTGACTTGCCAGCTGCCCAAACCATAAGTGTAGTGATATCGCCAAATGGACTCCACGCTCCGCCTGCGTTTGCTGCTACGACGATGTTTATCGCACCTGCGACTAGGAAATTTGTATTATTTCTATCTATCGTTAAAAGAACGGTTGATAGGATAAGCGCTGTTGTTAGGTTATCAGCCACTGGGCTAATGAAAAACGCCAAAATTCCAGTTAGCCAAAATAGCTTTCTGTAAGTGTAGCCTTTTGAAACTAGGTTGTATTTAAGTGCGTTAAATACATCTCTTTCAACAAGTGCTTCGATAAATGTCATCGCTACCATTAAGAAAAATACGATCTGAGCTATCTCTAAAATCAGGTGATTTACCTCGTGCTCTAGTGAATGCACATCCATGCCATTTATAAGCATATAAACGCCGATTAGCAAAAACATAAAAGTGCCGATAAAAATGGCAGGTTTTGCCTTGTCGATGTGAAAATTCTCTTCTGCTGCTATGAAAAAATATCCAACAACAAAAATGATAAGCGATAAAATTCCCGCCCATGTAGTAGTTAAGTCAATAGCCGCAGCTTCTCCGTCAGCACCAAAGGCTATAGCAAAAAACAAGCCTAGAAGTCCAAATAACCTCATATACTCTCCTTGTAAGATAAAAATTTGCGTATTTTACTTAAATGAGCCTAAAATTTAGGTTAGTTAAATTTATTAAGCTTGCATTACATTTTTATCTTACGCCAAATTTAAGATCAAATTTTATTGATCTTGTCAGTTTTTTTCTCTTTTACAGGTGCATCGCCATAAAATGGATCGTCCTTGTAGCCGCAACCACTAAGTGCAAAAAGAGCGAAAATTAAAATAAAAGATGATAAGATTGCCTTATGAAAGACGCCAAATTTATGATAGATGCTATCCACGAAAATCCTTTGTATAAAGAAAAATTAAGCATGGCAGACGAGTGCCAAGAGCTTCTTCGCCTCATGGGTAAAGCAAAGCGATTTTATATAGCTTTTTGCTACGTTAGAGAAGGCATTTTAACCTTCGTTCTCACTCATCCCTCAGGGCTTTTGGAGCTTAGACGTGATAGTAGTATAAATGATATAAAAGGGTTATTAAAAACCTTTTGTAAATTTAATAAAAATAGCATTTTTGCAAGCGTCATCGAGCCAAAACCTCTTAATGAGATCAACTATATAAAAAATAAAAAAGAAGAAAATATAAGATTTATCGTGAGTAAATATCTAAAATTTTTCACGCCACAACCTACGCAAAGGTCAAATTTCATCACGCCAGTAAGCAAGGGCGAGTTTAAAAATTTAGCCACAAATGAGCAAATTTATAAGAAATTTGAAGAGCTAAGAGAAATTTTGCTAAAGAAAAATGAGCAGGCAAGATGCTAATAGACGAGATAAGAACGCTTCCAAACGAGCCTGGCGTATATCAGTATTTTGACGCTCAAAACAGACTTTTATATGTCGGCAAGGCCAAAATTTTAAAAAACAGGGTCAAAAGCTACTTTAAATTTACCCCAAGCTTAGCTCCAGCTGAAAAGCTAAGCCCAAGAATTTCAAAGATGATAAGCGAGGCAGCGCATCTTGAATACATCGTCACACCAAGCGAGGCGGACGCCCTCATACTTGAAAATTCATTCATCAAGCAGCTTAAGCCAAAATACAACATCTTGCTTCGTGACGACAAGACCTACCCTTATATCTTTATAAATTTAAACGATGAATTTCCGAGATTTGAGATCACTAGAAAGGTGGTAAAAGGCTCAAATATACGCTATTTTGGGCCATATTTTAGTGGAGCTGGCGAACTACTTGAGGCGCTTTATCTAAATTTTAATCTCGTTCAGAAAAAATCCTGCGTAAAAGGCAAAAAAGCCTGCCTTTTTCACCAGCTAAAACGCTGCTACGCCCCGTGTGAAGGTAAAATTTCAAAAGAGAGCTATGCCAAAATAGTTGCTGATGCCACAGCCGCTTTGCAAAATCCAAATTTATTAATCGCTCGCCTTGAAGAGCTCATGCTAAACTATGCCAAGGCTGAAGACTACGAGCAAGCAGCCGCGACTAGAGATAAGATGCAAACGCTTAAAAATATGCAAACAAAGGTCGAGGTTGATCTTGCTAAGCTTGAAGACTTTGAGGCCTACTCGGTCGCTTGCGTGCACGATATGATCTGCGCGGTGAGATTTAGCGTGCAAAGTGGCAAGATAACGGGCGTAAAAACCGATATCACGCAGGCCAAAAACGCTCAAAAAGACGAGATAAACGAAGCTTATAAGCAGGCTATTTTAAAAAGCTTCATCGCTGGTCAGCCAATAATTAGCACTAAAATTTACGTCCATGAGGACTTTGAAGATAGCGAGCTAGTGGAGGAAATTTTAAACGAGAGATTTGGGCGTAAATTTAGCATCACTTGCCCAAAAATAGGCGATAAGCGTAAAATTTGCGAGATCGCCACCAAAAACGCTGAGGTTAGCATCGAAAAATACCTAAAAACGCATGATAACGAGCTACTAAACGAGATAAAAGAGTATTTTAATCTAGCTCACACGCCTTACGTGGTCGAGGCTTACGACAACTCGCACCTTTTTGGCGAGGCAAGTGTGGGGGCGATGGTGCGCTATGAGCATGGCGAGTGGGCAAAGCAAAACTACCGCCACATGCACCTTGGCTCTAAAAACGACTATGATCAGATGAGAGAGAGCCTAACTGCCAGAGCACTTAGGTTTGATAAGCTTAGTCCGCCTGATCTTTGGGTTATTGATGGTGGCGAGGCGCTTTTAAGCTTAGCCTGCGAAATTTTAGCAAGCAGTGGGGCAAACGTCGATGTGATCGCTATCTCAAAAGAAAAAATAGACGCCAAAGCTCACCGCGCAAAAGGCGAGGCGAAAGATAAAATTTATACAAAAAATGGCAGCTTTAGCCTAAGCACGAGCGATAAAAAGCTGCAGTTTTTTCAAAAAATGCGCGATGAGAGCCATAGATTTGTCATCAGTTTTCACAGAAAAACAAGGCAGAAAAACGATATGCAAAGATCAGTGCTAAGACAAGCTGGCGTTTCTGAGGGCAGTATCGCGAAATTAATCAGCTTTTACGGAAGTTTTGATAAAATCAGCGAAGCAAATTTAGACGAAGTGGCAAAAATAACAAACAAAAGCGTAGCAGCAAAGCTTTTAACGCTCAAAGAAGGAAATTTGAAGTGATAATATACGACAAAAACGGTCAAATTTTAGCGATGGGAGATATCTCTCTTGGCCTGCTTGAATTTAAAGATATAAGGGAGTTTTTAAGCGAGCATAAAGACATTGACGAGCTAGTTTTAGACTACAAAGAGTCTGGAGTTTTTATAGATTATCTAGCTAAAAGACCAAATTTAAGAGTAAATTTAAAGACCAAAAACGGCAAAATTTTAAATGCTACGCTTAAATTTTCAAAGATCAGCTCAGTAAAAAATGAAGAGTATTTTGAGCTTTTAATCCTCGATCAAACAGAAATTTACAGCCAAAACCAGCAAGCTGCGATGAAAGCAAAGACAAAGCTTCGCTTGCCAAATTTAAAGGTCGATGAAAAAGAGCTTTTGGATAAAGAAGAAGAGATCTTAAACGAGAGCTGGTTTAGCGAGACAGCTAGCTTTTTAAATTTAAGCAAAAGCGAGTTTGCGACCTATCTTGGTATATTTTTAAGCAAAGCCAAAGACAAGATGATCTTTATCCAAAGTGCGGTGCAAGCGCGAGATACTAAATTTTTAGAAGAGAGCATAAGGATATTAAAAGAGCCAGCGCTAAATTTAAAGATCACTCCGCTTGTGGCAAATTTCGATGCGCTACTTACCAGACCAAACAAGATTAAAAAAATCGCTCAGATAAATGAAAGACTAAGCGAAATAAGCACACTTTGCAATAAATTTTCAAAAAGGCTTGGCAATGAGGGTTAGTAAATTTTTAGTTCTTTTGCCGATATTTTTGGCAGCTTTCGCTTGCTTTTATAGTGGCGCGCTCTACTTTGATAAATTTAGGATCTCTTATGGCATAAATAGCGAGGTAAAAAGAGAAAGTTTGATAAGAAAAACCTTAGATGCGATCGTTTCAGAAAGAATTGCTTACGAAAGATATAGTCAAACTAGGTCACCTCAAGATGAAGCGGCTTTAAGAGAGGCAAATGCTGCTAAGAATTTGTTTGTAAAAAGTTTATCAAACACTCTTTCTAACACACCAGATGATAAAAGGATAAGAGATAGGCTAAATGAAGTTTTAAAAAACGCAAATGCAAGTTGGGAGAGCTCTAATCTCTCGTTTCTTAGCTTTGTTGAGTTAGCAAATTCTGCTGTTGAAAGTGGGCAAATTTTATTTAGAGATGTTGCTTTAGACATTGATATCAAGCGTCATATACTCTCTTTACTTAGAACCTATGAGCTGCTTCAAAACGTAAATACCACAAAAGAGCATATCTTGGCTGTGCTTATGGGTAAAGAAAAAATTACCGAAAGTTCGCTAAAACAATCTCTAGATAGCCTTAAATACAACGATATAAATGCAAATTTACTCCCAAATGGCGACATAAAAGACAACATAATAAGAGATATAGATAGGCTTGATAATATAGAGACCTCTCAGGGCTATGACGAGATCCGCCTTAAGCTAAAGCTAAAAAATGAGCTAACACGTGATGAAATTTTGCAGATATATACCTTTGAAAGCAATAGAGCTAAGCTTTTCAGCAAGATAGCAAATGTCTTAAGTGACGAGCTAAAGAGACTAAATGATAACTTTAGAGTAAAGGTGCTTTCTCTAACATTTTTGATGTTTTTTCTATCGCTTTGGCTCTTTTACGCTGGCTATAAAACATACATCTGGCTAAAAGCTCTAGAAAATTTAAACCAAAAAATGAAGCTTGTAAGAGATGAGATTTTAAAAAGAGGTGATAGAAATCCACAAAATTTAATAGAAAGCTTCATAACCCTATATAAAGAGCTACTTCAAAAGTATGAGCAAGAAAGAAGCTTTGCTGCGATAAAAGATAGACTGCTTGTTAGGCTAAGTAAGAAATTTTATCAAGCAAAAGAGCAGATATTTAGCTCGGTCGCTACCCTAAAAAAAGATGAAAATGTGGTAAAAAATGAGCTTCTTTTTGAAAATTTAGAAAAAAATAGCCAAATAATAGCGATAAATTACAGCAATATAAAAGGCTTGCTTGATAGCAGAAATGGTGAGGTTGGACTAAATTTAAAGCCATTTAACCCACAAATTTTATTTTCAAACATCCTTGAAGCGCAGATACCTTTCACGCAAGAGAAAAAGCTAAATTTCTTAACCTATCTTGATGCAAACATTAGCGACGAGCTAGAGGGCGATAGCGAGAAGATAAGCGCCGTCTTTGGCTCTATCATGCAAGCTGTCGTGACAAAATGTGATAAATTTGCTAACTTGATAGTAGAGATAAAAAATGTCAGCGACGCCCTTAGTCAAAGTGGTCTTTTGCTAATCGAAACAAAGATAAGGACAAATCAAATTTTCATAAATGAAGAGCAGATAAAAGCTTTAAACGCAGAAGATGAAAATGAGATAAACGACGAAGAGAGCGAGTTTTATCTAAGACTTGCTAGCTTTTATCTAAAGCTTTTTAACTCAAGCCTTGACATAAGCACGCTTGGCGGAGCTGGTAATGAGTTTAAATTTATCCTTAGTCTAAAAAAGGTGCAAAAACTACAAAATTTCAGCCTAAATCACGAGCTAAGGATCGCGTATCTGCCTGATATAAATGCAAAATATAATGAATTTTTTGCAGCTACTTTAGAAGATATGGGGCTTAGGTTTCAAAATATCATCTCAAACAACCAAGCACAAGCTAAAAACTACGATATCGTCTTTGCAAGGCAGAGTGCTAGTAAAAATATAAATATAAAAAATGTGGTCTTGCTAAAAGATCCGCTCACGCCACTTAGCGTTGCGCGGCTTGTCTATATGGAGAAAAATAGGGGCGAGAGCTTGACTGAAGAGAAAGTGCTCTTTTTACTATGCGATAAAAATCCACTTAGTCTTGAGATGTTTTCGCGCGCTTTTAGCTTCTTAGACTGCGAAGTCATAGGCGTTAGCAGCCACAAAGAGCTTAAACAAGCACTACTTTTAAATAGATTTAACGCAGTCTTTATCGATGCTTCATTTTTTGAAAATGGCGTGGCAAATTTCGTAAAAGAGATAAGATCGCTTCAAGAAGAGAAGATAAATTTAGTCGCTGTGGTCTCAAATACCTCAAATATCCCTGAAAGAGAGCTGCTGCCGGCGTTTGATGAGAAGATCAGAAAGCCTTTTAGCAAAGATGAGCTAAATCAAATTTTGCCTAAATTTATAAAAAACTATAAGCCAAGCAAAGAAAATAGATACTTTAGTAAAAACGAAAATATAGTGATTTACAAGAGCACGAAGCTTGAAAATAAGATATTTGCTGGCGCTCTTGGCGAGTTTCAAAACACGCTTGAGGTGGCAAATAGCTTTAGCGAGCTTTTGATAAAGATAAAGACGAAACCTTGCTCGCTAGCGCTTGTGGATGAAACGGCAGAGGGCTTTGATATAAAAGAGCTTTTAGTTACGATATCTGAGCTTAGAGCTGGGCTAAAGCTGGATGCTAGAGTGCTTCTTTTTAGCAACAACTTAGAGCTTAAAAACCAAAAAGAGTATATAAAAATCCTATCTCCAAGCGTGAGCAAGATAGAGCTTACAAACTTCGTAAAATCAGAGCTTGGCGAGATAAATTCGACTCAAAATGAACTAAAGAACAACTTTAAGTTTATAAAATTTAAGATTTGAGTTTTTGGCTAGCCTATAAATTTGAACTAAATTTATAGGCTTGTATCTTTAGTAAATTTATGTGAGGTAAAATTTAAATTTTTACTGGGAAATTTGCCGCTTTGATTTAAAGTGACTTGCGTTTTAGCAAAACGATTTTAATCAAATGAGTTTCCAGCTAACATTTTGCTAAAAGGATTTGCAGGATTTTGAATTGACATAAGCTGGTAGTAGATCAAATTTATTCTCAAAACGACATAGGTAAAAATAGAAATTTAACTAGCCTGTAAATTTGGCATCAGGCTAGCTTTGGATCAAATTTACTCTTTTATCCTGCCGATCGCTTCAGCAAATTTTAGCTCTTTGTTTTCAAAGAGGTTGTACTCGATCGCATCTTTTTCGCTAAGTATGACGATGGTTGAGCCAAGCTCGAAATTTCCAAGACGCTCGCCCTTTTTAATGTGTAAATTTTCATATTCATAAATTTGTGTAAAATTTGCCATCGCATTTGTCTGGATACGCTCATCAAAGCAAAATTTCATCTTACCAACGTTTAGCGCACCCACGAAAACTAGCCAAAGTTTTTTGCCATTTTTCATCTCACAAAGTAGCGCCACACGCTCGTTTTTGGTATAAAGGCTATCGACCTTGCCAAGCCATTTTACCGCCACACTGTAAAGCTTGCCTGGGATATAGACCGCTTTTTTTATCGTAATATCGCAAGGTGCATGATAGTGATGATAGTCTTTTGGGCTAAGATAGATGTTGGCAAAGTCAAACTCGCCATCAAGCTCGCCCTGCCCCAAAAGCTCCTTCACACCGTAGCTCATGCTTTTTATGCTAAAAGCTTCTAGCTCTTTCGTGGTGCCAAAACTAAGGCAGGTACCATCAACAGGACTTATAAATATCTCATCTGCTGCGTCAAATTCTCTTGGTTTTAAGAGCTCTCTAGTGAAAAGTTCGTTTAAATTTTTATACTCATTTGCTGACTTAAACTCGCTCATATCGATCTTAAAAAGCTTTACATAAAAGGAGTTGATAAGCTCTTGAAGCGGCTTGAAAAAGTTTATTTTTGCTACCTTGCCAAAAATTTGAGAGAAGAGATTGTCCTTGTTCATTTTAGTCCTTGCTTAAATTTAAAATAGCGATCTCACTTGGAGCAAATATCCTAACCGGCGGCCCCCAAAATCCTGCACCGCTACTAACATAAGCTTGCATTCTATCATTAATCTTATAAAGCCCATGTAAAAAACCCTGATCCAGCAAAACTAGGATACTAAAAGGGAAAATTTGTCCAGCGTGCGTGTGACCGCAAAGGACTAGATCAACATCTTTTTGCATAGTTTTTATAAATTTTGGCTGATGAGAGAGTAGGATGGTAGGCGAATTTGGGTCGCGTCCAGCTAGCGCTTCATCTAAATTTGGCTCTAAATTTTTAAACCTTATGCCAGCTAGATCATAGACCCCAGCTAAATTTATGCCAGCTATTTTTTCATTTTTATTGCCAAGTATCCTAATGCCAAGAGCGCGAATTTTTTCTAGTATCCCATCAACTCCGTGGTAGTATTCGTGATTGCCAGGGACATAAAAGGTGCCATAGGTGCTTTTAAGATTTTTTAATGGATCTAAAAAATCCCCTATAAGCTCAGCTCTCATATCGACCAAGTCGCCAACTATCACGACTAGATCTGGTCTAGCTAAATTTATCTCTTTCACAAGCTCAGCCACAAAATCCTTTTGCAAAAACTCACCAATGTGCACATCAGTTATCATGGCTATTTTTAGATCACTTTGTAAATTTTTTATTTTTATACTAACTTGTCTGATCTTTGGCGGAGTAAGTGCGTTAAAAATTCCTTTCAAAAAGCAAGCAACTACAAAAATGACAAATGTCACATCAAAGCAAAATTTAATAAATTTTCGTCTTGTGGGATTAAAATGAGCTTTTGAACAAATGGATCTAACAACATCATAAAACAAACTAACACCAAATAAAAATAGAGAAAAACCAATGAGCGTCCCTGCTATCAGATAGAGTTCTATATTTAAAAAAGGAAATCTTAGTTGAAGAACAAATACAAACTCAAGCACACTAATAATATAGAAAAATATACGAATTTTTTTAAGATGCGGTGTAAAAAACGATACCTTTTTGATAAAACGTTTGTATGAATATAAATTTGTAAAAACACTAAAGATAAATGCCCCAATAATGATCCGAAAAAGTCCCAAAATATCTCCTTGAAAACAAAGATTATATTTTATATTTTTAAATTTACATTATAAATTTTATTAATTATTTAGAACAATTTGTAGTGCTAAGCCGTATGATTTTATGATTTAAATTTACAAAAATAATTATTAAAAGATATTTGCTTTAGGATAATAACTAAAAGATAAAATTTTGGAATTTAAAAATAAAAAGGTGGGAAAACTCCCACCTTAAAAAGGATTACTGGACTTTGCCAGACTCAATTCTTTCTTTATAGATTTTGCGAAGTTTTCTAATGTCGTTCTTAACTTCGAATACACCATGCCAGTGTGAGTAGTCAGGACCACCCATTAGAGCGCCTTGTCTCATACGACGACCTTCATGGTGCCACATATGATAATAGACATCTTGGAATTCATCTGACCAAGCATCTTCTAGTAGTAGGTTTTTAGCTTTCAACTCTTCAAGCATCTTAGTTGCTTCAGCGCTATAAACGTTATAAAGCTCTACTTGTTTATCACCCATAATGAAGAAGTTATCTGTGTGAGTTGTAGAGTGGCAAGCTTTACAAACTAGTTTCATCTCAGCTCTTGCTGCTTCTGGTCCATTTGGATGACCTGCAAGTGGCGTTCCTATGGTTAGTTTGCCAGTTTTTTCGTAAACAACAGCAGCTTGTTCATCACCAGCTGTTCTTAGCTTACTGCTGATGCCCCATAGGTTCCATTTTAGTCTTCTTGAAACGTTGTGAGTTGTTGTTGTTTCACCAACACCACTCATGTGGCAAGCTGCACAAGTTGGAGCTCTAAAGTCTGGTACATCCCATGTATCAGGAGCAGCATCAAAGTTCCATTTGTGAGCTTCACTGTTATAGATATGTCCGTGCATTGAGTTGTTGAATATCTCAATATCTGGGTGATCAGGTCCAAGGTGGCAAGATGCACAAGCAGCTGGTTTTCTAGCTTCAGCTACGCTAAATGTGTGCGCGCTGTGACATGATTTACAGTTACCTACGCCACCATCTGGATAAACATTGCCTATACCATAGTTTGGCCAAGTCTCTTTTGTAGGTTTGTGATCAGCGTCTAGTTTGATGACGGTTCCGTGGCACTGAGAACAACCAGTGGCATCTGGAGCCATTTTAAAGTCAGGATGATCTGCTCCCTCATAGTGATACATTAGTTTCACCATTGCAGGATTAGCATACATTTGCATAGCAGCTCTTGCGTGACCGCTCTTTACTAGTTCATCAACTTCGTTTTCGTGGCACTTAGCACAAGTTTTTGGGCTAACTAGCATTGAAACATGGTTGTTAGAATCTTTTGGATGCACCTTAACTGAAGCCATAGGATTATCTGCATTTACAGAGTGGCAATCCATACAACTTACGCCAACGTGAGCGTGGCGACTATTTTTCCAATCGGCAACTATGCCGGGTGTCTCTTTAGCGTGGCACTCAACACAGCTTTTTGATAAGTCTGACATTTTGTGAGCAACTTTAATGTTTTTTACAACATTAAGGTTTAAAGCGTCAGATTTATTTGCATCCATGTTTGCGGCAAAGCCAAAAGACATTAGACAGGCTAATAACATTAGCGACTTTTTAAACATCTCTCCTCCTTACTTGGTTTTATTGTTTTCTTGTTTTTTAATTGCTTCAAATTTATCGATTTGTAGTCCTAAATTCTTGTGACCAACATGCTCATGGCAGTCAACACATGATTTTTTATTAGGATTTCCAAGAACAAAATAATCTCTATGTGGCAAGAATGATTTGCCAGCTTGAATAACATTTTTTAAATTTGAGTGACAAGTCAAACATCCACTATCATAGACAAAGTGAGATGCATGCTCGCGCTTTTTACGCCAGTCGATCTTGTCAGTATCTGTAAAAAATGTCTTATAGCCATCATTTATCGATACTTTAAGTTTTGTAAGTACATAGGTATAGGCACTTGTATGGTTTAGGTGACAGGCTGAACATTCAGCTTTTATGCCAAGCTTGTTATTGCCGCCGTGCGCGTCTTCATGATATGCAGCATTCATAGGATCCATCGTGTGACAAATGGTACAGATGTAGCCGCTACCAGTAGCATGAAGTGCATCAGCTATGCCCATAGAAGCGATAAGGCCGATTACGATGCCTATTATCACAGATGACCAAACAAAAAATTTCTTCTTAACTTCAGCCAAATTTTCCTCCTGAATTTATCAATATATCGTAAATTTTTACGAAAATTTTAGACGAATACTATCCAAAAATATATAAATTTTTTCTTTAAGTAAATGAAAATATTTATTTGATATTAACTTTCAATAAGAATAAATTTCTTGTAGGCCACCTACATTTTTTTCCAAAATTTGGTTCTTCTCATCAAGTTTGACTAAACCATTTGTTTTAAATTTATTTAAAATTCTCGAAAAAGTTTCTGGAGTCATATTGAGTATTGATGAAATTTTTGTATGTTTTAGTTCATTAAATAGATCTTCATGATTTAAAATGAACCTAGCCACCTTCTCTTCGGAGCTTAGTATTAGTTCTTGGTGGAGTAAATTTGTAGTTATTCTTATCTTTTGAGCCATTGATTTTAGAAATTTCATGCAAATTTCTGGCTTTGTTAAAAATTGTGATTCAAATTTTTCATAATTTATCTTTAAAACCTCGCCAGAAATAGTAAAAATGGCGCTTGCTGGATAAGGTATATTTTCAAAATTTACAACTTCAGCTACAAAATTCATAGGCGCAAGCTGATGGATAAAAATTTCCTTGCCATTTGCCGTAGTTTTATAAAGTTTAACCGAGCCAGTTATCAAAAACGTAAGCCACTTTGGCTCCTCGCCCTCTATAAATAAAAACTCGCCTTTTTTGTATTTTTTAACAACGCTTATTGCTTCAAGTTTGGCTAGATCCTCGGCGCTAAGACCTTGAAAAAATGGGATTTGTTCTATCATGTTACACTCGCTTTTAAGATGAAAAAGCATTTTAGCATAAAAAATAGGACAAAATTTAACGGATTTCAAAGGGAGCTTTCTCCCTTTGATTTAAGAATTTATTTTTTAAGAAGATCTCTGATCTCAGTTAGAAGTGCTATATCAGCTGGAGTTTCAGGCTCTGCGGGAGCTGTCTCTTCTTCTTTTGGTAGTTTATTTTTAAGTGTATTTAAAGCTTTGATGACGCAAAAGATACAAAATGCGATGATTAAGAAATCAACCATTGTTTGTATAAATGAGCCATAGTTTATCGTAACAGCTGGCGCACCCTCTGCTGCTTCTTTTAGTGTTAGCTTAAGATCAGTGAAATTTACACCGCCTGTTATAGCGCCAACAACTGGCATGATAATATCGCCAACCAGTGATGAGACAATCTTTCCAAATGCTCCACCGATAACAACACCAACCGCCATATCTATGACATTTCCGCGCATCGCAAATTCTTTAAATTCGCTGATAAAACTCATTCTTTCTCCTATAAATAGTTAAATTTTCGTGCGGATTTTATAAAAAATATGCTTTGCTTAGCCTAAAAATTTAAAATTACATAACTTTAAATTTATCAAGCGAGTGTTATAATCCAACTTCAAATTTAACGTAAGGAATGAGCTTATGTATCGTTTTGCACCCTCTCCAACAGGAGATATGCACATAGGAAATTTACGTGCTGCTATTTTCAACTATATTTGTTCTTTGCAAGATAAAAGTGGCTTTATTTTACGCATAGAAGATACCGACAAAGAGCGAAATATCGAGGGAAAAGAGAAAGATATCTTAGAAATTTTGAGCAAATTTGGCATAAAACCAGAGCAAATTTACATCCAAAGTGAAAATTTAAAATTCCACAGACAGCTTGCTTCAAAGCTTCTCATAGATAAAAAAGCCTTTGCTTGCTTTTGCACCGAAGAAGAGCTTGAGGCAAAAAAGCAAAAAGCAAAAGAGCAAGGCGTGGCATATAGATATGACGGCACCTGCGAGAGACTAAGCGACGCTGAAGTTTTAAACTGCGAAAAGCCATTTGTCATCCGCATGAAAAAACCAACACGCACGATGAGCTTTACAGACGCGATCAAGGGTGAGCTAAGCTTTGAGCCAGACGCTGTTGATAGCTTTGTCATCATGAGAGCGGACAAAACTCCGACTTATAACTTCGCCTGTGCGGTTGATGATATGCTTGAGGGCGTGACCTTTGTCATACGCGGCGAGGATCACGTGAGCAACACACCAAAGCAAGACCTCATACGTGAGGGGCTTGGCTACACCGGCAAGATGAACTACGCGCATTTACCTATCCTTTTAAATATAGAGGGTAAAAAAATGAGCAAACGCGAGAACGAATCAAGCGTCAAATGGCTCTTTGAACAGGGATTTTTACCTGAGGCGATCGCAAACTATCTGATACTTCTTGGCAATAAAACTCCAACTGAAATTTTTACCATTGAAGAGGCAGTAAAGTGGTTTGACATAACCAAAATTTCACGCTCACCTGCTAGATTTGACGTGAAAAAACTTGAGCAGATAAATAGAGAACACATCAAGCTTGCTTCAAAAGAGCGCATAAAAGAGATCTTTGGCGGCAAGGTTGAGCTAGTTAAATTTTATACTCAAGAGAGCTCACTAGTGCCTGAGATAAAGGCAAAAGTAGAGGCTATATATTCACCAAAAATAGCTCCAGATGAGTACAAAAATGAATTTGAGATCATCAAAAAAGCAGCTCGTAATTTAAAACCGTGCGAAACATTTGATGAGTTTAAAAAAGAGCTTATGAGTGCTACAAATTTAAAAGGTAAAAACTTTTTCATGCCGCTACGTGCGCTGCTTACAAACGACCTTCACGGCCCTGAGCTTAGCGAGCTCTATCCACTCATCAAAGATGATCTAGGCAAAATTTTAATCTAGGAGCAAAAATGATACTTTCCACCCTATTTTCAGCGATCGCAAACATTTTGCACCTTATCATCACGGTCTATACGTGGATCGTCATAGCAGCGGCTCTCATTAGCTGGGTCAAGCCTGATCCTAGCTCGCCAGTCGTGCAGCTACTTTATAGGCTGACTGATCCTGTTTATAGCTTCATTAGACGCTACATCAAAACAGAATTTAACGGCATCGACTTTGCCCCACTCATCGTGCTTTTAGCACTTCAACTCATAGATCAATTTTTAATAAGGCTTTTATTTGTTTTTGCTGCGTCACTTTAGTATCCTCTCTTTAGCCTGCGTTGCTCTTTTAGCTAAAATTTACACCTACGAGGAGCTAAAAAACGAGCCAAAAAGCCTTGCAAAAGACTACTACATAAACCGCCTTATAAACGAAGGCAGCTACACAAAGGAGCAGATAGCTGAGCTTTCACGCGACGTTTTTAGAAAAAGTGGCTTAGTTCAAAAATCAATCAATAAAATTTTACCTCCCAAAGCAGCCCCTAGCAAGTGTCCTGGCATAAACGCAAGCAATATCACAAGTGCTAGCTTGACTTGCCAAAATTTACTAACAACGATGAGCTTTTCTCTAAAACTTGATAGCAAAACTCGTGAAATTTTAGCGGCAAATCTTGCAAGCACAAATCCAGAAAAAGCTAGAATTTTACGCACTTTAAACGAGCCAAACCCAGCTCTTAGCTTTGCAAATGCAAACGATGCAAAGAGCTTTTTAGAGCTTTTTAACGCCTCAAGTCCGCAAAGCAAAAACGCGCTTTTTAGCGTAAATTTTGAAGCAAATTTTATGAACAAGCTCTACATGCAAAAGGGCTTTACAAATTTATTAAACGACGTCGTGTTTAATAAAAAATATGAAAGCTTTAGAAGAAATTTACTTAGCATAGATCCAGCTGTCACTGAAAAAAGCGACGCATTTACACTTGGGCTAAACGCCATCTTGCTTGGTCAAAATGACGTTGCATTTAGTTTTTTCACAAGAGCTAAAAACACCTTTGATAGGGCTTGGCAAAGAGACAATGCGACATTTTGGCAGTATGAGCTAAGCGGCGATGAGAGCTTTTTAAAAGAGCTAAGCGCTAGCAAAGATGCAAATATCTACTCACTTTACGCAAGAGATTTGGTCGGTGGCGAGCCACTTGAGGTGATCGTGCCAAGACCTAGCAAGCAAAATATCGAAAATTTTGATGTGAGCGATCCATTTTTATGGAACAAAACCGCTGCCCTTGCAAAGGATATGAACGCCACGCAGGCAAGCGAATTTGCTATGAAATTTTACACAAACGAAAGTATCGGCGCATACGCATACTTCATGCAAAAGGCACATGGCTGGGAGAAGCAGTACTTTTTGATGCCAAACTCACCAGAGCTTGAAGGCATCAGCACTGAGCGAAAGTCGATGATATACGCACTAGCAAGACAAGAGAGCCTCTTTATCCCAAGCGTCGTTTCTACCTCTTACGCCCTTGGTATGATGCAGTTTATGCCATTTCTTGCAAATGCGATCGGCAAAAAAGAGCTAAAAATTCCAAATTTTGACCAAGACGATCTTTTTAAAACTGATGTTGCCTTTAAATTTGCAAATCACCACCTAAACTACCTTGATAAATTTCTCTATCATCCACTCTTTACCGCATACGCGTATAACGGCGGTATCGGCTTTACCAAAAAACTCATCACAAGAGATGATATGTTTAAAGAGGGGAAATTTGAGCCATTTTTATCTATCGAGCTAGTCCCAGTGGCTGAGACTAGAAACTACGGCAAGAAGGTGCTTGCAAACTACGTGATCTATATGGCGCTTAATGGTTCCAGTATAAAGATTTCGCAACTTTTCGAAAATTTAACAAAACCGGCTTTGACTGATAAATTTCGAAACTAAGCGCGAGATCGTCACTTTGCTTACTTGGTGCGGTCACTTCGTAATAGACCGCCCAAGGCATAGAAAATCCAGCAAATTTAAGCATCTCGTCGTTTTCATCAAGCAGCCTTGCGCTTGTGGCATTTGAGTCGCCATTTACCTTTATGTTGCTCAAATTTTGCGCATGCTCTTTTGGGTTTATGGCTACTAAAAAGTGCTCTTTGCTCTCGTCTAAATTTGAGTTATATATAGGATTTAGATAGGTTGCAATTATGAGCGTTCTATCAGTGCCATCGATGATCTCGCTCTTACTTGTGTAGGCCAAAAGCTCATTTTTTAGTGGCTCATGCACGATCACTTTTTGATCAGCGCAACCAAATATCATCAAAATAAATATAAAAAATAGTGTAAATTTTCTCATAAAAAACTCTTAAAATATTAAATTTTCTCGCATTTTAGCATTTTATTTTTTAAATTTCACTCATAAATTTTAAAGCCAATATGAGCTATAATCGCAAGAAATTTTAACGAAAAAGGCTCTTATGAAAAGACTTGCCATTGCTTTTTCTGGCCCTTCAAATAGCGGAAAAACGACGCTTATCTTAAAAGTCGCAAAAAAATTTATAGATGATGGGCTAAAGGTCGTTGTGGTCAAGCACGACCCAGGCGACAAGGCCAAATTTGACGTTGAAGGCAAGGATAGCTTTAAATTTTCTCAGGCAGGAGCTGACGTAGTCGTGATGAGTCCGACTAGAACGACTTACTTTTCGCAAAGCTCGCAAGGCATAGACGAGGTCATAAGGATGATCGGCGAGTTTGATATTCTCTTAGTCGAGGGGCTAAAGACGCTGCCACTGCCAAGACTAAGCGTCTTTCGAGGCGAGATCGATGAAGCTTATCTTAGCTTTTCAGACGCGATCGCCACTTATAAAAAGCAAATCCCTTACGAGATCACAAATCTAAATTTAGACGATATAGACGCCATTTGTGCGTGGATAATCAAAAATGCAAAGGCTGTATAATGCAAGAACTAAACCAAATTTTTAACACCATTAAAGATATCGCAAAAGAGATAAGCGAAGTGATAAAATACGCCGATCTTGGCTACACAACTCACGAAAATGCAACTGGCGACACCCAGCTAAAGCTTGATGTTAAAAGCGACGAGATCATCACAGCTAAATTTAAGCAGCTTTCATGCGTAAAAGCGCTAATTAGCGAAGAGAAAGAGGACGAGCTTGAGATAAATAAAAACGCTAAATTTATCATCGCTTACGATCCACTCGATGGCTCAAGCCTAGTTGATGTAAATTTCGCCGTTGGCTCGATCTTTGGTATCTACGAAGACGAGGTAAAACCAGAAAATTTAATAGCCGCAGCTTACAGCATCTATGGTCCAAGACTTGAGCTAGTAATTGCCGAGAAAAAGGGCGCTTTGCCTAAATTTTATAGGCTTGGCAAAGATGGCGAGTTTAAATTTGTAAAAGAGCTTGAGCTAAAAGAAAAAGGCAAGCTAAACGCCACAGGAGCTACGCAAAAAGGTTGGAGCCAAACGCATAGAAACTTCATAAACGAGCTATTTAACGAGGGCTACAGGCTAAGATACTCAGGCGCGATGGTGAGTGACTTGCATCAAATTTTACTAAAAGGCGGCGGTCTTTTTAGCTACCCAGCAACGAGCGATCATCCAAATGGCAAGCTAAGGGTTGTCTTTGAAGTGTTGCCATTTGCCTTTATATATGAAAACGCAAAGGGCGCAACGACAGATGGCAAAAACCAAACACTTTTTGATATAAAAATAGAAAAAATTCACCAAACTACGCCATGCTTTTTTGGCTCGCGTGATGAAATTTCACTTTTGCATAAATTTTACGAGCAAAAATAATGCAAGAAGCACAAGCAAACGAGCCACTTGACGCATTTGAGCTAGCCCTAAAGCAAAAGGCAAAAGTTATGCAAGAGTGCCAAGAGCAAAAAGGTCGCAAAAGCTGTTTTAACTGCGAGGCATTTTTTGACTGCGAGACGAGAATAGAGTATGTAAATAGCTGCTACAACTCGATGTCAAAAGGCAACACCGGCAGTGACGGC
Organism: Campylobacter concisus; assembly: GCF_003048875.2. Classification (NCBI taxonomy): domain Bacteria; kingdom Pseudomonadati; phylum Campylobacterota; class Epsilonproteobacteria; order Campylobacterales; family Campylobacteraceae; genus Campylobacter; species Campylobacter concisus. The sequence goes on along the minus strand of NZ_CP049264.1, from coordinate 475,255 downwards.
GGATTTGATTTTTAAATTTAAAGGAAAAATATGAAAGAAAAAGCTTATATAACCACTCCGATTTATTACGTAAATGACGTACCACACATCGGTCACGCCTACACGACTATCATCGCTGATACGCTAGCTAGATTTAACCGCTTGCAAGGCAAAGAGACCTACTTCATGACTGGCACAGACGAGCATGGTCAAAAGATCGAGCAAGCAGCTCGCGCTAGAGGCAAAACGCCAAAAGAGTACGCTGATGAGATCAGTGCGAAATTTAGATCGCTTTGGGATGAATTTGAGATAAGCTACGACCATTTTATAAGGACGACCGACGAAGAGCACAAGCAAACCGTGCAAAATGTCTTTGAAAAGATGCAAGCAAACGGCGATATCTACAAGGGCGAGTACGAGGGCTTTTATTGCGTTAGCTGCGAGACATTTTTTAATCAAAGAGACCTACTTGAGGACAACCGCTGTCCAGACTGCGGCCGCGTGACATCTTTAGTTAAAGAAGAGAGCTACTTTTTCAAGCTTTCAAAATACGAAGACGCGCTTTTAAAATGGTACGAAAACGACGAGCTTTGCGTCATCCCAAAGGGTAAGAAAAACGAAGTCGTAAGCTTTGTAAAGGGCGGACTAAAAGACCTCTCTGTGACAAGAACGAGCTTTGACTGGGGTATAAAGCTACCAAAGAGTGCAAACGACGACAAGCACGTTATGTATGTCTGGCTTGACGCGCTCATAAACTACTTAACAACACTAGGATACTCAAGAGAAAACGCTAGAATGGACTTTTGGCCACACACGACACACATTGTTGGCAAAGACATTTTGCGTTTTCACGCGGTTTATTGGCCGGCATTTTTAATGAGCCTTGGCTTGCCACTACCAAAACACGTCGCAGCGCACGGCTGGTGGACGATAGATGGTGAAAAGATGAGCAAAAGCAAGGGCAACGTCATAAACCCAAGAGAGGTCGCAAACGCTTATGGGCTTGAAAATTTCAGATACTTTTTGCTTAGAGAGGTGCCGTTTGGACAAGATGGCGACTACAGCCAAAAGGCCTTGATCGAGCGCATAAACTCAGAGCTTGGCAACGGACTTGGCAACTTGCTAAGCCGAATTGTGGGCATGAGCGCAAAGTATAGCGACTACAAGATCGACTCAAAAGATGTGATCAAATTTCACAAAGCCGAGCTTGATGAGGCGAAGGGCTATCTTGATGAGGCTATTAAAAATTTAGAAAATTTAGCGACAAACCGCTATTTAGAGGATCTTTGGAAGGTCGTAACGCTTGCAAACGCAGCCGTTGCGAAGTATGAGCCATGGTCGCTTGTAAAAGCTGGCAAAAGTGATGAGGCAAACGCACTTGTGGCACTTTGTGCAAATTTACTTGCAAAAGTGGCGATACTGCTTAGCCCAGCTATGCCAAAAACTTGCGCTAAGATAGCTGATACGCTTGGCTTTAGCATAGATACGGCTTCTTATGAAACTCTTGTATTAAAAAATGAAATTTCAAATTTTACTGCAAAAGCTACTGAGCCACTCTTCCCAAGGATAGAAAAAGAGCTAATGGGCGAGGCAAGAGACCTAAAAGAAGGGCCAAAAGTAGAGGCAAAAGCTGAGCTAAAAGATGAGAAAAAAGAAGAGGATATCATTAGCATCGATGACTTTGCCAAAATTGTGATAAAAGTAGGCGAAGTGCTCGAGTGTGAGAGAGTTGAGGGCAGTGAGAAGCTGCTTAAATTTAAGATAGATCTTGGCGAGGAGCAGCCACGTCAAATTTTATCAGGCATCGCCAAATACTACGAGCCTAGCTCGCTTGTGGGCAAGCAAGTTTGCGTTTTAGCAAATTTAAAAGAGCGAACGATGATGAAAAAATATGTCTCACAAGGCATGATCCTAAGCGCATCAGACGGCTCACTAACGCTTCTTGGCACGCAGGCCAAGGTCAAAAACGGCGCGATCGTTGGCTAAATGACGATAGAAAATTTAACCCACATAATAAATGGGCAAATTTTAAACAACCCAAGCATCTCAAGCGTGACTAGCTTCGCGTTTGAGGCTAAAAACATAAAACGAGGCTACGCTCTCATCGCCACGCAAAGCGATCAGATCGCACCTGCGATAAAGCAAGGCGCCTATGCTATCATTAGCGAAGAGGATATCGCGCCAAGCGACGATGAGATAGCCTTTATCAAGGTAGCAAGCCTGCAAACGGCTATCATCAAGCTCATGCGCTTTGAGGCGATCCACAAAAATATCAAATTTTGCGCGGTCAATCCCTTCATAAAAGCGCTTTTAGAGAAGTCGCACCTTGAAAAAAACGCCCACGTCATACCTGAAAATTTAACCGAGCTTTTTTACAAAATTTTTCATGCAAATTTGTTTGACACATTTTTTAGCGACGATACGAGGATACTTCAAAGGCTCTCGCTACTTTACGAGACAGCCTGGACTGACACAAACATAAACGTGCTAAATCCAAGCTCGATCTTCTTTACAACGCTCATTTACGACGACAAATACTATCAAAATTTATCCATCCCTAGAGTTTTTGCTGGGATGTTTTGCGGACTTCTTGGCTATCTTAAGAAAAACAATATCGGCTTTAAAGTGACAGAGAGCAGGATTTCATCGCACTTTGACCCAGTCTTTATCGACAAAGACTTTAAGCCAGTTGGTTTTGGTAGCAGTTTTAGAGCGGTGATAGCTGAAGAAGACGAGGAGCTTTTTTTGACTGAAAGCATATTTCTAAGGCGAAATTTCAGCGAGAGCGAGCTTAAATTTTGCCTGCCAAAAGATAACACACTAAAGGTTGAAAACGCCATTTTTTATGAAAATTTAGACGAGATAAAGAAGCTACAAAATTTCGTCTACGCCCTTGTACTTTGCAAAAAAGAAGATCTGCTTGATAGCTTAAGTCAAAGCAAAGAGCAAGGCGGACTCTTTTAAATTTAGAGCCAGAGCCTAAGCCCTGGCAGTTTTTACTCACCTAAGAAGTATTTTAGATCAGCTTGCGCGTCGCCGCTAATTGGTCTAACGTTAAATTTATCCACTAAGAAATTTATGATCTCTTCATTGAAAAATTTAGGCAAGCTAGGTCCTACGTTGATGTTTTTGATACCAAGGCTAAATAGCGCTAGCAAGATGATGACCGCTTTTTGCTCCATCCACATTAGCACGATAGAAACTGGCAAGTCATTTACTGCGATGCCTGTTGCCTCGCTTAGTGCAAGGGCTATTTTAACTGCGCCGTTGCTGTCGTTGCACTGGCCAAGGTCGATGTAGCGTGGTAGCTCGGTGCCTGGGACGTTGCCAAAGTCAATGTCGTTAAATCTAAATTTACCGCAGCTTGAAGTAAGTATCACGCAGTCTTTTGGAAGGCTAGCAGCTAGCTCTCTATAGTACTCGCGTCCCTTGCCAGGTGCGTCACAGCCAGCGATCACGAAAAATCTGCGGATCTTGCCAGTGTTTATCGCGTCTAAAATTTGCGGGGCTAAAGTTAAGATAGTCTTGTAGTGGCCACCAGTTACTAGGCTCTCATCGCTATCAAAGCCGTTAACGTCGCCACAGGCTAGTGCGCACTCGATAAGTGGTGTGAAGTCGTCGTTTTCGATGTGTTTTACGCCGTTTGTGCCTGCGATCGAGTAGCCAAATAGCCTGTCAGCGTATGTGCAGTTTGAGCGTAGTGGCACGATGCAGTTTGTTGTCATTAGTATCGCACCTTTAAATTCGTTAAATAGCTTGGTTTGGTCAAACCACGCCTTGCCGACGTTGCCTTTTAGGTGGCTATACTTGCGTAGTTCTGGGTATCCGTGAGCTGGAAGCATCTCTGAGTGAGTGTAGATGTTGATGCCTTTATCTTTTGTCGCCTCAAGTAGCGCTTTTAGAGCGTGCAAGTTGTGTCCGCTTACTAAGATCGCCTTGCCCTCGACCTTGTTTTGGCTCACTCTAACTGGTGTTGGGATGCCAAATTTAGCCGTATGAGCCTCGCTTAGCAGGTTCATCACCTCAACGCCAGCACCGCCTACTTCAAGAAGCTGTTTGATGTGCTCATCGAAGTTGAAATTTGAGTTTGTAAGCGTGAAATAAAGCGTATCAGCCATAATACGATCAACGTTGCTAGTATCAGCGCCAAGCTCGTGTGCGTGGTGGCGATATGCGCTAAGGCCTTTTAAGCCAAAAACCATCGTATCTTGCAAAAGCGCTAGCGTGTCGCTCTTGCCACAGGTGCCCATAGGCTGGCCCTTTGCACCGCATCCATCCTCAGCACTCATCTCGCACTGATGGCAAAACATCTTCATATCTTTCATCTTTTCTCCTTGTGAATTTAAAAATTTAAGCGGATTTTATCCTAGATGGCTAGCCATTTTGGTTGATAGCAGTCAAGGAAATTTAAATTTAAATTTTAGTTATTAAATTTAAGATTTTATGATTTTGGATATCAAAATATAAATTTAAAATTTGTTACAAAGAGTTAAAAAAATTTACAAAAAAACGATTTACATTTGAAATTTATTTAAAAGGATGAAAATGAAAAATTTATTACTAGTGGTATTTGCCGCTTTTATGCTTTGTGGCTGCGCTCCAAAGGGGATATTTGTGAGTTTGCCAGATGAGCAAGCGCCTTCAAGCATTAGCAAAAAGACAAAAATTTACATCGAAAGCGTCAAAGATGTGAGAGCCTTTGAAAACGACCCAAAACAAGCAAGCACCCCATCTTTATACAAGCACAATGTAAATGAAGTTAGCGCAAAAGAGAAGCAAAAATACATCGGCAGAACTAGAAACAGCTATGGCAAGGGGCTATGGAACGTCATTTTAGAAAATAAGCAAAGGACAACTAGCGTAGTAAGGGCGCGTATCGAGGACGCCTTTAGAAGCAACGGCTACCAGGTCATAAAAAATGAAAACGAAGTAGATAAGGATACGATAAGCGTCAATGCAAAGATAGAAAAACTTTGGACTTACTTAACGCTTGGCGCGGTAAAAGTTGGTCTAAACGCTGATGTGAGCACTACCTTAAGCGTAAATAACAAGGAGCTAAGCACGGTTGTAAAACGCAAAGAGGAGTATCTTTTAGTAAATCAAAATGACTATGCAAATATCATCAAAAGCTCTTTGGCTGAGTACAAAGAGAAGCTAGCAAAACAGATAAGCGAGCTAAATTTAGAGTAAATTTTAGGCTAGCTACTAAATTTATAGTGGCTAGCTTTTAAATTTCAAGGCAAATTTCACTTTTTATAAGGGATTTTATCAACGGCGTTTGCTTTTTTAAAGCCATTTAGCCTTAGCCTACAACTATCACAAAGCCCGCACGCCTCATCCTCGCTCTCGTAGCAGCTCCATGTGAGCTCTATTGGTGAGCCAAGCTCAAGCGACTTTGAGACGATATCAGCCTTGCTTAAATTTACAAGCGGCGTGATGATCTCACAAGAAAAATCAGCCGATGTGCCTAAATTTATCGCCTCATTTATGCTTTTTATAAAGCTCTCTTTGCAGTCAGGATATCCAGAGCTATCCTCTTCAACCACGCCTATGTAGATTGCCTGCGCCCCCTCTTTTTCGGCAAGTGCGGCGGCGATTGAGATAAATACGCCATTTCTAAACGGCACGTAGGTGTTTGGCACGTCCTTACTAACGCCATCTTTTCTTATCTGCAGGCTCTTATCCGTTAGCGAATTTCCGCCTATTTGAGCTATGAAGCTAACGTCTAAATTTATTTTTTTAACCACGCCCAGTCGCTCACATATCTCGTCAAACGCGCGCTTCTCTCGCCTCATCGTCCTTTGTCCGTAATCAAAATGAAGTGCAACTACATCATATCCAGCCCTCTTTGCCATCACAGCGCAAAGCGTGCTATCCATACCGCCGCTCATTATACAAACTGCTTTTTTCATATTTTGCCCTTTAAATTTGCTAAAATTATACAAAAATTTACTAAGGACAAGCCAAAAATGATACTTTGCGAAGAGAGTTATCCAGAAATTTTAGATCAAATTTGCTCATATCTAACACCTGGTGAAGTTGAGTTAGTTTTTATCAATAAAGATGAGATGAGAGAGCTAAACAGATCTGAGCGAGGCATAGACAAAACTACCGATGTCTTAAGCTTCCCACTTGAGCTTGTCATCCACGCCCCACTTGGTTCGGTAGTCATAAATAAAGATATGGTAAAAGAAAAAGCAGCCGAGCTAAATCACAGCGAAGAGGCTGAAACTGCGCTACTTTTCACACATGGCTTGCTGCATATCTTGGGTTACGATCACGAAAAAGATGATGGGCAGATGAGAGAGAAAGAGTGCGAAGTGATAGCTAAATTTAACTTGCCAAAGAGCCTAATCGTAAGAAGCGAGGACGTTAGGCTCATTGATCTTATAAACAAAAAGGGCTGATAAAGCCCCTGATTTAAAGAGCCTCTTTTTTTGTCTCTAAATTTTCAACTTTTGGCGCAAAAGCCTTATTTATCTTTCTTATCCAGATAACAAGCGAGATAAATAAAATGAAGTAAAGCACGTAGCTAGCGATAGGCCAGCTAGTGTTTGTGCCGCTATCTTTTATCGAGATCGCGTTTCTAAACTCGTTTAGCATAGAAATTCTATATCCGTAGTATTTGATAGTGACGTTTTTATCGCTATTTGTAAAGCCTTGCGCCTTGGCTTGGATGTCGGCTGAGTTAAATTTAAAATAAAACGGAAAACCCCACGCCGTATCTTCGTTTCTATAAGCCATAACTTTTTCAGCGTTTTTCGCATCTTTTGTGTAGATGAAGTAGACGTCGCGCACTGGGCCGTCGGCTGGGTTTTTAGCGTCTATTATGCCATCTTTGTCCATGCGTTTTACGTCGCCGCCAGTTATCTGCACGCTTGCGTAGTGCGGAAATGAAAAATCAACCAAAAACGCCAAAAATAGGTGCAAAAGCACAACAAATGTAACGCAAATTCTCTTTAAAAATGTCATCATTTCTATCCTTTAAATTTGCACTATTTTATGAAAAGATAGCTTAAATAAAGGGGCAAAGCGCCCCCATAAATTTAAGCCTTTTTATTAAGCATAAATTTTAAAAGCTGTGCAAAGAAGCAGATGCCGCCGATTATTAAAATCGTATCGCCAAGCATCCTTAACCATCTTAAATTTTGCAAGTGCGACTGCTGTAAAAGCTCAGCACTTCTTGCATACCACATGCCCTGCTCCAAGCTTGCAAATGCTTGATAGATGCCTATTGGAAGCAGTGAAAGCACGATCATTAGCATAAGTCCTGCATTTAAGCCCCAAAAGCCAACTTTCATCAAATTTTCATCAAATTCTTGCCCTTTAAATAGATAAGTAGCCACGAGCCAGACAAAACCAAGCGCCAAAAATCCATAAACGCCAAATAGCGCTGCGTGTCCGTGAACTGGCGTTGTATTTAGCCCCTGGATGTAAAATAGCGAGATCGGAGGATTTATCAAAAATCCAAAGACGCCAGCGCCTAGCATATTCCAAAAGGCAACTGCGATGAAGCAGTAAAGCGGCCATTTAAGCGTTTTAGCCCAGCTTTGAGCAAACTGAAGTTTGTAGTGCTCATACGCCTCAGCGCCAAGTAAAACTAAAGGCACGACCTCAAGCGCTGAAAAGCTTGCACCAACTGCCATTATAGGCGTTGTGGTGCCTGCAAAGTAGAGGTGATGGAAGGTGCCTGGGATGCCGCCTATCATAAAGAGTGACGCACTTGCAAGCGTTGAAAATGTCGCAAATCTTTTTGAGACAAGACCCAGTGAGACAAAGACAAAGGCGAGCGAAGCTGTCGCAAATACTTCAAAAAAGCCCTCAACCCAAAGATGTACAACCCACCAGCGCCAGTACTCCATCACTGGAAGTGGACTTCTTTGACCATAAAATAGCCCTGCTCCGTAAAATAAGCCAACCGCAACCGCTGACATAGCAAAGATAGCAAGTAAATTTTTATCGCCTTTGTTTTTAAAGCCGCCTGCAAATCCACGAAGTAAAAGCAACATCCAGATGACAAGACCGACAAACAAAATAATCTGCCAAACACGTCCAAGATCGATGTATTCATATCCTTGATGTCCAAGCCAGAAGCTTAAATTTATAGGCATGATGTTTGCGATAGCTAGATACTCACCCACAAAACTGCCAACTACAAGGATAAGTAGCGCATAAAAGAGCAGATCAACACCAAGCTTTTGAAATTTTGGATCCTTGCCGCCATTTACGATAGGGGCTAAAAATAATCCAGCTGCTAAAAATCCAGTCGCTATCCAGAAGATACTAGCTTGTATATGCCACGTTCTAGCAAGCGAATAAGGGATGTAGGCTGATAAATTTATGCCATAAAATTCTTGTCCTTCGACTGTGTAGTGAGCCGTAAAGCCGCCTATTAAAATTTGAAACGCAAATAGCGCCAGCGTGACAAAGAGATACTTTTTTAGCGCCTTTTGTGACGGAGTTAAATTTAGCTTTTTAAGCGGATCTTCACTGATAGGCTCAAGCTTTTCATCATCTTTTTTGCCATAAAATGAGCTAAACCAAACAAGAAGTCCAACGCCTGCTAGAAGTATCACGACACTTGCGATCGACCAAAAGATATTCTCACTTGTTGGCACATTATCGATTAGTGGTTCGTGCGGCCAGTTGTTTGTATAGGTTGCCTCGCTACCAGGTCTGTTTGTGGCTGTCGCCCAGGCTGACCAGAAGAAGAAGTTGTTTAGATCAGCTCTGTCGCTTGCACCTGGGAGTGTGTTTTCTTTCATCGCATAAGCTTCTCTTAAAGGCTTAAATTTAGGGTCATTACCAAAAAGCGCAGCATACTCGCTAGCTACTTGACTTACAGCTTTTAGCCTATCAGCGCTTAGCACAAATTTATCGTCCTTTACGCTATTTTCTCTATACTCTTTTTTAAGCAAAACCTTTAAATTTGCCTTTTGCTCGTCGTTTAGATCGGTGTATTTTAGATGATAAATTTCATCAGCTTTGATCTCTAAAAAGGCAACTAACTCTTTGTGAAGCCAGTCCGCACTCCAGTCAGGCGCTTGATATGCCCCGTGCCCCCAAACAGAGCCAACTTGCATACCGCCTATGCTTTGCCAAGCCTCTTGACCTTTATAGATACTCTCTTTATCGATCACGACCTTGCCATTTTCGTCAGTGAAATTTACAACTGGAGGCGAATTTCTATAAACCTCAACGCCATAGTAGCCTAAAATACTAAAGCAAACTACCAGCACAGCAACGAGTGCGAGCCAGTATCTTTTGTATTCACGCATTGATTCTCCTTTTTTTAAAATTTAGGAGAAAGTTTATCTTATTTCAAAATAGTGACTAATGACATATATCAATAAAAGGAGATTATTTATCCTTTTAGTTTTATAGAAATTTACAATAATATGCAAATTTTTCACAATATATATGCAAATTTTACATAACATTAATGTAAATAGCAGTAACATATCCCTTTCATTATTTCACACTTAAAGGAAAAAATATGCAAATGAATTTCATGCACAAAGTGGCTAAAATAGGCCTTGTTGCTTCACTTTTTACAGCTCTTAGCCTAAGCGCTGCTGAGTCTGCTAGAAGCATAACCGATATGCAAGGCGTAAAGGTAAGCGTGCCTGAGAAGGTTGAGAAGATCGCAGCACTGTGGAATGCAAACAACGAGATCATCCTAGCACTTGGCGGTATGGATAAGGTTGTAGCCACAACTGATCTGATCAAAAACAACAAGTGGTTTGAGCACATCTATCCAAAACTTAAAAATTTACCAGCTGCACTAAACGGCAAAGACCTTCAGATCGAAGAGCTTGTTAAACTTGCACCTGACGTTATCATAGTGTATAACAAAAATTTTCAAGATGAACTTATCAAAAATGGCTTTAGCGCGGTAAATTTGATCTTTAGAGACTATCCAGATATGGAGAAAAGCATCTATGCAACAGCTGAAGTCATAGGCACTGATGATGCTAGAAAAAAAGCTGAAAAACTTGCTAATAAAATCCACGATAACTCTGAGTTTGTAACAGCAAGAACAAAAAGCATCCCTGATGCTAAGCGTCCAAAAGTACTTCACCTTCTTGGTGGCGCAAATTTGCTAAAAATTGATGGTACAAACACCATCCAAAACACTTGGATCAAGCTAGGTGGCGGTGTAAATGCTATCAATACTGAGGGTTCAATGATCGAAGTTAGCGCTGAAGAGATCATCAATGCAAATCCTGATATCATCATCGTTGGCGGCAATGACACAGACGCACAGATCAAAAAGATAAAAGAGCACCCTGCATTCTCTGGCTCAAACGCTGTTAAAAACGGCAAAATTTACGGCAACCCAAAAGGTGTATTTAGCTGGGATAGATATGGTGCTGAAAACGTACTTCAAATTTTATGGGCAGCAAAAACTATCCAACCAGATCTATTTAAAGATGTCGATATGAAAGTAAAAACAAAAGAGTTTTATAAAGAGTTTTTAAATCACGATCTTAGTGACAAAGAGTATGGCTATATCTTAAAAGGCCTAAATCCAGATGGTAGCAGTAAGTAAGATATGAAAAACGCAAATTTTTCAATAGTTGTTATCTTTTTAGCTCTACTAACGCTTGTTTGCGCCTTTGTCGCACTTGGCGTTGGTAGATTTTACATACCATTTAACGACGTCTTTAGCGTGCTAGCTCACGGCTTTGGCTACGGCGAGGGTGCAGCTAGCAACATCACAAACGTGATAGAAAATTTACGCATCCCACGTATCATCGCAGCCATCCTTGTTGGAGCTGCTCTTAGCGTGAGTGGTGCAGCCTATCAAGGCGTCTTTAAAAACCAGCTAGTAAGCCCTGATCTTCTTGGCGTCTCGGCTGGTGCTTGCGTGGGAGCTGCAACTGCCATTATCTTTGATCTATCGCTATTTTGGATACAAATTTTTGCATTTGGCTTTGGCCTAGCAGCCGTTGCTATCACTCTAGCCATACCTAAGATGATGGGGCGCGCGAGCACGCTTATGCTGGTTCTTTCTGGTATCATCGTAAGCGGTCTTATGGGCTCAATAATCGGCTTTTTAAAATATGTCGCAGACCCTGAGACAAAGCTACCTGACATTGTTTATTGGCAGCTTGGTAGCCTTGCTAAGCTTGATAGCGATAACTTAATATACGTAGCTCCAGTGATGATCATCTGCGCCATTTTGCTAATAGCCATGAGCTGGCGTATAAATTTGCTCTCTCTTGGCGACGAGAGTGCAGCAAGACTAGGCGTAAATGTGGCTTTTGAGCGCGCCGTCATCATCATCTGCGCTACGCTTCTTACAGCGTGCAGCGTCTGCATAAGCGGTATAGTCGCTTGGGTGGGACTTCTCATGCCTCACCTAGCTCGCATGCTAGTTGGCGCAAATAACATAAAAAGCATGCCTGCAAGCATATTTATGGGTGCGATATTTTTGCTTTTTGTTGATACCTTGGCGCGCAGCATAAGCGTGAGCGAAGTGCCTCTTGGCGTACTTACTGGCTTTATCGGCACGGTATTTTTCGTCTGGGTCTTGTGGCGAAATAAAAAGGTTGCGTGATGCTTGAAGTTAGAAATTTAAACTTTAGCTACCCAAATGGGGCTGGCAAACTAGAAAATGTAAATTTAAAGATAGGCGCAGGTGAGATTTTAACCATTCTTGGTCGAAATGGAGCTGGCAAATCAACAACTTTAGGCTTAATAAGCGGCTCGCTAAAGCCAGTTTCAGGAGAGATCTTTCTTGATGGCAAAAACGTAGATAGCCTAAGCAACAAAGAGCGCGCTAAGATCATGGCGTATGTCGCTCAAAGCGAGGTTACCGAGTATGACTACACTGGACTTGAGTTTATCACGATGGGTCGCGCGGCACACCTTGGTATCTTTGCAAGACCTAGCAAAGAGGATGAGGAGATCGCTAGAATTTACACCAAAAAGCTTGAGATCGAGTACCTTGAAGATCGCTTTATCACGCAGATGAGTGGCGGTCAAAAGCAGATGTGTATGATCGCTCGTGCGATGGCTGCGCAGCCAAAGATGATCATATTTGACGAGCCAACGAGCGCGCTTGACTTTGGCAACCAGTATAAATTCCTACGCACCGTCAAATGGCTAAAAGAGCTTGGCTACTCGGTCGTGCTAACCACTCACAACCCTGACTTTGCCGTGCTTCTTGGCGGATATGTGGCACTCGTAAAGGGTGATGGCGAGGTTGGATTTGGCACGGTTGATGAGATCATTAGAAGCGAAAATTTAAGCAAGCTTTACGGACTAAATTTAAACGTGAGCTACATCGACGAAGTAAAAAGAAACTGCTGCCTCACTTATCCACTATAAATTTAAGCTCTCAAAAGATAAATTCTTTTGAGAGCACTTTTGGATTAGTTATTTTCTGAATTATTTTGTTTATTTATCGAGTATTGCCTCAAGAAAGCTACTTGAATTACTGCTGGTATAGTAACCCTATAAGCAGGACCTGCCACATCAGCTAACGTCCAAAGACCTGTTATAACCCAACCTATTGGACCAGCAAAAGCTCCTATTGTTCTTACAAGGGACGCATTTACTGCAAGACTAAGACCTCTGCCTAATAACATTTTAGCAATAGTATTTGCAATAATGAGAGCAATTTTATACATAGCAAAACCGCTAACCAAAATGCTTGCCTGCATAGCAGCCGTTATCGCTTGTGGTTTAAAATCGGTGGTATTTAACCCAAATTCGTTTGCCACTTGTTTCAGCTCCTCTTCATTCATTTTCTCCAAGCTATCAGATAGAATTTTCATAAACATATTTTGCTCTATCATTTGTGTGTTTTGAGCCTTAGAGTAATTAACTTTAAGTTTGTCACAAACATCGCATAAAATTTCTTTATATTGAACCCCGCCACCTCTAAATACATTCACAAAGCTATTACCACCAAAACATTGAAGTTCGCCCATAATAAGCTCTATATATTCTTTGTGGTCTGGATAAAATCTTTTAAACAAATCATTGCTTGTAAGATCTTGCGTAATCCTTTCATCACCTTCTTTGCCTTTTATAATATCAACGAGATCATTTAGTTCGTTGCTATTAAGCTGTTTTAAAAACTCCAAATCTGAATCAAATTTGTAAGCCATTTTTTACTCCTTTAAAAATAATTTCAAAATGTTATATCAACAAAGCTTAATAATTTTTAAATTTAAGTAATTATTTCTTAAATAATAATATATATAAGAAATTATTCCTTAGTTGATAAGTAAGTGCGTTTTGCAAACAATTCCCATAAAAAGGCAAAAAATGGGAAATAATCTATCAAAAAGAGATATTGCAGGAATTTTAAAAATTGATACAAAAACTCTTTATAATTGGAGAAAAAATAAGCCAGAGCTTTATCGTCTGATCATGCTTGGTTTTAAATTTGATGAACTTTTAAAGCAAAGTGAGAAAAATTTAAATGAGCTAAAAGAGTTAGCAGAAGAAAATCAAAATTTTAGACTAAAATAGTCACTAAACGTTATTTTTAATTTCCGCCACTCTGGCCTTTGCAGCCTGCGTGATATCATCCTCGTAGTCATAAAAGTTAAAGGTCGCTCCGTGCTGGAAAAAGCCATTTAGTATATCGCCGCTTTGGCGGTTTTTCAGATCGAGCTCGGCCACCTTAAAGCCGTCATTTGTCGCACAAAATTCTTTTAGCCTAGCTGGCGCCTCTTTTAGCTTGGTAAATAAAAAGCAGTATCCATCGCCGCCATTTCGCCCCACTCTGCCTCGCAGCTGATGAAGCGTGGCAAGCCCCAGCCGCTCAGCGCCCACGATCACTATCGTATTTAGCCTTGGTAGCGAGATACCCACCTCAACAACGGTGGTTGAGAGCAAAATTTCACCCTCTTCTCTAAATCGCCTTAAAATTTCCTCTTTCTCTTTGTCTTTTCCGTGCGTGACGAAGACATTTTTAAAATTCTTTAGCCAAAAGCCCTGCGCCTCGCTTAGACTTTGGTAGTTTGAGCTCTCACTGCTCTCAACTAGCGGATAGATGATAGCCACTTGAAAGCCTCCTGCAAGCTGCTTTTTGATGTGAGCTAGCAAAAAGCCAAACTCGCTAGCGCCTAAAATTTGGCTCGTTATATTTTTCTTAAATGGCATCTGCTTTAAAAAGCTAAAATTTACGATCTCAGACTGGATTAAACTTAGCGTCCTTGGTATTGGCGTAGCTGAAAACTGCACGAAATTTGCTCGCTCGTCCTCGCTTGAAGCCAGCTCCTCTATCTTTTTGCGCTGGTTTGAGCCAAAGCGGTGCTGCTCATCGACCATAACAAGCGGCGAGTTTGGCAGCTCGTGAAAGAGTAGCGCATGCGTGCCAACGATCAAATTTGCCCCGCCAAAGTCTATCTTTTTCTCCCCACTTCGCACCAACATCACATTCATAAAAGCAGGCAAAAGCCTCTTTGCTTCATTATAAATTTGCTCGCTTAAGATGCTTGTTGGCGCCATCAAAATGGCACTTTGCGGATAGACGCTTAGCGCTGCTGCTAGGATCACAAGCGTCTTACCACTTCCCACATCGCCCATTATGACGCGCCTTTTTGCCTGCACGGCGCTAAGGTCGTCTCTGATGTCATTTATGGCGTTTATCTGATCATTTGTCGGCGTAAATGGCAGGCCCTTAAGCCAAGAGCTTATATCAAAAAGCTTGATCTTGGGGCTTTTAAAGTAGGTTTTTTTAGCACTTAGCTTTTTTATGTAGTTAAAAATTTCTACAAATTTTAAAATTTCTAAACCCTCACCATCATTTTTTAAGCGGTATAAAATTTGCACGCTTTGCTCATCTAGCCTTTGCAGATCAGCTAGAAATTTAGCCTCTTTTTCATTTAAGCCCTCGGCCAGTAAATTTTGTAAATTTAGATATTTTAAGATGAGTTTTTTTAGCTCCTCATCTTTTAGCTCGGTCTTAAATTTAGGCACGATCTGGCCTATTTTTGTGGTGATTTTTGGATTTACGATCTGCCACGAGCCAAAGGCGTAGGAGCAAAGCCCATATATAGCCATCTCTTTGCCTGTCTTAAAAGCGCCGTAGTGCCAAGATTTTGCGTTAAAAATGACGATCTTTACGCTACTTTGCCACTGCTCGCAAAAGGCAAGTGCTGTCAGCATGCCAGGGCGCGAGGCGAGCGATGTGATCTTTACATTTATGCAGACTTGCCCTTCTCTTGGGCTCTTAGCGATCGTCGTATCCTCAAAGCCCTTTGGTAGCACGAGAGCAAGGTCAAGCAGGCTAAGCACGCCTATTTTTAGAAGTTTTGCTCTGTCGCTTGCTTCAAATTTCATTTTTTAAGACGCAAAAACTTAGCTGATTGATCTCTGCGTGGGCTTTTATGAAGCTATTTAGCTCACTTAGCGAAAGGGCTGAAATTTTATCAAGGTCCTTTAAAAATGCCCCAAGCTCGCCATGCTCGTAAAACTCGCCCTGCGCGATGTCAAGGCGCTTAAATAGCGTCTCAAGCCTAAGCGGCAACGAGCCAAGTAAAAATTTCTTCGCCTGCTCAAGCTCGGCCTTGCTAACGCCTTTTTTACTAAATTTTAAAATTTCCTCTTTTATAACGGCGATAGCCTCATCTTTTTTTTCATTTTTTGTCTGCATATAGCCGTATAGCTGGCTGTAAGAGAGATTTAGCAAATTTCTAGCGTAGGCGCTGTATGCAAGCCCTCTTTTCACGCGTATCTCCTCCATGAGCCTCGAGCCAAAGCCACCCTCGCCTAAAATAAATGTCGCCACTGCGGCCTTGTATTTTTCTTCAGGTCTCACATTAAATGGCGCGCCAAAGTAGATGTATGCCTGCTCGCTTTGCCTGATGATCTCGCTGCTTTCGCATTTATCGCTTGGACTAAAGCGCTCTAGCTTTCGCACCTTGCCAGGTTTTAGTATCTCTAAAACGCCAGCTAGCTCTTTTGTCTGCTTCTCGTCGATGTCGCCACCTAGCACGCAAAGTAAATTTGAAAGGTCTAAATGCTCGTTTAAAAATTTTCTTACGTCTTCAAGCGTTATAGCTTTAATGCTCTTTTTAGTGCCGATACTTGGCTGGGCAAGCACACTTTTTGGATATAAAAGCTCAAAGAGCCCCTGCCTTGCCACGTAGTCAAAGTCGTTTTCATTTGCTGCGATCTCGCCAAGTGTGACGGTTTTGCACCTATTTAGAATTTCTTCTGTTAAATTTGGAGCTAGCAGAAGCTCTTTTAGCTTGCCACACACAAAGGTAAAGTGCTCTTTTAGGCAGTTTAGATCGATGCAAAATGTCTCAAAGCCGCAGCTTGCATTTAGGCTAATCGCCCGCACTTCAAGCTCTTTAGCGAATTTAGCCGAGCCTAGCTTCATATCGCCCTCGTTTAGTAAATTTGCACTTAGCCTTGCAAGACCAGCTAGCTTGCCATTTTGCGAGCTACCAGCTGCTTTGAAAACTAGCTTTAGGCTCACTACTGGCATCGCTTTTGAGCTTTCAAAAACGACTGGGATTTTTACATTTTTTACATTGATATCTAAAATTTTCATCTAAAATTTCTCCAAAATATCGTAGTTTGTGTTGCGTTTGGCTGGAATTTCTCCAACATCTTTTATAAGCTCGATCATCTGGTCTTGATTCATCCTAAAGCTTGCGCCTGCCGCCTTTACGACGTTTTCCTCCATCATTGTGCTACCAAGGTCGTTTGCACCAAAAAGAAGCGCTAGCTGGCCTACGTAGCTGCCCTGCGTGACCCAGCTACTTTGGATATTTTTAAAGTTATCCAAAAAGAGCCTTGAAACCGCAAGAAGCCTTAGATAGACGTTTGAGCTTTGCTTTTTGATCTCTGGGAATTCTTGCATGAGCTTTGTATTTAGCCCTTGAAAGCTCCAAAGTATAAATGCCCTAAATCCAGCCGTTTCATCTTGTAAATTTCTGATGTGCTCCCAGTGCTCCACGATCTCACGAGTGCTCTCAACCGTGCCAAACATCATCGTAGCAGTCGTTTTCATGTCAAGCTCGTGCGCCTCTTTGTGTATGCGAAGCCAGTCTGCGGTGTCGCACTTTTTAGGGGCGATGATGTCACGCACTCTATCACTTAAAATCTCCGCTCCAGCACCTGGCATCGAGTATAGGCCCTTTTCGTTTAGGCGCCTTAAGACCTCTTTTGTAGAAATTTTTGAAACTCTTGCGATGTAGTCGATCTCAACGGCCGAAAAACCATGTATCGTGATGCTTGGATAGTGCTTGCTGATGTAGCTTACTAGCTCCTCGTACCACTCGATCTTTAGCTTTGGATGAACGCCACCTTGAAATAAAATTTGCGTGCCGCCGATGGCTATTAGCTCCTCGATCTTCTTGCCGATCTCCTCAAAACTTAGCACATAAGCGTCTTCTTCTTTTGCGTGGCGGTAAAATGCGCAAAATTTACAATCCACCCAGCAGACGTTTGTATAGTTGATGTTGCGATCTACAATGAAGGTCGTGATGCCCTCTGGATGAAGCTCTTTTTTTCTAGCTAGCGCCATCTTGCCAAGCTCGTGAAGCGGTGCATTTTCTATAAGATCGGTGGCCTCTTTTACACTAAGTCTTTTCAAATTTAACCTTTTATTTTGCTTATTTTTGGGCGAAAGTTTAGCCAAAAATGCTTTTAAATATGATAAATCAGGCGTTATGAAAAATTAATTTTTAAAGGCTAAAATGTGAGAAATTCTTTAAAGGAGAGAGTTATGAAAAAGGTGATATTTGCCGTTATCTGCGGATTATTTTTGGTTGGTTGTGCTAAAAACGAGCCAAAGCCAGCTGAGCCACAAGGTGCAAGTTGCGGATGTGCTCATCATCAAAAAATGATGCAAGAAAATATGCCAAGCTGCCCTCATCACGGCATGCAAGGGGCGATGCATGGGCAAATGCCAGCAGGCTGCCCAGCCCACGCAAAATAGGTAAAGTGCCAAATGGCACTTTATTTTAATATAACTTTGTCGCCTTTAGTGCCTAAAACTTGCACTTTTTCGCCATTTTTTAGCGCTCCGTCATACTTCCAAAGAGTGCCTTTAAAATAGACCATATTTTCTCTGATCTCGCCAACGCCGGCTTCATCTAAAAATTCCTCATTAAAGCTCTCTTTTCTAGCCATAAATTTGCTCTTTAGCGGCGCTTTTAAAAGTGCCAGCAAGACAATCGCAAGTGCTGCAACGCCTAAAATTTGATATGGCCACTCAAAGGCAATGCCAAAATTTACCGCTCCGACGATGATAAAAGCTAAGCCAAAAAATAGCAGATAAAACGAAAATAGCGTAAATTCAAGGGCGAATAAAACTGCGCCAATGGCTAACATTATATAAGGGCTGATCACGCCTTATCCTTAGCTAAGAAATTCTTTAAGACACTAAGCGAGCCGATGAGCTCAGCCGCCTCATAAGGGACTAAAATTTTATCTTTTGAGCTATTTTTAGCTAGCTCGCTAAATGCCCCGACCCTGTCGCGCGCAAGCAGAAATTCAGCCGCATTTGCATTTTTGCTCATGCTATCATTTATCATATCCATAGCCTCTTTTTGAGCAGTTGCGATGGCGATTTGCTCGTATTTTTTCGCATCAGCCATACGCTCGATCGCCTCTGCTTGAAGCACTTTTTCTTGTTTTAGCGCCTCTGCATTGCGGATTAAAGCCTCTTTTTCAGCCAAAGCTTTTAGCTCGATCGCGCGCTTTTCACGCTCAGCCTTCATCTGCATATTCATCGCCTCTTCGATGCCAAGTGGGACAGAAATTTCAGAAATTTCAACTCTCATGATCTTTACGCCCCAGTTGCCAGCTGCATCGCCAAGAGCCACTTGAAGTGCGGCATTTAGGCGGTCACGTGAGCTTAGTGTATCATCAAGGTTCATCGCTCCTATCTCGCCACGAAGCGTTGTCATTGCTAAATTTGCAATGGCGCGTTTGTAGTTATCTACGTTATAAACCGCCATTTTTGCGTCAAATACCTTTAAAAAGACGATGCCATCGACGCTTATATTAACATTATCTTTTGTGATGACTTGCTGTTTTGTGATATCAACAAGCTGCTCTTTTATAGTTATGATCGCCCTTATCTGATCGACAAATGGGATGATAATGTGAAATCCCCCGTCAAGCACCTTGTGAAATTTACCAAGTCGCTCGATCAGCAAGTTATCTGCTTGCGATACGATCTTGATGCCAGCTTTTAAAAACAAAAATGCAAAAATGACCAAAACAACGACTAAAACGCCAAATGTCTCAACTTGCATCTTCTCTCCTTTAATTTATAATTTGTTATTTTCTTAAGTATTATAATACATTTTAAATTTTATTTTCAAAAAGGATCAGCATGAAAAATTTTATCTTTGCACTAAGTGCGGCTCTACTTTTAGCAGGTTGCGCTACGTCAAACCAAAGCGCGAGCGTCCCACAAGGCAAATGTGAAGTAAAAGGTAGCTGCATGGCTCCAGTAAGCAGCATCGAAGGCACTTACAAGGCATTTTTACCTTGCGCTAGCTGCATGGGCATAGACTCAACCCTTACACTTAAAAAAGACGGCACATTTGAAAGTGTGATGAACTACAAGTCAAAAGACAACTACAAAGCCGTTAGCAAGGGCAAATACTCAGTCAAAAACGGCGTTATCACAACAGTTGATGAGTATAAAGAGAAGAGCTTTTATAAGATCGAGGGTGAGAGCCTAAAGATGCTTGACATGGATCAAAAAGAGGTCACTGGCGAGCTAAAAGACAAATACATCTTTAAACGCGTAAAATAAATTTTAAAGGCAAAATGATATAATTTTGCAATTTTTAAGGAGTTGCAAATGAAATATCTTTTTGCCATACTTATCTCATTTTTCATCATCGGCTGCGCGAAAAATGAAAATTTAAAGCCACAAAATCAAGAACAAACACAAAAATCAAAAGAAGAAAAGCCCCTAGTTAGAGACGAAAAACCCAAAAAACCAGAAAAACTAATACTTTCAAACTCTATCTACACGAGCTACTACACGACCTTGCCATGCTCAAACTGCGAAGGCATAAAGACCATCCTAACTCTAAATAAAGACAAAACCTACACAAAAACTATGCTTACGATGGATAAGGCTGCTACTTTGGTAGAAAAAGGTGGCACATTTGATGTCGATGAGAGCGCTATCGTGCTAAAAGATGAAAGCGGCGCACTTAGCTACTTTGTGCCAAATAAAAACTCGCTTCTTCAGCTTGATGATAAGAAAAATAAACGAGTTGGCGTGCTAGCTCAAATTTATAACTACGAGCCGGTAAATAGGGCTTATAAAGAGAGTTTTTTTGCTAGATTTTCTAAATTTAAAGACAAAAATGGCTTTTTAGAGCTTGTGCTTGTGCCTAGTAAAAATGGCGCAAAGATAAGCTTTTACTCATCGCTAAAAGATGGCTCACCACTTTGTAAATTTAACTCAGAGCTGCTTTATGACAAGGGCATTTTTTATCTTTTGGATGAAAAAGGCGTGGCTTTAAGCGTGCATAAAACCGCTAACGACATCTTCATAATCGCAAACGATAAAATTTGCAAAAATGCTCACATAAGCGGACACTACAAAAGAGAAAAAGGTAGATCTAGCCTCTTTGGCAAGGGCTTCTTTGCGAAACTTACAAACGAGTCAGCAAATGCTGATGTGATGAAATTTTATGGCGCAAAAAACATAAAAAGAGACAATACTAAAAAAGAAAATAGCTACATCGTCACAAGCAAAAACGAGAGAATTTTTAAATACACCTTGCTAAATGGCATCATCACAAGCATCGAAATTTACTCAAATGAGTTTAAAACTCCTGAAAATATCAGCCTAAAATCAAATTTCAAAGATATAAAAAACAACCTTGTTATCTCTAAATTTCAAAGCGATGCAAACAATATCTATCTAAAAATAGACAGCCACGACATGCTTATAAAGCTTAAAAATCCGCTTGCACAAGAGATAACAAATTTAAGCCAGATCCCAGACGAGGCACAAATAGAGCAGATAACTCTGATGTGGAACCAGTAGTTTGAAAGAGTATCTTAAGCTTTTAAAGGACGAGAGAAATTTCCGCCTTTTAAGCACCATCCAGCTCATGTGCTACTTTGGTGTGTGGTTCTCGCACACTGGCATTTTCACACTGCTTATCTCGCTTGACGCTCCTGTATGGGCACTTACACTAAGTGCGGCGATGGCATTTATCCCAGGCGTTGTCATCGCTCCATTTAGCGGCATTTTGGTTGATAAATTTAGCCCAAAACCTATGCTTGTGATCATGATGGCGGTTGAGACCATAAGCGTTTTTATGCTGCTTTTTATAAATTCGCTTGATTATCTATGGCTACTTTTGCTTATCATTTTTATTAGAAACGGCGTTGGCGGGATGTATTTTCAAGTAGAGATGAGCGTGCTGCCAAAAATTTTAAGCAAAGAGAGCCTAAAGCTTGCAAACGAGATCCACTCGATCATCTGGGCGGTCTCATACACCGCTGGCATGGGGCTTGCTGGCGTTTATATACACTTTTTTGGCATCAAAAGCGCCTTTTTGCTTGACGGAGCTCTTTATCTTTGCAGTTTTGGCTTTTTATATCTTTTAAAGCTAGACGAGCTAAAGCCAGAATTTATAGAAAAACCTCTAAAAATGCTCAAAAATGGGCTTAAATACCTAAAAGAAAATAGGCTCATCGTGCATCTTATATTTTTGCATGCCTTTGTTGGCATCACCGCTTATGACGCATTGATCGCGCTTTTGGCTGACTATAGATACGCAAATTTACTCTCAACCTCGCTAGTTATTGGCCTATTAAATGCCTCAAGATCGATCTCGCTTATGTTTGCACCAGCCATGCTTAGTAAATTTATGAATAAAAAAACGCTCATCTACATCTACATCGGTCAAGGGCTTGGCATCATCATCTGGGCGCTCTCTTTGCGAAATTTTTATCTCTCGCTAATTGGCATCATCTTTGCTGGATTTTGCACGTCAAGCCTTTGGAGTTACACCTACACGCTGCTTCAGCAAAACTGCCAAAAAGAGTTTTACGGCAGAGTGATCGCGTATAATGATATGGTTTTTCTTGGATTTAGCGCGCTTATCTCATTTGCGATCGGCTTTTTATATGAGCTTGGACTAAGCGTGGAGATGATCGCAGCCTTCATGGGAAGCCTCTTTTTTATTGGAGCCTTTTACTACCACGTAGTTTCAAAAAGATATGAGATAAGGTAAAATTGATCTATCTTTTAAAGAAACTAACTAATAAAATTATAACTATAAAGATAACTACTGAAGACAAAAGCTCATGTTCAGAAGACTCTTCCTTCTTACCCTCACTCTTTTTCTCCTTTTCCTCAAACCAATCTCTAACATTGTGCTTAACAGAACCCTTTTTTAAACTCCCACTACTACTAGCTTGTGATAAATTTTCTTTTTTATATGCTTCATTGGCTGCGGTAGTATTGCGATCTTTTAAAATTTCCTCTTTCTTGCTCTTGTCATCTTTTACTATAGTATCCTCATCTTTTAAAGGTACTACTTTGATATCATTTTGACCAAATTTTTCCTCGCCGTCTATTTCTTGCCATTTGCCATTTATATTAATCATATTTTTAACGACAGTTGAGCTCTCTTTAGAGGCTTTCATATCACTTGGATTTAGAGGAATTTCTACTTTGTTGTTGCCATCAATGATTACAGCGTTGCCATCCTTTGAAATTTCTATTTTATTATCTCCATCATGGATCACAAATGTGCCATCTTTTGATGGAATGATCTTATTGTTGTCTTTATCAAAAAACTCACTCTTTCCATTGACACTAACCTTGGTCCACTCTTGAACCTCGCCATTAGATAGCATATCTTTAAGAGCGTCAGGTCTTGCAAAATTTATTGGGATTTCTATTTTATTGTTATTTTCATCAACTATTACAAAATTTCCATCTTTTGAAATTTCTATTTTACCTTCGCTTTTAGTTGCACCTACCTCATGCCATTTTCCATCTATCTCAACCATATTTTTAACCATAGTTGAGCTTTTAATATCATCAATTTTTATTGACTTTTCTACTTTGTTATTATCACTAATAACTACATCGTCTTTTGAAATTTCCGCTTTATTTTCAGATTCATCTTTTTTAAGCTTGATAACATCAACATTGCTAATCTCTGTTTGAATTTCTTCGCTACTCTCACTGACATTAGGATCTTTTCCGCTACTATCTATCTCAAGCCATTTGCCATTTACTTTAACCTTTGCATAGCCATTGCAAAAATCGTTTGCATCATCAAATTTACATTCAATTACCTGAATACCATTCTTATCTATAAAGCCAAATTTGCCAAATTTTTTAACCCTGGCCAGCCCTTCACAAAAGTCGCTTGCATCACTAAAATTGCACGCAATGACCTGTTCTCCTGCTTCATTTATAAAACCATAGTTGCCAAATTTCTTGATCCTAGCTAAACCTTCTTTAAATTCGCCAACTATCTCAAAAGTCTGCTTCATCCTTCACCACCTTTTTTTGTGACTATTTTATTTATATTTTTTTAAAAAGATACTAAATTTAATATTTTAAAAAGAGAGTGCAAGAGCATAAGCCCTTGCAATTTTATAGATAAACTGGGATATTTGTATGTTCTAAGAAAAATCTTGATGTTCCGCCAAGGACCATCTCCATAAGCCCGTTTTCGCCGTATCTGCTGGCTACGATAAGGTCCGCATTTCTATCATTTGCGGCTTTTAAAAGTGCCTCGCCAGGTATCGTTGTAGTTGCTATAACTTCAAAACTAGCACTGATATTATGAACCTTAAAATACTCTTCAAGTTTTTTAAGATTTAGCTCGGCGTTATCGCCAAGGCTTGCTTTTGAAGTGATGCACTGAACCTTTTTAGCGCTCTTTAAAAGATCGATCGCTCCAGTTAGAGCTCTTGAGCTTTGAGTTGTTCCTGTCCAGCTTACAAGGATGTTATCAGCCCTAAATTCACGCATCTTTCTAGGGATAACGATCGCATTTTTTCCGCTTTTTAAAACAGCTGACTCAAATGTGCCAGTGATCTTGCCATCAAGTGGCACTGCAGCTACGACTAGATCGCAAAATTTACTCTCTTGCTCAACTATGGCGCTTCTTTTTCCATTATGGATCGTGAAATTTGCAGTGCAGACATCTTCGATGACCTCGTCGCTCACCTTTATGCCTAGCTCAGCACAAATTTTATTAAAAAGCTTTTCGTTCTCTTCGTGCTCAACCGCAAGCTCTGATTTGGCTGATTTTAAAAATTCCTCAAAAAGCACTCCACCACGAAGCGTCATTTTCATATTATAAACCACGCTTGGATCTAGTTGGCAAGTGAGGATCTCCATGTGAGCTTTAAACCATTGTGCAACCTTTAAAGCACCGTAAATTCTTGGCTCGATATCGTCCCCTGCTCCTATTGGAAAAAGCAACTTTTTGTATTTCATCATCTATCCTTTAAAAATTTATTCAACCAAAGAGAGCGAAATTTTATTTCCTTTTTGCTCGCTCACACACACTTTTACCTGATCGCCTACGTTTAATGGGCTCTTTATCTTTGAGATGTGAAGCAGACCATCAACACCGTCTTTTAGCTCGATAAATACTCCAAAATCAACCACGCTTTTTACGCTTCCTGTAAATTCATCGCCTATGTTAAATGTCGGTTTTACACGGTCTTTGTCGTGTTTAAACGGCTTTTTGCCAAACGAGCGAGAGTTCTCTTTTGAAGTGATAGAGATGATGTAGTCTTTTGCTGCATCGACGTTTTTCTTAGCGCCGCCTGCGATTTTAACCTCGCCTTTTTCTCTATCAAGGTCGATCGAAACCTCAAATTTCTCGATGATCTCTTTTATAGTCTTGCCAGCTTGACCGATGATATCTACGATCTTGCTTGGATCGACGTTAAATAGCTCAAGTTTTGGCAATACATCCTCGTTTATCTCTATATTTTTATCAGCCTGTGTCATTAGAGCAAGGATGTGCTCTCTGCCGCGTTTTGCTTGATATAGCGCCTCTTTTAGCACTTCTAGGCTGATGCCTCCAAGCTTGATGTCCATCTGAAGCGCTGTGATGCCATCACTTGTGCCAGCAACTTTAAAGTCCATATCGCCGTCGTGGTCTTCAAGACCCATGATATCGGTTAAAACAGCGTGCTTATCGCCTTCAAATATAAGACCCATCGCAACACCAGCGACAAGTTTTTGGGTATTGACCCCAGCAGCTCTAAGTGCGAGCGAACCACCGCAAACGCTAGCCATAGAGCTTGAGCCGTTGCTCTCTAAAATTTCTGAAACGACCCTTATCGTATATGGAGAAGCTAGATCGATGCTTGGTGCAAGGGCACGTTTGGCTAAATTTCCATGTCCAAGCTCACGTCTACCAGGAGCTTTAAGTGGGCTTGCCTCGCCGACGCTAAAGCCTGGGAAGTTGTAGTTAAACATAAATTTCTCAACCAAAGGAGCTTTTTCAGTTAGGATGTCATACATCTGAGCATCGCTATCTGTGCCAAGAGTAGCGACAACTAGCGCCTGAGTTTGACCTCTTGTAAAGAGGCATGAGCCGTGAGCATTTGGAAGGACATTTGTCTCGATGCTAATAGGTCTAACCTCTTCAAGCCCACGTCCGTCGGCTCTAACGCCCTCGTTTATGATCTGCTCTCTTACTATTTTCTTTTTATATTTACCAAGGACATTTGAGATGATAGCCTCGTCCCAGCCCTCTTTTTGAGCTACCTCATCGCTTGAAATTTGTTTAGCGATCTTGCCAAGCTCGCTTGCACGCTCACTCTTTGCCATTTGATTGATCGCGTTTTTAACCTCTGCTTTATAAAATTTATCGATGTAAATAGCGATATTTTCGTTTTCTATCTCTGGCTTTAGCTCAAGTGCGGCATCCTCTTTTTTGTGCTCTTTAAACGCCTCTTCGTAAGCGCTGCTAGCTCTTAGTATAGCCTTGCCAGCAAAGTCGATCGCCTCAACCATCTTATCTTCACTAAATTCATTCATCACTTGCTTTTGCGCCATGCTATCGCTTAGGCTAGGATCTATCATTGGCTCGATCGCTACCATCGGTATGAGTTGCGTAGTTTGCTGAGGCAAGCTTCTCATCTCGATCATCAAAAGCTCATCTTTTGTGCCAGCAACATATAGGTCGATCGCGCTTTGTTTTAGCTCAGAGTTGCTTGGATTTATAACAAATTTTTCATCTATATAGCCAACTCTTACACCACAAACTGGGCGATTTACAGGGATGTCGCTAAGGTAAAGTGCAACTGAAGCCGCATTTAGGCTCACAACTTGTAAATCAACCTCAGGATCAGCTGAAAGTACCATGACAACGATCTGTGTTGGGTATGCGTAGCCTTTTGGGAAAAGTGGGCGAAGCGATCTATCTATGATGCGAGCTGTTAGTGTCTCAAAGTCTCCTGGCTTGGTCTCGCGCTTGACGTAACCACCTGGTATTTTGCCAGCTGCGTAAGCTTTTTCGATGTATTGCACCGTTAGAGGCAAAAAGTCCTCTTCAACTTGCACATCTTCTCTTGCCACAGTTGCTAAAACTACGGTGTTTTTTACCCTTAAAAGCACTGCTCCGCTAGCTTGTTTAGCTACTTTATTAAGGTCAAAAATTTCGACCTGATTATTGACTTCTATACTATATTGCATTATTTTTATCTCCTTGTTGTTTTTGTAACGGTAAATAGTGAGGGCTCTCTTCTAATATCGACATAATGCGTTCGCTCGTAGCCTCGATCTTTTTCTCGTAATACGAATCCACATCGATAAAATCAACGATCTTATTTATCGTATAAATTTCATCGACCATATCATTTAAATTTGCAAAGACATCAGTGGCTATCATCGGCGTTGCGTATGAGATGGATTTTACCTTCACATCAAGCAGCGTCTTTATGCAGATGAGTGCCGTCATGCCAGTCTCACACCCCTCATCGATCAGTAAAATATTCTTGCCCTTTAGCTCTCCTATCAAATTTCCTTTTCTGTATTTATAGACATTTTTTAAAATTTTCTCTTCATATTTTCTATGCGCTTCGCCGTAGATGTAGTCATAGCTTATGTTAAAAGCTTTTATGAGAGGATCGTTTAGCACGATATCTTCTGTTTCACTAACTATCGCTACGTCGCATTCGCTGTTGTTTGGCGCAGGGATTGGCTCGCTAAAGAGCATCTCATAGCTCAAATTTAGCCCCCTGCAAACCACATCAGTCAGGATAACTGACTCAAGCGACATGCAAAGAACTATCGTCTTAGCGTCATTTAGCTCTTTTTTTGGCAAGATCTCGATGAGCTTGTTAGCTGCATCTAGTTGATCTTTAAATTTAACGCTTGCCATTATCTAGCCATCTTATTTGCTACTTGATGAAGTGGTGCTGCTTTGTGAAAAGTCATAGTGTAAGCCGCCCATCGGATAGAAATTTATAGTAAAGTAGATGCCGCTTTTCTTAGTTGAAGCTGAACCATTTGTCGTTGTTGTCGGCTCGACATCGTGTTGATAAATTAGCCCGTAGTTCCAGCACTTTCTTTGATGAAGCACGCCAACTCTCCAGCTCTTTGTGTAGCTTCTCTCAAGGTCGTATTGCCAGCCACCGATTAAGCTATATTGATGAGGGAGCTTTACGCCAGCGCTGCTTGTAAAGTAGCTATCTTTTGTTGCACTATTTTTAGCAAGGCTGTCGCTCTTTTTCATCGTGTGGAGCATATTTATCCAAAATAGATCGTGCGTATAGTAAAGTCCGTTTTGCACCTTTTTAAGCTCTCTATCTTTGTGTGAGTATTCAAGCTTGTTATAAACGCTAAAATTCTCGAACGGATATAGATAGATGGCATTTTTTAAATTCGAATACTCATCATCTTTTGTGTAGTAACCTTGTGAGATGCTGTGTTTTACGACTTTTCTGCCACTGCCGTTAAAGAAATACTGCGTCAAATAGCCAGAAACCTCTTCTTTGCTCTGATCTTGAGCTAAGAAATTTTCATACTCATTTAGATCTTTATCGTAGATAAACTCGTCGTCTAAATTTCCTTTTCTATATCCTGGCAGCAAGTACTCAGCACCAAAATTTAAAGTGTGATAAAAGCTCTCATACGCTTTTGCAAGGTCTGTGTGAAGGGCAAATTTATGATAGTTATTTACAAAATTTGCGTGTTTATCTTCTCTTTTGTCATCAAATGAATTTATCTTGTTTTCGTAGTTTATCCTTGAAGCGTAAAGGTACTCGTAAAATGAAAACGTTAAGCTATCATCAAACAGTGGCACATGCACTGAAGCTGGCAGCGTAAATTCATACTGAGTTGCTCTAACGCCTATCTTTCTATCATATCTATGTGATTGAAGATCGATTGAATATAAGATATTTGGCAAGACTATATCGTCTGTAAATTTATGATACTGAAGCGATGGAAGCTCTTGAAGCGTATCTTTGTTTTCATTCTTTGAGCCGATCTTTTCGGTGTCTATGTAGTATTTCGCATAGGCGCCAAAGTAGTGATCGTCATTTGCTATGAAGTAGTTAAATTTAGAGGTCACAAGCGAGTCATAGTCATCATCTCTGCCCTTTAAATTTAGATAGTCTATGTCATTTAGTTTGGTTGCATCTATCCACATGCCCTCTTGCAGATCAGCCTCGCTAAGGTATTTTATGAGTTTATCTCTTTCATATTTTAGCCCGACACCTTTGTGAGTTTTGTTTTTTAGCTCAGCTCTGTTTGAAGTCTCGCTTTTTTGCTTGGCTCGGTAGCTGTTTTTATCAGTAAATGAACCAAAACTGATCTCACCTCTTGAATCAGGTGAATCAGTAAATCTAAAAGCACCGTAAATTCCAGCACCCCTGTTTGTTCTTATCTGCGGATCAAATTCCAGATCCCACTCATTATAAGGTGCAAAATAGACTGGTTGTTTGTAGTAAAAGCCCTCTGACTTGCCATATCCAAGCTCTGGCGGCAAGAGTCCTGTCCTTCTTGTAGTATCAGTTGAGAAGCCAAAGTATGGCAGGTAAAAGACTGGCACGTTTGCTATGCGAAAGACCGGGTTAAAAAGATGCAGAAATTTACTCTGTTTGTTTAGCATGGCTGAGCTTGAGGTGATGCTCCAGTCAGGGTCTTGGACGTTGCAGCTTGAAACCATCGCCTTTCTTACTCTATAGTACTCGCTATCAGAGCTGCTCTCATCGCTTCTCATCCACACTTCCATGTCTTTGTTCATCATAAAGAGCGACTCAAAGGCAGCGTTGTTGTTTTTTAAATTTAGCTTAGCGTAGTTTGAGCGAGAGACCTCATCTTTGCCTTTCATCATATTGACATTGCCAAAGAGCTCAATGACTGAGTTATTTTGATCATAAACAGCACAATCAGCCGTCACAAGATACTCTTGCGAATATACAACGACGTTTTTGTTTGCCGTTACGATGCCTTTATCTTGCTTCACATCATCAGCCAATAGCTGCACATCTTGCACTGCTGCACTTAAACTAAAAACACAAACCGGAATTAAAAATAAAATTTTACGCATTTATCACCACTGTTTTTGCTATTTTGTCTTGCCACGTCTGCCTTGCAGGGTTTGAAAGTGCCCACGCAAAGCCAAGATAAAAACAAGCTTCACTAACTATCCTAAATATCGCCCTAACAAGACTTTGAGTTAAATTTGGCTTATCTAAAATTTCTACATTTATACACATCGTCTTTGTTATCATCTGCCCGAGGCTTGCGCCATAATACCAAACAAAAAATGTGTGATAGATGACTTTTAAAGCGACCACTTGCCAAAATAAATTTAATACTAAATTTCTAGCGTCATCATAGTTGGTGCTAGTAGAAAGAGGCTCCCAATAGATGATCATAAAAAGAAACGAAACTATGATCTCATCGATAGAAAACGCCATGATCCTCTTAGCAAAAGGAGCAAGTGAAATTTCTTCGTTTTGAAGCTTCTCTTCTATCTGCATACTCATTTTAGAGCCTGCCACGCGATATCTTTTCTAAAGTGTGCTCCGTCAAATTTGACATTTTCGCAAAGCTCATAGGCCTTATCACGTGCCTCTTTTATGCTCTTTGCGGTCGCCACGCAGACTAGCACTCTGCCGCCATCTGCGTAAATTTCATCACCCTCTTTGCTCACGCCTGCGTAAGCTATATGGGCATCTTTTACATCATTTAAAACTGAAATTTTAGCCTTTGGGCTACTTTTATAAGGATAATTTTTGCTAGACATCACGACGCCAACTGCAAATTCATCTTTTAAGCTGATAGGCTTTAGCTCGCCTTTTGCAGCATTTAGTAAAATTTCACTCAAATTTCCGTCGATTAATGGCATCAAGACCTCGCACTCAGGATCGCCAAATCTCACGTTAAACTCAAGCACATAAGGCTCATTTTTCACGATCATCAGCCCCACAAAAAGCACTCCACAAAACGGACTGCCCTCGTTTTTCATCCCTTTTAACGTAGGTTTTACAACCTCTTCTTCGACCCTTTTTATAAGCTCTTTTGAAGCAAGCGGACTTGGAGCGTAAGCGCCCATACCGCCAGTATTTGGACCCTCGTCGTTGTCAAGCAGGCGTTTGTGGTCTTGCGCCACTGGCAAGCTTACAAAATTTTCGCCGTCACAAATGGCAAAAAAGCTTAACTCAAAGCCGTCCAAAAACTCTTCAACTACCACAAATTTGCCAGCATCACCAAAGCTAGCTCCACTTAGCATGTCGCTAACTGCCTCTTTGGCTTCTTCTTTGGAATTTGCGATGATCACGCCTTTTCCAGCGCAAAGTCCGTCAGCTTTTACAACCATTGGCACGCTTAGGGTATCAATAAATTTAAATGCTTTTTCTTTGTCGTCTGTGTTTAAATATTTTGCAGTTTTTATGTTATTTCTAGCCAAAAAGTCCTTCATATAGGCCTTGCTGGCCTCAAGTCTAGCTGCTGCCTTGCTTGGTCCAAAGATGAGCAAACCCTCTTTTTTAAATATATCCACTACGCCTTCGCTAAGAGGCGCTTCAGGTCCCACGATAGTTAGCTCGATACTATTTTCTTTGGCAAAATTTGCTAGCTCATGAAAGTCTTTTATGTTTAAATTCTCACCAAGGCGTGAGGTCGCACCATTTCCAGGTGCAAAGTATAAATTTATATTTTTTTCGCTTTTTAGTTTTAGAGCAATGGCGTATTCGCGGCCGCCACTTCCTATTATGAGAATGTTCATATTATCTCCGTAAATTTAAAAACCCAAGTGGGCGTCGCATAGAAGAGTGGCCCATAAACAAAGCCAATCTTGCAAATAGATGGATACCAAAAGGTTGCAACTTCTCGCTGTTTAAGGCTCAAACGAAGCCACATCGCAAGGCACCCATACCTTTTCGCTAACAAAAAAGTGTTGGACCCCGTAAAATGCTGACTCGCTTCACTCAGGTAATAAAATTATATAAATTCTTTGCTTAAAGTAACGTTTTGGCAAGTGCGATACAAGCGTTTATATCTTGACTTTGACTAACAAGTGGCGTGCTAAATTTTAGCTCTTTTGCGGTGACCTTTCCGATGCTTATCGTCTGATAGCTCTCGTCCCAGCCAAAATTAGTAAGAAAATTTCTCACATTTATCGGAGATGCGAAGATTAAAATGCTATTTTTTGGCGGTTTTAGCTCCATTTTGCAAGGATTTAAGACATTTTCATAAGAGATGACCGCCTTTATATTTACGCCACCGCTTAGTAAAATTTCTAAGAAATTTGAAGCGCTATCTTTGCCTTTTAGATAAAGAACCTTTTTGCCATTTAAAAGTGGCAAAATTTCTCTTGCAAAGTCATCTCCATGTGCGTTTTGCCCAGTGTAAATTTCACTAAAACCAAACTCTCTTGCAGCTGCTGCGCAACTATTTGCGATAGCAAAGACTGGCAAATTTATAGGCAAAATGCCATTAAATTTTAAAGCCTTAAAAGCATTTTTGGAGGTTGCCACAAGCGCGTCATATTCGCTTAAATTTATCTCAAATTTCAAAAACTCTATCTTACTAACGCTTAAATTTACAACGCTCTCATCAGCCGTCTTTGTGTTTGAGACAAGATAAATTTTACGCAACTCTTTTTAGCCCTAAAAATGAGATAAAGGCAAGCACGCTGCAAGCAAAAATGGCTATTGAAGTAGAGTAAAAAATGTCACCAAGCCCAACTAGTGGCGAGATGACTCCGCCCAAGAAAAATGGGCAAAATCCAAGCACTGCTGAGGCCGAGCCAGCGTACTCTCTGCCCTCATTCATCGCAAGTGATGAGGCCGTTGGCAAGATAAAGCCAGTAAAGAGCAAAAGCAAGAAAAATGCGATGATAACGCCGATCACTTCAAATTTAAAGCAAAGCATAAACACTATAAAAATGCTAGCAAACAAGGTGCCAAAAAGCCCAGTTTTTAGTGCTTTTCGTTCATTTAGCAAGCTTGCAAGCCTAGCACCTATGACGATGGCTAGGCCATTTGCCGCAAAGCAAAAGCTGTAACTTACTGGGCTTAGCAAGTAAAACTCTTGTAAGATAAAAGACGATGCCGCGATATAGGCAAACATCGCGGCCATCGTAAATGTCTGGATCGCAATAAATAGCATAAATTTCTTTTTTCTTAAAATTTTGCCAAAGACGCTGTAGGTCTGAAACAAAGGCACTTTTAGGCGGTTAGCAGGGCTTAGGCTCTCTTTGAAGTAAAAATTTGCAATAAATAGCAAAATGCCGATGATCGTTAGCGCCATAAAGATGCCGCGCCAGTCGGTAAATTTAAGTAGCAAGCTGCCGCCTATTGGTGAAAATATCGGAGCAAGACCATTTACAACCATCATAAGACTAAAAAATTTGGTCATCTCGTGACCCTTATAAAGGTCGCTCACAACGGCTCTTGAGATAACCAGACTGCCCGCACTTGCAAGCCCTTGGATGATGCGCATAAAGATAAAAAACTGGATATTTTGCGCAAAAAATATAAAAATCGTGCTAATCGTGTATATGATGAGCGAGATGGTAAGTGGTGTTTTTCGCCCAAATTTATCGCTGATTGGACCAACTATTAGCTGGCCTATCGCAAGGCCTGCCATCGAGGTCGTAAGAGTTAGCTGGGTTGCTGAAACGCTTGTGCCAAACCACTCAGTTATGGCTGGAAGTGCTGGCAGGTAAAGGTCTGTGACAAATGGGCCAAATGCCGAAAGCGCGCCCAAAAATAGCAGTAAAAATAGTTTGGAATTTTCTTTTTTCATAGCTCTTCTTTAAATTTTAAAGGGATTATATTATGACTTTGCTTTTTGGGTTATTAAGGGTAAATTTAATGTGATTTATAAAAGAGAAAAGCCCTAAAATAGGGCTTATTTTTACATTTTGTCTTTTGTGACGATTAGAAGCATTTTGAATTTGTCTTTCACTTTTAGGCCGTGTGGGATCTTGCCTGGAAGCACGATACTATCGCCCTTTACTAGATGAAAGCTCTCATCAGCTATCTTTAAATCAAGCTCGCCATCAAGCGCGATAAGTAGCGCATCTCCAGGGGCAGCGTGGGTTGAGAGCTCTTGGTCTTTGTCAAAACTAAGTAGCGACATCGAGCCATTTTCGTTTTTGACAAGCGTCTTGCTAACTATCTTGCCACTCTCGTAGTTAACGGCATCTGCGAGGCTAAAGACACTCGCTTTGTCTAAATGATCTATCATAACATTCTCCTTAAAATCTATTAGTAAATATTTTGTCTTCTTTGTAAATTTGAGCTTTCGCCAGGTTTTTGCCTCGATAAGGTAGGCCTCATCACGCCCAAGCCTCATCTGCTTTTCGCCGTATTCAAGCTGTGCTTCGCCGTCAATGACGAAGGCAAGGCTATCTATAAAAAGCATCTCGTGATCAAGCTCCTCACCCTCATCAAATGCGTATATATCTACACTTGCGTTTTTGTTTTGAAAGAGCCTTTTGCTAACGACGCTTTTTTCAACTATTTTTGTGTCTTTGTCAAGATTATAAATTTTGCTCAAGTTGTATCCTTTTTTGCGAAGGATTATAATGCAAGTTTTGATAATAGTTCTTAACATATGTTAAGGAATTTGACTATTTTAGTCCTTTTTTTAGCTTTCTTATCAAAAATCTAGCAGGGTGTAGCTCAAAAAATAGCGACCTTTCTATGCAAAGTGGGCGAGCAAGCACAAGATCCGTTATCAAATTTGCTCCAAGTATCGCTGTGCCAAGACCACGTGAGCCGTGAGCGAAATTTACAAAGAGATTTCTTTCGTAGCTTGCTTTTTGGTTACTATCTTTATTTTTACTCCAAAATAGCCCCTTGTAGTTTTGCTTGTAAAACTCCTCATCGTGCAGGGCGCCAATTATCGGAAACCTATCTCCGCTATAACTTCTATATCCCACACGTGAACCGATGATGGTGGCTTTTGTGGCGTCAAAAAACTCACTCACATCGCTTAAATTTTTAGCGTTATCCTCATCTTTAGGCGTGTCGCAAATTTCATTTCTAGCGTAGGTTGCGCCGATTACTTGCACCCCTTTTACAGCTGGGCAGATGTAGCCTTTTGCGCTTAGTGGCATGGTGTTTTTTAGCACTGGTTTTAGGTGCGTGACTTGGCCGCGGACGCTACTTATTTGCATGTCATAGTCTTTAAAAATTTCACTACTCTTGCTGCCAGTACAAAAGACCAAGATATCAGCCTCCAAGCTTTTTTTATTTTTAAATTTAACGCTTATCTTGCCATTTTGCAGGTGCGTCCTGCTCTCGTACTCGTGGTTAAATAAAATTTCAAAACCGCCTGATAGAAATTTACAAATTTCTCTTGGTCTAGCGTATGCCGCCTCTTTTATAAATATCCCAGGATATGGCTTTAAACTCTCATCAAATTTAAAAATATCCTCCGCGTTTTGACCCTGCCACGAGGCGTACCTTTTAACTAGCTCATCATCAAACGCATAGTCGATACAGCCATTAAATTTGATAAGGCTTTTTGGCAAATTTGCCTTGTAAAATCTCATTGCTTGCAAAAACGCATTTATATGCATGCGGCCTAAATTTACCCCGGGCTTCGTAACTAGTGGCATCAAGGCGCCGCAGTGGTTGCCTGAGCCATTTGTCGCGACCTCACTCTTTGCCTCGGCGATCACCACTTTAAAGCCATTTTTGGCTAGCTCTCCAGCGGTGGCAAGCCCAGCCACACCAGCTCCTATAACAAGCGCTATTTTGCCTTTTACGCTGGCGACTGGCTCACACCTCGCAAACCAAGCGTCCTTTAAATTTTCATCCTTTTTCTCTAGCACGGCGCTACTCATCTGGCGTTTTCTAGCGTAGCCCTCTTTTAGGCTCAGTAAAAAGCCAGCATTTTTTAGCCCCTCTTTCACCATTTTTGCGCACGAGTAGGTTCTAACTATGGTGCCAACCCTGCTTAGCCTTGCGATCTGCTTAAAGACGCCCTCGCTCCAGATCGAGCCATTTTTGCTTGGGGCAAAGCCGTCTAAAAACCAGATATCAGCGCTAAAATCAAGCTCAGGCAAAATTTGATCTGCCTCGCCGTAGCAAAGATCAAGGGTGATATTTGGCGCGAAATTTATTCGGTGTATGCCAGAAATTAGCGGCGGATAGAGCGAAACTAGCTTTTTAGCATAGGCTTTAAAAATGCCTAAATTTTCATAAATTTTTAAAAGATCTTCTTTTTTTATAGGGCTTTTTTCGATGCTAACGAAGTGAAGTTTTTTAGAGCTATTTTTAAATTTCTTGCAAAGTGTGAAGAAATTTAACCCAGCACCAAAGCCAGTCTCAGCGACTATAAAGCTACCTTTGCTCTGCCAAATTTCATCAAGTGCGCTTGCAAAGACAAATTCGCTCTCAAGCCATGGCTTGTCGGTGTTAAAGTAGATATCACCAAACTCTTCGTTAAATGGAATTTGCCCTTTAAAGCTTAAATTTGCATTTTTCATCTATTTTTTGCGAAATATCCATCTATGCCGTTTGCGATGCCGTTTGCAAGGGCTTTTTGATAGGCCTCGTCAAAGAGTTTTTCGCCCTCGACTGGATGTGTGATATAGCCGATCTCGACTAGAACCGCTGGCATAAGAGCGCCCACGAGCACCCAAAATGGCGCCTCTCGCACGCTGCCGTCGCTGGCTGCATAGACCTTTCTAGCACTTGCTAAAATTTCTTTTTGGATGTCGATACCAAGCTTGTTTGAGGCGATGATCTTCTCGCGGTTTAGCACGTTTAGAAACGTTTGCTGCGAAAAGTAGTTCATCTCTTCGATGTCTGATTTGTTTTCAAGTGCGGCTGCGTTTTTGCTGCGCTCGCTCCTTGCAGGCGATAAGAAAAAGGTTTCGATGCCGTGCATGCTCTTTGCTTTAGTAGCGTTTGGAGCGGCGTTTGCGTGGATAGAGACAAAGAGGTCAGCCATCTTGTCGTTTGCAAATTTCGTTCTTGATCTTAAATTTATAAAAACGTCAGTTGATCTGGTGAAATAGACCTTGTATCCACGAGATTTTAGTATCTCGCCAAGCTTTTTAGCTACACCTAAAACGGCTGTTTTTTCTTTTAAACTGCCATTTACAGCACCAGGGTCTGTGCCGCCATGCCCTGGATCGATGACGATCGTTTTGTTGCGTGAAAATTTACCCGCAGCAACTGGAGGCAAAGGCTCTTCTACTGGCTCACTCTGTGCTGGCTCAGACTTTAAATTTGGCTCTACTGCGCTTTGTGCTGGCTTTTCGTTTTTATTTTTAAGCTTATGAAGTGGTGCTCTTACGTTTTCATTTGAGATGAAATTTTGAGCGCTGATTATTAGCAAGTCCCCAGTCGCATTTGCCTTTATCGTCTTTTGCACCTTGTCAGAAAAGATGATCCTGACGGTGTTTTTGTCGTACTGCGAGATGTGGATGTAGTCTGAGATGAAATTTTTATAAGTTAGTGGGTTGCCATTTAGCCTGCCATCGATGTCCATGATATTTTTGTAGGCATTTTGTTGTTTGGCAAACGATGTTTTTAGCCTTGCAGTATCTAGCTTTGTGTTAAATTTAAGCACCAAGGTGTCATTTACCTTTGTGGCACTTAGTAGCGTTAAAGCTGGCGAAACCGCTTGCGCACTGGCACCTTTTACGCCATTTATCGCATTTAGGTCTCTTATATATGCGCTTGAGTCAAAGCCAAGCGCCTTTGAGCTTGTTATTAGCCTAGTAAGTGCCTGTTTTTTCGTATTTTTATCATTTTTAATGATCGCATCAACGTAGATATTTTTTATATCATTATGAAGCTTAATCTTAGCACTTCTATTTAGAGCCATAAAATTTCTATCAAATTTGGCAAAAGTCTCTGAATTTGTCGCCGCAAAAAGAAAGCTAAATGCTAGAAAAAGAGAGATTAGAACCCGTTTCATTCACCATGTACCAGCTTATGCATTAGCTCTTTTACGCTTATTAGCTCTTTTAGTTTGTAGCCGTTCGCTCCTGTGAAAAATAGCCCGCTCTCCTTTTTGCCGCTATATGCGTCAAATAGCCTATCCGCGATGCAATACCCAACCTGCTTTGCCTCTTTGCCTCTTTGGCAAGGGCTTACGCAGTTGCTTATGCACTGGATCTTTGGACCCATTCTTTTATCGACTAAATTTATCAAATTTGTTCTTATCCCGCGAGCTGGATAGCCAACTGGGCTCTTTATAAGCTCGATGTCTTTCTCTTCAGCTGCAAGCAAGACCTCTTTAAAGCCAATGTCTGCGTCACACTCGTGTGTGCCGATGAAGCGTGTGCCCATCTGAACGCCATTTGCTCCAAGCGATATCGCCTTTTCGATGTCGTTTTTATCCCAAATTCCACCAGCTGCGATGAGCGGAAAGTCGCCCCACTCTTTGATCTCAGCTTTTACCTGCGGGATGAGGTTAAATAGTGAAAACTCAGGATCAAGGCACTGCTCATATGTAAAGCCCTGATGGCCGCCACTTAGCGGTCCTTCAAGCACGACAGCATCTGGCAAGCGCTCATATCTTTGAAGCCAGCGCTTACAGATGATCTTTAGTGCTTTTGCGCTTGAGACGATCGGCACTAGTGCTATCTCTTTAAAATTTTGTGTAAATTCAGGTAAATTTGTAGGCAAGCCTGCACCTGAGACTATGATATTTATGCCAGCCTCGCAGGCATCTTTAACCACCCTTGCGTAGTCGTTTGCAGCATACATTATATTTACGCCAAGTGGCAAGTCGCCACAAATTTTACGTGCGTTTTCTATGACAGCTCGAAGGCCTCTTGTAGAGTAGAAATTTTCGCTTCCAAAAGGCTTTGCATTTAGCTCTTTATCTATAAATTTGCGGTTTTCATAGTAGCCTGTGCCAACTGAGCTAATTATGCCAAGACCGCCTTCTAAGCTCACATTGCCAGCTAGTTTGTCCCAGCTGATGCCAAGCCCCATACCGCCTTGAAATATCGGGTATTTTATCTCGTATTTACCTATTTTTAACGGCTTTAACTCCATTTATTCAACCTTTATCTTCGCAAATTTACGCTTACCAACCTGCAAGATATACTCGCCTGCTCCTAATTTTAACTGCTCATCGCTAATTTTTTCTTGATTGACGCTAACTGCATTTGCTTTTATATCTCGCCTTGCTTGAGAATTTGACTCACTTAGCCCGCACTGAGATAAGGCCTCTACTATCCAAATCGGCGCTTTTAAGCTAAATTCTTTCATATCTGTTGGGAGCTGATTTTGAGAGTGAACGCTGTTAAATTCAGCCATAGCAGCCTTAGCAGCCTCCTCGCCATGATACCTCGCTGTTATCTCATAAGCAAGATCCTCTTTCGCCTTTTTTGGATGATATTTGCCACTATTTACGTCATTCATCAGCTCTTCTATCTCGCCAAGTGTTTTTGTGCTTAGTAGCTCGTACCAGCGCCACATAAGCTCGTCACTTATGCTAAGCGTTTTTGCAAACATATCATTTGCATTTTCAGTAACGCCGATGTAGTTGCCAAGGCTCTTGCTCATCTTATTTACGCCATCAAGCCCCTCAAGAAGTGGCATCATGATGACAGCTTGCTCTTTGCCGATATTATATGTTCGCTGTAAGGTTCTACCCATTAGAAGGTTAAATTTCTGATCTGTGCCACCCATCTCGATGTCGCACTTCATAGCAACGCTATCATAGCCTTGAAGAAGCGGATACATAAACTCTGAGATTGATATAGGATTGCCCGCTTTTATCCTCTTTTCAAAGTCATCTCGCTCTAGCATTCTAGCTACTGAAAATGTGCTAGTTAGCTCGATCATCCCAGCAGCTCCTAGCTCATTTGACCATTTTGAGTTAAACATGATCACCGTTTTTTTAGGATCTAAAATTTTAAAAACTTGCTCTTCATAAGTTTTAGCATTTTTTAAAACGGTCTCTTGATCTAGCTTTTTTCTAGTGGCTGACTTGCCTGTTGGATCGCCTATTTGAGCGGTAAAATCACCTATCAAAAACTGCACTATCGCGCCATGCTTTTGGAGCAAAGCCATCTTGTTTAAAACGACTGTGTGACCTAGGTGAAGGTCTGGAGCTGTTGGGTCAAAGCCTGCTTTTACGTAGAAATTTTCGCCTTTTTCATAATAATTTTTAACCAAATTTTCAACTCTCTCAGCATCGATCATCTCAGCAACGCCGCGGTTTATCTCTTGTAAAATATCGTCTATATCTTGAACCATTTTTCTCTCCTAATTATGATATGGGTCACTTTGCGAAACAAAATCAATAATCTTATATCTATCCTTAATCTTCTCTTTGATCTCGTTTGCATCGATGTTTTCTGCTATTTCGACGCTTATTTCAAACGTATCTCCGCTAAGATCATTTGCTTCGTTTAGCGAGATTGTAGCTAAATTTATATCAAGTCTAGCAAGATATGTTAAAAATTCAGCCAACGCACCTTTTCTGTTTTCTAAATTTAATAAAATTTTATACCTATGCGGGGCATTTCTCGTCCATTTGACAAAGATGATCTCGTCGCCTTTATCCATTAGCTTGCCAGCACGCTCGCAAAGCTTGTGATGCACTGTCACGGTGTGACCATTTTTAAAGCCCACTATGCTATCGCCTCTTTTTGGATTGCAACAATAATCAAACTCGACATTTGAAATTTTGTGATTTGAGTAGATCACTATATTTTCAAATTTCTGCTTTTTTATCTGGTATTTGTCGCCCAAAGAGATCATAAAAGGGCGCTCTTTTCTGATGTATTTTTTAAGCATATTTGCCACTTCTTGCAGATACTCGCTATCAGTTGCTGCACGAAATACCTTTTTGCCTAAATTTTCACTCTCTACCCACTCTAAAATTCTATCTTTTGAGACGTTAAATACTGATTTTAAGATATCTATCGCCATTTTGTAGTTTATATCTCTTATCTTTTGCTTACAAAATGACCTTATCGTCGCCTTTGCCTTGCCTGTTCGCACGCTATTTATCCATGAACAGCGAAATTTAGCCTCTTCGCCAGTTACTATCCTAACGATGTCGCCATTTTTTAGCTCTGTTAGAAGTGGCATCCTAACGCGGTTTATATAAGCTTCTTTTGCGTAAAGTCCGATCTCTGAGTGAATCTCATAAGCATAATCAAGCGCCGTAGCACCACGTGGCAATGTAAAGACCTCTCCCTTTGGAGAATAAACTGCGATATCTTCGATATAAAGGCTATCTTTTGCGTATTCATAGAGCTCTTCAACGTTGCCCTCGTTCTCGCTATTTTGCATGCTGATGTCATTTAGCCAGTCAAGCTTTGGATTTAAGAGGCTGCCCTCGCCGTTTTTATATTTCCAATGAGCGGCGACACCGTATTCAGCGGTTTTATGCATATCATAAGTGCGAACTTGCGCCTCAAAGATGCTTTTGTTATCAAAAATGGTTGTGTGTATCGTTTGATAGCCATTTTGCTTTGGAAGCGCGATATAGTCTTTAAATCTCGATATCAAAGGGTTAAAGTTTATATGTAAATTTCCAAGTGCCAGGTAGCAATCAAGCGGCTTTTGCACGATGATCCTAATGGCAAGCAAGTCAAGCACCTCTTCGATAGAAATGCCCTTTCTTTGCATCTTTAGATAGATCGAGTAGTAGTGCTTTATGCGTTTTTGTATCTCAAAAGTGCCCTCGATAAAGCCATTTTCAAGCAAAATTTGACTTACTTTTTCGTGAAAAGCATTTAGTTTTAAGCTAAGCTGCTGCTTGTTTTTGTTTAGGTAGCTATCGATTTTAGCGTACTCTTCTGGCATCGCATACTTAAAGCTTAGATCTTCAAGCATGTTTTTGATCGATGAAATTCCCAGCCTATGAGCGATCGGAGCATAGACCATAAGCGTCTCTTCGGCTATGCGTTTTTGCTTTTCAGGCCTTAGCGCTTCAAGAGTTAGCATGTTGTGAAGTCTGTCGCAAAGCTTTACGACAAGGACTCTCACGTCTTCTATGGAGATTAAGAGCATCTTTCTAAAAGTTAGCGCCGAGCTTGCAAGTTTTTCGTTGCTGTCTGAGCTTGCGAGCTTGTTTTCTCTAATGGCAACTATCTTTGTAAGCCCTTCAACCAGCTTTGCCACCTCATCGCCAAATTCAGCCTGAAGCTCACCTAGCGTTACATCGGTATCTTCGACCACGTCATGAAGAAGTGCAGCTATAACCATGCTCTCATCGCCGCCCATATTTGCTACGATAGAGGCTACTAAGATGGGGTGAATGGCGTATGGTTCGCCACTTTTGCGGTATTGTCCAGCGTGAGATGTGACGCAGCTATCTACAGCTTTGTCTAAAATTTCACTTCTCTCACAAAGAGAAAAGAGCAGTTTTATCGCTTCAGAAACGTTTTTACAAGCTAAAATTTGCTCTATCAACTGCTCTAAAAAAAGACTATTTTCCTTCAACTATTGCCTCTAAGCCTATTTTGCCCTCAGCCACTTCAAGTAGTGCGATGTCGGCAAATTTCATCTTTGAAGTATCAGCATCGACTAAAGCTATTGCACCATTTGCTAGCGCTTCTGCGCGCTTTGCA
Source organism: Campylobacter concisus (assembly GCF_003048875.2). Classification (NCBI taxonomy): domain Bacteria; kingdom Pseudomonadati; phylum Campylobacterota; class Epsilonproteobacteria; order Campylobacterales; family Campylobacteraceae; genus Campylobacter; species Campylobacter concisus. The sequence continues at coordinate 433,295 of NZ_CP049264.1, read as the reverse complement.
ACGATAAGTGAAAGCTTATATCTGTCATCTCCTACTTGTTTTAGTGCTCTTGCTGTGATTTGTTCTGTTCTCATTTTTATCCTTTTTGAAATTTATTTTACAACTGAGTATAGGGCTGCTTCTTCTTCATTTATTATTTTTAATAAATTTCCAGCCTTAAACATATTACAAACTAAGATCGGCAGTGCGTTATCTTTTGCTAAAGCTATGGCAGTATCGTCCATAACCTTGATATCATCGCTCATCGCCTTTTCGTAGTTTAGTGATTTTAGAAGTTTTGCATCTTTGAATTTTTTAGGATCTTTGTCATAAACGCCATCAACTTTTGTCGCTTTTATGATCATATCTGAGCCGATCTCGATAGCTCTTAGCGTAGCTGCTGTATCTGTTGTGAAGAAGGGATTGCCCGTACCTGCAGCAAAGATAACAACTCTGCCCTTTTCTAAATGGCGCTGCGCACGTCCCACGATGAAAGTCTCACAGATCGCTTCCATCTTGATCGCACTTTGCACTCTTACTTCAAGCCCGCTTCGCTCTAAAGCTTCACGCATCGCGATCGAGTTGATGACAGTTGCTAGCATACCCATGTGATCGCCACTTGTTCGCTTGATGATACCGTCTTTTGCAGCGCTCACACCGCGCACTATATTACCACCGCCTATTACGATGCCAACTTCGATATCATTTTCTATAAGCTCTTTTATCTCGCTTGCTATAAATTTAAGCACAGCTGTGTCTATACCAAAACCATTTTCTCCTGCCAAGGCCTCGCCTGAAAATTTGACCAATACGCGTTTTCTCTTACTCATTGTCATGCTCCTTGAAATTCACGCATTTTAGCCAAAAAGGCTTTAAATTTAGCTAATAACGCTTACAAAGTGACTATTTTGAGATCATTTCAAGCGGGTCGATATGGTAGTTTCTTTGCGTTACTTCAAAGGTTAGATCGTTCCTTACCCTACCTATAACATAGCCTTTTTGCACGACTGAGCCGACCTTTACAGTTGGCGCGATCTGGCTTAGGTGGGCGTAGATCGTGTGGATGCCGTTTTCGTTTTCGATGATGACGACATTTTCAAGCATCGGAGTTGCTTTTGCAAAGACGACCTTGCCATTTAGCACGCTTTTAACCTTCGCATCTGGCGTGCTTGAGCGAAGTATGACTGATTCGTTGAAAATTTTGATGTTATATATCGGATCTACGTAGTTGCCAAATTTTTGCTTTACAGAGTAGCTATCAAGCGGAGCGATCGTCCTTGCACCTGAGTATCTTTTAACCGAGCTTGTCTGATAGCCCCCACCCATTGGCTGGCTCTTTTCGCCCTTTTTGCCACCTTTACTAGCTGCTCTTTCTTGTTTTTCTCTGGCAGCTCTAGCTGCTTCATCCTCTTGCTTTTGCATGATAGCAAGCTGCTCAAGTGTCTTTCTTAGCTCGTCTTGCTGAGCTTGAAGCTTGGCTAGCTTTTTGCTGTAAATTTCTTTATCACGTTTTAGCCCGTTTATTGTATTTTTCTGCGTGCTCTCTAGGCTTTGTAGATCATTTTGCTTGCGCCTATAGTTTTTTATGCTTGAGTTTATCTCATTTATCTTGCTTGATTTATTTTTTATCTTTTCTATCGTATCTTCGTAGTTTTCGCTAAGCCTTTTAAAGTCCTCTTTAGCTATGGCGTTTAGCTTGGTTAAAATTTGCGATGAGATGATGCTCTCTTCGCTTTGTTTGCCCTCGCTTGCTGACATCATCAGATCAAATGAGAGATCTTCTGCGATGATCCTTATCATGTTTTGCTCTAGCTCTTTTTGGGTGCGTTCTAACTCTTTGTTTTGCTTTGTTAGATCATCAAGCTCAAGAAGCGCTTTTGAAGCATTTGTCTCAAGAACTGAAATTTGACCTTTTAAATTTGTGATATCGCCGCTTATGCCGCGCAGTTTTTTCTCGCCAGTTACGATATCACCAGCCAAGTCATCAAGCTTTTTACTAAGCTGCTCACTCATGGCCTGCGTCGATCTTAGCGAGTTTTTGGAGTCTTTTATCTTCTCTTTAGTATTTGATGCAAAAGCTAGACTAAAAGCTAGCAAAAGTGTAAAAATTCCTTTTTTCATATCGTGCTTTTTCTGGCCTTACTCATCACTAAACTAACAGCAAAAATGCTTAAAACCACAGCCACGCCAAATAAGATAAAAATATCTCTTGAAAGATCAAGGCTAGGCAAGACTACATCGATGCTTGCAGCATTTTCTCTAAAAATTTCAATGCTAGGCAAGAAAAAGAAAAACGCACCAACAACAATGGTCGCAACTATGCTATCAACCATGGCTGATTTATAGAGCATGGCTGATTTTAGCCAAAATGGCGCGCCAAAAAGCGTCATGATCTCGATGCGCTCTCTGTGCTCAAATAGCCAAATTTTAGTCTGCTTAAGCATAAGCATAAGCCCAACGACACAAAGTATCGCCATAAATGCATAAGATATGCTTTTGGCTAAATTTAGCATCTTAAAGACCTTGTCATGGGTCTTTGAAAATGTCTCGACCTTGCTTATACCATCAAATTTCAAAAGCTTTTGCTTTATCTCCTCCATATATTCTGGCGATGGAAATTCGCTAAGCCTTAGCGAGTAAAATTTAGGCAAGGCATTTTGAAGGATGGATAAATTTTTAGCTGAGATGTCGTTTGATAGGCGGTCGATGATCTTTTGCGGGCTTAGTGGCTCGACACTTGCTAGCGTGCTAACCACTGGCTTTAGCACTGGCTCGCTTAGCTCTTTGTTTGAGACCACCACGATGTTGTAGTCATTTCCCATAAGCCTCTCATACTCTCTTACGATCTTGTCTGCGGTGAGGCTAAACTGCACTGAAAATAAAAGCGCGATTAACGGCAGGATAAATCCAAGGTGGTTTTTAAGCGATCTCATGCACGCCTCCATTTTCTATGACGAAGTGGCGGTATGGGATGCGAAGCGTTGATGGGATGTGATGCGTCACCACGACAACGCTTGTGCCTAGAAATTCTCTGGCTGATTTTAGAAGCGACCAGATGACGTCGCTTGAGTATTCGTCTAAATTTCCCGTTGGCTCGTCGCATAAAAGCAAATTTGGATTGTGCGCGAGCGCTCTTGCCATGGCAACTCTTTGCTGCTCGCCGCCGCTTAGCTCGCGAGGGTATTTATCGGCTTTGTGAAGCATATTTACATGTTTTAAAAGTTTAGCCACCTGCTTTTTGCTCACATTTTGATTGACGCCTTTGATGATGAGTGGCAGCATGACGTTTTTTTCGACATTCCACTCATTTATCAAGCGGTAGTTTTGAAATATAATGCCAACTCGCTGCCTAAGCTCGCAAAGTCTTTTGTCATCGATATCGTCCATTTGCGTCATGCAGACATTTAGCTCGCCAGCAAGGGGCGAAATTTCTCCGTAAAATGACTTTAAAAGCGTGCTTTTTCCGCTTCCACTCTTGCCTGTGATAAAGACAAAGTCATTTGCGTAGATGTCTAAATTTACGCTATTGATCACAACCTCGTTGCGCTCATAAGCTAGGCTTAAATTTCTTGCGCTAATTATCTCTTGCATCAGCCAAATACTCCTTCAAAAGCTCGTGTGCTGCTAAATTTTCACGTATTAAGATCGGTTTTTTTATAAAATATTCGCTTTTCTCATCGCTTATTTTGATGAAACATTGCTCTGGTTTGTTAAACGCTCCAAAGGCGACTTTTAGCAAAATTTCACCCTCGTTTATGGTATAAATTTCTTCAAAATGTAAAAAATAATCCTCTTTTTTTATGATGAAATTTTTGAAATTTTTAATAATATTTTTTACGCTTGTCTTTTCTTTGAAGCTAAAATCCCCAGCCAAAACGCTCTCGCCACTTTCAACCTCACAAGTATAAATAACATCGTAAATGTCCTTATCTTGGCGTCTCCAGCGATCTTCATACTTGCTAGTTACTTCTAAATTTCTATTTTTAAAAGCCTCTATCTTTGAGTTTGTGGGCTCTAAAAATTTACTCAAACTAAAGTCGCAATACTCCTTGCTATCAGTCCTTAGCTCAAATTTACCACCAACTTTTAGTATCCTCTCGCACTCAAGCGCAAACGCCGATGAGACCACGCGTCTATGCTCAGCCTTATCCCACGGCACTGGGAAATGTAAAAATACTCTATCAACTAAATTTGATCCAACAAGTGAGAGCAAGAGCCTTGCGTCGGTATTTATTAGACGCACGTTTTCTAGGGCATTTGCCCTAGCTAGCTTGGCTACTTGCTCGATGCTTGGTTTATAGACCTCTATGCCGATGACTAGGGCATTTGGGTTGTTTTTAGCCTGATAGAGCAAGTGTCTGCCAGAGCCAAAGCCGATCTCGATAAAAATCTCTTTAAATTTATCTTTTAGCTCGCAAAATGCTGGCACAAATTCTTCAAGGCTTAAAATTTCACTAACTTTTTTGGTTAAATTTGTCTTTTTCACAGCAAATGCTTGGCTGATGATGCCATTGCAACTTTGCTCCTTAAAAAGCTCCAGTGCTTCTTGTAAAAGGCCAACTTTAGCAGGCTTTGTAAGCTTTTCTCCCTTTACGACGACGCCATTTTTGCCTGGCTTTACGACTAGAAAAAAGCCTTCATCTTCATTTTTTGTGTAGATGAGCCTCTCATTTCGGCCATTTGCCTGCCAAAGAAATTTGATCTTGTCGTTACCAAATGGAAATGAGAGCTCTTTTAAGGATGAAGCGATGAAATTTGGCATTATTTTATGCTAACTTCTGCTTTTGATGACTTATCAGAGGCGATGCCATACTCATCGACTGCTACGACGCTGTAAGAGTAGCTAGCTCCTTTTTGGACGCTGTCATCTCTAAGCCCAGTATCACTTATACCGCTAAAGACTTTCTCGCTAGCACCGCTTCTATAAACTGTATATGAGCTAGCTCTATCAACTGCACTCCAGCTTACATTTACACCGCTGCCATCGTAGCTAGCGCTTATGCTTGGAGTTTTTGGTGCGCCAAGTGTGCTACCAACGATCGGCTCTTCTTGTTTTAAGCTCTCAAGACCGTCTTTATCGACAGCTGTGACTCTATAATACCTTGTCGCTGCGTTTGTATTTATAAGATCCTCATAGGTGTTGCTAGTCGTTTTTGCTAGGTATGTGTAAGGCAAAATTTTACTTGTCGTTCTATAAACCTTAAAATAAGCAAAATCCTCAGCCGGCGCGTAATCCCACGTTAAGATGATCTTTTTTGGCGCATTTTTGGTCGCTTGGACGTTCGTTACTGATTTAGGGTAACTCCTTTGTTGTGGCGCTTATGTTTTGGCTTGGTTTTGAGATGACGCCAGAAGAAGTTTTAACTAAGATCCTATACTCATAAGACCTACCAGGTTTTACCTCAGTGTCGATATACTCGGCATTTAGTCTGCCATTTACCTCTGCGATTTGGCTAAATTTATTAGCTCCTGCATCGCTTCTTTGGATGATGTAGCTTGCTACTGTGCTATCAGGATGTGGTCTCCAGATCACTTTTACACGGCCTGGAAGCCCAGTGATAGCTTGCGCAAATGGTACAGAGTCAAGTAGTGGCTTAGTTGTCGCAGTTGCGATTGCACCTGGTTGAGAGATGGCGTTGCTTGAGTAGGTTCTCATCTGATACGAGTAAGTGGTCTCTGGAGCTAGGTCGCGATCCACATAGTGCGTAGCAAAGCGGTCTTTTATGTTTGCAACTAGTTGCATTTTTGAGTTTGCATCGTTTGGATTTGAGCGGTAAAGGTAGTAGCCAACGACGCTCTCGTCGCTCACTGGGTTCCATTCAAAGCCAACTTCTGTCATGTCTGAAATAGTTTTTAAGCTTGTAATAGTTGGTAGTGACGTGCTTTGCTGAGTCGGTACGCTAGAGCCGCATCCCGCTAAGAAAGCTACTAAAAATGGTGTCAATATGCGTAGGGCAAATTTTTTCATCAAAAATCTCCTTGGGAATTTTTTTGTAAATTATTTGGTTAAAGTCATCATACGTTTTTGCGGTAAATTCTACCCTTTTGCCAGTTCGCGGATGGATAAAATAGAGCATATAAGCGTGAAGCATAACCCTGCTTATTTTATCGCCTTGGCTCTTAAATCCGTATAAATCATCGCCTAAAATGTGGCGATTTATGCTAGCAAGATGCACTCTTATCTGGTGCGTCCTGCCTGTAAAAAGCTTTGCCGCTATCAAATTTACTCCGCCTTCGCTTAGCAAATTTACGAAGGCACTTTTTGCAAATTTAGCGTCCGCGACGATCGCTTTTTTTAGGCGGTTGTTTGGATTTCTGCCGATTGGCTTATCAATGATGACGTCCTCTTTTAGAGGCAGGTCAGTGAGCGCTAGATAAATTCGTCCCATGCTCTTATTGCTTAGTTGCTCGCTTAGTTTTGCGTGGGCAAAGTTGTTTTTAGCAACGACGATAGCGCCGCTCGTGCCCTTGTCTAGGCGGTGGACGATGCCAGCTCTTACGTCGCCGTTTAAATTTGAGAGCATAAAGCCCTTTTTGTTTAGCCACTCAACCAGTGTCGCCTCTTTGACGCTTGGGGCTTGGTGGACGACGATTTGCGGGGGCTTATTTAGCACTATTAGATCGTCGTCTTCATAGATGATAGGGATCTCAAAATTTACTTCGTACTCGTTTTGCACCTCTTTTTTTGGGGCAAAATTTACGGAAATTTCATCGTTTTCGTTTAAGATAAAGCTTGGTTTTGATACTGGTTTTAAATTTACGCTTACAAGAGAGTCTTTTATCAAATTTAAAGCTTGATTGCGTGAAATTTGAAGCTCCTGCGCCACTGCAACGTCGAGTCTAGAGCTATTTAAAACATTAAATTTAACCAAAATCAAAGCCTTGTTTGTGATATAATCTAGCCCAAAAAACAAGGTTTGCTTCTTGATAAAACTAGATCGGCGTATTTTAACACATTTTGATTTTATTCAGCCGTTTTTAATAATCCCAATCATAGCCATCTCATACATCCTAGTTTCCGAAGCAAACGACATTTTAGCAAACAAACAGCTTGTGTATTTTGGCATAGGATTTGTCTCATTTTTCATAGCATTTTTGCTGCCCATTAGGCGCATAGACTGGATCATACCGATGTTTTACTGGGTCTGCATCGTGCTGCTTTTAAGCGTTGATATCTTTGGTGTTAGCAAGCTAGGAGCTAGGCGGTGGCTGGAAATTCCCTTCGTTCACTTCACGCTTCAGCCCTCAGAGCTCATGAAGCCAGCCTTTTTGCTGATGCTAGCCTATCTCGTTAAGCAACGCCCTCCAGAGGCCGATGGATACGGGCTAAAAGACTTTTTAAGGCTTAGTTTTTACATACTTTTGCCTTTTGCTCTTATAATGAAAGAGCCTGATCTTGGCACCGCGCTCATACTTTTGATAGTTGGCTACACCATCCTTTTTGTAATCGGCGTAAATAAGAAAATTTGGATCTGCATCATCTTTGCCATAGGCTTTTCGGCGCCAGTTTTGTATGAAAATTTACATGATTACCAAAAAAAGAGGATCCACGACTTCATCGCCGAAGAGCCAAGCTATCACGTCAAGCAAAGCATTATCGCCATAGGTAGCGGCGGGCTAAAGGGCAAGCCAAAGGACGAGGCAACGCAAACGCACTTTAAATTTTTACCAATCGCCACTAGCGACTTCATATTCGCCTACAATATCGAGCGTTTTGGCTTTTATGGGGCGCTTCTTTTGCTGGGGCTTTATGGAGCGCTTATAATGCACTTACTTAGCCTAAACTACGGGCTTAAGAATGATTATTTCACGCAGGTGACCGCCACTGGCATAGCCGCGCTCATCTTTGTCTATGTGGGGGTAAATGTCTCGATGACGATCGGTTTTGCACCGGTTGTGGGCGTGCCGCTGCCGTTTTTTAGCTACGGCGGAAGCAGCTTTGTCACCTTCATGGTACTTTTTGGGATACTACAAAATCTGCTAACGTTTAGGTTTGATCAGACCTACCGCTCGGTGAAATTTAAATTTTAAAATTTGTAAATTTATTTTGTCAAATCAGACAAACGTCAAGTAAATTTTAAAATTTCATAAACGAGTAATTTCGGCTCTAAAATTTGTGCTAAGCGATGAGCAAAGCCAAATTTTAATAGTCAATTCTTAGGGGTGAATGGAATTTTAAAATTTGCAGAATAGTTTTTTAAAAATTTAAAGTTTTGTTTCTTTGTTAAGGGGGAAGAGGCTTGAATTACGAAGTCGCTCTCTTCCCCCTTAACGATCCCCTAACTCCGACGACGTTAGAAGTGCATGCAATGGTGCTGACGCACTGCATGCGTTTAAATATCTAGCGAGTGTCAAGTAAATTTTAAAATTTCATGAACGAGTAATTTCGGCTCTAAAATTTGAGCTAAGCTGTAAGCGAAGCCAAATTTTAGTAGTCAATTCTTAGGGGGTGAATGAAAGTTTTAAAATTTGCTGAAAATATATACTTTTCACTAAAATTCAAAAACAAAGTTTTGCAAAAAAAGCTTAAGTTTAGAAATTTAACTCAATTATTCTTTGTAAATTTTTGATGTTTTCTTTGATGTTGCCATTTTTATATATTGCTGAGATGACGGCGATGAGATCGGGTTTGGCATGAGATAGCGAGCCGATATTTGTCTCATTTATGCCACCTATCACGCAAACAGGTAGGTTTAAAATTTGCTTTGCCTCTTTAACTACTTCAAGCCCACATTTTGGGGCATTTGGCTTTGTGGGGCTTGTAAAAACGGAGCCAAAAGCAGCGTAGCTAGCACCATTTTTAGCGGCATTTATGGCTAAATTTATATCATTATAGCAGCTAACACCCACGTATGCGTCTTTGCCTAAAATCTCAAACGCCTCTTTTATATTTTCATCGTCTTTGCCTAGATGAACGGCCTTTGCGCCTATCTTTTTAGCAAATTTGGCATCGTCATTTACGATAAATTTAGCGCCAAATTTCTCGCATAAATTTAAAATTTCACTTGCAAGCTTTTCATTTTTGGCCGCTTTTTTTGACCTAAACTGAAAAAATTTAACCCCGCACTCCAAAATTTCTCTAGTGTAACGCAAAGCCAAATTTTCAGGCATTAAAATATCATCGCTAATAGCGTAAATTTCAGCCATTAAGCCCCGCTTTATGATCTATAAGCCGTGCGCCAAATTTACTTTTATGAGCATTTTTTATCCCATTTGCCACAAATTTTTTAGTCATTTTTATGGCGCTTACTAGATCACTTTGCTGCGCTAAAATGGCAGCTAGCGAGCTTGAGAAGCTACAACCAGCCCCGTGCATCACTCTAGGCTCAAAAAGCTCCTCGCTAAATTTCACCACTTCACCACCTTTTAGATAGAGCGTATCCTCGCAAATTTCATCAACCTTCGTTCGCTTTAGCACCATATCGCAAGGCAAATTTGCAAAGTCAATACCCAAAATCCTAGCCTCATCTACATTTGGCGTGGCAACACTTGCGAGCTTTAGTAGCTCTTTTAGCGCTTCGATCGCCCCATCTTCTAGCAGTTTTGCCCCTGACTTTGCCACGCAAACTGGGTCTATCACAACTGGCACATTTTTAGCCATAAATTCCTTTAAAAACGCGCTTACAACGGCTATTATCTCCTCGTTAAAGAGCATGCCAACCTTTACAGCGTCTATATCAAGCTCGGCTAGCACCATCTCAAACTGAGCTTTCACTATACTTGCTGGCATCGCAAGCACGCTGCTAACGCCATTTGTATTTTGCGCGGTCACGGCTGTGATGACGCTTGCGCTAAAGCAGCCAAATGCCTCACAACTTTTTATATCCGCCTGCACTCCTGCACCACCGATGCTGTCGCTTCCAGCAACTATCAAAACATTTTTTTTATTCACCTACACACCCACTTATCTCTTTTACGTCAAAAGGGTCTTTGACCTGCCATGAAAGTGCGTATTTCTCGATACTTTTTTTGATCGCACTCACCAAATAATCAATATCCTCAAAGGTATGCGTATAGTGAAGGCTAACCCTCACCCAGCCTGGCTTGTGGGTGAAATTTGGATCCTCTTTTAGCCCCAAAAGGTCGTGTCCGTACGAGCCTGCGCACGAGCAGCCAGCACGTGTTTGTATGCCATACTCTTTGCTTAAAATTTTTGAAAGCTCGTATGGAGCTACGTTTTTTACATTAAATGAAAATATCGCAAGGCGCTTTAAATTTGCCGGGCAGTAGCTAACTAGCTCTGGAATTTCTCTTAGTCTTTGGCAAAAGTATTCGCTAAGCTCGCTCTCATTTTCATAAATGGTAGCAAGCCCTATCTCTTCTCTTAGTCTGTAAGCTAAATTTGCCCTTATAAGCCCCAAAATAGGCGGTGTGCCAGCCTCTTCAAGTGCCTCTTGATCCTTTAAAAATATATGGTAGTTTTTACTCACATAGCTTACCGTGCCACCACCTGCAAAGCTTGGCACATCGTCATTTGCTAGCACTTTTTTGATTGCCAGTAGCCCACAGCTGCCAACTCCGCCAAGAAGCTTGTGCGGAGAGATAAAGAGCGCGTCAAAGTAGTCGCAGTCTAAATTTGCATAGGCACTAAGGCTCGCCACGTCAAATGCCACGATGCCGCCAAATTTCTTAACCATCGTGTAAATTTGCTTGTAGTCGCTTATGACGCCTGTGACGTTTGAGGCTGCGCTAAAGCTAGCGATGATCTCACGCCCTTGATTTATCTTTAAAATTTGCTCCAAGTGAGATAGGTCGATGCTGCCGTCTTTTGCAAGCCTAATGCGCTCAACCTCGCAAAGCGCCTCTTTAAAGCTGATCTCGTTTGAGTGGTGCTCATAAGGTCCAAGCACAACTAGCGGCGAGCTATCATCAACCTTTAGGTTATATCTTCTTTTAGCAGCTGGAGGCACGTAAAGCCCCAAAAGCTCTTGAAATTTCTTGATCGCACCAGTGGCGCCATATCCAGTAGCTATGAGATAAAACCTATCATCAAGCCCAAGTGCGCGCTTTAGCTCGCTTCTAGCGCTATCATACAAAAGCTGCGTTTTATAGGCGTTTGAGGATGTTAGCGAGTGGGTGTTGGCGTAGGTTTTTAAGATATCAGCGACCTCGTCCTCGATAGGCTTATACGCAAGTCCTGAGGCGGTGTAGTCGAAATAATGTATCCCTTTTTTTAAAATAATATCTCTTCTAATGTGCTCTAAATTTACCAACTTTAGCCTTTTAGTTTTTGCGTGATTATAATTAAAATTTTCTAAAAATATGCTACAATCCGCCACACAAAGGATACGAAATTTTAGCCATAAAATCGACATTTGAGCGGATGAAGCACCTTGGTATTGCTGAAGTTATAAAATTTCATCTTGTTTTTGATGACTTTTTATTAAAGGGCTCATACTACGATGTTTTTGAGGCGATCAGGGCTGAAATTTTAGATGATTATAAAAATTTGATGGCTAGGTTTTACTTTGACGAGGATAGCGACGAGGCCATCAAAATGGCTCTCATTAAGCTTGCTAGAAGCGACAGAAAGAAATTTAGCGTAAATAAAATTTTGCCCCAAAGCATGACAAATAGGGTCTATGCAAAGCTTTTTAGCAAGGATTTTTTAGTGCTTGAAAAGAGCCAAGAAAAGCCGCGAGTAAAAAACAAACGCCAAATTTTAAAAAAAAGCGAGCGAGCTTATAAAATAGAGGATAAAATTCACTTCAATAGCCATTTTTCAAGGTTTTGGTTTAGATTTATCGAGCCAAATTTAAGCCTTTTAAAAGAGGGTAGGAGTGAGGAAATTTTAGAGCTTATAAAAAGAGAATTTGACGAGTATGCAAGCCTTGGATTTGAGCTTTTAAGCGGCGAGCTAATGGCTAAAAAGCTTGGGCTTGATGGCATTTTGCTAAGTTCATTTTGGAGTAAAAATATAGAGTTAGACATGCTTTTTAGCATAAATGGCAAGATAATAGTCGGCGAAGCAAAGTATAAAGAGCGAAAAATTTGCAAAAATGTCTTAAATTTGGTCCTTCACAAGTGCGAAAGACTTGGCATAAAGCCTGATATCGTAGCGCTTTTTTCAAAAAGTGGCTTTAGCAACGAGCTTTTGGGCTTAAAAGATGAGCGGCTTAGGCTTTATGAGATAAAAGATTATGAGGAGTTGCTGTGAGTGATATCGATATACAAAATGGCCTAAAAAGCCTGATAGAGCAGACCTATCTGATAGAGCGTGAGTATAAAAATTTGACCGCTTCTTATATGGGCTTGCAAGGTTTTATAAAAGATATCGTGGAAATTTTGCCAAATGCCATTTGGGTGCTTGATGAAAATGATGAAATTTTCTTGCAAAACTCAGAGGCGCAAAAGCTTGGCAAAGCGCTAAATTTCATCCCAAAAGATGAGGGCGAGCTAAACTTTGGCTCACAAATTTATCTAGTAAAAAAGGTGGTCAAAGATGATAAAAAGATCATCTCAGCTACCGACATAACGCAGGAAAAACGCACCGAGCGCCTAGCTTCGATGGGTCAAGTAGCAGCGCACCTAGCTCACGAGATAAGAAACCCCATAGGCTCTATCTCGCTTCTAAACTCCACACTTTTAAAAAGGGCTGAGCCAAAAATTTTGCCTATCGTCGAGCAGATACAAAAGGGTATTTGGCGAGTTGAGCGCATCATCAAAGCGACGCTTCTTTTTACAAAAGGGCTTAGCATCACGCCAAAGGAATTTAACTTTTTAGATATCAAAAGCGAGTGCGAAGAGGCGCTTAAATTTTACGAGTATTCAAAAGATATAACTTTTGAGCTAAATTTCCCTGACGCCCTTTATTGTGGCGACTTTGACCTCATCGCGATGGTCTTTCAAAACATTTTATTTAACGCGATCGATGCTATAGAAGAGGACGAAAACGACGAAGGCGTGGTGAGACTAAGCTACGAAAAGACGCCAAATGAACATAAATTTATCGTCTATGACAGCGGTGTCTCTATAAAAAATGAAAATATCGTCTTTGAGCCGTTTAAGACGAGCAAGCTAAAGGGCAACGGCCTGGGACTGCACCTTTGCTTGCAGATCATCGAGGCGCACAAGGGCAGCATAGAGATAACCCTTGAGCCAAAGACATTTTGTATAAATTTACCTATAAAGGAGAAGTGATGAGTGAAATTTTAGATGAGCTAAATGCGTGGCAAAATGGCCTAAAAGCACTTAAATTTAGTGAGATTTTTAAAAATGGCAGCGAAAAAGTGGTCTTTATAAGCGTTGATATGATAAATGGCTTTTGTTGTGAGGGCGCACTAGCTAGCAAGCGTGTGGGTGAGCTAGCAAGCCTTATAGCAGATACTTTTAAGATCGCAAGGGAGAAATTTGACCTTAAAAACTACATCCTCATCCAAGATGCTCACGAGCCAAATTCAGCTGAGTTTGCGAGCTTTCCAGCGCATGCTTTAAAGGGTGATACGCAGGCAGAGGCAGTTGATGAGCTACGGAATTTAGACTTTTTTAGCGAGATGAAGACCTTTTATAAAAACTCACTTAGCATCGCTTATTCGCAGGAGTTTAATAAATTTATAAGTAAATTTGAAAGCTTTGTCATCATGGGCGACTGCACCGATATGTGCATCTATCAGCTTGTCTCTCACCTAAGACTTAGCGCAAATGAGCAAAATTTAAAAAGAGAGATCATCGTGCCTGCAAATTTAGTCCAAACCTACGACGCACCAGGGCATAGTGGTGATTTTTATCAAAACGTATTTTTACACCACATGCAAATGGCACTAAATGCACATGTGGTAAAAGAGCTAGAAATTTAGCCATATATTTATATTAAAAACAATTATCAAGTTATAAAATTTAGCGCTTATCTATCGTATTTATATAATTAATAACGCAGATTTGCGCTAATATTTAGATCTGTCCTCTTTAAATTTCTTTTCTTATAAAATATTTTTAGGTTACATTTTTACAATATATTTGACATTAACTATCAATATAGTTATAATCACGCTCAAATTTTAAAACTAAGAGGCATTATGGAACTTTTAAAACACAACATTGACTATATAATCATCGGTATTTTGGGCGTTATGAGCTTTTTTGTGCTTTGGTATACGATCGAGCGTATCATTTTTTACTCACGTGTTGATATAAATGGCTACAAAAACATCGAAAAGCTCGATGAGGCGCTGACAAAAAATTTAACCACACTTTACATCATCTACTCAAATGCCCCATATATCGGGCTTCTTGGCACAGTTGCTGGCATCATGATCACATTTTACGACATGGGCATGGCTGGCGGCATCGATACAAAAAGCATAATGATCGGCCTATCTTTGGCGCTAAAAGCGACCGCATTTGGCCTACTTGTGGCGATCCCGACGCTTATGATCTACAACGGCTTTGTTAGAAAAGTCGATGTCATGATAAACAGATACAAGGCCGAAAATGCGTCTAAATAAAAAAGATGGGCTAAATATCGTCCCATTTATCGATATCATGCTCGTTTTGCTAGCCATTGTGCTAAGCATCTCGACCTTCATCGCCCAGGGCAAGATCGCGGTCGATCTACCAAGCGCCAAAAGCGCACAGCAGGATAAAGAGGATGAGAAAAAAGTGAGTGTCGTTATCGATAAAGATAATAAATTTTTCATAGATGATGCAGAAATTTCAGAAGATGAGCTAAAAGATAAGCTAAATGCTGTGGATATAAAAACCTTAATCGAACTAAAAAGCGACAAAAACGCTAAATTTGACAGCTTTGTCAAAGTAATTGATATCTTAAAAGAAAAAGGTCACGAAAACTTTGCAATCCAAACAATCTCTGAGTAAAATTTCAAACTATAGTGGCCTAGCGGTATCAGCAATAGTGCACGTGGCAGCGGCTTATTTCTTGCTTTCACATAATTTTAGTGAGATAAAGATAGGCGAGCAAAAACCTATAAAAATAGCTCTAAATTCTTTTACTCCAGTGCCGCAAACTTCAGCTCCGCAGATAAGCGAACAAGTGATGATCCCAGAGCCAACACCTCCAGCTCCACCGCCACCGCCCCAGCCACCAAAACCAGAACCTAAGCCAGAGCCTAAACCTGAGCCAAAGCCACTACCAAAACCAGAGCCAAAAAAGGTGGAGAAAAAGCCACTGCCAAAGCCTGAGCCTCGCCCTGAGCCTAAAATCGAGCCAAAGGTGGAGCCAAAACCTGAGCCAACGCCTGCTATCACTGCGCCAGCACCTGCTGTAAATTCAAATTTACCAGCAAATAACAAATCTATCGCCGCAGCTCCAGCTCAGAAAGTAGCCCAAGAGTTAAATTTATCAAACGCACAAAGCGATGAGGACTTTAGCAAGGTCATAGCGGCTGTGAAAAAGTATAAAAGCTACCCAAATAACGCTAGAAGGATGAAGCATCAAGGCGTTGTTGAAGTTAGATTTTTGCTTAAAGCGGACGGCAGCATAGATGAGCTAAAGGTTACTAAGAGTTCAGGCTTTGAGTCGCTTGATAAAGGGGCGATAGAAAATATCTTAAAAGCAAGCTCTGAGTTTCCAAAGCCAAAAGAAGCACGCTATCTTCGCTTTCCTATAGCATTTACATTAAGATAAATTTTAAGCTCATTTGAGCTTAAAATTTCTTAGATCAAGTGTTTAGATCAGGATAGTCCCAGCAGTTAAACTCAGCGCTCAAATCGTCATTTTCTTGCCCTTTGCAGCATAGCCACTCAAGCCCTGCACGCCTCTCCATAACGACCTCTTCATCAAGTCCAGCCGCCTTTGTGCCATTTACCCTTGCATTTACGCACGCCCAGTGGTAGCGATAAACTAGATCGAGCTTGCTTAAAATTTCATCCATGCTGCGAAGCTTTGAGCGGCTTTTTAGGCCGCCCTCTTTAAAGACATTCATCACAAACTCGCAGTCGCAAATTTTATCCATCTGACCGATATCTTCGGCTATACCAAGCGCCCAAAGCAAGATCCAAAGTGACTCATATTTCCAGCCCATATTCACAGCCGTGTCCATATCGGCTCTGTCTTCAACGACCTCTTTTTCTTTTACGCTAAGTCCCTCGTAGGCATCACCCAAAAAGCTCTTTGCCCACGCCATATTTTCTTCGCCCAAAGAGCCCTCATCACGGATCGTGCAAGCGCACATGATCGCTGTAAATGAGCAAACTGTGCGCTTTACTATCTCGTCAATGTCTCTTGGCGTAACCTCACTATTTTCATAGCGAAGCGGCAAGCTCTCAAGCACCGCCACGCCCTCTTGCTTTAAAATTTTTATGTTCTCATCTTTTCTTTGTTGTGCTGTTTTTGGCATATCCACACCTCTTTTAAAAATATCAAACACTCCCATTTCCTACCCAAAAAACTCGGCGTTAAATTTCTCTTCGTCGAAATTTTTGCCCAAGAATTTGCAAATTTCCTCCATATCAGCCCTCGCCGTTTCAAAACAGCTAGTAGCCCCTGGGCTTGGTGTCATGTTAAAGCTTATACCCTCGCCTGTGCTGATCTTGCCCTCGCCAAGCTCTAGCCTTTTTTTATTGCGGTCGATCACCTGCGGCCTTACGCCACCAAAATTTACAGCGTAGCTTAGGTCGTTTTCGCTTAGACTTGGCACGATCTTTCTGGCGTCTTTAACAAATTCTTTTTTGTTAATAAATGGCACTTCAAACAAGAAATTTCTTAGTATATATGACCTGATGTCCCCATCTTTTAGTAAATTTGTAAAGACTTCAAGGACGTTTTTGTCAAATTTTAAGCACTTTAAAAAGTCAAAAAAGCTAGAACTTCCGTGAAATCTCTCAAGCTTTGGTATGACAAGGGCAGTTGGGCCAAAGCGAGTGTTGCCATTAGCTAGGATATCTGGGTCGCCGTGAAGTGCGGCAAATGGTAGCTTGTCGTTTTGCACCATATAGACTTTGCCGTTTAGTAGGCGCTTGTTAGCAAAGTAAAAGCTTCCAGCAACTGGCAGCGTGCTAAGATGTAGCCCATAACCCATCTTGTGAGCTAGAAATAGCGAGTGCGCTCCAGCATCGACTACGACGTAGTTTGCTGTGATCACCTCGCCGTCATTTATCTTGATGTGAAAGGTATCGCCCACCTTTTTCATATCAGTCACTTCTGAGCTTAGGCTGATCTCATAGCCATCTCCGCCCAAATTTAGCGCATTTTGCACGAGCGAATTTGCCACGCCACCAAAGTCCATCGTCGTATACTGGCCATTTTGCGTGCCTATTGCGATGATATTTTCTGGGCGCTCATTGCCATTTGCGTCAAAAACGACGTTTGGCTCGATCTGCTTTAACTTCTCTTTGTCATAAATTTCAAGATAAGCAAATAGCTCTTTAAAGCTCTCGTATCGCTCCTTGATGCGCTCTACTTCGGCATCTCCGATGGCTAGCGTCATCTTTTGATGAGCAAACATATATTTGCCCTCTAAGTTGTATTTTAGGGCGTATTTTACTGGCATATTTGCCACTTGTGAGACCTTTTTTGCCTTTTCTAGCGTGTAGTTTGTCTCGATATCGCCGCAGTGAATGGTCTGTGAGTTGCCCTTGCCGCTTGAATTTAGCGTCGCTACGCCGTCATATTTTTCTAAAAGCGCGACCTTTTTTATATCGCTAAATGCAGCCAACTCATAAAAGAGTGCCGTCCCGCTAATGCCCGCTCCAACAATTGCCACTTCAAAGTGCTTTTGCCTCATTTTCTCCCCTGAAAGTTTAGTTGCACAAATGATACTATATTAAATTTAAATCAAACAGCAAAAAGCAAGGCGTGAAAAATAGGCTGTGTAAAAGTGAAATTTGGCAAGGCTTTCACCTTGCCGAGAAAATTTAGTAAGCCCTTTTGTAGGCGTTTTCTATTTTGTCATTTTCGCCAAATTCTTTCATGGCGTTAAAAGCAAAATATGGGTTGCGCAGTAGCTCTCTGCCAAGCGCCACGCCGTCGCAAACATCACCAAGTAGCAGCGCCTCGCACTCGCTTGCCTTTGTGATGAGCCCAACTGCAAAGACTGGGATATTAACTGCATTTTTCACCGCTTTTGCGTAGCCAGCCTGATAAAGAGGCGTAAATTTAGGCGCGCTATCAACTTTTGCATAGACTCCGCCAGCTGAGACGTGGATGAAGTCAGCCCCATTTTTCTCTAGCTCACGCGCTAGCTTTACGCTCTCCTCTACGTCCCAGTCGCCCTTAAGCCAGCTACTTGCACTTATCCTCACGCCAACTGCGATATTAGCGCCAGCCTTGATCTCGCTTAAAATTTCAAGCAGCAGCCTTATGCGGTTTTCAAATGTGCCGCCGTATTCGTCGCCTCGCTTGTTCGTGCCAGCGCATAAAAATTGATTTATCAAATATCCATGTGCCGCGTGAATCTCCACAGCCTCGTATCCTGCGCTCTTTGCTCTAATGGCAGCATCCACAAAGCTTTGCTTAAGGCTTTCGATATCCCCGGCACTCATCTCTTGCGGTGTGGCATAGTCTTCACTAAATTTGATAGCACTTGGAGCGATGATGCCCTCACAAGTGCCCTTTCTACCAGCATGAGCAAGCTGGACGGCCATTTTGGCGCCATATTTGCTGCAGCCTTTTACCAGCTCTGCGTGAGCTTCGATCTGCTCGTCACTCCAAAGCCCAAGATCTTTTTTAGTGATCCTGCCGCGCGCCTCCACAGCCGTCGCCTCAACGATGATCATGCCGACACCGCCGATCGCCCTTGTAGCGTAGTGAAGCTTATGAAAGCACCTTGGACGGCCATCCTCTTTTTTGACCTCGTACATACACATCGGAGCCATGATAATGCGGTTTTTGATCTCGATGCCGCCTATCTTAAGCGGCGTAAAAAGCTTATTTTGCATGAAATTTCCTTTAAATTTTTTGGTTATTTTAGGATATTTGTTTAAATTCTTGGATTTGTAGGAATTTGTCTCTTGCAACTTAGAAAGTTCAGGTAAATTTTAAAATTAGTGCGAGCACATCACGGCTCTAAATTTAGTGGTGAGCTTTGCGAGACCTAAATTTAGTAGTCCGCTAAGTCGAGTGAGTAAGATTTTAAAATTTGAAAAATTGCTTCATCTGATATTGCAAATATCAAACAAATTTTAAAATTTCATGAGCGAGTAATTTCGGCTCTAAAATTTGAGCTAAGCGATAAGCGAAGCCAAATTTTAGTAGTCAATTCTTGCGAGTGAGTGAAAGTTTTAAAATTTGCAAAAATAGCTTTATTAAATTTGTAAATTTATTTTTATCCAAAAGGGAGACAAAGGGACTTGAATTTTGCTTCGCAGGCTCGCAACTGCAGGGTAGACACGAAGCCGTCCCCTTATCCCCCCCCTTTTTTTTAATCCCCTAAGCCCCTCGCACGTTAGAGGTGCATGCAACGGTGCTGACGCACTGCATGCGTTTAAATATCTAGCGAGTGTCAAGTAAATTTTAAAATTTCATAAACGAGTAATTTCGGCTCTAAAATTTGAGCTAAGCGGCAAGCGAAGCCAAATTTTAGTAGTCAATTCTTGCGAGTGAATGGAATTTTAAAATTTGTAAAATAGTTTTTTAGAAATTTAAAGTTTTGTTTCTTTGTTAAGTTGCTAAGGCGAGTGAGTGAAAGTTTTAAAATTTGCAAAGACTACTAAAATTTATCTATTTCCCGCCCTTAAACAAAGAGGCAAAATGCTCATCGATATTAACGCCATCTTTTTTCATATCTTTTAGCCTTAGCCTTACGTCGGCGTCTTGCCAAAGAAGTGGTGGTAGCGCAAACATCACCTTATCAAGGCTAAAATTTCTCACATCCTCGCGCCAGCCATCCCAGCGGTAAAGCTCGTAAAATTTAGATATATCCCAACAAAGCGCCCAGTATAAAAACTGAGAGTAGCCAAGCTGTGTATCTTCCCATTTGCCACTATCTGGTGCGTAGTAAAAGACGTTGCCAGCTTTGCCACCAAAGGCGCCGCCATTTACCGCGAAAAATCCGCCCAAAACATCATCCGCCACGAGCAAATAGCTAGGCATCTGCCCTGCTTCGCTAAAGCTTTTGCCAAGGTTAAAGCTGTAAATTCCGTGCTTCATCTGCTCGCATCCTGAGCCAAGCAGGCGCAGCCAACCGCCATCTATCACTATGCCGCCGCACCCATAAACAAGCGCTCCCATCGGCGAGCGAGTGGTGACCTGAAGCCCTAAAAGCTCGCTTTGCGCCCTGCTCTCATCGCGAGGCAAAATTTCATAGTCGTTTTTGGCCTCTTTTAGCCACTCTTCGACCAGCGCCCAGCCTGGCTCATTTGTATCTATAAGCTCGTCTAAAGTCCTCATTTTCTGTCCTTGCGATAAATTTGGTGAAATTTAAAAGAAGAATTTGGCGAGCTGCCCCGCCAAATTTATATCAGTAGATTATTTTGCGTCCCAAGCTAGGATCGTGTTGCCCTCGGCGTCGGTAGCCACGTCGCCCATACCCATGATGTTGTAGCCGCAGTCTACGTAGTGAACCTCGCCTGTTACGCCGCTAGCTAGGTCGCTAAGTAGGTACATAGCGCTGTTGCCGACGTCTTCAGTGGTGACGTTGCGTTTTAGCGGGCTATTTACTTCGTTGTAGCGTAAAATCATCCTAAAATCGCCTATTCCGCTTGCGGCAAGCGTTTTAATTGGACCTGCGCTGATCGCATTTACGCGGATATTTTTAGCGCCAAGGTCGTGTGCTAGGTAGCGAACTGAGCTTTCAAGCGCTGCTTTTGCAACGCCCATGACGTTGTAGTGTGGCACAAATTTTGGTCCGCCAAGGTATGTAAGAGTAAGCACCGAGCCGCCCTCTTTTAGCACCGGTAGAACCGCGCGAGTAAGGCTTAGTAGCGAATAAACACTAGTGCCCATCGCTATGTCAAATGCCTCTTTTGTGGTATTTACAAACTCGCCCTCAAGCGCCTCTTTTGGCGCATACGCCACAGCGTGCACGACAAAGTCGATCTCGCCAAGGTCTTTTTTGATCCTATCAGCTAGGCCGTCTAGGTGAGCTTGGTTATTTACGTCAAGCTCGTAGACAAATTTGCTACCAAACTCCTCAGCGATCGGCTCTACACGCTTTTTAAGAGCGTCATTTAGGTATGTAAATGCCATCTGCGCACCTTGATCGTGACAAGCTTTTGCGATGCCGTAAGCTATTGATTTAGCATTAGCGACGCCTACGATTAGACCTTTTTTACCTTTTAGTATCATCATTTCTCCTTTTTATTTTGTTTGGCTTTTAAGCGATTTTTAAATTTTAAACCAAATTTAATAGCGGCAGTATCGTGAGATGAATTTTAATGTTGTGTAGAAATTTTAGGTCAAGACTAGGCAAATAGCCTGTCGCAGACTTAAAATTTCGAACTCATTAAAAGGCGCTCACGAGACAACGCGTATCAAATTTAAAAAATTATTCGCATCCCAGCTGGCTGTACCTACTAAAACCCCATCGCAGCTTTTGATACCTGCTATATCAGCGATGTTTGCTGCATTGACGCTTCCGCCGTAAAGTAGTTGCACGTTTGCCTTTGTCTTTAAAAAACTTAGCACCTCATCTATCTGCTCTATGTTAGCGCTTTTGCCCGTTCCTATCGCCCAGATCGGCTCGTAGGCGATGATCAAATTTTTATAGCCAAGGTCGATGTTTTCAAGCTGGCGGCTTAAAAATTCTTTGGTCGCTCCGCTTTCATTTGTGCTTAAATTTTCGCCGATGCAGTAGATCACGTTCCAGCCATTTTTTGCGGCAAAGTCAAATTTTGCTCGCAAAAGCTCCTCGCTCTCTTTTAAAATTTCACGCCTTTCAGAGTGACCGATCAGCACGTCTTTTATGCCAAATTCATCAAGCATCGCCTTGCCGATCTCGCCAGTAAATGCTCCACTCTCGCATGGGTAGAAATTCTGCGCCCCAAGCCTAAAAAGATGCCTTTTTTCATCAAAAGCACTAGCTGGAGCAAATACGCTCACGTCGTCGTTTGCGCTTAAATTTTCGTCTAAAATTTTCGCGTACTCTCTAAAGCTCTCTCTTGTGTGGTTACACTTTAAATTCGCTAGAAATTTCAAGACCTACTCCTCTTTTCTAAGCGGCTTTATGCCAGGCAGCTCTTTGCCCTCTATTAGCTCCAAGCTAGCACCACCGCCAGTCGAGATAAATGTCATCTCATCAGCGTCGCCTGCGCGCTCGACCACGTCAGCCGTATCACCACCGCCAACGACGGTTGTCGCGTGAGTGTCGATGATAGCGTGGCTCATTTTGATGCTGCCTTTGCTAAATTTATCCATCTCAAAAACGCCCATAGGTCCGTTCCACCAGATGGTTTGCGCATCGGCGATGACCTCTTTAAATAGCCTAATCGATGCTGGTCCGATGTCAAGTCCCATCCAGCCATTTGGGATCTCTTGGGCAGGGACGTATTTTACGGCACTTTCAGCTGAAAATGTCTGAGCAGCGACGACATCTACTGGCAGGTAGATTTTCACTCCTAGCTCTTTGCCTTTTTGTAAAATTTGCCTTGCATCTTCGATGAGCTCTTCTTCAAGGAGTGAATTTCCGATGTTTTCGCCAAGTGATTTTAAAAATGTAAATGCCATACCGCCGCCAATTATGAGCTTATCGACGCGTGGCAGAAGGTTATGCAAGGCTTGAAGCTTACCACTTACCTTTGAGCCACCCACGACAGCGACAAATGGGCGAGATGGATGTTTTATCAAATTTTGAGCGAAATTTATCTCTTTTTGTAGTAAAAATCCCGCTGCTTTGTGCTTCTCATCGTAAAATTTAGTGATCGCCTCGACCGATGCGTGAGCCCTGTGGCAAACACCAAATGCGTCATTGATGTAAAATTCGCCAAATCCTGAAAGCTCTTTTGCCAAAGCCTCGTCGTTTTTAGTTTCGCCCTTTTCAAAGCGTAAATTTTCTATCATTAAAATTTCGCCTGGCTTTAGAGCCGCAGCCTTTGTTTTAGCGTCATTTCCGATCACATCTTCAGCAAATATCACCTCTCTATCAAGCAGTCTTGATAGCCTCTTAGCCACGCCTTGAAGTGAAAATTTCTCTTCATAGCCATTTTTTGGACGTCCTAAGTGACTAGCCAAAACCACGCTGCAGCCATTATCCAAGCAGTAGCGAATAGTTGGTATCGCTGAGCGGATCCTGCGGTCATCAGTGATGTTTAAAAACTCGTCCATAGGCACGTTAAAATCGCACCTTATAAAGACTTTTGCACCATTAAGCTCAAGGTCGTTGATCGATAAAATATCACTCATTTTTCACCCTTTAAATTTACTTTGTAGCCACGATCTTAGCAAGATCAACAAGCCTTGTTGAGTAGCCCCACTCGTTGTCGTACCACGCAAAGACCTTCACCATATCATCAGCGATAACCTGCGTGGTGTCGCTAGCTACGATGCTGCTAAAGGTGCTTGTGCAAAAGTCGCTGCTAACTCTGTAGTCGTCATCGACGAATAAAATTTCCTTTAAATTTGACTCTGCAGCCGCCCTAAATGCCTCGTTTATCTCATCTTTGCTAGCTGGTCTTTTTAAAACCGCAGTTAGATCGACCATCGAGACGTTTGCCACTGGCACGCGCACTGCTTGGCCGTGCAGCTTGCCGCTTAGCTCTGGAAGCACTTTAGCGATCGCTTTTGCAGCTCCAGTTGTCGTAGGTCCGATATTTAGCGCTGCAGCGCGTGAGCGACGGAAATCTTTAGCCTTTACATCAACTAGGCTCTGACCATTTGTATATGCGTGGATCGTAGTCATCAGCCCTTTTACGATGCCAAATTTATCGTTTAGCACCTTTGCCACTGGAGCTAGGCCGTTTGTGGTGCAGCTTGCGTTTGAGACGATCGCTTCGCCTGCGTATTTATCGTCATTTACGCCAACTACAAATGTCGCCGTGTCATCTTTTGCTGGAGCGCTCATGACTACTTTTTTGACGCCGCGAGCAAGATATGGCTCACATTTTTCAGTGGTTAAAAACTTGCCAGTGCACTCTAAAACCACGTCTACGCCGTAGTCTGCGTAGCTAAGCTCGTTTAGATCTCTTGTAGAAAAAACTCTTATCTTTTTGCCATTTACTTCTATAAAATCGTCGCTTATCACCTTAACGTCTTGCTTAAATTCGCCATGAACGCTGTCGTATTTGAGCAAATACCTCGTCATATCCCTTGTTGCGGTGTCGTTAATAGCGACAAGCTCAACATCATCACGCTCTAAAATAATACGAGCAGCACACCTACCGATACGCCCAAAGCCGTTTATTGCTACTTTAACTGACATCTTAGCTCCTTTTGATATAATTACGCCTAATTCTACAAAAAAGAATTTTAAAACAAATATAAACAAGGCACTTTAATAGATGAAGTTAGCACTTTTTGGCGGGAGCTTTGATCCGGTTCATTTAGGACACGATAGCATTGTGAAAATGGCACTAAGCGGCCTTGATATCGACAAGCTCATCATCATGCCAACTTTTATAAGTCCCTTTAAGAGCGAATTTTCAGCTCCGCCAGAGCTTCGCCTAAAGTGGATAAGAGAAATTTGGGGCGGCCTAGAGAAGGTCGAGATCTCAGATTATGAGATAAATTTAGCTCGCCCGGTGCCTACCATAGAGACGGTTAAGTATTTGTATGAGAAATTCAAGATAGAGAAATTTTATCTCATAATAGGCGCGGACCACCTAGCCACGCTTGATAAGTGGCATGGATATGAGGAGCTAAAAAATTTAGTGCAGTTTGTGATCGCTAAGCGCAATCACATAGAAATTCCGCGAAATTTACAAAAAATGGACGTGCACGTGGATGTTAGCTCGTCGCAGATCAGGCATCAAAAGGGGCTTGATGAGCTGCCTAGCAAGATAAAAGATGAAATTATAAATTTTTACCAAGGATTAAAGATGCAAGAGAGATCGATGCAAGAGCGCACCGAAAGTATAGTTAAGGTTTTAGACGCAAAAAAGGCTGAAGAGATACAAGTGTTTGATATGAGTGGGGATGATTATTTCGTAAAGGCCGTAGTTATCGCTACTACGCTTGGTGAGAGGCACGCTTACTCGCTGGCTGAGGATCTAAAGGAGGAGCTTAAGCCTCTTGGGGAGAAATTTATAGGCACTGAGAGCTCGCCTGATTGGATCGTGATGGACCTTGGCGACATTTTGATACACCTTTTAAGCCCAGCTTACAGAGCAAAATACAACATCGAAGAGTTTTTGCAAAAGCTAAAAACTAGCAAAGAGTCTTAACAAAAACAAGCGATGAGCAAATAAGCCATAAAAATATAAAAAATGCTAGCAAAAATGGCTTTTTGCCCGTCGCTTTAAAAATGCTTCTATCTATCCCAAATCCCAAAGCACACATCGCGATGCAAAGGCAAATGCTAGCGGCTAGCTTTAAAATTTGCACCAAATTTTCAGGAAAAAATGGCAAGGATCTAACGCAGATCGCTACTAAGAAAAATAGTGCAAACCATGGTATGCTCTTTAGCTTTGAGCCACCGCTATTTTGGCTTAAATTTAAGAAATTTAGCAAAAACAAAAATGGCACAAGCATGATGACGCGAAGCATTTTTATGATGACGGCGGTGCTGCTTGTTGCGCTGTCAAATGCTGCTGAAGCTGCTACTACGTGGGCTACTTCGTGAAGTGAGCCACCGATAAAAAAGCCAGTTTGGTGTGGTGTGAGAGCTAGAAATTTAGCGATAAATGGGTAGATAAACATGCCAATCGTCCCAAAGAGCACAACCGTGCAAATGGCGATAGCAAGCTTGTTTGCGTCTGCTTTTATCTCATTTTGAGTAGCCATAACAGCAGCTGCGCCGCATATACTTGCCCCTGAGCCAATGAGCACAGCACTATCCTTGCTAAGTCCCAAGGCTTTGGCTACAAAAAGCGCAAAGCAAAAGGTCGCAAATACCATAAAAGCCGCATATGTCACGCCTAGAGTGCCGACACTTGCGATCTCGCCAAGGCTTATGTAAAAGCCAAAAAGTATGATGCCTAGCCTTAAAATTTGCTTCCCAGCGATCGCTACAACGCCACTACTTTTTAAAATTTGAGTCTGTTTGGTGAAAAGATTTGCAAAAATGGCACCTAAAATGATAGAGATGATGAGTGGGCTGGTGTGAAATTTAGCCAAAAGTGTGTTTGAGAGCGTAAAAGAAACGCCGCATATGAGCGCTAAAACAAGCACAGCAAGAAATTTATGAGACATATTTTAACCTTAACTCTTTTTTTAAAAATGCAATTAGCACGTTTGGGTATAATTAGATGAATTTTATAATGCAAATTTAAAATAAAGATAAAGGGATAGGCCTATGATCATCCTTGGCGAAAAATACGCTTTCACCAAACTCGAGCTAGAGAAGCTTAGGAAGAAATTTGGCCAGGTGAATTTTTTATCCCCTGAAAATAGCGACGCAAAAGCTTTGCGAAGTGCGCTAGAAAATCTCATAAAATCAGGCAATCAAAGGCTAATAGTGCTAAATACCCAAAAGCCTGTTGATAACAAATTGGTGAGATTTCTCACGCTTTTGCAGTTTAAGACTAAGTATAAAAAGATCAAATTTCTAAATGTGGAGAGCTTTTTAGAAATTTACTTGCAAAAGTGCTACATCCCAGAAAATGGCGAAAATTTAAACTTTTTAAACGATATTAAGCCTTATAATGCCTTTGAATACGCCTTAAAACGCATGATCGACTATGTAAGCTGCTCGCTGCTTCTTGTGATACTTTTTGTGCTTAAATTTTACGTAAAGAAAAAGATAGACGAGCAGTCCCCTGGCAGCCTTTACTTCTTGCAAAATAGGGTTGGGCTGGATACTAAAATATTTAAGTGCTATAAATTTAGAACGATGCATGAAAACTCAGAACACAACCCATACACGCAAAAAAACGACACAAGAGTATTTAAATTTGGCGAATTTATGCGCAAGACTAGAATGGATGAAATACCTCAATGTATCAATGTATTTCGAGGTGATATGCACCTAATTGGACCACGTACAGAATGGGACATATTAGTTCATGACTACGAAAAAAAGATCCCTTACTACAATGAACGTCACATCGTCCGCCCAGGCATCACTGGCTGGGCACAGGTAAATTACCCTTACGGCGCAAACACGCACGATGCAAAGCAGAAACTCATGTATGATCTTTACTACATCAAGCACTGGTCACTTTGGCTGGAGATAAAGATCATAGCAAAAACTATTGCAATTATATTTGAAAAAAGGGGCATTTAGTCAAACCCGCATATCCCTTTTTGACTAATGTCTGGCGGCTATAAAGTTACATCCTATCTTTAGCTGTGATTCCCATTATGTTAAATGCTGTTTTTATCGAGACAGCAACGACTGCAAAGACTTTTAGTAAGCTATCTTCGTTTTCATTTCCAACCACACGGTTTTCATTATAAAATTTATGAAAGCTAGCAGCTAGCGACTTTAGATAGTCTGGTATCTTTTGAAGCTGCCTTGAGATAAAAGCATCTTCTAAAATTTCAGGCAAGATAAGCGCTTCAAAAAGTAAATTTTTGGCATTTTCATCTAGGCACTCAAAGTCTGCATTTATCACGTCACTAACGCTTTTTCCAGCCTTTGCAAAAATTTGATTTATCCTGGCGTGAGCGTAATTTATATAAAAGATAGGGTTTGAGCTATCCTCTTTTTTAAGCTCATCCACGTCAAATTCCAAACTACTCGTATTTGCCTTGCTTATAAAGATAAATCTAAGCGCCTCAGCACCGATCTCACTCGCGATATCGCTCATCAGCACCGCATTGCCAGCACGCTTGCTCATTTTATATGGCTTGCCCTCTTTTAGTAAGCTAACCATCTGCATAAGTATCACTTCAAGCCTATTTTCGTCGTATCCAAGGAAATTTATCGCAGCCTTTAGCCTTGCGATATATCCGTGGTGATCCGCGCCCCAAATGTTTATATAGTGGTCAAAATTTTTCTCAAATTTAGCGTTATGATAGATGATGTCGCCAGCTAGATATGTCGGTCTGCCGTCATTTCTAACCACAACCCTATCGTTGTCATCACCAAGTGTAGTCGAAGCTATATAGGTTGCACCCTCTTTTTCATACATTTGATTTGAGCGTTTTAGCTTTTCTATTGTTGGCACAAGATGGTCATAAAGAGCTTTTTCACTAGCCCAGCTCTCTATAAATATCCCAACATCAGCCAAGTCTTTTTTGATGATTTCAAGCACGATATCTTTGCCAAATTCGGCAAGCTCAAGGTTTCTACTCTCGTCATAAAAAATTTCCTTGCCAAATTTTTCATTTGCAAGCTTAGCGATATCTAAAATATAATCCCCACGGTAGTATTTCTCTGGATAAACGACACTTTCGTTAAAAAGCTGCTCTTTGGCCGCGAGAGATATCGAAGTGCCAAGCAGATCTATTTGATTACCTGCATCATTTATGTAGTATTCTGTTGAGATAGCGTAGCCAAGTCTTTTGCCAAGTCTTGCCAAAGTATCACCATAAACTGCGCCTCTAACGTGTCCGATGTGAAGCGGCCCAGTCGGATTTGCGCTGATGTATTCTATTAAATAGCTATCTTTTTTCGCATCTTCTTTTGCAAAATTTTCGCCATCTAGCAAAATTTGCTTTGAAATTTCATCTAAAAATTCGCTCCTAAGCTTGAAATTTAAGTAGCCATTTACCGCGCTAGCCTCAACTATCTTGCTACCACTAAATTTATCAGCAAATTCGCTAGCTATCATAGCTGGAGACTTTTTTAGCTCTTTTGCGAGGCTAAAAAGCGGCGTCGCATAGTGGGCTAAATTTCTATCCTTTGGCTTTTCAAGCACAAATTCTCGCTCTAAAACCTTTGAAATTTCAGCTTTTACTTTATCTTTCAACTCTAAAACCTACGCGTTTTTTGTTGTTTCTTCTATCTTTTGACTAGCTGCACTATCTTCTTTATGCTCGACTTTTTCGCTTTTTTCAGGGGTTGTGTCCTCCATCTCAGCTTTAAAAGTCTTTATGCCTTTGCCTAGTCCTTTCGCAAGCTCTGGGATCTTCTTTGCTCCAAAAAGTAATACAATGATCGCTAAAACAATCAACCAGTGGCCAATACTAAAAGAACCCATCTTTTCTCCTTATCAAATTTTCTCAAAATATTATCATAAATTCCTGAATTTCTAACAATCTATCCACTCGTCGATGACGTTTCTTAAGTTTATCTTAGCA
The DNA here is from genome assembly GCF_003048875.2 of Campylobacter concisus. Lineage (NCBI taxonomy): Bacteria > Pseudomonadati > Campylobacterota > Epsilonproteobacteria > Campylobacterales > Campylobacteraceae > Campylobacter > Campylobacter concisus. The sequence goes on along the minus strand of NZ_CP049264.1, from coordinate 404,146 downwards.
CTTTTTAACCTCATCGCTCGAAGGATTGATTTTAGTCCTTTATAGCTCTTTTCTATATCATCATTTACTAAAAAATAATCATACTCTAAAATATGCTCCATCTCCCCAACTGCGTTCATTAAGCGGTTTTCTATCGTTTCGTCACTATCTGTTCCGCGGTTTTTCAAGCGTCTTTTTAGCTCTTTTTTATTCGCAGTTGTTATAAAAACTGAAGTGATGTAGCTTTTAAATTTTTCAAGTGCGATGTGAAAGCCCTGCACATCGATGTCAAATATAACTATCTTTCCAGCTTCAAGTGCTGATAAAACTGGCTTTAAGCTCGTGCCATAGTAGTTTTTATGCACCTGTGCCCACTCTAAAAACTCGCCTTTTTCTATGCCACTTTTAAATTCATCTTCTTTTATAAAATAATAATCCACCCCATCAACTTCGCCATCCCTTTTTGCTCTAGTCGTGCTTGAGATAGAAAAATATAGGTCTTTCTCTTCCTTTAAAAGACGGCCCAAAAGCGTGCTTTTACCGCTTCCACTAGGTCCCGAAACTACTAAAATTTGTCCTTGCAACTACTTTTCCTCGAAACTTATATTTATCTTAATGTTCATATCTTTTAGCACATCTCTTAGCGAGCTCTCATTTAGCGACTCGTGGACGTGTTTTGTGATCTTTTTAGTTAGCTCTTCTTTGTAGTCCTCTTTTGCATCATTTTTTGAGCTTGTTTGAGGTATATCTTTTAGTCCAAATGCCGCCAACATCGTGTTTTCATCTATATCATCTATCGATGCCACGTCAAAATTTAACTCACTTGATGCCGCGTCTTTACTATCATCTTGTGCATTTTCTTCTTCGAAAGTTTCATCCGCAAGGCCTAGATCTTCTTTAGCTTCTGGCTCGCTAATATCAATATCTTCTAGCTCTTCTACTGGCATCTCACTAGAAGCGTTTTCGCTCTCGCTAGGCTCTAAATTTTCTAGCTCCTCACTTGAAATTTTATCCAAAGCCTCTACTTCTATATCCTCTTCTGCCTTTTCATCATCTACTTGAATTTGCTCTTCATCAGCCTCAGAGCTCTCATCTAAATTCTCATCATCTTTAGGCTCATCTTCTAAATTTAACTCATTTTCAAGGTTATCTTTATCATCAAATTTAGCTAGCTCGTCTATATTTAGCTCTTCTTGCTCTAAATTTTGAACATCTAGCTCAGTGTCATCTAAATTTTTATTTTCTTCGTCAGCCTCTTCACTATTTAGCTCTTCATCAAGCGAATCGATCTCACTAAGCTCAAATTTACTCTGATCTATCTCATCAAGCTCGCTACCAGCGTTCTCTTCATCAACCAAGCCTGCAACGTCATTTTGGCTAATAATATCATCTAAATTTTTATTTAGCTCTTCATCTGCTTCAGACTCTTCTGGCATATTTTCTATCTCATCGACAAGCGCACTAAGCTCTGCTAAATCACCGTCTTTGCTCTCTTCGCTCTCATTTGCATCACTTATCGCTTCGCTAGTCTCTTCATCCACGCTCTCATCAACAAGGTCTTCGCTAGCAAGCTCTTGTAGGTCTTCAAGCTCTTCTAAAGACTCCATATCGCTAGCTTCATTTTCCTCTTGTAAGTCGCTCTGGCTAATCTCCTCGCTTGGGCTATCTATGCCACTTTCTAAAAGCTCTTTGTCAAGATCTGCAAAATTTTCTAAATTTGTATCGATATCAGGCAGTTTAAACCCAGACATCTCGTCAAAATTTATAGCCTCGTCGCTAAAATCACCAAAGTCACTTTCACCCTGCTCACTCTCGCCATGCTCGGCAACTGGCTCATCTTTTGGGATATTTTGCTCAAAAACACTTATAAATTCAGTCGGTAAAAATGGTTTTTCAAGCATCAAAGTAGCAAATTCTGGTTTGCTCTCGCCACGACTTGCTAGATACATCACCTTTTTATCTGTAGCTAGCTCGCTACTATCCACGTCACTGTCGATTATGATAAAGTCAAACTGAGCATCGTCAAATCCATTTAGATCCTCAAATTCGCTATATTCGGTGCCGATTTTATTCAGACTTAAAGTTATCAGACGTGAAACTGCTGGATTTTTATTTATAAGAGCAACTTTCATCATCCCTCCTTGTAATAGTAAAAGCCTATTCTATGATAAATTTCATTGCTATTTTCTTAAAAAAACAGAGCTGGCAGATCATTTATCACTTTTAAAAGTAGGTCGCTCATGATCTTCATAATGCCTGCTAAAATGGCTATCAAAACAGAAAATCCGATCGTCACTTTGATAGGATAGCCGATGACTAGTAGGTTAAACTGCGGCATCGTCTTCATCAGCATGCCAAAGATAGAGTCTGAGAGCAAAGATAGGGCGATGATGGGAAATGACATGATAAAGCCAAACATAAACAAATTTGTAAATAAATTTATCGCATAGCTCATGATGCCAGGGCGTGGATAAAAGTCGCCAAGTGGCACCACAGCAAGTGAGCTAGCGTAAAACTGAAGGAGTAAGTGATGTCCATCAAATGCCAAAAATGTTAGCAGTGCGATGAAATTTATAAGGTTTGCTATGACTGGAGAGTTTGTACCAGTTTGCGGATCAAGTACTGACGCCATCGAAAAGCCCATGACCATCGAGATTTGCTCGCCTGCCATTTGAAGCGTGGCAAAGATGATGGTAAGCATAAGTCCAGCACTTAGACCCAGCATAACCTCGCCTAAGATCTCGCCGATTAAGAAATTTATAGAGTTTTCATGAGCTTTTGAGATGGGAAATAGCACGACGCAAAGGACAAAAACTAAAAGCGTTTTTACGCTAAGAGGAATTTGATTGTGCGAATAAAATGGAAAAAAGACGATGAGACCGCTTAGGCGTGCAAACAAAAGCATAAAAACTATGGTCTTATCGGCTCCAAAAAATTCTACTAGTTCCATTTTGCTCTTTTAAATTTTTTGCTAATTTTACAAAATTTTACTTTGTTTTTTAAATTTAAGCGGTAGTTTTTAGAAATTTGAAGCTAAATTTTAAGAAATTTGCACAAGCTCTTTGTTCTCAAGCTTGTATGAGTTGTCACATTTAGCGGCTAGGTCGTTGTCGTGAGTGACTAGAACAAGGGCAGCGTTATTTTCATTTATGTAGTCAAACAAAACCTGCATCACTTCATTTGCCGTTTGCTTATCAAGGTTGCCCGTTGGCTCGTCTGCAAATATGATCTTTGGCTTTTTAGTAAGCACTCTAGCGATGCTGACGCGCTGCTGCTGACCGCCACTTAGCTCGCCAACTTTTTGGTTAATAACGCTTGAAATTTTAAGCGCTTCAAGATCATTTTTTTCTATATTTTCGCCAGATAAGATGCTTGCAAGCTCGATATTTTCATAAGCGCTAAAACCTTTAAAAAGATAGTGCGACTGAAAAATGATGCCAAAATGAAGCCTCCTAATGGCCAAAAGCTCGTTTTGAGAAAGCTCATAGATCGATCTATCTTGATAGATGACCTCGCCAAAATTTGGTTTTAAGAGTGTTGAAAGTATGTGTAAAAGCGTTGATTTGCCACAACCGCTAACACCGGTTATAGCAATACTTTGTTTTTGATTGAGAGTTAAATTTATATTATTAAAGAGCGTATAATCATACGCAAAGCCTAGATTAGACGCTCTTAAAATTTCCATTAGCCTATTTGAGCAGCAACTTCTGCAGCAAAGTCATCTACTTTTTTTTCTAAGCCTTCGCCAAGCTCGAAACGAACGTATTTTACGATTTCGATCTTGCCGCCAAGCTCTTTGCTCTTCTCTTCGATAACTTGTTCGATAGTCTTTTTATCGTCCATTACATAAAACTGGCCTAAAAGTGTAAGGCGTTGGTCAAGCACTGTGTTATCAGCGTAAAATCTCTCGATCTTACCAGGGATGATCTTGTCCCAAATTTTCTCAGGTTTGCCCTCAGCTTTTAGCTCTTCTTCGATCGCTTTTGTAGCTTTTGCAAGCTCTGCCTCACCTATCTGGCAGCGGCTAGCATACTCAGGGATGTGGTGAAGTGGCTTGCCTAGGCGTTTTAACTCTTCATTTTCTTTTTCAAGTTCAGCGCGAAGTGCGATAAATTCTTTCTCAACAAAATCTTTATCAAGGTCTTTGTAGCTTATAACGCTTGGCTTCATAGCAGCTGCGTGCATACATAAATTTCTTATAAATTCAGCTGCTTTGTTTGCAACTTCAGCACTTTCGCAAGCTGCACCGATAAGCACGCCAACACGGCCATTTGAGTGAACATAGCCATTTACCACGCCCTTATCATCAGCACTAATAGTCTCAAAGCGGCGAACTACAAGGTTTTCACCGATAGTTGCGATCTGAGTCTTGAAGTATTCTTCAAATTTAACACCGTTTAAAGTGCTTGTATTTAGCTCTTCAACTGTTTTTATGCCACTTGATTGGATGTGAGCTGTTGTGTCTTTTGCAAGCGCTTGAAACTGTGGGTTTCTAGCAACAAAGTCAGTCTCAGAGTTGATCTCGCTGATAGTTGCTTTTTTGCATTTTGAGCAAACTTCAACGCTTACTAAGCCCTCACTTGCAAGGCGGTCAGCCTTTTTAGCAGCTTGGCCTAGGCCTTTTTCGCGAAGGATATCAACAGCTTTTTCCATGTCGCCATTTGCTTCGCCAAGTGCCTTTTTGCAGTCCATCATACCAGCTCCGGTTGATTCGCGGAGCTCTTTTACCATTTGTGCAGTTATTTCCATTACTCTTCATCCTCGCCAAAGTCTTCTTCGCTCATAGCTTCAGCTACAACTGCGTCTTTCTCGTCTTGGCTTACTTCTTCGCCAGCAGCTTGCTCGCCACCATCTTGCTCAAGAAGTGATTTGCCTTCATTGATCGCCTCAGCCATCTCTTGGCAGAAAAGCTGAACAGAGCGGATCGCGTCATCGTTTCCTGGGATAGGGTAATCAACAACGTCAGGATCGCAGTTTGTATCGATCGGTGCTACAACTGGGATTTTTAGGCGATTTGCCTCTTGAACAGCGATCTTTTCCTTAACTGTATCAACGACAAATATCATATCAGGTAGGCTTTTCATATTGCGGATACCACCAAGAGTTGCGATAAGTTTCTCTTTTTTGCGGCGAAGCATCAAAGCCTCTTTTTTAGTTAGTAAATTTATCGAACCATCTTCTTCCATAGTCTCGATAACTTCTAGTTTGCGGATAGACTGGCGGATAGTACCGAAGTTTGTCATCATACCACCTAACCAGCGGTGATTTACATAAGGCATTCCACATTTTTCAGCGTACTCTTTTATAGCGTCGATAGCTTGTTTTTTAGTACCGACAAATAGCACTGACTTGCCTTCAGCAGCTGCGTCACGAACGATGTTGTAAGTGTAGCGGAAGTAGCGGATAGTCTTTTGTAGATCTATAATATAGATACCTTTTCTCTCGCCAAAGATAAATTTTTTCATCTTTGGGTTCCAGCGGCGTGTTTGGTGACCAAAATGTACGCCACACTCTAATAAATCTCTCATAGTTACCATGAGTTTCTCCTTGTTTTAGGCATTTTGCCTTGAATTTAGTTTTATCCTCCACGACCATTAATGCTTTTGCACAACCAAATTTAGGATTGTCGTGTGTGAAATAAAGCTTGGATTTTACTAATTTTTTTATAAATTCAAGCTTTATATAATAACAAAGTCTTATTTTTGCAAATTCTCCACTTGTTTACTATTGATTACTTTTTGAATTTCTAATTTTTCCCAACCTAGAAATTTTTGCCAATCCATGCAGCCACCAGCAAAACCAAGAAAGAAAGCAAAAATAGCAATCAAAATAGTAGTAATACTAACAAATTTTTGAAAACTCTTTTCTCTTTTTCTATCTTCAATTTTATTTAATTCATTTTGTATATAAAATTTTTCTCTTGATAATTCTAAATTTTCATCAACTTGACTACACTTTCCAAACATAGTATTTAATTTTTTATAAAACTCTATCAGCCCTACTTTTAAAACTGCATTTCTTGATTTAATTTTAAATTCCAACAAATTCTCTCTTGCTTTTAAAACAGATTTCAAATCATTAATATTATTAGTCAGCGTTTTACTAAGTTCACTAGTATATTTCATAACAAGATATAAAAAAACAACGACTACTTCACAACCTTTATTTAGTTGATTAAAAAAAGGATTTTTTATCTTACTAATAAAAACAATCCCTTTTTCACTATAAAATATATTGTGTGTATTATCTAAGTCTAGGAAATCGTAATTCCCCAATTTATCTATCTCAGAACTAACTTCTTTATCATACTCATTGAGTTGTTCATCTTCTCTAAAAATTGTAATAAAGTGCTCATAATAAATTCTGTCATCGGCTAGCACATTTAAAATAAAAAGAATATTTTCCTTTTCAAAATAAATAAAAGTATCACTATAGGGTATTTTTCTATTTATGTAGCTATCATTTAGTTTTAAATTTTTTACTTCTTTTTTAAAGTCTTCTTTCTTTTCTTTCTCTATTGTATAAGTTTTGCACACTGTTCCATCACAAAAAATTGCAGAATTATTAAAAAAAGAAGTGCCATCTTTCTGTCTATAGGCAAAATTACTAAACTTAACATCAAGTTTATCGTTTAAAAAATTGATAAATTTTTCATCTATTACCTGATACACTCCATATCTTATGTTAATCAATGGTTCTTTATTATTATCTAATGCATAAATTTGCTCATCCATATTTAGTCCTTGTATAAAATATCCTTTTTAAAAAATAATGTATTTTATTCTGGTTATTTTTAATTTTTACTTAACTTACATTAATAAAATATTTAATATATTAATTTACAGAATTTCACTCATAAAAGCCTATAAAATCGGTATGTATGAGCATATAAAAAGATATAGTAAATTTACTATATCTTTAAGGATATTAATTTTCGAAAAAGCCTTTTTTAACGACCTTTTCGTCTTTAACACAAAACTCGCCTTTTGCGATCACATCGTATAAATTTAGCTCCTCGTCAAAGACGCAAAGATCAGCGTCGTTGCCGATTTTTATCTCGCCTTTTTGGCTTAAATTTAGATATCTCGCCACGTTTTTGCTCATCAAAGCCAAGGTATCTTCTATATTTAAAATTTTATTTCTTACTAAAGCTTGCAATACCTCTAAATTTGACGCACATGAGGCACAGCCATATCCCACTAGCTCGCCATTTTCGTTAAATTTAGGCACGCTGCCATTGCCGTCTGAACTCATAGTTAGTCGCTCTAAATTTAGCCCATTTTCAAGGCCATAAGCCACCACCTCATGAAGTGGGGCAAATTTACTACCACCGCTTGTGATATCGATATTTCCGCCCATTTTTTGAAATTTCAAAGCCTCGTTAAACAGGTCTTTCGTCCTAGCGCAGTGTGTCGGCGAGAAGTAGTAGGCTGGAAATTCATAGTCTTTTATCACCTTAAATACGTTGTCAAATTTCTCGCTTAAAGCACCCATGTGCATGTGAAGCACGCCGCCTTTTTTAGAGACCATGCCGCCTATACGTATCTTGCTTAGTATATTGATGAGCTCCTCTTTTGAGACGTAGCTGCCGCGGTTATCGGTTAGTGCGATCTTTACGCCGATCACTTTGTCGATTAGTATGAGATCTTTTGCGATGTCGCCGGTAAATGTCACACAGGGGCTTGCGTATGAGCCGGTGTGTATGAAGGTCGAGATGCCCTCAAACTCGAGCGCTTTTGCCTTTGAGTAGAGATTTTCCAAGCTTCTGGTGACACCATCGGTCCCCAAAACGCCAACAAGCGTCGTCGTGCCGTACTTTACGATCTGACTAAGCGTAATCTCAGGCGTTCTTGAGTGATATCCAGCTTCGCCGCCACCACCCGTGATATGCACGTGCTGATCAATGAGGCCCGGGGCTAAAATTTTGCCTTTTAGGTCGTAAATTTCTAGCCCTTCTACACTAAAGCTTAGCCCCTCGCCGATGGCTAAAATTTTACCGCCACCTACCAAAACATCGCATTTGCCAAGAAATTTTGGCGTGTATAGATTAGCATTTTTAAGCAAAAGCATATTTTCTCCTTTATTTGCTAAGTTGTACTTTTTCTTCTATCTCCATCAGTTTTATAAAAATTTGCTCGATACTTTCCCTATCCACGGCGCTTAGCTCCATCTTTTTTGAGCTAAGTAGCATCTGCACAAACTCTTCGTTCATAAGCTGCTCAAAGCCCAAATTTCTAGCGTTTTGAGCTATTTTTGCCGCTAGTGGATTTTTAAAGCTCTCATATCCCATTTTTATCCTTAAATTTCACTGCAAATCCGCAAAATCTACCGCACACGCCGTCTCTTCGGTACGAAAAATATCTCTCATCACAGTGCGTGCAGATCTCGCTAAAGTTTAGATTTCTAACCCCAAGTGCCTTAAATTCATCCCTTAAGGTCGCGTTCATATCAAAATTTCTACCTATCTTATATGCGTTAAATTCCCCAAGATCAAGCTCGCCCACCTCGTAGCAGCCACCTTTTATATTTGCCCCGACAAAGACGCTCATTTCATCTGCTTTTGAGCCAAATTTCTCGCCCATGAGCATAACTGCTTTTGTGCAAATTTTTAGCATAACGCCGGCTCTTCCTGCATGAGCCACGCAGATCACACCGCGCTTTTCATCTATCATCACAACTGGCGAGCAGTCCGCCACCAAAACGCAGACGCCCACACAGCTTAAATTTGTGATCACAGCGTCGCACTCTGGTAGCTCATCGTCCTCGTTTTCAAGAACAAAGACCTTGTCCGAGTGGATCTGCTTCATAAATTTAAGCTGCCTAACACCCAAATTTCTAGCCAAAATTTCTCTATTTTTTATAACATCTCTTGGCTCATCGCCCACGTGATCGCCTAAATTTAGCGAGCTAAATTTACCCTCGCTCACGCCGCCAAGCCTGTTTGTAAAGCCAGCTACTATGCCATTTTTATCAAAAACGATCTCTAAATTTTCACGCATCTTTGCTCGCTTAGTAAAGGCTTGAAATTCTCTCGACCTCGTCCCAGCTAAGGCCGCCATTTTGCTTAGCCTCAAGCATCCTAGCCACGTAGCGAGCCAGCAAGTCGCTCTCGATATTTACGCGTCTGCCGACCTTGAAAGTGCCAAAAAGGCTATCTCTAAAAGTGATGGGAATGATCGTGAGCCTGATACCCTTTGGCAAAATTTCATTTATCGTAAGGCTCACACCCTCAACGCCCACTGAGCCCTTGTTTGCCATGAGAGCCATCGCCTCCTTTGGCAGGTCGATGTAAAAATCAACGCCGTTTTCATGCTTATTTATAGCTGAGATCACGCCGATAAAGTCGATATGCCCCTGCATCAAATGCCCATCTACTCGCTCTCCAAGCTTCATCGCAGGCTCGATATGCACCAAGCCGGCTAAATTTTCAACCGCGACATTTGCCCTGCTCTCTGCGCTTAGCTCCACACTAAAGCCATCATCATATAGTTTTGTTACACTTAAGCAAGCGCCATTTACTGCGATGCTATCGCCTAAATTTGGGCGAAATTTAGCCTTTAGCCGTAAAACATTTTGCGAGTAGCTAATGACCTCGGCAAGCTCTCTGATTAAGCCATTAAACATATTTTGCCTTTAAATTTTTTAAGGATTTTACTAAAATTTGCCTAAATTTGGCGCATGGATAGATATGCTAGTTTTGTGAAATTTAATACCAAATATCGTGGATAAGATAACTTTTAAAGCAACTATTGAGCGGTTACGCCAAAACACAAAAAGTACATAAATTTCTATCTAATCAGCAAAGAGAAATTTAAAGAGAGCCAAGAATGTTGGCAAATTTAGCGATGAGCCGCTAGTATGGGAGTAAAAGTCACTTGCAAAGTAAATTTAACTAGCTGCAAAACTACAAAAAATTAAATTTCATCTACTATTTGCCTTTAAATTTTTAAATTTACACATTCTACGCGCGAAATTTAGATGGCATGCCAAATAATTTTACTACCAAATCCACACCAGCAAGAACTTTTGGCTAAATTTTCGTCCCTAGCTCGTTTGTAAAACTAGCCAAGTTTTGTTAAAGTCACGCGCCGCTAGGTCGTCCCTCTTTATCCACAGATAAATTCTACCCTCTCCGTCCCAGTCCATGTCGCTCTGCTCATCGCTATCTATCTGCAAAAGCAGCTGCCACTGGGCGGCATTTTTCTCAAACTCCGCGATATTTGGGTGGTGATAAGCGCTACCATCGCCGCAGTCAAGGCCATTTGCCACGAGCTCGCACTCTAGCTCCATGCCGTCTTGGATGTTGTCAGAGTGACCAAGTAGCTTGTTTTCTTTGGCCTGCCAGCTTGGCTCGATGACCTCGTGATAGGCCTCCCACTCCTCCTCACTAAACTTGCCAAATGGCACGAGCGAGCTTTGCAAACTTGGCAAATTTAGCTCGTTTTTAAAGCTAAGAGAGCGTGCGCCAAATGTGAAATTCACGCCATCCATGTTTTGGCGAGCAAGTTGGTCTTGAGCTGCCTCGGCAAAGATCACGGCAAAGCCCTTTTTATCAGCAGGCTCAAAGCCCCAGATGCGTAAATTTATATCATAAAAAAGATAGAGCATGCCACTTTTTGGTAGTAACCCATCGGTGTCAAATTTGCTAACCTCAGCAAAATTTATCTGCGCCACAAAGCTAAGCGCGCCGTTTTCATTTGACGGCCAAGGCACGCTAGCTGGCAGATCTGGCTGTCCGCCAAATTTAGACGCTCCAACAGCGATATCACCGTCATCTTTAGCCTGCGTATCTATCTTTATAGCATTTTTAGCCATTGGCTTTAAAAACTCAAAAAGCCCCTCCAGACCGCGCTCTTTGCAGCCTTTATAAATTTCATTTAGATCCATATTTTTCCCTTTTTAGCAAGCATCAATGTAGATGTGATACTTTTTACAGTGCAAACAGCGAAACAAATATCCAGCAAAGTTGCCGCCCGCTACAAGCACCTCGCGCGCCATTTTCACGTCGTAATCGTCTCTTTTTGCGTAGTCATCAAAGACCTCGTCTGCGATGCCAAGCTCTAAAAGCTCCTTCGTGCCCACATCACCCAAAAATGCGCAATAATCATCACAGCATGCCACCCAGTGCTCGCCCTGCCAGCTCTCATAGCCAGGTGTTCTTCTAAAAAGCTCCTCATCTTTTTTGGCGTCATCAGTGGCGAGTTGGTCGGCGTCTTGCACAAAGATAGCGTCAAATTTCTTGGCAGCTTCGCCATTTGCGATGCAAGCTGAGCAAAGATAGGTGACATCTTGCTCGCTATATATGCTGCCATCATAGTAAATTTCAGTGGTTTTGCCGCAGCACTCGCAGGTGACACTCATATCATCTTTAAATGCGCCAGTTTTTAATGGCTCTGGGTGATAGCGAAATTTTGGCAAGGTGGCGACCTTTGCCTTTTGGGCTAAAATTTGCCCTTTACTTTTTGGTCTTGGCACCGCCCATTTGTCGCCCTCATCCATAAACTGCGAAAGGTAACCAAGTGTTTTTAGCTGCTTTTTGTCGTTTTTATCGTGTATCTTTAAAAGTAGCTCATAAGCGCTCTTTTGCATAGATAAAAGCTGATAAATATCTACTAAAACGTGTTTTGCTTGCGCATCCTTGCTTGCTTCAAGCTCTTCTTTAAACTGATACAAAGCCTCCACACTCGCTGCATTACCGTTATTTTTGTAGTAATCTTTTGAAAGTTTTATATATTTTTCTTGAAATTTATCCACAAATGACCTTTGTTTAAATTTGCTAAGAATTTTAGCCTTAAACACTTAAAAGTCGCATAGATGAGTTATTAAAATTTAGAAGATTGCGATAAAAATATAAAAATATTTCATTTTTTAGAATTAAAAAAGCGTATTAAATTTAATGCAAAGGAGAGTCACAAGCAAATTTACTTAAATTTCAACTCACTTGTGACTATAAATTTTACTCTTCGTAAGCTCCGATAGAGAGAATTTTATCTATTCTTTTTGCGACAAGCTCGTTTATATCAAGCTTCTCAAGCTCAGCTAGCTCTGAGATGAAGTAGTTTGCAAGTGCTTTTGCAGCACCGTCTTTATCTCTATGAGCTCCATTTATCGGCTCGTTTATCACGTCATCTATAAGCGATAAATTTTTTAAGTCATCAGCCGTTATCTTCATAGATTTTGTAGCTTGCTCTTGCTTAGCTGGGTCGTTCCAAAGTATCGCAGCACAACCCTCTGGCGAGATGACTGAAAAGACAGAGTTTTTCATCATAGCAAGTCTATCAGCCACGCCGATAGCTAAAGCACCACCACTTCCGCCTTCACCGATAACGACAGCTATTATTGGAGTTTTTAAATTTGCAAATTCAAATAAATTTCTAGCTATGGCCTCGCTTTGACCTCGCTCTTCAGCACCAACGCCAGGATACGCACCTGGAGTGTCTATCAAAAATAAGATAGGTAGGTTAAATTTTTCAGCCAATTTTGCTACGCGTAAAGCCTTTCGGTAACCCTCCGGATGAGGCATACCAAAATTTCTTTTTAGTTTATTTTTAGTGCCACGACCTTTTTGCTCGCCTATAACGACAGTCTTTTTACCTCCGATATAGCCGATGTAGCAAACTATTGCTGGGTCATCGCGAAACGCCCTGTCGCCATGGATCTCATAGCCATCAACTAAAAATGAATTTATATAATCAATAGCATATGGTCTATCTGGATGACGAGCAAGTTGCAAACGTTGATATTCGTTTAAATTTTTATATACTTTTGATATCTCTTTAGATAAGTTCTTATTTAAAATTTCAACAGCATGTTCATCGCCTCTGATTTTAGCATTTGCTATATCTTCATCAATTTGCTTTATGCTCTTTTCAAAATCTAAATAATTTGACATCTTAATCCAACTTTTTAAATATCACGACGCCGTTTGTTCCACCAAAGCCAAATGAGTTGCTCATAACAGCTTTTATATCAGCTTTTCTGGCTTTATTTGGAACGTAGTCTAGATCGCAATCTGGATCTGGCGTTTCGTAGTTTATCGTTGGAGGGATGATGCCATCTCTCATTGCCATTATAGATATGACAGCTTCGATCGCACCAGCACCGCCTAAACAGTGTCCAGTCTGACCTTTAGTTGAACTAACTGGTGGGCACTTATCACCAAAAACAGCCTTTAACGCAGCTGTCTCATTTTTATCATTTACTGGCGTTGAAGTACCATGTGCGTTCACGTAGTCTATTTTTACGCCTTTTGCCATATCAAGTGCTTGCTTCATCGCGCTTAATGGGCCTTCAAGTGTTGGTGATGTGATGTGGTGTGCATCTCCGCTCTCACCAAATCCAACTACTTCAGCGTAAATTTTAGCGCCTCTTGTAACAGCCGACTCATACTCTTCAAGTACAAGTGCGCCAGCGCCCTCACCCATTACAAAGCCGTCGCGGTTTGCATCAAATGGCCTTGATGCCTTACTTGGCTCATCATTTCTAGTTGAGAGTGCTTTCATCGCTGCAAAACCACCTATGCCAACGCCACAGATAGTAGACTCAGCACCGATAACTAGCATATTTGTTGCTTGACCGATCATTATGCATTTTGCAGCTTGTGATATCGCATGAGTGCTTGCTGCACAAGCTGTTACGCTTGATAAATTTGGACCTTTTAGTCCGTGGTTTATTGAAACTATGCCACCTAGCATATTTACAAGTGCAGATGGGATGAAAAATGGCGAAATTCTCTTTACGCCTTTTTCAAAATATGTGATTGAGTTTTTCTCAATATTTGGCAAACCACCTATACCAGCTGCTGAACTAACGCCAAATTTATGAGCATCAAACTCCTTAAAATTTGCATCAGCCATAGCTTCGTTAGATGCTTTTATGCCAAGCTGTATGAAACGATCTACTTTTTTCACCTCTTTGCCGTCTAAAATGCTATTTGGATCAAAATCAGTTATCTCGGCAGCAATTTTAACAGGGAATTCGCTTACATCAAAGCTCGTGATCTCTTTCACACCTGTTTTACCCTCGCAAATAGCCTTAAAAGAGCTCTCTTTATCAAGACCAAGTGCGTTTATCATGCCAATACCAGTTACAACGACTCGTTTCAATACATCTCCTTAAATCAAACTATGCAAATTTAAATTATTTGCCTAGTTTTTCTATATAATTTACAACGTCTTGAATGCTTACTAATTTCTCTGCTTCGCTATCAGGAATTTCTACTTCAAATTTCTCTTCTAAAGCCATAACTAGCTCTACAACGTCAAGTGAATCAGCGCCCAAATCTTCGATGATTTTAGACTCTAGTTTTACCGCTTGTGGATCTACGCTTAGTTGCTCTACAACTACGTCTCTTACGTCTTCAAATACTGCCATTTAAGGTCTCCTTATAAAAAATGTCTGTTATCTTATAATATTTACGCTTTTATTTATTTTAAATTTCAAAACTTGTTGAAATTTCATTACATATAAAGTCCGCCGTTTATTTTTAGCGTCTCGCCAGTCACGTAGCTCGCGTGATCACTTAGTAAAAATGCCACAGCCTCAGCCACCTCGCTAGCGCTACCAAAGCGTTTTAGCGGGATATTGTCGCTATAAGTTTTTTTTACCTCATCACTTAGCCCATGCGTCATATCAGTCTCGATAAAGCCCGGAGTTACGCTATTAAAGCGAATATTTCTGCTTGAGCCCTCTTTTGCAAAGCTCTTACTCATGGCGATTAGTCCGCCCTTGCTAGCTGAATAATTCACCTGTCCAGCATTTCCCATCTCACCAACGATAGATGCGACATTTACGACCGCTCCAAAGCGCTTTTTACTCATCACTTTCAAAGCCTCTCTACATCCTATGAAAGCTGAAGTTAAGTTTGCATTTATCACATCTGTAAATTCGCTAGTTTTCATGCGAAGCGCTAGCTTGTCATTTGTGATACCAGCGTTATTTACAAGGTAGCTTAGCTCGCCGTCGCTATCGACTATCAAATTTATACCTTTTATAAACTCATCTTCGTCTGTTGCGTCAAATTTTATCACCGCAGCCTTGCCGCCATTTTGTTCGATCTCAGCCTGCAAAGCGTCTGCTATCTCAGGCTTTGAGCGGTAGTTTATCCACACTTTTAAGCCCATATTTGCAAGCGTCTTTGCGATCTGTGCGCCGATACCTCTGCTTGCACCTGTTATTAGCACGTTTTTTCCGCTAAATTTCATAGATTCTCCTTATAAATTTTGCTTATATTATCAAATTTAAAATAACGCATCGTCCATTTCAGCTGGGATCTCAAGCCCCATGAGTTTTAAAACGCTAGGCGCGATGTTGTTTAGACCGCCGTTTTTTACTTTTTTTACGCCATCAGCCATCACAAAGCAAAAGACGTCATAGGTCGTGTGGTTTGTCAGTAACTCGCCGCTGCTATCACGCATCTCTTCGCAGTTTCCGTGATCGCTTGTGATGATCATAGCGTAGTTTTTCTCTTTTGCCTTGGCATAAATTTCTCCAAGAGCTGCATCCACCGCTTCAACCGCCTTTATAGCGGCCTCGTAGTTGCCAGTATGTCCCACCATGTCGCCATTTGCAAAATTTACCACGATAAAGTCTTGCTCGTCATCCATGCCCTTTAGCACGGCTTTGCAAACCTCAGCAGCGCTCATCTCTGGCTTTTCGTCGTAGGTTTTTACTTTTGGACTAGGGATGAGCACCCTAGTTTCGTTGCTAGCTAGCTCCTCGACGCCGCCATTAAAGAAAAATGTGACATGTGCGTATTTTTCAGTCTCAGCCGTGTGAAGCTGCCTTAGTCCAGCAGCCGCTATGACCTCGCTTAGAGTGTTTTTTATCTTTTCATTTTTAAAGAGCACTTCAAATTTAAAATTTGCGTCGTATTCGGTCATGGTGATTAGATTTTTGATAGCAAAAGGGCGCTCAAACTCGCTAAATTTCTCTTCACCTAGAGCCTGGCAAATCTCTCTTGCTCTATCATTTCTAAAATTTATCACAATCACGCCGTCATCTTCGCCCATGCCACTAAAGCCATTAAAGCTTGCTGGCTTTACAAACTCATCTGTCACGCCCTCATCGTAGCTTTTTTGTAGATACTCACTTGGCGACAAGCTGCTTAAATTTGCTCCCTTTACCAAGCTATCATAGGCCTCTTTTACGCGCTCCCAGCGTTTATCTCTATCCATTGCGTAAAATCTCCCACAAACGGTCGCTACCTTAAATTTAGCCTCCAGGCTTTTTATGAAATTTAGACCGCTATTTGGGCTAACGTCGCGTCCGTCGGTGATAGCGTGGGCAAAAACTTCGCAGCCACTTTTGCTAGCAAGCTCGCACATACCATCAAAATGCTCCATATGAGAGTGCACGCCGCCGTCGCTATAAAGCCCTATGACGTGGATCTTTTTGCACTTTTTAAAAAGAGCTTTTAACGCTTCATTTTCTGCTACTGAGCCATCATTAAAGCCTCGTGAAATTTTGACCAAATTTTGATATAAAACTCGCCCGCTTCCTATGCACATGTGCCCTACTTCGCTGTTTCCCATCTGCCCTTCAGGTAGTCCCACAGCGTTTCCAGAGGTTTTTATAAGTGAGTTTGGAATTTCTTTAAAAAATTTATCGTAGTTTGGCTTTTTTGCCGCCTCAAATGCGTTAAATTTGCCATTTTTGTTTGAACCAATGCCATCAGTTATTATAAGTATAGTTTTTTGAGCCATTTTTAAATTTTATCCTTAAATTTAGATAATTTTTAAGGCCATTATACTAAAATTGCTTTTTTTTAAAATAAAGGCCCCTATGTTTTACTATATCTATGAAATTTTAAATTTTAATATCTTTCAGTATATCACCGTTCGCGCTGGCATCGCGTTTTTCATAGCATTTATCTTGACAGCTTATCTGATGCCTAAATTTATCGCTTGGGCAAAGGCAAAAAACGCCGCCCAGCCTATCTACGAGCTTGCCCCGCAAACTCACCAAAAAAAGGCAAAAACGCCAACCATGGGCGGGCTTGTCTTTGTATTTACAGCCGTGATCGCCACGATCATCTGCGCTAGGCTTGATAACGCCTTTGTGCTAGCCTCGCTCTTTTGCCTAGTTTGCTTTACTCTGCTTGGCTACAAGGATGACTACAGCAAAATTTTAGGTGCGAAAAACCACGCCGGCCTAAGCCCAAGGGCAAAGCTCTTTTTTCAGTTTCTCATCGCCTTTTTACTCGCAGCGTTTTTATACATCAGCAAAGAGCTAAACACCGAGTTTTACCTGCCGTTTTACAAGCAGCCGATCTTTGATATGAAAATTTTTGCCATTTTCTTTTGGACGCTAGTCATCGTCGCAGCCTCAAATGCGGTAAATTTAACAGACGGACTTGACGGACTTGCCGCCGTGCCATCGATATTTTCGCTTTTAACACTTGGCGTTTTTGCCTACATCTGCGGCCACGCTGTCTTTAGCTCGTACCTACTTTTACCAAAGATCGCAGGCGTTGGCGAGAGCGTAGTCGTAGCCTCTGCGCTAATTGGCTCGCTCATGGGCTTTTTGTGGTTTAACTGCCATCCGGCCGAGGTCTTTATGGGCGATAGCGGCAGCCTAAGCGTTGGCGCATATATCGGCTTTATGGGCGTTGCGACCAAAAACGAAATTTTGCTCATCATCATCGGCCTCATCTTTGTCGTTGAGACGCTAAGCGTCATCTTGCAGGTTGGCAGCTTTAAAATTTTTAAACGCAGAATTTTCTTAATGGCGCCTATACATCACCATTTTGAGATAAAGGGCTGGGCTGAAAATAAGATCATCGTGCGCTTTTGGATCATCGCGCTTTTGGCAAATTTGATCGCACTAACCGCGCTAAAGATCAGGTAGATCATGCGAGCGCAGATAGAGCCTGACTTTGAAGCTGCTAGAAAAAAGTATGATGAAATTTTGGAGCAAATTTTAGCCTACACCGACTATTGCGACGAATTTGGCGATGAAGACGGCAAAGAGTACCGCAAGGTAGAGCAGCGCCTAGCCAAGATAAGCGGCAAGGATATGAGTAAATTTAGCCTGCACGAGTGGTGGGAGGCCGAGGGCGCTGAAAATCTCGCCTTTGACATCGCCTTGCCAGAGCCAAAAATGGTGCCTGATATAACAAAAGATGAGCTTAGCGAGATCGTAGAGCGTATGTTGGCGCCTGTGCCTGAATTTGATGATGATTTTTTAGAGGCATTTTATGTAAGAGTGACATTTGCCTGCAAAGGCGCTTATTTTGCAGAGTTTTTGAAGCTAAATTTTGCCAAAACATTTAGCTTTGAGCTCTTTGAGCGCCGCGAGATAGAGGGCGTGATGCGTGAGCTAAGTGCTAACGAGATAGTAGAAATTTTATGGGGCAAAAGAGGATAAAAGCATGAGAAAATCACTTTTTGGCTATGGTGGCACGACAAAGGCGATCGCTAAAAACTTCGTAAATGACGGACTTTGGGATATCTACGATGATAAATTTAGCAAAATTTCTAAGGACGAGTTTGGCAACGCTCTTTTGCCAGTTGGCGAATTTGACCCAGCAAAAAGCGGCCTAGAGATACCAAGCCCAGGCATCCCGCCTCACCACGAGCTTATAAAAAAAGCTAAAAATTTGATCAGCGAATATGACTATTTTTATGAAATTTACAAGGCGCATTTGCCATTTAACATCTGGATAAGCGGCACAAACGGCAAGACAACGACTACAAAGATGATGCAGCACCTGCTAGAGAGCAAGGGCTCAGTCATGGGCGGAAACGTCGGCATCGCGCTAGCAAATTTAGACCCGCATGCTAAAATTTGGATACTTGAGACTAGCTCATTTACGCTGCACTACACAAAGCACGCAACGCCTGGCATCTACGTGCTTTTGCCGATCACTCCAGATCATCTAAGCTGGCATGGCAACATGAGCGAGTACGAAAAGGCAAAACTTAAGCCGCTTGCTAGCATGAGCGAAACAAGCGTAGCTATCGTGCCTGAAATTTATGCTAAAACGCCTACAAAGGCCAAAGTGATCGCCTATAAAGATGAGAGCGACTTAGCTTGTTTTTGCGGTGTAAATTTGGGCGATATAGCCTTTAAAACGCCGTTTTTACTTGATGCACTGCTGGCACTTGCGGTGGAGAAAATTTTATTTGATCGCTGCGATGTGGGGCTTTTAAACACATTTGTCATCGAGGCAAACAAGCTCGAAGAATTTACTGATAAGATGGGTCGAAACTGGGTAAATGACACAAAAGCGACCAACATAGATGCGAGTATTCAAGCTGTTAAACGCTACAAAGATCACTTCATGCACCTGATCCTCGGCGGCGACGACAAGGGCGTTAGCATGGATGAGCTATTTGAGATTTTAAAGGATCTTAAAGTCAAAATTTACGCCATCGGCTCAAATAGCGACAAGCTTATGAATTTAGCTGCTAAATTTGGCGTCCCTGCCCTAAAATGCGACTTTTTACAAAACGCTGTAAATGAGATAAGTAAAGAGCTACAAAAAGGCGAGATAGCGCTTCTAAGCCCAGCAGCTGCGAGCCTTGATCAGTTTAAGAGCTACGCCGAGCGAGGAGATAAATTTAAAGAGTTTATAAGGGCTCTTTGATTTTAAACTATTTTTTAGATGTTGGCGTTTTGTCTAAATTTTGCTACCAAAATTTAAAGAAAAAGCAAAAATTTTCTCTATAAGAGTTTTTTATTGAATACTTTTTAAGTTTATGCTAATATTTGGCGAAAAAATTAAGGAAGAATTTTATGCCAATTACCCCTAGAAATGATGCAAATTTTAAAGAAAACTTAATAGATATCATCAAACTATCATATAGCGCCGACATCAATAAGCCTTTCATCTCTGGCGACAAGCTACTTATGGGCTATAGCTTTAGTCTAAAAGACGATCTAGACGCGATATGTACTCAAATTTATGGTGCCAACAAAGCAAAAGTGATAGAGGCTATTAGAAAAACAATAACCGACACTACAACTAAAACCGTGGTTTCAAAAATAAATACAGAAAAGCTTTTTAACGATATAAATAATGCTGCAAAGGTCGCTTACGGCACAGAGTTGCCTGAGTTTAAATTTAGCCAAGACGAGCAGTTAAATGCCATATTAGAGTCAAAACTAAAGCCACTAGTGGCTGATATAAAAGAGAAGCTAAGGGGCTCGTCGCTTGCAAATTTAGAGGAGGTCAAACTCACTTCATCTGGGACATCTAATGTCTCAAAAGAGCATGTAGCACTCCTAGCCTTGCTTCACATAAGTAGCAAGAAAAATATCGACCCAGCCTTAGCAAGCTATATCAAGAGCAAAAGCCGCTTTAAAGCGTGGTTTTGGCTAGCTCACGAGAGCTTTAGCGGTGACAATCCACACAACCTTAAACTTTTAAGAAAAAAGATCTCAGCTCAGTTTGGCCTTTACGAGTCAGACGAAAACAACAAAGCTCTAAACGACACGTCTAGCGCAGCTAGCATGGAGCGCGTCAGCTTTGGCGAGTGCATAGATATCTTTACCCACCTAAATATCTCAAAAGCTATGTATGTCACAAAAGACAAAAACGGTAAAGAGCATAAAGAGGATGTCACTCATTTAGAATTTATGCAAAAAGATGAAGAGAGATCAAATAGCACCGATTCAAAGTGCGAGGGGCTATTTAAGCCATTTGCCGATAAGCTAAATTCTCTTTTGAGCTCTGAGACATCAAAGAAATTTGAGACCGAAAATATCTACTGCGTAAATTTAACATCCTCTTCTACATCTAACGCTTCAAGGATAAATAAGCTCTTAAAAAGAAGAGAAGAAGAGCTTTATAAGCAAGAGGATATGCTAATACTCTGCCCTATCAAGACGGCTACTCCTATTAGGATATTTCAGCCTAAAAAGAGCAACTTTACCATAGTGTTAGCTAGCCAAAGCGAATTTGACTGCAGCGAGCTAAACCCAAAAGAGCTAAACCCTAGCAGGCCAAACTATGGCAAGCTAAATTTATGCGAGCTAATACTCACTGACTTTAAATTTGACTCTTATGAGAAAGAGAATAAGGGCGCTTCATCTGATAGAGATATCAAATTTAAAAACGCAAAGACAAAGTCAGATAGTGTGATCCTTTATAAAGAAAACGATGATGGCAAAGATGATAAAAACAAGACAAAGGGTGCTTGCTTTACTAGTATAAGGCAAAGTAGCGATGAGATAGAGTACAAGCTAGAAGATGGTGTGGTAAAGATGAGCCACTTCCCCCTCCCTTCATCTAAAGACGAATATCTAAATTTCAATCTTCTAAATTTCGCTAAGGAGAATAACTTTACCCTTAGAGATGATAAAGACTCAGCTATGTTTGATATGAAGCTTCGTCTAGCTCTTGGTAATAATGCAGAACCTACATCAACATCTAGCTCAAGCCTTGCTCTAACACTAAATAATCTCATCATTGAAAACGAAAAAGGTGAAGCTAGTGATATAGATAAGATATATCTTCACCACTGCGGTGATAAGAGTATATATGAGAGTATATCTTTAGTTAAAAATAAAGACTCAGATATCAAAAACTCATATACAGCTACATTTAATATCCCTATAGATAGAAATGATAAGAAAGATACCAAGCTTATAGTCTATTCAAGTGATCTAAGCAAAATTTATGATACCAAAGGGATACATGCCTACACTGGTACAGCTATCATATCTATAGGATATAAAGATAAAAGTGGTGGTAGCTTTAGCTATACAAACAAAGTATCTTTAAGAGATATAACAGATCATATAGTAAATGTAGTATCTGACAATGAGTATCCATTTAAGACAAATGAAGAGATAAGCCTAAAGGCTATATATAAACAAGAAAAAGGTAGCAAGAGGTATAAAGAGGTACTTTGGGGATATATGGTGATAAAAACCATAGAATATAACGAGCTATCAAAGAAACAACCTAGAGAAGCTGTAGCCTTAAAAGATCAAAAGGGTAAAGAGATAGCATTTAAAATTTCAGATCTTATAAAAAAAGATGATCTAGAGAGGCTAAAGCAAGGTGGTCATACTATAGTATTTTTTGCATATCTTGAAGGAGAGAAGGATAAATTTAAATACAAAAGCGTATATGGTAAAAACCATATAAGGATAGATATAAAGATACCTCTATATATTAAATTTAAAGATGATAAGCTCATCATATATGAGTTTGAGCATGCTATAAAAGAGAAGAGCTTTAAAGCTAGTCTAAATCATGATGATGCCTTAGTAAATAAAAGTGGCTACTTATATATAAATAAAGATATGTCAGCACAGGATATAAATATCTATGAAGATGACAAGCTTACTAAAGAGCTAAAGAGTGAAGATAGTACAAATAAGAGATATCAAATTTACATAGATGAAGCAAATTCCACAAACAATCAAAACCCAAGCAACACAAACCAAACAGATCAAACAAAGATAAACCAAGATACCAAGTATGGTATCAATCTACTAAGCAAAGATAATATGAATAGCTTTATCAACTCTTTTAATGAGTCAAAGAGTATAACAAGAGTAGATAAGGGTATGTGGGTGGATGGGGATGAAGGGGTTGGGGTTGATTTAAAAACAGACAATAAAATTGCTTGGGGTAAAAAAGTTTCTTTAGAATTTAAGGAAAAAGTTATAGAAATATGTATAAATTTAAAAATAAATCCTGATTTTTTAATGTCATGCATGGCTTTTGAGACAGGTGAGACTTTTTCAGCTAGTATAAAAAATCCAGTTGCTAGTGCTATAGGACTTATACAATTTTTAGAAACAACAGCAGCTAGCCTAGGGACAACCACATCAAAACTAGCAAATATGTCTGAAGTTGAACAACTTGAATATGTAGAAAAATATTTTATGCCTTATGCTGGAAAAATTGAAACCATAGAGGACATTTATATGGCAATTATTTATCCAAAAGCTGTTGGTAAGTCGAACGATTACGTATTATTTAGTTCTAGTAGTTCTAGCTATATAGCAAATAAAGGATTAGACAAAAATATGGATGGAAGCATTACAAAAGAGGAAGCTGCGGCAAAAGTTAAGGAAAAATTAGAAAAGGGTCTAAAAAAAGGCTATAAAGGTTAATTCTATGAAAAAATTTTTATTTTTATCACTACTTTTTATCGTATTTTCTAATGCTCAAAACTTAAGTATAGAAACATATAGCAAGGATAACAAATGCTCCATAAGCATAAATGATGAAGAGATTTATAGCAGAGAGTGCGAGTATGAGCTTGAACCAAATTTAATATTTTATACCAAAGTTAATCGCAGCGAAGTGTGGATATTTCAAGACATACAAAACTATGCTGCTTGCAATGGACACGGCCCTTTAAGAATTTTTGAAAAGAAAGACGATGACAAGATAAAATTTCAAGGCGAGATAGATTGGTGCGCGAGTGTGCCATTTTTCGAAGTCACTAATGAAGGCATCTTGATAATAGACAAACCACACAAAAATGCACTAACCAACAACGGCGACCCAAATTTTAAAGGTAGCGGGAAACTATCTGAAGAAAGCAAATATAAATTTGAGAATGGAAAGATCAAAAAGATATAGTTTTACCTTTGTTAAATAGATATAATGCGACTAATAGAATAAACGGTGGTTTTAATGGATTTAGTGATAGGAAAAATAATTTACTCAAAATGCATTCAAAAATAGAATGTTTGAGGGATAGTTTTAATAATCTAGAAGACAATAACTACTCTATCAAAAGCAGCAAAGCATGGAATATTCACGATGCTGTTTATCAATATGCCAATTTAAATAACTCTGAATCAAATGAGTGTCGCTTAAGATACCTTGAACTAACAAAAGATTATTTAAAATTACCAAAAGGAAAAAAGAGAGATACAATCATGAGTAGAAGAGCAAAAATTAATACAATTTTAGGAGTAGATAAATGAAAAAATCACAATTCTTTATAGCATTTTTTGTGCTTATAGTATGCTCTAGCAGCTATGCTAAGGATATAAATATAACTGGAACATATAAATTTAAACCATGCAATATATTAATAAAAATTTCAAAAAAAGATAGTGGTAATAAAACAAAATACCACTACACTATAACAGAAAATAATCAAACCAAGTCAAAAGGATATATGCCCGATATAATAAGCAATAGCGAGGGTGAATTTTATGTACAATTTAAAAATTTTCAAGCAGCATATGAAAATGATACTCTTGTTATACAAAACTATGGAAATTCAATGAATCAATATATGCATTTTAAGGATTGCGATATCAAATTTTTAGAATTTGAAAAAGAACAACAGAAGTGATAGTAACTATGCTTCACTTTGAGTATTTTACAAATGGGACCAACAAAGACGCTCCTTTAACTGTCACAAATGATCCAAATAATAAATTTAAAAGACGTAAAGACCTAGCAGATCCTATAGAGATACTAAAAGAGGGATATAAAAACACGTTTGGAGAGACACTATGAAAACTGCATTTTTTAAAATAGTCTTAATTTTATTTTTAGCATTAGGTGCCTCATTTGCAACAGATGATTATGATGACGACTGGGAAAGAAAGGCAGTACCTAAGAAATTTTTAAATAAAGATTGTAAAAAGCTTGCTAAGAAAATTTGGAATGAAGATATGTATATTTACTATAGAAGCATATTAGATGTATGGAAAGATTATGTTTTAATATTATTTTATCCACCGCAGCCAGAGCTAAAAGATATAGAACGAATGAAAAATATAAGATATATAACCCACGATGCAAATAACTATTCTTATGATTTTGATTTTAAATGGATAAATAAAAATACTCTTTTGGTTCAGTTATTTTCCCCTAAAAGTGAGCGTAATCCTGACGACAGCTGTGAATTGTGGTTATTTGAAGAAAAAGATGACAAAGTAAATGCATATCATTTTATATCTTGGAATTTACCTGACTAATAAATTTATAAAGGATAAAAGATGAAATTTAAAGCCATACTATTAATAAGCCTTATAATGAGTTTAAATTTATATGCGTACGAACCTCCAAAAAATGCCAATAGAGCCGAAATAAACTGCATGTTTATCTCTAAAAAGTTTCAAAGCCAATGGACAAAAGATGACTGGGAGCAATGCAAAATAGATGATAAAGCTACAATGCCCCATAAACCAGTCGTAGTAAAACTAGATGGTGCTTTAGCTGTACTTACGTTTTTAAAAACACAAAACAACAAAACACAAATGGTACTCTTAAACACAGATAAAAACTTAGTAGAACCTGATATTATAGATATCTTAGATGAAATAAAGTCAGTGTTTTTTGCGGATATAAATAAAAAGAAAAATCTTTGTGTCATCAATAGTTACTCTTTAAATGGCACAAAGAGCAATATAACTAATTGCTATGAGTTAAACAAAAAAGAAAATTCGATCATTGTTTCGCCTCTAACAAAAGTCTTGGATTTTCAATGTGACGAAGAGTGCGAAGGATATGATGCGGATGCTGTTAAAAAATTCCTAACAAAAAATCCTGATGGATATACTGTTGAAGGATCATAGAATATGAAAATTTGGTTTTTGTTGTTTGCCACTATGGTAGTCGCAAATTTATATGCTTACGAGCCTTTAGATTCTACAGATAAAAAACTAGAGGCTGAGTTTGAGAAACATAAGGTCAAAGAAGTATATAAAGGTGAGATAAAAATTTCAAATAGCTACAAGAAGGATGAAGAAGGGCTTTATAGGGATGAACTTGGTAAATTTGTAAGCAATCAACAAGATTTTTACGTAAATTTTGCAGGTAAGTATATGATAGTTACACATAGTTGTGGCACTAGTTGTTATTACAGAACGGTTGAAGATTTAAGCAGGGGTGTAACAGTAAAAATAGAAGGTATAGAGAAATTTGATAATACTGAAGCAAATTTTGCTGTTGGGAGTAGCAGTTTAACTGGTTTTGCTGAACTCTACACTAGAGAGGATAGCGATCTGCTAATGGCAAGATACATAAATTTTGAAAGCGAAGATTGCAAACAAGAATATTTTGTACTAAAAACACTTAAAAATGGTAAAAAGGAACTAAAAAGCATATCAAAAAGAGCACCTTGCGATACGCCAATAGAATAATCATGAAAATTAAAACCATATTATTAATAAATTTGTTAGTAAGCTTAAATTTATATGCTTTTGAGCCTTTAAGCCCGGACGAAGCTATGAGAAAATTTGCCTCTCTTTTTTTACAGATAAACGACTATCCACTTGATCCTACAATGGACTATGGCAGCCACACTGTCTCACCAAGCTTTGCCTGCTATGACGCCAAAGGAAAGTATAAATTTAAAAAATACTCTTTAGAAGACTTTATATGCCAGTCAGACTATAACTCTTTTAGAGATAATTATTTTGCTGATCTTTATAATCTAATAATAAAAGAAGCTCCGAATTTAAAAGAAAAAGCTCAAAAAATAGCTAGAGAAAGGATAGCTAAAACCCAAAAAGAGTGCATCAGATACTCCAAAAAAGAGTATGACTATAGCTTTGTAGAGAGCAAGGCTTTATTTGTATCTGAAAGTATAGGTTGTATAAGTGAAAAGTATAGAGACTTTACAGCAAAGCTAGCTTTAATGCTTTACGAGAACGATAAAGAGCTATTTAGTAGAATTTACGGCGAAGATTACGAGAAATTTAAAGAGGTATTTGAAGATACCATCTCTATATCAGACCTAAAATTTGAAGGCATAAGCGCAAAGCAAAAAGAAGAAAATTTAAAGCTTTATGAAAATTTTGAAGAGAAATATAAGGATTACGATATTGAGGGCTTTGAGCATAATCACTACTGGGATGTAAGCTATGTTTTACTAGTCCAATACTCCCTAATAGATAAAAATGGTCACTTAGTTTTACCTGAGAATAGAAAAGAGGAGTAGTGTGCTCGCTTGCAAAGTCAAACTCATACAACCTATAGGCGATTGTCTAAATTTTGTTAAAAATGGATAAGCAACAAAATGATTAAATTTATAGTTTTAATATTTGCTTTAGCAAGTGGCTTAAATGCAAAAGATACTGTCATCAAGTCCAAAAATGGAAACTCTTTGATATTTAAAGAAGTTCATAAAAATGAACATTTTGAGGTAAATTTATACAAGAAACTAATCTTTTCTAGCAAAGAATATAATTCTACGATATATATCAATAACGCCACATACTACTTTGGTCCTAATGGCAGTATCTTGTCTGGTTATGGTAGATATGTAATATTAGATGCTTTAGAGGGAGGCTACATTACTGGTTATTCTGATGATAAAAATGAAAAACCTTTATGGAAAGATAAGACACATTGTTTGGTCATTGATATGCAAAATGGCTGTGTTTTGATAAACGAAACAGATGATGCCTGCATGATGGAGTGGAAAGGAGATGAGCTATATAATAATGCAGAACAACAAAAAGAGAAAATCGAGCTAAAAAGGAACATTAAAGATGACTTGGACCATCTTTTAAAATGTGAAAATATAGGTTTTGTGGATAAAAATGAGTGTAGAAAGCAAAACAAAGGCAAGATAGATAATGCTATCCGCTGCAATCCAATAAACTCTAAAAATATAAAAGAATATGAAAAGTATCTAGGTAGCGATATAAATTTGGATACAAAGAGTATCTTGAATAGATCACGATAGATTTATCTTAAATAGAAATAAGGAAAATTATGAAATTTAAAATAATATTACTGGCAAGCTTTCTAATAAGCCTTAATTTATATGGATTTGAGCCTATGATGCCAGGTAGAGCTTATGAGAAAGCTAGCGACGACTATGGGCAGGTTGATACCATAGTATGGTGCAGTGCAGATTATGGTGTTGACACAATTACTCCTAGCTTTAAATGCTATGATGATAAGGATAAGTATAAATTTAAAGAGTACTCTTTAGAAGATTTTATATGTCAGTCAAGAAGTACTGCCTTTAGAGATAATTATTTTGCTGATCTTTATAATCTAATCGTGAAAGAAGCTCCAAATTTAAAAGAAAAAGCTCAAAAGATAGCTAGAGAGAGGATAACTAAAACTCAAAAAGAGTGTATAAAGAAGTTTTCAAAAGAGTTTAAACAAAATTGCAAACTAACATTTAGTATATCTGGTGCTATTCATTGCTCTAGGTCATATTATAGAAGCTATACGGCAAAGCTTGCACTCATGCTTTATGAGAGCGATAAAGAGCTATTTAAAAGAATTTACGGCGAAGATTACGAGAAATTTAAAGAGGTATTTGAAGATACTTTAAAGTATGTGCCTATACTTTATTCAGAAGTAGAGCTAAATGGTATTAAAAATACAGATGATAAACCATATGCTGAGTTTTTAAGAAAATATGATGACTATACTGGTGATTATGATAATTATAAAATCCATGATCTAATTTATATAGTCTTAGTCCAATAC
The DNA here is from genome assembly GCF_003048875.2 of Campylobacter concisus. NCBI lineage: Bacteria > Pseudomonadati > Campylobacterota > Epsilonproteobacteria > Campylobacterales > Campylobacteraceae > Campylobacter > Campylobacter concisus. The sequence continues at coordinate 375,783 of NZ_CP049264.1, read as the reverse complement.
TCACTAATAGACAAAAATGGTCATTTAGTTTTACCAGAGAATAGAAAAGAGGAGTGATGTATAAATTTTTTTCACAAAGGATTTTTAATGAGCCTAAATTTTATCTTGATCATAATTTTCTTTGAAATAGGCATATTCTTACTATTTCTTTTTCTTAAAGCTCTATTTAAAAAGGTCTCTCAAAAATTTGATACTCTAGTTTTTAAGCTAGTTTTATTTGTCACACTTAACGTTTGGATCGGATGTGGTTGCTTTTTATACAATACCTCAAAAGATCTTTTAGATCCTACTTTTTGGGATCCAGATACTGGAGAATTTCTTTTTTTGCCTTTTATATCAGTGCTAATCTTAATAAATTTAGCCTTAGTTGCAACTATTGCTATATTACGCATCGTTTACCAAATAATAATTAAATATAGGTAAAGGCAAGGAAATAGAATGAAATTTAAAATTATATTGTTAGCCCTAATTGCTAGTTTAAATTTAAGCGCTTTTGAGCCTTTAAGCCCTGAAAATGCTATCAATAAATTTAGTAATGATTTTTACCAACTAAATGATTATGATTCAAGTCCTTGGAGAGACTACGGTACAAAGAGCAAGCCAAGCTTTGCCTGCTATGATACAAAGGGCAAATATAAATTTAAAAAATACTCTTTAGAAGACTTTATATGCCAGTCAGACTATAACTCTTTTAGAGATAATTATTTTGCTGATCTTTATAATCTAATTGCAAAAGAAGCTCCAAATTTAAAAGAAAAAGCTCAAAAGACAGCAAGAGAAAGAATAAAAGATAGTAAAAAAGAGTGCATTAGATACTCAAAAAAAGAGTATGACTATAGCTTTGTTGCTAAATCAGCATTTTTTGTATCTGAAAGTATCTACTGCATAAAGAATTTCTATAGAGAGTATACTGCCAAACTTGCTCTACTGCTTTACGAGAACGATAAAGAGCTATTTAAAAGAATTTACGGCAAAGACTACGAGAAATTTAAAGAGGTCTTTGAAGATACCTTAAAATATGTACCGATAGAAAATGGTAGCATGCCAAGAGATGTAAAAAGAGCTGAAATAAACAACGAATTTTTGCAAAAATACAAAATTTACTACTATGATGACAAGTACCCACAGATAGATGACATGTTGTATCTCATGCTCGTGCAGTACTCACTCATTGACAAAAATGGTCATTTAGTTTTACCTTTGTTATAGGATATAATGCGACCAAAAAAGAGCGGATAGATATGGTAAAAAAGATAGTTGTTTTTTATTTTATAGCATTAGGCTTTATGGCGCATAACGCCTACGCAAAAGATATAAATTTAACGGGGATTTACAAGAATGAGCCTTGTAATATTTCAATAGAAATAACGAAAAATACCAATAAGGCAAAGTATTTTTACAAGATAGTGGATAATAATCAGACAAAATCACAAGGCTACATATCAAGCATAAAAAGCAATGGCGAAGGTGGAATTTATATAAAATTTAAAAAGATTGGCGGGATGTATGAAAATGGTAGCATAGTCATACAAAACTACGGAAACTCTATGAACGAGTATAATCATTTTGAAGATTGCGATAGTAAATATTTAAAATTTGACAAATAAAAATAGTGCCCTTATTTTTTGTTCTAAATAAATTTTTGGAGAAATGATATAAAAACAATACTTCTTATTGTAACTATTTGTAGTAGCTTATTTGCCCAAGTTTTTACATATAAAACAGATATTGTAAGTGCAAATTTGAGCATAAAACAGATAGCTAAAGATAAGATCCAATTTAGCCTAATCTATAAGAATAAAGCAAATAACGATACCATAAAAATATCTGGAATAGCCAAGAATAAAAATATTGATCTTGACCCAGAAACAGACGATGACGAATATGGTGAGAAACTAGCCTATTTTGCAAATGAGTATATATATGAGAGTAATGGATGCTACCTGGCGCTACGAATAGATGCTGATGAAAACAAGAGAGCTGTAGTAAATTTCGAAGCGTGTGAGGCTATAAACAAAAAGGAATGGGTGCCAAAAAAAATGCTTATATCAAAAGAGTATTTTAAAGAATTACAGCAGTCAAAATAAATTTAAGTAGAAAGAACTATGGTAGTTTTTAGATTTTTTATTTTAATCAATTCATTCTTTGCATTTATCAAGGCTGATGAGTTCGGGTATTACTATGAAAATAAAAAATTTTTAATAGCTATTCCAATGTTCGAATGTGGGGGTGACATACATTGTACAAATGGTGGTTATTTTAGGGTAAATAAAAGAAATAGCAAAAGTTTAGAAATTTTATCAAAACCAACACCAATAAAAAATAGTGTAAATGAGCGCTTGATGGGATACAAATTTAAAAATTCAAACTACATGTATGAAATTTATGGCGACATAATGTCTGATGGAAAAATGTATTTAAACGTTTTTAAGCAAGGAAAAACTATTTTTAAAAGCGATGATTTACAACAGATAGAACAAGAAAAATTCCTATCCAAACTTAAAGAGATAGATAGTGGGCTACCTGCGAGCTTTGATAAATTTTACAAAAAGTTACAAAATAAATACAAAAATGAAAACTATCAATAAAATAATTCTTTTTTATCTAGTGCTATTTATGTCGTCCACTCTTTTTGCAGAGCAAGCCGCCAAGCAGTGCTTTAGTGGGTATTTAGATAGCAAGACTCATTTTATCAACTACGACAAATTTGATAAATTTGATTTTTCTGGCATTATAGCTGACACTCGTACAAAATTTTTGGGCTATATCGGCGCTGATTATCACAGGCTATATATAAATTTTAGTAGCGTCAAAAAGGCCTCAAAGACAAGATATATCGTATCTGGTGAGTACAAAATAACCGCAGAAGCTCGCCCATTTAACGGCGAAATTCAAATAACCAAGATAAAAAAATATGCAAATTTAAACTACGGCGTTGATGACTTTATGAAAGACAAGATAAATGCCCAAGGCATAGCCTTAGCGAGCTATTTTTTAAAAGGTGATGGAGGGTTTCAAGCCAAAGGTCAAATGCTCATAAAATGGTACATTGATAGCGATCAAAGGCTAGCGTATGACGATATATCAGAAGATGAGGATATGTACGCAAATGATCTATTTTGCGGAAAGTGCAAGGTGGACAAGGCACAAACAAAACCATGCGCGTGGGGGCATTACAGGATACCAAATAGTGGCGATCTTGATGTGGGAGCTGGGGAATTTAGCCCTAGTCCAAAATATCTTAATAACGGCTGGAGCGACTATAACAAGGATGAATAAAAAGACAACAAAGCGCTTTTTAATACTATCTCTAATTTTAGGCTTTTTAAATTTAACAGCTAGCGAAAATTTACCTCGCATAACGAGTGTAGATGATATCAAGATTGGTAAAAAACTAGCTTTACATAACGTCAAATACTTCTTAGACAGCGAAAAGGCGAGCTTTGTAAATTTAGACAAAACGCAGATCATGACGCTTGATTTTTGCTGTGGAGGTAACGGCGAAATTCAAAGGATAAACGTCAAATTTTATGATAAAAATTTGACTAAAGATTATATAAATTTCAGCAAGCTTAAGGAATTTACTACAAATTTTGGCATCAAACTTGGCGACAAACAAGAGCAAATTTTAAATAAGCTAGGCAAGCCAAACGACCTAGAAGAGCAAAAAGGCGCAACCACTGCAACCTATATCACCAAGCAAAACGAGAGCCGCCTCTTGCAAGAATTTGACATGCCGCTCTACTATGAGAAATTTATCTTTTATGGTGGTGTTTTAAAAGAATACGAATTTGGCTTTGAGTATCCGTGATATAAAATATAAATAAGTTTAAGAAATATGCCTATTTTGCATATCAAATTTTAATTACAATGACGTTTATTTCGTATTAAAATGCGTTTAAGCTTTTTGCTTTATTTAAGCAAGTTTTTACTACAATCCAAATTAAATTTAGCTTTTTGGGCTATCATTTGTGAAAACTTCAAGGAGCAAGATGGAACCGATTTATAAAACGCAGATCATCAAATATAAAGGCGAGCAAAAAGCGCAGGTTGATGATATTTTGGTGCGTGAGATCAAGCTTGAAATTTACATAAATGACAAAAAATTTGGTGCCGTTATGGCAACGCCAACTGATCAAAAGGCGCTTGCTGTGGGCTATTTGATCAGTGAAAACGTCATCACAAAGCCAGAGGATATAACAGAAGTTAGGCTCTCAAGCGACGAGCTAAGCGTCTATGTAAGTGCCAAAGTGAACGAAAAACGCCTAGAGCAGTTTGACGAAGAAAAGGTCATAATAAGTGGCTGCGGCAGAAGCTCAACGGCAAATATCGACCCACAGGCGATGGCGGCAAGAGCCGTAAAAAGCGGGGCTAAATTTAACAAAGATATGATCCTTGCTCAAATGAAGGAGTTTTACACGCAGTGCGAGCTCTATGAGATGACTGGCTGCGTGCATACGGCAAAGCTTTTTGTGAGCGAAGATAAATTTTACATAGGCGAGGATATCGCTCAGCACAACACGATCGACAAAGCCGTTGGCAAGGCTGTTTTGGATGGAGCTAACTTAGCGAGTTCATTTCTAATGGTGAGTGGCAGACTTAGCTCAGAGATGGTCGCAAAGGCTGTTATGCACGGAGTGCCAGCGCTTATCTCAAGGACAGCGCCAACTAGCCTTGGCGTGGTGATCGCTCGTAAATTTGAGCTGACGCTTTGTGGCTTTGCAAGGGGCGAAAATATCAACGTTTATAGCGGTGAAGAGAGAATTTATGAGTAAAAATTTAGAAGAGCTGATAAAACAAACGCTAAATAAAAGCGGCAAACTTGACTGTGGTACGGCTTTTAAGATCGCAAACAAGCTTGGCATAGAAGTCGGCGAGGTAAGCGACGAGGCAACCAGACTTGGCATCAAGATAGACAACTGCGAGCTTGGGCAGTTTGGCGCCCTAGATAAAGACCGCGGTAAATTTACATTGTCACTAAAACTAAAAGAAGTGAGCGACGAAAAGGGCAGAGTTTTTTGCAAAGATGCAAGAGAGATGGCGGCGGCTAACGGCGGGCTAAAGACCATGCGCTCGACGCTTAGAGACTACGGCTTTGACGTGAAGTACTGTCAGCTAGGCTGTTTTAAGGAAAAGAAAGGCAAAAAGATGAGAGTAAAGACGAAGACTTGGATAGAAAACGACGAGGGCGAGCTTATATTTGGCAAGGGCAAAACCGAAGTTTTAGACGTTATAGCCGAGGTTGGCTCGATATCAAAGGCAGCTGAAATTTTAGGTATGAACTATAAAAAATGCTGGTCGCATCTACAAATTTTGCAAAAAAATTTAAAAGAAGATCTCTTTACGACCAAGCAAGGTGGCGGAGATAATGCTGGCACCACGCTAAATGATAGAGCTCATGAGCTCATAAACGCCTATAAGCAGCTTCAAAACGACATCGAAGACTATGCAAATAAGCGCTTTAAAGAGTTATTTTTAAAACAAGATGAGAAGAAAAACGATAAAAAATAAACCAAATTTTTACAAGGAGAAAAACATGTATGTAAAACTAAATGACAGGACTTATCTAAACAAAGATAAGATCACTAGAATCAAGATCGATAGCGTTCAAGATGGCATTCGTATCCGTTTTTATGAGGGTGCAAACCAAGTTGCTAAGAGCCAAAGATTTGAGAGTGAAGCAAAAGCTAACGAGTGGTTAGAGAAAAACTTCTTAAACAAATAAACAGACGCGAGTGGGCGCCCTGCCCGCTTGTAACCTCACTTTATACAAAATTTCATTATAATCGCGCTTTTAACCAAAGGGAAAATCGTGCCAACCATAGATGAAGTAAGAAAAAATATCATTTTAAAAGATGGAATTTACTATTTTGACTACACAGCCTCAGGCCTTGCCTATGCGCCTATCGAAGATGAAATTTCAAAATTTTTAAAAACCTACGCAAACACTCACTCAGACAGCAGTTCAAGCGCTGTGCTAACGCAAAAACGCTATGAAAACGCAAGGGCTGAGCTAAAAGAGTTTTTGGGGCTTGATGATAGCTTTTATCTAATAGCAACAGGCCAAGGCGCAACGGCTGCGATAAAGAAATTTCAGGAGATAATGGGAATTTATCTGCCGCCAGCAACAAGAGCCTTGATCGGCGAAGCAAATTTAAGAAGCGTAAATTTACCACTCGTGCTTGTTGGACCCTATGAGCACCACTCAAACGAGATCAGCTTTCGCGAGGGACTTTGCGACTGCGAGCGCATCAGGCTTGATGAAAATGGCGAGATAGACTACGTGATGCTTGAGAGGACACTAAAACTAAACGCAAAAAGAAAGATCATCGCCTGCTTTAGCGCCGCTTCAAACGTCACAGGCGTAAAAACCGACTACAAAAAAATTTACTCGCTCGTTAAGAAATTTGGCGGAGTGGTGGCATTTGACTGTGCAGCGACCAGCTCGCATGAAATTTTAAACGCCGCGTACTTTGATGCAGCCTTTTTCTCGCCTCACAAGCTACTTGGCGGAGTTGGGAGTTGTGGGCTTTTAGCGATCAAAAAAGAGCTTTATACAAGCGATATACCAAGCTTTGCAGGTGGTGGCACCATCGCGCTTGCAACGCCATCAAAGCACCTTTTTATAAAAAATGCCGAGCAGCTTGAAGAGGCTGGCACGCCATCTATCTTGGGGCTGGTGCGAGCAAGTCTAGCCTACAACTTACAAGCAAGTGTCGGAGTAGAAAATATCAAAGCACGCGAAGATGAGCTGGCAAATTTCTTTGAAAAAGAGCTTAGCAGTATCGAAGATATTACCATTTATGGTCCTAAAAATGCAGAAAAACTGCCTATTTTTTCATTTAATGTGCGAGACATTTCGCCTTATGACTTTGCCGCAACACTTAGCAACAACTATGGCATACAAAGCCGCGCTGGAGTGATGTGTGCTGGGCCTTATGCTTTTGACCTGCTAGGGCTTAAAGAGAATAAGGTTTTAGAGAAAAAGCCAGGTTTTGTAAGGGTGAGCATGCACTACACGCACACAAAAGAGGACGTGCTCTATCTAATAAACGCTATCAAATCATCTATCAAAAAACACCGCGAACTTTGGGGCGAAGAAAAAGCGATGTATGAGATATTTGGCGGTAAAATTTAGGCTAAATTTATTAGGCTTTGAAATGCTTTTAAACAGCCTCTGCGAAACCAGTTATGTTGTCTAAATTTAAACTGGTTTTGCCTATATCAAATTTAGTCGGTCTGAAATAAATTTTAAAAATTTATCATAGCAATGCACAAGCCCAACCCAAAAAACACGCATCTGCCCATCTCATAAAATATCTTAAAATTTAACTTTTAAATTTAGTATTAACTACGACTTTTGATTTGCTCAAATTTTAATAGCAAGTTTTTTTAAAAACAGGTTTTGAAATTTAAACGCTTTGCTTTTTAACAACTACTGCAAAATTAGTTTTTTTAAATTTAAGCTGGCTTTATCTATATCAAATTTCATCACTCCAAAATAAAATTTGACTATAAAACTAAAACCTATCATAGCAACACACAAACCCAACCAAAAACACGCATCTATCACACCCAACAAAACACCTTTAAATTTAACTTGTAAATTTAGTAGCGGCTGCGACTTTTGATTTGCCCAAATTTTAATAGCAAAGTTTTTTAAAAAATTAGACAAAGTAAGCCGTGTAAATTTAATATCCTATGCACTTAAATTTACTAGCTTCAGAGTGGATAAATTTAGGCGTTTTTAAATTTAGAAGCCAAGATTTCAAATTTTACTTTGAAATTTCATCTTTTATCTTTTGATAAAGCTCCAAAATTTCATCTTTTTTGATGATAAAACTATTTTTATTTGCGATTAGATAGGCTGAGCTTTGCATGATGTCGCCAGCCACTTTTAGCCCATTTTGTTTCATGGTTGAGCCAGTCTCGACCACATCGACGATCGCGTCGCTTAGCCCAACAAGTGGCGCTAGCTCGATCGAGCCATAGAGCTTGATGATCTTGACACCAACGGCAAGCTTTGCAAAGTAGTTTCTAGTGATATTTGGCATTTTTGTAGCGATCTTTAGCTCAGACCTTGAAAAGTCAAGCTCATCTTCGTTTTTTATGCCGATGCAGACCTTGCACTTGCCTATTTGTAGATCAAGTAGCCTCACTACATTTGGTTTATGCTCTTCAAGCACGTCAAGGCCGACCACGCCGATATCTGCAGCTCCTTCAGTGACGTATGTTGGTATGTCTTGATTGCGAACCATTAAAAATCTAAAATTTCCCTCTTCAAGGATGAGTTTTCTATCCTCAAACATGAAACTCGAACCAAAAATTTTTCTAAAAATTTCAAGTGTATCTTCTGCTATCCTGCCCTTTGGCAAGGCTACTGTTATCATTTTAAAATTTCCTTTTTCTCATCGATTATTTTTTGCATGGCGCGAAAGATCAGCATCTTGTCGCAAATGGCATTTTTAAAAAATTTAGATAAAAAGTCACCATCTCCGCCAGTAAAATAGACTTTTTTGCTGCCTGCTAACTTTGAAATGAGCGTGATAATGGGCTTTATGATGCCATAACTCACAGCGTCGCTCGTCTTTTGAGGCAACGCATCGATGTCTATTTGCGAATTTAGCGTCACATCAAGGCGTGGCGAGATGCTTTTGTAGGCGTTTAACATAGTTGCGATGCCAGGCAAGATGTAGCCGCCAAGATGAAGTGAGTTTGCCATTATATCAACGGTTATGGCACTTCCAGCATCTACTATAACGCCATCATTTATCATATAACAACCTGCTTTTCTATCTACACCTAGACCTTGATAGATCGTGTCTATCTCGAAGTAAGGCTCTAAATTTACAAACATTTCGTCCTTATCTATCATCCGCAAAATTTCTTCATTTACGCAGATATAATAGACCTTTTCGTCCGGTTTATAGTTTTTAAATTCGCTAACTTTTATGTGTGTGATCTTGCCATTTTGCAAAAAAGAGGCGTTGGTGTTGCCGATATCACACAAAATCATAACAGCTCCAGCCTTGCTCTTTGAAGTAGTTTAGGGATTTTGAGCAAATTTGAGAGTTGTAAAAGATCACACGTCTTTTGATCTTGGTTTGAAATTTCTCTTCAAATTTAGTGCAAATTTCATTTATCTCGCTGGCTTCTTTAAGCAAAAGCCTGCTCTTTGCACTTCTTAAAAAAACGATCTCGTAGAAATTTTTTGTATCGACACCAAAAAACGCCTCAAGCGAGCGTTTCTTGGTAAATTCGCTAAGCTCAAGCCTTTTTAGATCCCTTAGCAAGATCTTTTTAGCTTCAAAAAGCTCCCAAATTTTTTGGTTCATTGTCCTAGATTAACATACTCGTTATCGTAGTAAAATGCGCCATTACCCATGAAGCTTTTATCTTTTATCTCGTCGCTAAATTCATAAATTTCAGCTCCGCTAAGGTCTAAATTTGTCTTTATGACATAGCCTGTTTTTTCGATAACGTAGAGCTTATTGTTGATGATAGTTGCCGCTGAGAAGATAGCAAATTTGAAATTTACCTTATTTTGCTCTTTTAGCATAAGGTCTGTTCTTACTATCGTGCCATCTTTTTTAAAGATGTAAATTTCATCGTTATGAACTAGCACGTCTTTGATCTCGCCGTCATAATAAACTGTTTGGCTTGGGTTGATGACGATTAGTTTTTTGGCTGTTGCTGCGATTAGGTTATCGCCCTCAACGCCTAAAAATATGATGTTATTAAAGAAATTTTCAGAGCTTACGACCACGTCGCGTAAAATTCTACCAGTATCTTTTTGTACGATGTAAATTTTGCCATCAAGCGCTGGATAGACGATGAGTGAGCTCATAAAGTAAGGCGCCACAACTCTTGAGTCAACCGCTGCGATATCAGAAGAGCTATACTCCATTAGCGTTGTAGCTGTGCTTATATCGATTAGATAGATGTGGTTTGATGCGCTGATGGCTGCAAGTTGGTTTTGATCAAGTGAGGCTGCTACGATCGCAGTTGGGAATTTACCACTATAAACGCTGTGACCGCTAGGATCAGTCACGTTTAGATCGCCATTTATACTAGCTGAGATGACAAAGCCGTTGTTTTCGTTTAAGAAGTTGAAATTTTCAGGCAAAGTAACGCTCTTGTTTAGCCCATTTTTAGTGATAATGTTGCCATTATCAAGCGTTGCGCCATTTGCATTTGCTGATTTGATGTAAGAAGGAAGATCTTTTGACAAAGATATCTCACCAGAAGTTTGCGCAGGCTCAAAATATTGTCTTTTTGTGCCGCATCCGTTTAGAACTAAAGCCAAGGCAAAAGCCAAGAATAGTGTAAGTTTTTTCATTATTTTATTCCCTGATAGTGTTTTAAATTTTTAACTAAAGTTTGTAGTTGTGAGTCAAGTGCGATCTTGTCAAATTCCACATTTGCCTCTTTGATTTTATTTTGTTTTAAAAGCTCAAAACCTTTTAAAAGTGCGTTATATTCGCTTAAAATTTGAGTATTAGTATCGCCAGTTTGTGAAAGGATGATATCTTTTACGATCGGATTTACTTTTAAATTTGCAAGCTCGCTAATGCCTTTTGTATCGTTTTTATCAAGCATTTGTCCAAGTGAAAAAAGCGCATATAAGCTTGGCTCTTTCTCCTTTAAAACATTTAAAGCGCTTGCGTCATTTGGATTTAAGATAAGCTTTGAATAGGCTAAATTTGCCTCCTCAACTCTGTTGTCGTTTAAAACCTTGCTAGCGTAAAATCCGATGAGAGCGACGATAGCTGCCACGCATAGCACGATCAGCAAAGTTTTGTATTTCCTAAAAAAACGCTCTCCCTTGATCATACTCTCAAGAAACTGCTCCTGGGCGTCGATCTCTTTTTTTATCTCGGTTAAGTCTTCTTTTATAGCCAACGTTTTTCCTTGCTTTTGAAAAATTTTAATTCGCAGATTTTAGCATAATTAAATTAAAAGTAGCCCAAAATTAAAGCTTGAATGTGATATAATGCCTCAAAATCAATTAAAAGGTTGCTTAATAATGCAAATAGACGACACTCTCTTAAATAAACTAGAAAAACTCTCAGCATTACAAATTAATGATGAAAAAAGAGAAGAGATCAAGAAGCAATTAAGTAAAATCGTATCTTTTGTCGATGTTTTAAACGAGCTCGATCTAAGTAGCGATGAGGCCGTAGTTAGCTCTATAAAAGGCGGTACTCCGTTAAGAGAAGATGAGCCACATTTAAGTGACGTTGTCGATGAAATTTTAAAGCACGCCCCTTCACGCGAGGGACACTTTTTTGCCGTGCCAAAGATCATAGAGTAAAATATGGATCTAATCGAACAACTAAGAACCCAAAGCTCAGATGCTCAAGCTAAAGCATCAGAGAGCAATCTCTCTGGTGACATCCAAACGCTTCTAAAAACCGTTGTTTTCAATAAAGCCAGTGACCTCCACCTAGTCTCAAGGTCTGAGCCTCAGATAAGGATAGATGGCACTTTAAGGCCGCTTGAATTTGGCGTGCTAAGTGGCAAAGATATAGAAAATTTATGCTACGCTCTAATCACAGACGCCCAAAAGAGCGAGCTTGAAAACAATAAAGAGCTTGACTTTGCTATTGAGCTTCCAAATATCGGCCGCTTTCGTGGCAACTACTACTACACGATGAATGGCGATCTAGCGGCAGCTTTTCGTATCATACCTATCGACATCCCTTCGCTTGATGATCTAAATGCACCACAAATTTTTAAATATATCATCAAACGAGAAAAGGGTCTTATCCTGGTTACTGGACCAACAGGTAGCGGTAAATCAACGACGCTTGCTGCGATGCTTAATGAGATAAATTTAAATTATAGAAAGCACATCATCACCGTTGAGGACCCAGTCGAGTTTGTACATAACAACAAAAAAGCCCTATTTTCACATAGAAATATCGGCACCGACACACACTCTTACTCAAAGGCGCTAAAATTTGCACTTCGCGAAGACCCAGATATCATACTTGTGGGCGAGATGAGGGATAGAGAGACGATCTCTACGGCTATTACAGCGGCTGAGACTGGACACCTAGTCTTTGGCACTCTTCACACAAACTCAGCCATACAAACTATAAATAGGATCGTTGATAGCTTTGATGGAAGCGAGCAGCTTCAAGTAAGAAATATGCTTAGCGTTTCGCTAACTGCCGTCATCTCACAAAGTCTGATACCAAAAATAGGCGGCGGAAGGTGCGCTGTGCATGAAATTTTGATAAATAATATGGCGATATCAAACTTGATACGCGAAAACAAAGTGCATCAAATTTACTCTCAAATGCAGCTAAATCAGCAACAAACTGGCATGAGCACGCAGACTCAAGCCCTGATGAAAGCACTAAAAGAGGGCTTGATCACAAAAGAAAACGCGCTAGCCTACTCAACTAGCCAACAAGAACTTCAAAATTTAATAGGAACTGTATGATGGATTTAGTAACTTGGTTTGACATTATCGTCATCGCCCTTGTCCTGATACTTGGTGTAAAAGGCATAATAAACGGGCTTATAAAAGAGTCATTTGGGCTTATCGGACTTATTGGCGGCCTAGTTGTCGCTAGTAGATTTTCAGATGTAGCTGAGAGCTTCATAAGCAAAAATATCTATAAATTTGAAAATCCTTCATTTTTACAATTTGTCGCATTTATCGGACTTTGGCTGGTCTTTTGGCTAGTTTGTCTGCTAGTTGGCAAATTTTTATCAAAGATAGTTTCAGTAAGCGGACTTGGATTTTTAGATAGGCTTGGTGGATTTGTCATGGGAAGTGGCAAAATTTTCCTCACATTTTCAGCAGTCGTTGCCGTAATGTCAGGCACTTCGCTAAATAAAATGATCGAGCCATACTTTACAAACAGCAAGGTCTATCCGCTCCTACTTGAAACTGGTAGATGGATAACAAATATCGATGTGAAAAACATCAAAAATGAGCTAGATGAGATGGTAGTAAGACCAAAGGATACAAACAAGAGTGATGCATTTATTTCAATGGATGCAAATGCAAGCACAAACACCGACACAAACGTCACTAAAGGGGAAGAAAAATGATAGAAAATTTAGAATATGATGCCTTGCTTGAGAAATTTAAAAGAGTTCTTCGCGACAATGGTTTAAAATATACAAAACAGCGTGAAATTTTACTAAAAACGCTTTATAACAACGATGAACACTTTACGCCAGAGAGGCTATATCTTTTCATAAAAGAGACCTATCCTGAGCTAAATATCGGCATCGCAACCGTTTATAGAACGCTAAATTTGCTAGAAGAATCAGAGATGGTAACATCTATCAGCTTTGGCTCACAAGGCAAGAAATTTGAGCTTGCCACAAAGCCACACCACGACCACATGATATGCAGAAAGTGCGGCCTTATCATAGAATTTGAAGATCCTATGATAGAAAAAAGGCAAATAAGCATCGCAAAAGAGCATGGCTTTAAACTAACTGGTCACATGATGCAGCTTTATGGAATTTGTGAAAAATGTTCAAAAAATAATATAAAGGGAAAGTAAGGTGATATTTGACAACCAACATGAAATTCAAAGATTAGAAAGCATAGATGAGCTTAGAAATTTAGGTATAAATCCATATCCACATTTTCTTAGAAGAGATATGAATATCTCTAAATTTAGACTTAAATTTAACTATATAAAAGATACAGAAGAGAAAAAAGCAGAGGGGCAGCTAGTTGGCCTTGCAGGCAGGATAAAGCTGATCCGTGACGCTGGTAAAGCGGTTTTTGCAAACATCGAAGACGAAAATGGAAATTTACAAATTTATTTTAGCAACAAGACGCTTGATCCAGAGTGGTTTAAAATCGTTAAAAAATATGTAGAAATAGGCGACATCGTCTATGTTAGAGGCTACGCTTTTATAACAAAAACTGGCGAATTTTCAATGCATGTAAATGAGCTTAGCTTAGCTACAAAATCAATAAGTCCGCTTCCAGAGAAGTACCACGGGCTAGTTGATGTTGAGACAAGATACCGCCAAAGATACCTTGATATGATAATGAACCCTGAAGTTAGGGCTGATTTTAAAAAGCGCTCGGTGATTATAAGCACGATTAGAAGATTTTTTGAAGAAAAGGGCTTTTTAGAGGTTGAAACTCCGATGCTGCACCCAATAGCTGGCGGCGCAAATGCAAAACCATTTGTGACATTTCACAACGCTCTTGGAGTTGAGAGATACCTAAGAATCGCTCCCGAGCTATATCTAAAACGCCTTGTAGTTGGCGGTTTTGAAGCTGTTTATGAGATGAATAGAAACTTCAGAAACGAGGGCATGGATCTAACTCATAACCCTGAATTTACAAGCATAGAGTTTTACTGGGCATACCACAACTACCACGATCTAATGGGCATCACAGAGGATTTATTTAATGTCATTTTAGAAAAACTTGGCATGGAGAAAGTAATAAATTTTGATGGTATGGAGATTGATTTTAGTAAGCCATTTAAACGCATAAGCTATAAAAAAGCCTTAGTTGAGATAGGCGGACTTGCTGAAGATATCGTAAGCGATAAGGCTAAAATTTTAGCAAAACTAAGAGCTGATGGCTTTGAAGCAAACGAGAAGCTTGACCTTGGTCACTTGCAGGCTGAACTCTTTGACAACTACGTAGAGAGCAAGCTCATCCACCCAACTTTTGTCATCGACTATCCGATCTCTATAAGCCCACTTTCAAGAAGAAGCGACACAAATCCTGATGTGGCAGAGAGATTTGAGCTATTTATCGCTGGTCGTGAGCTAGCAAATGGCTTTAACGAGCTAAATGATCCAATCGATCAATACAACCGCTTTAAAGCGCAAATCGATGCTAAAAACGCAGGTGATGACGAGGCTCACGAGATGGATGAAGACTATGTAAAAGCCCTAGGATACGGCATGCCACCAGTTGCAGGAGAAGGCATAGGCATAGATAGGCTTGTGATGCTTTTAACAGATAAAAAATCAATACGCGACGTTGTCCTCTTCCCAGCGATGAGGCCACTAAAAACTGAGACAAAGGAGAACGAAAAATGAGTTTGCAAAGCTATGATAAAGATATTTACGACCTAGTAAATTTAGAGTTAAAACGCCAGTGCGACCACCTTGAGATGATCGCTAGTGAAAATTTCACATATCCAGATGTTATGGAGGTTATGGGCTCAATCCTAACAAACAAATACGCTGAGGGCTACCCAGGCAAGAGATACTATGGTGGCTGTGAATTTGTTGATGAGATCGAGCAAATCGCGATCGATAGATGTAAAGAGCTCTTTGGATGCGAATTTGCAAACGTTCAACCAAACTCAGGCTCTCAGGCAAACCAAGGCGTTTATGGTGCTTTGCTTAATCCAGGCGATAAAATTTTAGGCATGGATCTAAGTCACGGCGGACACCTAACTCACGGCGCAAAGGTAAGCAGCTCTGGCAAGATGTATGAGAGCTTTTTCTACGGCGTCGAGCTTGATGGTCGCATAAACTACGATAGAGTTATGGATATCGCAAAGATAGTAAAACCAAAAATGATCGTTTGTGGTGCTAGCGCATACACAAGAGAGATTGAGTTTAAGAAATTTAGAGAGATAGCTGACGCTGTTGGCGCGATACTCTTTGCAGACGTTGCTCACATCGCTGGCCTAGTCGTAGCCGGTGAGCATCAAAATCCTTTCCCACACTGCGACGTCGTAAGCTCAACTACGCATAAAACTCTAAGAGGCCCAAGAGGCGGTATCATAATGACAAACAACGAAGAGTACGCTAAAAAGATAAACTCTTCTATCTTCCCAGGCATCCAGGGCGGTCCGCTAGTTCATGTCATAGCTGCAAAGGCAGTTGGCTTTAAGCACAACCTTAGCCCTGAGTGGAAAATTTACGCTAAACAAGTAAAAGCAAACGCTAAAAAACTTGGCGAAGTGCTAATAAGCAGAGGCTTTGAACTAGTAAGTGGCGGTACTGATAACCACCTAATCCTAATGAGCTTTTTAAACCGCGAATTTAGCGGAAAAGACGCGGACATCGCTCTTGGAAATGCTGGCATAACTGTAAATAAAAACACGGTCCCAGGTGAAACAAGAAGTCCGTTTATCACAAGCGGCATACGTGTAGGTAGCCCAGCTCTTACAGCTCGTGGTATGAAAGAAGCTGAGTTTGAGCTAATAGCAAACAAGATCGCCGACGTGCTAAGCGACATAAATAACACCTCTTTGCAAGAGAAGATAAAAGCCGAACTAGTCGATCTTGCTCATAAATTTATAATCTACGATAAAGCGACATTTTGATGCAAAGTATTGATACATCTCTTATAAAGATAATAACGACCCACTACTACATCAAACGTGACACGATCGTCAATAAGATAGAGTACAAGGGTAAAATTTTCTTTGATAAATTTGAAAAGATCAACGAACCACTAACTTATAGTGTCATGAAAGAGCATGAGGAGGGCAAAGCTATAATCGCCCACTCGCTAATCAATGCAAGTGACAAGGTTGAAAATATAGTCTTTGACTACAACGGCAGAACTCCAGATAGGTTTTGGCATAGAGCGCAGCTTCTTTTAAGAGAAGAAGGCTTTATAAATTTCACAGCCTACGAGACCAAGACGCCAGGACATTTGCACCTTTATGTGCATAAAGGTCACACTACGCTAAATGAAGCTTGCACGCTTGCAAATATGCTAAGCGCAAAGCTCTCACAAAAGTTAGCCAAAGAGTGGAGAATGTTTCCTAATCAAGATATGCCAAAAGAATTTAACATCCTAACTTTGCCATATAACCTCTATCAAAAAGAGCGTGGGGCAAGTTGGTCAAAATATATGTAAGGAGAAATAATGGAAAACGAAGAGTTAAAAGATATACTTTTAGAAAAAGATGATGAGGCAAAGGGCGCAAAACTAAAGAAACTTCTTATGTTTATAGCAGCTTTAGTTATACTTTTTTTGATTATTATAGTCGCTATGAAATTAGTTAATTCAAATGATTCTGCACAATCTCAAAATGAAGCCGACTCAAGACTAGTTCTGCCTCCAGTGCCAGCAGAGCAGCCAGTCGATACGCAGGTGCCTGCACAAGATACAAATTCAGATGTTAAAAAAGGCGATACACAACTTTTCGAGCAAGTGCCTATCGTGCCTGAAAACAAGCAACAAGATGATTTTGAAGATATGATCAAAAAGCTAAAAGATAAAGAAGGCGCAAAATCAGCTCCTAAAACTGAAGAGCCAAAAGAGGTAGTAAAAGCTGTCGAGCATCCAACTGAAGCGCCTAAAAAAGCTGAGACAAAGGTAGAGGCTCCAGCTAAAAAAGCTGAAACAAAAAGCGAAGCTAAAGCAGAGAAAAAAGCTGAAACAAAGCCAGCTAAAACTGAGGCAAAAACAGAGAAGAAAGCCGAAACTAAAGCTGAGAAAAAACCTGAAACAAAGGTAGAAAAAAAGGCTGAAACTCCTGCAAAAGCAGAAAAAGCAGAAAAAGCTGAGAAAAAAGTAGAAGCTCCAGCTAAAGCTGAGAGCGTCGCAAAAGGCTCTTATGTTCAAGTATTTGCAACTAGTAAATTTAACCCAAATGCCGACTATATGAAAAAAATAGCAGCCAAAGGCTATAGCTACAAAACTATAAAAGCTGGCGAGCTAACTAAAATTTTAGTTGGTCCATTTGATGAAAAAGGGCTACAAAAAGCCGTAAATGACATAAGAAAAGATGTCAATAAAGACGCTTTTGTCTTTAGAGCAAAATGAAAACCTTCGCAGTTTTTGGAGATCCGATAGCTCACTCGGTATCTCCAAGACTACACAACAAAGCCATTGCCGATCTAGCTCTTGATGCCCTTTACACAAGGGTTTTGCTAAAAGATGGCAATGAGCTAATCAATAAATTTAGATCCCTAAAACTAAACGGCGCAAATGTCACACTCCCACATAAAGAATTTGCTCTAAATTTAGCTGATGACGCCTCAGAAACAGCACGTAAAATAGGCTCTGCAAACACTTTAGTGCTAAAAAATGAGAAAATTTATGCCTACAACACTGACGCACCTGGCTTTTTAAAAGCGATATCAAATTTCAAAGAGGCAAAAAGCGCCATCATCCTTGGAGCTGGAGGCACCGCAAATGCCCTAGCCTACGCACTTAAATCACAAAACATAGATGTTTGCATACTAAATAGAAGCAAGGCAAGACTTGATAAATTTAAAGATCACTATGAGTGCTTTAGCTGGGATGATTATAAAGAGCATAAATTTGATCTGGTGGTAAATTCAACCTCAGCAGGGCTAAAAGATGATCTTTTGCCAGCACCAAAAGAGATTTTAGATGGTATTTTAAAAAGCGCTAAATTTGCATTTGATGTTATTTACGGCAAGCAAACGCCATTTTTAAAAGAGGCTAAAAGCCAAAATTTAGCATGTAAAGACGGAGCTGATATGCTCTTGTATCAAGCGGTTTTAGCGTTAAATTTATTTTATAATGGCAGCCTTGATGAGAAAAAGATAGAAATTTCTATGCGAGAGGCTCTTAGTTTATAGAGCTCTTGCAAGGAGTGCATTAAACAAAATGGAAAAATCATCAAGCTTGATAAATAAGGCTCTAAAGCTTAGCGATATAAATTTTAACTCCTTTAGCCACTCTAAAAACTGGATAGGCTTTTTTGAGATAGAGGATGAAAACTGGGCTTCTGGCGTAGATACCGCACTAAAGCTATTTGATAAATATTTTAATAAATTTAAAAATGAAGCATTTGTCATAAGCGCCTTAAACTACGACGATACTAACTTGAGCGATGAAACGCTTGAAGTAAAAACTTTGCACGATAAATTTAAAAAGTTAGGCATCTTGCAAGAGCCAAATGAGCACTTTGATCTTGGTTTAGATGGTGAGATTTTGCTACCTGCCATCTGCCTTAGGATGGATGCTTTGAAATTTGATGAGATCAAAGATCTAGCTAAACTACTCATGCTCTACACATACTCCTTAAACGAGTGGTGCTTTTTTATCTTTCCAAGCCTAAATTTAGCGCTTTATCCCCATGATGAGAGAGGATTTGGCTGCACCAGACTAAATGACGATACAAAAAATGGATTAAGTTTTTTAGAGTTTTGTAAAAGAGAGAAAAATGCAAAGGTTGTTTTAAAAGAGCAAAATACCAACTAAATTTTAAAATCAAATAAAACTAAAAAGCCCTCCCTTGCCGAAGCAAAGGAGGAAAAAATTTACTTTTCAAACGCTTTTTGCAAGCTAAATGGAAACGCTTGATAGCCCATAGCATTTGTCATCTTTATCTCGATGCTAGGCTCTTTTGCGCCCCACTCAAACTCATCGATGTGCGGGCTAGGAAGTCCTACTGGGCGACCTTTTGCGATGTCAAACTGCATGCCAGCAACGGCTGAATAGACCATCACGCTATCAAGGTCATCTTGATACTGCGTAAGGCTAGTAACTGAGCTATACCACTCTTTGCCGCGCTCTTTGCCGTACTCCCAGATCTGCTCAACGGTCTTTTTGTTCTCATCGATCTTATAAACGACCGCACGAGAGTACTTCATGCCAGCGATGGCTGGTTGCTCCATGCCCCTTGTGTCGCCGTTGTCAAAGACACTTAGATAAATTTCGCCCTTTTTAGACTTGCTATCTATCCTAAATGCTGTGTGCTGCGTCCATTGCCAGTCAAAGCCACCTTTGTCGCTCTCGTATCCTGGGCATTTTGAGTATTCATCTTCGCAGACGATCTTGTTGCCTTTGCTATCGACTGGCTGAAGCAGCTTGTCTTTAAATTTATCGCTCCAGCCCTTGTGAGCGCCCATGATCCATTTTACTTGTTTATCACGGCCGATCTTTATAACTGCGTCTTGGTGGCGGCTTGAGATGATGATACTATCATCGCTTGGGTCGTAATCCACGCTATTTACGTGTGCCCAGTTGCGTCCGGGACCTGCGCCAACTATGTCGCCCCATTTATCGTGTGTATCCATAGACTGAAGCTCATCAGAGCTTGCTGTGTGGCCTGCTTTTTTAGCGTCTATGTTTAAGCAAACTGCGCCTTGATCAAGCGTTTTTAGCACGATGTCGCGGTATGGGTCGAGGATTTCATATAGTCTAAAGTCATCAACTACGTTGCCATCTCTGTCAAGCTCAACGATGACGTCGCGCACTGTTCTTACGTTTTTGCCATCAGCCCTTTTATAGTCGGCATTTGCCACGCGCAAGAAGTAGTGTCCGTTTTGTGCTATGTCCATCGAGTGAGAGAAGTCGTTGTAGCTAGCTGGTAGCTCGCGGTTGAAAATTTCTCTACCCATGATGTCGTATTTTGCGTATCTTTGACCATATCCCCAAGTCATCGCGCCGTCGTCATTTTGCTTAAAGCCCATCATAACGCCAGCGTGAAATGGCTGTTTTAGGTCATAAATTTTACTTGGCTCAAGATACCATCTAACCTCGCCTTTTGTATCAAGGATGAAGTTATTTGGGCTGTAGTTCCACTCGATCGCACCGCCGGCTGGGTTGTTCCAAACGACTTTTGTGCCCTTGCCTGTTTTATTTACAAAGTTATTTACATAGTAGAGGCGGTTTGCAAATTTAGCGCTTGCTGGCTTAGTAACCTCGATCTTATCAAATAGCGCGCCCTTTTGATTTGGCGTGCCAGCACTCTCTAGGTAGATAGCTGGGGCGTAAATTTTATAGCTCTCTTTTATATGCTCAGTCTTGCCCTTGTAGCTCTTGTCGTACTCGACTTCAACGGTGTTTTGATAGTCAGGATACATGCCAAAAACTGGGATGCCGCCATGTGTGCGAAGATGCTTGTCAGCCACTTTGTAGCTTATAGTTTGACCACCTTGTTTTGGCACGATGGTTACTTTTGCATTGCTTAGTGTATAGCCGCCATTTTTGATGACTGCAGTAAGTGGCGCTGTGTCGTACGGATTTACTACTACTTCGCCGATTTGCCCAGTGATAGCGTAGTCAAGTTTAGCCCCGCTTGGACCGCCTATCGCAAAAGCGCTCGAGCAAAGCACAGAGGCTAGTGCAACACAACTCAAAGTCTTTTTCATAACATCTCCTTTAGATAAATTTTATAAACTCTACTCATAAAGCTTATAAAATTTAGAAAAAGCCTTGGCAAAAACCAAGGCTTAAATCAGTAAAAGGAATAACAAAAATGATTTGCTTTGTGTGTAATTGTAGTAAATCTTTATAACATAAATTTCACGCTAAAGTTAATACTAGCTTAAAATTTAAAAATAATTTAAATTTTTGCAAATTTAGGTAAAAATGGAGTTCTATATTAAATTTTTGTATCTATTAGAATTTATCAAATTTAATGCAGTTAAATTTACAATTTAGGGGATCTCTCCCCTAAAAAATTATTTCTTAGGCGAATCGCCATTTGGTTTTATAAATTTATCAATTAGCCCTTTACCTATCTCACTTTGGTTTAAGCCTTCAAGCATTGAAGCTAAATTTGTGCCACCTTTTGAGCTTAGCACGTCGCTTATTTTAGATAGGCCGTTTGATACGCTGCCCTCATTTGCGATGATCTTTAGATCAGCTGCACTTAGCGCTTTAGCCTGCTCTAAGCCCACATCTCTATTTGCCTCGATCTGTTTAATAGAGATAAGATAAGTCTGGTAGCCCTCGTTTTCGCCGATCTCTCTAGCAAGCTCGATCTGTGCATTTACAGGTGCAAGCTCTTTTAGTCTTAGTGCCTCAGCCTCGGCAGAGCCGATTTTTTGTATACCTTGTGACTCTTTATCTTTAGTCTCTAGTAAAGCAGCAGCCTCCAAAAATGCCTTCTCTTTCTCACCCTCAGCTGTTAAAATTTGATTTTGCTTGTGTGCTTCAGCGTCTTTGATCTTTGCATTTTTCCTAGCTTCAGCGTCGATCTCTATCTTTCTTTGCTCTTGCTCAGCTTTAACGATCTCTACTTGTTTTGAAATTTCAGCTTGCTTAACATCAGTAACTCTGATAACTTCCATCTCTTTTTCTTTAGTGACCTTCTCTTGGTCAGCCACTTGTTGGCAAGCTTGCTGACGAGAAATAGCAACCTCTCTTTCGTTTTCAACTGTTTTTAGACCAACAGCCTTTTCAGCCTCTTGTTTCTTAACGTCAGTCTCTTGTTTTGCATTTACTTCAGCGATCTCGGCAAGCTTTTTATTCTCAGCCACAGTCATACGAGACTCTTTTTCGATTTCTGATTTTTTCTTCTCCATGATATTAAAGATAACCTTGCTATCTCTACTATCACGGATGTCCATTAACTCGATATTTTTGACAGGCTCTATGCCCCAGTTTTGAAGCTGCTCTTTGACTGCTGTTGTAAATTCTAAGCCAAATTCACTTCTTTGTTGAAGAATTTCTTCTAGCTGCTTGCTCGCTAAAATAGAACGGATCGAGCCTTGGATGATGTCAGTTAGCTGAAGCTCCATATCTTTAAGATTTATAACACGTTGCGCCGCTAGGTTGCTATCTTTTATCCTAAAAAATGCAGTAATATCGACCATAAATGGCAAACGACCTACATCATATGCCTCATAGCCATCTATCTTTATACTAAAAACAGAAACTGGCAAAACTATCTTTGTTACACCGATTATTGGTATCCAGCTTGGAAATTCATAGTAGCTATTTCCATTTGCCGTATCTTTGCCGTAAGATGTGGTGCTTTTTGATGTTTGAACGATATGCACCTCATTTGTTGCAACAACGCGCCTAAATAAAAGCGGTATTAAAATGATAAACAGTATAACCACTGCGCCTACAATCATTGGAACTGAATATGCAAATTCCATTTATTCTCCTTTTTATAATTTTTATAAAATATTAATAACCTACACATTTATGCTAGGTTATACACTTTAGACTTTAACTTTAAAATGAATTATTGTGCCTAAATTGGCATGTTTGAATTAATTTTATATCTACCTCCTTTTAAATGTTTTAGTTTTATAAACAAGAATTATTTTTGGCAATTATAGTCAGTAATCCTTAAAATATAATGTAAATGTATTTATTATATTATAAAATTTATATTGAAGCCTTAACCTATAAACAAAACCACTATGCATAGCATTAGACTTTTATTGCCTCTCTTAAAAACCTATGTTCTTTAAAAAATTTTCGGAGTGATTTTTGCTCTTTTGGGCCGATCTTGTAGCTTATAAATTTAAGATACCACTTGATATCTTGCTCGCTTATGTCGCGGCTTTTGGCATACTGGGCTAAGATATAGTTTGGGATCTTTACATTTTTTTGCAAAAATTTTGCGACCAGCCTTTTGTAAAACGAGCCATTTTTTACGTAAGAAAATCTACCAAAAACAAATGGCAAATTTGTCTTTTCGTGCCAAATTTGACCAAGGTCGTAAAAGCACTCTTTGCCCTCGCTTAAATATGCCTTTAGCGCCCTGTCGCCTATGATCACCTCGCCATTTAGCTTAAGCACCTTGGCTAGGGCGTTTGAGCTAGCTGAGGCAGGATCTAGCTTTGGGGCTGAGTTTTTGCGCACAAGCACGCTTTTTACATCTTTTTTGGCGACTATTCCAAAATTTAGCTTCTTTAAATTTGCCTTTTTGCTAGCTATGCTTGATATGACCGCAGCGTCGATCTTTCTGGCGTTTAGGGCTCTGTTTAGCTTACTTGGCACGCCCTTTTTAAACTCGATCGCCTTTTTTATCTGAGAGCTTAGTGGGGCTGATTTTAAAAAAACGTGAAATGGGAGTAAATTTAGATAATCAATCTTTCCAAATATCATTTTTCATCTTTTACAAGCTCAAATTTAACTAGCTCATTTTCGTTGCAAACGTCGCAAAATAGCTGGGTTAAGCTCTCTTTTGTGGCACTATCCAAAGCATTTTCATTTTTTAGCTTTATAAGCGTTGGCTCATTTATCTCGCAAAGGCAGTCAAAGAGTGCGTCTAAATTTTTGCCGTAGTACTCTGGCAAGTCAAATTTCTTAGCAAAATACTCATACATCTCCTCTTTTTCAACCATCTTTTTTGCATCTAAGATCACGCTTTTCATTGCATCCTCTTCTCATAAAGCAGGTAAAAATGCTCGTAGTGATCAGGCGTGTAGTAGATAAGCCCGTCGTTTGAATATAAAATTCTCTCAGCGCCGCGCCTGCCACCATTATAATTTACATCGCACTCAAACCACTTTCTACCATCAGCCTCAGGCAGCCTCTTTTCTCGGTTTGAAAATCTATCTCCACCGATGCTTTTGCCGCCGCTTATCTGCCATAAATTTCCGCTTTTTGCGTCCCAGCCAAGAGCCATTGCCTCTTTTTTAGTTATGAAATTTTTTGGCAGCTTGTTAAATTTGTAGATATAAAGTGCGACCTCATCTTTTGATATGTATGAGCCATTTTCTGCGAGGCTCTGGCTCTTTTGCCCCTCTTTGTTTAGCTGCTCAAGTAAAATTTGAGCGTTTTTGTTTGCCTCTCCGCCCTCTTTTGAAAAAAAGAAGGTGCCGATGATGATGGCAATAATAAAGGCAACTAAGGCCGGCAAAAGTCTTTTGTTCAAATTTAGCCCTTAAAGAGTGTTAAAAACTCTATCGCCAGCATCACCAAGACCTGGAACGATGTAGTTTTTCTCATTTAGTTTCTCATCGATCGATGCCGTATAGACCTCAACGTCTGGGTAAATTTCACTAAATCTCTTTAGCCCCTCAGGTGCGGCGATGATAGAGATAAATTTGATCTCTTTAACGCCCTTTTCACGCAAGAATTTAACCGCGTCTATCGCCGTGCCGCCAGTTGCAAACATAGGGTCGATGATGATCGCCATGCGCTCTTTTGCGTCTTTTGGAAGCTTTGCGTAGAAAAACTCAGCCTGCGCTGTCTCTTCGTTTCGCTGAAAGCCCAAAAAGCCAACACTCGCATCTGGTATGATGGTAAAGACGCTATCAAGCATGCCAAGAGCAGCCCTTAAGATAGGGCATATCATCACCTTTGTAGTTAGCCTTTTTGCGTCTGCCACCGCAACTGGTGTTTGGACTTTGACATCTTTTACCTTTAAATTTCTAGTCGCCTCAAAGATCATAAGGTAGCTGATCTCATCAACTAGCATGCGAAACTGAAAAGGCTGGGTGTTTTTATCACGTAAGATTGTTAGTTTATGCTCGATCAATGGATGTGAGATGAGCTTCACGTTTTGCATTTTTTGTCCTTAAATTTACTGTTTTACAAGGTTTGTCTTTTGCAAAATGCCAAGAGGAGAATTTAGCCCAAATTTGGGCTAAATTTGATTAAAAACCTTTTGCAAGTTTAGCTTTGTAAGCCTCAACATCAAAATCTTTTACTCTCGCTACGCCATCTTCAACTGCAGCTTTTGCAACTGCTGGAGCGACCGCTGTTAGTACGCGCTTGTCAAATGGTTTTGGGATGATGTACTCTTTGCCAAATTTTAGCTCGCTAACGCCACTTGCTTTTAGAACTTCAGCTGGCACTGGCTCTTTTGCAAGCTGCGCAAGCGCTTTAGCTGCAGCCATTTTCATATTTTCAGTGATCTTTTTAGCCCTAACATCAAGCGCGCCTCTAAAGATAAATGGAAAGCCCAAAACGTTATTTACTTGGTTAGGATAGTCGCTTCTGCCTGTGCCCATCATAACGTCATCTCTTACAGCTACGACGTCTTCTGGGAAGATTTCAGGCACTGGGTTTGCCAAAGCGAAGATGATAGGCTCTTTGTTCATCGATGCGACCATCTCTTTTGTCACAACGCCAGGCTTAGAAAGACCTAAAAACATATCAGCGCCTTTCATCGCATCAGCTAAAGTCCTATCCTCGGTCTCAAGCGCAAATTCAACCTTTTCTGGAGTTAGGTCTGTTCTTTTTGAGTGGATGACGCCTTTGCTATCTATCATCACAATGTGTTTTGCGCCAAGTGCTTTATACATCTTTGCGCAAGCGATGCCAGCTGCACCAGCGCCGCTAACTACGATCTTTATCTTAGATATATCTTTGCCAGAAATTTCCATCGCATTTATAATGCCAGCGCTTGTTATCATCGCTGTGCCGTGCTGATCGTCGTGCATGACTGGGATATCGACTGCTTCTTGAAGCTTTCTTTCGATCTCAAAGCACTTTGGAGCGCGGATATCTTCTAAATTTATACCGCCAAATGTCGGAGCAAGAGCCTTGCAAATCTCAACGATCTTATCAGGATCGTGCTCGTCTAGCTCGATGTCAAAGGCATCAACGTTTGCAAATTTTTTAAATAGCACCGCCTTGCCCTCCATAACTGGCTTACCAGCGATAGCGCCGATGTCGCCAAGTCCAAGAACAGCCGTGCCATCGGTGATGACAGCTACTAAATTTGCCTTATTTGTATATTTATAAGCTAGTTCAGTGTCTGCATTTATCTCACGGCATGGCTCAGCAACGCCTGGTGTATAGGCCATAGAAAGGTCTCTTGAAGTCTCGCAAGGTGTCTTTACCCTGATCTCGATCTTACCGCCGATGTGGTAGTTTAGTGCCTCTTCTTTAGTTACATGTGTCATTTCTCTTCCTTTAATAAATTTTGTATTCTGTTTTTGATCTCGTTACTACCTACTACTTCAAGCACCTCAAATATACTTGGGCTCACGCTTGAGCCAGTTAGCGCTATCCTTAGGGCCTGAGCTAGGTCTTTTAGTTTTAAGCCATTTTGCTCTAAAAATTTATTAGTTAGCTCCTCATAGCCTTTAGCATCAAGGTCGCGGTCTAAAATTTGAGCAAATTTTGCCAAAATTTCTTTGCTATTTTCATTTATAAATTTAGCCCAAGCTTTCTCGTCGTAGCTTTTTGGAGCGTTGATGATAGCATTTGCGCTGTTTGCCATTTCGATCAAGGTCTTTGATCTCTCACGGAGCGAATTTAGCAGTAGCTCGCCCTTTACCAAAGCCTTAAAATCCACGCCAAACTCAAGCATATCGTGCGCTAGCCTCTCGTAAGGCAAAGTTTTTATATAGTGAGAATTTAGCCAGTCAAGCTTTTGAGCGTTGTAGGTACTTGAGCTTTTGTTGATATCGTTTGGATTGAAGTATTTAAGCATATCCTCGATAGTAAAAATCTCATCATCACCGTGGCTCCAGCCAAGACGAACGAGAAAATTTAAGAGCGCTTCAGGCAAGTAGCCCATCTTTTTATACTCCATAACGTCAGTTGCGCCATGCCTTTTGCTAAGCTTTTTGCCGTCCTCACCGTTTATCATAGCGACATGATAAAATTTTGGCACCTTAAAGCCAAGTGCCTCGTAAAGAACGATCTGTTTTGGGGTATTTGAGAGGTGGTCATCGCCGCGAATAACGTCAGTTACGCCCATTAGCGCATCGTCTATCACAACTGTGAAGTTGTATGTTGGCGTGCCGTCGCTTCTTGCGATGATGAAGTCATCTAAGATATCTTCAACCTTAAATTTAACCTCGCCTTTTATGCCGTCATGTATGACGATCTCGCCGCTAAGTGGGGCTTTTATACGGATGACTGGCTCGATGCCAGCTGGAGGCGTGCCAGTAAAATCTCTATATCTATTATCGTATTTTGGGCGCTCTTTTCTAGCCTCTTGACTAGCTCTAAGCTCCTCAAGCTCCTCTTTGCTCATGTAGCATTTGTAGGCTTTGCCCTCATCAAGCAGCTTTTTAACATACTCTTTGTAAAGATCAAATCTCTTTGACTGATAGGTCACTTCGCCGTCGTGATCTAGCTTGCACCAAGCAAATGCCTCTTTTATCGCTTGCGTGGCCTCTTCTGAGTTTCGTTTTAAGTCAGTATCTTCGATGCGGAGCAGAAATTTTCCATTGTTAGCTCTTGCGTATAAATAATTATAAAGAGCTGTCCTAAGTCCGCCTATATGTAGGTATCCAGTAGGCGACGGAGCAAATCTAGTAACTATCATTTTGTGCCTTATTTTTATGTTATAATTGCCCAAAATTATATTTACTAAATACTTAAACAAAGGTTTCATTATGAAAAAATTGCTCTTTTTGGCTGCTGGCGTGTTAAGTGCCTTAAATTTATATTCAGCTCAGATGATAAACGGCATCGCAGCTATTGTGGAGAACGAGCCTATCACGCTTTACGAGGTTTATAGTTTGAAGGAACAGCTAAAGACAACAGAGCAGGACGCTTTAAATTTGCTTATCAGAGATAGACTTGAAGATGCACAGATAAAAAACTTAAATTTAAGCGTTACACCTTTTGAGCTAAACGACAGGATCGAGGCGATCGCAAAGCAAAATGGCATGACAAATTCGCAGTTTAGAAGCTCTATCCAAGCTCAAGGCATGGACTTTTTGGACTTTAAAAACAACCTAGAGCACAAGATGCTTCAAGAAAAACTTTATAAAAGCATAGCTGCTGAGGCTGGCAAAAACATAAACGAGCAAAAAGCAAAGGCGTATTTTGACGCTAATCCTGATAAATTTAAGGTTTTTAGCACCGCTAGAGTCGTAGTTTATAGAGCAAAAGACCCTGATCTGCTTGAAGCTCAAAAGACAAGTCCGAAGCTACTAGACGGCGTGCAAACACAAGAGGTGAGTTTAGACTATCAAAGCATAGATCCAAGACTTGCTGCGATCATCTCAAGCACAAATAACGGCGACTACACACAGCCTTTGCAAGGACCTGACAGTTTTGATATGTTTTTAGTAAAAGAGAAGATCGGCTCATACACACCAAGCTTTGCTGATGTAAAAGATAACGTTATAAACGAGCTTTACCAAGGCGAGCAAGAAAAATTAATGAGTGATTACTTCGAAAAACTCCGCGCAAAAGCAAAAATTCAAATCCTAAGATAACTTCAAATTTAGCCACTTTGGTGGCTAAATTCTCTACTTCATTTTTAAACAAAACTATTTAAATTTTAGCTATGTAAAATTTCAGTAAATTTTTTGTTAAAAATTTATTATTCTTTAATCTCATATTTATATAATTTTATAAAATAATAATGATTATTAAAATAGGAGTATATTATGAGATATAAGTTATCCATTGCATTTGCACTAACTCTTAGCGCAAATACACTATTTGCAGCCAATAGTACCAATATAAACAAGACAAACGATGCAGCTACTACCCAAAATAGCACTAGTTCAAATGACCAAAATTTAGCTGATACTAGCCTTGCAGAGGTGCAAGTAGTGGGTGATCTTTCAAAGACTGAAGGCACTGGCTCATACACAGCCGATAGGATGAATACCGCAACGGGACTAGGTCTAAGCATAAAAGAGACACCACAATCAGTCTCTGTTATCTTAAATCAGCTCATAAAAGATCTAAATTTAAAAGATGTAAATTCAGCTTTGCAATACGCCCCAGGAATTGCTGTTAGAAACGATACTGGACGCCTTAGGATAAATTCACGTGGCTTTGACGTAGATAATATACAAGAAGATGGTATCGCATCATCAGTCTCTTCATCGGTTCAAGGACCGCTTGGCTATTCTAAAGAATTTACGGATCTTGAGTTTTACGATAGAGTCGAAGTCTTAAGAGGTGCAGCAGGTCTTACACAAAGTAACGGCGAGCCAGGTGGCACTGTAAATTTAGTCCGCAAACGCCCAACTAGAGAATTTGCTTTTAACACAAGCCTAAATTTAGGCAGCTGGGATAATTACCGAGGTACGTTTGATATTAGCAATGCTTTAAATGAATCTGGCTCAGTGCGAGGAAGATTGATCGGTGTTTTAAGTAAAAATGGTACATATAAACGCTACCGCAATGGCTGGCGCGGAGCGCTGGGTGGGATATTTGAGTTTGATTTAACTGATAAAACACTGCTTACTGCTGGGCTTATATGGCAAAAGACAAGCGAAGTTTATGACATATACGGCGTACCAGCGCTTGATAAAGATGGCAATAATTTAAATTTAGATAGAAAAAGCTACTTTGGTGCAAACTGGAACAATAGCATTTATGAAAAATATAATGCCTTTACAGAAATTTCTCATCAGTTTAATGATGACTACAAAGCCTATGCAAAGCTAAACTATACAAAAAGTGACGGCGTAATAAAATTTGGCTCAATGGGCGGGGTCAATCCTTATGATCCGGCAGCACCATCTCATGATATACGCCGACAAAAATACGATAATGGCTCAAAAGAGGTCAATCTAAAGCTTGGAGTAGATGGAAAGTACGAACTATTTGGACAAAAACATGATATCTTCGTAAATGGCTCACTTAGTAAGGAGAAATTTGTAGAGCATGATATCAGAATGCCAAGTATATCCTTAGCATCACTTGGACTTGGCATATATAACTGGAGCTCTTCAGCCATAGCCGAACCAAACTGGGGTGGAACAAATTCAACTTTAAATAAAACTTTTACAAATACAATTTACCAGCAAGCTCTAACAGCTGGCACTAGATATAACTTTAGTGATGATTGGCATATGATCCTTGGTGGAAGATTTGCTAGAGTAAAATATGACAGCTTTAATAAAAATCATAAAACTGGTGCAAGATCTGCAAATACCTATATCACAAAATCAAAATTTTCACCTTATGCGGGTCTAACATGGGACTTTTTAAAAGATCATAGCTGGTACGTAAGCTATGCTGAAATTTTTAAACCTCAAAGCGCAACTGATGCAAATAAAAATGTCCTTGAACCAGTCGTAGGATATAACGTAGAAACAGGCGTTAAGTCTGAGTTTTTAGGTGGCGCGTTAAATACAGCTGTTGCACTCTTTCAAATAATCCAAGAAAATAGAGCCATAACAGATCCAAATAATTCAAACTACTCTATCGCAGAGGGGAAGGTACGAAGCAGAGGTATAGACGCTGAAATTTCAGGCTCGATAACTGAGAGGTGGAGCGTGATGGCTGGATATACATTTAATAAAAGCGAATATCTAAAAAGTGAAAGAAAAACATCATCAAATGTTGATTACAACAAAGGGGCTGACGCTAAAAAGTACATCCCAAGACATATGTTTAAGCTCTATACAAGTTATGAAATACCGCTTGTTGGCACTCAAAAACTAAGCATCGGCACGGGAGTTAGATACCAAAGCAAAACAAGTGGTATCTATATGAAAGACAATATGAGTTCAGGCTCAGCTATAAAATACTACGTACCAGAGCAAAAAGGTTATGCCCTTTGGGATGCAAATATCAACTACTTGATAAATGACAACTTTAGTGTAGGTCTGATCGTTAAAAACATAACCGATAAGAAGTATTTTTACAATACGCACAATAGAACCGCTGGTATGAACAACTTTTACGGCGAGCCTAGAAGCTTTATGTTAAGTTTTAACTACAAATACTAAATTTAATCCCAAGGCTTTTTGGCTTTGGGACTTTAAATTTAAAGGAAAAATTTGAAAATTTTAAGGCAGTTTTTTGAAATTTCAGCTTGGTTTTGGCTAGATAAAAAAGCTTTAAAAGCATGGATAATCCTTGCCTTGATGATATTTGCAAGCCTTGGTGTGACAAAGATAGCAGTCTTGATGAATGAGTGGGAAAAACGATTTTACGACGCACTAAGCGCATTTAACAAGAGCCTGATCTTGCCACTTATAGGAGAATTTTTACTATACACGCTATTTATCGTAGTTTTCATAGTTTATGGCAGCTACTTAAAGAAATTTCTCATCATTTCTTGGCGAGAGAGCCTAAGCTCAAAGCTAGAAGATCTTTGGCTTAAAAATTCTAACTTTTACAAGGTTACTCTTATAGATGCAAATTTCGACAACCCTGATCAAAGGATTGCTGAAGATAGTCTATTGTTTGTTCAAAGTAGCGTAAATTTGGTCAAGTCCTTCGTCTATAACATCGCAAATTTAGTAGCTTTTGTCTTTATACTTTGGCAAGCTTCTAAAATTTTAAAGGTTGATTTTGGTGAAATGCATTTTGAGATAAGTGGCTTTTTAGTCTATATCGCCATCATCTACACGCTCATTTGCTCGCTCACAACTCATCTCATCGGCAAAAAACTAAAGCCCCTCAATTTTGATAAACAGCACCTTGAAGCAAACTATAGAGCAAACCTGCTAATCCTTAGAGAAAATGCTGAAGCTGCCGCCTTTTTGGGCGGAGCAAAGAGAGAAA
Source organism: Campylobacter concisus (assembly GCF_003048875.2). NCBI lineage: Bacteria > Pseudomonadati > Campylobacterota > Epsilonproteobacteria > Campylobacterales > Campylobacteraceae > Campylobacter > Campylobacter concisus. The sequence goes on along the minus strand of NZ_CP049264.1, from coordinate 343,754 downwards.
AAGGAAGATTTAGAGAGAGCTTTTTAAAAATCGTAAAAAACTACAAAGATATCATCAACACCGAATTTAGACTAGAGTGCTTTAGCGCTAGCTACCTAAAGGTGACAAATCTAATACCAATCTTTGCCTCCTTGCCGCTTTATCTAGCTGGCACTATGAGTTTTGGCGACATGATGCAGGCAAGAACAGCATTTTATAAAGTTCAAGACGGTCTTGCGTGGTTTATGGACTACTACAAACATATCATGGAATTTGCCGCTAGTGTAGAGCGTATATATACTTTTGTGAGTGCACTTAACAGCACAAAAGAAAGCAATGTTTTTGACAAAAACGACGATGCCATAAGTTGTAAAAATTTAACGATAAAAACTCCAAATGATGAAGTTTTATTTAAAAATTTAAGCTTTAGTTTAAGCCCTAGAAGATGGCTAGTGCTAAATGCAAAGAGCGGAGCTGGCAAAAGTACGGCTTTTAGATACTTAGCAAATCTTTGGCAATACGGCGATGGCGAAATAAAGATGCCAAAAGATGGTGTGATGTTTGTGCCTCAAAAAAGTTATTTAACAAAATCAAGCCTCAAAGAGCTTATCTCGTACCCAAATGAAAACGCTTTAGCTGATAGTGAAATTTACAAAATTTTAGACAGAGTTGGACTAGGCAAATTTAAAAATTTAGACGAAGTGTTAGACTACGCAAAGATAATGAGTGGTGGTGAAAAAGAGAGACTAAATTTTGCTAGAGTTTATCTTTTAAAGCCAAAATTTTTATTTTTAGACGAAGCAACATCGGCGCTTGACATTGCTTCAGCGACTGAAATTTTGACAAATTTAAGAAGTGATTTTAAAGAGCTTAGCGTGATGATGATCACACACCAAAGTGAGCTTTTTGACCTTTTTGATGAGGTGATAAAAATCAAGAATGAGTAAATTTGACTGCAAAAGCAGCCAAATTTAGTTAAGCTTTTTTAGTGAAAAATCCAACGTAGATGGTGTAAATATTTGCAGTGTCTTTGCTATTTTTTGGGCGTGAGATCATCTTAAAATACGGCAAATTTGTAGGTATAACTCACGAAAAGATAGGTAAATTTAAGACATCTTTTAATAAACAAGGCGAAATTTCAACCCTCAGCTCGCGCCTAATCCCAGAAATTCGTAGTATATCAGCCTGCCAGCTGGACTTGCCAGGATGAATATTTTTAGATTTTGCCTACATACCCCGCTTAGTGCTGGGGTTTGACGTGCTGTTTTGCTTGGAGTTGGCTACTTTCTAGACTCAAATCCTGACAAACAGACGCTTCTAATAATAACGATCACCATTTTAGCGGTGGTTGAGGTAATAAGCGCGGTCTATATAATGGAGCAGTTTCGGTTTCAGGTAAAAGGTAGCCATTTTTCTTAAAAACTTGTCCTACAAAGACACCAGCGATGGCGTTTAAATTTAACTATTTAATAACAAATGAGATTAGTAAAAATTTTCTATCAGGTCTTTAAAAACTTCATAAAGTTTATTTATTTCATCAATGCTAACTCGTTCGTTTTTGGCGTGTATGCGGTCGTTTATGACGCCAAATTCTATCGCATCTACGCCAAATTCAGCAAAGTGCCTAGCATCGCTCGTGCCACCTTTTGTGTTTAAAAGTGGCGTAACGCCGGTGATCTTTGTAACAGATGCCATTAAATTTCTTACGATCTTGCTATCTTTGTTCGTTAAAAATCTCTTCGAGCTTTGCTTTATACTAAGCTCGTAACTAAGCCCATCTAAAACGCTTCTAAGATAGCTCTCAACGTCATTTACATCGGTTAAATTTGAGTTTCTAACGTTAAACATTATGCTAAGCTCGCTTGGCGTGACGTTGCAAACCTGCATGCCACCACGAATGTCCGTCACCACGATCTTGCTTGGGCTAAAAAACTCGCTCCCTCCGTCCATATCGTGATCAGCTATCTTGCTTAAAAGTGGAGCTATTAAATTTACTGGATTTATGCATTTTTCTGGGTATGCCACGTGTCCTTGAACGCCCTTTATCACGATCTTACCATTTATCGAGCCACGTCTGCCGACCTTTATGCTATCACCAAATTTCTTATCACAAGTTGGCTCAGCCACGACGCAAAATTTTGGCAAATCCCCTATCTCACGCAGATACTCAAGTGCCAAAGGCGTGCCAAAAGTGCCATCGCCCTCTTCGTCACTTGTTAAGATAAGGCTTAGCTTGCCATCAAATTTAGCCTCTTTGCACGCACAAACAAAGGCAGCCACGCCACTTTTCATATCCTGCGCGCCCCTTGCGTAGATGTAGCCATCTTTTTCTAGCGGGGTAAATGGCTCGCTCTCCCAGCCATCGCCTGGTGGCACGACATCAACGTGTCCTGCAAAAGCTAGATGCTCGCCATCTCCATAAATTTTAGAAAGTATGAGATTTTTTGTGCCATTTTTTTCTATAAATTTAGCCTCAAAATCAGGCAAAAATTTAGCGATAAACTCTAAGCTGCCTGCATCATCTGGCGTGATAGAACGAAATTTTAAAAGCTCTTTTAAAAAGCTAACTACCACTAAAACGCCTTTTTAGAAGGAATTCCCAAGTAAAATCCCTGGAATTCGTCGATGCCTATCTCCTTACAGACGTTAAAGATTTCTTTAGAATGAACATACTCTGCGATCGTTTTTATGCCAAGATCCTTTGCAAATGCCACGATCGCGCTTGCGATAGCGTATGAGTCTTTATTGATATCGATGTCTTTGATGATAGAGCCATCGATCTTCACGTAGTCTGGCTTGATCTTTATGATGTAAGAAAAGTTCGAGTAACCAGAGCCAAAGTCGTCTATCGCGATCATAGCGCCCATGCTCTTTGCACGCTCAACAAAGACTGAGACGCGCTCAGCACTCTTTAGCTCCTCGTCTTCGACTATCTCAAAAACTATCCTGCCAGCGACATTGTGCTTGTTTAGCAAATTTAAAACAAGTGCGCTAACGTCGCCATCTATCATATCTCGGCTGCTTAAATTTATAGAAAGAACCAAATTTGGATCTTCAGTGAGGTGCTCAAAGCACTTTTTAATGAGCTGTTTTTCAAGGTCTGCATAACGCTTGATACGCTTTGAGATATCCAAAAATACGCTTGGCGAGATGACGTCGTCGCGGTCTAAAATTCTTATCAAGCATTCATATTTTATAGGGATCTTTTTCTCGTCAAATATCGGTTGAAAATACGGCACGATGTTGTCGTTTATCGTAGCGTTTTGGATAAGCTTTGAGCGCTCGATCTGATTTGCGTACTCATCTTTTTGACTTAGCCCTTTAAAGTAGCAAACATAGTCTTTATCGAGTGATTTGGCTGATTTTAACGCGATGGTTGCCTTTCTTAAAGTCTGATCGCTATCAAGCGCAAAGCCTATGGTGTTGTGAATTTCTATATCATCGACCTCTACGCCATTTTCATCTTTTATGCTAAGCATCCTGCCTTTAAAGATATCTAGTAAATTTTCAGCTAGCTCCTCGTATCTGTCGATAAAGTCGTTATTATCTTCAACCAAAGCAAATCTGTCCGCCTCGATACAATAAGCCTTCATATTCTCATTTTTGGCAAATTCTTTGATGAGATTTGCCATTTGTTTTAAGATCTGATCGCACACGTATTTGCCGTAGTAGTCGTTCATCTTGCCAAAATCATCGATATCCATAAGTATCACTTTTGGATATTTATACTCGCTCACATCTTTTATGAGCGCTGCCTTGTTAAAAAGCCCGGTCATCGGATCGATATATAGCTTCTCTTGTAGCTGGGCGATCTTAGTAGTGCTCTCTTCTTTTACTTTTAGATAGTCAAATTTGATGTTTAGATACTTAAATACAAACCAAAGACAGACCGCAAGCCCTAAAAATAGACCAATCGAGCTTAAGATCAAAGTGACAGCCATGTTTTTCATCAGCCACTGAAAATAAAATGGGTCGCTAGTGCCAGTTATCCTTTGATCGATATGCGCTTTAAAGCCTAAAATATAGTCGTTCACGGCGACAAACATACATACTTTGGCGCTGTTTTCTGGCAAAATTTCAGCCCAGAAATAATCCTTTTGAAAATCATGCGAGTAGATATCGCCACAGCTCTTGTCTTCGTAGTCTTTATTTACGAGGCTTTTGTTTGAAGAGGCCTCTATCTTAAAGCCGTTTTTGCCATTTTCTTTTAGCAAAAAGATATCGCCAACAGCGTTATCGGTTATATAATTTTGAAAATCTATAATATTAAATTTACTTATATTTTTAAGATAATTTACATATTGATGTGTTAGATACTGGGTCTTTTTTTTGAGATCAAAGTTGTTTGTAGAAAGTGCGTTGTTGTATTTATACGAGTAGATCGTTAAATTTTCAGTTACAAAGAAAGCAAGAAGCAAAACCACGACCAAAGTGACGGTTTTAACCATACTAAAGTGCTTTTTTTGCGATTCGTCGCCTGGCATAAAGTTTAAACTTCCTTTCTTAAATTTAAATTTTTCTACTGGATTATATCCAAGCTAAATAAAAATTTTCTTTCATTTTTTAATTAAAAATTTAGCTCAAAGCTTAACGATCTTTGCACCGTATCCGCCTTGATTTGCCGGTGCATCGTGAAATTCTTTCACGCTTGGATGCTCTTTTAAGAAATTTTTAACAGCAAAGGCGAGCTTGCCAGTGCCGATGCCGTGAAATACGCTAACCTCATCAAATCCCATAACAAGACTATCTGAGATAAATTTATCAAGCTTTGCTATCGCCTCGTCAGCTCTCATGCCGTGCAGATCAAGCGATAACGACGCCGTTTTTGGCTTATCGACATTTAGGCTAACGCTACTTTTTTTAGGCGTGACCACTTCGTTGCCATTTTTTCTTAAAAGCTCGAGTGGCACGCGTAAATTTATGCCATTTGACTCGATCATCGCGTCATTTTTAGAGATACTTAAAACCGTGCCTTTTATATTTTCATATTTCACTCTATCGCCTACTTTTAGGCTCTCACGCTCAGTTTTTTTAGGCTTAACGATGGCAGCTTTTTTCTCATTTGCCACGTTTAGCGCCCTTTGCTTGTCTTTAATATCCTTGAAATTTATAACAGCTTTTGCCGCATTTATCGCTTCAAAATACTCTTTTTCAAGGCGCGAAATAGTCGCATTTAGCTTGATCTCATTTCTCTCTTTTAGCTCTTTTTGCTCCTCAAGCAAGTGTTCCAGCCGCTCCTCTTTTGCCGTGACCTCTTTTATCCCCTCATCAAGCTTGGTTTGTAAATTTAGCGTCTTTGTTATGATCTCGTTTAAATTCTCTTTATCTTCGCCATAAATTTTCTTTGCCTGAGCCACTAAATTTTGAGATATGCCGTATCTTGCCGCCGTTTCAAAGGCGTAAGACTTGCCGATCGTGCCTTTTAAAAACTCAAATTTAGGCCTTTGGGCCGCCTCGTCGTAAAGTGCCGCCACCAGCTCAACCTCGGGGTTTTTAGCTAGCAACATCGCAAGGCGCTTGTGGTGGGTCGTGATGATCATTTTGATATCTTGAGTGATGAGGCGCTCTATCATGACGCCATACAAGCTCGCAGCCTCCTCAAAATCGGTGCCAAGCTCGATCTCGTCGATACCGATGATGATCGATTTTTTAGTAAAAAGCTTTGCAAAATGCACCATCCTACCAGCAAAGGTCGAGATGTCGTTTTTCACACTTTGCGGATCTTCTATGATCGCGTCAAATTCTTTAAAAGAGCCGATGCTTGAGCGGTTTGCGTCGATACGCATAGGCAGCAGATACTTGGCAAGTAGCGTGGCTGAGATGATCGATTTTAAAAGCATCGACTTACCGCCAGCATTTACGCCAGTAATGAGAAGCACCTTTTTGCTAAAATCCACACTCACGCTTTTTGGGTTTTTTAGCGCTGGGTGGGCAAACTTTTCAAGCTTGATAACATGCGAGCTATTTGGCAAAACAAACTCATAGTCACGTGATCTAGCTAAATTTACACGAGCTTGATATGCGTCAAACTGATCAAAAGCGTTATTTATAAATTTCAAAAAGAGCAGGCTCTTGCCCATCTGCAGGCTAAATTTCTTGCAGTGCTCAAAAATGATCTCCTCTTTTCTATCAAGCAGCTCGCTTTGCTCCTTTTTTAGGCGCTCGGTGCTTGCAGGTGCGACGTAGAAGTAGCCGCCTGAGCTTCTAGCGATCACGGTGCCTTTTAGGGCGTGATTAAAGCCGCCACGCACCAAAAGTGCCTCTTGCGAGTTGATGTAGTGCGTCTGGGTATCGACTAGATAGGGCGTGATGTGCTTTGAGTAGATGAGCTTTTTAAGCTCAGCGTCGATCTGGCGCTTTTTCTCGCTAAAAGCTTGCTTTATCGCAGCAAATCTCTCATCCACGCTGTCGCTAAACTCGCCGTTTTCATCAAAGCTGTTTGCCATCTGGCTCATCGCTTCAGGGATTTCGACTTTAGCGATCCACTCGCCAAGCCTGCCTTCAAATTTTTGCTTTTTTAGATATGAAAAATACTTAATGATCTTTGCAAACTCGTAAATTTCGCTGATGTGAAGCACTGCTTGCTTACTAAGTCTCATAAGTGCGTCATCAAGCTCTTTTATCTCGTCAGGCGCCTTAAAATCATACTTTGAAAGCTCGCTAATGTTTTCAAAGTGGATTTTGCTATCGCCTTGTAAAAATAGCGGTTTTTGCCTTGCTAAAAATGAGTTAAATTTATCCAGATACTCGCCTAGATCGAGCTTTGCAAATATATCGTTCATTGCTCGCAGCTCGTTATAGGCACGATGACGCCTGAGAGATCACTAAATTCTCGCTTTGGTAAAAATGACGCCGTGCCAAATTCATAGTTAAATTTTTCAGCGCTCACGTTGTATTCGCCACATTTTAGTGTTTTGCCTTGTTTAAAATCGCTAACTAGCTTTGAGATGGCGTCCTCATTTTTCGATAAATTCTCTTCGTAAAAATAGACGCAAATAAGGATCGATACAAGCACTGCGCTAACAAGCGCTTTAACGCCTTTGCTGATCTTTTCATCTTTTATCGCCCAGATCGCTCCAAAAAGCAGCATCACGCCGGCGATTATTATCAAATTTCTTACCATTTTACGCCCTTATACTTTGCGATGAGCTCCTTGTAAAGCTCAGGATGAGGCTTGATCTTTTCTAAAATTTCAGCCCTAACCTCGCTGATATCTTGCTTTTCAACCAGCAGGCAAACGGCTAGATATGGGGCATTTGGCAGCATATCTTTTATCTGGGCGCTATTTAGTTTTTGCGACCTTGCAAGGGCTATCAAGATATCTTTTTTGCCTAAATTTATAAGGCTAGAAATTTCATCCTCGCTTAGCTCTTTTTCTTTTATCTCTTTTAAAATTTCATTTTCATCTTGGGGCTTAAAAGTGCTTAGATCCATTAATATCCGCCTCTTAGCTGCACGCTGATATCGCCCGCTCCAAAGCCAACTACGATGCCATCACTTAGGCGATTTTTCACGCCAAATTCATCTGTAAATTCTATCCCCTCTTCAACCCTCTCGACCTTGTCGGTAAAGATCGGGTTATACTCGCTAAATTCGCTCTTCATATCAACTTCGATAGGATTTTCTCCAGCTGCATAAACTGGCAAGATGACAAGCTCATCAACGCCCTTAAAGCACTCTTTAAAGCCAGGTAAATTTGTGCTAAGTCTTGTGTAGCGGTGTGGCTGAAATATCGCTGTGACGCTGTTTATACCTAAAATTTTGGCGTATTCAAAGACTGATTTTAGTGTCGCTTTTATCTCGGTTGGATGGTGCGCGTAGTCGTCTATTAGGACGAAATTTTTGTTTGCGCTAAGGATGTCAAAACGCTTTTTGATGCCTTTAAAATTTAGTAAATTTTCTCTTATATCTTTAAGCGGCGTCTCGTGCATAGCAGCAAGGATAGCCAAAGATGCGTCTATGGCGATGTGCTCGCCCATGCCAAAGGCTTCAAATTTGCCTAAATTTTTAAGGTTGAAGCTAGTGTATGGCTGATAGTCTCTTACCACCATCGTAAGCTCAGTGATATCGGTGCTTGGATAAAGTCTGATCGCATCAAGCTTAAGCGTGCTTAAAAACTCGTCCTCAGCGTTTATCACCCTAACCTTTGCACGCTCCAAAAAGCCCTTGTAGGCTGCGTAAAATTTAGCTAGATCGTAGTCGTAGTGCTCCATGTGCTCTGGCTCTGCGTTTGTGACGATGGCTAGATATGGGTTTGAGTTTAGAAAGCTAGAATCGCTCTCGTCTGCCTCAAATACGACGTTGTCGCTTTTGGCGTAGCGCATATTTGAGCCAAACTGCTTTGAGATGGCGCCGATGATGACTGAGCCTTCAATGAGGCTTGCTAACATCGCAGAGGTCGTACTTTTGCCGTGTGCGCCAGCAACTGCAAAAACGCACTTATCTTCAAGCACATAAGGCAAAATTTCTTTTCTTGAAAAGCACTTTATGCCCTTTCTTCTAGCCTCGACTAGCTCGATGTTGTCCTCTTTTATCGCGGCCGAGTAGACCACGAAGTCTTGGTCTTTTATCGCCTCTTTGCAGTGCGGTGTGATGACCTCGATGCCTTCATCTTTTAGCTCTAGCGTCGTTTTGCTCTCTTTGATGTCGCTGCCGCTTATCTTGTGGCCTTTTTCGTGTAAAAATCTAGCGATGGCTGAGATGCCGATGCCGCCGATGCCTATGAAATGGACTTTTTTGATCTCGTTGTTTAGCTCTTGCAAATTTTATCCTTAAGTTTTTCGTGATTTTAACAAAAACTACTAAATTTAAGGCTGAAAATGGCTTTTATTTGCTTAAGTTAAAGCTTTCATCTATCAGGTCAAAAACGGTTTTTTGTGAGATTTTGGAGTTTAAATTTACGCTTATCCAGTGCTTTTTATTCATGTGATATGCTTTAAAAATTTGCCGCTCATCAACTAGCACCATGGCTAGATCTGGACTGCATTTTAGATTTAAAACCTCGATCATCTCGTCACTTTCAAGACCAAGCTTGCTAGCGCTTATCTGCATAATCAGCGCAAACCACTTCTTGTTATTCTTGTGACGAAAGACGCTAAATTTTGGATATTTTGGGAAAATTTGCTCACCCAAAATGTCAAATTTCTCTTTTATATATTTTTCAATCTCACTTCGTTTCAAATTTCTCTCCGAAATAAAATTATCATTTTTTTTAAATCCCCCGTCTGCTTGCAGTTGCGAGGCGAAGCACGAGTAAAAACCCTCGCACGTTAGATGTTGCTGTGCTTCGCGCAGGTTTAGTGATTTGTAAATTTTAAAATTTCATGAGCGAGCAATTTCGGCTCTAAATTTTGAGCTAAGCTGTAAGCGAAGCCAAAATTTAGTAGTCAATTCTTGTGAGCGAATGAAAGTTTTTAAATTTACTAATAAAAACAAAATTTTAATCTCTGCACCGATAAATTTGGAGGCTAGCATTGTCTGCCTAAGCCAAGAGCAAGACAAACTACCTCCAAATTTAGCGCGAGTAAATTTAGATGTTCTCCCCAGCTATCATGCCAAATGTCAAGCAGTCAAGTATCGCGCAGCTACCAAGTCTGCTAGCTCCGTGTGTGCCGCCAGTGACCTCGCCAGCAGCGTAAAGTCCCTTGATCGGCTCATCGTCTATGTTTAGCACCTGAGTCTTGTTGTTTATCTTCACGCCGCCCATTGTGTGGTGAAGCTTTGGAGCGCCGCGCATAGCGTAAAATGGGGCTTGCGAGATGGTGATGCCATCAGTTAGTTTAATCGGCTTATCAAAATCCTCATCCTTGCCTTTTTTAACAAATTCGTTATATCTCTCAACTGTTTTTTCTAGCTCGCCAGCTGGCATTTTATAGTGTTTAGCAAGGTCCGCTAGCGTGTCAAATTTCATTATGACGCCGTTTTTCATAGGGTTTGCAAGGTCGCTCTCGACTAGCTTTGCAGCAGCTACAGAGTCGCATAAATTTATAGGATAGCTGTCGTTTTTAGCGTCAATTATCCTAAACATAGCATCAGCCCTTATCTTGCGATCAGCAAGCTCGTTCATATAGCGTTTGCCAGTCTTTGGATCGACTGAGATGCCGTATCTAAAGGCAGCTTGTGAGGCAAATTTACTTGTGATGCCGTTGCCTTTTTCGTCAGGGCATTTATATGGGATATATTGTATCCAGCCGATTTGTACAGGTAAAGCGCCTATTTTTAGGGCTGAGATCAAAGCACTTGCAGTTGCGCCTGGGTGGTTTGTGGTGTCAAATTCAGGCACAGCGCGTGGGTCTTGAAGCTTTCTAAAAAATTTATCACTGCAAAAGCCGCCACTTGCTAGCACGACGCCCTTTTTAGCCTTTATAAATTTACGCTCGCCGCTTTTGTTCTCTTTGTCATCGCTAAATAGATTTTTATCAAATTTATAGTCATTTCGCACCGCAACGCCTACTATTGCGCCATTTTCATCAGTCACAAACTCATCAAATTTGCACCTTGTTCTAAGCTCGCATCCTTGTAAATTTTTAAATGTCTCAGCTAGAGGCTGAACTATGCCAGAGCCGCTTGTGTTTTCGGTGTAGTAAGTCCTTGGCACGCTGTGTCCGCCCTCAAGAAGTAGCTTATCTAGGTATTTTGCGCCGTGTTTTACGGTGAAGTTAAAAGTATCGACCGCTCTATCAGCAAGGATGCCAAGAAGCTCCACGTGGTTTAGCCCAAGGCCAGCTTTGACGCAGTCTGAGATGAAAAGCTCTTTTGAGTCTTTGACTCCGTTTTTCTTTTGAAGCTCGCTGTTTGGCACGGCAAAAATTCCGCCATTTATTACAGAGTTGCCGCCAACTCGCCCCATTTTCTCTAAGATAAGGACCTTGTTGCCTCGCTCATTTGCCTTGATACCAGCTGCAAGACCAGCAAAACCGCTACCGATGATAACGACATCCCACTCTTCGTCAAATTTGACATCTTTATCTCTAAAGACTGGCATATCGCTCGCATAAACTCCGCTTGCAGCAAGAGCCGAAACAGCACCAAATTTTATGAAATCACGTCTAGAAACTTTACTCATAGCGTCTCCTTTTTAGTATTACGCCAAAGCCTGTAAATTTTAAATTTACACCTTAGTTTAAACCCTTTGTGATTACTAAAATTATAGGATTATTTATGGTAAAGATTACTTAAAATTATTTATTTTACATTAAGATTACAGTAGTTGCGAGCTTAAATTTTACCCTTGCAAAAGCACTCATTTTCGTGATCATCGATGACGCCAACGCCTTGTAAAAACGAGTAGATGATCACAGCACCTACAAATTTAAAGCCACGCTTTTTCATATCTTTTGAGATGCGCTTAGAGAGCTCACTGCTTGCTGGCATGTCCTTGGCGCTTTTTATGTCGTTTATCACGCGCTTGCCATTTGTAAATTTATAGATGTAGTTATAAAACGAGCCAAACTCGGCGCAAAGCTCTAAAAAAGCCTTGGCATTTTTTGGCAGAGAGTAAATTTTAAGGCGGTTTTTGATCGCTCGATCGTCGCTTAAGAGGCTTTGAAGCTTTGCCTCGTCATAGCTAGCGATCTTTTTTGCATCAAAGCCATCTAAAATTTGAGCAAGCCCAGCTCTTTTTTGTAGCACGTAGTCCCAGCTAAGGCCTGCTTGAAAGCCCTCTAAAATGAGCATTTCAAAAAATTTCTTATCATCCTTGACCGCCCTGCCCCATTCACAGTCGTGATAGCTCTTGCTAAATTCGCTCTTCTCCGCCCAGACGCAGCGCTTCATCTTTTAAATTTAGCCTCTATCTGCATAAAGCCCCAAGTGCTTCTAGCCTCGCTAAGTTCCTTTTTGCTAAGCTCATCGATCATCATCTCTTCATTTTTGCCAAGCCTGTTCTTAACCTCGCCAAATGGGCTAATAAGCATCGAGTCGCCGTAAAAACTCCACTGCTCATCCTCACTTTTGTGGCTTCCCACGCGATTTACGCGAAGCACATAGATGTTGTTTGTAAAGGCTCTAACCTTTAAAAGCTCCTCCCAGCGTGCCTGCGAGAAGAATGTGCAAGCCGTTGGCACAAGCACGATATCGACCTTTTTAGCGCTCATATATGCCCAGCACACGTCAAAGTGCGCCTCGAAGCCAAACATGACGCCAACCTTAAATTTATCGTAGGTAAAGATAGGTAAATTTAGCTCCTCGCTTGCATTGCTAAAAAACTTCGCCTCGTTCCAGTGCGCGTAAGGCATGAGAATTTGCTGGTCGTATAGCTTTACTTGCGTTTGGCTAAATTTAGCTAGGCTCTTAAAGATCTCCTTGCTTTTTAAATTTATGATAGGTGCGATGATGTTTAGATCATACTTTTTTGCCATCGCAAATAGCGCCTCTTTTTTGCGCTCGCTCTGCTCTTTTATGAGGCTTTTTGGCATGGTGGCAAGCTCTTTAAAGAAGCTATTTAGCACGTATTCGCCAAGCACAACCAGCCTTGCGTTTTCATCCGCGCAAATTTTAAGGTAATAATCAAGCCTTGCCTCGCTCAAAGGCTGCGTTGGTAGCTGAAGGGCACAAATTTTACTCATCATCCACCTGCTTTATGCTAAGTTTTGCGTTTTCTAAAATTTCTCTTGCCTCGTTTAAGAGCTTTTTGCCCTGCTCGTGTAGCTTTATGCTGTTTTCTAAGCTCACATCATCTTTGTTTAGATCGTTTAAAATTTTATCAGCTAGGGCTAATTTCTCTTCAAAACTTTGCTCTTTTTGCTCCATTTTCTATCCTTTTAATATATTTTTTATATATCCATCAAATTTTTCTATCTCGACCAAAAAGGCGTCGTGGCCGTAGTTGCTATCTATCTCTACAAAATTTGTCTTTGCGCCTCTGCCCATCTCGCAAAGTGCGTCATAAATTTCTCTCATGCAGCTTGGCGGAAAGAGTAGATCGCCTTTAAATGCGACTAGATGCAGATTTGCTTTGATCGGCGCAAGGGCGTCTTTTAGGCTATCATAGTGCCTTGTGCAGTCAAAGATATTCATCATCTTTACGATGTATAGGTAGCTTAGCGGGTCAAACCTCTTTGGGAAGTTGTAGCCGTTATACTCCATGTAGCGATCGACCTGAAAATGTCCAAAAAGATCGTAAAGGCCGTCGGTTTCGACGTAGCTTCGTCCAAATTTCTTATCCATGCTATCAGGGCTTAAGAAGCTGATGTGCCCTGCCATCCTGCCGTAAGCCATGCCTTTTAGCCCGTTTTTTCTTATAAATTCCACGTCGTATTCGCCGTTTTTAAAATTTTCATCATTTAAAATGGCTTCGATGGCGATTTTATTAAACGCTATCGCCCAGGGCTTCGTCTGATAGGTGCTTGCTAGCATTATGATATCTTGCGCAAACTCTGGAAACTCGATAGCGTAGCAAAGTGCCTGCATACCGCCAAGACTGCCGCCTATCACGGCTCTTGCCCTCGTGATGCCAAGCTCGCTAAATAGCCTCATCTGCGCCTTTACCACGTCGCTTATGGCAAGGACTGGGAAATTTAGCCTATACTCTTTGCCGCTACTTCTATCCACGCTTAGCGGCGAGGTCGAGCCAAAGCACGAGCCTAAGATATTTACGCAAATAACGTAAAATTTATCCGTATCGACCGCCTTTTTACTGCCTATTAGCCCGTCCCACCAGCCAGCTTTCTCATCGCCTGCGTATGTGCCAGCAGCGTGGTGCGAGCCAGTTAAGGCGTGACAGATCACGATAACGTTGCTTTTATCAGCATTTAGCGTGCCGTAAGTCTCATAAATAAGCTTGAAATTTGATAGCATACGGCCACTCTCAAGGTAGAGTGGCTCGTTAAATTTAATAGTTCTAGTTTGCAGGTCTAACACTAATTAACTTTGTAGTTTGGTGCCTCGTGAGTGATAACTACGTCGTGGACGTGGCTCTCTTTTAGTCCTGCGCTTGTTATCTCGACAAACTCAGCTCTTTCTTGAAGAGTTGGGATATCTTTTGCGCCAACATAGCCCATAGCGCTTCTTAGGCCGCCTATTAGCTGATGTATCACATCTTTTATGCTACCAGCAAATGGCACACGGCCTTCGATGCCTTCAGGCACAAGCTTGTCTTGAGCGGTGCCCTCTTGAAAGTAGCGGTCCGAGCTACCCTTTGTCATAGCGCCTATTGAGCCCATGCCGCGATATACTTTGTACTGGCGACCTTGGAATGTTATAAGCTCGCCCGGGCTCTCCTCGCAACCTGCAAGCAAGCTACCAGCCATAACGCAAGCTGCCCCTGCTGCAAGGGCTTTTGCCACATCGCCTGAGTATTTTAAACCGCCGTCTGCGATAACTGGGATGCCATATTTCGCTGCTTCGCTTGCGCAGTCGTCAATGGCTGAAATTTGAGGCACACCAACGCCAGCAACGATCCTTGTGGTACAAATAGAACCTGGTCCAATGCCAACTTTTATGCCGTCAGCTCCTGCTTCTGCTAGGTCTTTTACGGCTGCTGGATTTGCGATATTGCCAGCTACGACATCGACATTAAAATTCGCTTTTACCTCTTTTAAAGTATCGATGATGCCCTTTGAGTGGCCGTGAGCTGAGTCGATGACGATGACATCTACGCCAGCATCAACTAGCGCTTTGGCGCGGTCTATCTGACCCACGCCAATAGCCGCAGCCACGCGAAGTCTGCCGTAGCTATCTTTATTTGCATTTGGATACTCTTTGCGTTTTTTTAGATCTTTTATGGTGATAAGTCCGTCAAGTCTGCCGTCTTTATCGACGATAGGTAGCTTCTCAACCCTGTTTTGAGAGAAAATTTTCTCCGCATCATCAAGCGTGCAGCCCTTTGGTGCAGTGATAAGCGGTGCTTTTGTCATGCGGTCTTTTACCAAAGTGCTCATATTTGTCTCAAATCTCAAATCGCGGTTTGTTAAAATTCCTATTAGTTTGCGGTCTTTGTCGATGACTGGAACGCCTGAAATATGAAGATCTGACATAAGGCTTAGAGCTTCAGCCACAGTCGCCTCTGGATTTATAAAGATAGGATCGATGATGACGCCACTTTCGCTTTTTTTGACGCGTTTGACCTCTTTTGCTTGGCTTTCGACGTCCATATTTTTATGGATGACGCCGATACCGCCGAGCCTTGCCATCATGATAGCAGTTCTATGCTCAGTCACCGTATCCATCGCAGCAGAGACGATCGGGATATTTAGCGTGACATTTTTGCTGATCCTGGTTTTTACATCAACTTGCTTTGGCAAAATTTCAGAGTATTGCGGCACAAGAAGCACATCCTCAAATGTTAAAGCTCTCTTTACTATCTTCATATTTTTATCCTTTTATTAAATTTTCTAGGCTCTTAGCACCATTTATCAAGGTCTGTTCGTCCCACGCTTTTGCGATGAGCTGGGCGCTCACGTTTAAATTTTGATCATCTTTGCCAACTGGCACAGAGATAGCTGGCAGACCTGCTAAATTTACGCTGATCGTGTAGATGTCGCTTAGGTAGGCTTGAAGCGGATCGCTGTGTGCTCCAAATTTATAAGCTGTGCTTGGGGCAACTGGCATGAATATGAGATCATTTTCTTCTAAAATTTTCTCGTACTGAGCTTTTATATGCGCTCTTGCTTTTTGCGCTTTGATGTAGTAAGCATCGTAGTATCCGCTACTTAGCACAAATGTACCAAGCAAAATTCTTCTTTTTACTTCTTCGCCAAAGCCCTCAGATCGTGAGTTGATATATAGCTCTTTTAAATTTTTAGCATCTGCGCGTCTGCCATATCTCACGCCATCGTAGCGGCTTAAATTTGCGCTTGCCTCT
Source organism: Campylobacter concisus (assembly GCF_003048875.2). Classification (NCBI taxonomy): domain Bacteria; kingdom Pseudomonadati; phylum Campylobacterota; class Epsilonproteobacteria; order Campylobacterales; family Campylobacteraceae; genus Campylobacter; species Campylobacter concisus. Next base: position 327,973 of record NZ_CP049264.1, on the reverse strand, counting down.
GCGGTTGCTATGATGTAGTAGGCAGCGACGTCATATTTTGAGTCTTCAAAATTTGTGTAAGTTACGCTGTGGCCGTGTAATTTTAGCTTTTCGATAGCTAAATTTAAAGCAGCTTTTGTCTGCTCGCTTGCGTTTTCTACGTAGTTTTTGATGACGCAAATTTTTAGCTTTTTGTTGCCATCTATCTTGTCGCTAACGCTCACAAACGGCACATCTGCGCTCGTGCTATCTTTTGGATCGTGTCCAGCGATCGCGTCATATAAAATGGCTGCATCTTCTACGTTTTGAGCGATCGGACCTATTTGATCAAGGCTGCTTGAGTAGGCGCCAAGGCCATATCTGCTCACTCTGCCATAAGTTGGCTTAAGTCCCACACATCCGCAAAATGCCGCTGGCTGGCGGATCGAGCCACCAGTGTCGCTACCAAGTGCGGCTACTGCAAGGCCGGCTGCGACTGCTGCTGCTGAGCCACCGCTACTGCCGCCTGGGACGTGAGCGTGATTTAGTGGGTTTAGTGTTTTGCCGTAAAATGAGCTCTCAGTCGTGCTTCCCATCGCAAATTCGTCCATATTCGTGCGGCCAAATGGAGCTAAATTTTTACCAAGTAGCTTTTCGATGACAGTTGCGTTATAAGGTGCTACGTAGCCTTGTAAAATTTTTGAGGCACTTGTTACGTTCCAGCCTTTTACTTGGATGTTGTCTTTTATAGCGATAGGCACGCCCTCGCCTAGTTTTGCGATCTCTAAATTTGCTAGCTGCTCGACATAAGCGCCAAGCTCTTTTTCTTTTATGATCTTCGCCTCAAGCTCGGCTCTTAAATTTTTTATCTCTTCAGCTGAAAATTTCAAAGCTTCTTTTAAAGTTACCACTATTTTTATCCTTTAAATTTATTAACCAAAAATATGCCAAACAAGCTAACAATGACCACCGCAGCGATCGTTGCAACTATGATAGTTGCGCTTACTGGCTCACTTAGCACTTATAACCTCTTCACATCTTGGGCATAGCGCATCTTCTTTGCTAGCGTTAAATTTCCAGCATCTTGGGCATTTGTGAAGGTTGCTTGCTATGATCTTAAATTTATCACCCTCTAGCTCAAATTCAGCTAGTGGCTCGCTATCATCATAAGCTTTAACGGAGCTTACCATATAAAGATCAGCCACCTCGCGCTCGTCGTAGCTTGTGATGTTGTGGTTTGTGGTCTCTAGGCTTAGCTCTAGGGTTGATTTTATCTTTTTGTCCTTCTTAAGAACATCCACGATCTCGTTAAATTTCTCCCTGCTGGCAAAAAGCAGCTCATCTTCAAAACTAAGATCAAATTTGATTGGCTCATAAACTAAGTCAAACGCGTCTTTAGCGTCGCCTTTGATGATCTTTGGAGCATAATCCATCACCTCATCAACGGTGTAAGTAAGCGTTGGAGCGATGAGTGGCAAAAGTACCTTTGTGATGATCGCCATTGCGCTTTGAGCTGATCTTCTTCTTGGGGCGTCTTTTGCGTCGCAGTAAAGTCTATCTTTACAAACGTCAAGATATACGCCGCTAAGATCGGCTGATAAGAAATTTAAAAGGATGTTAAAGCCCTTTGAAAAGTCATAATTTCTAAAGCAAGCGCTCGCCTCGTCAAAGACCTTTTTAGCGCGTGCTAATATCCACTTATCAAGGATGTTAAATTCTGTATTTAAGCTCTCAAGATCATTTACGTTTGCTAGTAAAAAGCGGATAGTGTTGCGGATTTTGCGGTACTGCTCGCTTATTTGCTTTAATATATCTTCGCTTATTTTTAGGTCACTTGAATAATCACTCATGCCAACCCAAAGGCGTAAAATTTCCACGCCGTGAGTCTTAGCCACGTCTTGTGGAGCGATGACGTTGCCCTTACTTTTGCTCATCTTCTCGCCCTTGGCATCGACAGTAAAGCCGTGAGTTAGGATACTCTCATAAGGTGCATGAGAATTTATAGCTGTGCTTACTAGAAGCGAGCTTTGAAACCAGCCGCGGTGCTGATCTGAGCCCTCAAGATACATGCTTGCAGGGTATTTGCCAGCGTCGTAGTTGTCGCTTTGTAAGACCGCATGCCACGTCGAGCCGCTATCAAACCAAACATCAAGGATGTCCATCACTTTTTCTAAATTTTCAGCCTTGTATTTTGTGCCTTTTGGTAAAAGCTCGTCTATGCTTAGCGCCCACCACGCATCAGCGCCTTTTTCTTTAAATATACCTGCGATGTGGTCTAAAATTTCACTATCAAATATAACTTCTTTTGTCGCTTTATCTCTGAAAAACGCGATCGGCACGCCCCAGTCACGCTGACGAGAGATGCACCAGTCTGGACGATTTTCTATCATAGAGCCTATTCTTTTTATGCCTACGCTTGGATAAAATTTAACCTTTTCAAGCTCTTTTAGCGCTGTTTGTCTAAGTGTTTTGCCGCCTAGTTTAGCCTCATCCATAGCTATAAACCACTGCTTTGTGGCTCTATAAATAACTGGCTTGTGCGTTCTCCAGCAAAATGGATAAGAGTGCCTAAATTTAGAGACGCTAAGCAAACTTTTGCCAAGTAGCTCTAAAATTTTCTCATTTGCTTTAAAGATGTGCATACCGACAAACTCATCTACCACGTCACTTCTAAATAGTCCGTGATGTTTTATGCTCTCATCGTAGCAGCCACCATCATCAACTGGCATCAAAATTTCGCTAAAGCCATATTTCAAACAGACGTAGTAGTCGTCCTCGCCGTGTCCTGGAGCTGTATGAACAAGTCCAGTACCCCCATCCATCATAACGTGATCGCCTAGTAAAAATTTAGACTTTCTGCCGTTTAGTGGATTTATCGCGTGAGTGTTTTCAAGTAGGCTTGATTTAAACTCTTTTTTGATTTCGCCTTTGCTTAGGCCGCTTTGCACAACGCTTTCAAGTAGTGGCTTTGCAAAGATCAAATTTTCAGCCGTTAGCACATAAATTTCATCTGGATTTAGGCTTATGGCTTGATTTGCTGGAAGTGTCCAAGGCGTAGTTGTCCAGATGACAGCGCTTGCCTCTTTTACGCCAAGCTTTTCTAGCGCGTCACTATCAAGCTCAAACGCTACGTATATCGAGTAGTCCTCTTTCTCCTCGTACTCGACCTCGGCTTCAGCTAGCGCCGATCTAGCCGCCCAGCTCCAATAAACTGGCTTGCTTCTTTCAACCAAAAGCCCCTTTTTAGCGATCTCGCAAAGTGCTTTGTAGATGTCAGCCTCAAACTCAAATTTCATCGTCATGTATGGATTTTCAAAGTCGCCGATGATGCCAAGGCTTTTAAATTCATTTCGCTGAATGTCTATAAATTCTCTCGCGTGCTGCCTGCAAAGCTCCCTGATCTCGACCTTACTAAGCTCTTTTTTCTTATCACCAAGCTTTACTTCGACTTGCTGCTCGATCGGCAAGCCGTGGCAGTCCCAGCCTGGCACGTAGCGGACATTTTCGCCGTAAAAATAGTGCGTTTTTGTGATGATATCTTTTAAAATTTTATTTAACGCGTGGCCGATATGAAGGTGGCCGTTTGCATACGGAGGGCCGTCGTGGATATTGAAGTTTTTAACCGCATTTTGGCGATTTTTCTTCATTTTTTCATAAACCTTGCGCTCTTCGTACCATGATTTTAGTCTTTGTGGTTCATTTTGTGGGAGATTTCCGCGCATCGGGAAATTTGTCTCTGGGAGTAAAAGTGTCTCTTTGTAGTCCATTTTTTACCTTGATTTTAAAATTTGCTAATTTTACACCTGTGCTGGTTAAATCACACTGAAAAATAGTATAATGAGGCAAAAAAAGGAGCTTAAAAATGAGACAAAGTATCTTGATAATAGGCGAAGATCTTGAGATAAATAGAGAATTTCTAAACTACATTTTTCAAAGTTACGAGGATCATTTTGGCGAGCTTGGAGTGGTTAGTTTTGCTCCAAAAAATAGCAAAGAGCTACCTTTTATCATCGAAAATTTATCAAAAGATTACGACTTTGTAAGCATTTTTGGCTCAGATGAAAATTTTGCCATCGCCGCAAAAATCGTAGCGACGCTAACTGGGGGCTCACTCGAGCTAAAAGATAGCACGACACTTGCGCTTAAAGATAGCTTAGACTACTCTAAAAATAGCTTTTTAACAAGCCTAAATAACGCTCAGATAAATCTCATAAAAGCTAATCCAAATGAAGAGCTAGGCGAGTTTCTCACCGAGTATGAGCCTGATTTTAGCTACTTTCATCTAATAGACATCGACGCAGATAGCGCTAAGATCCTTATGCTGCCACTTGCTAAAACTTACGAGGTTGATATCACCCTTGCGCAGATCCTGCCAAATTTGATACTAGTAAGGGCAAAAAGCAATAAATTTGGCCAGATCGAAAGCTTTTTGCAAGGGGTAAAAACGCTATTTTCACAAAAATTTATCCCGCAAAAAGATGTGATCAAATTTGTAGCAAAAAGGCTCATGCAAAAGGGGCTTAAAATTTCATTCGCTGAGTCTTGCACAGCTGGGCTTGCGGCGGCGAAATTTGCAAGATATGGAGGCGTCTCAGCTAGCTTTGATGGCTCCTTGGTAACCTACGCAAATCATATAAAGCACGAATGGCTGGGCGTTGAGGATGAAATTTTAGAGACTTACGGAGCTGTGAGCGAGCCATGCGTAAAAGCGATGGTAAAAGGTACTCTAAGCACTACAAATGCGGACTTTGCGCTTGCCATTAGCGGTATCGCTGGACCAGGTGGCGGCACAGCCAGCAAGCCAGTTGGCACAGTATATGTCGCAGCTGGCGATAGAAACGGCAATATCGAGGTTGAGAGGCTTCTTTTAAAAGGAGAACGCAACTACGTAAGAGAGCAAAGCGTGCTAAGTGCCTATCTATGCTTGCTTCGACTAAAGAGTGAGATATTTTTCGTATAAAATTTGTTTTTTAGACCCTTTTGCCAAACTTAATAATCTAAAAACAAAAAGCCGAATTTAGGAGGCAATAAGTGCTTAAAAAGATACTTCTGCTCGCCATTGGTGCGTTATTTGCATATGGGGCTGAGACGCAGATGATCGAGATAAAAGCAAGCGACCAGCCTTTTGGTTACGCTAGCATTGGTGCAACGCCAAATTTTGGCGGATATGCCGGCAAACAGAGTAAAAAAGTCACTGTAAAAAATAGACAAAGCTTGATAAAATACGCTCAAATGGGTGGTTACGTCATCTATGTGGATGGGCTCATAGACCTTAGCGAAGGCAAGATCCCACAAAATGGCAATAGCGATGGGCTGGATAAATTTATAAGTGAGATTAGTGGTGGTGAGTTTAGCTCTTATACCCAGTTTATGCAGGCTTACGGTGCTTCATGTCGTGCAAATTTAGACGGTTCGCAAGATCCAAAGCTAGCAGCGCTTCGCAAAAATTTAGCCAACGAATACAAAAAGCTCATCGTAGTGCCGGTAGCTAGCAATACCACGATAATCGGCCTAGGCGAAAACTCAGGTATAAAAGGTGGCTCACTTTTGCTAAAAAATGTCCAAAATATCGCGATCCGCAACATGCTGATCGAAGATGCTTTTGATCCATTTCCAGATATACAAAAAAATGACGGCTTTAACGCGCAATATGACGGCGTTAGCATAGAGTCAAGCAAAAACATCTGGGTAGATCACTGCCATTTTAAGGATACTGTGGATCTTAACCATGTGCATTTAGCAGGCGGAGAGCTTACTAAATGGCAAACTTACGACGGACTATGCGACATCAAGGGGGATAGTGCGGCTATCACGATCTCGCATAACATCTTTGAAAACCACGACAAAACGATGCTAATAGGCTCAAGAGACTCGGACGGCAGCAGCGAAACAAGGACGATAACGGTCGCTCATAACATTTTTGACAACTGCGCACAACGCCTACCTATGGCACGCAATGCAAAGGTGCACGTCTATAACAACTTTTACGACTCAAAAGATGGCTTTTATGACCAAAAATACGCCATTGGAGTGCGCTTTGGCTCGCTAGTATACGCTCAAAACAACTACTTTACAAATGGCGTCAAGATAAGCTACAAATGTAACAAAGGCACCATTTTTGAAAGCGGTAACATAGACCTTTCTAAAAAAGGCAGCGTTTGCGAAAAGCTAACCAAGCCGCCATTTGAGCCTCCATATAAATTTGAGCTCCTAGAAGCTTCAAACGTCCAAAACGAGGTAAATAAAAACGCTGGCACAGGCAAACTAGCTGTTATAAAGTAAAAACCAAAGCCCCGAGCTAGCCAAAACGCTTGGGGCATAAAAACAAAGCTAAATTTTTATATTTTTACAAGCCAAAACGCTAGCGCATAGCCCATATATCAGCACGCAAAGGCTAACGCTTAACCCAAAGACGCTAAGAGCGGCGGTCTGGCTAAAAGAGAGTGTGAAAAACGAGATAAAACTCGTGATAAATGCGCAAAATATCCCATAAATTCGCTCTTTTTCGCTAAGGCTCTCATTTAGCGCAAATATCATGTAATCAATCCCCACAGCGCTTGCAAGTATGAGCCCAAAGACGCCAAAGATGCTTAAATTTACGCCAAAAACAGCAAAGATAAAGAGCGTAAGAAGCACGCCAAAGATGATGACACCCATCACAAGTGCCGAGATAAGCGCACTAAAATAAAACCAAAGCAGTAAAAACGCGACCACAAGCGCTGCTATTTTTAGCTTTAGTGCAAGCTCTTTTGCCTGAGTTAGGCTCTCATTTAGTGAGCTAGCGAAATTTAGACTAAAAGCGTTGTGGCGCTCTAGCACCTCATCACTTGCCGCCCCTTTTACAAAGCCACTCGCGTAAGCCACGCTTGCATTTTCATCAAGGACAAATTTCTTAAAATCCTTCATCGATTTTAAAGCTAAAATTTCACTCACGCTAAGCTCTTTTTCGTCTAAAACCTTTAAAATTTCACTTCGCACTTCATCCTTGCTAAAGCCAAATTTCTCATAAATCGCGTAAATTTGCTCATCATCAAGCGCCTTTTTAAAGGCCTCTTTTAGCTCGCTCTGCTCGCTTTTACTTAAAAACATATCGCTTAGCGAGCTCTCATCTTTTATCAAATTTCTCTTTTTTAGCTCATCTAAAAGGCTCTTTTCATCACCCAAAATGTCACCTCTTGATCTTGTCACTATCATCGTATTTTGGTTGTTGCCAGTTAGGCTTAAGATATAAGAAGAGTCCGCTAGCAGGCTCTTTGGCATATTTGAGTAGTCTTTTACGTTTTCGCTTTTTGATAAATTTTTAAGATCAAAAACAAGAAAAATAGCTAGCAAAATAAGCGAGATAGCTAGAAATTTAACCCCCAAATGCCTTGCAACCGTGCCTGAGAGATCACAAAATTTAGTTAAAAACGCGTCAAAAACCTTTGATCTATAAAATTTCACCCCTTCAAAGACTAAAGGCATGAAAAAGTAGCTAGCTAGAAACGCAGCAACTAGCGCAAATGCCGAAAATAGCGCCACCTCTTTAAGCAGCCTAAGATCAGAAAAAGTAAAAGCCAGATAGCCACTAAGCGTGATAAGTAGGCCTAGCAAGAAAATTTTTAGCATATTTTTTATGCTGCTAGCCCTGATCGCTTCGCCCTCGTTTTTGCTAAGCCAGTGCAAGATGTAGTCAAACATAAGGCCAATGAGGCTAGTGCTTATTAAAATAGTAAGGATATTTAGCTCATTTAGGCAGAGCAAAGTGCCTACAAATGCCACGCTAAAGCCAAATGCAGCGATAAATATCACATAAAAAATTCGCAAATTTCTAAAAGCAAGCATCAAAAATATAGCGGTTAGGCTTAGCGAGACCACGCTCATATAAAGGCTCTCGCTCTCGTTTTTTTGCTTTGAAAATGCCTGATAAAGCGCACTTGAATGCACAAAAAGCTCGTTTTGCCCAACTTTTAGCGCTTCTATCTCGTTATAAAAATTTATTAGCCCCTCGCTCGAGGCTCCCTTTTTTAGCTCGCCCTTTAGTAAGAAAAAGCTCTTTGCACAGTCTTTTACCTCAAGCATGAGATCTGCTAAATTTAAGCTTACGTTGCCATTTTTTGCGCTAAAACCACTACTTAGCGAGAAAAAATCATCATTTACATTTAAAAGCCTAAAGCTAAAGCTGTTAAAAATTTCCTCTGCGCGTTTTTTGAAAAATGCGTTTTTGTCACTCTTTAAAAGCTCTAAATCACCCCTACTTAAAAGCGCGATCTTTGAGCGGTTGATGTCATTTTTTATATCATTTAAATTTACGTCTATGTTCGCCTCAAAGCTCTTAAAAAGCGAGCTTTTAAGCGCCAAGCTTTGCACGTTTTTGGCTAGCTCTTTGGAATTTACCAGTACTAAAAAATTTGACGCCATCTCATCTTGCACCTCTTTTAGCACCTTTGCCTCTTTGGCGTCTTTGAAATTTATAAGCGAAAATATATCAGTTTGGACGTTTTTTAGGCTCGCAAGCGAATACCCAAGCGAGGCTAAAAAAACAAAGATAAAAGCCAAAATCGTGGCTATTTTTTTCATTTTATACTAAACTCATTTAGCGTTTTATCGCCGCTTACCTCATCAAGCTCGATCTTTTTTACCGCCTTGTCGCCACTTATCTTTATAGTTTTAAAAATTTGTTTAAAGAGTAAATTTTTAGGACTTAGCTCTATGCTCCACTCTTTTAGGCTGCCGCCTGTCTTTATGTCAAATTCTTTCCTAAGCTCGCTCTCATCAAGGCTAATAATGGCCAAAAAGAGCTTTTCATCAAAATTTGCGCTCGTCTTTTCAAGCTTGCCATTTTCGTTTTTAAAAATACCATCTTTATTTATAAAAACCTTTGAGACGACTGGCTCTAGCGTGTCCCAGTAAAGACCGCCCTTTTCTAGCCTAAACTCGCCCGAGCTTTTTATGCTTTTGTTAAAGCCAGCCAGGCTCTTTGTCTGCGTGAAATTTCCGCTTACTCCATCTGTTTTTACTATATTTTTAAGCTCACCTAGCTCATAGCCAAAGCAAGATATAAAAATGGCTAAAAAAAGAGCTATTTTTCTCATCTTTTCTCCTTTTCATTGTAGGCTTTAAGCGCCTTTTTTAGGGCTTCTGGCATCTCAAAGCAAGTTTGTAAATTCTTCATCTCGATGACGGCTTGGGCGGTATTTGCCTCGCTTAGTTTTTCGCCCTTTTCATTTTCTATAAGGTAGTGAAATTTCAAAAACGTTTCGCACTCGCTAAGCGTCGTCGTGACCTTTATGACATCGTTAAAAAAGGCTGGACGCACGTACTTTACGTCAAGTTTTACGATAGGAAAGGCGTAACCATCTTTTTTCATAGCGATGTAGTTGTATCCTAGCTTGTCAAGCAGCTCGCAACGCGCCATTTCTAGGTATTTGACGTAGTTGCCATGCCACATCACCTCCATGCTATCAACGTCAAAAAACGCCACTTTAAACATACTAACGTGTGAAATTTTCACTCTCATCTCCAAAAATCAAAAAAGTTAAACCACTGCGATGGGTTCTTGCACGCTCTTGCTTCAAGCTGTCTTACATAGCTTTGCACGTATGGCAGGACGCTTGCCTTGCGGTCTCTACTAAGCTTTATCTCATCAGCGATATCACTTAGCTCTATGTCAAATTTATCGCCCTTTTTTATGCACCAAAGTGCGCTCATTTTTACTCCCAAAATGCCAGCTAGCAAGTATGGGCCGTAGTTAAATTTAGCCTCCTTGCCAAGAAAGCTAAGCCTTATAAATTTATCTCCATTAAGCGGCGTCCTATCGCCCATTATGCCGATATTTACGCCATCTTCAACCGCCTCTTTTAGCTGCATCATCGCAGCCGCATCAAGCTTTTCAACGCTTATTAGTTTGATCTGCCCCTTGCTGATCTGCTCTAAAATTTTATAAAAATTCTCACTACCCTTGCTATAAACCAAGATGATCATGCGAAAATTTGGCGATCTAAGTGAAAGCGCCTTGCAAATTTCTACATTACCAAGATGGCTTGTAAGCACGATCCTACCACGCTTTGAAGCTTCAAACTCATCTTTGATGCTGTTAAATTTACTAAGCTCTAGCTCGCTTTCAAGCACGCCATTTTGCCAGATGCGAAATTTATCACATATTGCTATGCCAAAGTCATAAAAGTTGCTAAAAACGCCAGTTGCCGGCTTTTTACCGCTAACTTTCTCTACATTTAAAAGAAATTCTCTTATATTTTCTCTCTCAACTTTTGAAAAGAGATAGTAAAAGCAAACGACGATGATAACGATAGGTTTTATGAGAAATATAGGCAAATTTCTAGTTAAAAATAAACTAACTCTAAGAAAAAATTCATTCGATCTCTCGCCCTTTTGCCACCATGCGTATTTTTGTCCTTTAAAGGCTTTACCAAGCAAAAATGGCACTAAAGTAAAAAAATATCTTGCGTGCATGAGGCTTATTAGCGCGTTATCTTTTAGCATTTTAAAGTGCGAAACGCCGCCAGCTTCGTAGCGTACTTTTAGCGCTATCCACTTGATCTCTACGCCAGATCTTATGGCATTTACCAAGATCTCCATGTCAAATTCCATTCTATTTGAGCTACTTTGGAGGGTCGCACTCTCAAGCTCTTTTAGAGGATAAATTCTAAAGCCACACATCGCGTCTTTGATGTCAAAATTTAAAGTGTTGATCTTGACCCAAAAATTTGTAATCTTTCGCCCATAAAACCTCGATTTTGGCGCGTCTTCGCCGTAAATTGGATCAGCCATTATTAGATCGCTTGGATATCTTTTGCTAAGCTCCAAAAACTCCGCTACCTCGCTTATGTCGTGCTGAAAGTCAGCGTCGATCTGAAATGCATGCGTGTAGCCGTTTTGCAAAGCGTGTCTAAAGCCATCTTTTAGTGCAGCTCCCTTGCCGCCATTTTGCGCTCTAGTTAAAATTTCTACGTCAAATTCGCTCAAATTTAGCAAAGCTTTTTTTGAAGCTTCATCTGAGCCATCATCGACTATTAAAATGTGTAGATCATATCTCGCAAGCGCCTCACAAAGGGCTTTGATCTTTTCTGGATGATTGTAAAATGGTATGAGAAAGAGCGTCTTCATAAGCCCAACTTTATCCTACCGCAAGCACTTCTAGCGCCGTTACAAAATATCTCAAAATAGACCTTCTCATCTTTTTGAGAAATTTCTATGCAAAGCTCGTCATTTGGCCTTACAAATTTTAAAAATTTCAAATTCTCCACCACGCATTGATCGCCTATTTCTGCGCCAAGCTCTCTTACAAATTTAAATACAAAATCAAGCTGCACAAAGCCAGGCAAAAGTGGTAAATTTGGAAAATGCTCCATAAAAATGCCAAGTGCTGGGCTTAGCTTTGTCTTAAATTTATAAACGCCATCCTCGCTACTTTTCTCCCAAGAAAGCTCCTCGTTTTTTTCTAAAAGCAGCTTAAAATTTGCCTTTAAAAACTTGCCCTGAGCGTTTTTGCAAAGCGAGCTAACGATCTTAAAATATCTAACGCTATTTTTAAACTCAGGTCTTAAAAGCTCATTTAGCCTTGCTACAACGCCCTTTTTACCGCTATCTCTAAAGAGCTTCACACCCTCTTCGTTAAGCTCCAAAAGCGCAGCTAGACGCTTAAATTTAGGATGCGTGTCGCAGTAGCAGTCTTTTAAAAGGCCGCTTTCAAACATCTTATTTTCGATACTTATTAGATTGACCCTTTTGTCGTTTAGCTTAACGATCCTATCGATCCTGCCTTTTAGCGTGAGCCTGCCGCCATCTATCTGCGCCCAGTCGCTAGTTTGGAAAAACTCGCACCAAGGCGAGCTCACATTTAGCGCCTCGTCCTCGCTAAGACCAGCCTTTACCTTGCTAAAAAGCAAGAGCTCGTCGCCTAAATTTCTAGCAACTATGCCAGTTTCGGTGCTACCATAAATTTCAATTATCCTAGCGCTACTTAAGCTTTCTATCTTTGCTCTTAGCTCGCTCTTTAGTGCTGAACCTGCGCAGATGATGTTTTTTAGCCCTGAAATTTCAGCTGCTCTTGGGCTAGAAACTAGCGTTTGAAGCAAGACTGGGCTTGTTACGAAGGTTAAATTTGTAAGGTCTAGTTCAAAGATCGCTTCTGGGTAGTTTAGCTCCTTGCTAACAGCCTTTGCTCCAGAGATGAGCGGCAAAAAGATCTTAAATGTAAGGCCAAACATGTGCTGGTGCGAGACGCTAGCAAAAAATTTATCACCCTCGCCAAATCCCAGCTCATCTTTTAAAAATAGCCCCTCATCTATCATCGCGCCAAGGCTTTTTTGGATATTTTTACTAGCTCCACTTGAGCCTGAGGTCTGGAGAAAAAATGTAGAATTTTGATCAAATTTTAGCTCCATGCTCTTGCTAAAGTCTAAAAAATCACCAAAATTTTCATCATTAATGACAAATTTATCCCCGCTATATATCGGCTTTGCAAGCAAGATAGGTTTTACGCCAACCCCAAGTGCTCCAAAAAAAGCGGCGCAAAACTCAAAGCTCTGGCTTAGATAAATTTCTATCTCGCTTAAATTTTTCTCTTTTAAATTTGCCCCAAAAGTAGCCGCGTACTCGTAAAGATCCTTGTTGATATCCACAAATTTAAATGCCTTTAGGCTCTTTTTAAAATCCATTTTCCCTCTTTAAAATAAAAATTTTACGATATAAAATTTCGCCAAAAAACAAAACTCCCATCAAGATATAAGATACAAATGAGCAGTAAATGCTCCAGTAAATTTTATCTTCAAACTGCGCCAAAATAAAGGCAAAAGCAGCGTTAAAAACGAAAAAGCAGCACCAAATTTTAGTTAGCCCTCTTGTGTAGCTAACGACTTTTTCATCTATGTTTTTCTCTTTTAACCTAGCAAGCCTTGTTATGACTGCCTCGCCTTTTAAGCTGTAAAAAAATACCGCCAAAAAGCCAAGACTTACGATACTTGGGTATAAAAGCGCTAAATTTACACTTCTAAAAATAGCGCAAACTGCAAAAAATAGCCCAGCCGCTAAGCAAACCTGCCTTGTTTTACCGCTTTCAAAATAAGCCCTAGCCAGCCAAAGAGCGCAAAGAGCGCAAAAGATAAGAGTTGTACTCTTTTGGCAAAAAAAAAGCACCAAAGGATAGGCGATACTTGCTAAAACTAGCGCTACTTTTACTATTTTATGCTTCAAATTTCTTTGCAACGGCTTTTACGATATCATCAAGTGTTTTCACGTTTTTAAAGTCCTCTGGCATCAGTCTATAGCCAGTTTGGCGCTTGATGTAATCAATCATATCAATAGCATCTATGCTATCTATCTGCAAGTCCTCATATATCCTAGTTTCAGGCTTTATCTTGCTCTCGTCTATCTCAAAAAGCTCGATCAAAGCCTTCTTTAAAATTTCAAAAATTTCTACTTCGCTCATCGTTATTTCCTATTTTCGTAAATGTATTTTGCAAGAGAAGATACGCTAAAAAATATCTCTTTTAAATTTGCTGTCTTTGAGTCAAGCACGAGCCCATATTTTTTCTGCACAGCTAGCCCAAGCTCTAGTGCATCGACGCTGTCAAGCCCAAGACCCTCGCTAAAAAGCGGTGCGTTCTCGTCGATATCGCTTGGCTTCATATCCTCTAAATTTAAGCTTGTAATGATCAGCTCTTTTATCTCATTAACTAGTTCTTTCACTAAATTCCTCCTTATAAATTTTACTTATCTCTTCGTGTAGTGCCCTCGCCCTTACGGGGCTTGGCCTATCTTTTAAAAACTCACTAACCTCAAATTTTTTTAGCTCTTTAAAGACGTACTTTATCTTTTCATCTGGCGTTTTGTACCATGGCTCATTTTTTCTAAGGCTTCTTGGAGCCATATTTATACCCACACAAACCACGTTAGACGCGCCTTTTATGCCCATATACGCAGCCGCTTTATGAAAGATGATCTCCTCTTTCGTGCGCGTGCCCTCTGGAAAAATGAGCAAATTTTCGCCGCTTTTTAAAACATCTACGCTTTTTTGTAAAAATTCCTCGTTATTTGTGTTTGGTATGTAGTTGCACGCCCTAATAGCCGCAAATAAAAATATATTTTTGCCAAGCTCGCCCTTTACGATGCAGTTTATCCTTTTAAATTTTGAGACCAAAAAGACCACATCAAGTAGCGAAGGGTGGTTTGCAATGACTAAATTTGAGCCGCCATTTAGCTTTATAAGCTCAAATTTATAGTCAAGATATCCACAAATTTTAGTAACTTTTATAAAAAATCCCCAAGAAACTCTAACTAGATCTCGGCATAAATTTTGCATAAATTTAAATTTATTTAGCCCCAAAAGCACGACTGGCACTAGCAACATATCGCCACTTATGCAAATTAGCGCAAAAAAAGAAAATAAAAATCCAGCTCTTACGATTTTAAGGCTCATAGCTAAAATTCCAAGACGCGAAATGACTGCTACTTTGCCACGTTTTTGCCAAATTTGGGTCAAAATTTACGATGAATCTTTGCAGTAAATTTTCTGAAATTTCTTCTTCTTTTTCCACTCTTTTTAGAGTTAAAACTCTCTTATCTTTTGCCTTTGAGACAACAAGCGCTAGCATAAATGATGGCTTTTGCTCATCAAAATAGCTCTGCGATATCGACTCATGATAGGCAAGGATGAGCACCTTTTCATATCCGTCATTTAGCCTTAAAAACGCAGCTTGCAGCGCATCTTCTACTGGGCTAAAAGAAGAAATGGCTAGAATTTCATTGTGATTTTTAGCTTCGATGCTAAGAAGCGACGAGATAGCGTTATGCACAGAGAGTGAAAACGACGTTGGCGATACTGGCTCAGCCTTTGCAAGCGCAGTTTCTAGCTCAAAACAGCGATTTATCTCGCCCTCATAAGAGCTAAAAATAACTGGCATGTCGATGCTCTCAAAACTACTAAGCAGGCTAAAAGCGCACTTTGCGGCACTACTTAGCCTCCTTCTTTGCAGGGGCGGGATATTTGCTAGATCAAATTCTTTTTTGTATCTAGCTAAATCCTCGCTGATCTCACCATAGGCTATAGCGTCATAAAAATCAACTTGAAATTTCATTATTTCGCGATGTCGCCTCTTAGTGTGACGCCAGACATCAAAGAACCGCTGCCGCACTGAAACTGAGTTTTAGAGTTAAATGGCTGTTTTTTGTAATATCCAGTCAAATTTACAACCTTCGTGCCGCCCTCTTTCAACGCTCTTTCTTGAAATGACTTTAGAGCAGAGAGAAGCGCGATCTGGCAAGCCTCTTCGTCGCTTTTATTAAAGCCATTTGTCTTTTTGTTTGACGTTAGATCTTTTACGATCACCTTGCCAGTGTATCCTGTGCCAAAGCTGATGCTAACGTTTGGTAGCAAAAATTCTTTAGCCTTTGGACCATTTAAGAAGTCTAGTGAGTGGTACTTCACGTCATCTCTAGCGCTAAGGCTTGAAGCAAATGCCAAAACGGCAACTAATGAAACTAATCTTTTCATTTTCTATCCTTTTTAAAATTTGTTATCTACTCTTTTAAATATCAAAGATGTATTTACACCGCCAAATGCAAAGTTGTTACTCATCACAAAGTCCGTCTTTATCGGCGTTGGCTCCTTTAAGTAGTTTAGCTTTGCGCACTCAGGATCAGTTACTTTTAAATTTATAGTTGGAAAAAATAGCTCTTCTCTCATCATCATTATGCTTGCTATCGCCTCTAGCCCGCCACAAGCGCCAAGCGTGTGACCAAGATAGCTTTTAAGCGAGCTAATGGCGATGTCCTCTCCAAAAAGCTCGTTTGTAGCGATGCTTTCAGCTATATCGCCATGTTTTGTCGCGGTGGCGTGGGCATTTACGTAGCCTATTCTTTTTGGCTCTAGTTTTGCCGCGCGGAGTGCTAGGCTCATCGCCGCTTTCATCGTAGCACTTTGTGGTCTAGTGATATGCGTGCCATCACACGTAGAGCCAAAGCCAACGACCTCAGCGTAAATTTTAGCTCCTCTTTTTAAGGCACTCTCTTCGCTTTCAAGCACTAAAAAACCAGCTCCCTCGCCAAGCACCAAGCCATCTCTATCTTTCTCAAATGGCGTTGGTGTCAAATTTGGCGCGTGGTTTTTGACACTAGTCGCGTAGAGCTTGTCAAAGACGTACGCCTCGCTCACACAAAGCTCCTCAGCCCCACCAGCTAGCATCATATCTATGCTGCCATTTTTTATGCTCTCGTACGCGTAGCCAATGGCGTGCGAGCCGCTCGTACATGCCGAAGATGTAGGGATGATGCGCCCTTTTAGCGAGTAAAATAGCGCGATATTTGCCGCTGTGGTATGAGGCATCATTTTTATGTAGGTATTTGCGTTAAAGCCACTATCCATATCTAAAACTAGCTTTGCCATGTCAAGGATAGAGTCCGTACTACCAGTGCTTGAGCCACTTGCCACGCCCATCCTGCCATCTTGCACGCTTGGGTCTAAATTTGCAGCCTGCAAGCCTTCGCCATTTAGCAAGCCAGCATCTTTTAAAGCAAGTCCAGCCGCATGCACACTGTAACATGAAACCTTGCCAAGGCTTCTTAGCTGCTTTCTATCCCATTCCTGCGGGTGCTTGTAGTCTATGATAGGTGCTGCTAGGCGCGTGTTTAGCTCTTTATAACCCTCCCACTCGCTCATATATCTCACGGCATTTTTACCCTCAAGAAATTTAGCCCTCATCTCCTCCCAGCTGTTGCCAAAAGCACTGACTGCGCCGATACCTGTGACAAATACACGCATTAGCAAAGTCCTCCATTTACGCCGATGACCTGCCTTGTGATGTAGCTAGCCTCGTCACTTAGTAGAAATTTAACAAGTCCAGCCACCTCATCTGCCTCGCCAGCTCTTTTTGCAGGTATGGCCTTTAGCACTTCGTCTAAGAAGTCGCTATTTAAAATTTCTTCGCTCATATCTGTCTTTATAAGTCCGGGTGCCACGCAGTTTACTGTTATGCCCCTGCTGGCAAGCTCGACTGCAAGGGCTTTGCTAGCTCCTATGATGCCTGCCTTGCTAGCTGAGTAATTCACCTGACCCCTGTTGCCAATGACCCCAGAAACAGAGCTTAGTGTCACTATCCTAGCTGGCTTTCTAGCCCTTATCATAGGCATTAGCGCTGGCCTTAGGACGTTGTAAAAGCCATTTAAATTTACATCTATCACGTCAAACCACTCTTCGTCGCTTAGCCCTACAAAGGTGTTGTCTCTTGTTATGCCAGCGTTTAAAATAACGCCGTAATAGACGCCATTTGCCTCCATATCAGCCTCTATAGCTTCTTTAGCCGCAGCAGTGTTAGCCACGTCAAATGTCATAAATTTAGCCCCAAGCTCGCTAGCCATCTTTAAAAGCTCATCGCTCTTACTTCTTGCGTGAAGCACCACTTCGTATTCATTAGCAAGGCGCCTAGCGATGCTAGCTCCTATGCCTCTACTTGATCCAGTTATCAATACTCTCTTACTCACTAAGTGCCTTTTTTACAAATTCTTCATCAGGGCTCATCACGTTTAAAACCGCCCTTGCGCCAAGCTCGCCATTTACATAAAGCTCGCTGTCATAAACGCCAAATCCACTCTCATCTTGAATGGAGCACTTTGAAATGATCACTATCTCATCGCTCACATTAAAATATGGCCTAAAAATTTCAAATTTTCTACTACCAAGCAAAAAGCCAAATATCGCCTTCTCGCCCCTTAGCTCACGCATCTTTGAGTCGTAGATCCCAAGACTTTGAGCCATCATCTCTATCGCCTTTTGCGTCATAAATTTACCATCTTCTAAAAATGGGTTTTGCTCATTTATCACACTTCTTACTTTTATGCTCTCGCAAGGGATAAATTCTAAAATTTCATCGATCAAGGTTATGGCGCTGCTATGTGGCAAATAATCACTTATCATCATCTCACTCTTTTAAATATTATCACGGCATTATCTCCGCCAAAGGCAAAAGATAGCGACATCGCTGTTTTTACGTCAAATTTCGTGCCACTTTTTACTAAATTTACAGCCTCCAAGCTCTCATCATACTCGCCGTCATAAACGTGTGGTGGCAAGAGGCTATTTTGCTCCATGCAAAGCATGGCGCAAATGGCGCTCTCAATAGCTCCAGCAGCCCCAAGCGTGTGGCCGATCTGTGGTTTTAGCGTGCTTGCAAAGGTGGCACCAAGCGTTAAATTTACAGCTTTTGCCTCCATTTTGTCGTTTGCCTGCGTGCCGGTGCCATGCAAATTTACATAATCCACGCAGCTCACACTAGCTCTTTTTAGCGCGCCCTCTATACAATTTACTGCCATTTTAGCGCTAAAATCAGGCTGCGTCATGTGAAAAGCGTCGCAGTTTGAGGCAGAGCTGGCGACCACAACATTTGAAATTTCATCACGGCTTAGCAAAAATAACCCAGCTCCCTCACCGATATTTATCCCCTCTCTATTTTTAGAAAAGGCCTGACTTGGGGCGCTGCTTAGTATGCTAAGCGAGTTAAAGCCATTTATCGTAAGCGTATTTAGGCTATCGACGCCACCACAAATGACTGCGTCACAAAGCTCGCTTTCAATGAGCCTTTTTGCCTCAATAACCGCCTTAACACCCGAGGTACACGCAGTCGATACGCAGTAGCTTGGACCGCTAAGCTCGTAAAAGTCACTTACAAACTCAGCCACGTTTGCAAGGCAGTTTCTATTTATGCCAAACCTGCTTTTATCAAAAAATCCAGTCGCGATATAGCCTTTAAATGGCTCGAAATTCTCCTCAACGCCGCTTGTTGTAGTGCCAAGAACTACTCCCACTCGGCTTTTGCCATATTTTTTGATCGCTCTTTTTATCTCATCACCCACCTCTAACATCGTGCTTAAAAGCAAGGCGTTGGTGCGAGTTTTGAAGTGTTCTTTGGTTTTACTTGAAAAGCTAGGCAAAGCGCCATTAAATTTACCCACCAAAAACTCATTTTGCGGGTGAAATTCAGAGCTTTTGCTTAAAAATCTCTTACCACTTAAAAGCGAACTTAAATTTTCATCGCTACTGCTACCTGCGGCGCTGATAATGGCTGGTTTGCTAACGTAGATCAACGCTTTTTACCTCATAAATTTGATCATCTATCATAAATTTTTGCTCATTTTTTTCATCTTTTATCATCTCAAGCACCTTGATAAAAAGCTCGTTGTAGGCGCTATTTGGTGGCAAGAAGCCCAAATTTGCAAACGTGCCGTCCTTTAAAACTCGCCTAGCTTCTGGCACGCCAAGTGCGTTTATAAGGCTAAATTTATACTTGTTTTCACTATTTTGCACATAGAGCATTAGCGGCCCTTTTGATGAACTAACCTTAAACGCTTTTAAGCTAAAATCCGCCAGCTTTGGCGCATCAAATTTCTTCGCACAGCCAAGAGCTAGAAGCGTTACCGCAAGGATCATAGCTATCTTTTTTACAAGCACTTTTTGCCTTTTTAGTGTTCTAAAATCATAAAAATTTAACAATTATATCTTTGAAATGCTTAAATGCAAGGCAAATGATAAATAGATTATTAATAATCAAGTATCTTCTCTCCATCTCGTCAAATTTAACGCTAGCAAGATCACTAAAGGCTAAATTTTTGGCTTTTATCACAGCCTCTTTTGCGGTGTAAATTTCATAAAATTTTTGCATTTTATCTTTTGCGTTTGCGTAAATTTCGCTCTCTTTTTTGCTAAAGCAAAATTTGATCACTCCGTCAAAATTTCGCTCTTTTAGCTCCTCCACATCGACGCCAACTTTTTCTTTTGAGATAGCCAAAACAGCGATATTTTCTTTGTGAGAAAGGCAAATTTTGCCCCGTTTTTTTGCTTTAAATTTTAAATAGCGAGAAAGTTTAAATGAGTTTGAATTTACTAAATTTGGATATTTTTTTAGTTTTCTACGCTCTTTTTTATCTAGCATTTTGGGGCTAAATTTCTCAGCCTCAAAGCCGATAAAAAGATAAATTTCATCCCTTTTTATAGGCATTTTCAACTCTTTTTTTATACTCTTTTGCACTTTCAAGTGCCCCTATAAACTCGCCACTAACCGCCCTTAAAGCGTCATTTTGAAGCTCACTCTCATCTTTAAACGACCTAATCCTTGACGTAAAAGCAACCTCATCATCTCTATAATCAGCCTCTTTTAGATCAAAATTTAAATTACTTATTTTGCTATTTAAGATATGCAAGGCACATTTTCTTGGTCCAAAGATGAAATTTCGCTCTTTTAATGGTTTCAAGCTCCTTACCAAGATGCCACCATAAAGCGCTGGCTCGCTCTTAAAAGAGATGTCAAAACCAAAGTTGTGAAAGTAAATTTCGCCCGCTTCGCACGATCTTTTGTAGGTGTTTGCATCAAAGCAGGTGTAAATTTCAAGCTCACTAAATTTATACTCCACACCGCTTATAACGAAGATCTTGCTTTGCATCAGCTCACGCAAAAAGCCCTGAAATTTCGCGTCAAGATACGCCTTAAAACCTGCTATTTTAAGAAGCTCCTCTCTTTGGCTCTTGTCTAAGCTTTTAAAACCATCTCGCTTAAGTGCTTGAAATTTTTCTTTATCAAAACAACATTGCTTTAAAAACTCACTAAGCATCGCCACTAGATCAAATTTAGCAAAATGGCTTTTAAGTAGCTCGCCTGATAGCATTTTTTGCTCCTAATTTTTTGGCATATTTTAAGAAATTTAGCTTTTATATGCAAATGCTGGGTCTAAAATATATGAAATAACTTCTTAGTTTATAAATTTTTTATCCAAAAAGGGAGACAAGGGGACTTGAATTACGAAGCCGTCCCCTTATCCCCCTTTTTAATCCTCCAAACCCCTCGCACGTTAGAGGGGCATGCAATTGTGCTAAAGCACTGCATGCGCTTTATCATCAGGCAAGTTTTCTCAAATTTTTAAAATTTCATGAACGAGTAATTTCGGCTCTAAAATTTGAGCTAAGCTGAAAGCGAAGCCAAATTTTAGTAGTCAATTCTTGCGAGTGAATAGAATTTTGAAATTCGCAAAGCAATCTAATCAAATTTAAATGTTTGTTTTCTTTGTTAAGGGGGAAGAGGCTTGAATTACGGTCTGCTTGCAGTTACGAGATGAAGTAGAAGTAAAGCTCGACAACGTTAGAGGGGCATGCGATAGCGCTTTGCGCCGCATGCGGTTTGTGTGAGAGAATTTATAGCAAATTTTAAAATTTATGAGCGAGCATATCACGCTTCTAAATTTAGTGGCGAATAGTTATGAGCCCTAAATTTAGTAAGTTGCTAAGGCGAGTGAGTAAGATTTTAAAATTTGCAGAATAACTTAGTTAAATTAGATAGGCGTCAAGTAAATTTAAAAGTAATTTCGGCTCTAAAATTTGAGCTAAGCGTTTAGCGAAGCCAAATTTTAGTAGTCAATTCTTGCGAGTGAATGGAATTTTAAAATTTGCAAAATAGATTTTTATAAATTTAATGTTTGTTTCTTTGTTAAGGGGGAAGAGGCTTGAATTACGAAGTCGCTCCCTTACCCCTTAACGATCCCCTAACTCCGACAACGTTAGAGGTGGCATGCGAAAGCGCTTTGCGCCGCATGCAGTCTAAAACTCTAGCAAATTTTAAAATTTGCAAAATAATAAATTTACTTCTAAGGCAGGCAAATTTTACCAGCTGCCGCTAGCTCCACCTCCACCAAAACCACCGCCGCCGCCACTAAAGCCGCCTCCTCTGTTACTTGAGCGACCGCCATTATTTGAGTCTGAACCACCTCGTCTAAAGCCCATTGGCAAAGAGCCACCTTGGCTATTTCTCTTAAAAACGTCTTTTAAAATAAAGAAAAATACCGCAAATATAAAGGCAAAAGCGCCAAAAATGATAAGGTAGTTTCGCACGCCAAATCCCTGTTCAAGTGCGGTTGATACAAGTCCAGCAAAGCACGTGCTAAAGCCGGTTCGCATAAAAAATTTGCCAAAGATCACAGAGGCAAAACAAGAGAGCATGCCAGCAAAAAAGGCAAACACGCCAAATGGCAAGTCGCTAAGGCTAGTTTTGCTACTAAATTCCTCGCCGCTAGCCACTTTTATGATCGCTAAAACGCCATCTTTCACGCCTTCGCTCATCTTGCCATTTTTAAACTCAGGTATCATCACGCTATTTATGATCTCGCTTGCCACAGCGTCAGTTAGCACGCCTTCAAGCCCGTATCCAACCTCGATGCGGACCTTTTTCTCATTTGGAGCGACCACCAAAAGCACGCCGTTGTTATCTTCTTTTTGACCTAGTTTGTAGCCTCTAGCTATCTCAAGAGACAGCTCTTCGATGCTTTTATTTTCAAGCGAATTTAAAGTCACTATGGCGATTTGCGTGGTGCTGTTTTGCTCGAAATTTTGCACTAAATTTAGAAGCTCATCTCTTTCGTTTTGTGAAAAGATATGAGCCTCATCGTTGATCTGCTCATTGAAATTTAGAGCAAAACAAAAGCAAAATGCAAAGAGCAAAAGGCTAATGATTTTTTTCATTATTTCTCAAACGAAACTTTTGGGTTTTTCATATCTTCGCTGCTAACCTCGATGCCTTGTTTTGGCTTCATCTCTGGATGAAAGATGCTGGCTATAAATTTACCAGGAAAGCTTCTAAGAGCTACGTTGTACTCTTTTACAGCCTCGATGTAGTCGCGTCTTGCTATGCTTATGCGGTTTTCTGTGCCTTCAAGCTGGCTTTGGAGTGAGAGGAAATTTTGGTTTGCTTTTAGCTCTGGGTAGCTCTCGCTAACTGCCATTAGCCTGCTTAGAGCTGAGCCTAGCTGACCTTGAGCTGCCATAAATTCTTTAACCTTTGCCTCGTCGCTAAGGCTGCTTGCGTCGATGCTTACTTGCATGCTCTTGCTTCTTGCATTTGCCACGTCTTCAAAGACCTTTTGCTCGTGGGCTGCGTAGCCTTTTACGGTTTCAACTAAATTTGGCACGAGATCGGCTCTTCTTTTGTATTGGTTTAGCACCTGAGACCACTTCTCGTTGGTGTTTTCATCAAGCACGACAAATGAATTTGCGTATTTGAAAGCGCCAAAAACAAGTGCGGCGATGACTACAACTATGGCTATTAAATTTTTCATATTTTCTCCTTTAAAAGGGGTGATATTAGTAAAATAAGGCTTAAAAAATGATGTAAATTTGAAGTTAGGTAAGTGAAGTGAGTGCTTAAAGGGCACTCACTTTTTGGGGATTATAGGTCAGTTTGGACTTTATCGTCTATTTGTATATGGATAGTGTGTCCGCTTACTTGATCGACACTTGAGTAGCCCTTAAAGCCACCAGCATCGTAGTTAGAGTCAGCAGTCCATTTGTGATCTAGATCAACTTTTGTAGTTGAGTTGCCATGCTCATCAACAGCACCTTTTATCTTAAGAACAGTATCTAGATTATCAGTGATATCAAAGATTGCTTTTGCATTAAATTTGATCTCAGTGTTGCCTTGAAGTTGGATATTTTCAAAGCTTTCAACTTTAGCATCAAGACCAGCCACATGACTAAAATCAATCGTTTGTCCATGTCCATCAACTATTAAAGTGTCATTATTGTTATCACCACCTTTCATAGTTGCGTTTGCATCGTATTCAGCTGTAACTGCTTTAGGCAATATAGAAAGTGTCTCAGCTGGAAGTTTGGTCTCTAAGCCATCATGAGTTTTATAGGTAGCATCAACTTTTAGATCATATTTTGATATTGGATTGATGTCAAGCACCTGTTCAAATGCACCATTTGTTATATCTTCATCTGATATAGTATACGTTTGTGTCTTAACTTGCGCATGGTTATCTGGATCAGTATATTTGATCTCAACTGTATCGCCAGCTCTTGCATCTTCGTTCAGATAAACTTTAATAGGCGTTGTGTCCTGATCTTTAGAATTTTCATAAGTTTGCAAAGCGCCATCTCTACTTGTATCTTCTGTAAATTGAATACCTCTTACAACATCTATCTCAGCATGTGCTTTATCTTCTTTACTTACGCTATTATTAAATGCATCAGTTAGAGTTACTTTTGCCACTGTATCTTGACCAACTGCGATAGCTGCATCAAGCTCAAGAGGGTGATTTGCAGAGACATAAATAGGTGTAGTAGAGCCTGCCTCTTTTAATGTTATGTTGCCATTGGCATCTTTACTATCAACTTCATAATGTTTAGTTACTTGAGAGTTATCAGGATTTGTTATCTCAACATCTATCTTATCGCCTTTTATCACGCTTCCTGGAAGAGAAACTTTTACTTTTGAAGTATTACTATCTGACTCATCTCTTGAGATCACACCATTGTCATTTGCATCAGCAGCTATGCTTATGTTTAGTCCTGCTTCGCTTAGTGGAGCAAGTTGTGCTTTAGCCTCAGGAGAAGTTGCGGACATATCGCCAGCAGCGTTTGTTATGGTTGCAGTTGCACTAGTCTCTTTGCCTGGAAGCATTTTGACATCACCAATTTCGATAGTATTGTTACGTAAAGGATGAGTGCCAGCCGCATCTACTAGTGATATATCACCATTAGGAGCTTTTGAAACTGTATAAGGTAGAGTTCTAGACGCCATAGTACCATCAGCTTGTGGCTCATTGATAGTTACTGATACTTTATCTCCGCTTATAACATTATATGGCACTTGAACACTTATAGTTGTTACTTTTACGCCATCAACCGATACAGCTTCATCTCTATCTATCTTACCATCTCTACTTGCATCATCTTCTTTAAATTCAACCTTTAAATTTGTAGCGTCAAATGTTTCTAGCTTAGCTTCAGCTGTTTTTGTTTCTCCATTTATAGTAGCTTCTACTTTAGCTGGATGATCTTTGTCTATATGAACATTAGGAATTTTTAGCTTATTGCCTGCCTCAAGCGTGACAAGAGTATTAGTTGCTGTGTCTTTTATAGTAACGTTTGTACCATCATTTGAAACAACTTCATAAGATTTAGGAGTTCCTCCCTCTACATTGACTGTTATAATATTACCTGCGGTTACAGTAGTTGGGATCTGAAGTGTAGCAGAAGTTGTATTTAGATGTCCATCTTTCATAGCTTCTTCTCTATCTAGCATACCATTTCTATCTTTATCTTCATCGATAAGTAGTCTAAACCTTGTTCCAGTTCCAGCTCCAGTGTCGAGGATGATGTCACTCTTTGTTTCTACCTTATCAGCACCAGTACTATCAGTTACTTTAGCGGTGATGATAGTCTCTTCACCATTTTGTAAATTTGTTAGAGGATATTTAACTGCATTGCCATTTACTATTAGAGGAGCGCCTCCTTTATCATTTGTAACAGTAACAACGCCATTGCTATCTTTGTGTATCGTATAAATTTCCTCAGGGAAGCTATTATTGCCTGTTTTACTGTTTATTATAAGCTTATCGCCATCAACAAAATTTGAAGGTAGCTTAATGGTTGTCTTAGTAGTGGTTCCAGTTGCTTCTGCATTACCCAAGATACCATCACCATCATCTGCATCAAAAGTTATCTTCATATCATTGTGAAGCTTTTCGAGAGTGTTATGATTTTGTGCTTCAGCTTTTTTACCACCGCTTGCATCAGTAGTCTCTGCAGATACATTTATAGGCTCGCCTGCAATGATCTTCACATTTGGAATTTCTATCTCGTTTTTATCACTTGCGGTTATAGAAGTGTGAGTAGAAGTATCTTCTAGTGTGATCTTACCATCATCATCTCTACCTGTAACCTTATAAATTTTAGGTGAAGCACCATCTATTGTTACAGTTACTATATCACCTTTTATAACATTATTTGGCACTTTTACTGCGATTGTAGTTTCGTCTAGCTTATTATCTCCATCTTTACTCTCAGCTCTTGTTAGAGATACATTGCCATCACCATCTTCTACAAATCTTATAGCCATATCATTTATACCAGCTATCGTAACGCTACTTGAGCCTTTAGCATGTTGGATACTACCGTCACTATCTACTATCTCAGCTGTTACTTTAGTTTCTTCACCAGTTGCTGTTTTGATACCAGAAATTTTGAAACTTCTGCCATCTGTTTCTGTATTTATTTCATTACCAGCACTATCTTTTACAAAAAACTTACCATTCGCGTCTCTTCCAACAGTATATTCTTTTGTTTTAGGAGTCTCATTTGGCTCATTTATGGTTACAGTTAGTTTATCTCCACTTACTGCATTTTTAGGAAGTTTGATAGTAACTTTTGTACTGTTAAGATCACCGTCGCTGATAGCTTGCTCTCTAGTCATAGTTTTAGCTCCATGAGCTTCTTCAAAGATAACTTCAGGCGCTTTTACATACTCTAAGCTAGCTGAAGCCTCTACAGGAGCTATAGGAGAGTTCCTGTTTGGATTTATGTGGGTGATACTAGCATTTATGGTTGTATCGCCTTCGTGTCTTACATTAAATCCTTCAACATTAATAGACCATAGATTAAGATCCTCTTTTAAAGGAGTGTAATCAACATCACCAGAAGAGGTATGCTCTACTACGCTTGTTATAACACCTTTATCATTTACATGTATGGTAAAGTCTCTTGTAGTGTTTTCATATAATGGTGTCTTGCCACTAGGATCAGCAGGATCCATCAACACTGTTCTACCCGTCCTATCATTAGGATCTAGCTTAGGAGTTTTTATCGAAAGTGTAAGCTTATCACCATCATCAACCCTATTTGGCAATGTGATCTTTGCTGTTGTATGATTTACTTTTTCATCACCCAAATCTTCATTTACACCATTAAAATTCTTATCAATCTTAGTAACACTCTCATGTCTTGAAATTTCATGAAGAGTTTTTTGCTCAGATAGTGTTATGGCTAATCCAGTATCAAGTGGATATACATTGTCTGTATCTGACTCCGCACTTTTTTGAGTACCATCAGCAGCTACTACGTGAACGCTTGCATATGTTCTTACACCAGGGAATATATCAAGTGGTACGCCAGTCACTTTATGATCTCTAACCATTTCTGGAGTTAGTTCTAGTGTGATTGTTTTTTCATGAGGAGCTGATGGGTTGTTATAATTTAACGGATCAGTATAGGTTATGACGATCTTATCGCCAGCTACTACATCTTTTGGAAGTGTTATATCCACTGGAGTGCTTCTGTAATTACCATCTCGTCCATTTTCAAGATCACTTAATCCAGTATCATTGTCGCGATCTTCAGTAAATGTTAAAGTTGGTCTTACATCTGGAGTAACACTATCAGACGCTTCATTACTTTTTATTGTATTTGGATCTGCGCTATCGGTAATATACGCTTCTACTTTTGAAATTTTACCCTCAGCAACTGGCATATTAGGTATCTCATAGCCGTTATTGATTATATTTTGATCGATAGTAACTACTCTATTGTCAGTCGTACCATCTGGTTTTGTTAGAGTAATGTGAAGGATATCGCCAGGGATAACATTTGCTACAGTTATTTTTACTGGACTTGTATTTAAATCATGAGAAGAGGCATTATTGTCAAAATTTTCTGTATAAGTTAAAAAACCATCGTTATTCTTATCCTCTGTAAATTCAACACTTACACTTGGTTTTGGAGGGATCAAGTCGCCACCATTAGCATTTCCATCACTATAGCCACCTATTGGACTATCGTATGAAGCAAAAGCTCTATTTGTATCAGTTAAATTTCTATAAGTTTCATTGATGTTTGAGTAGTGACCGCCCTCAGCAAATCTAGCCTCACCAAGGCTCACGCCATCTCCACCACCAGCAGCAGCATTACCACCAGCAGCAGTCTCTTCAAGTTTTGTTAGATCACCGCCATTTAAAATAGCATTTTGCAAAGCGCTTATATCAGCTAAGCCCTCAGCACCTATCGTATTTGGATTTAAAGAAAGCGTGTCACTACCTAGTACAGTTAGCTCTTTGCCGTTATTTGCAACAATAGTTACTTTGTCGGCTGCATCGCTAGTTTTGACACTCTCACCCATATAAACGATATCGCCAACTTTTAGCTCTCTCTCGTTTCCGTTTTGATCAACTGCGACCGCCTTGCCACTTAGCGATTTTACTACACCCGCTTCTTTAGCCATAAAACTCTCCTTAATAATTTTTTCGGCGATTATATAATAAGAGTGAGGCTGGGGATATTAAGTAAAATTTGGGTAAATTTAAGTTTATTTTTAGTTATTTAATACTCTTTTATCACACTTTAATATTTTTAAAATTACCCCTAAAAAAGGCATTTTGTGTAACTTTTGTGTAAAAAATTTTAAAAAAAATTTTTATATGGTACATGTACCTTTCGTTTCATAAAAGCGTTATTCTGAACGCCTTAAGAAAGAGCATCTTTTAAGCTAACACGAAAATATTATGCGATTTTTAGCTACTTTTGCCAAAAAATTTTCTTGCCAAAACCTAGAGTGTTGCTTGTAAATTTAACCTTTTCAAGGCTTATAGACCAAATTTTTGGATCCATCGCCTTTGCGTAAAAAAATCTTTTAAAGTAAATTTCTCGCTCACTTTCGCTAGCCTCTCTCATCGCTCCTTGAAACTGCACACCCTCTATCTTGCCAACGATCTTCGTATCAAGAGCGATGGTGCCAGCCACAAGCTTTGAGTTTTTTAAAAATTTGATATGTGAGCTCTCGTGCGAGCTAGCCAGCAAAAGGCTAAAGCTTATCTCATCAAAGGCGTAAAATGCGCTAAAAGCGTAAGGCTGCCCCTCATCATCAATGGTGCAGACACTTGCAAGATGCATCTTTTTTAGAAATTTAACTATCCTCTCATCCATCTAAATTCCCCTAAAAATGTCAAGAATAGCTTGAAATTTAAAGATAACAACAAGCAAGATAACAACCCAGATCAAAAAGATGATAAGCTCGGTGAGATTAAATTTATCCTTTGCCACTTTTTTAAAAACTATCATCGTTAAAAATGCTCCCAAAAAGCCACCAATTAGCGAAAAATAGTGGATCGCGTTTACCTTTACAAAGCTTGGCAAAAGCCCTTTAAAAAATAGTGTAAACATCAAAATGGCAAGAAAATTTGCAAGTATAAAGTAGTAGCCAACGACTGGCAAAACAGGCCAAAGTCTAGCAAAAACAAAGCTTAAAACAGTGATAAGCATCAGCAAAAAGATCCTAGTCCCAAAACAACACATCGCCCGTCCTTTTTTGACGCATTTTACAAAATTTTGCTTTATGAAATTAAAATTTTGCCGATTTAGCCTCAAAAGGATTTAAAAATGCAAACAAATTTTTACTCTCAAGGAAGCTACAACAACATGAGCTTTTCGATGAAGACTAGCTCAGGCGACGAGATAAGCTTTTCTATGTATGACAACAAAAACTTAGAGTTTTCAAGCCAAAAAAATGGCACTTCAAGCCAAAGAAGTCTAACTCTCACGCACGAATACGGCTATGAGTTTGCCTATAAAGGCAACGGTATAGACGAGCAAGATATGAAAGAGATCGAAGAGGCGATGAAGCAAATTCGCCCACAGGTTGATGAGTTTATGAAAAACGTCAAGGAAGGCGACAAGATCGCAGGTAGCAGCCAAAGCATAAGTGAGCTTTCAAACAAGATCAAGCAGATGTTGCCTGACGCAAAAGACCTGGATCATAAAAATTTCATAAATGATAATATGCTAAAGATGTTTGACGAACTTTTAGCTAAAAATGATGCCAATAAAAACCTACTAAGTGCGACAAAAAGGCTATTTGACACATTGCTTGATGAGAGCAAAAAAGTATCTTACTACGCATAAATTTAGAGCTTTTGGCTCTAAATTTTAACTAGCGCCTCTCTTTGATAAAAGAGGTGCGACAAGACTATCACGAAATAAAGCTGAAAAAATAATCCAACAAGCGGCACAAGCGAGATGAGATAAAACAAAAGTGTAAAAACTATAAATTTAACCCCGCCACCTTCAAGCAGTGCTAGCTCAAATTTATCGCTATCAAGCGTGTTTGAGCCAACGTCTATTAGCAAAAGTTTATAGTAGATGTAAAAAAACGGCACGTTGATGATGAAAAAATTTACAAATGGCACAAACAAAAGTGGCAAGCAAACGAGCAAGATCCCAAGAAATTTCACGATCTCAACCATCATCACCTTTAGCACTCTAGCCGTGCTAGCCTCATTTTTAAGCACGTAGTTGTAGTGCCTTTTGTTTATCTCCTTAGCCACAACTGGCGTTAAAAAGCCAGCTACGATTAGAGCGATCACGATGCTAATAATGATCGTTAAAAAGGTGCTTAAAACGTAAAAAAGTATGCTAACTATCCACTTTGTGGCGCTAAAGCTTAAAATTTTAATAACTATAAAAGATAGCGTCGAGTTTGTCTCTAAAAAGGCGAAATTTTCGTTTTTAGCGCCGTCACTTAAAAAGTCAAATATCTCGCCACCTCCCCAGACGCTAAGCCAAGCTAGGCAAAGTATGCTAAGAAAAAGTGGCAAGATAGATAGCGTTATAAATTTGGCTGTAAAAAAGTCTTTAAAGCCAAGACGGAGAAGATTTATCATTTTACCTTTTTGTACTCGCGCTCAAGTGCGGCGTAAATTTCATCTATCGTGCTAACGCCATTTGATAAAATTTCGCTCATCACTTCGTTATCTTCGCGTCCGTTCCAAATTTTATTATAGCTGCCCTCTTTATAACCGTTGTTTTGACGGAAGCGATTTAGCACATTTTTAGCGATGTAGCACTCATAAAGCGAGTATAAATTTACGCCACATTTTAAAGACATTGAGAAATAAATTTTAAAGATATCAAAGATGTCATAGTCAAAGCCGCTGCACTCATGTATGAGCATCTCAACGTCGTTCATGATCTCATAAATGCTCTCGTCTTCGACACTTAGTGGCTCTTTGCAAAAGTCACTAAAACCGCTTGCTTGGCAGATATCCTCAGCCAAAGTTTCAACATCGCCAAGCTGTTTTGCCTTATAAATTTGTAGTGCTAGGCTCATTATAAAGTGCCAGATATCGACAACCTCGATACGTAAATTTTGCTCATCAGTCTTAGCATCTATGCTCTTCCAGTGCTTCCAAGCAAAGCTGTCAATGAGCTCAGCGCACTCCATATATATGCAACGCCTCCAGCTTATGAGTTTATTTTTATTTGTATAGCCATTTTCCCAACCAAGCCCGTTTGTCTCGTCATTTAGGCTTTGTTGCATCTTTAACATCTCTAAAACAATAGTTCTTTCATCCATTTTTAAACCTTTTAAATTTTAAATGATTATAACAAAAAACAATTAATGCTCAAGCGACAAGCTTGACCTAAATCATCTTAATGCAAGCTTACAAGATGTAAAATCACCCAAAATTTCAAAGGAGAAAAGATGAGAGAGAAAGATCTAGTAGTTTGCAACGTTTGCGGACTAAAAAGCAGCGATGATAAAAATGCAGTTTTCATCCACGCTCACAAAAACGGCGAAGAGGTCGATATCTGCACAAGCTGTATCCCAAGTGTGATACATGGCTCAGGCATGGTCGTAAAATCAAACGAAGAGATAAAGGCTGAAATTTAAATATCAGCCACCATGTGAGAATTCTGCCTTAAAGAATTCTCAAACTCCTCCGCACTCATCGGACGAGATAAGAAATATCCTTGCATTTCATTACAATTAAGCTCTTTTAAAAGCTCTTTTATCTCGTGGCTTTCCACGCCTTTTGCTGTCACTTTTAGCTTCATTGATTTTGCTATATTTATGATAGCAGCGACTACTTGCATATCTTTTTTGTTGATCACTGACTGAGCAACAAAGTCATTTGCTATCTTTATGCGATCGATCTTATACTTTCTGATATAGACAAACGACGTATATCCAGATCCAAAGTCATCTATACAAACATCTATGCTATTTTTCTCCAAAAGTGAGAAAATTTTATCAAGCGTCTCTTGGTCGTTTTTCCATATATCTTCGCTAAATTCAAGCTCAAACTGCTTTGGATTTAGGTGGTGCGAGTTTAAAGTTAGCATAAATTCATTTACAAATTTTTCAGATGTGCTTTGAATTTGCGCTACGTTTATGCTTATTTTTGGCACTTTTAGCTTTTTGTTTTGCCATCTTACGGCTTGTTCTACTGTTTTTGAGACAGAAAGCGTGCAGATGTCGTTTAAGATGTCGCTATTTAAGCTAGCTATATCCATAAACTCGCCAGCTTCTTTTTGTCCATACTCTTTTGACTGCCATCTAAGTAGCGCTTCTACGCAGATGATCTTTAAATTTTTAATGTCATAAATCGGCTGAAAATATACCTCAAAGTCCTCTTGTAAATTTGCTTTTTTAAGAGCTATCTCTATGTTTGAGCTTTGTTGTATTTCGCTATCTATCTCATTATTATAAACCATCGGGTTTTTGGCTGGATTTTGCTTAGCGTAGTACATCGCCATATCAGCTTTTTTGATGATATTTCTAGGATCGCTGATGTTATCTCTTGTGACAACGTGGATACCAACGACACTCTTGATCGCAAAGTGATACTTATCTATTTGCAAAGGTTTTTCTATCGTATCTCTTAGCTCCATACCAAGTTTCATGCGTTTAGTGTGGCTATTTTCTTCCATTTTTGAAAGCACGATGAACTCATCAGCGCCGATCCTTGCGGTAACCTCTTGTCTGTTGCACGCTTCACGTATGCGCTTTGCTATCGCTTTTAAAATTTTATCGCCAACCTCATGTCCGTAAGAGGTATTTATATTTTTAAAGCGACTTATATTTATATAATAAACTGCGATCTCTTGCTTCTCGCCCAAAACGCTACACATACCTTTAAGTTCATTTAGCAATGAGTCTCTGTTGCCAAGAGAGGTTAGATAGTCTTTTTCAGATACGCCCTCTAAACTTAAATTTATCATCTCAAGTTCGTTTGTCTTTAGGTGCTTCTCTTTGTTTTTAGCATCATGTAAATTTTGCTCTGCGTTATATATCTCTTCGCTTTGATCAAGCACCTTCATAAAATAGCTAATGACCGCTCCAGCTACAATAACAAAAATTATAAGTAGATCGACATAAGATGAGAGGTTGGCTTTTATAAGTATTAGTGCAGCTGAGATGATAGGTACGAGCTTAGATGTTGTTTTTATGCC
The DNA here is from genome assembly GCF_003048875.2 of Campylobacter concisus. Taxonomy (NCBI): domain Bacteria; kingdom Pseudomonadati; phylum Campylobacterota; class Epsilonproteobacteria; order Campylobacterales; family Campylobacteraceae; genus Campylobacter; species Campylobacter concisus. The sequence goes on along the minus strand of NZ_CP049264.1, from coordinate 294,981 downwards.
AACATCTGCTGCGCTTATACGCTTGTTGTCGCCCCTTAAGTAAAAAGCTCCAAGCATCAAGAGGAAAAATGGCACAAGGTAGATAGAGTGCAGAGTAAAGTCATGCCCTTTGTTTATAAGCTCATTATAAAAAACATATAAATTTAACAGCGTAAAAATCGCACTTGCTATTATCAAAAAAAAGCCGCTATGTCTAATGTAAAGATGGTTGCTATTAAAAATTTCACTAAGAGCGATGAATAAAATAGATAAATTTACAAAAATAGCAATGCTAGCAGCAAGCTCACTAGGGCTTTTAGGATGGATCAATATATCAAAATCGCCCATATCACCAACAATACAATAAGCAAGCGTGAAAACTAGCAAAAGAACGTTAAAGCTATCGGCTAGAACTAGGATCTTTTTATCGCTAGCTATAAATTTGACCACAAAAAATATACCAACAGCGGCCAATAGTAAAAACATAGGGAGCAGATCAAAAAAATCAAGATAAGAAATTTGCTCTTTGCTTCTTAAAAGAAAGTCTTCATTGACGCTTCTAATGGCATCAATAATCGTCCAAAGAAAGACCCCAAAGCATGCAGCAAGCCAGTGCATAGCTTTAAGCTTTGATCTGTTCATAGAGATGTAGATACCAAGAACTACAAGACCAAAGCCAAAAAATATCAACAAATTTTCAAAAATTTTATAGTTTAAGATGCCGGCAAACTGAGAAAATATAAAAAGAGCTATAACGGCATAGAAAATTTGTTTTTGTCTTACGATAAGTGACGAATTTGACGTAAAAAAAATGTTTCTCTCCATTGTTTATTCTGTTTAAAACCTTATTTTTAGTTATAATTTTGCAAATTTTTCTTTAAGGTTTATTATGAAATGTAATATCGTCTTATCTGGAGAAAATTTAATAGACTACCAAGCATTTAATCTATTTTTCTCAAAAAAGGCTAGAAAACAGTATTTTATAAATGTTTTTATGATTTTTACGGAGGCTATTATAGCTGGATTTGTCGCTGATATGCTTTTAAAAACCAAAATTTTTACTATTATCGGCGTCATTTTTGCTATTTTTTGGATCATTTTTTATCCAATTTTTTTAAAAAATAGACGAAAATCGGTGCTAAAAAGCTTAGAAATTTCAGACTTTAAAAAAGAGATGATCTTTGAAATAGATGAGAAAAATTTAGCATTTTACGAAAATGAGCCAAAAGAAAATGAAATCTTTGACATAAAAGATGTAAGTGAAATTTACGAGCTTAAAAATATCTTTATCATCTTTATAAATGAAAAAATCCATCTAGTCTTGCCAAAAAATAAAGAGACCTCAGAACTAGTAAAAGCGCTTATAAAAGAGAGCAAAAAAGAGCTACTACTTTTTGAAAATTTAGATTACAAAAGCGTTATGGGCTAAGCTTGTAAATTTACAAGCTTAGATGTGATCAAGTGTGCTTCTTATAAGCTCTTCAAAGTCTTTAGCGTTCATCGGCTTGCCCCAGAAATAACCTTGTATCTCATCGCAGCCTAGCTCTCTTAAAATTTCAAGCTGAGTTTCATCCTCAACACCCTCAGCGATCGTCTTTAGCTCGATATTTTTAGCTAGAGTTATAACGCTTTTTACAACGTCTCTATCGATCTCGTTTATAGCGATGTTATCGACTAGCTCTTTTGCGATCTTTAACCTATCTAGCGGATACTTTTTGATGTAGTTCATCGATGAAAAGCCAGTGCCAAAGTCATCGATCGAGATGCTCATGCCTTTATCTGAAAATTTCTTTAAGACTGTTTGCATGATCTCTTCGGCATTGACGAGGCTTGCCTCTGTAAGCTCGATATCAACGCACTTTGGATCCATGCCAAATTCTTCAACATAGCCAAAGATGTCCGATGCAAAATTTACATTATCAACCTGTTTTGGCGAGATGTTGATGCCAACTTTTAGGCTGATGCCATACTTTTTGTTCCAGTAGCTCATCTGCCTTATGGCCTCTTTTGCCACCCATATTCCTATTGTATTTATGATAGAGCTTTGCTCTGCTACTGGGATAAATTTAGCCGGACTTACAAAGCCTTTTACTGGAGAGTTCCACCTTATAAGAGCTTCAGCGCCTATTATCTTTTTGCCGTTTAGTAGATACTGCGGCTGGAAATTTAGGCTAAATTCCTCATCAAAATTCATAGAATTTAGCAAAATTTCTATGTAGTTTTTCTCCTGAATGATCTCTTTTATATCATCATAAAAGACATATTTTGTATTGACATCTCTTTTGGCTGCATCAAGTGCGGCTCCAGCTTGCATGATGAGATCATCAGCTAAAATTTCGCTTGTTTGCGTTGAGCTAACGCCAACCTTTGCTCCAAGAGCTATCTTATAGTCGCCAACTGAGATTTGCTCGGCTATGATGTTTAGCAGATAGTATAAAAATTCTCTATAATGCCCCTCATTTTTTTGCTTTAAAACTATCATAAAGTCATCACCGCCAAACCTTGAGATGATAGCACCCTCTGGCAAGATAGCTTTGATATTTTTAGAAAGTTTTAAAAGCACCTCATCGCCTACGTAGTGGCCGTATGAGTCATTTATAGCCTTAAAGTGGTTGATATCGATGCTGTAAATATCTATCTTTTCACCAAGCGCTTTAGTCTTTATCATCTCTGATAATTTGCTTAAAAATGACTGTCTATTTAAAAGTCCAGTGAGTGAGTCAAATTCGCTAAGCTGCCTTAAGCGCTCGTTTTTCTCTTCAAGCTCTCTTAAACTATCTTGGATCTCTTCATCTAGTTTAGCGATGATATGCCTTTCAGATCTAGCTAGATCCCTCATAGCAACTGTGCTTGAGATACTGTAAATTAGCGCTGCATAGGCTAGCAAAACCATAAGTAGAAAAACTATCCATACAGAGTAAATTTTATCGGTATTAGCAGCTCCCAAAAAAAGTAAAGAGATGAAAAGCAAGGTGACAAATTTATATATAAGCGCTCTTGTATAGTCTTTTCTGTAGCTTCTTATCTTGATATTTGCCTCGTTTTCTTTTAGGTGCAAGCAAGCTACAAATATAATAAAAAACGCAACTTTAAAGAAAAACTTGTAATGAACATTTGTGCCACCGTATGCCAAAAAGGCCTTTGATGAGTAGTATGCGTCGCAAATGCAAATGATAAGCAAGGCTGATAGATATAAAAGTAGGCTAACTCTTTTATAGCTAAAAATTGGTTTTTTTGATACAAAATTTAGTGAAAATGCGACAACAAAGACAAAGCAAAAGATAAAAATATCCATTATGATGTATGAAAGGTTAATCACGAATTCTTTATTAAGCACTACTGCTAGACTTCTATCAAAAATTACAAACCAAAAAAAACTAACCGTAATAAGCATCAAAGCAAGCGCATCTACCACGACTTGCTGCCATATCACTCTTTTTAAAATTCTTGCAAAAAAAGCAATAGCAGATACAAGAAACATAAAAAATGGGATCAAATATAAAATTTGCATAAGATCCGTGCGGGAGATGTTTCCTTGCATAAGAAGCGATCTATCATAAAGCAATAAAAGGATATCAGCCAGCGCCCAGCTTGCGATAGCCAAAAATATATAGGTCCAGTATGAGTTTAAATTTCTACTACTTTTTAAGAAAAAGAACAAAAACAAGGCGATCACTACATCAGTGCCTACTGATATAGCTGTCAGATAAAACTGATCACCCAGATAAATAGCAAAAAAATAAGCAATAATCAGGGCAAATATAAATAAAAACGAGCCGTTATGAAAATTTGTTATCCTATCAAGCACGGCCACTCTCCGCTTCTTGGGCTAGCTTTTGCCACCTTTGCCACTCGCCGCTATCATCGACGTCGTTGCCGATAGCCTCATACCTGGCGTAGAAATGCTCCACAAATTTCTTGCACTCTTCATCTTTTGGCAGATAGCTCTGCTCATCTTTTTGGCAAAATTTCTCCAAAAACGTGCTCGCATCATCTTTTTTAGCGTATGTTTGTGCTAGCTCGTAATAGTTCTCTAAGCAAATTTCTTTAAATTTAGCGTAAGCTTGCTCGCTCATATCAACACTTAGTTTGCCATCAAATTTAAGCACTCCAGCCCTAAAAAGTAGGCTAAGATGTATGAGCCCCTCGCAGTAATAAGCCCTCACCTCATCGACCTTTCGCCACGCTATAAGCCCAACAGCGCGGGCTATTAGCTCGTGAAAGACGGCCATTTTATACTCCGCTTCTTCGTGCAAGAAGAAATTTACTAACCCGCCAGTCGTTGCTTTGTACTCTTCTATAAATTTAAAGACACCACTTTTATTCATGCTCATCTCAGTATCAAGTCCGATAAAGAGGATATGCCCAAACTCATGACCGATCGTTGAAATTTCATATACTTTTTTCCAAATTTTTGGCTTTAAAAATAAAATCTCTCTACCAAAATCCAAAAATTCCTTGCTAAAAATTTCAGCCCCAAGCTTCATAAAAGGCTTTGCCTTCGCGCCCTCATAGACGTGATTTACAAAGGCAAAAATTTTCTTGCCACATTTTGCACTCACACTCTCGTCATTTGGCACGACTTGAGCGCTAAAAAGCCCGTTTAACTCCGCGCCGTAATAGATCATCGGCACGCTTATATAAAGCTGCGTTCTAGCGATATTTTCACTAACTGCCTTGTTTGTCACGGCGTTATCAAATTTGATCTTTTCGCAGACGCTTTTGTAAGTTTTTGTCACTTTTTCTTTAAATTTAAGCTCGTCAATGCCCTCGCTATCCACCAGCCTGATGTCCCACTCAAGCGCAACCGCGTGCGTGTAGGCGTCCTCGTAGTACTCTAGCGGATGGCCTGGCTGAAGCGCTCCTTTTACATCCATCCACGCTATCTCAGCCTCTTGCCAAGCATTTATCACCTTTGCATTGTCCTCTTCGCAAAAGGCATTTTGCAGCTTTTCAAGGTATTTTACGTAGGATTTTTGCTCGTCATTTTGAGCTAAATTTCTTAAAATTTCAAGGTTTTTAGTAAAGACTTTTTTAAGTTCTCCAACCTCATCTTTAAAAGCAAGCGCGTAAGACAAAAAGCTAAATTTCTCGCCCTCTTTGCAAACTGCGCCATACGTTCTATCAGCCCTTGCGCCATTACTATCACACTGAAATAAGCCGTTTTTAGTGATGAACTCATTTGCTAGGCTTAGATCTTTAAATTTAGCTTCAAACTCTTTATTTGTAGTGTCTATTATCTTATCTTGCCACGAAATTTGCCATGCATTTAGACTAAGTCCAAGCTCGTGCATAGCCTCTACAAAAGCTTGAAAAAATGGGTCTAAAATTTGCTCATCACGTGCCTTTTTTATAAGCTCGGAGTGTAAATTTTCATATAAATTTCTAACATAGCCATAGATCAAATTTAGCACATGCTTTTGCTCGTCCTCGCCTAAATTTAGCTTTTTTAGCTCATTTTGAAGTGGGTCTACTTTAAGATCAACTATCCTTCTTGCAATGGCTAGTTTTTGGCTTGGCGTGCCATCAAGGGCACAAATCTTCAGAGCATCAGTTATGATCTTGTCATCTAAATTTTTATAAATAGCATTTAGCTTGGATTTTTGCTCTTTTGTAAGTTCATTTAGTCTTTTAAAATCATTCATCTTTTCATCCCTTAAAGTTGCAGGATTTTAGCATAAAGCCATTAAAATTTGCTACAATTTACCAAAAATTTAAAATCTAAAAGGCAAAAAATGGACATTTTAAAGGACTTTGGCGAGCCACGCATCAAGCAAGTGATGCTACCAAAAGATACAAACTCAGCTGGCAATATCTTTGGCGGCTGGATAATGAGTCAGATAGACCTTGCAGGTGCTCAGGCTGCTAGAGAAATTTCGCCTGAGCGAGTTGTGACAATTTCTATGAAAGAGATCATCTTTAAACAACCAGTATTTGTTGGCGACGTACTAAGCTGCTATGCAAAGATCATCGCAGTTGGTAAAACATCGATAACAACGCAGATAGAAGTGACTGCACTTAGGCTAAATGATGGCGGTTTTAGAGAGACTATACACGTCACAAGCGCCACCGCGACCTATGTTAGTGTGACAAAAGACGGGCACAAAAAACCGATAGATGAGAAGCTAAAAGAGCTTCACGGATTTTAAATTTGGTTGCAATTTATGCAGCCAAAACCCCCGAATTTATCACTATTTTTAAAAAAATTTGAAAAAAAGTAACATCAAAAAAGAGAAATTTCAACTTATTTAAATGCTTTATAAAGTAAAATCTGCCCTTACACTTTTTTGGGAGAAAGATGAAAAAATCACGCTTAGGGCTTTTACAAACGCATATTTTAGATATCTTAACACAAGATGAGCTGGAGAAATTTGAGTTTAAAGAGCTGCCAAAAACAAGCACAATCTACACCGAAGATATCGAGATAATTATCCTAAAAAGCGGCTCAGCAAAGCTCTCATTTTTTGAAGATGGCGAGGAATTTATCCTTTATCATTTAGAAAAAAACAACATCGCCATACTTGATGACAACTGCGCATTTGAAGTGCTTGAAGACGCCCAAATTTACGTTATTAGACTAGATAATATCGGCGAAATTTTGCACAATCAAAAAGCTGCAAGCGAGATCCTAACAACCACGCTAAACACCATCATCGTGCAGCGCCAGATCACAAAGTCGATACTTTTTGAGGACGCAAAGGGCAGGATAGCAAATTTCTTAATCGAGCTTGCAAATGAGCAAGATCTAAAACAAAATGGCTACCGATATGTATTTTTGCCGTTTTCTCTAAAGGTGCTATCAAGCTTTGTTGGCCTCAAGCGCCAAAGCGCCTCAACAGCCTTTAATGAGCTTATCAAAGACGACATCATCAGAAAGATCACACCGCACGAATTTCTCATCATCGACCACGAAAAACTTGAAAGTTATACGAATTAAAAAGCTTTTACGCCCTATCTTTAAATTTAGCTAGCCTATCTCGAAGCTCTTTTGAAAGTGTGAATTGCGAAAGCTCATATCTGTCAAAAATGACGATCATATCATCGCCAAGTGCCTGCACTAAGCCAAAACACGCATCTCTATCCAGGCGATTTTTTCTAAATTTAACACTTAACGCATCGACCTTTTTCTTATCGCCAAAGCTCTTAATGGCGATCTCATCGATATCTTTGAAGAAAAATTTGATATTTTTTGAGCCTTTTTTTATGACAAATCCATCATCATCTATCTCAAAAAAGTTGTTTTGCAAGATCTTTCTCACGCAAAAAAAGGTTGAAATGGCGCCAACGATGACACCAAAAAGAGACGGCGTGCCAAGATCAAGATAAAAATAGCCAACGATGCTAAAGACAAAGAGTCCAAGCCCAAAGGCTAACGCCCAAAAAACATCTTTTTTACTCTCTTTGGTTATCATTTTTGCCCTTTTTATGCCAAAAGTCCAGCGCCATTTATCGCTTGGCTACGCTCTTTGGCGTAAATTCTCTCGCCATTTATCACGTCGTATTTCCAGATCGGCGCATTTGCTTTAAAGTCCTCGACAAACTCGTTTATAAGCCTTAGCGCGACCTTTCTTTGAGGGCTAACAACTCCAGCTACATAAGAGCTCGTATGCACCGCCACGTCGCCTTTTGAGTGAGCAAAGAGCACGTAGGCATTTTCTTTTTTGGCTCGCTCCTGCCAAGCATCTAGCCATTTTTTAAGGATCGGCTCATAGATATCAAAGCTAAGCGCCGAAATACCGCCCTCTTCTCTTACTATGCCTACAAAAGTGATGAGCGCACCGCAGTTTTTATCTTTAAATTTATCATACCACTCGTTTGTGATGCTTTGAACGTCCAAGCTTCCATTATAAATTTGCATCTTAGCCTCCACAAACTGGCGGTAAGATAGAAATTTTATCGCCTGATTTAAGAGCGAAATTTATATCGCTTACGATCTCGTCATTTACAGCCACAGCGCAGATATTTAGCCACTTTTTAAGCTCTTCTTTCTCACTTATTGCCGCTTTTACCTCGCCTAAATTTTTTGCCTCTACTTTTATACTCTCAAGCCCGATAGGCCCAAGAAATTCGATCTCTACCACATTTTATCCTTTGAAATTTTTGCTGATTTTACTTAAAAATAAATTTAGATATACTTATTTGAAAATTTACAAAAGAGAAAGAAAATGAACGAAATTTTAAAAAGCATAAAAACCCCAGCCTACGTCTGCGAAGAGGCCAAAGTACGTAAAAATTTAGAGCTTTTAAAGTATGTAAAAGAGCAAAGTGGAGCTAAAATTTTAGTAGCACTTAAGGGTTTTGCATTTAGCGGCGTAATGGATATGGTGGGCTCATATCTTGATGGAGCGACTTGCAGTGGGCTTCATGAGGCAAAATTTGCGAGCGAATACGTAAAAGGCGAGATCCACACGTATAGTCCAGCCTTTAAAGATGAGGATTTTAATGAAATTTTAAAAATTTCAAAGCACATCACATTTAACTCTTTTGCTCAGTGGCAAAAATTTAAAGGCATTGCCCTGCAAAATGGCATCATATGCGGCCTAAGGGTCAATCCAGAGGTCTCACTAGCGCCAACTGATAGCTACAACCCATGCGCTAAATTTAGCAGGCTTGGCATCACAAGGGCAAATTTTAAGCCAGAGCTTCTTGATGGCATCACTGGGCTTCATTTTCACGCGCTTTGCGAGGAGAGTGCGAGCAGCTTGCAGGTCGTGCTGGAGGCGTTTGAAGAGAAATTTGGTGAGTTTATCCCAAAGATGAAGTGGATAAATATGGGCGGCGGCCACCACATCACAAGAGCTGATTACGACGTGGAGCTGCTTATAAAGATCATTAGGCGCTTCCGCGAAAAATACGGCGTAGAGGTCTATCTGGAGCCTGGCGAGGCTGTGGGCTGGCAGACTGGCTTTTTGATAAGCAGCGTGCTTGACATCGTGCACAACGAGAAAGATATCGCCATCCTTGACACCTCAGCCGAGGCGCACATGCCAGATACTGTGCTCATGCCTTACCGCCCAGCCGTTAGAGGCGAGAGTAAAAACGGCAAATTTGCTTATAGATTTGGTGGCAATACCTGCCTAGCTGGCGATATAGTGGGTCTTGAAGCGGGCGATGCGGAGTATAAATTTGATAGCGAGCTTAAAATCGGCGACCGCGTCATCTTTGAAGATCAAATTCACTACACCATCGTGAAAAATACAACATTTAACGGCATAAAACTGCCTGATCTGCTGCTTTTAAAAGAAAATGGTGAGATAAAGATGGTTAGAGAGCTAGACTACGAAGAGTATAGGCGCAGAAACTAGGCTGAGTTTTTGAAGGTAAATTTGGCTTTTAAATTTAGGTCAAATTTATCTGGCTTGCAAATTTCGAAAAACAGCTTAAACTACTTAAATTTAAAAATTTATCTTGAAGCTATTTTTGACAAAGCTATTTTTGTTTTCAAAATTTAAACTTACTAAATTTGGCAAATTTCTAACTAGACTGCGAACCGATTAAATTTATTATCTATAAAATTTATCTTAATACTTTTTGCTAAAGCTATTTTGACTTGCTATCCTTATTAAATTTAGTAGATTTCTGACTTTATCAAAAGGTCACAAGCTATTTTAAATTTAATACCCATAAATTTTGGCAAATTTATCTAACTTTGAGCTTTTTTGCCAGTTGTATTCAGTCTCATTTGCGATCTTTTGGGCTAGCTCCTTGCCAAAATGATCACTGATAAATCCAAGCGCCATATCCATGCCAGCAGCCACGCCTGAAGCTGTGTAAAATTTACCTGCCCTCACCCACCTAGCGCGCTCTTGCCACTTTACAGCTTCGCCGCAACTTTTTACCCACTCAAGCGATCTTTTATTTGAGGTAGCCTTTAGTCCGTCAAGCTCTCCTGTGCGAGCGATGAGCGCCGAGCCAGTGCATACGCTTAGGCAAAATTGTGAAGCCAAAACGCACTCTTTAAGTCTTGAGATAAACTCACTATCATCTACAAGTGCCCTCGTGCCTTGACCTCCAGGAAGTAGCAAAGCGCTCTCTTTTGGCATCTTACTAAGCTTTTTGGTCTTTATAAAAAAGCCTTGCTTGCTTTTTTTCATCCCGCCATCAAACGAGACGTAGCTTATCTTCATTTCAGGCACCCTTGCTAAAAACTCCACTGGCCCCATGAGATCAAGCGTCTCGTACTCATCAAATATAAGGCAAAAAAGATGCATAGTGCGGTCCTTTTGAACTAAAATTTGGCTTTATTTTAGCTAAATTTTCAGATCAAAAACGATAAAAATTAACAAAACTTAAATGTTTTTTATAAAATTTTTAGTAATCTTTTTTGCTAAGGTTTGCTTGTGATTAGCTCTGATATAATAGCCGCAAAACGGCATAGCTGTGTGATTTTAGCATATTTAACCAAAGCTTAAATCATTTAAGCTTTAGCAAATAAAGGAATAAAATGACGAGAATTCTTACTCTACTTTTTACATTGTCTGTTGTGGCAATGGCCATTGAAGGACCAACTGGTGTCAATCAATTTGACAGCACCATTTGGGCAGCACAGAGGATAGAAAATATCAAGCCTTATGAGCATGGCTGGGGCCCGATATTTACTTTTATACAAGGCAACGACTACTTCGCGATAGCTGCACTTTCTATCATTTTAGCTGTTATCGGCGCGTTCGTGCTACACTTCTTGATCATCGGACCAAAACACTTTAGTCACGAGGGCAAAAAAGTATTTGCATTTTCACTAATCGAACGTATAGCTCACGGCTTGGCTGCGATCTCTTGGATCATCTTGGTGCCAACTGGTATCATCATCATGTGGGGTGCAGAGCTTGGCGGTGGCACATTTGTGCGTTTCTGTAGATACTTGCACGATATAGCGACTATTATATTTGCTATTTCTGTGCTTCCTATGTTATTTGCTTGGACTATCAGAATGCTTCCAGCTGTTTATGATATCAGATGGATGATGATAGTTGGTGGTTATCTTTCAAAGAAGAAAAGACCAGTCCCAGCTGGTAAATTTAACGCAGGACAAAAAGCATGGTACTGGATCGCTATCCCTGGTGGTATCGTGATGATCATCACTGGTGCTATCATGTACTTCATGGATCTTAAAGAACCAGCAGTTGCTAGTTGGTTTGGTATCCAACAAATCGATCTTTTAAGATATAGTGTAGTTATCCACAACTGCCTTGGTATCGTCTGTGCGGTATTTTTCTTAGTTCATATCTATATGGCTGCGATCGCTATACATGGCGCTATCTGGTCAATGATCACTGGATACAAAGAAGAAGAAGAGGTCTATGTTCTTCACCACTACTGGTATCAAGAGCTTGTTAAAGAAAACAAGATCCCAGTATCTGACTACGAAAAATCTTACACAAATTTAAAATAATTAACCTTGACCTTGCGGCTTACGCAGGGTCAAACTCTCTTTTATAGCAAATTTCACAGCACAAATCCTTTTAAAAAATTAATATTTTTTAGCTATAATCCAAAATCAGTTTCAAGGTTTGAAATACTAATCACAAAGGAAAAACAATGACAAGAACAATTGATTGTAGAAATTTAGAGTGCCCAAAACCAGTCATCATGACTAAAAACGCACTTGAGGGTTTAAATGAGGGAGAGAGCCTAGAGATAATCGTAAATGCCCTAGCTCCAAAAGAAAATATCTCAAGATTTTTGAAAAATCAAAATATAGAATTTAGCCTAGAAAGCAACGGCAATGAGACTAAAATTTTAGCCATCAAGGGCAAAAGCGCACTTGAGCTTACAAATTTTGATGAATTTGTCTGCGACATAACACCAAAAAATGAAAAAGTGCTCTATCTAAACGAAGAGCGTGCAGGTAGCGGCGATGTTGGCATAAATTTGCTATCAAAATTCCTAGGCGCACTTCTTCAAGTAGAGAAAAAACCAAAGATAATCATCTGCGTAAATAACGCCGTTAAAATGACAACAAACCGCTCACATCCAAGCTTTAAGCCGCTTAAAGATCTTGAAGCTGCTGGCGTTCAAATTTTAAGCTGCGGAAGCTGCTTGGAGGCTTATAAACTAGTAAGCGATCTTGCAGTTGGCGAAATTTCAAACGCTTATGAGATCATCGACATACTCTCAACTCACGAGCAAATCAAACTATGATCTATCACGACAAAAAGCTTACGCAGTTCGTTAAAGCCGCTGGTTGAGCTGCTAAGCTTGACCCGTCGGGTCTTCACAAAACGATTAGTAGTTTAAATTTATCTCATCCAAACCTGCTCTCAAGCATAGGCTCAAACGAAGATGCGAGCGTTTTTAAGCTCTCAGACGATCTTGCGCTCGTTCAGACGCTTGACTTTATCACGCCAGTAGTCAATGACCCATTTATCTACGGTCAGATCGCTGCTGCAAATAGCCTAAGCGACGTCTTTGCAATGGGTGGCGAGGTGATAAACGCCCTAAACATCGTGGGCTTTGATAGCTGCAACCTTGCACCTGAAATTTTAGGCGAAATTTTACAAGGTGGAGCCGATAAAGTAAGAGAGTGTGGCGGCGTCATCGTTGGCGGACACACGATAGAAACGCAGCAGATGTATTATGGGCTAAGTGCGACTGGCAAGGTGAGCCCACAAAATTTCTGGGCAAACAACACAGCAGAAGTTGGTAACGTTTTGATCCTTACAAAGCCCCTTGGCAGCGGCATCTTAAGCACAGCGATCAAGGCTGATCTGTTAAGTTTGGAGCAAATAAATGAGGTCGCAAGCATCATGGCTCAGCTAAATTTCTACGCTCTAAAAGCACTAAGTGGTATCAAAGTTTATGCGGCTACCGATGTGACTGGATTTGGATTTTTAGGGCATTTAAGCGAGATGTTAAACGACAAGATCAGCTTTAATGTCTTTGAAAAAGATGTGCCAGTGATCGCAAGTGCGAAAGAATTTGCCGATATGGGCATCATCCCAGAGGGAAGCTACAAAAACCGCGAATTTGCAAAGCATTTTGTGAGCAAAGAGGCTGATATCTTGCTATATGACGCGCAAACTTCTGGCGGACTTTTGCTAGCTATTAGTGAGAACGATGCGAGCCTAGCACTAAAGCGCCTAAAAGAGGTTGGCTATGAGCGCTCAGCCATCATCGCACAAGCGGTCCAAAAAGGCGAGTTTGATATATTTTTAAACTAACTCTAGGCTAAATTTAGCCTATTTTAAGGCCAGCTAAAGTCTGGCTAAATTTCTTTTAATTTACCTAGTCGCTTTATAATGTCAAGAAATTTAACAAAGGAGATATGATGAACTATCTTGAAATTTTAAAATTTCGTCACGCTTGCAAAATTTTTGATGAGAGCAAAAAGATAGGCGCTGGCGAATTTGACTTTATCTTGGAGGCTGGCAGGCTAAGCCCAAGCTCAATTGGGCTTGAGCAGTGGGACTTTTTGGTCGTGCAAAACAAAGAGCTTAGAGAGAAGATAAAAGCTGTTTCGTGGAACCAAGTGCAAATCACCTCTTGCTCGCATTTAGTTGTCATTTTAGCAAAGATCAAAGAGATAAAATTTGGCAGCAACTACGTTGATAAAATGATCGCTAGAAGGGCTGATAAAGACCCTGAAGCTATCGCTGCAAGGCAGAAATTTTATCACGACTTTTTGCTATCAAATTTCAAAAATGACGATGAGCTAACATTTCAGTGGTCACACGAGCAGTGCATGATAGCTGCGACAAATATGATGAACGCAGCCGCAAGCCTTGGCATAGATAGCTGCCCTATCGAAGGCTTTGACAGACACGCTTTAAATGAAATTTTAGGCCTTGATGAGAGCGAGAAAAGAGTGGCTATCGTAGTGCCATTTGGCTACCGCCTAAACCCACAACCTGAAAAACTACGCAGACAAAGATCTGAAGTAGTTACTTGGATCTACTAAGTCACGGGGCAAAACGCCCTGTGATCTCTTTAAATTTAAACAAAAAGGCATTTTATAAGCTAAAAAAAGTAAATTTGCGTTAAAATCATGGCTAGTTTTAAAAAGCGAGGCTTAAATTTAATGCAAAAAAATAGTGTTAAGTCGATTTTGCAGATTTTTAAGAGGTTCTATGTAAAGATAGCACTACTTCTTTTTGCCTTCATCTTTCTTGCACTTTTTGTCATATTTGCTGGCATAAACGATATAAAATATGAAATTTCAACGCTAAATTTAATCACTAGAAACAATATCGTGAGTACATTTGTAGAGGTAAAAGACAATATCACCACAAAGGCAAGACTCATAGCAAACGGCGTAGAGCCATTTTATGAAGATACTGTTGTAAGTAAATTCTACGCCGCTTTTTACGTGATAGCAAAAGATAACTCCTTGCTTTATGAGCGTAAATTTGATGATGCCTTTGAGCTTCATAGCTACGATATCTCGTGGTTTTCAGATATCAAAGCAGGCGAGTTTAGGCTCTCTGATAGATTTTACAAAAATAGGCGCTTTAAAGATATCTACATAGCTTACGGACTAAAAAATGGCAATAAAATTCTCGTTCAGCTAAATCAAAATCTTTTAAAAAACAAGGTAGATACAGGCTACAATAAAAACCTTGCCGCATACGTCTTTTTGGTTGATAAAGATGGCAACCTCTCAAGAGATGAGTTTTATAGAAAATTTATAAAAGAGGACTTTAACAAATACATCTCGCAAGGTGGCGAGTTTAAAGCTGACAAGATCATTTTTATACTAAAGGATATGAATTTTTACAAGATCAGCTACCTAGAAGAGCAAAAGCTATTTGTCATAACAGGCTCTAGCAGACAAGCACAGATCTTTATCCAGCTAGTTCTAGTCGTGCTTTCGTTCTTCTGCTTTGTCGCATTTAGCATACTTTGGCTACGTGATAACTCATATATAAAAGATAAAATTCTCTCTCCATTTACTAGGATCACTCTTTTTGCGGCAGATAAAAGTAGGCTGGCTGATGAAGAATTTGACGTAAAAGAATTTATCTCGCTAAACAACAGCATCAAAAAACTCTACGAAGATAGAGATAAAGCTTACGAGACGGCACAAAGCTACGAGAGTAGATTTGGCTATGTCTTTGAAAAGAGCTTTTTAAAGATCGTGGTCTTTGACGCTTATACTGGCGTCATCACGGACATTAGCAACGCTCTTTTAGAAAATCTAGGCTACAAAAAAGATGACGTAGCAAATCTAAATATCAAAGAGCTACTTGAAGATGAGTCTAAAAATTTAGCAGAAAATAGAGAAAACGCTATAAATAATGATCTATCTTATGAAGCTAAGCTAAGACGTAAAAATGGCGAGATAATCGATGTTTTAGCAACACAAAGTAGCTTTGAGCTAGAAAACACAAGGCTAAATTTCATACTCATAAAAGATATCACTCAAGAAAAGATGACGCAAAGAAATGACGATATCATCAAAAGCTACGTCTTTTTATCGCCAAATGTCATTGCTATCGCTTCGGCACAAGAGCCATTTTTGATCATCCAAAGCACAAACAATGTCGAGAGAATTTTTAATGTCCAAAGCCAAGGTCTCATAAATTTAGAAGATATCATCGCAAGCGAGGATTTTGATAGCTTTAAAGCTGCTGTGCTAGCAAGTAAAAAAGCCTTTTTACAAGCAAGCTTTAAAAATGAAGAGCTAAATTTCATAGCAAATATGACAAACGCTTACGGCAAGAAAATTCCATTTAAGATAAAGGCTAAATTTATCGATGCAGAAGGGCAAAAGGTCATCTACTCATTTACCGATCTTAGTGATATGCTAAAGCTTCAAGAGAGATTTGAAAAACAAAGCAAAGAGAGCAAAGCACTGCTTTGGGCGAGTGAGGCAAATGTCTTTACTTGGGATAAAAGAAGCGACATGCTTAACATCTCAGATGAGCTAAGTAAAATTCTTGGCACGCAAAGCACTCTAAATTTCGAGCAAGCAAAGTCGGTCTTTGTCGATGAGTTTGATAGTTTTTATAGCTTTTTTGAGAGTTTAAGAGATGCTCAAACATACATCAAAGATATCAAGCTTTACAGCATAGATAAAGAAATTTTACACTTTAGACTAAGGGCAAAAGCGCTTGAATACGACGAATTTGGCGAAGTAAGCTTGATAAAAGGCACATTAAGAGACCTTAGCCTAGAAGATAGCTTCTTTGTCTGCCAAGACCTGCTTGCAAAAATTTTCTCATTTAGCAAAGAAGAGGTCGTCTTGCTTGATGAGGAGATGAGGGTTATTGATGCAAATGACGCATTTTTTGAAAGTGCGGGCGCAAAAGATAGCGTATATCTAAAAGATATCACCTTTATAAAGCAAGGCTTAAGCGATATAAAACACCAGATCATAGAGACTATAAACCAAGGTGGCTCGTGGAGTGGCAAGGTTTGGAGCGAAAATAATAAAAATAAGAGCAAGCTTGAAGTCATAGAAATTTTACCGCTTATCGATGCGAGCGAGAAAAAAACCGGCTACATCATGCTTGCAATGCTGGCAAATAACGAAGCGCAAAATGAGAAATATCTAGAATTTATCGCATATCACGATCCGCTTACAAAACTACCAAATAGATTTTTACTCTACAACAAGCTAAATTCTCTCATACAAAAAAATGAACAAAAAATAGCCGTCATCTACCTTGATATGGATGATTTTAAGAGCATAAATGACAACTTCGGCCACCAAATAGGCGATAAATTTCTAGTAGCTATCTCTGAAAAGATAGGCGCTATGTTTAATGGCAAAAATATCTTTGCAAGGATAGGCGGAGATGAGTTTGTAGGCGTCATAAACTACGAAAATTTAGGCGAAGTCTATGAGATAGCGCAAAATATGCTAAGGCTAGCTTCAGATGAAGTAAAGATAGACGAGCTAAAACTAAAAGCAAGCGCTAGCGTAGGCATAGCCTTGGCTGATAGTGAGCTTGGGGCTGATGATGTGCTACAAAGAGCCGACTGGGCGATGTATCAAGCCAAGATAAGTGGCAAAAACAGAAGCTATACATTTGATGCGAAAAAAGATGTCTATTTTAAGAGCCAATACGAAGATGGCTCAAAGATTTTAAAAGCGCTTGACGCTGGTGAGATGTTTTTAGAATTTCAACCAGAGATCAGCTTTAGCACGGGCGAGACTTTAAGTTTTGAAGCTCTTATTAGATGGAGAAAAGATGGCGAGATCATCTATCCAAGCGACTTTTTACCACTTATAAAGACAAGTAGCGCATCGAGTAATATCGCTTTATTTACGATAAAAGAGGCGCTTTTAGCTAGAAAAATGTGGCTAGAAAATGGCATAAGCGCAAAAGTTCGAGTAAATTTAAGCGTTAAAAAGCTCTTTACAGAAGAATTTTGGCATAAATTTAAAGCGATATTTGATGAGGATAAAAGCCTTGATCCAACTGGGCTTATCATTGATGTTATCGACGCTGCAACAGCTACAAATTTAGAAGTTTTAGAAATTTATGTGAGAAAATATAAAGAGCTTGGCATACACTTCTCGCTTGATGATTTTGCCTCATACTCAAGCTCGATAGAAGCTCTTGGTATGCTAAAGACAAACCGCTTTAATATAGATAATAAATTTTGCAAGCATATCTTTAGCTCAAAAGAGGCGCTTGAGAGCATAAATATGATAAGGTTTGTGGCTGATAAATTTGGACTAAATGCGACTATAAAAAATATCGATGACAAAAGAACGCTTGAGTTTTTACTTGGTCTTGGTTTTGATAAATTTCAAGGCAACATTTTCTCATTAGCACTTTTGGCAAAAGATGCTGCTTCATTTAAATTTGAAAGACCATATCTACACATAAAAGACTATAAAAATAGCGAAAATTTCGAGCTTTTCAAAGGCTTAGTCGTGCTAAAAGAGCTTGCAAATGAAGTGATAGCAAATTTAAATCAAGACGACAAACTAGCACAAAGCCTAAAACAAAAAATAGAAGATGAGATAAAAAATATAGGTAAATTTAATCAAGAAATTTCTATAAATTTAAGCAAACTAGCAAGTAGCAGCGACAGTGGCGAACTCTATAATCTAGCCATGTCCATCATCAAAGAGTGCGATATAAATTTAGGTTTTAGTAAGGAGATAAGAGTTGAGTGATGTAAATGTTTATGAGCACGAGATCCCAAACGGAAGCAAACTTTACTTTGCAAAAAGTGCAAAACTAAAGAGAAAAATCGAGCAAAAAGCGAGTGAAATTTTAGAAGATGAAGGTTTTAGCGAGATCGTAACGCCGTTTTTTTCGTATCATCAACATCTAAGCGTAGATGCGACAAACCTTCTGCGCTTTAGCGACAGTCTAAACCACGAGATAAGCCTAAGAGCTGATAGCACGGTTGATACCGTTAGGATCGTGCTTAGAAGACTTAAAGCAAACGAGCCAAAGAGGTGGTTTTACATCCAGCCAGTCTTTCGCTACCCAAGCCAAGAAATTTATCAAATAGGCGCTGAGCTTATCGGTGAAAACGACATTTTAAAGAGCATAAACATCGTAGCAAAGCTCTTTAGCGAGCTTGAGATCGGCGCTTGTTTGCAGCTTAGCAACATGCAAATCCCAAGGATAATTTGCGAAATTTTAAACTTAGAGATAGAAATTTTTGAAAACTCATGGCTAGAAAAAATTTTAGCCCAAAATGTGCCGTGGCTTAGCAAACTAGCCCTTTTAAAGGACGCTAGCGAGCTTGATGAGATAATAAATTTAGTCCCTGATAAGCTAAAAGAGGCGCTAAAAAATTTACAAAACGTAGCCAAATCACTAGAATATAAAAATTTAAGAATAGTTCCGCTATATTACTCAAAAATGAGATATTATGATAGTTTATTTTTTAGATTTTTAAAAGACAACGCCATCTTAGCAAGTGGCGGGAACTATGAAATAGACGATATTTCAAGCAGCGGTTTCGCTGTTTATACTGATGCATTGATAGAAGAAAAAATTAATTTAAGGAAGTAAGAATGAGAAAGGCTGATTTAGTAGTTGGTGTTCAATGGGGTGATGAGGGCAAAGGCAAGATAGTTGATATGCTAGGACTAAACTATGACATGATTTGTCGCTCTCAAGGTGGCCACAACGCTGGTCATACGATCTGGGTCGATGGCGTAAGATACGCACTTCACCTTGTCCCAAGCGGAATTTTGCACAAAAATATCATAAATATCATCGGCAATGGCGTCGTTGTCTCTCCAGAGGTACTCATCACTGAGATGGCGCAGTTTGACAACTTAGAGGGCAGACTTTATATAAGCGACAAAGCACACTTAAATTTAAGCTACCACAGCCAAGTCGATCAAGCAAAAGAGCGCTTAAAAGGTGAAAAAGCGATCGGAACGACTGGCAAAGGCATCGGACCAACATACGCAGACAAGATAAGCAGAAGCGGCCACAGAGTTGGCGAGCTACTTGAGCCAGAGCGCTTGTGCGATGCTTTGATGCATGATTTTGAAACAAATAAACCAGTATTTGACGCTCTTGGCGTAAAGATACCTGAAGAAAATGAGCTACTTGAAGAGCTAAAAAGATATAAAGAGGTGCTTGCTCCATTTATCGCAAACACTACAAATTTAGTTTGGAAAGCGCTTGATGAAGATAAAAAAGTCCTACTTGAAGGCGCTCAGGGCACACTTTTAGACATCGATCACGGCACATATCCTTATGTAACTAGCTCAAATACCATAAGCGCTGGCGCTTGCACAGGCCTTGGACTAAATCCAAAAGAGATAGGCAAGGTCATAGGTGTCATCAAAGCATATACAACTCGCGTAGGGCACGGACCTTTCCCAACTGAAGACAAAGGCACAAATGGCGATAAGATGTGCGAGATCGGTAAAGAATTTGGCACAACAACAGGCCGCCGCAGACGTTGTGGCTGGTTTGACGCAGTAAGCGTAAAATACGCTTCAAGACTTGATGGCGTCGATACTTATGCGCTTATGAAGCTTGACGTGCTTGATGGCTTTGAAGTGGTAAAAATTTGCAAAGCGTATCAATATAACGGCGAGACGATCGACTACGTGCCAACAGACCTTGAAAATGCAACGCCTATCTATGAAGAGCTTGCGGGCTGGGACAGCGTAAAGGGCATCAGCAGATATGAAGACCTGCCAGCAAACGCAAGAGCATATATCGAGCGTATCGAGGAGCTAACTGGCGTGAAGGTCGGCTATATCTCAACAAGCCCTGAAAGAAGCGATACGATCATTAGATGAAAAGTAAATTTACCTCCGTCGTCCGCGTCAAAAAGCAGGAGATGGATAAGGTAGAGGCTAAGCTCGTCGTTGCTAGGCTAAATGTAAGAAATGCTGAAGAAAAAATAGCACTCTTAAGGACCAAGCTCAACGAATTTAGCCTGCCAAAAAGTGGCAACATAGGCGAGCTAAGAGAAAATTTAGAGCTCATAAATATAGCAAGAGCCGAGCTGAGTGCCTGCAAAGAGAGCTTAGAGATAGCAAAAAAAGAGGTCTTGCACTACGAGCACAAATATAAAAATGCAAATTTAGAGTATGAAAAGATGAAGTATCTAGAAAAAGAAGAATTTAAAAAAGAGATAAAACGCATACAAAAGGCTGAAGCGCTTGCTCTTGATGAGTTTGCGGTTATGAAATTTGCAGCCAAAAGCGAGGCGTGATGAGAGCTGTTTTACTCTTTTTTATGGTCGTAAATTTTGCATTTTGCTTTGAAGTGCCGGTTGATTGCACTCAGATCTTTGAAGCTAGAAAAGAGGAAATTTCAAAGGAGCTTGAGGTCATCGACGAGCAGCGCCAAGCCCTAGAGGTCTTTCGAGCAAGCTCGGCTGCAGCTTATGAAGAGAACAACAAAAAGCTCGCCAAAAAAGAGGCTGATCTGAATGCGACGATGAAAGTGATCGAGCAAAAGCGCAAAGAGATCGACGAAGTTGTCGCTAAAAATGAGAAAATTTTAAAAGAGCTTCGCACGATGACGACTGATAAAGTCAATGAATCCTACGCCAAAATGAAAGATGGCGCAGCAGCCGAAGTGCTCTCACAAATGCCTAGATCAAACGCAGCCACCATACTTTACGCCCTTGATGCAAAAAAGATATCAACCATCATGGCTAAGATGGATCCAAAGGTTGCCTCTGAAGTGACTGCGCTACTTCAAAAAGGGCCTCCATTTGTAGATGAAAAAGGCGATATGCCCGCTCCAGCTGGAAGCATAAATATGCAGTAAATTTAATTTACTGCCAATCTAAAAAACTAAATTTAACTGATAAATTTAACCTATTTGCTTACCCGTCTCTTATTTTTGCCCCTGCTCTTGTTGGCTTTAGCGTGCAAAAAGATGAGTTTTGGTTTAAAGAGCTTAGCGGTGTTAGCCTAAGCGCGGATGTAGTGATAAATACCAAAAATGAGAGCCATAAATTTAGTGGCGATCTACTTTTTACGCATAGAGGCATAAGTGTTCCAGCGATACTAAATGCCTCACTCTTTTGGCAAAAGGGTCGAATTTGCATAAATTTTTTGCCTAAATTTAGTGAGAAAAACTTAGTAAATGGTAAAAAGCAGCTTAGCTCGGTTTTGCCATTGCCAAAGAGATTTGTGCTGGAGTTTTTAAGAAATTTTGGTTTAAAAGATAGGGCATTTTATGAATTTAGTGATGATGAAAAGAGCATCATAAAAAGACTTTTTGCTTATGAGTTTGCCCCAGCTGGGACATTTGGCTTTGAAAGAGCTGAAGTTACAAAAGGTGGCGTAAAAACTATATTTTTAGATGAAAATTTAGAGAGCAAAAGCGTAAAAGGGCTTTACTTTATAGGAGAGGTTTTAGATATCACTGGTATGCTTGGTGGATACAACTTGCATCTTGCATTTGCAAGCGCTATAAAGGTAGCTAACGCTTTAAAAAATAGCTAATTAAATAGAAGTGAAATTTAGAGTGGCAGCCAAAACTGCCACTAAATTTACTATTTCTCGCAAGCTCACAAAGTCCCCAAAGCCCAGCCCTGATCTTATAAAATTCTTTATTAGTCTGAACTATCCGTCTTATACTAGCAAACGGGGTTTTGCTACCCCAAGTGCTAACATCAGTTTTATGGTAAAGATCAAAAAGCGTTGCCATGCCACCAAGGCTAGCTAACGCTTCTACTACGCACTTTTTTTGGTTCATTTCTCACTTAGATACTCTTGCAAGCTTTTTACTTCAAGTGCTTTGCCAGTTTGAACTGTGCTTAGCGACTTGGCAGCTGCAAGTGCTGCACGTATAGTTGTAAAGTATGGGATCTTAAATCTAAGCACATTTTGACGTATCTTTTTGCCGTCATCCACGCTTGATTTAGTATCGCTTGTGTTTATAACAAGTGCTATGTCGCCATTTTTTAGTCTATCTTCGACGTTTGGTCTGCCCTCGCTTATCTTATAGACAAACTCGGCCTCCACGCCAGCTTCGCTTAAGTGCTATGTCTATAAATTCTGGCTCCTTTTCGAGACCAACAAAGTCTCTACCTAACGAATTCTAATACAAGCATATTAGTTGGCATATTTTGCTAGCAAATTTATCAAAAATGATAGGTTTTAAATAGTAAAACAAATGCAAATTTATTGAAAACAAGAACTATAAATAGTGATAGATACTTGCGATATAAAATTATAAATTTTTTGTATCTGAGTGAAGTATTTTATAGTAAGTTATAATCAAAATTTTTATGAAAAGTATTGCATTTAAAATGGTATCAGGCTCAAGAGCCTTAATAGATTTTAACTATCAAGCTTCTTTTATAAAACCGACAGCTTCAAGCGGATTTGCAAATATATGCTCGCTAAACTGCCTTAAATCGGACTCTTTACCATATCCACATGTAAGACCAACACCAGTTATAAGAGCAGCCTTAGCAGCTTTTAGATCCATGATGGTATCACCAGCCATAAAGGCATTATCTTTTTCTTTTTCTAGCCTTTTAAGAGCTAAATTTATAGGTTCTGGATCTGGTTTTGGATTTACTACATCATCTCGTCCAACAACCGTTTTTATAAATTTCATAACGCCTAAATGTTCAAGCAAGATGATAGAAAATTTTGATGTCTTCGTCGTAACAACACCAACATCAGCAAACGCACTAGCTTCTTTTAAAGCATCCATAGCATACGGTAAAAGCACAGTCTCGTCTAAATAGATCTTCTCGTAGCAAGCTTTATACTCTTTTACATATTCACCTATTAAATTCTTTTTAGCACCAAGTTTTTCAAACATTATTTCAAGCGGATACCCTACTAGAGATTTTAGTGCATCATGATCAGGCTCTTTCTTGTCGTGAGCTAAAAACGCCACATCAAAGCCTTTTAAAATAGCAGAAGTAGAGTCTATAAGTGTGCCGTCTAAGTCAAAAAGTATAGTTTTTTTCATGATAATCTCCGCAGAAATAAAAAAGGGCTCAGCCGAAGCCAAGCCCTAAAGAAGTAATTTTAAATAATAAAATTATTTATGGAAAGTAGCTTCAACACGTCTGTTTTGAGCGCGACCTTCTTTAGTTTTGTTTGTAGCGATTGGTTTAAGTTCGCCGTAACCAACTGTAGAAATTTTAGCTTTATCTACACCGTAACCAGCAAGAACCTCAGCCACTGCTTTTGCTCTTTTTTCAGATAGTTTTTGGTTGTAAGCTTCTGCACCTACGCTATCAGTGTGACCAGCAAGTACAACTTTATAATCTTGGTGTTCACCCATAAAGTCAGCTACTTTTTTGATCTCAGCTGCATATTTTGGTCCAACTTTGTAGCTATCAAATGCGAAGTTAACATCTAGGTCTCTAAGAACGATAACTTTCTCGCATCCTCTTTCGTCAACAACTACACCAGCTGGAGTGTTAGGGCATTGATCGATATCATTTGGCACACCGTCATTGTCATCATCAAGAACTGGAGCTGGAGCTGCTGCTGGAGCTGCTGGAGCTGCTGCTACAACTGGAGCTGCTTTTGAATCAAGACCGATGCCAAAGCCTAGTGAATAGAATAGGTTGTGATCAGCATGCTCAAATTTGATAGCATCTCTTGCCTCTGCTTTAAGAGCAAATCTATCAGTTACTTGATATCTTAAACCAAGACCATATTGACCAAAACCGCCATCTTCGTTTTTAACAAAAATAGCTGGAACGTCTTCATAACCAGCACCGATTAAACCATATAGGCTAACTGGTCCAAAGTCAACGATATTTTTTACAAGGTTAGCGTGGTATCTAAGAGCTCTACCCTCTCTTACAACGTTACCTGTTCTCTCTTTA
The DNA here is from genome assembly GCF_003048875.2 of Campylobacter concisus. NCBI lineage: Bacteria > Pseudomonadati > Campylobacterota > Epsilonproteobacteria > Campylobacterales > Campylobacteraceae > Campylobacter > Campylobacter concisus. The sequence continues at coordinate 270,804 of NZ_CP049264.1, read as the reverse complement.
AGTTTTTGAGAGTAATCAACACCAAGTTCAACTTGATCAAAGAAGAAATCTTCAAGGTTTCTAGCCGCTCTAATACCAACAAAGTTGTGGTCTTTTACACGTAGATTTCCTTCTGGATGAACACCACCGATAGTTGGAGTGATCTCATAGTTGTATGCTGCGTTAGACGCAAAAACCGCTGTTGCGGCAACCATAGCTAAAGCAATCTTTTTCATAATAGAATTCCTTTCAAATAGGGGTTTTTAATGTTGACTATAATTTTACCTAAATAAAAATAAATCAACTTTAAATTATAACCAAATTCTTAATGTAAATCTGACAATTTACATAACCTAAATTTTGCAAATGCAAAAGCACTTGCAAAAAACCATTAACGTTTAGAGAATTGTGGGCTTCTTCTAGCCTTTCTTCTACCAAATTTCTTACGTTCAACAACACGAGAATCTCTAGTTAGTAAGCCTTTTGGTTTAAGCGCTGCTCTAAAATCAGCATCCATATCAGCTAAAGCACGTGAAATGCCGTGTCTTAAAGCCTCAGCTTGTGCTGAATAACCGCCACCTAAAGTTGTAGCTACTACGTCTATTAAACTCTCTTGTTTTGTTACTAAAAGTGGTTGAATAACTTTAAGCTTGATAGCCTCGTGACCGCCAAGCCAAGTGTTAAGATCCATACCATTTACTACGATTTTACCGCTTCCAGACTTTATCCAAACCTTTGCTACGGCAGTTTTTCTTTTACCAGTTGCATAAACTTTTGCCATAATTATTTTCCTTCTTTTTTAGCTATTTGTGCCGTATGAGGATGCTCACTGCCAGCATAAACTTTTAGTTTTTTTATCATCTCTCTTCCAAGTTTAGTCTTTGGAAGCATGCCACGAACAGCTAGCTTGAAAAGTTTTTCTGGCTTATTTGCTATCAAATCGCCAAATTTCTCGCTCTTTACGCTGCCAAAATATCCTGAGTGTCTGTGATAAAGTTTATCTTCAGCTTTGTTATTACCAGTAAATTCTACTTTAGAAGCATTTATGATGATAACATAGTCGCCACAATCTACGTTTGGCGTGAAGCATGGTTTGTTTTTGCCACGAAGTATAGTTGCTACCTCAGTTAGCAATCTACCAAAGCGCTTACCAGCTGCATCAACTACGATCCAGTCTCGCTTAACTTCGTTTGGCTTTGTTATTTTTGTCATTTTCTTACCTTTGCCAAGTTAATTTTTGAGTTGTGATTGTATTTAAAGAATGCTTTGACAAAGCTTAAATTAAGTAGCGTTTAAACTTCAATATATAAAATTTTGCCTTCAAGTGCATAAAAAATGACGGCGATTATACTATGTTTTTCATAAAATTTAGAAAGCGCATCTTTATACTCTTTTACCTGCTTTTTGTTCTCTTCTATATTTTTATCTGTCGTTTTATAATCAATCACGCAAATTTCACGCTCATTAAAGCAAAAAAGATCCATCTGTTTTAGCTCATTTTTCACTTTAAATGGCTGCTCTTTATAAATTTCTTTTTCTTTTATACACTCTATAAATTTTGGCTCTCTTATAAGCATTTTTGCCCTAGAAAAGACATCTTCAAGTGCTTCAAGTGGTAAAAATTTATGAAATTTATTTAGCATCAAATTTTTAGCTTTTTCTAGTGAAATTTCATCAAATTTCTCGCTCATCTCAAGCAGATAGTGAAACGCCAGACCAAAATATATCGCACTTAAATTTTTACCACTCGTCTTTTGCTCTTTTGCCTCTACCTCTTGCCTCTCTATCTTTAAAATTTCAGGCATTTTTTCATCTTTTTTTAGCTCTTTTTGCTCAGTTTTGCTAGGCAAAATTTTGCCAAAGCTAAATTCTTTTAGATCAAGATAGTCGTTTGCTTCGCTCTTGTCGCTTCTTGTGTAAAATGAAAAAAAGCTTGGGCTGTTTCCGCTTGGTACGGCTTGCTTGATGATGATGAGCGACTTTGTTGCCCTTGTGAAAGCGACGTAAATTTTATTGATATTTTCTTGCTTTTCAAGCTCTTTCATCTGCTCTAAAACGCTTGCATAGTCGCTGTCAAAATTTTCTCTACCTGAAATTTTACTCTTTACGATCCACTCGCCCTTTTCGCTGTATTCGGTTATGAAATTTGAGTCATCACCCCTGCCCTTGCCCATCATGTCGCAAACTATGACGTGAGCAAACTCAAGCCCCTTTGACTTATGCACGGTCATCACTCTCACGCCGTCGCTACTTTTTGGGCTGATTTTAGAGCTAAAGTTTTCAAGGTTAAATATAAAATCACTTAAATTTTTATACCCCACACTTAGCTCAAACAGCCTCAAGATATCGACATCTGCCATACTTATGCCTAAATTTTTAGCTAGGTAAAATAGGCTATTTGTCGCGCTCACTTCTGGCTTTATATTTAGTTTTTTGACATTTGCATTTACTAGCGCTTTTACATTTTTTTCATAAATTTCTTCTTTAAAGAGGCAAAATTTCGCATATTCGATGATCGCAGCAACAAGCGGCGTTCTTTTTAGCTCCAAAGTGCCTTCATTGACGCTTTTGATCCCTGCGCTACTAAGCACTTCTGAGATGAGGCTAATGTCGCTATTTTTCCAGCAAAGCACAGTTATATCGCTTGCATTTACGCCAGCTTTTAAAAGCTCTTTTGCTTGCGAAACGACCGCACCTGCGATATCTTCATCGCTTAGCACACGCAAGTAGCCGTAGTCATCTTTTTCTACTTCAAAATACGCACACTCGCCACTTACCTCGTAGCTTAGCGTCTCATCTTTTTTAGCTGGCTCTTGTGGCTCAAAACTAAGCCCATATCTATGATAAATTTCTTCAAAAACGGCGTTATTAAATTTTACCAAAGCCTTTAAACTGCGGTAGTTGCTTGGCAAATTTTCTATATCTATCTGAGTAAAATCATCTCCAAGTTTATCAAAAAGCTCCTTTTTGCCACCCCTAAATTTATATATGCTCTGCTTCGTGTCGCCCACGTAAAAGAAGCTTCCAAGCCCGTTTTGTCCGTATCCGGAGACGATTTCAGCGATTAATGGCAAGATGATCTCATACTGGATCACGTTTGTATCTTGAAACTCATCGACTAAGAGGTGATTTATCCTGCCATCGAGCCTAAAATAAAGCGCCTCTTTATCCAAATTTTGCACCAAAAGCTTAAAAACCAGCTTGTTTATATCAGCAAAACTTAGTGCATTTATCTCCTTGTTTAGCTCTAAATTTGACGTCTTATAAAGCTTTAATAGCTTGCTAAAGCCACTTAGCCTATACTTTTCGACCTCTAAAATGTAGTTTTTCGCTGCCTCTTTTAGCTCAAAAAAGAGCCTATCAAGCTCAGGAGTATAAATTTTGCTAAAAGTGCGGTAGTCTAGGCTTTCTCTAGCAAAAACCTTACTCTTAAATAGCTCAAATAAATTCTGCTCTCCAAATGTCTTTTTAGCCACATCGCTAGCGCCATTTTGCAAGGCTATATGCTCATTTATCGCCCTTTGCGCCGCCCTTACTTTGCTATCATCTGGATAGCTTGCGCCACTATCTTTTAGCTCGCCGCCAAAGCTTTCATAAAATTTCGCCAAAGTCTGCGAAAAGCTAGCCTCTTTTTGGCTTGAGATGATCATCATTAAGGCAAGCTCACTAAGAAGCTTTTTATCTTTGCTCGCCTCTTTTACAAATTTTTTCCACGCCAGATCTTGCAGGCTATCTTGCACGCTATAGTCTGGACTAAGCCCTAAATTTTGGCTAAATTTTTTCAAAATCCCAGAGAAAAACGCATCAAATGTATAAATTTTTAGCTCACTTTGCAAAAAGACGCCAAGCCTCTCATCTCGCCTTTTTATCGCCTCATCTTGGCTTATATCAAGCTCCGCGCACACCGCTTCAAGCTCGCCCTTTTTGTTTTGCAAGTCCAAAAAAGTAGCGATTATGCGCTCTTTCATCTCGTTTGCTGCTTTTTTTGTAAAAGTTAGAGCGACGATCTCGTTTATATTTTCGCCTCGAAGCACCAAAGCGATGTAGCGAACGCTTAGCGCAAAGGTCTTACCGCTTCCAGCACTTGCTTTTAGGGCTAAAAAATTTTTCATAACTCTCTCCTACAAAGTGTGACATATTCGCAAAATACGCAAGCACCGCTCTTTCTTTCAAAATTTATCTTAGTTTTGTTTATGGTTTTTAGCTTTTCTATCTCGCCGCTTAGATCCTCTACGCTTTTTTTAGGGCATAGTAAGCTAGGCTCGTTTTTTAGAGCATAGTAGGCACTTCGCACCTCGCCGCCGTAAAGTGCTTCGTAAAAGGCAAGCTGGAGCGAATTTACATTTGCTTCGCCCGTTTTGTAATCAAGTATAAGCACGTCGCCGTTTGCGTTTGCATCGATCCTATCGATAAATCCCTTTATCTGCACGCCGCAAAACTCGCTTTGCACCTCTTTTTCGCACTCAAGCACCCTAAAACCGGCCCTTAAACGCTCGTTTTCATAAATTTCATACTCTTTAAATTTATGCGTCCAAATTTCAAACTCAAGTGGCGTAAGATTTTGCTTTGCTAGCATCTCTTTAAAAACGGCTAGATCAAAGGTGTTATTTTGCTTATAAAATTCACTCGTATAGTATTCAAAAAGTGCGCTATGAACGCTATTTCCTTGCTTTGTGCCAAGCTCACTTGCTATAGCTTTTGGCGCATCTATGTGAGCTATCTTTGTGTAGTAGTATTTTCTTGGGCAGGTTAGAAATAAATTTAGTGTCGAAAACGAGAGTGGGTTTGTGAAAAAATCATGTTCTAAAATAACCTCATCATCACTTAAATTTAAGCTCACCTCTCCTTTTAAAAATAGCTTCAAATAGGCCTCGTCGCTAAATTTTTCATCTTTTATCGTTTTGAAATTTTTTAAAAATCTTGAAGGTATGCTCTCTTCATTTACGCAGCAACTTATCGCCACTTTTTTGGCGTTATTTATGAGGCTTTCGTAGTAAAATCTCTGCAAATTTTCACGCTCAATGTAGCTTATAAGCCCAGCTTTTTGCCTCACTTTTGAGTTTAAAAACATCTCGTTTGCGCTTCTTGCTGGGATGAAGTTGTCGTTAAAATCAACTATGATGACGCCATCAAATTTCATCCCGCGGCTCTCTAGCATGCCCATGACGCTGATCTTTCCGCCGCCCACGTCATCGATGCTTAGGCGCGAGATATTTAGCAAGAAAATCTCACTTAGCTGCTTTAGACTAAAGCTAAAATACCTGCATAAATTCTCCATCCTAAAAAGCTCAAGTGCGAGCTTCTCTTCGCACCTTGGCTCATTTTCAAGCACCAAAAGCTCATCTATTAGCTCTTTAAATTTGCTAAATTCACACGCCTCAAAATAGCTAGCCTTAAATTTCTCAAAAAGCTGCTCGCTCACGCCAAATTCGCTTAAAATAAAGCCAAGCTCCTCGTAGCTCTCACACTTACTTTGATCAAAAACTGGGCTTGCCTCTTCGTTGATCGCTCTTGTGATGTAGTAAAGCGCTTCATAAAATTTTGTATTTTTAAAGCTCTCACCCATGGCGTAGTTGAAAATTTTAGCGCTATCATGAAGCCTTAAAATCTCGCTAAAGCCCTCATCTGGCAATATGACTGCGATATTTTCAGGCTTTATACCATCACGCACAAACTCACTAGCCTTTGCCATAGCATAGGCGCACTGCAAGCTTCTTGTGGCGAAATTTCTTACTAAAACTGGCTCAAATTTTGTGATATTTTCTAGGCAAACTAGCTCATTTGTGTTTAAATTTAGCTCATATTTTTTATAGTTTTCAAACTCGCTAATGGCTGAAATTTGCCTTATCTTTTCTATTAGTTTTTTATTAAAAACGCTAGTTTGAAAGATGATCTTTAGCGTTGTTAGTTTTGAAATTTTTTCTAAAATTTCCCACTCAAACTCGCTTAAAATGCCATCAATATGCAGTGAAATTTCACTAAAACTTCTTATGTAAGCTTCATTTATCGAGTAAATTTTTGGCGGGGTTATATCATCATAAAGATCCTCTTTATCAAGCAAGCTCTCATACTCTTTTAAAACCGCTTCAAGTATGCTTAAATGCTCCTCAAAATCAGCGTAAATGTCGTTAAATTTGATCTCATTAATGCTCTTTTTGCTGATAGCTAGCTCTTTAAAAAATGAAAAAAGATAGTCGTTGTTTTTCAAAAACTCAAAAAACTCAGTTGGGATTTTAAGCACCGAGTTTGCCTCTTTGACGCTGGCACAGGCTCTGTTCATAAGCACCAAAGCATAGGTGCTATCGCACTCAAAGCGGCCATTTACAAAAACGGCCTTTTTATAAAACTCAGCGATGCTTAGACTTTTTGGGATTAGCTCGTCATTAAAGCTAGCGTTAAATTCCCTGATCTTACGCGAGTTTGTAAAGACGAAAAGTTGATTTAGATTGCGCATTTTTCTCTCTTAAATTTTTAAAAAATGATAGCCAAAAGCTGATAAAAGAGCGCTTTTTCTCACTTAAGCTAAGCTTTGAAAATTTTTCTAAATTCATTAAAAATTTAAGCCTTAAAGTGCTGGGGGATACAATTTCAAAAAGGAGCAAAAATTCATAAAGAGTTAAACAGATCTGGCTTTTACTACGGCTTTCCCGTCCTACTTGCCACCACAAAAGATCAAAAAGGGCGAGATGATATCACCGTGCTTTCCTCCTCTTGGACGCTAGGAGATAGCGTGGTGCTTGGCATCGGAGTTGATAACAAAGGCTATAAAAATATCCAAAATGGCTCAGACATCACGCTAAATTTATGCGATGAGAGCTTGCTTGAAGCTATAAAAAAGATAGAAAAACTAACAGGCGATGAGGACGTGCCAGAGGAGAAAAGAGCTCTTGGATATAGCTACGAAAGTGATAAATTTAAGGTGGCAAATTTGCACAAAGAGCCAGGTGTAAAGGTAAAAAGCGCGCGCATAAAAGAGTGCAAGATACAGATAGAAACAACCCTAGAAAAGTGCGAGATAAAGGAGTGGTTTTGCATAGTCACTTGCAGGATAGTTGGCATCTTTGTGGATGAAAATTTGTTAAAAGATGAAAAGATAGATACTAAAAATTGGTCGCCTCTAATCTATAAATTTAAAGAATACGTCACAACTGGCAAGCGTTTGGGATTAAATTTTGGTTTTAAAGAGGTTTGATCTGGCGTTTTGGCTGGCTAGAAAGTAAAATTTACGGGTAAATTTATTTGGTTTTGACCTTGGCTAAAAACTTTTGGATGCAAATTTAACCCTGCTATCAAGTCTTAAAAGCTCGCCGCAAGCAGCCTTTGCGCGCTTACAAATCTCTAAAATTTCATTCATTTTCGCTCCTTAATCTATAAAAACCGTGCGCAAGCGTCCCGCTCCCGCAAGCGCGGCATGGCAAATTTTAGCGACGCGTCTACTAAATTTACCTTTAAATTTGACTTGACTATAGCCAAATTCGCCCGAATTTTATGCGAGCGTAAAAATACGTTATAATCGCCAAAATTTATAGAAAGGAAGCAAAATGGGCGGAATAAAAGAGTTTTTAAAACACGAAGCCAGCGGCGGGATTTTGCTGATGATCGCTACGGTCGCGGCGCTACTGTGTCAAAATACGTTTTTGAGCGATTTTTACAACGAATTTTTAAATACCAAATTTACCATGAGCTTCGGCGAATACGGACTAAGCAAACCCCTGATCTTGTGGGTGAACGACGGATTGATGGCGGTATTTTTCTTTCTCATCGGACTCGAGCTAAAGCGCGAGATTTTGGAGGGCGAGCTAAAAAATCCGTCGCAAATCGCGCTGCCTGCCATCGGCGCGGCAGGCGGCCTGATAGTGCCCGCGGTTATCTTCTATCTTTTTACGAAACACGACTCCTTCGCGCTTGGCGGCTGGGCGATACCGACGGCGACGGATATCGCGTTTGCTCTGGGGATTTTGAGCCTACTTGGGCCTCGCGTACCGACTAGTTTAAAAATTTTCCTCATGACGCTAGCGATCGTCGACGACCTTTGCGCGATCGTGATTATCGCGCTATTTTACACGAGCGAGCTTAGTGCCCAAATGCTTGCGGTAGCGAGCGTTTGCCTAGCCGCGCTTTTCGCACTAAACAGACTCGGCGTAAAGAGCAAGGCGGCCTATCTAATCGTAGGCGCGGTGATGTGGGTAGCAGTGCTAAAATCTGGCGTTCACGCCACGCTTGCGGGCGTCGTGGCGGCCTTTTTCATACCGCTTAGCTTTAAAGACGAGCCTGACAAATCTATGCTAAAAAGTATCGAGCACGACCTGCACGGCTGGGTGGCGTTTGGCGTGCTGCCGATATTTGCCTTCGTAAACGCAGGCATCTCGTTGCGAGGCGTCGGACTGGACGAGATTTTGTCTCCAGTCGCGCTAGGCACGGCGCTGGGGCTTTTCATCGGCAAGCAAGTCGGGGTATTTTCTTTTAGCTTTTTAGCGATCAAATTTAAGCTAGCCAAGCTACCAGAAGGGTCAAATTTCATCCAGCTTTACGGCATCGCGGTACTTTGCGGCGTAGGATTTACGATGAGCCTTTTCATTAACAGCCTAGCCTACAACGACACGGACGCCTTTGCCTACGCCGACAAGCTTGCTATCTTGCTAGGTTCGGTAGTTTCGGGCGCCGCCGGGTTTATATTGCTTAAATTTAGCGCCAAAAACCAAAGCGCGCGCATAAAAGAGTGATTTTGCATCGTTACTTGCAAAATAGTTGGCATCTTTGTGGATGAAAATTTGTTAAAAGATGAAAAGCTAGATACTAAAAATTGGTCGCCTCTAATCTATAAATTTAAAGAGTACGTCACGACTAGCAAGCGTTTGGGCTTAAATTTTGGCTTTAAAGAGCTCTGATCTAACATTTAGCGAATTTGCAGGTAAATTTATTTGATTTTGGCTAAAAGAGACTTTAGGTGCAAATTTAACTTACTTTGTAGCGTTAAAATCAAATTTATAATATCTCGTATCTTGCTTGTCGCTTAGCCTTAAAAGTAGCTGCCACCTGCCCTCTTTTAGGCCAACACTCTCGCTTACAAGCTCGTTTTCTTGCCATGAAGCGTTTAATGTTTTGTTGTCTTTGTTTGTTTGTGGACGGGTAAGTAAAATTTCATATCTAAGGCTTGAAATTTCGCCATTTTTTGGTGTTAGGAGAAATTTAAACTTACCCTGCAAACCTTTAAATTCTGGCTCAAATTTAAGGCCAAATTTCTCATCAAACCTAGCCTCGCTCTCTTTTATAAATGTGATGTTTTCATCGACGCTTTGATGACTTTGCATATAAGCGCTATCCATCTCGACTGGGTTGTTGATCGCAACAACGATGGTTGCGGCGCAAGCCAAGATGATAGCAACTATACTAAGCACGATACCGTAAGGCCAAAAGCTCTTTTTAGCCATTTTTTACCTTTTTATAAAAGATGATGAGCACGAAAAATGCGATCAAGCCGTAGATAAAGATTCGCAAGAAATTTAAGGTCGTCTTGTTTGAGCTGCCGATGCCACTTTCTAGCTTTAAATTTAAGCTCTCAGCGATCTGCTCGGCGATATCAGCGTAGCCGTTTAAGATAGCGGCGTTATAGACGTCTTTGCCGTTTTTTGAGACCAAAATGGGGATAATGGTGCCTGATTCTGGATTTACACTTAGAATTTGCTCCTTGTTAAAGAGCTTTGAAGTGTTTGTATCGCTAAAAATTTCAACCTTTTGTTTATCTTTTATGAGCACTAAAAATACAAAAGGCGAGCTTAAATTTTGCTCTTTAAAAAGCGCGTCTAGCTCGCCATCTTTATATACGCCAACTACTAAATTTATGCCGCTTTTTTGATAAAGCTCACTGCCGATCTCATTTAGTTTTTGGCTCACTTTTTGGCTTAAAATTCCATCATCATTGATAACAAAATTTGCACCCCAAGCCAAATTTTGCCACAGCAAAATGATAAAAATGAGTGCAAATTTCTTCAAATTTAACCTACAAATAGGTGATTTGGCGTAAGTACTGACCAGGCACAAATGGCGCCTGCGACGACTATTAGCAGGATAATGGCTTTTTCTATTATGCCTAGCATCGCTACTCCTTTACAATGACGTGTTTAGCGTTATCTACGCTCTTCATCTCGATGCTAGCTGCATCTTTTAGTGAGTAAGGTTTGGTTGCGACCTCTTTTTGCAAGCCGATGCCAACGTATGTAAGCACCGCTAGGATAGAGAGCAAAAGCACCACCGCTATTAAAAAACCGCTAATGCCGTTTAAGGCAAAGATGTTTCTATTTTTATTTTCCATTATTCGCCCTTTGATAGCGATATGACGTACTCGCCAACTGCTTTTTGCTGGATATCATTTAGCCTGCCATCATTAAATTTAGGCATAGTGCCGATCGCTCCTTTTTTGCCACGATTTAGCACATCAGCCACAAAGCTAGCCGAGCCATATTTGCTAAGATCAACTGACATACCATCCATGCCCTTGCCATCTTCGCCGTGGCATGAGGCACAAGCAGCATAAAGCTCTTTGCCAGTGGCTACTAAATTTTCATTTTTAGTGCTTTTTATCGCGCTTATCTCTTTAGCTACGTAAGCTGCGATCGCCTTTGCACCATCAGCATCGGCTAAGCCTGCTGGCATCTCACCCATAGGGTAATCAAGCCCTTTTGAGCCATTTAGTATAGTCTCGACTATACCTTTTTCGCTGCCCCAAATTTGTAAATTTGCAGCCTTGCCGCCTATGCCATCGCCTGTGATGCCGTGACATGCTGAGCACTGCACGAGATATATGCTCTCGCCCATAGCGTGAAGCGTCTCTTTGCTTGGGTTTGCATACTCTTTTTCAAATTTGGCGTTTGCTTCTTTAACCTCTTTGTTATACTCGCCGATTTGTGAGTAAGAATTTAGTGGGTAGCCCAGCAAATAGTACCAGATCGCCCAAACTAGCGCTAGTAAAAAGACAACCGCCCAGCCAAGTGGGACAGGGTTTTTGTACTCACCTATGCCGTCCCAGTTGTGCTCGCTAAGCTCAACGCTCTCATCTTTTTTAACCTTCATCTGCCCCACATACCTACCAGCTACAACGATGGTAAGCACGATGATTAGAGCCGCTCCTATAAGAGCTAGTAAATTTACATTATCTTCTAAATTTAGCCATTGCATACGCTCTCCTTTGTAGCCTTACGCTCTAAAATTTCGCCACCGATCTCATCGTTAAGCGCTAGTTTTGAGTACTTTTCATAGTTTCTTCTACCAGTTTTTTCGCTCTTATAAAGATGAAAAAAATAAGCATACAAAGTGATCGCCAAAAATGCTGTCAAGAAAAAATAGCCATAAGCTTGAAACTCTCTAATGTTCTCCATCTTACGCTCCTACTTTAGGCTATTTAGATAAGCGATCAGTGCTACGATCTGGCGAATTTCACCTTTTTCAAAAGCACTTTTTACCTGCTCATCTTTCATATTTTCAACGATAGCTGCAGCCTCGGCCTTGACATTAGCATTTGTCTGCTCTAGCGTGCCAAGAGCTGGCATATCTTTTTCGTCATAAGGCGTGTTAAAGACCTTTTTAACCGTTAGCGCTTCAGCGTAAGCAGTCTCTATGTCAGCATTTTTCTTAAATAAAAATGGATATGCTGGCATGATCGAGCCTGGCACTACTGAGGCTGGATTTAGCATGTGATTTTCATGCCAGTCAGTCGTTCTATAGTTGCCCACACGCATAAGATCTGGACCTGTTCTTTTTGAGCCCCAAAGGTGCGGACGATCATAGGCAAATTCGCCACTTAGCGAGTACATGCCGTATCTATCAGTCTCAGCTTTAAACGGACGGATCATTTGTGAGTGGCAAGTGTTGCAGCCATTTTGCATATAGACATTTTTGCCAGCTAGCTCTAAAACGGTGTAAGGCTTTGTGCCCTCAAGTGGTCTAGCTCTGTTTGCAAAGTCTGGTAAAATTTCTATAACACCAGCGTAAGCGATGACTATAAAGACGCAAACTGCAAAAAAGAATGGATTTTTTTCTAACCAAGCAAACATCACATCACCTCCGCACTAGCTTTTGCCCCGCCGCCCATTGGCGAAGCGCTTTTTGGCTCTGCTAAGATAGCTTTAGCAGAAGTTGATTTGTAGATGTTATAAGCAAACATCAAGAAGCCAACTAGATAAAGAAGTCCGCCAATAGCCCTTATATAGTAGTATGGGATAAGCACGACTACCGTGTCTATAAACGAGTAGAGTAAATTTCCGTAGCTATCAGTCGCTCTCCACATCATACCTTGCGTGATGCCAGCGATCCACATAGACGCGAAGTATAAGACGATACCTGTTGTTTGTATCCAAAACTGAGCTTCCATTAGCGACTTTGAGTAAATTTCACGCTTAAATACACGCGGTGTCATGTGATAAAGTGCCGCCATGATCATAAAGCCAACCCAGCCAAGAGCGCCGTCGTGAACGTGTCCTGGTACCCAGTCAGTAAAGTGTGCTAGGGCATTTACAGACTTGATAGAAAGGATAGGTCCTTCAAGTGTCGAGAACATATAAAATGTCGAAGCTAGAACCATAAATTTAATAAGCGGACTCTCTCTAAGCTGCGCCCACTCGCCCTTCATCGTAAGAAGGATATTTATCGCTGAACCCCACGAAGGCAGGATCAAAACGATAGAAAAGACTGAGCCCATAGTCTGCATCCAATCAGGCGTAGCAGAGTAAATGAGGTGGTGCCCGCCAGCCCAAAGATAGATGAACATCAGACCCCAAAATGAAAATAGCGATAGTTTATATGAAAATATTGGCTGACCGCTCTCTTTTGGTAAGAAATAATAAATTTGAGCAATGATCGCCACTGTAAAGACGAATGCAACTGCGTTGTGGCCGTACCACCACTGAACCAAAGCGTCGTTTGAGCCAGCGTACATAGAGACAGAGTGTAGCCATGAGCCATATCCGCTAACAAGTCTTGTTGGAACTTCCATATTGTTAAATAGATACAGCATCGCAACGCCAAGAAATGTAGCGATGTAGTACCAAACTGAGATGTAAAGTGTCTTTTCGCGGCGGATACCGATGAGGCCAAATATACTAACGCCCCAAAGCACCCAAACAACGACTACTGCGATATCTAGTGGCCACTCAAGCTCAGCGTACTCCTTAGCTGTGCTCTCGCCCATAAAAAGCGTAACAACAGCTAAAATCATAACAAGCATATATAGCCAAAAGTGAAGCTTGCCGATAAACATCAAAAATGGCGACTCGCTCATCGAGACCTTTAAAACACGCTGTCCGATGTAGTACCAAGTGGCAAAGATGCCTGAGAGCATGAAGCCAAAAATGATGCCATTAGTATGAAGAGGACGCAACCTCCCAAACGCCGAATATTCGCCGGCAATGTAGTTAAGCTCTGGACAGGCCATTTGAAAAGCTATAACTACGCCAACAACCATGCCTATGATACCAAAGAGTATCGTGGCAAACATAAATAGCTTTGCTACACTATAATCATAGTGTAGTAGCTGAGATGGTCGCATAAAATATCCTCCTAGTTAAATTTATATTAATGATTCGTTATTTTAAAGTATAAGAACTATAAAAAAACTTAATTAATATAAATTCTCATTAACTAAGAAAGTCTTCTATCTATTTTGTAACCAAGTCCTGGGACATTTTTTATAAAGTTGTTGCCAACTTTGTCTCTAACGCGCTTAACAAAGGTTCTGATAGCTGCTTCTGTAACGCTCTCGCCAACCCAAACGACGCTTTTGATCTCATCATGAAGCACGAGCGTACCAAGTCTTTTTATCAAAAGTGAGATAAATGCAAGCTCTTTTTTAGTAAGTGAAATTTCAACACCGTCTCTGATAAGTACGCGCTTAATTTTGTTAAAGCTATATCCGTTTGCAACTTGGATGATGTTTGCAGTTTCTATCTTGCTTTTTGCGACATTTTCTATCGTTTTTAAAAGATCATCTGCCATAATAGGTTTTATTAGATACTTATCAACGCCAACATCGATAGCCTTTAATAAAGTCTCTTTTTCGCTATGCGCACTTAGGACGATGACAGGTGTGTCTTTAGAAATTTCCTTGATATATCTTGTCATATCAAGTCCATCACTAATTGGCATAAATACATCTGTAATTACCATATTTGGGTTGTATTTTTTAAATTTTTTCAAACCTTCATCACCATTTTGAGCAGTAAAAACTTTCTCAAAATTGTCACTTAGCACATCGTGCATGATCTTTTTGCTGTCGCTATCGTCTTCGACAAGCAAAACCGTTAGGTTCTTTAAAATTTTATTCATCTATCTCTCCTTTGTGTGGTAACTTTATTAAAAAACAGGCTCCATTATCGCTGTTGCCCGCTGTTATTTCTGCGTTAAATTGATCGATTATTTGCTTTGACATATAAAGTCCTAAGCCAGTGCCTTTGGCATCTTCTTTGGTGGTAAAATATGGCTTAAATATCTCATCTATCACATTTTTATCTATGCCACCACCGTTATCTTCTACGCTTAGGTAAGCAAATTTTTCATCGCTATCAATCTTTATTTTTATATTTTTATCTTCTATCTTTTGTAAATTTAGTGCGTCTTTTGCGTTATTTAGTAAATTTATGATGACTTGCATGAGCCTGTTTTTATGACCATAAATTTTCGAGTCCCCTAACACCTCAAGCTCTATATGAACACCCTCTTTTTTCATCACGCCTTTTACTATTTGTATCGACGCTCTGGCTGCGTCTGCTAGGCTAAATTCTTGAGAAAGTGTGTTTGGATTTAAAAAGGAGCTAAACTCATCAGTAGTTTCTGACATATACTTTATGATCTGCATAGCCCTCTCATAAGAGCCGATAAATTCACTATCTTCGCTACCAGCGAGCTTTTTCATCTTATATAAAACTAAACTTAGCTAATTTAGCGGCTGCTTCCACTGGTGAGTTATATTTGCCATCATCTCGCCCATCATCGCAAGCTTAGCAATCCTTATGCCATCGCTACTTGATAGAAAATTTTCATCCAAATTTAAACTAGGCATTTGCTCTATATCCTAAAAATGATAGATAAAGTCCGTTTAAGATCATTATGCAAGCTGAGAGCTTAAACATGATCTCTTTAAATTTCTCTCTTAATAAGCCAAAAACAAAGCTAGCTAGCAACATCGCTGGCAAGGTGCAAAGCCCGAAGATAAGCATTATCAGGGATGCGTCAGCCACATTTGCGCTTAAAACCCCAAGCGCTAAGAAATAATAGACCACACCACAAGGCAAAAGACCATTTAAAAAGCCAAGTAGCAAGAAATTTGCCAAATTTCTCTTTTGCACGCTTGTTTTTGCCATTTTTACTATAAATTTAAGTGCTTTTTCGCTCTCTACAAATTTTAAAAGCTCACCCCTAAAAAGCAGTGCGATACCAATAAATGCGATCACTAAGCCAACTATGAAAAATATCACGCCCCTTGCTTGCATACCAAAACTAATGGCTGCCCCAAAAGCACCAAACAAAGCTCCCAAAGCCACATAAGCAAAAATTCTAGCTAGGTTATAAAGCGCGCTTAGCATTAAAATTTCACTCTTACTTTTGCCTTTAAAAAATAGAGCTTGCAAGCTCAAAAACCCACTACACATGCCGACACAATGACTAAAGCTGCTAAAGATCGCAACTGAGATAATCACGTAAAGGCTTATGTTTTGCATATTATAAAATTTCTAAAAACTGCTTAAATATATATTTGCTCTCATTAGGACCGCTGCTTGCTTCTGGGTGATGTTGCACCGAGAAGATCGGATAGTCCTTGTATCTTACACCCTCGATCGTGTTGTCAAACAAATTTCTATGTGTAACAACCGCTACTTCAGCGATGCTCTCTGGCACGTTGTAGTTGTGATTTTGCGTTGTTATCTCGATCGCTTTTGTCTCTAAATTTAAGACTGGGTGGTTTGCTCCATGCTGGCCAAATTTAAGTTTATATGTCTCGTATCCAAAGGCATTTGAAAGCAGCTGATGTCCAAGGCATATGCCAAATATAGGGATTTTTGCCTCTATCATTTTTTTGATCTCAGCTATTTCAGCCTTTAAATTTTTTGGTTCACCTGGACCATTTGATAAAAATACCCCGTTTATCTCGCCATTTTTAAATTTATCTATCAAAACTTCAGCCTTAGTATCGTGTGGCACGACGATGACCTCAAGGCCAGTTTCGCATAGCTCATTTAGGATGTTTCTCTTTACGCCAAAGTCAAAAACAGCTATCTTTTTACCGATACTTTTTAGTGGCTTATATGACTTTAAATTTCTATCCCAAGCGCCTTTTTTATGCTCATACTCGTCCATAGCGCTGACTGTTTTTACATAGTTTATGTTTTCTATGCGTCCGCTACTTTCAAGCCTGCGTTTTAGCTCGTCTTTATCGCTTATCTGCGTTGAGATATAAGCCATCAAAGCGCCTTCGTCGCGTAGCATCTTTGTCAAATATCTAGTATCAACGTCATAAACGCCAAATTTGCCCTGCTCTTCAAAAAATTTGCCTAAAGATTTTTGCGAGCGGTAGTTTGAGGGAATTTCGTTATAGCTTCTCATTATGACGCCACTAGCATGAATTCTAAGGCTCTCCATATCATCTTCGTTTATGCCAACAATGCCGATCTCTGGCATAGTAAAGACGATAAACTGACCAGCATAGCTTGGATCGCTCATGATCTCTTCATAGCCAGTCATTGAGGTATTAAAAACGAGCTCGCCTGCACACTCGCCGTGAGCACCAAAGGCTTTCGCCTCTAAAAAAACGCCGTTTTCAATGTAGATATAAGCTTTCATTAAAGCATTCCTCTTTTTTTAAGCTCATCTTGATACAAACGCTCAAAAATCAGGTCGTATTCGTCAGTTCCAGGGATAAGTTTGCGTTTGTAGTTTTGCATCATCTCATAGACGCTATCTTCTATCTTCTCATAGCTTTTTAGATACTCATCTATCGAGCTATAAATGACATTTTTCACGCGGTTTTCTGATACGTTATACTCGACCAAATCGCTCTTCCAGATAGCTTCAAGTATCTTGTGGGCGACATTGCTAAATCTATCTTCATGAGTTAAAATGACGTCAAATTCGCCAGCAAGTTTCTTTTTGACGAGCCAAAACATATTTTTGCGGTCGATTTGCATAGTCTGCATCTCGTCCTCGTTTTTCTCTAAAAGCTCATTTACTCGCTCATCCAGCGCTCTTTCTTTTTGAACGTCAGTAGTTAAAATTTCACTTGCTTTTGCTACGATTGGCTCGATACCTTTGTTTAACTTTACAAAACCACAGTTTAAAAGATCTATTGCTATTTTATGTGATACATAAGGTACGTGTGGAAGTTTTATACGCATTTTAAACCTTTAAATTTTTATGCCATTGTAACTAAATAAAGGTAAAACTTTACTTTGAAATTTTAACGACTTTATCATTGTCACTTCTTAGAAAATAAATTTCTCTTCGTCCGTCATAAAGGACTTTACCGCTTGTTTTTTGCTCGCTTTGTAAATTTGAAGATAGATCCATCTCAAGTGGCTTACTCATAAAATAAGCCTCGCCCAAGCTTCGTCCAAGATCAGGATACCAACTAAGTGCGCAAAGCACGAGCAAGAGCAGATAAAAGGCTCTAAAAATTTTTCTAAATGGCGCGTAAAAGAAACAATATCCAAATATAAAAAACACAGGTAAAAGCCACAAAAAAGGCACGTTATCCACAAAAATCACATTGAAATACTCGTTTATGCCGTAGTGTGAAAAGTAGTTGTTGTAAATTCCGACAAATAGCGTAAAAATAGGAGCGAGAACAAATATAATGCCAGTAAAAAATGCATTGAAAATTTTCATAAGCTCTCCTTTTTCGTGGGATTATATTAAATTTTAGCTTTATTATTGCTCTAAATTTATAAGCTAAGAGCTTTTAAACTCCAAAATGTCACAAATTTTCAAAAACAAGAGAGTTAAAACGATAAATTTTAAATTAGTGTGACATTTTTTAGATGAAAAATAAGAGATTTTTTTGAAACTTTTAAGGTAAAAAAGAAAAATTTAAAAGTTAGCCTTTGCCATAAAAGCAAAGACTAAAAGGGAGTTTTTAAGCTTTTTTCTTCATATCAAATTTATTAGCCATGAAGCCAACAAGACCAACAAAGAAAAGACCACCGCAGATGTTGCCAAGTGTAACTGGGAGCAAGTTTTTGCTTAAGAAATTTGTCCAGTTGATGACATCTAGTTTATCAGCTGTAGTGTGAAGTAAAGCTGCTGCAGCGTTGATGTCGCCACCGCTTGCTGCTATGTAGTGAGCTTTAGAGATGATAGCTTCAGTGATGATGAACATATTTGCAACGCAGTGCTCCATTGAGCAAGCAACGAATGCGCCGATCATCCACATAATGGCAAAGAATTTACCAGATAGGTTGCTCTCGCTTGTCGCAGTCCAGATAGACATACAAACAAAGACGTTACAAAAGATACCACGGAGAAATAGCTCATGAAATGGTGCTGTGATCTTGCCAATAGCTGCTGGCACGAAGTGTTGCAAGATGTAGCCGTCGTATTTTAGTGGCAAACCAGAGTAGTAGTACATATAAGCAATCAATGCACCGCCAACGAAGTTAAATATCCAAACGATTACCCAGTAGCTTATGGTTTTGCCAAGTGGCAATTTACCCTCATACGCACTAACGCCGCTTAAAACAGAGCTAGTAAATAGGTGACCGCCATAAAATACAACCATCATGAGGCCGCAGCTAAATGTGATACCACCGATGAAATTTGAAAGACCGATAGACTGTTTTTCAGCCATACCAACTGTTGAGTGAGCCCAAAAGATATCACCCATTGCAATAGCAGCTCCAGCCATGATAGCAAGGAAGATAATGCTTACAAGTGGCGTATGAGCTTTGTGCTCCATAGAACTTGACACCGCTTGAGCGGTTTCTGCCGGATTTAACATCACGTCTCCTTTTTATTTAACCTTCTTTGATCTATAAGAAATAAAAGCAAAGAAGCAGTGCCAAAGATAGACTTTTTAGCGTCAAAATTTAATGTTTAAAGCTTGTTTTTACACTAAATTTCAAATCCAAAATGATCAAATTTATCTTTAGCAAACCCCAGATTTAATTTAGCACTTGCTAAATTTAACCAACTAAATTTTTATCAATCTCTACAATTCTTAAAAAGGCTTTTCTCGCACTTTTTTTAGCCTGCTCGCTTAGACCCTCTTCAAAATCAAGGACATTTTCAAGCAAGACGCTAATGCCAAGAAAAAGCGTTTTTGGACAAATTTTACGCAAATAGCTTAAAAGCACCGGCGTTGGGAGGTTGTGGGTTGAGTATATATAGTCTCTATCGTCACTTAGGTCAAAAAACTCTATCTTATCCTCATCAAAACCACTCATCGCATCGACTACTATCAAGATATCAGGCGCAAATTCTCTAATAGCTGAAAATTCATTCTCAGGCACATCTTGCCCAAAAAAGACCTTCCACTCTTTTAGCTCCTGCTCTACGATACGGCCGACTTCATTGCCCACATCATCATCGCCACGCATAGGATTACCGATGCAAAGGATGGCCTTTTTCATCAAAAGTCCTTCCTAAGCACGATATAACCCTCTTTTAAATTTGCCAAAATTTCTTTAAGCTTACACTCACAAAGCTGTGGCAAGAGTCTAGCGATATGCTCAGCAAAAATTTCAACTTCAAAATACTTGCTTAAATTTCCGATCTTAAATTTCACATATTCGCCTGAGTTTTTGATCATCTCGTCAAATTCCTCATCGCTTAGCTCTAAGATCTTCTCGCTAAAATCAATCGTACCAACACCATGTCCCACGCAAGTGGAGAAAATTTTTATCTCCTTTAGCTCACGTGGAAGCTTCTCGTTGTCGTCCATATGCCTTTTTGTAAGCTTATAAACTTGTATCATCTTTTACTCCAAACCTCACTATCAACATCAATCGCAAAATTTTTACCAGCTTTTGCGTATTTTAGATAGACGTCATTATGCAAAAGTGCCATACACTCAGCATACCTAGGATCATCTTCTTTTTTGATAGCTGCTACAACCGCTTCACGTGCAAGCTCTGGGTTGTGGATATCTCTTGAGGCTTTGATAGCGTCCATATATTTTTCAAATAGCGTTCTACCAAAGATATAGCTCATCAGCCTTTTACTTTCAGCTTGTAAGTCGCGTTCAAACAAGATATCGCCCATTACTGACTTCTCAACTGGTGGAGGCGTAGTGCTGTCATTTTCATAGCTTTTTTTCTGAAGCTTTTGATCGATGATACCAAGAGCCATACCTAGACCATAGATAACGCTTGCTGGGTGTGGAGGGCATCCTGGGATATAGACATCAACTGGGATTATCTTATCTATACCACCCCAAACGCTGTAAGCGTCGTGGAAAATTCCACCAGTACTACCACAAGCACCAAAAGCAACTACGATCTTAGGATCTGGAGCTGCCTCGTAAGCACGAAGAAGTGGGTAGTACATCTGTCTTGTGACTGGTCCTGAGCAAAGCAAGATATCAGCGTGTCTTGGGTTTGCTACAAGCTTAAAGCCAAAGCGCTCTGGATCCCACATCGGAGTGATAGCAGCGAAAATTTCGATCTCACAACCGTTGCAGCTTCCGCAGTCGATCCTATAAACGCTAAAGCTTCTTTTGATATTTTTTAAATGCTCTAGCTTTGCAGTTAGGTCATTTGCTGTTTTTATGTCCTCTGGGACTTGATATAGACTCATTTTATAGCCTCCTCAACGCCTTTTGTTAGCCTCTCAGCAGATTGATTTTTCTTGCACTCTGGGCAGATAAAAAGGTACTCTTTTGCCTCTTCAAGTCTGCCTGGAAGTAAATTTGCTGTGCCAAGCTTTTCAAGAGTGAAATTTATAAGCCTTTTTGGTGTAAATGGCTTGCCGCAGCATTTGCAAGTTTGCATCTCAAGCTCGCCTCTTTGTATAAGAGCGCTCTTGTCAAATTTAACCGCAAGCTCAAAGCTATCGCTAAGTCTTACAGCTCCAGTTGGGCAAACCTCATCGCAGCGTCCGCAGAATATGCAACGACCACAGTCAAACTGCCAAACAAGTCTTGTTTGCTCATCGTTCATCTTAAGCTCTATTGCGTTACTAGGGCAAGCGATACCGCAAGCTGCACAACCTATACAAAGATCGTATGTATAGTCTGGCTGACCGCGGAAATTCTCAGGCACAATATATGGCTCAAATGGATAGGCGTATGTCGCCTTTCCATATTTTTCTGTGATGTCAAATAACTTCATCATCTTAAATCCTTCTTACTAACCCCGCCATCTTGACAGAATTTTTTAAGGTCTTTTTCTGTTAAAATTTTACTTTTTTTAGTCCTTACATCAACCAAAGTAACACGCTCGGTGCATGAGTAGCAAGGGTCAAGTGAGCAAACGATAAGCGCAGCGTCACTTATGTTGTTTCCTCTAAATTGATACCTTAGGCTTGGCCAGTTGTTATATGTCGCAGCCCTACATCTCCAGCGATATACTTTTTGAGCGCTACCTTGCATGATCCAGTGAACGTTCTCACCACGTGGCGCTTCATCGTGACCAAGTGCGAAATTTTCAGGTTTGATCATAGTCACAGGATCGATCATGATCGGAGTTTGAGGCATCATCTCAAAGCATTGGCGGATGATGTGGATAGAGCTTTTTAGCTCTTTATATCTAACCATCTCACGAGCAAAAACGTCGCAACCATGCTCAACTGCTACTTCAAATTCTATCTGTTTGAAGAAATCGTATGGGTGATCGTAGCGGTTATCACGTTTAAAGCCAGAGCCTCTCATATTTGGACCAACTGGGCTAAAGTCACGTGCGATTTGGCGGTCTAGGATACCTACACCTTTCCAGCGTCCGATTTGGCGTTTATCTTCCAAAACTGCATCCCAAATTTCTGAAATTTGAATGTCAAGTTTGTTGATGATCTCTAAGCCTTTTTTGATCTCATGGTTTGTCATATCACGTCTTAAGCCGCCCATAACGACGTTGCCGTATGTTTTACGTCCGCCAGTTACAAGTTGAGCTAACTCCATAGAGTACTCACGAACCCTAAAGATGTGCATAAAAGCGTTGTAGTTACCAGTGACCTCACATGCTAGACCGATATTTAAAAGGTGGCTGTGAAGACGCTCGATCTCAAGACAGATGACGCGTATAGCTTGAGCTCTTAATGGGATTTCAAGCTTGATAGCTTTTTCTGCTGCTTCGATACAAGCGATAGCGTGAGCATAACCACAAATTCCGCAAACACGCTCTGCAAGATAGCCCATTTGATCATAGTTCATTCTGTTTTCAGCCAGCTTTTCCATACCGCGGTGTTGATAGAATAAGCGATAATCAGCGTCGATGATCTCGTCGCCGTCACAGAAAAGTCTAAAGTGACCTGGCTCATCAGATGTAACGTGTAGTGGTCCAAGTGGTACATCAACTACTGCATCGCCTGTTGGGAACAAAAACTCCGCATCAGGCTCATCTCTATGATCTACTGGATCAGGGCGGTAGCGGTAGTCCATAGCATCTTTTCTAAGTGGGTGAAGTCCGTCTGGCCAGTCATCACTTAAAACTAGACGTCTTTTATCAGGCAGACCCTCAGCTACTAAACCAAACATATCATAAGCTTCTCTTTCATACCAAACACAAGCTGGCACAAGCGGAGTAACTGATGGGAATGTCGGATCGCTTCCTGGGATAAGGGTTTTAACTGTGATAAAGCACTTATCCTCAGCTGCAAAGTCGTCCGCCTCAGTCATCTTGCTACCTTCCATTGAGATAGCATAGTAAAGCGCATAGCAGCCATTTATCTGGCGCTCGTCGTTTGGTATCATAGTGCTTATAAAGCCACCGATATCATAATAAAGCGTTTTAACAGCTAGTGGAAGATCGTTTCTATCAACCAAAACTGTGATCTGATCGTCTGCTTGACGAGTTACTTCTAAAATTTTTACCTTTGTTTTTAGGATTTCAACAAATTTATCGCCTCTCATTTTAAAGCTCCCATCATTATATTAACACCGTTATTTACTAGCGTATAAAAGCTATCTACGTGCCATACGCCAAAGATTATGATAAGGGCACAGAGTGCTATAAGAGGTAAATTTTCAAATAAACTCATCTCTTTATTATGAACAACCACACCTTTTGGCTCGCCAAAGCTTGCCATGTTAAAGTGCGCAAAGTCAGCTATGAAAATAACTGCAAGTGCAATAGCAAATAGCGCAACTGCGATGTATTGACCACTTGTGATAGCTCCGACAAAGACGTTATATTCGCTAACAAATATAGCAAATGCTGGAACACCAACTAGTGAGCATACAGCTGCACCAAACATAATAGTTGTAATAGGTGCGATCTTAACCATGCCGCCCATCTTACTCATATCTTTGTGACCGTAAATTCTTGCTATGTTACCTGTTGAGCAGAAAGCTAAAGCTTTTGTGAAGCTGTGAGCTAAGCAGTGGAATATCGCTGCAAATAGACCAAATTTACCGCCAACACCAAGTGCAAATGCGATAACACCCATGTGAACGATTGAGTGGTATGCAAACATTCTTTTTACGTTGTGTTGTCTTATTAGGAAAAATCCTGCTACAAAAAGTGTGATAGTTCCTGAAACGATCATTACGCCTTCAACAAAGCTAAATCCAACTGCTTGAGCTGTGATAGCGTAGTATCTTAAAAGTGCAAGCATCGCACATTTTAAAAGTACACCTGATAGCAATGCTGAGATAGGTGCTGGACCTTCAGCGTGAACGTCTGGCAACCAAGTGTGAGTTGGAGCTAGACCAGCTTTTGTACCAAAGCCAATTAGCGCAAACACAAAGATAAGTTTTGCTGCATCTGGATTTAAATTTTTAGCGTTAGCCATTATGCTTGAAAACTGCATAGAAGCCTCTCCGTCTCCTAGTGTGCTATATGTAGCTGAGTATAGAAGAACGGTTGCATAAAGAGCAAATGCTAGACCGATTGAGCAAAGAACGATGTATTTATAACCACTCTCTGTTGATTTTTGATCTTTGTGTATAGCAACCAAAAACACAGAAGCTAGTGTTGTAGCCTCGATAGCTGCCCACATAAACGCAACGTTGTTGCAAATAACACTTAAAGTCATTGTAAAGATAAATACATGGCTTAGTGCGTAGTATTTTTTAAGATCACTTAAGTGGATGTGTCCATCTTCAAGTTCCCATCTCATATAGTGGATAGAGTAGAAATTTACTATAAATCCAGTTACAGCAATAAGCACCAAGAAAACACAGCCTAAGCTATCTAAGAATAAAAATTTATCAAAACTATAAAAAGTTCCGCCACTTAAAACTTTAAGAACATTGTTAAGTAAAGCCACTGATGTCGCAGCAGAAAACAAGACATGAAGTCCGCTAAGTACTGCATAGTTTTTAGGACTTAAAAACAAGATCAAAGCACCAAGGAGCGGTAAGATAAGTATTAAAGCTAAACTATCCATCTCTAACCCCTTAAATTTGAAGCTTTAGAAGTATCTAAGCTATCATAAGCTTTATAAAATCTAATCGCTAGAACGCTCATGATAATAACAGCAAATATCGCATCTGTTAAAATTCCAAGCTCAACTAGCTCATGTGAGTTGTAAGCCATTAGAGCAAGGCTTAGGTGGATACCGTTTTCAAACAAGCAGTAAGCTAGAATTTGTTTTACAAATGAGTTTCTTAGCATAAAGCCAAAAATTCCCATCATAAATACTGTTCCAGCAGCGATCAACATAATCTCTTCTTTGATAAGAGAGAATTTTAAAAATATAGGGTGGATACTCATTGAAAGAGCTAGAGAAAATCCCATAGCAATAACAGGACTTACAAAAAATCCACCAACTGGCTCATCTTCGCTAACTACGCCAAGTTTTTTGATAAGCCAGAACAAAATTCCTGGCACAAAAAGAACTTTGGTAAAAAACGCAACGATCGCCCAAGTTTTTAGCTGCTCAGCGTTAAATTTCTCAGATAGCAAGAAAAATATACTAACTAAAAGTAGTGTCTCTATCGCATAAGCGATGATTGAGAGTTTCAAGCTTCTAAGACCAAAAACCGCAAGCGAAGTTACGATCATGCAAATGGCTAATATATCTAGTGTTTGCATCTCACGCTCCTACTACATAAAGTGTTAGTGCAACAAACGAAATAGCAAGTGCACCAAGAGCATTTTTGCGTAAAGATGAAGTCATTTTAAAGCGTGGTCCAAAGTTGTCTATAAATACAGCTGCGACGTAAAATACTCCAGTTTTTATCACAAAAACGATAATAGCTAAGAAAGGATTGCTAAAATTCCATGGCTCAAATATGCTAAGGAAAAGTCCGATCATAGCAAACTGTTTTAATATAAGTGATGCTTGAACTAAGCCAAGGTCGCTACCAGCGTACTCACCAAGAACACCCTCTTGAAGCTCTTGTTCTGCTTCAGCTAAGTCAAATGGCTTTCTACCAGTCTCAACATACATACACCACAAAAATGCGATAGAAGCAACGGCAAAACTTGGAATTTGATATCCGATAACGCCAGTTCTTACCATCTCTTGGATCTCAACTAAATTTGATGTTTTAGCTGCAAGCATAACTACGATTAAGCACATAATCATAACTGGCTCAACATAAACACCAAGCATTTGCTCCCTGCCGCCACCTGTCGCTGCAAATGGGTTGCCGCTATCCATTGAAGCTGCACCAAATACAAATCTAAGTAGCGCACCAAGATAGAGGATAACAAATATATCTGAATATGCTCCAAATACAGTGTCTTTGCTATAAGTGATAGGTATAGCAGCTAGCACTGCAGCTGAAGTTGCAAAAAGGAAAAATGGAGCCCATCTAAATACCCAGTGAGAGCACTCAGGGACGGTTCTTCCTCTTCTAAAAAGCTTTATAATGTCGCGATATGTTTGAAAGAAATCGCTACCTTGTTTTGATTGAAGTTTAGCTCTAAGTTTTCTTGCCATACCATCAAACAAAGGAGCTACCAAAACGATAACGACTACTTGAAATATCATTAAAAGTATAGTTTGCATTTTCGTCTCCTAAACTAAAAAGTAGCTCACAGCAAGTATGACACAAAGATATAGCAAGATATAAAGTGTATATACATTTGTATAACCACTTTGAACGATACCTAGCTTATCAGCAAATTTCACACACCATTTAATGACTGGCTCATAAAACATTCCCCACCAAATATCTTTTGGATGGTTGTGATACTCAACCGCGTCAAAATAATTTCTAGTAACTACTTTTTTATCAGCTCTAAATAGCCATTGCATAATCTTTCTAAGGTCGCCAGTGAATGGACCACCTGTCATTTGCATACGTGAGCTATATTTAAAGCCACAAGCCCAAGGATCAGTTTCGCGTGGTTTATCTCTGTTTGCTTTCATAACAGCAAGGATGATAAATGGCAAAATCATAGTTGCACATAGGACTAAAGCGATAAGTGGAGTTGAGATCATGCTACCCATAGGTGAAGTTACATTTATAGCACCAAGGCTAGCTTTATAGTCGCTTATAGCGATAGAATTTACAGCTTGCATGATGTAATCAACTATGTAGTTTGCGCCAAGACCAAAACCAACGCAGCCTATCATTAGGATGATCATACCAAGAACCATACCTATCGGACTCTCTTTAGCATTTTCCCAAATTTTTTGATCTCTTGGAGTACCTGCAAAGATAACAGCGTAAAGTTTAAGGTGCATACCGACCAAAACGCCTGTTAGCGCAAGAGCTACGACGCCGAGTGTAAATGCATATCTAACTAATGTTCCTTCTCCCATCGCACCTTGAAGCATACCTTGATATGTAAACCACTCTGAAACAAAGCCATTTACTGGAGGTAAAGCTGCGATACCCATAATACCTATAAACATACCAAGGCTTGTCCATGGCATCTTTTTAGCAAGACCGCCAAGGATGTCCATATTTTGTGTATGAGTAGCGTGGATGACTGAACCAGCGCAAAGGAAAAGCAGACCTTTAAATATAGCGTGATTGACTACGTGGTAGCAACCTGCTAGAAAACCTACTGCTGCAAGTGTTAAATTTCCAGCTGCAACGCCATAAATACCAGTACCAAGACCTAGTAAGATGATGCCTATGTTCTCAACTGAGTGATAAGCAAGCAAGGCTTTGAAGTCGTGTTGGCAAAGAGCGTATAAAACACCAAATAGTGAGCTAGCTGCACCAAGAGCGAGTATTGTAAGACCAAAATATGTGCTAAGTGGTAGATAAAGTGTAAATTTAACTAGTGTAAATAGAGCAACTTTGATCATAACGCCTGACATAAGGGCTGAAACGTTTGATGGTGCTGCTGGGTGAGCTTGTGGAAGCCAAACGTGGAATGGCCACATACCAGCTTTACTACCAAAGCCGACCAAGAATAGTATAAATACAGCAGCAGAAGCGCCAAATGGCATCTTAACACCCATAAATGCGCTAAATTCAAAGCTTCCTGCATAGTAAGCTGTGATAAGCAATCCACAGGTTATACAAAATGCACCGATTTGTGCGATGCCAAGATATACCATAACCGCTTTAAGTGTATTTTTACCGTCATTGACGATGATAAGAAATGATGATACAAGAGTCATAAGCTCCCATAAAACAACAAAGCAAAATACATTATCAGCGCTGATTACTAGAAGCATTGAAAGGATAAATGTGTTAAACAAACATGCAAACACACCAACATTTGCTTTTTTTATGTACTCTTCTGCATAGCTCATACCATAAACACTACTTGCAAATCCGATGAAAACAACGACAAAACTGAAGAAATTTCCAAGTGGATTTAGCGCAAATTTTGGCGAATACAAAAAGCCATCCATAAGAGCAAAGCTATCACTTACTCCCATATTTGCAACGAAGTGACACATCGCATAAAAGCAGCTTATAGCACTTAGTCCAAAACCAACTTTAACAGCGGCTTTTGGAGCGCAGTAGAGCAAGATACTAACGACGGCACTTACAAGAAATAGCATATAAACCGTAGTCATCTTATGCTCCTTGTCCGTTTAAAATTTTAGTAGCAAATTTATTCGCTGCTTCGTAGTCTATCCTCTTGCCAAGCTTATGTTTGCCCTCTTCTGGATCTACCATTATAAGAGCGCTTGTTGGGCATACATCAACGCAAGCTGGTCCATTTTCACGGCCAAAGCACATATCACATTTTACTGCGATGTTTTTTGCGCCTGATTGAGACTCTACTTCAAGATAGTATTTTGGCTCGACAGCGTAATTTACTGAAGGCATAAGCTCTGCACTTGAGCTTATCGCACCATAAGGGCAAGCGATCGTGCACATCTTGCAACCTATACAAATTTCCTCGTGAAGCTCGATGCAATTATCGTTAAATCGCAACGCTCCAGTTGGGCATACATTTGCGCAAGGGCCATCGTCGCATTGTCTGCACTGAGTCGGCATAACACCGCTAGCTTCTCTTAAGACGCTTAGCCTTGCACGTGATAGTTTGCCGCGTTCATAAGCACTTTTAAAACATGCAGCCATACAGGTCGCACATCCTATGCAGCGTTTAGAATCGGCAATCACAAATTTATGTTTTTTCATAAATTCCTCCTAAAAAACAAGGCAAGACCGCCCTGCTCACTAATAGAGTGATTGTTAATCACATGAATAGAGATAGTTAAATTTTTATTTAACATCTCAAACGCTCCTTCCTGAAATTTTTGAAACAATTCTATAACTTCTGGCGATTAAATTCCGTCAGCTATCTGACAAATTTTGTATTTTTAAAATTAAATTTTTATTTTATATTAGTTTAAGATATGCTATTAAACAGCGTTATTATCGTGTGATTAATCAAAAAAGATTAATATTTCATAACGGATAATTAGTAAAAAGAGTAAAATTATCTTAATTAAGTTTAAATTTAAAAATTAGTTTTTTAAGCTTGGGTTAATTAAATGAAACTGAAATTTAAAAATCTAAAATATAATCCAACCTTTAAATTTAAAAGGGTTATTGATGGAAATTTTTATAGTCATAGTTTTATTTATCACTTTAGTTTTTGCTTTTATGAAATTTGCCCCTGTTTTTGGCGGCACACCAGATGCCAAAAGTCAAAAACTGATAGAGGCTTCGCCAAATTTTAATGGCAAAGTTTTTATAAATTTAGAGCCAACGATTGATATGGTAAAAAATCCGCAAGCGTCCATGTTAAATTACGTCCCTCAAGCGCTCTTTCCACCAAAAGGCAAGCTACCAAAGCGCCCTTTGCCAAATTTAAAATTTGACGCAAACACCCTCAAAAATGGCGAGTTTATCTGGCTTGGGCACGTTAGCCTAATCTGCAAGCTTGATGGCAAAATCATCATCACAGACCCAGTTTTACACCGAGCATTCCCTCTGCCAGTTGGCGGCAAGCCATTTGCCTACGAGCACGCCATCACCGCTAGCAACTACCCAGAGGTGATCGACATCGCCCTCATCTCGCACGACCACTACGACCATCTTGACCATAAAACGATACTTGAACTAAAGGATAGGATAGCCAAATTTCTAGTGCCGCTTGGCGTCAAGGCTCACCTCATAAAATGGGGTGTAGATGAAGGCAAAATTTACGAGTTTGACTGGTTTGGTGATCTAAAGATAGGAAATTTAAACTTCACTTTTTGCCCTTCAAGGCACTTTAGCGGGCGCACATTTAAAAGAAATACCACACTTTGGGGCGGCTGGGCGGTAGAGGAGGCTGGCTTTAGCTTTTATTTTAGCGGTGATGGCGGATATGGCGAGCATTTTAAGATGATAAACGAGAAATTTGGTGGCTTTGATCTAGTTTTCATAGAAAATGGCGCTTACAGCGATGGCTGGCCTTACGTGCACATGAAGCCAGAGGAGTCAGCGCAAGCGCTAAAAGATCTTGGTGCAAGGCTTGGCGTGCCGGTGCATTGGGGCAAATTTGATCTTTCTTATCACGCTTGGGATGAGCCGATCAAGCGTTTTGAAAAGGCTGCTACAAAACTTGAGCTAAACTACGCAACGCCAATGATCGGAGAGGTTTTCACCACGCAAAATCCACCTAGAAAAAAGTGGTGGGATGAAATTTAGGAATAAAATTTGCTCTAAATTTTAAAATCCAAAAGGAAGTGCAGATGAAAATTTCTGAAAATTTATCAAATTTAAAAAATGCCATCGACAAGGCAGCGAAAAATGATCTTGACGCAAGTGCGACTGGAAGCTTTTTGCAAAATTTAGAAAAAGCCAACAAAGAGACAGAAAAGATCTACGAGAAGCTTGAAAAAGAGCTAAAGAGCGACGCGCAGATGTTTAAGCAGTTTGACTTCATGCAGATGATGACAAAGCTTCAATACGGCAACCTAAAATCAAGCGAGCGTGAAGAGCTGATAAATAAAATGAGCAAGATCGCTAAAGAAATTTAGCTGTTTAGCGTGGCTTTACGACAGCTAAATTTCGCTGTTTTGCGTAAATTTATGTGATTTTTTGCTGAGTAAATTTGCCAAAAAATGTAAATTTACTCACTTAGTGGCTGTTAATATCCTCACATTTGCCACATCTTTTGCCAAATACCTGTTGCACACTGGGCGAGATAGCACATCGATATATCACATGCGCAAAATTCCAGCAAATTTCTCAAATGCTTTTAACCTCTAAATTTAAGCTAGTCAATCATTAAAGGTGAATTTTAAAATTTCATGAACGAGTAATTTCGGCTCTAAAATTTGAGCTAAGCGGTGAGCGAAGCCAAATTTTAGTAGTCAATTTTTGCGAGTGAATGAAAGTTTAAAATTTGCTTTGAGATGTAAATTTATCAAAAGGGAGACAAGGGGACTTGAATTACGAAGCCGTCCCCTTATCCCCCTTTTTAAATCCCCTAACCCCGACGACGTTAGCGGTGGCATGCGATAGTGCTAAAGCACTGCATGCGTTTTGCTTTAAAAAATTTATAGCAAATTTAAAAATTTGCAAAGATAGTTTGATTAAATTTGTAAAAGAATAATTTTAAAGAATATCTATTTATATATGTAAATTGACTAGAGAGAATTTAAGAGCCAAAAAGGCTCTTAAATTTTAGTGGAGTTCGCTCCAGACTTTGCGTTTCCAAAGCCAAGCAAAAATTCCCAAGATGAAGAAGTAGATCATGACATAAAGTCCTGTGCTCTCGCGCTCAGCCTTTTTGCTGTCGCCTACTTTTTCTATGTAAGATACTATGTCGTCTTCAGCAGCTTTGTTTAAGCCAACTCTAGGCATCGCAGTGCCTGGAAGCATCTTTTGAGTATCGTTTATAAATTTATGCAAGTAGTCTGCACCTTTTGAGCGGATCATCATAGATAGATCTGGTGGGTTTGAGCCCATATATGCTGCAAGGCTTACTTTGTTGCTGAAAGCATACTTTTTATCATACTTCATATCGTGGCATCTTTGACATGCATCAGCAAATACCTTTTCTTCAGTGATCTTGCTCTTTGCATCCGTCTCAGCTGATACCTTTTTAAGATAAGCAACTATGTCAGCGATCTCAGCATTTATATCGCCGCCAGCACCCATAAATGCTGTCATCGGATAAGGATGCTCGTCGTTAAATTTATGAGATAGTTTTACAGCCATAGTTGGATTTTTGATAAGTGCAGCCAAAAATCTCTCGTCATAAATTTTACCAGCTGTGCTAAGATCTGGTGGCACTACGCCAAAGCTTTGGCTAGCTGTCTCAGCGTCCATACTAGCTGGAGTGCCAGCTGCTTCGATGCCGTGACATCCTGTGCATCCAGCTGCGCCAAATGTCTCAGCACCTTTTGCAGCGTCACCTTTTGCAAGGTCGATCGAGTTTATATCAGCCCAAAAAGCTGTGTAGTCATCAAGAATTTTTTGTGCTGTCTCAACATCTTTTGTAGCCGCTTCTATACTAGCCTTATTTCCACTAGCTTTTGCTGCCTCAAGCGCCTCTTTTTTCTGCTCTAAAAAGTGCTTTGCATAGTCAGTATCTTCTTTTGAGAAGTTGTACTCAGCATTTGCAGTGTGCGGATGAAGCTTTGTGTGAGCGTAAGGCTCGATACCCCAGTATAAAATACCTGAAAGGATAACAACGATAGCAAAAATTTTAAGCTCTTTCATGATTAGCCCCTTTTTCTTTCAAGTATTGTGATAACTGGAAGTGCGATTATAAATAGCACTAAAAATAGCAGTGAAGCGTAAAATCCTATCCAGTCGTTGATGCCGCCTGTTGGGAGCTTGCCATATATAGATAAGACGATAAGGTCTGCAACTAGCACCCAAAACCATACGAAAAATAGTGGTCTTTTGTGAGCTGGAGCTACAAGGTCGCTTCTATCAAAGAGCGGTATAAGCATAAACGCAACGCCTGCGAATGCAAATGCGATAAGACCGATGTTATAAGCTGAAATTCCAGCTATATCAAAGAAGAAGCCACGTAAAATTTCATATTGCCACAAGAAATACCACTCCGGATATATGTGTGGTGGAGTTTTTAGTGGATTTGCTGGCTCAAAGTTGATAGGATCCATCGCAAAGTTGAAGTGATAGCAAACAAGATATATGACAAAGATCATGAAAAATGATACATACATGAAGTCTTTTGCCAAAAATCCTGGCCAAAATGGTATAACTTTAGCTTTTGCTCTGTCACCATGCAAGTACTCTTGCGCCTCTACGTCAAAGTCGATATCTTCGCTTGTTAGGTTATTTACGTGAGGAACTCTTAATGAGTAGAAGTGGATAACCAAAACAACGATAGTTACAAGTGGTAGCAAGCAGACGTGAAGCATGAAAAATCTAGTAAGTGTTGAGTCACCAACTGCATAGTCGCCCCTGATCCACTCAACCAAAGCATCGCCGATAACCGGCACACCACCAAAAAGCTGAGTGATAACAGTCGCCGCCCAGTAGCTCATCTGTCCCCATGGGAGCATGTAGCCGCTAAATGCCTCTGCTGAAAAGCAGATAAATAGCACCATACCGCTTACCCAAATGACCTCTCTGCCTCTTTTATATGAGCCGTAGTAAAGTCCGGTAAGCAAGTGGATATACATGATAAGAAATATCGTAGAAGCTGAAACTGCGTGGATATGACGCCAAAGCCAGCCATACTCGACCTCTTGCATGATAGTGTAATTTACACTGTCAAAGGCTAAATTTACATCTGGCTTGTAATACATCATAAGCAAATAGCCAGTGATGATCAAAAGTAAGAAAAGCGTCGTTAGGATAACACCCATCGCCCAAAGGAAATTTATATTTTTTGGGATCCAGTATTCGCTAACTAGAACCTTCATAAGCTTTGTAAAAGCTAGGCGCTGGTCAAGCCAGTCAATAACGCCAGTTGATTTATGAGATAAAGACATCACTAACCTCCTAAGCTTTAGCTACTAATTTTTCGTATTCTGGGCTTGTTTCGCCTAGAACTAGCTTGGTACCATCGATCTTAAATGGTGGGATATCAAGCGGTCTTGGTGGAGGTCCGTATGTTTGTATGCCATCAGCGTTAAATTCGCCGCCATGACAGGCACAGACAAACATTTGCTTGCTAGCTTTATACTCAGGGATACATCCTAGGTGTGTGCAAAGTCCGATAACTACGATATATCTCGCATCTCCAACGACTACATCTCTCTTGTCGTTTTTAGCCATATCTGGGCTTTTTTTGAGGATGAAAATAGGCTTTTTACGCCACTCAACCTGTCTCATCTCGCCATCTTTGATCGGGCTTAGATCGACAGTTGTAAAACCAGCAGCTTTTACACTAGGGAGCGGATCCCAGGTCTTTTTCATGGCAACTAGTGACATCGCGCCACCGACAGCTGCCACGGCACCAAACGCAAGGCCGATAAAGCTTCGTCTTTCTTGCTTTACTGACATTAATTTCCTTTCTATAAATAAAATTTAAACGATTATACTCTCAAAAAATTAAAAAACTATAATCTCACAATATAGTTTGTAAAAATAATATTTAATTAAGTATGATTGTAATTTTCCAAAAATACTCGTATGCTATAAAAAAGCGTAAAGTTTTATGTTCTCACGAGAAGTCTCTTACTTTCTATAAGTTTTTACATATGTCATCTTATATTTCATTGTTTTATTGTAAATTAATATAAAACATTTTAAAAACATATTTTTGTATTTGCCATAGTCAAAACCAATTTTATTGATATCAATAAAAATCATATTAATAATAAATAAAAACTCATTTTTTATAGTTTTTAAAAGTATTTTTTATTATTGGGTTATTAAAAATAGCTATCCTCTTTAGAGTATTTGTATTTTTTCCATATTTTTCTTTCTCAATATTATTTAGTTGTATAAAATTTTTTATAATAATTTTTTGAAAAAGGTTTATGAGAATATTTTTTTTGAAAAATATTCTCATAAGAGAAAAAGAAACAATAAGACTTATTAGTGGGGTAGTTAACACGACAAAAATTAGAAAAAAAGTAGACAATATGCCAATAAAAGGTATCGGCAACAAAGTCATAATATTGTCTAATATAACAATATATACTTCCATTATATATGGGTACAGTATATATCCAAAGAAAAAAAATAATGAAAATTGCGCTAAATACCATGCAATATTATCTGTCATCAAAAGTCTGATTTCAATATCTAATAATTTTATTTCGATGTAATTATTGGCAAGACTTCTAAAAAAATTTGTATTTTTTCTAATCATATTAAGCTTATTTAGTTTTTTAAAAAAAATAAGGATAATAATAATGCCTGTGCCTGTAATTGAGAAATATAACAAATACAACAAATCTACTACAAATAATATACTATTGACAGGCATAAAAATACTTTGAACATTCCTTAGTATATCTATGTTACTTATAATAGAGTAAGTTTTATAAAATAAACTATCTAAGAACATAATTATAGGATTATCTTCATGTAACTTTATAAATATATAAATTCTATTTGCTTCAAATGGGTTGTAAACGTATCTACAAAATAGTCCATACAATATATTACATAGAATAAAAGGGGAAAGTACAAACAATGGTATTTTTAAAAACCTGATTATATAGGCTAATATTAAATTATTCATTTTGTCATCATTTGCGTTCGCTCATCTTTATGTAGATATGCAAAATGTCAATCGCTGCTGGCGTGATACCTGAAATTTCACTCGCCGCAAAGAGCGTTGGCGGGGCAAATTTCTCAAGCTTTTCGACCACTTCGTTGCTAAGTCCGCTTATGCTTCTAAAGTCGAAATTTTCAGGAATTTTCACATCCATCATATCTTTCATTTTTTCTATCTGATTTTTTTGCTCGCTGATGTAGTGCTGATACTTGCACTCGGTTAAAATTTGATCTATGCTCGCATCGTCTAAATTTACAAATCTCTCGTCAAGCTTTCTTAGTTTCTCAGCCGTGAAGCTCTTTCTAGCTACGATCTTTTGAAGGCTCACGTTTTGGCTGATCGGCTCTTCATCAAGGCTGGCTAAAAGCTCTAAATTTGCCTTGCTTGGCGTGATCTGAGTCTCGTTTAAAAACTCTAACCCCTCTTTTAAATTTCTTCTTATATTTTCTATCTCGTTAAAAGTCTCATCATCAAGCAGCCCAAGCTCATGACCATATCCGCCAAGCCTTAAAATGGCATTTTCCTCACGCAAAAGCAAGCGGTACTCTGCCCTACTCGTAAACATCCTATATGGCTCTTTTGTCCCTTTTGTCACAAGGTCATCTATCAAAACGCCGATATAAGCCTCATCACGGCGCAAGATAAGCGGCTCTTTGTTATCCAGCGAAAGCGCTGCATTTATACCAGCCATTAGCCCCTGAGCACCCGCCTCCTCGTATCCTGTCGTGCCGTTTATCTGCCCAGCCAAGTATAGCCCTTTTACTTTTTTAGTCTCTAAGCTATGCTTTAACTGCGTTGGCTCGACATAGTCGTACTCTATGGCGTATCCATGCCTTACTATTTTGGCATTTTCAAAGCCCTTTACAGAGCGTAGCATCTGCACTTGCACCTCATAAGGCAGGCTCGTTGAAAAGCCGTTTATGTAGTACTCTGTCGCTTCAAGAGTCTGAGGCTCGATGAAAAGGTGGTGCCTATCGCGGTCGCCAAAGCGGTTTATCTTATCCTCGATACTAGGGCAATATCTTGGTCCGATACCCTCGATCTGACCTGTAAAAAGTGGCGCTTTGTCGAAATTTGAGCGGATTATCTCATGGGTGGTTTCGTTTGTATAGGCGATGTAGCATGGTAGCTGCGTTGGGGAGAAATTTTTAGTTCTAAAGCTAAATGCAACTGGCTTTGCATCACCATCTTGCTTCTCTAAAATTTCAAAATTTATCGTTTTTGCGTCGATCCTTGGGCATGTTCCAGTCTTTAGCCTGCCTAAATTTAGCCCAAGCTCCCTTAGGCTAGAGCTTAGATCCTTTGCGCTTAGCTCGCCCACACGGCCAGCTTCAAGTTTGTTAAATCCAACGTGGATTAGCCCGTTTAAAAATGTGCCAGTTGTAATTATCACTTTTTTTGCGTTATAGATGTTATTTAGGTGGGTTTTAACGCCTGTTACTTCGCCATTTTCGCTTAAAATTTCAGTGGCGATCTCTTGAGAAATTTCTAAATTTGGCGTATTTAAAAGCAAATTTCTCATATAAACGCGGTATCTATCCATATCGATCTGAGCGCGGCTACCACGTACTGCTGGGCCTTTGCTCTCATTTAGCACGCGAAACTGGATACCAACGGCGTCAGTTGTAAGTCCCATTTGACCGCCAAGCGCGTCGATCTCTTTTACAAGATGTCCTTTTGCGAGGCCTCCGATGGCTGGGTTGCAGCTTGCAGCGCCTATTTGCTCGGCTAAGATAGTGATCAGTAAAGTTTGTTTGCCCATTCTAGCAGCTGCAAGACTTGCCTCAATGCCAGCATGTCCGCCACCAACGACGATGATTTCATAGTCCATGATAAATTTTTCCTTATTTTTGATAGACGGATTTTATCAAAAAGCATATAAAATTTAAATTTTTTCAAAGAAATTTCACCACAAAATTTATGGCTAGAGTTTTTTATTAATGATATTTTAAATATTTTACTGCTAGATTTACAAAATTTTAAATCCAAAAAGGCTTTATTCATGAGGAATTTACTAAAAGTCACTGGCTTTTTGCCCTACCTTGCGATCGCATTTTTAAACGCAAGTGTCGATCTAGCACACAAAATAACTATCCAAAACGTCCTTTTAAAGACCTACTCAGGCGACACGCTTTTTATCCTAACAGCCGTTATAAATGCGATGATCTTGCTTCCATTTATATTTTTATTTTCGCCTTCAAGCTTTATAAATGACAAATTTGCAAAGACAAAGGTTATTAGAATTTGCGCCGTCTTTGGCGTTGTTATCAGCGTTGCGGTGCTTATTAGCTACCTTTTAGGTGCCTTTGGCGTGGCATTTGCACTCACGCTCATACTGGCTGCTCAAAGTGCGATCTACTCGCCTGCAAAATACGGCATCATCAAAGCTCTCGTTGGCCCTGAGCGACTTGGCACAGCAAACGGCGTCATACAAGCACTTACCATCGTAGCGATACTTGTTAGCTCATTTTTGTTTTCATTTATATTTGAAAATTTATACATCCAAGGCGAAAACTCAGAAGAAATTTTAAAAAGCGTCTATCCTATCGGCATCTTTTTGGTCGTATTTAGCGCACTTGAAGCATTTTTTGCCTACAAGCTACCTTATATCAGCGAAACGAACGAACAAAGCGGAGAATTTGAGCTTAAAAGATACATCAGCCTTAGCTACTTAAGAGAAAATTTAAAAGAGGTAAGATCAGATAAAAATATCTGGCTAAGTATCGCTGGCCTTAGCATATTTTGGGGTATCTCTCAGATCATCATCGCAGCCTTCCCAGCTCACTACAAGGCAGTTTTTAACGACGACAGCTCTCTAGCAGTCCAAGCGATCCTTGCAGTAAGCGCCATAGGTATCGCATTTGGCTCATACGTGGCTGGCTCTATGTCAAAGCTACACATCGAGCTTGGCATCGTGCCGATGGGCGCTATTGGTATATTTTTCTCGCTTTTATTTTTTGCATTTGGTTCAAGCATCGGCGTAGTGAGCCTTAGTTCATTTGCATTTGGCTTTTTTGGAGGCATATTTATAGTGCCGCTAAATGCGATGATCCAGTACTTTGCCCCACAAAAGAGCACCGGCAAGATAATGGCGGCAAACAACTTCTTGCAAAACGTCTCAATGCTGCTATTTCTAGCCATTGGCATAGGCTTAGTATATTTTGAAATTTCAACCACAGGGCTCTTTGTCTTTACAGCGCTTGTTTGTTTAATCGGCAGTTTTTACGCCATTTTGCAGCTTCCACACCTTTTTACAAGGCTACTTTTACTGCCATTTTTAAAGACAAAGTACCACTTTTTCGTTGAAGGACTTCAAAATTTACCACAAAGTGGCGGCGCACTACTTCTTGGCAATCACATCAGCTGGATCGACTGGCTCGTGCTGCAAGCTGCAAGCCCAAGGGGCATAAGATTTGTCATGTATAGAACTATCTATAACAAATGGTATCTAAAGCAAATTTTTAAATTTTTTAAAGTGATCCCAATAGGCGCAGGGGCAAGCAAAGAGTCGATCGAGCTAGTTAGAGAGTGCCTAAAAAATGGCGAAGTAGTCGCACTTTTCCCAGAGGGTCACATCAGCTACAACGGCCAGATAAATGAGTTTCAAAAGGGCTTTGAGCTTATCATCAGAGATCTAGAAGAAATTTGCATCGTGCCATTTTATCTTCGTGGTCTTTGGGGATCTAGCTTTTCAAGGGCTAGTAAATTTTATAAAGACCTCACTTCTAAAAATGGCAGACGCGACATCATCGTCGCCTTTGGCAAGCCAATAATCACATTTATAAACGCTGCAAAGATGAAGCAAAAGGTGCTTGAGCTTAGCTTTTCATCGTGGGAGAGCTTCATCTCAAGGCAAAAACCATTAACAAGCGAATGGCTAAACAACGCAAAAGAGGATAAATTTAAAGAGTGCGTGAGCGACAGCACTGGACTAAATTTAAGCAATTTGAAATTTATAACAGCTGTTTTAGTCTTTATCAAAATTTTCAAACGAGAGCTAAAAGATGAGAAAAATATAGGCATCTTGCTACCTAGCTCAAGCATCGCAGCTATCGTCAATATGGCGCTTCTTGCCATGGGCAAAGTGAGCATAAATTTAAACTATATGCTTAATGCTACCTCGCTAAATCACGCCCTAAGAAAGGCAAATATAAATACAGTCATTACCTCTAGCAAATTTCTTGAAAAGCTCGCACTTAAGGGCTTTGATCTAAAAGATGCGATGAGCGGCAAGGCTAAATTTGCAGAAGATCTCTCAGCCAGCGTCTCAAAAAAAGAGAAATTTTTAACGCTTTTAACGGCGTTTTTTGCTCCAACTTGGCTTATTAAGCTTTGCTATTTCAAGCGTATAAGTTTAGAGGATACAGCTACCATTTTATTTAGTAGCGGCAGCGAGGGCGAGCCAAAAGGCATCGAGCTAAGCCACAAAAATTTACTTGCAAACATTAAGCAAATAAGCGAACTTCTAAATTTCAAAAAAGATGACGTGATCTTAAACTCACTCCCTGTTTTTCACTCATTTGGCCTAACAGTCACCACGCTCATGCCACTTTGTGAGGGCATAAAAATGATAAGCGTGCCTGACCCAACAGACGGAGCGACTATCGGCAAAATGGCAGCAAGACACAGCGCTAGCATCATCTTTGGCACCTCAACGTTCTTTAGGCTCTACACCAGAAACAAAAAGCTTCATCCGTTGATGTTTCAAAGTGCCAGAATGGTCGTAGCTGGGGCTGAAAAGCTAAAACCTGAGATAAAAGACGAGTTTAGGCTCAAATTTGGCATAGAAATTTATGAAGGATATGGCGCGACAGAAACTGCGCCGGTCGCTGCCGTAAATATGCCAAATATCCTAGAAAAAGAGAGCCTAAAAGAGCTTACATTTAATAGACCTGGCAGCGTTGGCATGCCTCTGCCTGGCACCATCATAAAAATAATCGACCCAGAGACGCTTGAAGAGCTAGAAACTGGCACAGACGGGCTCATCGTCATCGGCGGATCGCAGGTGATGAAGGGCTATCTAAACGACGAGGCTAAAACAAGCGAGGTCATCACGCACATTGATGGCGTAAGATACTATAAAACTGGCGATAAAGGCCACATAGACGAAAACGGCTTTGTGTTTATCGTCGATAGATACTCAAGATTTGCCAAGATAGGCGGCGAGATGATAAGCCTTGGAAGCGTCGAAGAAGAGCTTGCAAAGGTGCTTGGGGGCGACGTTGTCTTTAGCAGCGCAAACGTGCCAGATAGCAAAAAGGGCGAAGCGATCGCGCTTTTAGTAAAAAGTGGCACAGAGCCTGGAAATATCGAGCAAATTTTAAAAGAGAGCAATCTTGCTCCGATAATGATGCCAAGCTATATATTTATCGTTGATGATATCCCAACGCTTGCAAGCGGCAAGGTTGATTTTAAGGGGGTAAAAGCTCTAGCGGCCTCACTTTTAGCGGAGTGAGGCGCCGCCCTTTTATTTTCGTGATAAAATAGCACCAAAATATTACCTAGGTCGCAGTTGCGACTGACATTTGCATAAATCTTAAATTTATCTTTTTTTGCAAATTCCGTTATTGATTTTATTTTTTATAAGGAGTTTTGTATGAAATTTTCTAGTGCTTTTAAATTTGGTGCGCTCTGCGTAGTTGGCTGTTTGCTCTCTTTAAATTCTGCCTTGGCAAATTCTTACGAGCAGATCAAAAAAGATGGCGTCATAAGGATAGCAACAGAAGGCGTTTATTCGCCATTTTCGTTTCACAATGAAAAAGATGAGCTAATGGGCTATGACGTGGAGATAGCAAGAGCTGTGGCTAAAAAACTAGGCGTAAAGCCAAAATTTATCGAAGCTTCATGGGACGCGATGCTTGCGGCATTTGACGCTGGCAAGGCGGACGTGGTGTTTAACCAAGTAAGTATAACCGACGAGCGAAAGAAAAAGTATGACTACAGCGTGCCATATATGGTCTCTTACTCAGCCATCGTCGTGCATAAAGATAATAACGATATCAAAAGTTTTGCTGATCTAAAAGGCAAAAGAAGCGTGCATTCAGTAAATAGCATGTGGATACCAACCGTTGAAAAGTATGGCGCCAAGCTAGTTGTGGCCGATAGTTTGAGCGATCAGATAA
The DNA here is from genome assembly GCF_003048875.2 of Campylobacter concisus. Taxonomy (NCBI): domain Bacteria; kingdom Pseudomonadati; phylum Campylobacterota; class Epsilonproteobacteria; order Campylobacterales; family Campylobacteraceae; genus Campylobacter; species Campylobacter concisus. The sequence continues at coordinate 229,559 of NZ_CP049264.1, read as the reverse complement.
ATTTGATCATCACAAAAAGAGCTGATGATACGATAGATGATGCGGTGATGTTTTATGACTACATCAAACAACATCCAAACGCCCCTATAAAGATCATCGAAGCTGGCGATGAGCCGATGTATACGGCCGCGATTGTTAAAAAAGGTAACAAAGAGCTACTAAATAAGATAAATAATGCCCTAAATGAGCTTAGCAAAGAAGGAGTTTTAAGCGAAATTTCGCTTAAATACTTCGGCAAAGACATTTCTAAATAAGGAGAATTAATGAATTTTAAGCCCATTTTTGGCTTTATCGCAGGTGCTTTTTTAGCTTTAAATTTAAATGCTTCAACTATCAAAAAAGGCGAGCTTATAGTTGCAACTGAAGGCACTTACTCACCTTACTCATTTTATGATGAAAAGGGCGAGCTAGTAGGATATGACGTAGATATCGCAAAAGCTGTTGCAAAGAAGCTAAATTTAAAGATCGAGTTTCTAACAGCTCCATGGGATGCGATGCTTGCTGCATTTGACGCTGGCAAAGCAGACGTTGTTTTTAACCAAGTTAGCATAAACGAAGATAGAAAGAAAAAGTATGATATGAGCGTGCCTTACACCATGCCATATCCCGTAATAGTCGTGCATAAGGACAATAACGACATCAAAAGTTTTGCTGATCTAAAGGGCAAAAAAAGCGTGCACTCTGCAACTAGCAACTGGGCAGCGATAGCTGAGAAAAATGGCGCAACAGTGGTCGTAGCTGATGGCTTTAGTAAAGGCGTGGAGCTTATCATCTCAAAAAGAGCTGACGATACGATAAATGACAATGTCACATTTTTTGACTACATCAAACAACGCCCAAATGCACCGCTCAAGATCGCATATACTAGCAATGAGCCGATGCCAACAGCTGCACTTCTTAAAAAAGGCAACACCGAGCTACTAGAAGCGATAAACAAAGCGCTTGATGAGCTAAAAGCCGAAGGCAAGATAAGCGAAATTTCGATGAAATATTTTGGAAAAGATATTTCAAAATAAAGGATCAAAATGAAATTTACAAATTTATTAAAAGTAGTAGCAGTGCTTGCAATGGCTCTAAATTTGCAAGCAAAAACTATAAAAGATGGCGTGCTAACAGTAGCAACAGAAGGCACTTACGCGCCTTTTACATTTTATAATGACAAAAATGAGCTAGTAGGATACGACGTAGATATCGCAAGAGCTGTAGCACAAAAGTTAAATTTAAAAGTTGAGTTTCTAACAGCTCCATGGGATGCGATGCTAGCAGCATTTGATGCTGGCAAAGCAGACGTGGTGTTTAACCAAGTAAGTATAACCGATGAGAGAAAGAAAAAGTATGCTTTTTCAGTGCCTTATACTGTGACATTTGGCGCTATCATCACTAGAAAAGACAATAACGACATCAAAAGTTTTGCTGATCTAAAAGGCAAAAAAGATGCCGACTCAGCAACTAGCAACTGGGCGAAAGTAGCCGTAAAATACGGTGCTGAGCACGTCGTAACAGACAGTTTTGCTAAAAGTATGGAGCTTCTTATATCAAGGCGTGTAGATGCTGTTGTAAGAGATAACATCGTATTTTACGACTTCATAAAAGAGCGTCCAAACGCACCTGTAAAGATAGCTGCCTCACTTGACGAGAAAGACTACACAGCAGCAGCTGTTAAGAAAGATAACGCCGAACTTGCAGAGCAAATTTCAAATGCTTTAACTGAACTTTCAAAAGAGGGCAAACTAGAAGCCATCTCAAAAAGCTACTTTGACAAAGACGTCTCAAAATAAATTTATAAACCAACAAGGCAAAAATGGAAAATTTAGATAGAGTGATCGAGCTTGTTTCAAGCTCGACACTACCGATGATCATCGCGCTTTTAAAAGTGACGATCCCACTTACTTTGCTCTCATTTTCGCTAGGGCTTGTCATCGCCATTATCACAGCAGTAGCGAGGCTTTCAAATATAAAAATTTTAAAATTTATATTTGCCACCTATGTTTGGATATTTCGCGGTACGCCGCTTCTTGTGCAGCTTTTCATCGTATTTTACGGGCTTCCTAGTATCGGTGTCACGCTTGATACTTGGAGTGCTGCTACTATCGCATTTAGCCTAAACGTGGGCGCTTATGCGTCTGAGTCTGTAAGGGCTGCCATACTTTCTGTGCCAAAGGGTCAGTGGGAGGCTGCCATATCACTTGGCATGACGCACTATCAAATTTTAAAGCGCATCATCGCACCTCAAGCAGTGAGGATCTCGCTCCCTCCACTTTCAAACACATTTATAGGCCTTGTTAAAGACACTTCACTAGCAGCTTCTATAACGATGGTGGATATGTTTATGGTCGCTCAAAGGATCGCAGCAAGGACCTTTGAGCCACTCATCCTCTACATCCTAGCAGCGCTCATCTATCTAGTGGTTTGCACACTTTTAACCTATCTTCAATCAAGGCTTGAAAAAGCTGTCTCAAGGTATGTCTAATGGCTATAAATTTTAAAAATATAAGCAAATCTTACGGCGATCATTTGGTGCTAGATAATATAAATACAAGCTTCAAAGAGGGGCAAACGACTGTGATCGTTGGCTCATCTGGTTGTGGCAAATCAACGCTTCTTAGATGTATAAATTTACTTGAGATCCCACAAAGTGGCACTTTAGAGGTAGATGACAGGAGTGTAAATTTTAAAGAGAAGCTTAGCTCAAAAGAGCTTTTAGAAATTCGTAAAAAAACAGGCATGGTCTTTCAAAGCTTCAACCTCTTCCCGCACCTAACAGCGCTTCAAAATGTTACCGAAGCTCCGATCTACGTTCAAAAAAAGGATAAAAACGAAGCGATAAAAGAGGCAAAAGAGCTTTTAGCTAAAGTAGGACTTAGCCACAAAGAAGATACCTATCCAAACAGGCTCTCAGGCGGACAAGCACAGCGCGTGGCCATCGCTAGAGCGCTAGCTGTAAATCCATACTTTTTGCTACTTGACGAGCCTACAAGTGCGCTTGATCCAGAGCTCGAGGCTGAAGTTTTAAAGGTCATCTTATCTCTTGCAAAAGAGAAAAAGTCTATGATCATCGTCACTCATAATATGAATTTTGCTAGAAAGATAGCTGATAGAATTTTGTTTTTAGATAAAGGCGTGATCGCCTTTGATGGCTTAGTTGATGAGTTTTTTAACAGCCAAAATGAGAGGATAAAAAACTTCATCTCGGCTATGGATATATAAATTTAGCTAGAAGATCTAGCTAAATTAATTACGCAAAGTATGGCTTTATCTGCTCGATCCAAGCTGAAATTCTACCCTCAGTTTTGTCGCTCTGGTTATCAGCATCAAGCGCTAGACCTACAAATTTACCATTTTTCACAGCGTCAGAGCCATCAAATGTATATCCGTCAGTGCTAACTTCGCCAACTACTTTTGCACCTGCTTTTACGACCTCATCGTAAAGCTTTGCCATGCCATTACAGTACTCATCAGAGTAGCTCTCGCTATCGCCCATGCCAAAAACAGCGACTGTTTTACCGTTTAAATTTAACGCTTTAAAGTCAAACGCGTCCCAGTCATCTTGAAGATCGCCGCTACCCCAAGTCGATGTGCCAAGGATGAGCTTATCAAAGCTATTTAGCTTCGCTGCGTCTACGTCAGAGACGTTTAAAAGCTCGTTTTCAAGGCCCAAGCCCTCGCTTATAAGTTTTGCTGCATCTTCAGTATTTCCCATGCTGCTTCCATAAACTATACCTATCATTTTTATCCTTTTTAAAAAATTTTACTAATAATCGTATAAGGCACGAGCTTTATGCACCCTCTTGCAAAGCAGTGTCTAACCTCAACGTGCCGCCTAAATTCCTCATTTCTAGGGCAAACGATATAGACCATCTCGCACTCGTGACCAAGCGCGCAAACGGCTGCATCGATGTCGTCGTTTAAATTTCTCATATCATCAAAGCTCACTTTTTTAAAGCTTGGCATGACACTGAGCAAATTTTTGCCATCTTTTTTGACCGAGATGACACCGCCATTTAGCACGACCTCTTTGTCCTGATGGCGGAGGCGTATTTTATCATAAACAAACTGGCAAAACATCTGCGCTGCGTCAATGAAAAACTCAAATTCTCCGCTTCTATAAAGCATCTTTATCATCTTTGCAGCTGCCATCTTTGGCTCTTTTGCTACAAATCTCAACGCCTTAAAATCATTTTTTAAATAAGCATTTATAACGACGTTTGAAGGTATGCAAAAGCTATCAACTGGTTTGAAATTTAAAAATTTATCACGCAGTAAGAAATTTATCCTAGCCTCAAAAATGTCTTTGAAATTTAGAAATTTAGCGTAAGAAAGCGGGATCTTTAGCTCGCTTTCAACGCCAACATTATAAAGTGCGATGAAAATTTTCGCACGCGAAAGTTTGTCAAGCTTTGCAAAAATACTTGGAGTTATTTCGCCAATATCTGATAAAAACCCGAACTTCATCGATTATTCTTTGCATCCAAATTCCTTATCTAGGCCAAAGACCTTACAATACTCGCAAAATACGCAGCTAACGCTTCTTTTCGCACAAACGATAGGGATATTTCTTTTTTTTGCTTGAGTTTTAATGGTCTTCATCGTGTTGTGGTTTAAAAAGCTAGTGAGCATCACCACGCACTCGGTATCTTGTGGGATCGGCTTGCGATTTACGCGGTTTTCGTTTCTAGCGTCCCAGTGCTCTATCTTCTCAGCTCCCAAATCATGCAAAACAGCCTTAATAGGCGTGATCTCATCTGCTCCGATAACTAAAACTGACATAACAAGCTCCTAAAATTTATTCGTTTTCTGATAACGATTATAAAAAAGCTTAGCTAAAATTATTCTTAGTTATGATATTTATTATCACTTATTTGTAGAAATTTGTAACGTTTTTGGTTTTTTAAAAAGGCTAAATTTACTTAGCCCTTTTAAATTTAACCGCTGCAACGAGAAAGATGACAAGTCCAGCCGCTGCAAAAAGGCTACCAACGTTGCCGATATTTTGCTCACCAAGATGAACTATCGTTTGATGACCTATTAGCGCGCCAGCTCCTATACCGATGTTATAAATAGCTGAATATATCGCCATAGCAGCATCCGTGGCATTTGAGGCTAAGTTTAGCACCTTTATCTGAAAGCTCATATTTATCCCAGCTATGCCAAGCCCCCAAATAAAGGCAAGTGCAAGCATCAAGCTCTCATTTGTAGCGATCAAATTTAACGTCAGCAAGCAAGCTAAAATGATCGCTATTGAGATAGCTGTAAAGGCAGTTGGTATGAGCTTATAAAATTTAGAGAAAAGCACGCTTGCTACGATACCAGCGACGCCAAATAAAAGCAAAAATATAGTTATAAATTTACCATCAAAGCCGCTTATATCTTTAGCAAATGGCTCGATGTAGCTATAAGTGCTAAAATGCGCGCTGATAACGATAGCAGTTAGCAAAAATATCACCATCAAAAAGCCATTTCTTGCAAGCTCAGGCAAACTCTTTAGTGAGCCTGAGTTTTTGCTAGGCAAAAGTGGCAAAATTTTATATAGCCAAGCCCCAACGCCCACAGCAAATATCCCTATTAGCCCAAATGTGACACGCCAGCCCAAGCTATCACCTAAAATTCTACCAAGTGGCAAGCCAAGTATCATCGCCATCGATGTGCCAAGTGCTAAAAGTCCCAGAGCTTGCGAGCTTTTATTGATAGGTGCAACTCTAACGGCAAGCGAAGCGGTGATCGACCAAAATATGGCGTGCGAGATGGCTATTAGCACGCGAGCTATGACTAAAACCGTGAAATTCCAAGCAACAGCGCAAAGTGCGTGAGAAGCGACAAAAATGATAAAGACCTTTAAAAGTAACGACCTTCGCTCTAAATTTGCAGTTAGCAACATAAAAGGTAGCGAGAGTATCGTCACACTCCACGCATATATCGTGATGATGAGTCCGGTATCAGCCGTGCTCATCTCAAAATCCTTTGCTATGTCACTTAAAAGTGGCACCGGCACGAACTCAGTTGTATTAAATATAAAAGCTGCAAAAGCTAGCGCTATAACCCTTAGATAGGCTACTTTATGAATATTTATCAAAATTTCATCCTTTTTTACTTTGCCCCTACAATATTAAAATTTGACTTACATCTTAGTTATTTATAAATTTTAATTTTTTAATGATAGAGATTAATGACAAATTTTGGATTTTTCTTTTATAATAAAGCTATTTTTAAGATAATTTTAAGGCGGAAATATGTCAAAAATAATGAAAACTATGGACGGAAACGAGGCCGCAGCTTACGCGTCATACGCATTTACCGAAGTAGCTGGAATTTACCCTATCACTCCTAGCTCGCCTATGGCTGACTACACTGACCTTTGGGCAGCGCAGGGCAAAAAAAATTTATTTGGTATGCCAGTAAAAGTAGTCGAGATGCAAAGCGAAGGCGGCGCAGCTGGCACGGTGCATGGCTCGCTACAAGTTGGCGCGCTAACTACGACCTACACAGCTTCTCAAGGCCTACTTTTAAAAATTCCAAATATGTATAAGATAGCAGGCCAGCTCCTTCCTGGTGTCATCCACGTCTCAGCTCGCTCTCTGGCAGCGCAGGCTCTTTCAATATTTGGCGACCACCAAGACATCTACGCCTGTCGCCAAACTGGCTTTGCTATGCTAGCAAGCGGCTCAGTGCAAGAGGTGATGGATATCGCTGGCGTGGCGCATTTAGCAGCGATCAAGGGCAGAGTGCCGTTTTTACACTTCTTTGATGGCTTTAGAACGAGCCATGAAATTCAAAAAGTAGAAGTGATGGACTACGCGCACTTTGATAGACTTCTTGACAGAGAGGCGCTACAGAAATTTAGAGACGAAGCGCTAAATCCAGAGAGCCCAAAAACAAGAGGCACAGCGCAAAATGACGATATCTACTTTCAAACAAGAGAGCTAAGTAACCGCTTTTATGACGCAGTGCCAGACATCGTGGCAAACTACCTAGCTGAAATTTCAAAGATCACTGGCAGAGACTACAAGCCATTTAACTACTACGGAGACCCTGAGGCGACACGCGTCATCGTAGCTATGGGCTCAGTGACGCAAACTCTTGAAGAGGTCGTTGATTATCTAAACGCAAAAGGCGAAAAGGTGGGCATCATCAAGGTGCATTTGTACCGCCCATTTAGCACGAAGTATCTCTTTGACGTGATGCCAAAGAGCGTGAAAAAAATAGCCGTTCTTGACCGCACAAAAGAGCCTGGCAGCCTTGGTGAGCCGCTATATCTTGATATAAAAGCTGCATTTTACGGCCAAAAAGACGCCCCGATCATAGTTGGCGGCAGATACGGCCTTAGCTCAAAGGACGTCGATCCTGCGCAAATGCTAGCTGTGTTTGAAAATTTAAACCAAAGCGAGCCAAAAGATGGCTTTACAGTTGGTATCGTCGATGACATCACTTTTACGTCGCTGCCAACTGGAGAGAAAATTTCACTAAGCGATGAGAGCGTTAAAGAGTGTTTATTTTACGGCCTTGGAGCTGACGGCACCGTGGGCGCAAACAAAAACTCGATAAAGATCATCGGCGATAAGACTGATCTTTATGCGCAGGCATATTTTGCCTACGATAGTAAAAAATCAGGCGGCTACACGCGCTCGCACCTTCGCTTTGGCAAAAAGCCGATCCGCTCGACCTATCTCGTCTCAAACCCGCACTTTGTAGCCTGCTCAGTCGCAGCATATCTTGAAATTTACGATGTGATTGACGGCATCAGAGAAAACGGCACATTTTTATTAAACTCTATCTGGGACGCAGAGCAGACCATAGCGAAGTTGCCAAATAAAGTTAAGAAAATTTTAGCTAGCAAAAATATAAATTTCTACATCATAAACGCAACAAAGCTAGCACACGACATCGGCCTTAAAAACCGCACAAATACCATAATGCAGTCGGCATTTTTCAAGCTTGCGGACATCATACCATTTGAAGATGCGCAAAAATATATGAAAGAGTACGCGCACAAAGCCTACGCTAAAAAAGGCGAGGCGATCGTGCAGATGAATTATAGCGCTATCGACGTTGGCGCAAACGGCCTTATCAAGGTGCCAGTCGATCCTGCGTGGGCAAATTTAGCAGATGATGAGCAAAAAGATGGAAAATATATCGGCAACAGCTTCATCGAAAACGTCGTAAAACCAATAAATGCGGCTCGCGGTGACAGCCTACCAGTCTCAGCCTTCATAGGCTACGAAGACGGCCACTTTGAAGCTGGCACGACGGCTTACGAGAAGCGCGGCGTTGGCGTCATGGTGCCAAAATGGATCGAGCAAAACTGCATCCAGTGCAACCAGTGCGCATTTGTCTGCCCGCACGCTGTAATCAGGCCATTTTTAATAGACGAAAACGAGCTTAGCATAGCCCCACAAGGCGTGCAAGATCACGTCCTAGAAGCAAAAGGCAAAGAAGTAAAGGGACTAAAATATAAAATCCAAGTAAGCCCGCTAGACTGCACCGGCTGCGAGCTATGCGCACAAAACTGCCCAAGCAAAGAAAAATCGCTCGTAATGGTGCCGCTTGAAGAAGAGTTAGGCAAAAACGAGCAAGAAAATGCTGATTATCTATTTAAAAAAGTCGCTTACAAAGACGATCTCATGAACAAAGAGAGCGTTAAAGGCGTTGGCTTTGCTAAGCCGCTCTTTGAATTCCACGGCGCCTGCCCGGGATGTGGCGAAACTCCGTATATCACGCTTATAACAAGGCTTTTTGGCGAGCGCATGATCGTGGCAAACGCGACTGGTTGTAGCTCGATATATGGCGGCTCAGCCCCATCTACTCCATACACCACAAACGACGAAGGCAAGGGCGTTGCGTGGGCAAATTCGCTATTTGAAGACAACGCCGAGTTTGGCATGGGTATGAACGTAGCGATGGAGACCATGCGCCACCGCATCGAAGATATCATGAGAAACAACATAGATAGCGTGCCAAACGCACTTTCAGCGCTTTATAACGACTGGATAAATTTCAAAAATGATGGCGTTAAAACGCAAGAGATCACGAAAAATTTATTGCCTATTTTAGAGCAAAATTTAAGCGCGCCAGGCGTCAAAGAAATTTTAGAACTTAAGAAATTTCTCGTCAAAAAGTCGCAATGGATCATTGGCGGCGACGGCTGGGCGTATGACATCGGCTTTGGCGGACTTGACCACGTGCTAGCAAGCGGCGAGAACGTAAATGTGCTAGTGCTTGACACCGAAGTTTATTCAAACACTGGCGGCCAAAGCTCTAAGTCAAGCCGCGCAGGCTCGATAGCGCAATTTACAGCTAGCGGCAAACCAGCTCAGAAAAAGGACCTTGGCTACATCGCGATGACTTACGGCAACATTTTTGTAGCGCAGATCAACTCAAACGCAAGTCAAGCAAACGTGATAAAAGCGATCACAGCAGCTGAAGCGTATGATGGCCCAAGCCTCATCATCGCCTACTCTCCGTGCATCGCTCACGGCATCAAAGGCGGCTTATCGCAGTCAGGCGGCCAAGGCGAACTCGCTACAAAATGCGGATACTGGCCGACATACCTATACGACCCGCGCCTTTTAAAAGAGGGACAAAATCCGCTTAAAATCACCTCAAAAGAGCCAGACTGGTCGCTTTATGAAGAGTTTTTACTAAACGAAGTTCGCTATAACTCGCTTAAGAAGACCAACCCTGAGCACGCAGACGAGCTACTAGCTAAAAACAAAGCTGACGCTCAAAGACGCTACCGCCAGCTAAAACGCCTAAGCCTAGCTGACTTTAGCGACGAAATCAATTAAATTTTAGGTGCTTTTGCACCTAAAATTTACTCTAGCAGCTAGAATACATCTTGCTTGAAATCTTTTTAAATTTAATACTGCATATCTCGTCAAAGGCAAAATGACGCTCCTTAAGATCGCCCATCATATATGAAAAATAAAATTTCTTCTCCGCAAAAACCGCTTCACTAGCTATGATCTCGCCAAGAGCGCTGTCATCTATATGAAAATTTTTAAAAAGGGCACTTAGCTCGTAGTAGCCATTTTGCAAGTCTCCGATATAAAATTTAACCCTAGCGCCACTTTTCATAAAGGCAAAAGATACTATCTTTGCATCACTAAAATTTAGATCTATAAAAATTCTCTCCAGCGTGTGTAGTTCGCCACGAAAAGACTTTATATACGAGCCATAATCCTCTATCCTCTTTTCAAACTCATCATCGTCTAGATCGCCACTTATCCAGCCCTTATCAAAAAACCTCATCTTGTGCCAAGGCATTGCAGCTCCTTAAATTTAACTTCTAAAGCAAATTTTATATATCATTATCTAAAATTATTCATAAATTTAAAAGGCAAAAACATGAGCCAAACGCACTCTTTTAAGCCAATCTTTGATAAAAACTCTAAAATTTTGATCCTAGGCTCTTTCCCCTCTGTCATCTCTCGTAAATTTGGCTTTTACTATACAAATCCGCAAAACCGCTTTTGGCGGGTGTTGGCTGGGATCTTAAACATTGCCGTGCCAGAATGCATTGATGAAAAGATAAAATTTCTACTCTCTCATCACATCGCGATATATGATGCTGCGATATCATGCGAGATAGAGGGCTCAAGCGACGCAAAAATGGGTAAGATCGTGCCTGTAAATTTAAAGCCATTATTTAAAGAAGCAAATATCACGCAAGTCTATGCAAACGGCGGCAAGGCTTATGAAATTTGCAAAAAATACTTAGAAGATGAGATCATAAAAGCGACAAAAAATGAAGTGATAAAACTACCATCAACCAGCCCTGCAAATGCTAAATTTAGCCTTGAAAGGCTCATGTGCGAATGGCAAGTAGTAGCAGATACATTAAGAGACAGCTAAATTTAGTTAATTTGCTTGTCTGCTATTTAGAATGCTAAAATATAAAACAAAGCCTCACTTTCTGGCCAATTTCATAAACTCCAATTTTTTCTCTTGAAAAAATTCACATATTTAATAGTGCTTAAGACAAGATATCTATGAAGTCTAAATCTATAATCATAAATTTTCCAACATACTACTTATATTTTTAAGATATCGCACCCCTACCCCACCTCTAGCTTAACCTCTTTGCTATCTAGTCCAACTCTTTGCTTTACTTCGTTAAATTTTTGGATAAATCTGTTTTTATTCTCACTATCTATCAAATTTATCCCACTTTTTGTAGATGATGCTCTTTGTATATTGCTATCTCTTGCATAAATTTTACATGGCTCTATATATGATCTATCTTTGCCATCTATGCTTTGGTAGCATGTCTCACTTAGCTTATCATCTTCATATATATCTATATCCCCGCTATTTAAATTTGAGTTTATATAATAAACCCCTTTAGGCATATACTCTACTTTCTTATCTTTACTCTCTTTGCCAAAGATATCATCAGACAAGCTTGTATCAAAGCGCATAGTAGCATCAGTATGCCCAAACTCATATATACAAAGCTTGCCATTAGAGTATTTTAAATATATAGGTGCTTTTATATCTACTCTAATATGCGTCTTTCCAAAATTAGTATTAAACGCAGGTGATTTTAGATAGGCAAAAAACATTATGATATGGTTGCCATGATTTAGCTTCTTTAGTAGCTCTTTATCTTTTATATCATCTTTTGGACTAAAAGTGATCTTTTTGCCTTTAAATTTCTCTTCGCTTAAATTTATCGCCCCTGCTACCTTGCCTACCACCTCACTATTATATTTATCCTCTCTTATCACCTTATAGGCCCAGTTTACCTCTTTGTAGTCATCATCTCCCTTATTTGGTAGATAAACAGCTTCTAAATTTAAAGTATCCTTTATGCTTAGATTTGTAGCACTAGTATTTTCTGAAGTATTTAGCCTGATCTCAGTTATATTTTTTTGATAAGCGACTGTAGATACTTTGATATTAAACTCAGCACCTCCATCTTTTTTATCTTTACTAGCTAAAGTGACAACAGCAGTATCTTCTTTGGCATGTATCTCGGCAGTGTCATACCTTTTACTAAGATTAAGTGTAGCTATGATAAATTTTGAAGTCTTTTTAAAGCCTGTAGAGTTTTTATCTAAATTTATATTTATTCTAAATTTAGCCGTATATGAGTTTTTAGAGCTACTATTGCTATCTGCATCTTTATCATCGTTTTTCTTTAGGTAGTAAGAGGGATAGACCCTTTTATCTTCACCATTATGAAGATACACCTCTTTTATATCGGAGCTTTTGCCTTCTTCATCCTCTATGATCAGATCACTCACTACTAGGTTGAAATTTCCTTCATTTTTTGTAGAGATACTATCAGTAGCGTCTGGTAGCCTTAGCTTTATATCAAACATGCTTGAAGCCTTGTCGCTTCTTATGCTATAGCTGTTTTCTTTAGCAAAATTTAAGAGGTTAAAGTTCATTTTTTCAAAGAAGTTAAGAGTTATTACATTGCCACTATTAAAGGCATATCTATCATCTTGTGATATAAAAATTCCATTAGCGTTTTTGTAGATGATAGTCTCACCATTTGTAGAAGGCTTTATAAAGCTTATCTCTTCATCTCTTGAGTTTTTATTAGGCTCTTTTACATCTTGCTTATAGTTCATAAGCACTATCTCACTCTCATTACTATTTCCGTCTGGGTTTAAATTTGAGCAATCAAGCGATGTATTATCTGCTAAGACGATAGTAAAGGTTGTGTTTTTTGGTTGGATAGGCATTACAGGAAGGGCTGAGGCTGTTGGATATATAAGCAAGATATCTCTCTTTGCTTCAGGTTTAAACTCACCATTTTCTGCTCTTATTTTTAAAAGTTTATTTATCCTTGAGATATTATGGCTATTATCATCTTTTGTGGTGATCACATAGATATCTTCTAGCTTAAAGGTCTTTGAGGTGACATTTTTTAAAAGGGCATTTATCTTATCTGCAAAAAATTGCAAGATAGTGTTGTATTTTCTGTAGTGTTTATTAAAGTTAGTAGCGTTTTTTGGTGTTGCTAAATACTCTGGGATAGTTCTATTACCTTTAAATTCCTTAGTAGTCTCATAAGCTATAGCGTTTTGTAGATAGGTTATAGATGGCTCATCTTTCTCTTTTATCTTTGCCACATTTAAAAGAGAGAATAGATCCAAACACTCTTCAAAGGATATTGCGTTTATGCTTATGTTTGCCAACTCATTTCTTTTAACCCTTCCGTTATTGTCCGCATCTTCAAAGAGTCCAAATTCGTTTGACTCTGCAAATCTACGCTTAGCTATACCTATCTCATTATCTGCATTACTCTTATATCTTATCTCATACCAAGCTCCAAAGCGATTTCTAGCTCTTAAGTGAGCTTTTAGGCCACTTCCTACAAGGCTTGGATTATTATATGTCATGCTCATTAGAGCTATATATTCTCTGCTACCTATACTATCTTTATCTATTTTACTCTCTTGTGGGCTTATAGAAGTATAAGCTAGTTTTTTATTTAGACCATCTCTAAAATTTTCAATCACCTCTGGCAATATATCACCGATTTGTTTATCATCTAGCTTAAATTCGCCAAATTTCGTGCTCTTTTTATCTTCTGCTTTTATGCCATCAAGATACTCTGATACCTTAGATCTTAGATTTTCATTAGTTTTTACCACTACTCCATTAATGGTATTAAGTAACCCAGTAAATTCTTCTTCACTCATCTTAGGATCAGAATATTTTTTATCACAAACTTCTTTTAGTATCTCTTTTAAAGTTACATTAAAACCACAACCTATAGTGGCTATTTTATTAGTATCATAATATAGTTCATATATAAAATCTTCAGCATCTTTTAATGTATCTCTTAGTTCATCTTTAAAATTAGTAGCATTTCTCTCATTAATTGGCATTAAAACTCCTTAAACTGATCAAGATACTCTCTTATAAGCTTAGTATCATTTCTATCTTTAAACCTGCTTTGGATAGGCATTCTGCATATAAGATTATTAGCATATTCTCCTGTAAAAACCCTAAAGAAAAATTTATCAGCAACTATAAGAATAGGCCAATCAGAAGAGTTGCTTGAGAGAAAATGTTCTCCGAATTTCTCTTTTGATTTTTCCCAGCCTAAATTTGAAGCATATAGTATTCTTACCATTCCATCAGAAAGTATATTTGCATCATAGCTTTTATCGGTACTATATATTACGCTACTAAAATCATCTGTATCATTTTTTATTGTTTTTTTATAAACCTCTGTTGAAAAGCTATCATCTTTTTCGTAGTCTAAGCCTCTTCTTTTAAACTCTTCTTCGGTCTCTTCTATCTCTTTAAATTTAAGTCCAAATTTTAGTTTTTGACCATCTCTTATATAATCCCCATTTAAAAAATCCTCGAACTGTCCATTTAATGTTACACAATAAGGCTTATATGTTTTACTTCTTAGATCATATATATCTTTTTCTTCTCCGCCTATACCTACACACATGATGTAACTTCCAACTGGAGCTCCATCAAGTTGTGTGTAGTAATAATTTTTAGTGGTATTTAATTCCCTCGCTGCGATGTCTTTGCCAAGAGCATTAATGATAAATTTCTCATAAAACTCTTTATCTTCTCCATAAGGTGGGTTATCTTTATTTACAGGCTTTGGGGAGTCCATCCAGAATTTTTGAGTAAAGTAGTTATAGCATAGATCATTTGTGCTATTTTTATCGTTTATTGAAAAACCTGTTCTTCTGTTATAGCTTGGAACTACAGATTGTATCCTATTATAATATTCATTAAGGACACACCTTCTAAATTCTTCTTTATCTTTTTCTGTGTTGCAATACCTATCTCTATGCTTAACCCACTCAATCTGACTTTGTTTTAGCTTTTCTAAATATGGCTTTATCTCCTCTTTGGCCTCTTCATTCATATAAGCAAGGTCATATTTACCCATCATTAGATCATAAGCTTTTTGCATATCTCTATCAAGTATTGAGAGAACTTCGTCAGAACATACTAGCTTTTCTACTCTTGTTTTAGCTTTAGAACAATCAAAGCTAGGCTGGATTTTTTCACTTGAGTAGAGGTTTGATGTAATGAGTAGCGTGGATATAACAATAAGTTTTAAACTTTTCATTAGAGTTCCTTTTTGTGATAATAAAATCTTGTTATTGTATCTTTTATGGGGCTTATTAATAATAATTTAAAAGCTTATTTTAACGCAAATCATCTTCTATTTCGTATTTGTCGTTACATTTTTTATAATTCGTTAAATGGCTTAGCTCCAGCTTGTATCTAACTTTCCATGCAAACAAGGATTTGTTGAGTCCGTCCTATAAATTTAAATTCTATCTTTCTAAATATTTATGGCTACTTATGGTCTATAGCCACATACTGCGCCATCTTTTTCATGGTCTTGACATATATATTCTTTTTCAGCACAAGCTGTAAAAACAAATGCCAACAAAGCAAACATGATTAATTTTTTTATTTCCATTTTATCTCCTTTGATTTTGTATTAAACAATAACCAATGCTGACGCATCTTTTGTCTATCCATATTGATTTTTATATTAGAAAAAATTTCTTCCACATCTTGCCTAAATTGTCTTGTTATTTTATTTAACTTTTCTTTTTCTGAGAGGATGCTTTTTTTAAATGCCTCACTTGATAAGTTAAAACTATACTCAGATCTTATACGAAGCACCTTTGGCACACCATTGGCACTATAAAAGCTACAATATGTCTCATACTCTTGTGTCTGAATTATGCCATCACCCTTGTTTTGGTGATTATATTTTTTATTTAGTTCTTTAGGAAAGCTTCTGCATTTTATACCATCTATGATATTGACAAAAGCCCTATCATAATACTGTCCAAATGTTTCATTTTTATATTTTATATTTGGATTATTAGTATTTAGCTCAAAAGAATTTATATTTTCCAAGTCAAGATACTTTTCTCCATCGAATGTATCTATCTTATCTATTTCAAGATAAAATATCTCAACTATCTCTCCGGTGATACGGCGCTGCAACACTGTAAAATCATCATATTTGTCTAAACCCTCAAATAAGATGCCTCTATTTATCGGCGCCTTTACTGAAAATGTTTTATTTGAGCTATAAAGTGTAGTGTTTGCATCCATTTTTATATAGTCGCGATCATATATATCACTTTTATATGTATTATCAAAACTACATCCTGTTATGAAAGCTATTAAAAATGAAATTATTGGTATCTTCATCTCACTACACTCCTTTATGTATAGCCACTATTTTTATCAAATTCTTTGCATATAGTTTGCAGTTGTAATTTTATCTAAAACTGAACCCTATATGGTTTATCAAACAAAAGCCCTTCTTTTCTCATCTTCTCTCTATCCATGCCAAGCTTTATGGTAGAAAATATTGCTTGTATGTCTTGCCTAAATATATTATGTATATCATTTAAGACTTCCTGCTCTGTTTTGTTGCTATCTGTAAACGCTTTTGATTTGCGATTAAAACTATATTCATATTGTAGTCTAACCATATTTGTTGGTTTTTTAATGTTTTTTGGCTGATAAAATGAACAATATGTATCATAATATTGCGTATATGTCTTTTCACCATCAATTACATTTTGATAAATCTGTCTCAAATCCGCATGGACAAATGTCCTGCATTTAACTCCATCTATATAATCAAGATATGCTTTTTTATATATAGCACTAGTAGTAGTATTGTAAAAACTCTCTTTAGTTTTTGTCTCTTCTTCAAAAATTTTAAGATTTTTTGGATTGAGATATTTTGCAGATTCAAAAGTATGCCCAGGATAAGACTCTGTCGAAATAATAAGCTTTGAAGCCATCATATTTTTTACAGCCCAAGTCAACGCCATGCCTTCCTCTACTTTATATACTCCATAAAAAACGCCTATATCCTTATGTATAGGTGCCATCAAAGAGAGCAATCCCTCTTTGGTAGATATTCTTTGATCTACACTCAAAATTTTAGATTCTTTATTGTCATCATCTACACTCGTAATAATGCCGCATCCCGACAGAAATAAGATAATAAATAAAAATCTTATCTGTAACCACATTGTACCCTACCCCTTTATCATTGTCTTTTCGTTTTTGCATTACTTTATGATCCAATAGTCGTTAAATTTAAAATATCCTTGAGCTTCATTTTCTTAGTACCTTGCCTTCTTTGCTGACTAAAATCAATTAAATAGGTTTCTGTAACTTCATAAATTTTTCTTTTCGTTTAGAACCAGCAATATATTGATCTATTTGTGAATACAAAAGTGGCAGTTTGAAAAGATCGCTAGTTAGTATCTCAAAATCATTTTTGACACAGAACGATATGATAAATTTTAAAATATCTTTATATTCACTAGTGAAATTTATACGCAGCAATGCCCCATCTACCAATCCATTGTTGTCAAAAGAGATCTGCAGGCAGCTATCCTCTAGACTGCCATAAATGTCCAAGCTATCCGACCATGATTTTACTTGTGGTAAAACAGAAGCAACACTATTAAAAATTTCTTTATTAACTGATACTTTATGCCAAAAGATAGAATCATCAAATGTTTCTAAATTTAAAACCGCCTCATCGCTGTTGCTTGGTAAAATGTAAAAATCACATTGCCAAATCTCCAATACTAACTCCTTTTATGAATATAGTTTTACAGCATAAAAATTGCCATTGCTATTTTTGCATACAACAGTATCATTAAAACCAAATTCTAGTATCTCGTCAATCTTTTCAAAATCGGTCTTATCTACAATTTTAAAGATATTTCCTTTAAACAAACTGCTTTGACTGGACGCCAAACAGGTATATCTTCATTTAGTATTTTTACATAAATATTAGTAGTCATATTTAAAGCCTTCCCCTCCCACATAAAAATTCACCAGTTTAATTATCAATAACAACTGACTTTCCAGTTTTATCTACACTATCGAGGCTACTTTTCTTTTGTTTTTTCAGATATTATTAGAATATTTTTATTTTGCACTATCTGTATTGTGAATTAAAATTCCAAATTTAGCTTTTTAAGAAAAAAAAATTTATTTCCTGCTAAATTTGGACCAATGCACACATTGTCATTTTTCAATTCCATTGCCTGTGCTTTAATTAAGTCAGATAAAAACATTAAACTTTTTGTATCTCCTTCTATAAAAAAGACATCATCTTCTAGCCAAGTATTTATTTTTATTTTTTCTTTAGAATATTGCTCACATATACTATCTGTTTTCATTTTTGACCCTTAAATCTACCATCTTCTCAAACATCAAATGAACGTTTACCCTTTTCATATGATTTTTTATCTTTATATACTTTTCAGTGGTCTTTATATAATAAGTCCTTTACACATATTGTTTCATCGTCTTTCTTTTTATAAGCTTTAATACTTTTTACTTTTTCAAATTCTGATTTATCCATATCTGTCGTTGTATTTTCTTTTTCAGCAAAATAAACATTATCTTTAAATTTCTACTCTTTCCCCTCAATTCCACCTAGATAAAGTTCATAAAAGAATTATTTGTATTTATCCACTAATTTATTTATCTTTACAAAAATAGCATAGCAAATGTCAACTACCAGCTGGGCACATAGACAAGCAAATGCGATATAGAGCAAATTTTTATTGCCTAGGTTATATTCAAAAATTTTAGGAATGTTTAAAAAATTTGTCAGAATGATAAATATAGCACCAAGAAAAACGAAAAAATATCTAAAAATAAACTTTTGTCCCTTGTTTTTATACTCTTTTAGCCAAAAAATCAAAAATATAAAACTTGCGACTGATCCACAAATTAGACCAATATTATCAAATGCCAATGTTATCCCCCATCAAAAAAACAGTAACTATCAAAAATATATTCAAAAATAGTTGATAATAGCCAGAAAAGTGCTTAGGGTTATTTTGCCAATCTATCAATATAATGGCTGGCCAGATCATATTCATAAAAAGAACAACTATCATGGCCACCAATATTCCAGTTCTTATTTCAAACCGATTGTTGTGATAATACAAAATATAGCAAGCAAAATAGACAAGTATGGCAAAACCTATAAAAATACATGCTCTAGATAAAAATCTCAGAAATTTATATATGGAATTTAGCATAAATCGCTTACTTATATATAGCATTAAATAAAGCACTAAATTTGATATTAAAAAAATAGATACTAGTTCCATTTATTATCCTACTGTATGAATACACGAAAATCTATTGTATGTGGGGCTATTTTATTTAATTGTTCTGTTAGATTTCTTAATTCTGTACTATTTTGCAAAAGGTGCATTTTTAAAATTCATAATAGATCCTCCACTAAATTCTATTACATCATCTACAAATGTATTTGAATTTCTTAATAAAGAGTCCTCATTGTTATTGTAACCTCCAAAAAAAGATTCACTGATTGTTGAAGCAAGATTTGGATATCTATTGTCTTCAAAGATTTTGTTATAGTTTCTTGCATTTTCTAAAACACGCTCATCAAATTCTCTTTCTGTCATACCTCTTGGAGTTTCAATCACCTGTTTTTCTTCCCATGTATTATTCAAGTAATGATCTCTATCTGTGTCTGCCACATCTTCTTCTTCACTAATATGGTTTATATCTTTTACTACGATTTCAGTATCACCACCAAATATAAAATCTTTAGCACCAAGAGAAGCAATAGTAATTCCTTCTTTATAATTACTTCCATCAACTACTATAAACATATGGTTTTTACCTAAAAATACCCCTCTAGAATATGCTTCAACTCTATTCGCTCCCAAATTCTTATCCAGCTTTGCAAATTCTCTATTGTTATTTATCATGCTTGTTGTTACAGCTGTTGTTAAAGGTGTTTTAGAGAAACCTCTGTCATTTAGCCATAGAGCATGAGAGAAATATCTAGTTGCAAAGTCTGAGAAATTTGACGCATACTTAGTATCATCATCTCTATTTTTATTTATATCTCTATGATCTTGTATATCCATAGATCTTTGGTTTTCATGAATTATGGTCTTTACAAGATCTTTCATATTGGTTATGTTTTTGAAATTTATATAGCTAGCACCAGTTTGCAAGCTTGTATAACCTTTTATTTCTTCGTTATTATATCCCCTTTGAATAGCAGCAATTACTCAAAGTATGATATAAATACAAATTTAAAAAATATTATTTTAAAAATTCTATAACATCATAAGTTATCCAGGATATCAAAATAAATATCACCCAAACAAGAGAAACTCCACCGTACTTAAATTCGCCATGTTTTACTCTCTCAAATGTGATGTCATCTTTTTCAATTTTATTTTTTGCTATGCAAAGCACCAAATATACGGTAAAAACAGCAGAAAATAAATTAAAGGCCACATTAAAACCAAAAAAGATAATCACTGCAAATATTACCAAATTCCATGCTAGTACAAAAATCATTTGACCTATTTCACTTGACAACTATCCAAAATACTAATACAAAAGTACAAAAAACAAGCCATACAAATGCTACAAATCCATTATTTTTTACTTGATCGTTTTTTATTTTATACAAAGTTATGTCACTTCTTTTAATGCCATTTTTTATCACATAATATCCGTTAAACAAAATAGGGCACAAAATCAACATATACAGCCTTTGTTCACCAAAAAAATAAATAAATATCCTAAAAATAAGATAGACAAAAAATAGTAGTAGCCAAACTTTTAAAAGTATTAACAAATTATTTTTCATTTTTATCTACTTTCTTGTTTTAACTTTCTACTATTTCTATATAAATTTTGATTTTATAATGTTTTTTTAGATATTTGTGTGCTCTTTTTTAAATATCCTACAAAAGGTTTGATGAATATAAATATGTATATCGGATAATACAAAGTTGATAAAATATCCCAAAAAATATGATCGCCTGGCAATAGATCTGCGCAACTACAATCTATATAGCCATGTCTGCGCAAATACCCATACCCATCCATACCGTACAAAATTGCATTCATTATCAGTCTTTCTGCAAATACAAAAATAACCATAAAAACAGCAAACAAGAGTATGCTAAGAAAAACTGTAACAATTTTTAGTGGCTCATCTCTAAAATTTATAATATAAAATATTTTTAAGAAAACAATTAAATTAAACAAACAAAATAATAGTAGAGAAATCTTATAGGAATAGCCAAGATACACCATGATAATCCCAGAGTATATAACTAAAAAATACCCCAGGATAATCATGTATTTTAGCCTATTATTCATCTTTTTGCCCATTTTTAATGTATCCTTTTATTTCGTGATAGTACATACTAAAAGGATGATATATTTCTACGTAATTAATATATACCCTTATCCATATTACCTTTTAAAAGCTATCACAGCTACTCTTCAACTCATCAACAATGCCTTAACAGATCCACTTTTTAATCTCAAATCCCATCTTTGACAAACAAGCATCACTACTATCCATCTACTCCCTTTAATTCGTTTAGATAGCTTAGCACCTGTTTTTCATCTAACTTTCCATGCAAATAAGGATTTGCTAGTTTAAAGATCATTTCTTGTGTTTTTTCATCTTCAAAGCCTATATCTTCACGACATTCTATTAAATTTGCCCACTCTTCAAGCTCTAAAAAAGATATCTTTTTATCCAAGCTTCTTTGTAAAATTTCTGCTATATCATCTTTTGACATAGAAACGAGCTCAGTTTCGCTATCAAAACCAATCTGGGATAACATATTTTTTAATGTATCTATGTTGTTTTTAAAATGCACCAAGTCTAATAAAATTCCAATTTCGTCATCTGTATATTCAGAATTTCTTTTTATCATATAATTTTTGTTTCACCTACTCTTCTTTTGATAATTCATCTCGTATAGTTTTAAACTTTAGCCTATCATCACAAATTTGATTTTTTTCGTTCATGCTTTTGCATTCAAAGAAGTCCGGATTAAACCACTCGACGGCATTTTCATCTTGAGTACCATATTTGGCATTTTCGTGTAGTAAGCCATCTCTTTTCATTCTTTCAATATCCATCTCATCTATCCAAAGAGAGTCAGCTACTACTTTAATATCTTGTTTAAGGGTATTATAAGCCTGAGTTATCTTATACTCATATAACTCTTCTTTAGTTTTTATAGTTTTATCTCTTGCATAATCCGATAATGACGTCTTTGCTATTAGAAATTTCTTCTTACCATTTTTGCTATAAAAGGGGCAAGTATATTCAATATTCACATAGATACTACTATTAATATTTGTCTTTGCAAGGCATAATAAATTTGATATATACTCATCACTTAGTTTAATGTATCTATTTGATTTAAGAGAAAAGATCTTGCCATGAGATTTTAAATACTCCATTCTATCTTGCATTCTCTCATCTTTGCTTGTTGCTTTTATTACATTGCTATGATCAGCATCTTCAGTATAGACACTTATTTTATATTCAAAGTTTTGTCCTATCTTGTTTATTATAAATTTTTTTAGCCCGTCAGTATCTAGCCTTACTTTATCTCCTCTTGCTTCTGGTGCATAGGCCTTTAAATTTCTATCATAGCTATATATTACATTTCGTTCATTCACCTGAAGACTGCCATCTGAAAAACAACCAGCAAAGAAAAAAGGCGTAAAAAGAATAATGAATTTTTTATACTTAAGCATCTTAACCTCTTATCTTTCTTTCTGTTTCATAGTATTTCTCATCAAAAAATTTTTTATTTTTACGTATCTCTTTCCAAAGATGTGATTTTTTGCAGATCTGATATTCTTTTTGGTACTTTGTACAGTCAAATTTATTTGGATCAAACCACTCATAGATTATTTCATCAAATTCATCCCTAGGGTTATATATTCTGTCAAAAAGCAAGCCCTCTTTTTTCATTCTTTGTCTATCCATATTTTTTAATTTTATCGATTTTAAAAATTCACTCATATCATTTTTAAATAGTATTGCCATATCTTCTGCTTTATAGTTTTTATGTTTAACTGGATCAAAAAATAATCTAAAAGTGCCTCCAATAACTAAAGTTGATACAGCACCACTAGTATCGTAATAAAGACAATCAATGCCATAGTTTGCAGAGCCAATTTGAGTTATTGAGCTTATCAAAAAATCTGCTTCACACTTTATGCCATCAATATATGTAAAGAATCCTTTTTCATAAGGTTGCCAACCCATTAAAATATCATAAATACTCCTATCAATGCTTTCTTCTCTATCTTTGCGAATTTCTAACTTACTTCGTGACATATTTCTTTCTTTATATCTGTAAGTATTGATCTGAAATTTTTCATTAAACATAGACGGCAAATTACGTTCAAAAACATTTCTGCCATTTTTTTCATCTAGAAAATAATACCAATCAATATCAGTAAAACTACTTGGAAGCACATAGGTAAAGCTTTCATTTTGAAAAGATGAAAGCATAATACCTGGCTTAAGGTGCTTTGTAGTTATATCTGGAATATCATGACAACCGGAAAAGAGCACAATAAAAGTTATAACAATAAGCTTTACTACTGGAAATTTACACCACATATAGCACCATCTTTTTCATAATCTTGACACACATAAGAACTGTGTGGTGAGCCATCCATAAATAATTTAGGAATATTTAACACATTTATACGATCTGTCATATCTGCTTTTTTATTCACATCTTTATTTCCACCAAGACCTTCTGCTACAAAATCGTCTTTGTTGGAAAATGTTCCCGCTATATCAATTTTAGCCGCTTCTAATACATCTCTCATTTTTTCTACATCTACTGGAGATCCAAAAGAAGAAACAGTATATGGATTGCCTTTACCTTTTTTCATTGAACTTTTAACTCCATCTAAATGCCTATAAAGTTCATTGTCTATGCCCCATTTAACACCATTATAGACTAATGTATTTAACTGAGAATGTGCTGCAAAATTTACAGCAAAAACTCTATTATCTTTTTTTCTTTTTTCTTCAGCAGCTTTTGTTACATCCGATATAAAACTACCAACTTGCTTCGCCATGTCACTTGTACCTATACTAAATTTATCCTGCGCTGCTTCAAGCAAATCAGAGAAAAATCCACGCGTTGGATTATATTTTATCGTTAATTCAATGGTATTTCCAGCAAGCCTTGTACCATCCTTTTTAATCTGACCAGTTTGCTCAAGTCCGTTCATAATAGCCTCCATTGGCGTATTCAAGATACCATTTCCAAAATTTTGATGTGTTATGGTATCCACATCTATTCCTAAAGGTTCTTTAGAGACATAAAGGTCTTTAAAATACGAAAGCTTTTTTAATTCCTCTCGCTTTTCTGGGCTAATGGTCTTGAAGTATTTACTATCCTCAAGCTTAACCATTTTATCTTTATATAGTTCATATTTTTCTGAGTTTTTACTAAAAACAGAAATAAGGTCACTTGCAATCTCTTTTCCACCGAAAGAACCAACAAGCTGCCCAAATAAACCTCCATTATTATAACTGGTTGGTATTATATCCAAAGCAACCATACTTCCATACACAAGAAGTTTTCCCATAATTGATACTATTTTATTCTTGCTATTTTCGTCTGGCATTTGCTCTGATAGTTTTTTTAATCCATAGTTAGCATCTACTATCTCTTTAGCTATATCCTTTTGCCCACTCTTTGTTAGCACCCTTAAATCCATACTACCATCCACATTTGAGCTTATGCTAGTATTTACTAGATCTTTTGTTAGTTTAGTAGTATCTCTATTTAGTCTTGTTAGATCATCAGAGTTCTCTTTATCAGCTATCTCTATGTTGCCACTACCTAGAGTTGCTAGGTTTTTAGATAAGCTGTAGCTTAAATTTCTATGGTTAGATAGATCTATTGATTTAAGACCTGTAAATTTATCTTCTTGATTGTTATTTGATCTGCTATCTTTATTGTTTTTATCTTCTAGGATATAGTTAGCTCCTATGCTAAAGTCTGTTCCTTTAGCATAGCTTGTATTTGATAGGTTCTCATAGCTTAGGGTATTTGTTTTTAAATTTAGGTTGTGGTTATCTATAAAGGTATTATCTTTATCATACTCTCCTGCTGCTAGTAGTGATCCTTTTAGATGAGTGTTTTTACCTACCTCTACGTTTAGCTCATTTGCTGTTATAGATGAGAGTACGGTTTGTTTGGTTATTGTATTTGAGCTTGATCTAGAGAAATTTGCATTGGTGCTAGTTGCTTTTGTGCTAGATGGATTAGCAAAGCTTGAGTTTGGTGATTTATCACTACTAAATCCTATGCCGACACCTACACTATATCCTCTTTCGTTATATGCGTATTTGTCTCTTACGCTCTCTAAGCTTAGGTTATTTCCTACTTTTAAATTTAATCTCTCATCAGCTCTTAAATTTGCTCCCTTGATAGTTGCGTCATTGGCTGTGTTTATATTTATATCTTTAGCTGAGTAAAGATGAGAGTTGTTGTTTTTTAGGCTCTCTGTGTCACTACTACTAGTAGAGTAGTTTAGGCCAGCACTTCCGCCGCCACCACCATACATAGTATATCTCATGGTTCCACCTATGCTTTTGTCTTTACTTTCTGATGTATAGGTGTTTTTGCTAGAGTTTATATTTAAGTTGTTTGTGTTTATATCTATTAGATTATTGGCACTTAAATTTGAACCAGTGATAGTTGTATCATTTGGAGTTTGTATCTTGATGTTATTTGCGCTTAAATTTGATGGATTAGAGATAACTTCATTTGAGTTTGATTTTGATTTGTGACCATTTACACTAGCTGCTACTCCTACACTAAAGCCAAATGTATACCAGTTAGATGCTGCCTTTGCAGCTGCTGCTACTTGAGCTACTAGAGCTAAGCTCTTAGCCTCTACGTTTGCCATAGCTAAAGCTATATTTGCCTTATAGTATCTCTCTTCGTCATTAACATTTTCAAGGATATCTGATAGATCTTCTATATCTGAGCCATCTATGCCAGGAGTTTTACTTTTATAAGCTTGTTTTAGCTCATGTAGTTTATCTTTTAGATCATCTCTAGTGTGTTTATAGCTATCATACTCTTTTTTTACCTTTTTAAGCTGCTTTATAGCTTCTATCAAAGCAAGACTAGCTGGAGCCACCTCTACGTATTCGTTTTGGGCAGTGATAGAAAGAGCTGCTTTTGCTTGTTTTAGTGTTTTAGATATATCAGTAGTGTCAGTGCTATTTAATATATCGATATTTGCATTTTTACTTATTAGATTTATATCTTCTTTAGCGATCAAATTTGATCCAGTGATACCTATCTCTTCGTTTGCATTTAAATTTATATTTTTATCTGAAACAAGGTTTGACGATATAGCTTTAGTTGATGCTACATCGGTGGTAGATTTTTCATACTCTGCGTCTGCTACTCTTGTCTTAGTGCTAGTATCGTACTTAAATTCTTTTATAGGTTTTGGTTTTTGATCATTTGCAAGATCTTTGGTGCTTGGTAGATTTATACCCTTGCTCTTAGATATCTCATAGCTACTATGCTCGTTTTCGGCATTTGATATCTCAATAGAATTTGCCTTTATATTAGTATCATCTTTACTTGACAAATTTGCAGTTATAGTAGCTTCATTTGCTTTTAGATTGAGCTCTTTGGCTGCAGATATATTTGAAAGCTTCGCTAGCGCATCAAGACTTCCCTTTTCGTTATATGTAGAGCGATAAATTTGAGTCAGAGTATCTCCAAACATTTGCTCAAACAAGTAGGTATTTGAACCAGTCCCAATAGGATCTATTGCAGAAGCTACCAGCATGCCTGGGTATGTCAATAATGAGATTATATTAATGTTTGAGCTCTTATGAACGCTTTTTTCTTTTATTTGCTCTTTAGCTGCTAATATAGACAAGTTATTACCAGCATTTAAATTTACATTTCTACCACCTTTAATATCTGAAGATATTATAGAGATGTCGTTGTTTGCATTTAAATTTATATCTCCTTGACTAGTGCTTAAAGATGAGCCTTGTAAGTTTGTCTTATCAAGAGAGTGCATATCAAGGGTAGATTTTAATCCACCAAATGACTTCTTAGAACTAGATCTTGCCTCATCATTTTTATAAGCTGTTGGGGCTAAGCCTATATTATTTGCATCTATGTTTATATCATTTTTAGCACTTAAATTTGAGCCAGTTACTATTGCATTGCCACCAGCCTTTAGACTGATATCACCTGCGTTTAAATTTGAGCTGATGACCTTTTGATTTATAGCCATTAGCTGTGACTCTTTTTTAGAGAAAAAGCCCTTTGACTTCTCTTTAGTCTCCGTGCTCTCGTTTGTATTAGCACCTACTACATATATATCATTTCCAGCTTCTATGTTTAGCTTGTTAGTGGCTCTTAAGTTGCTTGAGCTTATCTGCGTGTTTGACTTAGAGTTTAAATTTATATCTTTTGCGTCTAGGTTTGCGCTATTTAGTGTTTGGATGCTTTGTTTAAATTCTACGCCTTTTTCTTTTGCGCTATGGCTATAGGCAAACTCTTTGGCGTTTATATTAATATTATCTGCGCTTAAATTTATCTTATCAGCCTCTAAGCCTCCGCCAGCGATGTTTAAATTTTCTTTAGCGTTTAGGCTTAGGCTCTCGTCTGCTTTTAGATTTGAAGCCTTGCTAAACTGAGATGACTCTTTGTCTAAGCTTATATTATTTGCATTTACATTTATATTTTTGGCTGAAATTTCACTTGAGTTGATATTTGCTGCGTTCGCTTTTAAATTTAGATCTTTAGAGTTTAGCTCTAGGTGATTTAAGTTTAAATTTTGTGAGTTTAGATTGATATTATCAGCCACTACGCTGCCAGCTAGACTTATGTTGCCTTTGGCGTCTAGCTCTATGTTATTAGCCATAACCAGAGCTGAAGCTTTTACGTTTTTATCTTTTGCCTCATTTTTAAATTTACTTATACTCTCGTTTCTTGCTTCATATAAGCCATCAAGGATATTTGCTATGTAGGCTGAGCTTATACTATCAAGGCTGTAGTAATACCCTTGGTTTTTCACCCTTCTATTTAGGTTTTTGATGATTGGGCTATTAAATATTGGCTCAGAGAATTTATCCAGATCAACATTTGCTAGCTTTATATCGTCATTTAGTGCGTAGCTTGAAAAATCCTGTGTGCTTCCTACTATGTTATTACCAGCTGCAAAGACTGCTGGAAGGCCAACATCTGTATATGAGAAGTTAAATACAGCACCTTTGCCGCCTTTAGTTACCCATCTTTTTTTACCAAAAACTTTTCCTCTTTTACCTTTCCACTCTTGCTTTTTCCACTTAAATTCGTTAAAGCTGCTAACATCTCTTCTTAAATTTAACGCTACATTTGTTATATCTTTGCTATCAAGCACGAGGTCGTTGCCTGCGTAGATAAAGCTCTTATCATTTAGTAGCTCATCTGTTTTTAAATTTATATCATTGCTTGCTACTATGCTACCTGGGATGAAATTGGCTTTATCTTCTTCGTTTAAAATTTCTTTGTTTATAGAGTAGTAAATTCTCTTTAGCACCTCGCGGTCTTTTGCTTTGCTAGTATCAAGTACTACTTCGTTTTTGTCAATGTCTAGTCTTAGATTAGCAAATACCTTTGTCGATGTGCCATATAGATATGAGTCTTTGTGTAAATTTAGCGCATAAAGGGTGCTATCTTTACTTATAGCCTCTTTTAAAATTTCAGCATTTAGCTCCTGCTCGCTTAGCTCTTTGCCTAGTTTTTTAAATTTAGCCTCTATCTTTGCTTTTATCTCTTTTAAATTTACCTCTTCAAGTTTAAATCTATTCTCGCCACTTTGCTTTAGAGCTAAATTTTTAGCAAATGAGCTTTTCTCCACCCTAGCCTGCGAGCTTGAGTTATTTACCAGCTTTTTAGCCTCTACATTTATATCTTTAGCATAAATTTGGCTTGAAGTATTTACCAAAGTCTCTGCTTTTATGTTAAGGTTCTCTTTGGCTGCTATTAGCGCTTCATCTTTGTTTGTTATAGTCTTTGCCTCTATCTTAGCCTCTTTGTTAGAAGCGATAGCACCAGCATTAACTATGTCGCCATCAAGGCTTATCTCTATGTTGTTATTTGCTATTACTAGGCCATTATTATTTACACCTACACCATTACTTGTGCCAACTAGCTTTATCTTATTAGCATACATGCCGCCAAGCGCGCTACTATCTAGGCTAAAGCTGTTTTCTTGGTTTTTAGCTTTTACGTCGTTGTAAAGTCTATCTTTACTTGAAGTAACCGCCTTTTCACCGATGATGTTTAGCTCATTTGCGTGGATATTTGAGTTTAAATTTACAGCATTTGAGATCACATTAGTATAGTCACTGCTCTTATCATTTAGGCCGTCCCCTACGATGTCGATAGAGTTATTAGATATTAGCTCTATCTCTTTAGGACTTAGTTTATTGATATTGCCTGTTGTTAGTGTGAGTGAGGATGAGTTGATCATATTTAGACCATCTACGCTTATGCCATTTGGGTTTGCTATGACCACATCAGCTCTGCTACCTGCAACCTCTAAATTTCCTTTTAGAGATGATTTCTCAGCCGAATTTACTTTGTTAATAATAAGGCTTGCCTCTTTATTTAGCCTATAGTTTGCATCTATCTGACCAGCTATCTTTGTGTCTATATTTTTATTAGAGTTATTAAGGATAGTGCCAGTGGTTGGGGTATTAAACCTGCTATATTCATTTATAGATACGCCCTTACTATCAGGGTTTGTGATGTTTATGATTAGCGTCTCATTAGGAGCTTTTAATATATCAGGGCGGTTGCTAGCGCCTGGGTCAGCTATGATACTTGGCTCATTTGCAAGGGCGGGCATAGTGCCAAGTAGCAAAGAGAGACTTACGTAGAAATTTAAGCCTATGGTTAAAAGGCTAGGTTTTTGTGAATTTGAAATTTGGTTGTTCTTTAGCATATTTTATCCTTAAAATTCGTAGCTTATGATGAAATTTACATTTGTTGATTTAGTTTCGAAACTCTTTGGCTTATAAAGAGGTTTTGAGACAGATATGTCGTAGCTTAGGTTGTTGTAGGCTTTCATGCTGCCTCTTAGACCTATGGCGTATCCAGCAAGGGTGTTTTTATCCTTTATGCCACTGCTCGCTGCTCTTACCATGCCAGCGTCAAGCCCTGCATAGACAGAGTTGCTCTTATAGTAGTTATATGAGAGGGTATTTCTTACGCTTACTCCGTGGTTTCCAACAAGCGAACTCTCCCCGTCAAAGCCCCTAACACTGTGATATCCACCGATGCTAAATTTATCCTGCAAGCTTAGTTTATTTAGACCATATCTTGCGTTGATATTTAGATCATAGCTTAGTGGAAGTTCAAATTTATATTTGTAGTTTAGGTTTAAATTTATTAGAGCAAACCTAGATGTAGCCTCGCCGCTATCCTCCAAAGGATCAGGCTGTGATCTAAATATACCAGTGCCCTTTTTGTAAGCTAGCTTGGCGCTAAAAGCTTGGTTGTAAGAATTCCAGCTTGATTTTACGCCTACCTCATATCCAGCATTTCTTCTAGCTTGGTTATCTAGCTCGTAGTCCTCTAGGTAGTTTTTATTTTTTCTCTTAAATAGTTTTACATAAGCGCTATTTTTAAAATTTGAGTCCCTATAAAATGTATAAGCAAGGCTTAGTGAGTCGCTCTCGCTTCTACCTTTATATGTGTAGAGGTTATAGGCTGCGTTTATGATCTGGGCGTAGTCATATTTGCTCTTTTCGTATTCAAGCATGAAGTAGCCAAATGGGATACTAAAGCCGTAATAGTAGTTATTTGAAGCCCCGTGATCAGTGGCGCCATTAAATTTATTTGTAACCTCATACTTTTTAAATATATCTTTTCCGCGTGAGAAGCTAAAAATTTCGTTAAATCCAAGCAAATTTAGCGTGCTTAAATTTAGCATTCCTTGATATTTGCCACTTTGTTTTGAGCCAAGGTTATCAATGCTAATAGCAGCCTTTAGTGGAAAGCTATCAACTCTAGTGATCACTATGTTTGAAAAGCCAGCCCTATTTGAAGGCAAGAATTTAATGCTAACGTCATTTTTCGAGACGTTTTGCAGTGACTCAAGAGCCTGCTCGATATCTCTTATATTTGCCACTTTATTTTTATGAGAGTACTCACCAAATGCGCTAAATAAGCTCGCTCTATTTCTTTGGCTGTCAGTTTCATTTATGCTTATATCATCTATTAAGCCAAGATTTATCACAAACTCTAGCTTGGCATCTTTTAGGCTCTTTGTAACAAGGCTCGCACTTGAAGTGATATAGCCACTTTTTATTATCTCGTTGTTAAAAGAGTTTATGATTAGGTTGATAGAGTTTTTACCAAGACAGCTGCCTGATTTAAAATCAAGCTTATTTAAGCTAGCCTCTAAAATAGAGTTAAATTTAGAGTAGTTTTTGTTATAAGCTTCTCTTATTATAGCCTCATCGCCACCACTACTAGCGCTAAAGCTAGCTACTTCGTTCTCACTAAGAAGTGAAATTTTATCTATTTTAAAGCATGGAGTTTCGTTTAAATTTAGCTTACCTTCTGAAGTTGGTTTTTCGTTAAGCAAATTTATGTTGGAGCTTTCGTTAAAAGAGCTTGCCATATTCGCCCTAATCTCTTCGTTGTTTAACTCGTTTTTTAGATTAGTCTCATTAGCAAGTAGCGCAGCACACACCATGCTTAAAGATAAGAGAGTTCTCATCTTAACCTTCCTTGGAAATAACTATAAAGTTATATTTTCTAAAATAATTTAGTGACATTATAAAGGATATAATCTTAATCTAATATTAAAATATAATGAGAAAAAAGAATTTTTATACAAAATATTTCAAAAATGAAACTTTTTAGCTATCTAAATGGCAAAGGCAAATTTAATTTGGTTTATTCTCTTGTATGTAAAATTTAATTTTATATTGACAATGATTATTATTTTGATATAATTGCACTACTAATTTTATTTCGTAATTTCAGTGATTAAACTATTTTTATAGTCATGCTATTTTTATAAATTTGATAAAGTAAATTTGGTTTTGATTACTAAATTTTCTAAAAATTAGTAAAATTTAGATCTATAAAAATTTAACAATATTTTTGTGACATATATTAGAAAAAGAAAAATAGACATTTTAATCTGAAAGGATAGGTAATGAATAAGCATTTATTTGCACTTTTGGCTTTGGCAGCATTTAGCAGCCACTCTTTAGCTCACGAATTTTGGCTTTTTGGAAGCAGCAAGAACGTAACTAGCGTTGATATCGGCTACGCAGACGACTTCCCAACTGTTGAAAAGATACCAGATAATAGGATCGCCCTATTTGAAGCCCCATACGTTATAAATAAAAATGGCGAGAAACTGAGCCTAAAACAAAGTGGCGAAAACTACCACTACGAAAGAGCCAAACTAGAAGACGGCTCATACCTTATAGCTGGCGAGTATAAGCCTACGTTTTGGACAAAAGCAAGCGATGGCACATGGCACATGGGCAAAACCAAAGAGGACATCAAGGACGCCAAATACTGCAAAAAAGCGAGCATGAGCGCAAAAGGTGTAATAAATAAAAAAGCTAAGGACGACTCTGTAACAAAGCCTTCACAGCAGCGCTTAGAGATAGTCCCACTTGACAATCCAGCAAATTTCAAAGTGGGCGTGCCGTTTAAAGTAAAAATTCTATTTGAGGGCAAACCTTTAGAAAATGCTACACTTGATGGAACATTTGATGGATTTTTAAAAGAAAAAAGCGCATTTCACGGCAAAACTGAGCCAGATGGTACGATAGAAGTGCTTGCGCTTAAACCTGGAAAATGGCTACTACAAACAGTGCATAAAATGCCATTTGCTGACTCAAAAATTTGCGATGATGAGACGATCGCAGCAACACTTGCATTTGAGCTAAAATAGATTAAATTTAAAATTTATCAAAGGGCGTAGTCAAATGCGCCCTACTCTTTTACCTTATAAGTCAAATTTATCAAGATAAAAATCAGCAAATTTATCAAATTTATGTTGCGGCTAAATTTTAAAATTTATGTATTTCTAAAAGATTTAATAACTCAGCAGTCATGATTTCATCATTATTTATAATCTCTAAACTTTTATAAATTGTTGATCCGTTTTCGCCTAAAACCTTTTACAAAACTCAAGCACCTCGTTATTAAAACAAGTTTTTAGAGCTTCGGCAAAGAATTTTGAGATTTTGAATACAGTATTTCAATATAATTTCTGCTACCTAAATACCAAAACTACTTCACACATTAACAAGCAATCAAGAAAGTATCATAATCCATAGATGTAAAAATTTAATGATAACAATACACAATTCATTTTACTGTGAAAAAACGAGTGCCCCATTGCTTTCTATATGTGCAACTCTGGTAGTTTTTAACACAAAATTACCTTTCATAAAATAGAAAGAAATTTTAAACATTTTTTAGTCAAATTTATCGCACTAGCACTAAATTTTTCAAAATTTGAGTTAAATTTAGAAGAAAAATGGTGACCCATACGAGACTCGAACTCGTGTTACCAACGTGAGAGGCTGGTGTCCTAACCGCTAGACGAATGGGCCAAAAGATGGTGCCCCGTGTAGGTCTCGAACCTACGACCCCATCATTAAGAGTGATATGCTCTACCAACTGAGCTAACGAGGCAAGATTAAGTATCAATAACAAATCGTAAAGTGTTATCTTAGAACTTATAATCTTAAAATTTAATTTGACACTCAATAATGGGTGCTTTATGAGACGCAACCTTAACCTAAGGTTTAATAGATGGCGCAGCGGACGGGGCTCGAACCCGCGACCTCCGCCGTGACAGGGCGGCATTCTAACCAACTGAACTACCGCTGCACCTAAAAGTAATGGTGGTCGCTATAAGACTCGAACTTATGACATCCACCTTGTAAGGGTGGCGCTCTACCAACTGAGCTAAGCGACCTAAAATTTAAAATATCTGGCGACCCTTAGAGGATTTGAACCTCTGTTTCTACACAGAGAAAGTAGAGTCCTGAGCCACTAGACGAAAGGGTCATAAACCCAAAAAATGGTGTCCTGCGTTGGATTCGAACCAACGGCCCCCTCATTAAAAGTGAGATGCTCTACCGACTGAGCTAGCAAGACATGATTATTTAAAAAAGAATTGAGATTATACAAAAAACATTATTATATGTCAAGAAAAAATTAAATTTTAAATCAAATTAAAGCTATTTTGTCCGCTATTTCTAAGCGAAAAATATAAAATTTTATTTTTAAATCTTCTCAATTTAAAGCCAAAATTTCTTATAAATTTAAACCATTTTTACTTTATGATCCAACAAGCAAAACACAATCAAGCACCTAATCCGCTTAGTGGCAAATTTAATCCCTGCCTAAAAATCTTACAGCTGTTTTTCTAGCTTTTTCTATCTTTTCAGAGTCTTGATTTTGAGCTGCGCTAGAAGATATCCACTTTTTACCAAACAAAATTTGAGCCGCTTCTATCATAACTGCGCAGGCGTATGGCTCTTTTTCGCTAGAGATGCCTTGCAAAAATGCGGCTTTTGTTTTGTCTCGCAAGATATCTTGGCTGGCCCTATGAAACGACATCTGCATAAGGCTAGCTGCCGCCCATGCCCTGCAAAGGCTATCCTTACTTTCTAGCATCTCACTTATCAAAATTTCTATTTGCTCTAACGTGCCAACCCAGCCAAGCGCTATTATAAGCTTGCGGCGTAAGACATCATTTGTCTCCAAAAAAGAAGTTATTTGAGGGATAAGGCGGTCACAAAACGCGGTATAAAAGTCCCTATGCTTGGACTTAGAAAGGATTTGCGCTATAAGATAGATGGTTTCTATTTTTAGTTTTTGATCGCTCTTTTTGGCTAAGCGCTCAAACAAAAACTCCAGCCCAGCGCCTCCATGCCTATCAAAACTGCTTTCTAAATTTAGTTGCCTGCCCTCTTGCCACTCTTTGCAAATGAGCTCATAGTGATATGCTATCTCGTCACTTGCGCCTAAATTTGCGATAAATTTGATCCTTTTGCCGTCCTGAAAATTCTCTTTTTTAAGCTCTAGATACTCTTTTTCAAGATCGTTTAAATTTAGCACTAAATTTTACTTTATCATCTCAAGTTTGGCTTTGCAGGCATCTTTGTAAGCACTTGTGAAATTTGAGCCAACGCACTCGTTTAGATATGGTTTAGCTAGCTTATACTGCTTTTGTCTGATGTAAATTTCACTTGCCAAATTTAGAGCATGCAAGCGGTCCTCTGGCTCAAGCTTCATATTTAGTATAAATTTCGCCTCATCAAGCGCCTCGTCAAGATTATCTGTCTTTAGCGAAGCCTCCGAGTAGTCAAAATTTAGCTTTGGCGAAAAGGTATTTATCTTAGCCCTAGTTTGCAGCTCAAGCGCCTTTTTAGCGTAGGTTGCAGCGATAGCATAGTCGTTGCTCTTCATCGCATAGTCACTTATAGCTGCGTATGCCTCGATGATCTTAAAGTCCTGCCCTCTTAGCTGCTCGATCGCGCTAATCGTAGAGACTGCCTCAGTAAAGCGCTTTAGCGCAAGCAGCGAGTAAAATCTATCAAAAAGCGATGGCGTAGGATCCGAGTACTCGACCGCTGAGCCAAGCGAGAGCGCGTCATTTGCCGCAGTGATCGCATGCTCGTAGTCTTTATTTTTATATAAAATTTTGCTCAAATTTACCAGCCACTCGACTCTATCTTCTAAATTTTCATCCTTTGTGTGCGCCTTGGCAAGCTCTAGCGCATCGTTGTAACGTGCCGTTCTAAAGTAGCAGTTAAATAGCTTAAACTGTGGCAAAGAGACCTTGCTCACATCGTAGTTTTCGAGTAAATTTACAACCGCCGTGCAGTCATCTTTGATGAAAAACTCTTTTGTTAGCTCAAGCGCAGCCTCATTTACAAGCTCCATCGCCTGGCTTAAATTTTCATCTTTTGCGAGGTTGTTGTAAGCCAGTGCATCAGCAAATTTACGCTCTTTTAGATCAAGCTCAAGCTCGCTAATTAAAGCCTTTTGACTAATATTTGTGCCAGCATATTTTTCGATTAGATCTTTATATCTTGCGTGAAGTGCAGTGGCGTTTTTATCGTCCTCTTCAAAAAATAGCCCATCCTTTGCCTTAGCGACCTCATCGATATAATCGCCATATTTAAACTCTTTTTCGTACCTGTTTAGATACTCATACGCCCTTTTTTCATCTTTGGTTTTGGCTAAATTTAGCGCTAAATTTTTTAATGCTGCCTCGTAAAAATCCTTTGTCCTGTCACTATTATTTACCAAAATTTCATAAATTTTAGCAGCCACATCTGGCATATCTTTGCTAGCAAATGTATAGGCTAAATTCATCGATTTTGTCGGATCGTTCATGAAAAATTTTTCATTTGCATTTGCGATCTTTAGCACAAATTTCTTCGCCTCGTCAAATTTCTCTTTATCGATATTTGCATCCGCTAGACTTAGTGCTGCCCTACTTGCAAGGTCGATGTCGTTTGTAGAGTATAGCACCTTTTCATAGTCGCTTAGCGCCTCTTTTTGCCTGCCTATTTTATATAGGTAGTCAGCATAATCAAGCGTGGCAAGCTTTGTAAATTTAGACTCCGCGTGCTCTTCGCTTAGTATGTCAAGCATATATTTTGCATCACTTGCGATGCTATCTTTTAGGTAAGCTCTGGCGATGAGATATAGCACCTCAGAGTAGTTCTCATCAGATGGAAATTTCCTTATCCAGGCTCTGCCCTCGCTTACTATATCTTTTGGCTCAAGCCCCTCAAACTCGCTCTTTGTCTCAAAAATTTTATCAAGCGCTCTTAGTCTAAAAAGCAAAAACTCACTTGAGAAAAGACTGGCTGGGTGCCTTTTCATCGCTGTTTGCGTATCTTTTACCACGCTTTCATAAGCGCCCTTTTCATAAGCTCTTTTTATATTTATGTAGATGTCTATATCGTTGCTATCAAGCCCAGCGATAGGCGCTTTGTTAAGATCAAGCGCTCCGATGCTTGGACTTAGCATATCTCTAAAATCAGGCGAAAAATTTAGCCCAGATACTCTTTTGTTGTTTTCACTTAGCGAAGTGTCGATGATGATGCTAAAGTGCTTTGAGATGGTCGTCTTTGGCGTATCTTGCACGCTTGGACTGCTGTAAAGCTCGGTTTGAACATTTAGAAGTTTTGAGGGTGCTTTTGGCATGATGACGATGAAGAGTTTGCCGTCTTGCTTTTTATATTTTATATCCATTAAAGGCAGTGTCGTATCTTCGATCTTTGGCAAGATCCCATCATCGA
Organism: Campylobacter concisus; assembly: GCF_003048875.2. Lineage (NCBI taxonomy): Bacteria > Pseudomonadati > Campylobacterota > Epsilonproteobacteria > Campylobacterales > Campylobacteraceae > Campylobacter > Campylobacter concisus. The sequence goes on along the minus strand of NZ_CP049264.1, from coordinate 192,379 downwards.
GCATACAAACGTAGCGCTTTGTATCATAGGCTAAAATTTGCTCCACACATTCAAATTCTTTCTCGTCGCTTAGCTGAAGGACGCTATAAGGCTTATTTGCGTTTGCGCCGCTGTTTAGGCTAAGGCTAAAGGCGGATAGATAAAGCGGTAAAAATAAGATGGTTAAGAGCTTTTTCATGCCGCCATTATAGTTAAATTTTCTAAAATCCTGAAGCAAAGACAAAATGCTCGATAAATTCCAAAATCGCCCCAGAAAATAAAAAGGCAAAGACCGTGCCAGCAACGGCAACTCCAACGATCACTTTTAGCGCCATCGAGACGTTTGAGATGTAGATATTTTTATCTTTTACGATAGGCTCTTTTAAAAACATAAAGACGATGAGCTTTAGGTAGTAATAAATCGCAATGGCTGAGTTTATCATAATGATGAGGCTAAGCACGACGTAATCAGACTTTATGAGCGATGAGATAAGCACCATCTTGCCCCAAAATACGCTAAAAGGCGGTATGCCAGCAAGGGCGATCATAAAAATTCCCATTATCACGGCGTAACTTGGCAAAATTTTAATAAGCCCTGAAAATTTCTCATACGGATGTTTAAAGCGCTTGTCCCAGCATACGACGTCGTCGCACCTTGCGACCCAAAGCATAGAAAATGCGCCCAAATTTGCAAACAAAAACATGATCCAGTAGAAAAACAAGGCGACATTTGCCTCGTGAGAATTCGCTACAAGCGCGCAAAGCACGACACCAGCGTGAGCTATCGAGCTAAAAGCGAGCATCCTTTTTACGTCTTTTTGCACTAGCGCCATGATGTTTGCAAGGCTCATCGTAAGCACGGCGATGATGTAGAGCATATCTTTTATCCATGAAATTCCAGAGCCCTCAAGCATCGCAAAAATTCTTAACGCGACGATAAAGCCCGCAACCTTTGGCACGATCGACATATAGCCTGCTAGCGGGGCATTTGAGCCCTCATAAACGTCTGGTATCCATGTGTGAAATGGTATGAGCGAGAGCTTAAAGCCAATGGCTGATGCGATGAAAACGCAGCCAAGAAGGATTATTAAATTTTGATTTAGGCTAAGATCTTTTATAACAACGCCTATACGAGCGATGTCTATTGAGTTTGTTGCCAGATAAAACATCGCTATCGCCATCGCAAAAAAGCCAGCTGAGAGAGAACCCATCGCGAAGTATTTGATAGCAGCCTCGACGCTTTTTGCCTTGTTGTGAAGGGCGATTAGGGTATAGAGGCAAAGCGAGCTGATCTCAAGGCCTAAAAAGATGATTAGTAGGTTGTTTGAGCTCACCATAAACAAAAATCCAGCGATCATAAACAAAAATAGCGCGTAATACTCGTAAATTTTATACTCAAAATACTCTTTTGTGCTAAGTGCAAGAGGGATGAAAAGAGCTGAGGCGATTAAGATAATAATCTGCGAGATGATAGAAATTCCATCGACTAGGAGCATATCCCAAAAGCTTAGGCTAAGCCCGTTAAAATCAAGCGTAATGCCTAAATTTACAAATATAGCGATGATGCAAAATACGCAGTAGAAATTCCTCGAAAGATCCTTTTTTATCGCTCCAACTATGAGGATAAAAAGCGCAAAAACCATCATGCTTAGCATCGGTGAGAGCGATTGCAAAGAGATCTCGTTTAGGTCTAAAAAGGCTATTTCGTTCATAGTTTGCTCCCGCCGTTTAAAGATGAAATTTTATCCTTTGTGCCGCTATTTACAGCTCTAGTTTGCATTTTACTTATGATATTTTGTACGCTTGGCTCAAGCGGTTTTAGTATCAAATTTGGTGCGATACCAAGAATGATTATGAGCAAGCAAAGTGGCACAAGAGCGACTAACTCTTTAAAATTTAGATCTTTTAGACTTAAATTTTTCTCCTTGCACTCGCCAAAAAAGACCCTTTTATAAAGTACCAGCATATAAACAGCGCCCACGATGATGCTAAAGCCACCAAGTAGCGCAAAGAGCTTGTTTAGCTTAAATACGCCAATTAGGCTCAAAAACTCGCCCACAAAGCCGATCGTTAGTGGCAGGCCGATACTTGCAAGCGTTGCTATAAAAAATATAAGTGCATACTTTGGCATCACCTTAGCAAGGCCGCCAAATTCGCAAATTTCTTTTGTGTGAGCTCTCTCGTAGATGACACCAACTAACAAAAATAGCGCGCCACTTACGATGCCGTGGCTTATCATTAAAAATATCGAGCCGCCAAGGCCTATTAAATTTAGTGAAAAGATGCCAAGCATGATGACACCCATGTGTGAAATGGAGCTATAAGCGATCACTTGCTTCATATCGCTTTGTGCGTAGGCAACAAGGGCTGCGTAGATGATCATGATGATAGCTATGACGCAGACAAAGCCGCTTAAAAGTAGGCTCGCATCTGGAAAAAGTGGAAGTGAAAATCTCACAAAGCCATAAGTGCCCATCTTCAAAAGCACGCTAGCAAGCAGCACTGAGCCGATAGTCGGAGCCTGTCCGTGTGCGTAAGGTAGCCACGTGTGAAATGGAAATAGCGGAGTTTTGACGCCAAAAGCGAAGAAAAATGCTAAAAATAGCCAAATTTGAGCATTTTCTCCGATGCCAAGCTTGTACCAATCAAGCAGGTTAAAGCTAAATACGCCGCTTTTTTGGTAGCACAGATAGCCGATAAAGATGATCGCCACTAGCATAAAGACAGAGCCTAAAAATGTGTAGATGAAAAACTTAATCGCAGCGTAAATTCTATTTTTACTGCCAAATGCGCCGATGATGTAAAGAAGCGGTATGAGACTAAGCTCCCAAAAGCTGTAAAACAAGATCATATCAAGCGCGCTAAAGACGCCCATCATCGTGCTCTCTAAAAATAGCACGCTAATAACCAGGTGCTTTAAATTTCCATCGTCACTAAGTGCGGCGATAGAGATAAAGCTCATAAATGCGCTAAGGACTATAAGCACAAGTGAGATGGTGTCGATGCCGACAAAGTAGCTGATATTTAGGCTTGGTATGAGCGAGACTTGATGCGTCAAAACAAAGTCATAACCCTGAAAATCGACATTTACGCATATAAAAATAGCTAGTAAAAGCTCGATTAAAGCGATGCTTGCTCCATAAAATTTGATGCTTTTATTTTCTATCAAAAAGCCAAGTATTGCGCTTATTGCTGGGAAAAATATGATGACACTTAGCATTATTTGGCTCCGTTTAATAAAAATATAAAGCTTAAAAGCAAGGCAAATCCTGCGACCATAAATCTAAGCATGACGCTTAGATCGCCACTTTGCATTTTGTTTGCAAGATACGCAAATTTAGTAACCAAAAGTGCGACAAAATCGACACTTTTATCAACTATCATCTCGTCAAATTTCTTACAAATTTTAGAGATAAAAGCGTAGCCATTTATAAAAAATTTCTCATAAAATTTTGGTATAAAGTAGGCATTTTGCAAAATTTTATATAGCTTGCTCTCGCAAATGCTCTCTTTAAAAATTTCTTTTTTATAAGCAAAGACTGCAAAACCAGCACTTGCTAGCACTAGAGTAAGCGTTAAAACGAGTAAGAAAATTTCACTGCTGTGAGATAAATTTAGCTTAAAATCCCCAAGGCTAGCACCCAAAAACTCGCTAAAGTTACTCCAAAAAAAGCCGCTGATGACTGATAGAACGCCGAGCACACTCATGCCAACAAGCATGTAGTTTTTGGCTTCATGTGCGTGAGTATCGCTCTTTGGCTTTGCAAAAAAGACTAGCATGACAAGTCTAAAGCTATAAAATGCCGTAAGCACCGCGCCAAATAGCAAGACGGCCCACAAAATTTGATTTTCACTAAAGGCGACTTCTAAAATTTTATCTTTAGAAAAAAAGCCAGCAAATGGATAAAAGCCAGCCAGTGCGCAGCTTGCGATGATAGAAAGAAGTGCTGTTGGCTTCATAAATTTATAAAGTCCGCCCATTTTTTTGATATTTAGCTCGTCGTTCATCGCGTGCATGACGTTGCCAGCGCACAAAAAGAGCAAAGACTTGAAAAATGCGTGCGTGACAAGGTGAAAAAGTGCGATCTTGTAAGCGCCAAGACCAGCGGCTACAAACATATATCCAAGCTGCGAAAGCGTCGAGTAGGCGACTATCTTTTTAAGGTCGTTATGCACTAGCGCGATGCTAGCGGCAAATATCGCTACAAATGCGCCAAGGCAGGCTATAAAGTGCGAGACTTCAGGCACGTTTGCAAAGATAAAATTTGCGCGTATAACCAGATAAACGCCAGCTGTTACCATGGTCGCAGCGTGGATGAGCGCAGAAACCGGCGTTGGTCCCTCCATGGCGTTTGCAAGCCAAGTGTGAAATGGAAACTGTGCGCTTTTACCCATGGCGCCTATAAAAAGAAGTGTGGCGATGATGCCTAAATTTAGCCCAGAAAGGTCGCTTCTAGCGTTAAAAACCTCGCTAAATTTAAGCGAGCCAAAGCTATAAAATATATAAAAAATGCCAACAAGCATGGCTAGATCAGCTACTCTATTCATCACAAAGGCTTCGTTTGCAGCGACGTTTGCGCTAGGCCTTTTATACCAAAAGCCAATAAGTAGCCACGAGCAAAGACCAACGCCCTCCCAGCCGATAAATAGCCCTATGAAGTTATCACTTGAAACAAGGACGTTCATGCAAAAGACAAAGAGCCCAAGGTAGCTAAAAAAGCGGTTAAAGCTCGCGTCATCTCTCATGTAGCCAATGGAGTAGATATGCACGATGCTAGCAACCACTCCCACGGTGCTAAGCATCACAAGGCTAATCGCGTCAAGGTAGAAGCTAAAGCTAAGATCAAGCGAGCCTAAGCTTATAAACTCTTTTAGGGTTAAATTTAGTGGCTCATCTACGCTAAGACTAGCCGTTAGCATGAGTGAAGCTGTGGCGCTAACGATCATGAGAAGCGAGCAAAAAAGACCGATAAATAAATTCTTGCTGCTATGCGAAAAGATGCCAGCTATGATGAAGCTAAGAAGCGGGAAAAATAGCGAAATACAAAATAAAATCATCTCTTAGCCTTTCATATTTGTCATCGAATCTAAACTGATGCTGCCAGTCTTTTTATACCAAAGCACAAGCAGTCCAAGTCCCACGGCGACCTCGCTAGCTGCTATGGCTACTATAAAAAATGCGATGATCTGCCCAGTTAGGTCAAAGTAGTATTTTGAGATAGCAGCAAGCGCGATGTTTGCTGAGTTTAGTAAAATTTCACTTGAGAAAAATAGCATTATCAAATTTCTTCTTCTCATTATGCCAACAAGCCCTATGACAAAGACCAGGCTTGCTAGGATGAGGTAGTGAGTAAGGCCTATCATAGCATCTCCTCAAATTTGCTTTGCGCGTCTAGATCTTTATGTATCAAGATGATGCCAGCCACCATCGCCACAAGTAGCATGATAGCGCACATCTCAAAGGCTAGCAGATACTTGCTAAAGAGTAAAATTCCAACCGCTTCGATGTTGCCAAGACTAGCGAGAGTAGAATTTACAACCTCTTGCTTTGCGCTATAGATCGGCGCTAAAAAGATAAATATCAAAAGAAGCGCTATGAAGCTGCTTAGAAGATAGATGATGATCTTTGCTTTTTTGCCACTTTTTGGCTCGCACTCCTTGCTGGTGTCAAAAAACATCATCGCAAATGCGTATAAAACGACCACCGCGCCTGTATAGACGACGATTTGCACCACGCCTAAAAACTCAGCCCCAAGCAAGAAAAATATAGCTGATATAAAAACCATGCCAGCAGCTAGCGCAGAGACCGCGTTTAGGGCGTTTTTGCAAAGCACGCTAAAAGAAAAACTAACTAATATAAGGGCGCTAAAAAGATAAAATGCAAAGCTCTCATACATCGCTTGACCCTTTTAAATTTATATCCATCACTTCTGCCTTATCTTCATTTGTAAGCGCATTTGGCGTCTTTTTTACTAGGCTATTAGCATTTTTAGGTAGCGCGCCATAGCCCTCAAACTCGGCTTGATCTTTTAAGAATTTATCATCTGTCAAAAACTCATTTTTTGTACCAAAAAGGATTTTGTTTTCACTTGCGACCTCGTACTCTTGCCCACAAACTATGGCAAGCTCAGGGCAGACATCAGCGCAAAATCCGCAATAGACGCACCTGCTTAAATTTATCGTGTAGCTTGCGACCTTTTTGCGGCCATCTTCGCCAAGAGAAGTCTTCATCGAGATGCAGTTGCTAACGCAAATTTTCTCACATAGCCCACAGCCTATGCAGCGCTCATTTTCGCTTTCAACAAATTTTAAAAGCCTATGAATCCCCCTATATCTGGCGTTTAGCTCCATCTTTTGCATAGGATATTTTAGAGTGTGCGACTTGCTAAAGAGCATCTGCTTTAGCGTGATCTTTAGCCCTACTAAAAGATCAAGCTTAAAAGTAGCGGCGATGAAGTGCTTAAATTTATCAAATGTCCCTTTTGGCTCTATCTTTTCGTCTATCAAAATATATCTTTTCTCGCTCATTTTACGCCTTAGATAAGTAGTGCAAAGCCGGTGATTACGACATTTAAGATGCCAAGCGGAAGCAAAATTTTCCAGCAAAGCATGCTAAGCTGATCGACCCTTAGATGCGGCCACGACGCCCTCGTCCAAAGAAAAAAGAAAAAGACTAGGCTTGATTTTAAGATGATCATCAAAGCGCCTGGGATAAATAAAAACTCATTAAAACCACCCAAAAACAAAAGCGTGATGATGATGCTTGCTGCGATCATGTTTGTGTATTCGCCGATAAAAAACATCGCCCATCTCATGCCGCTATACTCGGTGCCATAACCTGCCACGATCTCGGTCTCGTTTTCTGTTAGGCAAAACGGCGTTCTGTTGCACTCCACAAAGCTTGCCATCACAAAAAGCACGAAGGCAAGGGGCTGTTTGAAGATGAGCCAGTTAAAGATGCCTTTTTGATAGTTGTTTATATCAACTAGCGAGAGCGAGCTAGTCACCATGACAACGCTTAAAAGTGCCATGCCAGCGACCACTTCGAAACTAAGAAGCGCTACGACTGCGCGAGCGGCGCTGATTAGTGCAAATTTATTGTAACTTGCAAGGCCTGCTGCAAGTGGCGAAAAGACGCAACCTGCTGCCACGCCAGCGATATACAAAACGCCCACGTTTATATCTGCAAGTATCGGTCTAATCGTATGTCCAAAAACCTCAAACTCAGGCAAAAATGGCACAGGCGCAAGCGCTGCAAATGCCGCGATAGCAGAGATTAAAGGGGCTATTAGAAAGATAAATTTATTTGCATTTGCTGGGACGATGTCCTCTTTTGTAAAGAGCTTTATCATATCAGCCACGATCTGAAGCACGCCAGCAGGCCCAACCATATCAGGTCCCACGCGGCGCTGCATGTAGGCTAGCACCTTTCTTTCGGCGTAGGTCGCAAGGCCAGCAAGGCTAGCCATGACGGCCAAGATGACGACTGCTTTAACAATAGTTGTTATCACGAAAAATAGCATTTCACTCATTCTGTGCCTTTATTATTTTTACGCTAGCGTAGCAGTTACCCTCAAAAATGGCGCTTACATCAAGCTTATCATCGTAGTCGCCAAGATAGGCGCCAATGCCTCCTAGCTCGCTATCAAGCTCCACGCAAATGGCAAGCTTTTGCCCATTTTTTTCTAAAATGACCGCTTCATTTTGTGAAATTTCAAATTTAGACATAAACTCGCTACTTGCGTAAAGCACTGCGCGTTTAGCTGTCTGGCTAGCATAGTTTGCAAAAAATGAAGGCAGATTTATAGGATTTGCAAGGCTTATAAGCGCTTCGTCTTCTTTTAAATTTAGCTCATTTTTTTCTTTAAAAAGTGGCTCTATGTCCTCTTTTGGCGTGAAATTTGAAATTTCAAGCTTGTAGCCTCTGTGGCTTGTGCCGTCATTTGCGTAAAAATTTTCTAAATCATCAAATTTAACGCCCCTGTAACCCTTCTCTTTTGGTAGTTGCGCTGTGTAATCAATCGTATTTTTAACCGCTAGCCCAAGTGCATTTGCGATATCGTTTAAGAAGTAGCCATTATGTGTCAAAGCCGCATTTGTCGGCACTACTTCGTTATTTATACTTGTAAATGTGCCCTCTTGCTGATTTAGCGCACCAGCGTCAAGATCGCCCTCAAAGATGCTAAATTTAAACTCGCCCATTTCGTTATATCCTAGCGTCTTGCCAGGCTTTTTCTCGTGTGAAAGCGTGCAAATTTTAGCCACGCCAAGCGAGTTTGTGCGTGGTGGTATCAGCATTACAACAAAGGGCGTAGCTCTTGCGATCACTCCAGCAAGGGCGGCTAGTAAATTTGCATTTTCATGAGCGTAAAAATCGCTACCCAAAATGAGCGTAAATTTAGCCTTACCCTCGCAAAGAGTGGCTACTTCTAAGCCAAAGCTCTCTTCAAATTTTTCAAGTCTAGCCTGAAGCGCTGCTGGTAAATTTTCACCCCAGTTTTTAAGCACAAAGAGTAAAATTTGCTCCAAATCCCCAGCCTCATAGCTCACACAGGCGAAATTCTTTGAAAATTTCTTCACCACCTCATCAGCGATGTGATGAAAGTAAATTCCAGCCGCTTTATTCATCTTAAGGGCGTTATTTAGCTTATAGCTAGTTACTGGGCTCTCGTGGCGCAAGAAGCTACCAGCTGTGATAATAAAGTCGCTATTTTTTAGACTCTCATAGTCTGCGTTATATGAACTAAGGCCACTAAATTCGCTAAAAATATTTAAGAAATTTTGAAATTTAAAAGCCTCATCGTTTAGTAAATTTAGATCAAATTTCTCTCTCAAGCGCTCCAAAATAAGCGCCTCCTCGTTTGTTATGAAGCTATTAAATTTTATATTTTTTATGTTGCCGTTTTTTAAATTTGAGATGAGCTCATTAAATTTCGTCTCATTTTTACGCGCGTTTTCATTGTGAAAGTCGTAGGCAAACCTTGCAGCGCCACTTATCTCGCCGAAGTGGAAGTCGTTGCTGACCCTATAAATTTGATTGTTTCTATCGCTAGTGCTTTTTTCTTTTACGTCATAAAAAATGAGCTCGCAGTCGCTTTGGTGCGGATTTGCTGCTGGGACACGGCTTAGCTCCCAGATGTTTGAGCTATACTGAAAATTTGAGCTAACAAGCGCGCCAACAGGGCAGACGCTGATGCACTCGCCACAAAATGAGCAGTCCAAATTTTCGCCCACACTTGGGCCAATTAAGCTCTTTTGCATCTTGCTAAAGACGGCGTAAGCATCTTTTGGCATGCTCTCTTTTAGCTCTTTTGGCACCTCAACACCTCTTGGCACCGTTTTTAGCGCGCTCTCGCCGATCTTATCTTTGCAAACCGTCACGCACCTCTCGCAAACCACGCAAAGGGCTGGGTCGTAGTTTATTAGCCCCCATTTTTTGTGCGGTTTGTGCGTGTCAGTAATGGCAAAGCTTTGCTCTTTTACATTTAGATGCGTCGTTAAATTTTGTAATTCACACTCGCCGCTTTTGTCGCAAACGCCGCACTGAAGGGGGTGATTGACGCAGTAGGTCTGCATGATCGCATTTCGCTCAGCAGCGATCTCTGGCGTATTTGTGTAAATTTGCATATCCTCTTTGGCTTTGGCGTTGCAGCTATAGACCACTTTGCCGTTTGCCTCGACCATGCAAAGCCTGCAAGCAAGCGTTGAAGAACAGCCGCTAAGGTAGCAAAGCGCAGGGATGTAGATGCCATTTGCCCTTGCGATATTTAGGATGCTCTCGCCCTCGTTTGCCTCTAAAATTTGATCGTTTATGGTGATTTTCATTTGCTAACTACTACTTGTTTAAATGCATATCCATCAAAATTTTTTGCACCAAGCAGGGCAACCGTGCCTTTTAGCGTTGGATCAAGCCTAAATTTAGCGCTCACGCTAAAGTCTTTTGCCTTTAAATTTAAAATTTCGCCATCCTTTGCCTTTGCCACGATGCCAAACTGCACGCCGCCCACGATCTCGTCGCTTGCGTTTTTGTTTAGATAGACGACCGCTCCGTCAAAATTGTCAAGCTCTCTTAGCTCGCCAACTTCGCCGCCTGCTGCAAATTCTCTCACTTCGCCGCCTGCTAAAACGACATTTTTGCCTAAAATTTCAAGAAGCCAAAAGATCGCATCTTTATCTGGATGAGTAAAAAAAGAGTCGTCAATGATCACGTTTTTAACGTCCTTTATCCACTCGCCAAGCTCCTCAAACTCCTCCTCACCCACGTTGCACTCGCCACTTATGAGCCCATCATCAAGCTCATCAAAAAACTCATTTTGCACCAAATTTGCATACTTGCAAAGAAGCGCCAAGACGTAGCTTATTGAGCCTATCTCGCAGCGGATCAAATTTTTACTGCCAAGCTCGTTATCTTCAAAGCATGAGATGTATTTAAACTCGTGCTCTTTTATCTTTTTTGCTAAATTTTTGTCGCTCAAACTTAGTAAATTTGCGATACTTAGGCTTTTGCCTGCTACTAGATCATTAAATTTCATATCTTGCCCTTTTTTATCGTTAATGCCCAATCAACTTGGTTAAATTTAAGCGAGTTCATCACCTCGCAGTTTAAGTTATAAGCCAAATTTACAGCCTTTGTTACACCGCTGTAATCACCTATCTCAAACAAAAATATCACCACTTCGCCTGGCTCGCTCGCCTTTATCTGCTGTCCAAGAGCGCTTAAAAACTCGCCCTTTAGATGCCTAAGATCGACCCTTCTCATCTATCAACCTCGCCTAAGATGATATTTGTGCTGCCTATTATCGCAGCCACATCTGCCACATACTGCCCAACTAGCATATCTTCATAAATAGCGCAGTGCCAAAAGCTTGGCGTGCGAATTTTTAGGCGATACGGGCTTGCGCTGCCGTCTGAGTTTATATAAATGCCAAGCTCGCCCTTTGGTGACTCACTAGCAAAGTAAATTTCACCCTTTGGTGGCTTTAGCCCCTGAGTTATCAGCACAAAATGCTGCATTAATGAGTAGTTTTGGCTCATTATCTGCTCTTTTGAGGCGCTCACATACTCTGGTGCGTCGGCGATGATAGCGGGGCTACTTGTCTGATACTTGCTAACGCACTGCTTTAAAATTTTCACGCACTCGCGCATCTCTTTCATATAAAGTAGGTATCTCGCGTAGCAGTCACCCTTGGTGGCGTAAGGCACGTCAAATTCTAGTTCGTCGTAGATGAGATATGGCTCTTCTTTTCTGATGTCGCGTGCGATGCCACTTGCTCTTAGCATGACGCCAGAGCAGCCGCTACTAAGGGCTAGCTCTTTGCTAACTACGCCCACATCCACAAGCCTTGCTTGCCAAATTCTATTTTCACTTAGCAGACCTTCATAAAGCGTGATGTCGCTTGGAAATTTCTCGCAAAATTTAAGCAGCTCCTCGCACCAGCCATCAGGCAGATCAAGCGGCACGCCACCTATTCTTATGGAGCTATGAGTTAGCCTTGCGCCGCAGTATTTTTCTATGAGATCAAGGACATATTCGCGCTCTCTAAATGCGTATAAAAAGACGCTCATTGCCCCCACATCAAGGGCGTGCGTAGCTAAAAATAAAAGGTGCGAGCTGATGCGGTTTAGCTCCAAAAGCATCACTCTAATGATCTGCGCACGGCGAGGCACTTCTATGGCACAAAGCTTCTCCACAGCCGCGCAAAATGCGTAGTTATTGGCACTCGATGCGATGTAATCGACCCTGTCAGTCACTGGGACAAATTCCTGATAGGTCATATTTTCAGCCATCTTTTCAACGCCTCGGTGCATAAAGCCAACCTCTGGCATAGCGCGTACGACCTTTTCTCCGTCAAGCTCAAGTACGAGTTTTAGCTGGCCATGTGCGCTTGGGTGTTGTGGGCCAAAATTTAGTATCATCTTGCCGTCATTTTGCTCAAATTCTAAATTTTCAAAAAATGGTTTTAAGCGGTTTGGTGCCTGGCTCAAGGTCTTTCCTTTACTATCTGGCTTTGGTTAAATTTAGCCTTTTTGACAAATCTCACGCCGCCTTCTTCTTGATACTCGTAGTCTTCATTTTCGTCAAACACGCGTGAAAAGCCAAAGGTATCTTTCTCATCGACAAAGGCTGGGTCGCGGTTCTCTTCGCCGATCTGCTCTCTAAATTCACGCCCAAAAATTTTATCCACCTCGTACCATTTAGCAGCCTCGTCGCCAACTAACGGATAGCTCTTTAAAAGCGGATGCGAGTGCCAGTCATCAGGCATGATGAGGCGCTTTAAATTTGGATGATCTTTGATGAGAACACCGCTTAGATCATACATCTCACGCTCCGCCCAGTTTGCGCTTTTATAAAGCTCGCAAACGCTTTTTAGCATTTCGTCCTTTTTAACAAAGCATTTTACGCGTGCGCGCCTATTTTTGCTAACACTTAAAAGCTGATAAAAAACCTCATATCCACCTTTTTGCGCTATATAATCAATCGCCGCAAGCTCACAAAGCTGCTCATAGCCAAAGCGTTTTAATGCTTCAAGCGCTTTAAAATTTTCAATAGAATTTACGTAGAGAACAAGTTGGTCAAACTCCACATAGTTAGATAAAATTTGCACTCCGCTTTGCTCTAAAATAGCGAGCTCCTCGTCAAATTTAGAGCCATTTGCTGCTTCTTTTGGCGTCTCTTTAGCTATATAAAATTTCTCGCTGTAATACTGCTTTTTTTGCAGGTCGTTTTTTGGCTTATACTCTCTCATATATCTAGCTTTCTTGGCTTTTGTACCCTAAATGCGCTCTGTTTTCTTATCTTTTTTTGAAGCATCATAAGTGCGTACTGAAGCGTCTCTGGGCGCGGGGCACAGCCTGGGATGTAGATATCGACTGGGATTATGCGGTCTACACCTTGAACGGTTGAATAGGTGTTAAACATGCCACCAGTGTTTGCGCAGCTACCCATCGAGATGACCCACTTTGGCTCAGGCATCTGATCATACAAGCGCCTTGTAAATTCAGCGTGTTTTTTAGTTAGCGTGCCTGCTATGATCATCACCTCCGAGTGCCTTGGACTAGCGCGAAATATAGTGCCAAATCTATCAAAGTCATATCTGCTAGCGCCACTTGCCATCATCTCGATCGCACAGCATGCAAGCCCGTAGCTAAGCGCCCAAAGCGAGTTGCTCCTGCCCCACTGCACGAGCTTATCAACGGTCGTTAAGACTACTGGCAGGCCGCCATTTGCAGCGTAGTTTATCTGATGCTTTGCCATTTAAAGACTCCTTTTTGCCAAGCGTAGGCAAAGCCGATGAGTAAGATCACTACAAAAAGCAGCATCTCGATGAGCCCAAATAGCCCAAGCAGCCTAAAATCCACTGCCCACGGATACATAAAAATGACCTCAACGTCAAATAAAATAAATAAAATTCCATAAAAAAAGTAGTGGATATTTATCTTATTTGGCTGTTTGACGGTTGTCGGTCCGCACTCGTAAAAGCCAACTTTTAAGCGCTCAGTGTTACGGTTGGCCAGCTTTTTGCTTATCTTTGAAGATAAAAATGTTATCAGACTAAATGAACAAGTAGCTAACAAAAGTATGATAAAAGCGCCAAGATAGGTGCTGTCAAGCTCTGAGTGTGACATACTTCGCCTTTTTTAATTTTTCAAAATTCTACTAAATTTAAATTTATTTGATCTTGAAATAGCTCAAGAGTAGCGCACTCAAATCTCTTTTTGTGTAAAAAATACTCTTATTTTATCTTTTCTACGGCGTCTTTTGCAGCACTTATGCGCTCAGCCTCATCAAGCTCGCGCACAAAGCCATCTTTTACTAAAATGATCCTAGTTGCCACGTCAAAGTAGCTATCATCGTGGCTCACGGCGATGACGCTGATGCCTTTGCTTTGCAAAAACGGCAAAATTTCTTTGTAAAATTTACGCTTAAATAGCGGGTCTTGATCGGCTGCCCACTCATCGAGGATAAGGATAGAGCGGTGCTCTAATATGGCTATTAGCAGGCTTAGGCGCTTTCGCTGACCGGTTGAGAGCTGCGTGGTGCTAAGCTTATTATCAATGACACTTACCTTTTTATCGATCTCAAGCATGGCCAAGAGCCCCTCTATATCGCTTTGGCTAGCAAAGCCATCACGACAGAGCGTTTGCGAAAATAGATAAAAATCAGCAAAAATAGCGCTTATTTTTGCTTGGTAGCTTTGTAAATTTGCATCATCTATCTTTGTGCTATCAAGGTAAATTTCGCCGCTACTTGGGCGGATAAGCCCGCAAAGGATGTTTATAAGCGTGCTTTTGCCGCTGCCATTTTTACCGATGATAAATGTTATCTCGCCGCGTTTGATCTCTAAATTTACATCTTTTAGGCTAAATTTGCCGTGAGCGTAGTTGAAATTCAGATCCTTTAGCCTGATACTTTGCCACTCATCGCTTAGGCTATCGTCAAATTTAAAGCCTTCTTTAAATTCATTTAAATTTAAACTCATGATCTTCTCTAAGCTCACCTTTGCGCTAAGTGCGGCTGGTATGGAGCCAACCATGCTCATAAATGAGCCTCTTAAAAAGAGTATCGTTAGGCTGATACTAAGTGCTGTTTGCAGGCTCGCCCAGCCAAATGCCACGCATAAAAATACGCAAAGTCCGACTGAGCCAAGCAGCATCACGTTTGTGAAATTATCACTTAGTGCGTGAAATACGTCGGCTTTTACCATGCTTTGGCGCTTCTTATCGCCTGTCAAATTTAGCTCATCAAAGCAAATTTGCGCTCTTGCTCTGTTTAGGCTAAGCTCTCTGTGCCCCTCAACGATGTCATCGTAGTGCCTTTGCAGCGCGTCATCTTGCGTCCTTGAGTCTTTAAAATAAAGATGAATTTTCTTCATAAAAAGCGTATTTATAAAAAGCGTAGCACCGATCCAAACGGCTAAAAATAAAAAAACCTTTGGCGCGATGTAGGCTAGATAAAAGCTCGCGCAGATGATGAAAACTAGGCTTTGTATAAAGCCAGTAGCGCTCATAAAGGCAAATGTGATCGTTTTTATGTCGTTGTTTAGACTAGCTATGATCTTTGCCTTGCCGATCTCGTTTATTACGCTATTTGGCGTGTCTAAAATTTGCTTGACGCTTTGATATCTAAGCTCATAGATAAATTTGTGTCCGAAATTTGTAAGTGAGATGTTTGCAGCGATGGCGCTTAGAAAAAAGAGGAGCAAAACAACTATAAATTTAACTGCCAAGGGAGCGTTAAATTCTTTTAAATTTACAAGTTCGTTATTTATAAAAGAGAGCGTCCAGACGCCAAGCCCGCTAAAGGCAAGCGTCAGGATCACTATTTTGATTATTGAAAAAAGATTGCTTTTTATTAAATTCGCAAGCATTACATCGCAGCACGTGGCTGAATGATATTTTGATCAAATTTTTGCTCGGTATTTTCACTCATTATGTGAAGCACTTTGCTGCGTTTGATCTTCGCGTCATCCTTAAATATCGCGCGCACCTTATCCATGCCAGCGTAGAAGTCGCGCATTAGCACGACGCAGATATACTTGCCAAAAAATGTTGGCTTGATAACGCCATTTTCTTCGTAGATCGCATTTACAAGTTTTAGCAGGCTAAGCTCGACAAATAGGTCTTTGTTGATGTTTGCGTTGTTTTGCTCGTTGTAGGTTTTGATATCGACGGCGCCGTCAAAAAGCCTTGTTAAAAATGTATATTTTAGTCTCTCTTTTTTGCTAAATGCGCATTTTGCGATGACTGGGCTTTGTCTTTCTTTGACCTTTCTGCCGTAGTCAAGTAGGTTAAAGGCATTTATCACAAGCTCGCCGTTTAAGAAGCTAAACGCGCCACTACCAACGCCCACGTACTCTAAATTTGAGCCTACATATTCGTCGCGAAGGTCAGCGCTTTTTTCATTTGAAAATGCCCAAGCGTTGCTCTGTCTATATCCGCCTTTAGCAAATTCGCTCACGATGATCTCGTAAAATTCGCGCTCATTATCGACGTTTGAGACACCTAGTGCGCGAGCGATGTTCTCTCTTGTTAGCTCTGATTTCATGAGCGGATAGAAGGTTATTTGCTGCGGAGAGATCGATTTTGCAGTGTTTATGTCGTTTATTAGCTGCTCTTTTGTTTGATTTGGCAGGTTAAAGATGAGATCTAGGCTGATGACTGGTATCTTGCCGATAGCCTGCTCAAGCTTTCTTTTTGTCTCCTCGGCTGAGCCAAATTTCTCGTATCTGCCAACTCTTTTTAAAGTCTCATCATCAAAGCTTTGCACGCCTACGCTTAAGCGGTTGATGAGCCCATCAAAACGGCTGAGGCTCTCTGGCGAGATGTGATTTGGGTCGCTCTCTGCTGAGATGTCCTCTATGCTAAAGAGATCTTTTGCGAGTTTTAGCGTTTTTTCAAGCTCTGGCTCGTTTATAAGCGTCGTGCCACCGCCCACATAAAGCGATGAAAAGTCAAAGCCAGCCTCCTTTATCTGCCTCATCTCCTCGCGTAAATTTTCAAAGTAAATTTTCGCAAGCTCCTGCTCGTAGTGGTACTTGTGAAACGAGCAATACGGGCAAAATGTGTGACAAAATGGCACGTGAGCGTAGAGCATATACTTTTTGTCTTTTTTTGGAGTTTTAGTGTAAGTCGTGTTTAAAATGTCTATGTTAAATTCGTTATATAGCGATTTTTGTATAGAATTATGAGCGTAATTTACAGCAAAACTCTCAATGATATTTTTAAAGATCATAATTAATCGCCTTAAATAAGTTAATTTTAATTTAGTCCATTAGGATAGCCAAATTTTAATAAATTTAGCCTTGCATTAACGTAAATTTTGAGTAAAAAATGCAATCATCTTTTAAATTTTCTATTTTTACAAACCTGCGATTTTTACATATCTAGCTCGCTTTTGCTCTATAAATTTAAGCTTAGCCTACTTACTCTTTTACCCTTGAGATAACCTTGCTTGAGTCAAGCTCAAATTTCACTCCGTCTTTTGTCTGCAAGTAGTAAAATTTACCGATATTGCAAAGCGACTTCACATCATAAATTTTAACCGCCTTTTCATCTATCTCGCAAGGCGTTTGCTCTTTGTCTTTTGCCTCGCAAAGTGAGCTAGGTAGCGCTTTTAGCGCACTTTTATCTACAAGCAAAAATTTATAATCCACATCGCCTATGTTAAAGGTTTTTGCTGTGTATTTGATAAACAAAAGCGAGTTTGAAACGATCATAAGCGAAAGCGCAGCGTAAAAAACAAATGAAAAATCCTTTGTCTCTTTGATACTCGCAACACCCAGCACAAAAGAGAGCATAAACGAGCAAAAGAGTATCCAAAGTGCCAAAAATCCGCCATCTTTTAAGACAACAACCGAAATGATAAAGAGCAAAAGCATGATAAGCGACAAAAGATAGATGATGAAATTTGATCTATCTTTAAAGAAAACTGCCAAATTTACCCCAGCATAAGAGAGCAAAAGTAGCGATAAAATGGCGCTTTTGCTGTAGTTTAGCTTGAATGCTGCAAAGGCTAAAATGGCAAATGAGATGAGCGTTAAAAAATAGATGAAATTTGAGCTATAAAAAAATAGAAATTTCGGCTTTTTAAATTTATATTTTTTATCGTCATTTTGGTAAAGATAGGAGACAAAGACCAAGATAGCAATCTCAAAAGCCGTCACGATCGCGGTCGCGCAAAATAGCAAGATGCCTGTAAATATCATCTCTGAGCTATCTAAACTCGGAAAATAGCCGATCACAAAGCCAAAATACAAAAAGTAGCAAAGCATGCTGACGACTGGGACGATGAAATTTGAGTGCTTGAAGAAATTTGTAGCGCACTCTTTTATGAAATTTGCCTTTAAATTTGCCGAATGCTCGCCAAGACGGCTCTCAAAATACGAATTAAAAAGCAGCTCATTTTTTATCTTTTCAAGGCGCTCCTCGTCACTATTTGCTGCGCCTTTATAAATTTCATAGTTTTTGTCTTCAAAATCCTTTGTGATCTCATCTTTTATGTCTAAGATCACGAAGCAAATTCGCTCTTTTAACTCGCTAAGCTTCTTTGAAATTTCAGCGTAATTTGTCCTTTTTAGCTTTAAATAAAGCTCGCATTCGCTTTCTAAAAGTGCTATTAGCCTACCTTGTTTGCTGCCTATGATATGAGAGTTTAAAAACCTAGCCTTGATAAAATTTATAAATTTACTAGCCTCTTTTACGCTCTCATCTTTTTCACTTAAAATGTCTTGATAACTCAAATTTACCTTTCTTGTTTTTTCCTTGAGATGATTTTACTTGCGTCAAGTTCAAATTTTACACCATTTTTTGTCTCTAGGTAATAAAACTTTCCTAGTGTTGATAGGGCTTTTATATTATAAATTTTTACAACTCCGCCTGCTTCATTTTCATCATAGTAGGTTTTATTGATGTCGCAGTTTTTACTTTTATCATTTTTACAAATTTTTTCAGGAAAAGCATCTAATACACTTTTTTCAATAGATAAGTATTCATATTCTATCTTGCCTATATCAAATAATTGAGCTACGTACTGCGGGCAATAAATAATTGCAAATAGAGAAACCATAACAATTAAAATTTGTACCATTGTTTCATTATTTTCTTTGTATATGTCTTTTGTAAGCAACAATAAACCGATAACCAGCATCAAATAAAAAAATAAAAGAAAAAGGGATAAAGATATATAACGTACATAATTATCTTGAGAGAAAGAAGTAGCAAATACTAACATTATAACAGCTACACAAAATAATATAAAAAATCCAAAAAGTTTTTTATCACTCATTCCAGGGTAAGCTAAGCGATTTATAACACAATACGAACAGCAAAATAATATTAAATAAAAAATAAAAGCTATACAAATAGCAGTATTTACATCAGCAATATTAATCCATGTAATATATTTTAAAAGAATGCAATATAGAACAAGTAGTGCAAAAAAAGCTACTGGAATAGTAAGAATAAAAGTAAACCAAGAAAAATACAATTTTTTAGTCTTATTATTCAACAAATATTTCTTATAGTGCAATGGATATAACGCTACGGGCAATATGATAAAACTAGTAAAAGCAGCTACACCAAAAAGCAATAATGCACCAATATAAAAAATATCAGAACCACTTAAAACTGGAAAGTAACCAATAAAAATACCAAAATATGCAAAATAGCAAATCACGCTAACCAAGCTAATGCCAGATAGTATCAGCGAATGAAATTTTAAAATGCTGTTTAAATAATCTTTAATACTTTTTTGTTCATAAAAATTTGCTAAATAATATTCAAAGTACTTATTGGAGAGTAATTCTTTTTTTATATTAAATGACTCTTTGTTAAATAATTCTTCTTTTTTATTACTAATATACTCATCACTTATCTTTGCTTTTTTAAATTTATCTTCAATACTTTCCTTACTCAAAGAAGCTGAAATTTCCTTTTTTAATTCCATAACCTCTTTTTTTATATCATCTTTTATATTGTTTACATCTATATCTTCAATACGATTTTTCTTTTCTTTGATCAGTAAATTCAATATTTTTGATTGTCTTGAGTCTTTGCATTCACAATTTGAAAAAGTTTTTTCTAAAAAGTTAGCAAAACCTTTAATTCTGGCTATCTCATCTGCTTTTTTATATTGCAGATCAGACAAATAATAAGCAAAATACTCACTGCCAACCAGTTCTTTTTTTATTACATCTATTTTACCATCTAGTATTTTATCTAGATACTTTTGGCTTATTTTTGTTTTTAAAATTTTATCATCAAATTTGTCCTCTTTAAAAGTATTTAATATTTTATTTTTAATCACTAAAATTTTAAAAATTATCTGTTGTCTTACGCTTTTTACTTCTTTTAATATTTTATTAAAATCTCCTTTGTTTAATTCAAAATATAGTCTTTTTTCTTTCTCTAGAAGAGCGCTTAGCTGACCATATTCATTATTATATTGGTCAAGGTCACAAAATGTATCTTTTAAAAATTCTATAAATCTATCAATTCTGACAATATTTTCATCTTTTTCATCTAAAATGTCTTGATAACTCAAATTTAAATCCTAAAAATTTACACGAAATGCTATTTAAGCACCTTTGCGATTTCGCTCCAGCCTATTTGCTTAGCAAGTTGGGCTGCGGTTTTGCCGCTTTTTGTGCGGGCGTTTTTGCTAGCGCCATTTTCTAGCAAGAGATTTACGATCGTTAAATTTCCAGCAAGTGCCTCGTGGTGAAGCTGCGTAAAGCCAAGCTCGTCGGTGTCTGCGACCATACTGGGATGCGCTTTTATATACTGCTCCACCTGGCCGCGCATATTTTTGCTCATCGGATGCTCTATCAAATTTTCTGGGTGCTCTTTTTGCTCGAAAACCACCAAAATGTCTTTAAAATCGCCAAAATCAAGCCCCCAAGCCGCGTCATGCTCGGCTAGCTCATCTTTTTGCATGCGTGAGCGCATCGCCTGTACGCTAAATCCACCATAAGCACGTCCATCTATCGCAAAGAGCCAGTCGCTCATATCGGTAAATTTTGCACTTATTTGATCGCCAACTTTGACGTTTTGCACGCTATCAGGCTCATTTACGAGCGTGCCATATATCGTCTCTCCGTCAAATTCAACGTCATTTATCCACATGTGTTCGCCCACCTCTTCGCCGTTTATGACGTCTAAGAAGCAAATTTTTACCATCGCATAATCAAGCATAGGTGCGATCCTGCGGCGCTCCCAGTAAAGCTCACGCCAAAAATACTTAAAGCTCTCACGAGCTTGCTCAAATGCGTGCTGCATGTAGTCTTCGTCGCTACTTACAAAATAGATCGGCATCTGCTCGCCAAGGTCTATTTGCTTACCAAGGATTTTCTCAAAAAAGCCCAT
Source organism: Campylobacter concisus (assembly GCF_003048875.2). NCBI lineage: Bacteria > Pseudomonadati > Campylobacterota > Epsilonproteobacteria > Campylobacterales > Campylobacteraceae > Campylobacter > Campylobacter concisus. The sequence goes on along the minus strand of NZ_CP049264.1, from coordinate 171,538 downwards.
TTTTACCCCTTTTTAGAATTTAGATAGATCAAATTTAAATAAAACGATAAGGCGAAATTCACCCACGAATACGCCAAATTTTAGATACAAAAAACCACGCGAAATTTCACAAATTTAGCCCAAAACCATGTCAAATTTTAAATATAAAAGTCGCATGGCAATTTGGCAAATTTATCCGAGCAATTTGCCAAATTTTAACATGAAAATCATGCGACGTTTTCTCAAAATTAGGCGAGGCGATTTAAATTTTTGTGACGGGAGTTACCGAGCTGGTAATGACCGAGCAAAAATTTAAATCAACGACGCATAATAAAGCGAAAATATGCGATATAGCCTGCGGAGCGAGAATTTTTCTAGCTCATTTAAAGGCGCTCGCGAAAAGCCATTACTTTAGGTTTTTAAAGCTTATCGGAAGTTCTAAATTTAACCCCCTAACGAGCTTTATACACTCCTGCAGATCATCTATGCTTTTGCTTGTTACTCTGATCTCTTCACCCCTGATCTGCGCGCTAACCTTGATCTTTGAGTCTTTGATCGCTTTGGTGATCTTTTTTGAGTTTTCATTATCAAGCGTGTCGTTTAGCTTTAGCGTCGCCTTTAAATTCCCCCCACTTGCTGGCTCTCTTTTTGTCTCTGTGATCGCCACTGGTGGGATGTTGCGCTTGATGAGCTTTGAGATCACGATATCTTTTAGCGCGTCGATCTTGTTATCGCTTGAGCTAAGAAGCGTGATAAATTTCTCCTTTTCATTTAGCTCAACTTCGGCCGCAAGCCCTTTAAAATCATACCTCGCTGCGATCTCTTTTTTAGCCGTTTCAAGAGCGTTTTTAACCTCCATCATATCGACCTCGGCGCTTATATCAAAGCTGTGTTCGCTTGCCATTTTTCATCCTTTTATAAATTCTTCTATATTTTTAACTATGAGTGTGATCAGCCGTTTTCTAGCCTCTAGGCTGCCCCATGCTACGTGTGGCGTGATGAGCAGATTTTCTTTGTTTTTTACATTTAAAAATGGGCTATTTTCGCTCATCGGCTCGCTTTCTAAAACGTCGGTGCCAAAGCGTAAATTTCTCTCATCTATCGCCCTTGCCATCGCCGCTTCATCTACTATGCCGCCACGTCCTAAATTTAGCACTATCACATCATCTTTTAGCAAATTTATCTCGTTTGTGCCCAGTAAATTTCTAGTCTTTTCATTTAGTGGTGCGTGGATGCTGATGATGTCGCTGCTTCTTAGTAGCTCGTCTAAGCTTTTTTGCGCAAATTCGCTATTTTTATTTGCTCCGCTTGTCGAGTAGTAGCTCACGTTTGCGCCAAATGCACGTGCCGCTGCCGCCACGCCGCGTCCTATCTCGCCAAGTCCGATGATGCCAAATTCTTTGCCGGCTATCTCGCTGATATCTGCGCCAAGATAGGTGAAAATTTCGCTTTTCACCCACTCGCCACTTTTTACGTAGTGATCGTAAAATTCGATACGATTTGTTAGCTCAAAAAGCAAGGCAAACGTATGCTGCACGACGCTTGCGGTTGAGTAGCCAGCGACGTTTTTCACAGCTATATTTTTAGCTTTTGCATGCTCTAGATCGACATTATTCATACCAGTTGCGCTTATGCAGATAAGCTTTAAATTTGTCGCCTCCATCACGGCTTTGTCGATGACGACCTTGTTTGTGATGACGACATCAACGCCCTTTAGACGAGGCACGACCTCTTCGCTCTTAGTTTTTTGGTAGCTGATAAACTCGCCAAATTTCTTAAAAACACTAAGATCAACGTTTTCGCCAAGAGTGGCTGCGTCTAAACAAACGATCTTCACCTTTAGTCCTTAATAAAATGTCCTACAAATTTAGAGTAGTTATTTAAAATTTTACCGCCCTTTCTATATCCAAGCGCGCATGCCTCATAAGCGTAAAATACCCCTGCTTGGTAGCTCTCGCCCCTCTCGTCTTGATTAAACTCGTAAAATTCTTGATAGATGGCTTTGTTTGAGTCGTATTCGCCATCATTGCTAGCTATTTGCGCGCCGTTTTCATCGTGTATCGAGACGTTTGCGCCTTCTCTGCCAAATACCGGCTTTTTCACATATTTTTTGCCTTTTAGTGGCTCATTTGAGGTCTCAAGCAAGAGCGGGTGATTAGGATAAAGATCCCAAAGGATTTTTAAAATCCCTTTGCTTTGGAAAAGCAGCGTGTAGGCTGGATTTATGATGATAGCTTTTTGATTTTTGACAATGTTTGAAAGTATCAAAGCCAGCTCGCCCTCATCGATCGCTATGCTCTCCCAAGGGACAAGCTTAAACCAGTACTCGAAATTTTCATCGCCTTTAAAAATGCCCTCATCATCGTTAAAAACGACCTCATCGACGTAGGCAAAGTCTGTTTCAAAGCCAGCCTCTTTTGCGATGTATTGCAGAAGTTTTACGGTCTGCTCGTCCTCGATACTGCCAGCGATGCTGCTAAAGAGTATCCCCCAGCCCTCGTAAAGCTCGTCAAAGTCCGCATCCTCGTCGCCAAGCGTTATAAGGCGTTTGAAATTTTGCTTTAGCGACTCGTAAAGGTCGTTAAACTGGGCCGCTTCATCCATGTGATTTAGCTTTAGCATAGCCCACTGGATGATCGCCGTCTCAAAAACTGCCGTTGGCGTGTCGGCGTTAAATTCGATCAGCTTTATAGGCTTACCATCAAGCCCGCCAGCTAGGTCAAACCTGCCGTAAAGGTGCCAATGAACGTCATTTTCCCAGCTATCTTTTATGATATCAACAAGGTTAAATGGTATGCCCATCTCGTGAAAAAGGTTGTTGTCTATCACGTGCTGAGCGGCATTTACATACATATCATATAGCTCGTTTGCAGCCTCATAGTAGGCATTTGCCTCTTTTTCGCTTACTTGCACGATCTCATCTGCGATATACGAGCTGTTGTCGTTATCTGTATGCCATGCAAAGCCGATTTTCTCCATAAATTCGTTATTTAATGGGGTGATTTTTCTTAAATTTATCATTTTTATCCTCCAAAGTGTAAATGTGATTTTTTGCCACCACTAAAGAACCCGCTTCTGCCACTGCTTTTAGTTGAGCTATCGCTTGAGGTTCTATACCTTCTCTTACTCTTATTATAACTTTCAGAACTTCTTGAATAAACGCTCTGATGAGCATAACTACTTGCTTGACGAACTGCTTGATAGGTTAAGTTACCAATAAGCTTACTGCCTATCCAGCTACCAAGTATCGCGCCAGCTGCTGAAGATAGTATCGTCTCGCCAAGGCTTAGACCACCGCTACTTAGCTGTGCGTCGCTCTCTTTTGTTGAATTTAACGTCTTGCTATCTTCTGTATCACTTGCATGAGTTAATAGATCTTCTATCTCGTCATAGCCTAGCACACGCTCGGTGCCGTTCATATCTTTTAAAACGACCCTAGTTTCGGTGCTTGGATACTCTTCTAAAATTTTATAAACGCCAGGTGCGCTCTCCTCGATAATGACAAAGGCACCGTTTTTTTGCGCAACTTCGTTTAGTGCGTTTTCATTACCGCCATCGTCGCTTCCACAACCAGCAAGTCCAGCCATGATAATGGCACCAAATCCTCCAACCGCAGCATAAGTTGCTATCTTTTTAATGTGTTTCATATCTCTTTATATGCCATGCAAAGCCGATCTTCTCCATAAATTCGTTATTTAACGGGGTGATTTTTCTTAAATTTATCATTTTCAGCCTCCAAAGCTTGATGAACTAGAGCCTGACTTTGAGCCACCACCGAAAAATCCGCTCTTACCGCCACTACTTCTTGCAGCAGAATTTGCCGCTTTTTGCTTGTTAAAGCTATCCACACTTCTTGTGTAGGCACTTGGATTTTTATATGTGCTTTGGCGATTTGCTTGGAAATTTTGGTTACCAAAGAGCTTACTGCCTATCCAGCTACCAAGTATCGCGCCAGCTGCTGAGGCAAGGATCGTCTCGCCAAGGCTTAGCCCGCCGCTACTTAGCTGTGCATCGCTAGTTCTTGTCAAATTTGAAGTGTTGTTGTCGATCTTTGCGTTTGCTTGCGCTAGAAGCTTATCGATCTCCTCTTTGCTTAGCACGCGCTCGGTGCCGTTTATATCTTTTAGCACGACCCTAGTTTCGGTGCTTGGGTACTCTTCTAAAATTTTATAAACGCCAGGTGCACTCTCTTCGATGATGACAAAGGCGCCGTTTTTTTGCGCAACTTCATTTAGTGCGTTTTCATTACCGCCATCGTCGCTCCCGCAACCAGCAAGTCCAGCCATTATAATGGCACCAAATCCCCCAACCGCAGCATAAGTTGCTATCTTTTTAATGTGTTTCATATCTCTCCTATCAACTCTTTTAAATTTTTATGTCTTCTAACAAGTATCACGCCGCGTTTAAATTTGATAAATTTGGAGTGATGTATCGCTTTTATTATCTTTTCACTGATCTTTTTTGTCGCTTTTGGCTTTAAATTTAACTCCTTTAGATATTCGCTTAAATTTATCCATTTTGATTCGTCCTCTATCTGCGCATCTATCGCCACTTCGCTTGCGGCACTTTCGTTTTTAGGTGCTAAAAGTGGCCTTTGCATAGCATTTAGAAACTGCATGAGCTTCTCGTCTCTGTCCTTGTAAATTTGCAAAATTTCATTTTTGCGCTCAATGAGCATCTGCTCTTTTTCTTTAAAAAGCCTGTCTTTGTCGGCTTGTAAGTTTAAATTTAAGCTCTTAAGCTCATTTAGCTCATTTAGCAAATAACTTACAAACTCGTCGTTTTGGGATTTAGTTTTTGTGCTTTTTGGGGCGGTTTTTGTGGGTTTTTCGCTACTTGGCTCCTCGTCAAGGATGACAAATTTAGTGCCATTTTCAATGACCGTTTTTAACGAGCCTCGGCGGATTCTATTATATACTGCTTCTTTTGTTATGCCTAAAATTTCTGCAGCTTCATTTACAGCTAGCTTTTGCATCGGATTTCCGTTTAAAATAAAATAAAAAAATTGCTTTGATTATAAAAAAATAAGGCTAAAAGAAGAGTTAAACAAAGAGAGCAAAGCCCTCTTTGTCTTGGTTTTAGAGTCTTGACTCGTAGCGTCTAAGCATATAAAGACGTTTAAGCATTTTCTTGCGAGCTGCAATTTTTTGTTTCTTGCGGATCTCAGTCTTAGGCTCAAAGAAGCGTCTAGCTCTTGCTTCAGTAACGACTAAGTTACGGTCAGTTTGTTTTTTAAACTTTCTGTAACCCTCGTCAAATGACTCGTTAGGATGTACCTTAATACCAGGCAACGTCCTCACCACCTTTCAGATTAAAATAAGCCGTGAGTATAGTCTGTTTTTTATAAATTTAAGCTTTCAAAATATGCTCAGCAGCTATCAAACCAGAGCTAATGCAGTCTGGCGTAGAGCAACTTGTCAGTCTTGCATAGCCGTGAATTCCACCTGTTGCTTCGCCTATGGCATATAAATTTTTAATAGGCATATTATCTTTCAAAGCTAAAACTTCAAAATTTAAACTAACCCTTACTCCGCCTGGTGTATAGCTTATACCAGGAGCTGCTAGCATCGCGTAAAACGGAGCTTTTGAGATAGTATTTACCTTACTTATATCTTTTTTAAAGTCACTATCATCTTTTTTCTCTATATTTTCATTATATCGCTTGATCTCGCTGTTTAAAGCTTCTAAATTTAGCCCAAATTCCTTTGCCAACTCATCTAAATTTTGAAATTTCTTCATCTTTCCATCTTCCACAAATTTGTTTAGTCTTTTTGGATCATGACTGCTTCCAAAGCCGACCTCATCGAAGATTATCACTGCAAATTTATCTGAGTTATTATCTTGCATATTTTCTAAAATTTTATCCGACAAGCCCTGCCTATCGCCATCTTCGTTCATAAACCTTTTTGAGTTTTTACCATCGACTATCATTGAAAAGACCAGGTCTTCAGTTGGGATCCCAAAAGAGTACCTACCAAGACTTAGCTGAATAGGCGTTGCTCCAGCTGCTAGCATCATCTTTAAAGCACCAGCTGTTGCGCCTGGATTTGAAGGTGTTTTAGCAAGAGCTAGTCTTGGATTTTGAGCAGCTTTAAATGCCTTATCTGCCGAATATCCACCACTTGCAAAGATGACAGCTTTATTTGCTTTGTAAAATTTGCTATCGCCTGTTGTGTTTTGTATGTCGTCATCAGCCAAGCTCTTATCAAATTTATACTCTTCTCTCACCTTTAGGCCTATTACCTTGCCGCTCTCGTCAAATATAATCTCATCAGCCTTTACGCGCTTAAGACTTGCCCCGCCTTTACTTTCAAAGTGCGAATTTAAAGTCTGAACAAACGCTCCACCGCCGCCATCTGTCTCTAAGCTTCTGGCTACGCTATGTCCGCCAAGATGTTTTAGCTTGCTAGCAAATTTAACACCTCTTGCCTTTACAAATTCATACGATCGTTTCGAATTTTCAGCTATGCGTAGAGATTGCGCAACGTCGTTAAAACCCTTACCTGCTTTGTTTAGGTCTTTGACAAAAAGTTCTATGGAGTCTTTTATGCCAGCATTTACCTGTTCGTCTGATCCAACGCATGCAAAGTCAAGCTGTGAGATGACTGAGTTGCCACCAAGCCTTGACATCTTTTCAATCAGCGCTACCTTTAGTCCAGCCTCTGCCAGAACTATACCAGCAACATTTGCGCTAAGTCCGCTACCAACGATAAGTACGTCAAATTCTTTATCCCATTTTGGCTCGTTTTGTGACGCCTCTAAATTTAAAGCAGCTAGTGTTGTGGCTGCTAAACTTGTCTTTATGAATTTTCGTCTAGAAATCATGCACGCTCCTTTAAAGAATTTGTAAAAATATAGCTTAAAAAAAGGGCAAAAATGGGTTTAAAGCGGTTTTAATGTATAATCACAAAAAATCAAAAAGGCTTACCATGTCAAAGGATGTTCATCTTACCTACGCCAAGAGGCGTTACATTTTTTTTGCCTGTATCACGCTATTTGTATTTATTTTGCCATTTATCAGGATAAATGACGCGCAGCTATTTTTGCTAAGTTTTGATAAGAGCAGAGTTGATCTATTTTTTACAAAATTTGATATGCAAGAGCTATATTTGCTGCCGTTTTTGTTTATCACTTTGTTTTTGACTATATTTTTCCTAACGACGCTTGCAGGGCGTATCTGGTGTGGCTGGAGCTGTCCGCAGACCATTTTTAGAACGCTCTTTCGTGACCTTTTGCAGACTAAAATTTTAAAGATCAGAAAAAACATACAAAACAAACAAAATGAGCCACAAGGTCAAATTTTTAAGCGTGCATTAGCTGTTGGAATTTGGTGCGTTTTAGCCCTTATCATAGCTGCAAATTTCATGTGGTTTTTTGTGCCGCCATTTGAGTTTTTAGCCTATATAAGCGAGCCAAGCGAACATAAAATTTTACTTGCATTTTGGCTTAGCATAGCTGCTTGGCTAGTCTATGACGTGGTCATTTTAAAAGAAAATTTCTGCGTCTATGTCTGCCCGTATGCGAGGGTGCAGTCAGTTATGTTTGATAGCGACACGATCCAGGTTATTTATAATCAAAAACGAGGCGGCGTCATATATGATGGCCGTGAGAAATTTAAAAAGCCAAAAGAAGAAGGCGCACTTTGCACTGGGTGCGAGGCCTGCGTAAGGATATGCCCGACGCATATAGATATAAGAAAAGGCATGCAGCTTGAGTGCATAAACTGCCTTGAGTGTAGTGACGCGTGCGCTAAAGTGATGGGGCATTTTAACGAAAGCTCGCTCATCGAGTGGAGAAGTATAAATTCTCAAAATGAAAATAAAAAGGTGAAAATTTTTAGATTTAGAACGGTTGCTTATCTTGTCATTTTGTGCGTAGTTTTGGTAGCTGCAGCGCTGATGAGCGGTAAAAAAGAGAGCATGCTTTTAAATATAAATAGAACAAGCGAGCTTTACAAGGTTTTAGATCAAGACGAGGTTGAAAATTCTTATGTATTTTTAGTGCAAAATACCCAAAGCAAGGATCATAAATTTTACTTTGAGATAGATGATAAAAGCATAGAAATTTCTCGTCCAAATAAGCCTTTTACACTAAAAGCTGGCGCAAAGCAAAAGGTAATCGTCACGCTAAAATCAAAAAATGAAAACACAAGCGAAAAAGATCTTTTAAAACATATAAATATAAAAGCTTACGCCACTGACGAGCCAACTATCAGCGTGCAAAGAGCTAGCACCTTTATCTATCCTAAAAGATGATAAAATGACGAAAATTTAGTGGGAAGTGAAATGGCGATCTCAGAAAAAGGCAAAAAACGATACGAGCTCATCGTAAAAACAGCGCTTGATCTATTTTTAAAAAATGGCTACGAAAAGACAAGCCTTAGCGATATCGTGGCGATAAGTGGCGGCTCGCTTGCTAGCATTTACACATTTTTTGAGAGCAAAGAGGGGCTTTTTCAAGCGATCATCGAGCAAGAGATAAACGCTCTTATAAAAGAGATCGATGAGAAGATAGATCTTAAAATTTCTCACAGCTTGGAGGAGTTTTTAACCAAATTTGCAACCATTATTTTTTCTATCATCTGCACCAAGAAAAATATCTCACTTGGTAGGATAATGATGAGCGAGGGCTCTAAAAATGGCGGCAAACTTGGCAGGGTATTTTTAGATCAAATTTTAAATAGGATCGATCTTGTGCTTATAAATTTCTTTGAAAGAGATGAGGTAAAAGCCGAGCTTAATCCAAAATTTACAGTCAAATTTGCCGCAAAGTGCTTTATGAAAAATGTAATTGGTCTTTATTACTTCGACTCGCTTATGATAAACAAAGAGCCAAAACTAAGCAAAAAAGAGCGTGAAGAGCACGTTGCTTTGTGCGTGGAGCTATTTTTAAATGGCATTATTAAGAAGTAGAATTGACTTTTAATTTATTTTTGGTTATATTCATGGCATTTAAAATTTTGTAATGAAAATTACAAAACTAAATTTGGGATTAAAATTTAAAATTAAGAGAGGTTTTTATGTTGAAATTTAAAAGTTTTCTTATGCTTTCAGCTGCCGTTTTTTTGCTTTCTGGCTGCTTTGAAAGTAGCGACAAAAAGGCTGCTGCTGGCCGCCAGATGCCAACATCTCATGTTGATATATTTGTTGCACAAAAAACAGATGTGCCTATTAGCTTTGACTACACGGCCACAGTTACAAGTAACCAAGATGTCATCATCTATCCAAAGGTTGGCGGCACGATCATAAAGCAGTTTTTTAAGCCTGGCGATAAGGTAAAGGCTGGAGAGAAGCTATTTCTCATAGATCCAGAGAAATATCAAGCCAGCTACGACTCACTTGACGCAGCTGTTGGCGTTGCAAATGCAAATTTAAAAAATGCCGAGACTGAGTTTAAAAGAATTTCTGCCCTTTATAAGAAAAATGCAGTCTCTCAAAAAGACTACGACGCAGCCGTTGCAGCTTACGATATCGCAAATGCAAATTTAGTAAGCGCAAAAGCAAATTTAAAAAGTGCAAAAATAGATCTAGGCTACACAAGCATAGTAGCTCCATTTGACGGCGTAGTGGGCGATAATAAAGTCGATGTTGGCTCACTTGTCATAGCAAGCCAAACAAAACTTGTAAGACTAACTAAGATAAATCCGATCGAAGCTGACTTTTACATCGCAGACGTGGATAATCTAAGCAGAAAAGCAAATTTAGATAGTGGCGCTTGGCAGCAACTAAATAGCGAGGCTGTCTTAAATTTAAATAATAAAGATTTCACTGGCAAAGTGACTTTTATAGATAATGTCGTAAATACCGCAACTGGCAGCATTTTGGCAAAGGCTAGCTTTGATAATAGTGAAGGTAAAATTTTACCAGGTGCGTTTGGTCATATAAAGATGAGCGGATTTGTTCAAAAAAATGCCTTTAACATCCCACAAGTTGCCCTTCAACAAAGCGCTACAAACACTTATGTTTTGGTCGTAAAAGATGGCAAAGTAGGCCAAAAAAATGTAAAAACAGGATATCAAACAAAAGATATGATCGTAGTGACTGAGGGTCTTGAGGAGGGCGATAAGATAATAGTTAGTAACTTCCTTAAAATCGGAGTTGGCGCACCAGTTGAAACTGACAAAGACCTAAGCGCAAATTTCTTAAATAAAGATGCAAACGCTACAAGTAGCAAGTAAAGGCAGATAGATGTTTTCAAGATTTTTCATAAACCGCCCGATATTTGCAACTGTTATATCTATCATCATAGTTATAGCAGGTTTTATGGGTATCAAAGGGCTTCCTATAGAGGAGTATCCAAGTCTTACACCGCCTACTGTCTCTGTAAGTGCGACATATAGCGGTGCTGATGCACAGACGATCGCTGACTCAGTCGCAAGTGCCATTGAAGATCAGATAAATGGCGTTGAAAATATGCTTTATATGCAAAGCACCTCAAGCTCTGCAGGTACTATGAATATAAGCGTATATTTTAAGATCGGCTCGTCAGCAAAACAAGCAACGATCGATGTAAATAACCGCGTGCAAGCTGCCCTTTCAAGATTGCCTCAAGAGGTGCAAAGTATGGGCGTAACGGTGCGCGAAAGAAGTGGCTCGATCCTTCAAGTAGTTGGCTTTACAAATCCAAATATGAACCAAGTTGAGCTATATAACTATGTAAATTTAAACATTGCTGACGCGATCAAAAGGGTAAATGGCATCGGTGATACAGTGCTAATTGGCAACAAAGAGTACTCGATGAGAATTTGGCTAAAGCCAGACAAACTCGCTCAGTTTAAACTAACTCCAAGCGATGTCATCTCACAAGTAAAAATTCAAAACTCACAATACGCCGCTGGCAAGATCGGCGAGCAGCCATCAAAGGGCGAGAATCCTTATGTTTATTCAGTAGTTTCTGAAGGACGTTTTAAAGATCCAAAGCAGTTTGGTGAAATTTTGATAAAAAGTGATAACGGCACAGTTGTCAAGCTAAAAGAGGTCGCCACAGTCGAGCTTGGAGCTGCTAGCTACGCATCTGAAGCTATGCTAAATGGCAAGCCAGCAGTGCCACTTTTGCTATTTTTACAAAACGACGCAAACGCACTTGCAACTGCTGAAGCGGTCAAAGCAAAGCTTGAAGAGCTAAAGAAAACCTATCCAGTTGGCCTAGAGCACACGATAGCCTACAACCCAACTGAATTTATCACCGTCTCAATAGACGAAGTTATAAAAACTTTCGTAGAAGCGATGGTGCTAGTTCTTATCGTAATGTACTTCTTCTTAAAGAGCTTTAGAGCTACCATCATACCGATGCTTGCTGTGCCAGTCTCTATCATAGGCACATTTGGCGGGCTTTATGTGATGGGCTTTAGTATAAATTTGATCACACTTTTTGCCCTGATCCTAGCCATCGGTATCGTCGTGGATGACGCGATCATCGTTATAGAAAACGTCGAGAGAATTTTGCATGAAGATAAAGAGATAAGCGTAAAAGACGCGACATTTAAGGCGATGGAAGAGGTGCAAACTCCAGTCATCTCTATCGTGCTCGTACTTTGCGCGGTTTTCGTGCCAGTTTCATTTATGGAGGGCTTTGTCGGCGTTATACAAAAGCAGTTTGCACTAACACTTGTCGTTGCTGTTTGTATCTCAGGCTTTGTCGCTCTTACTCTTACGCCAGCGCTTTGTGCAGTTATGCTTAAAAAGCAAGAGAGCAAGCCATTTTGGATAGTTCAGAAATTTAATGACTTCTTTGACTTTAGCACTAGGCTCTTTACAGCAGGCGTGGCAAAAATTTTAAAACACGTCATCATTAGCTTTATAGTAATTGGCATAATGGGATTTGCTACGTATGGCTTGTTTCAAAAGGTGCCAAAAGGGCTTGTGCCTTCAGAAGACAAGGGCGCTTTGATGGTTATCACCTCACTTCCACCTTCAACAAATATGCTAAAGACTAAAGAAGAGGTAAAATCTATTAGTAACGCCATTTTGAGCAATCCAAATGTCGAATTTACCATGGGCTTTGCAGGCTATGATATGCTAGCTAGCTCGCTTAGGGAAAACTCAGCCATTAGCTTTGTCAAGCTAAAAGACTGGAACGAAAGAAAAGGTGCAACAGACGGCGCAGATGCTTTGGTAGGTCAGTTTAATGGCATGCTTTGGGGCTCTAAAAACTCAATGACCTTCGTCGTAAACGTGCCACCTATCATGGGTCTATCAATGACTGGCGGCTTTGAAATGTATCTACAAAACAAAAGTGGCAAGAGCTACAACGAGATAGAAGCAGACGCTAGAAAGGTAACTGCAGCAGCAAATGCAAGACCTGAGCTAACAAATGTGAGAACTACGCTTGAGACAAACTACCGCCAGTTTAAGATAACTGTTGATAAAGAGAAAGCAAGGCTATTTGGCGTAAGCGAGAGTGAAATTTTTAGCACGATAGCGGCTACTTTTGGCTCTTACTACATAAATGACTTCAACCTTGCTGGTAAATCTTACCGCGTATATGCAAGGGCGAGTGATAACTTTAGAAACAACCCTGAGGATCTAAGAAAGATTTTCGTCCGCTCAAATGAGGGCGAGATGGTGCCATTAAATTCAGTAGCGACGCTTACAAGATCGATAGGACCTGATATCGTTGATAGATTTAACCTCTTTCCAGCGGCTAAGATCATGGGCGATCCAAAACCTGGCTACACATCAGGTGATGCGATAAGGGCGATCCAAGAGGTCGTAAATGACACGCTAAGTAGCGACGACTACGCTATAAGCTGGGCTGGAACTGCGTATCAAGAGGTAAATTCTCAAGGAACAGGCACGGTCGCCTTTATCTTTGGTATGGTCTTTGTCTTTTTGATCCTTGCGGCTCAGTACGAAAGATGGCTCATCCCACTTGCAGTCATCACTGCCGTGCCGTTTGCAGTATTTGGCTCGTTGCTAGCTGTTTGGTTAAGAGGGCTAACAAACGATATCTACTTTGAGATCGGACTCTTGCTACTCATCGGTCTAGCGGCCAAAAACGCCATATTGATCGTAGAATTTGCGATGCAAGAGCGCGAGAGTGGAAAGAGTATATTTGACGCAGCGATAAATGCGGCCAAACTTCGCTTTAGACCTATCGTAATGACCTCGATCGCATTTACTTTAGGCGTTTTCCCGATGGTTATCAGCACAGGCGCAGGCGCTGCATCTCGCCACTCACTAGGAACTGGCGTGGTTGGCGGTATGATCGCATCAACAACAATAGCGATATTTTTCGTGCCGTTGTTTTACTATTTGCTTGAAAATTTAAATGAAAAATACTGGAAAAAGGGAGCAAAAAAAGATGAGAAATAAGGCGTTTATACTTATAACAGCGGCGTTTTTGGCTGGTTGCTCGTTTCGCCCAGATATGCCAAACGTGGATACAAATTTCACCTCAACATACACTTTTGAGACAAGCGACATAAGAGATCTTTGGTGGAAAGAATTTCACGATGAAAATTTAAATTCTCTAGTCGAAAGCGCACTTGAGAAAAATACAAATTTACGTATTGCATATTTAAATTTACAAAAAGCAAAGGCAAGTCTTGGCATTGCTGAGGCTGATTTGCTGCCAGGGGTAAATTTAAATGTAAGTTATACCAAGGCAAAGACCAGTGGTGAAACTTACACTGGGCAGCCTCAAACACGCTATAGAAGCTCGAGCATAAATTTAGGGCTAAACTATGAGATAGATCTTTGGGGTAGAGTGCGAAATAGCGTGCTTGCAGCTAATGAAAATTTAAATGCGAGTAAATTTGACTATGATAGCGCCAGACTAAGCCTTAGCTCAAGTGTGGCAAAAAGCTACTTTGCTCTAGTATCGCTAAACATGCAAGAAGCGGTGCTAAAAGAGACTCTAAAAACCTACGAAGATACGTTAGCACTTCGCAAGACGCAGCTTGATCTTGGTGGCATAAACGAGATGACCTATCTGCAAAGTAAGGCTGAGGTTGAAAGGGCAAAAACTAGCCTAACTTCAGTGCTAAACTCCAAGTCGCAAGCGCTTACTTCGCTAGCCATCCTAACTGGCAAGAGCAATGATGAAATTTTAAAAGGAGCCGTTGCTAGTGCGCAAAATTTACCAAGTTCGCCTGAGATAAAGGCTGGCATCAGCTCAGATGTCTTGCTTAGAAGAAGTGACGTGGCAAAGGCGCTAGCAGATCTAAAAGCTACAAATGCTCTTGTGGGCGTGGCAAAGGCTGATTATTTTCCTACGATCTCACTTACCGGACTTTTGGGCTTTACAAGTATTGATTTTGAAAATATATTTGTAGGAAATGCCAATACTTGGAACATAGGTGGCTCTTTAGCGCAAAAAATATTTGACTATGGCAGGACAAAAAACAATGTCCGCATCGCAGAGACAAACGAGCAAATCGCAGCTATCACTTACGAAGCGACCGTTAGATCAGCCCTTGGTGAGGTTAGAGATGCCCTTATATCAAGGCAAAACGCAAAGCTCTCTTTGGATCAGGTAAAAAATTTGCTACAATCGCAGCAAAAAATTTATTCGCTTGCTAAAGATCAGTATAACGCTGGCTATATCGGTCACTTAGAGCTTCTTGATGCACAGAGGAATTTGCTTCAAGCAAAGCTTCAAGATATCTCAGCTAAGCTTGATGAGGTAGATAGCGCGGTTGAAGTTTATAGAGCACTTGGCGGCGGATTTAAGATAGATAAATAAACTCAAAAAGGAGAAAAGTTGATGACTAAGATTTTAAATTTTTTATTTTCTTGGGGATTTTTTGTTTTTGCTATCGCTCTTGGTGTAGCATTATGGTTTGCGATAAATTACGTGGATACCATTAGGCTTGAGTCAAGCTTTTATGATATCGGCGAGATATTTATGATGGCAGCTGTATTTGGTATCGTTTTTTACCTCATTGCAGCGATATTTGTTATACCTATTAGGGCGATGACAAAAAAGGCCTAAAACCTCTCTTCATCTAAGAATTAAATTTCTTAGATGACCCCCTCAAAAATATCTTATAAATTTCTTTTTACTGATTTAAATTTTTAGAAGTAGAAAGGGCGAAGATCGCCCCTTGAAGTATAAAATTTGATTATTTTGCACTTTTGCAGCCGCATGTGCAGCCTAAAATCCTATAAATGATAGCTCCAATGATCGCTCCAACGATAGGCGCAACCCAGAAAAGCCAAAGCTGCTCTAACGCCCAAGTGCCTTGAAATATCGCAACACCGGTTGAGCGAGCTGGATTAACCGATGTGTTTGTGATAGGTATCGAGATAAGGTGGATAAGTGTCAAACCAAGGCCAATAGCGATCGGTGCAAAGCCCTTTGGAGCACGCTCGTCAGTAGCACCTAGGATGATGATAAGGAAAAACGCAGTTAGAACGATCTCTGCAACAAGTGCTGAAACTAGACTGTAGCCATTTGGTGAGTGCTCGCCGTATCCGTTGCTAGCAAAACCGCTTGCAGTAGCGTCAAATCCAGCCTTGCCTGAAGCGATAAGATATAGCACAGCAGCAGCTGCGATCGCTCCGATAACTTGTGCGATGACGTAAGGCACGAAGTCTTTTTTATCAAATCTTCCGCCAACTAATAGACCAACTGAGACAGCAGGGTTGAAGTGTCCGCCACTGATGTGACCAACTGCGTAAGCCATCGTAAGAACTGTAAGACCAAAAGCAAACGCAACACCTACAAATCCAATACCAAGCTCTGGAAAAGCTGCTGCAAATATCGCACTACCGCAACCTCCAAAAACTAACCAAAATGTGCCAAAAAACTCGGCTAAATATCTCTTCATTTTCTCCCTTTTAGGTAAATTAAAAGGGGCGATTTTAGCAGAAACGTGTGACATTACAAAATATTGTAAAGATAGAGTTTTATGTAAATTTACTTGTGGTTTTGGGTTAAAATTTTTAATACTTATACAGCCAATATTTATTGCTCACTATATCATCGTAATTTTTTAACCCTAGCTGGCACAATATAGACAATTCACATAAGTTAATATTAAAAAATAGGATATAAAATTATACCAACCTTATATCGGCTACCATCAAGACTATATTCTTTCTCTAAATCCTAGTAAGCTCACCACTTTTATGCACCGCTGTCGCCATCCAAAATTACTTCTATCCCATTATTAACTTTTTTAAAATCAACATTGAAGAGAGATTCGTTAGAACAATCATTGTATTCTAGTTTGAGATAGTTTTTACCAGCTCTTGTTAGGTTGAAATAGCATGTGTTTTCACTATCTTCTGGTCTGCTTTTAAATTTATATTCAAGCCTTATGGTTTTATTTAAATTTGGCATTTTCATCTCTTTGGAAGCGCTCTTATATATCTTTTTTCTATCGTCTTGAAAGTATTGTTTTAAATAGTGCTTGTAAGCCCCAAGCAAATCAGTATTTTTATAAATGCACTTTGATGCAACGCAACTATAATCACCATTACAAATTTTTTCTTCATAACCCTCATCACAATCAACTACAATCTCGCTTGACCAGCAAAACATAGATATTACACTTACTGTAAGCAGTATTTTTTTCATAATTTCCTCCAGAATACTTTTATAAATTTATAACTACTTACCTGATTTTACCCTTTATAATGTCTAAGCACAATATAGATAAAATTTAAAACGCATAAGCCACAAAGGCTATCATGCTCCATGTAAAGCATAAATAAGTAAAAAATGCTGTTATCGCTTAATATTGAGCCACAAACAACCTCTGAATTTATATAAATTGAGCCAAACAAATCCAATAAAAATCATTTATGATAGTTGGATTATCGTAAAAATGATGTTAGTCTTCTCTAGCTATCTAACTACGCCTTATCTTACATTGCATCAATAATATATTTTCTCATTATATTTTGGAACGATAAGTTGGTTTTCTCCAAGTTTTATTTTATTCATATCTATTTGGTTATTGTTTTTTACATCAAACATAAAATTTTTTATATTTTTGCATTTGTTTGCCTCTTTTGTTAAGCACTCTACCTTGTATATGGCTTTATTTGTTAGAAGGTTATAGTTCAAGTTTTGATCTCTTACATTTTTATCTAGCATATTTACGCTAACGCCTATTAATTTCCAAATTTTATCTTTTAAATCAAGTCTGTATTTGTGGATATAGCTCCACTCAAATCTACCGCCACCGCCACTATGATTTATTGTGATCACTCTATTTTTTATCTCCAAACCTTCAAAAGGATCTCCCATGGCACCACCATCATCAGACTTCATTATTACATTACTAAATTCTTGCCATTTGATCCATTTATTTTCACTATCTCTTTTGAAAATTTGCAAAACTCTATGCAAGTCACTATCTTGCCAAACCACTACTCTTTCGTCCTTGCTATCACCGTCTAGATCCCCAAAAGCTTCTGAAATTTCAGAAGCAAATAAAAAAGTACTTAGTAAAACTACTATATAAAATATTTTCATTTGAGAACTTTCTATAATTTTCACAAACTAGCTTTATCGATCATAAAAAAGCCATTTGCATCAAGATAAAGCGATAAATATATGCCAGCAGACATATTGTAAAGCAAATTTTAAAAGATCTTTCATATCCTTTAAAAAATGAGTAAATGCCGATTATCGCAGTGGCGATAAAGAACAAAGCTATAAAAAATACTTCTATTGGAAGCAAAGTATAATCTTGTTTAAAAGTTGTAGGAAATTTTAAACCAAAAAGCTCTAGCGATATCAAAATACAAGATATTATGATATCAAGGAAGTAGGACACGACAAGGTATTTGATAAAGAGATTATTATAAAATTTATCTAGAAAAATAAAAACTAGGCCAAGTACCCCAAAAATAAAATATCTGCCTATGATTTCATGTTGCAAAAGAGTAGAAAATGGCAAGGATGATGCAAATACCATAGAGCAAGATAGAAGCAAAAATAAAAACAAAAATACGTATTTAAAAATCTTGGTCATAGTCTGTTTCTTCTGTGCAAAATTTTAACTTTAAATCACTATTACATTTTATATTTTTTTGCTTATATTTTATAAAGCTATACTTTTAGGAAGTATCGTCAAAATTCTAACATTGCCCCAAGATTTCTTGCCACCAGGCCAAGAACCCATCGCAATACTTGCTTTAAAGTGTTGAACATTATCTAACTTTTCCCAATATTGAATTGCATCATCTTTATTGCTAGATAAAGGCGTTATATAATACATGCCTTCAGGAACTGGCCCCTCGTTTGCCAAAAGTTGTCTTTTTTTACTGTAGTCAAAGTAATAATTTGAACCACTTTTTATTGGTGCACCTGAAACCGCCTTAAAGGAATGAACTTGTTTTAATTCATTATAAGTTATATGTATCGACAAAAATTCTCCATCAAATTCTAAAAATAATGATTTTTAGTGATTTACATCAACCCTTCCATGAGTTTTACCATATCTCGTCGTATATCTTGGTGCTTTTAGATATGCAAAAAACACTAATGTACTATCGCCTTCTTTTAGCTTATCCAGTAGCTTTTGATCTTTTATATCAGTTTGTGGAGTGAAGCTTATCTCTTTGCCTTTAAATTTCTCTCCCTCCAGCTTTATATCATTTGCTACAAAATTTGACTTTACTTCTTTGTTATACTCGCCTTGCTTGATAATTTTATAAGACCAATTCACCTCTTTATAATTATCATCACCCTTATTTGGCTTATAGACAGCTTTTAAATTTATAGTGTCCTGTATGATTGTTTGATCTATGTTTTGCACATCTACAACTACGCCAGTTATATTATTTGCCACCTCAATAAGTGAAGTTTTTAGATCATATGTGATACTGCCTTCTGCTTTTTTCTTTGCTTCAAGAGAGATGACGCTATTATCACTCATGCTATGGATATCGCTAGTTGAGTAGTCTTTACTTAGATCACGGTAGGCTAATATAAATTTAGTTGTTCTTTTAAAGACACTTTGGTCTTTATCAAGGATGAGATTTATATTAAATTTAGCCGTGTATGAGTTTTTATCTGCTTCATCATTATCATTTTTCTCAAGAGAGCAAGAGCGATATACTCTTTTGTCTTCGCAGTTATGCAAATAAATTTCTTTGATATCACTGCTATTTAAATTTTCATCAGTGATTATTAGATTTTTTACTATGAGATTACAATTCCCACTATTTGTAGTTGGTTTGCTCTCTTCTTTGTCTGCTAGTTTTAATTTTACATCAAACATGGCTGAGGATTTATCACTTCTTAGGCTTAAGCCATTTTCTTTGGCAAAATTTAGCAGGTTAAAGTTTAGATTATTAAAGAAATTTAAAGTTACTTTGGAGCCATCATAAGAGTATTTTTTATCTTGTGAGATAAATTTATTATTGCCATCTTTATAAAGCGTGATATCTCCGCTTGTCGCTGAATCTACAAATTTTATATCTTCTTCTTTGCTGTTTGCTTCGTATGGGTTAAATTTATAGTTAGTTAGTATAAGTTTGCTCTCGTCTTTACTTCCTTGTGGGTTTAAATTTATACAGTCTAGGTATGTCTTATCTGCCAAGATGATGGTAAGTTTTGTATTTTTAGGCTGATATGGCGCTATGATCTGCGCTGAATGATAGGGGCATATCAGTAAAATTTCTTCTTTATTGCCCGCTTTAAACTCAGAATTTTCTTCTCGCTTTTTTAGCGCTTTATTTATCTTTGAGATGTTGTTAGTTCCATCAGAGCTTATGCTAACTACATATATGTTTTTAAGAGAGAAAATAGTACTAATGGCTTCTTTTATAAAAGAGTGGAGTTTTTCTGAAAAAGAAGATAGCGAAGTTTCAGCATCTATGCCATTTTCACTAGCGTAGGCACTAAAAATTTCATAAAGAGTTTGCTTATCATCTATATGTTCTTGCTTGTCATTATTGTATTTCAAAGCTTTATTGTACTCAGAAGACATAGGCGTATTTAAAACTGCAAAAAAGTCGCATATCTCTTTAAAGCTTAGCTCAGAAATTTCTTTTTCTTTTACGCTATTTTTTAGCGTTTCATAATGGTTATACTCTGCTTCATTGCTTGCATAATAGAGCGGCTGATGAGTTGGAGTGGTTACCATTTCACCATTTCTATTTATAGGCACTTTTGCATAAGGCACCTTTTGCAGCTGCCCTCCGACCATAGCCTGAAAATCTTTTTTATAAGTATAAGTATAAGAATTATTTTTATCATATAACTTCATTGACTTTAGAGCATTTTTTAAATGAGAGCCAAGGTGATTGCCTGATAAAGTTAATGCAGAGTTTAAAGGAGTAGCAGAACCCTTTAAAGTCACATATAAAATTACTTGCCCTACAAAGTCTCCAACTATTCCGACTATTTGTTCATCCCATGTATCTCCTTTAGCAGTATCGACTATAATGCCACCGGCAGTTGATTGCATCAAAATAAGACCTTTAGCACTACTTATATTTTTCAAAGGAGAAACCGATGTTGCAATATCACCAGCTACAGTCAGTAAATTTTTAGCCATCTCTAGATTATTTAAAAATTTATCTCTTTTGTCCCTATTTAAATTATCCAAATTACTCTCTTGTTCATTATTCATCAAGCTCTCCTAATTTTATATTTTCAAAGCCATGAAAAAGCTTTTTATAAAACTTTAACTTGTCTATATCTATCTGAAATTTATCTAAGAAATATTTTTTAACCAAAGCTCTCTCATATCTTGAAGTGGCAAGTATATTTAAAACTTTATCGCCTTGAAAAATAATAATGCAGTCATAAAATTTATAAAACATTCCTTTTGTCTTAAAAAAATAAAATAAAAATTTAATAATTAAAATAGGCAGATAATATAGTAAGTAAGATACTGGTACCGAGATAAACCTAAAGAAGTTTGCAAATTTATCTAATTTTTGAGTTTTGTGATAGTAATCATCAAATGTTTTATAAATTTCAAATTTTTCATCAAAATTTATACTTTCGACTAGATGATTATTTTGACAAAAATCTATCCTTTTATTAAATAGTCTTATGCTTCTTTTTCGACCATAAAAAATATATGGTCTAATATGAATAAAAAACATTTGACCAATTAAAGCAGAAATTATTATTTTATTTTCAAAAACAAATAATGCAATAAAACAACCTAAAACGAATGGTAATGAAAACAAACATGAAAATATCGAATTATAGTCCTTTATAATTATCGGTCTTTTATCATAATCTCTCATCTTTACTCCCCATCAAATATAAGCAATTTTTTTGCTTTTTCTATATCAATATTAAAATTATCTTTAAAGAATTTTTTTATCAGCGTTCTTTCGTAATTGGTATTTGGGCTAATACTAATTATCACGCTTTTTTGTTTTAAAATAATATACTCATAAAATTTATAATTTACTTTTTTTTTAAATAAAAGCCAAAAAATAAAATTTGACATTATTGTCAAAGGATAAAGAGTTATTCTTGCTGGTATTGTCAAATATCTCCTAGCTCCTTTTAACTCTTTACTTAGATTTTCAAAACTTTTATAAATTTCGAAATCTTCGTTTAATTTTATCTCTCTTATAATATTGCCATTTTCCAAAAATTTCATACTATCAGAGTTTATGGCAATGTAGTTTTTATTTTTTAAATACGGCAATATATAAGCTACAATACCAAATGCTATGATAGCTGACAAAAAGCGATTAGCGCCAAGCAATAAATAAATAAAATCTACAATAAGCACTGGCAGAACAAAAATAAATACAAAGAGCAAGCTATTGTCCTTTATAACTATTGGTCTTTTATCATAATCTCTCAATTTTACCCTTGCTTACTTAGCTACTTTATACTATTTTAAGACCTCTTTGCTTTTTATATTTTTACAGCGCTTTGATATCTCCGCCGATGACTCTTAGTCCCATGCTGTCAAATATCGCTTTTATGCCGCCAACTTCTATCACGACACTTGCGCCATTTATGGTTACTTTGGTGCTGCCTACTTGGTGGATGATCTCATTTTTAGCATTTACCTCGTATGTCGTCTCGATCTCGCTATACTTAGAGTCTGCCATCTCGGTGTGCTGCGCGGCTGTTTTTGTTGTAAAATTCGACTTAGCATTTATGTCGATGTAGTTGTTTGCCTGAAGCACGATGTGCTCGTTACTAAACTCATTTATGCCCTTTTGAGAGTTTAGCTTGTAGCTACCATCTATGTTTTGCTCTTTGGTACCTTTTATCTCTTTAGTCTCATCGTTGTGTATGGTTGTGTTGAGGTTTGATTTTATCTCGACAAATTTGTCATTGCCGACAAACTCGTGTCTATCTTGACCAACTCTAGTTGTATCATCAACAGCTACATTTAGTGTATTTGAGACGCCTACTACCGTATCTTTTGAAAGTCCAACCGTCGTTAGATATTCGCCACCGACATTTACGTTTTTAGCAAGATCTATCGTTTGGATGTGTGCTTTTTTGACCCTTTCGGTGTAGCTACCATGCACTTGAGAGCTTTTGTCGTTTAGGATCGTTTGAGAAAAGTCGTTATTTACTAGCTCGTCGTAGTCTTTCTCCGCTTTTACATAAATTTGCTCTTTATTTTTTAAGTTTGACAAAGTGATCTCGTTTATGCCGGTCTCGTTTGCACCGATTGTTTTTGAGCTAAGCGATGTTTGGTGGTAGTTGTTATCTACATTTACTAGTGGCATATTTGAGGCATTATATAGGCTGCCGCTTACCACTGGGTTGTCTATGTCGTTTTGCAAAAATGAGATGATCACCTCATCGCCGACCCTAGGTATCGCAAAGAAGCCAGAGCTGTTGCTAGCTATCGGCGTGATCACTCTTAGATAGGCACTTTTATGATAGCTTGCGTTTATGGTATCATCTTTATCTATCTGCTCTTGTGTGCTAAAGGCATTTAGTCTTACCTTTACCCTACCGTAGCTATCCGTATGGATGGTGTTTATTTGGCTGTTTAGCCCATCTTGTCCTACAACAAGACCTAGAGTGATGTCAGGCGCTTTTGGCTTTTGCTTGTAGCTTGGCACAAATTTCACACTGCTTGGGATGATGCTTAGTTCATTTGTATATGAGCTTATAAATTTCTTATCTTTTAAAGGGACATTGTCGCCTAAATTTAGAGTATTTTCTAAGACACTTTCGTCTATATAAGTGTGTTTTATGGCTATTATTTTAAACTCATATTCGCCACTACTTTGATCTATGGCGACTGAGATATTGTCGTTTAAATTTAGAGCAAAGACATTTGAGCTAGCGATAAATTCTTTTAAAAGCATATCGCTTCTTAGCTTTTTAAGATAGGTGCTGACCTCAAGCAACCTCGTATCACTAAATGAATACTCATCTAAATTTATATGCTTATCATAGATATTTACCTGCTCGTCAAATATCTTCTCATTTTTGCTCTCTAGTACGTTTGGATAGGCTGTGTTTTGAAATGAGTGGGTGAAGCTATTTGCTTTTAGAGTTTCGCTCTTTGTGATTTTATTTATGTGTTCGCTTGCAAGATTGTTATTTAAATTTACATTAAAGCTTACTTTTCTAGCCTCTTTGCCATTGCTCGGTTCGCTCTGTACTAGGCCTTCAGCTTGGTTACTATAAGCTAGGATAAAGGTATCGTGAAAGTAAATTTTCTCATTATCTTCGTAAAAATATATACCGCTATCATGGCAAAGTCTTGTTATAAAGGCTAGGTCACTTTCGTTGTACTGCGCTATAAATTCTTTTTTATTGTAGCTATTTTTGATGTTTGAGAAGTCTAGCTCTTTGGTTAGCCTTTGCTTGTTAAAAGACAAAATTTCTTTTACTACTTCAAGCACGCTTTGGTCTGTGTAAATTCTATTTGCTCTATTTATACTTAGTCTATATAGCGAAGATGTGAGTTTAAATTTGAAGAAATATTTTTTGTCTATATTTGTACTGCTATCGTCATCAACGCCTAGATACTCGACATCGCTTACTATGCCGCTAAAGTAGATATGGTCACTGCCATTATTGCCTGGGATGATACTCTTGTTCGTAGAAGATGGTCTTTTTATACTTAGCTTCATGCCTTTATCAAGGTATCTATATATGCCAGTTTGAGCGTTATCGTTATATATGCTCTCTAAATTTTCGTAAAGCGGGTTTTTGACTAAATTTATATAGGCAAAGCACTCTATGCTAAATATATCCTCTAAACTCTCATTTATATCAGCCCTTGTGACTATAAATTTATCGTTTGCTATCTGAAGAGTAGAGAAGGCATCGTTAGATACGCCATAATCTACAAAGCCGTCTGTTGCCACCGAGTTGCCAGATGCTAGCATGACTGGCCTAGTTAGTGATGATGTTGGTGATGTTATGTTTTTGTCCATTTGTTGCTCTTTCAATCTTTTTTCTAAACTATCATAGTTATTATTGGTTTCATTTGGTTTATTAAATAAACATTTGTATTGTCTCGCTTTTTTCTCTAAGTTTTCTCTTGATTTGTTAGGTGACTCATATAATACTTGTGCTATATCCCAAATTCTAGTAGTTCTTTGCAGGTTTGCATCATTTAATAAATTTATTTTTATTCCCTTAAAGTCATTAATATTAATGCTTGGATCTTTTTCAAAAATACTTTCTGTTGATATGCCAACCTCAGATAGT
The DNA here is from genome assembly GCF_003048875.2 of Campylobacter concisus. NCBI lineage: Bacteria > Pseudomonadati > Campylobacterota > Epsilonproteobacteria > Campylobacterales > Campylobacteraceae > Campylobacter > Campylobacter concisus. The sequence continues at coordinate 146,986 of NZ_CP049264.1, read as the reverse complement.
ACAGTACCTACCACAGAATGACATACCTGAGAATTATCTCCTATTTGTACGGACAAAGTAGAAAAGTCGATAGTCGTATTATCAAGCTCTATTTCATAATCTATTTCCGGGTCTATTTTTTGTGCAGCATTAACCATCTTAGACCAATAATCATCTATATCGCTGTCATCTATGTCTAATTTTATATATTGCCACCCATTTGGTTTTTTACCATTATATGCATCAAGAGTTTGATCTATATCTTTATCTATATCTATTTTTAAATCCATGAAGTTAAAAGATGCAGCTTGTGTATTTGGTCCACCTCTAATTATCTTGGCTTCTCCAAAACCATCTCTTTTTACAAGGCTAGTATGCCAATTATTACCAAAAACAGGTACTCTTTCAAAGTATATACCTTTGGGCAAATACTGATTACTTATTTTTATATCAGGCATATTAATATTTCCCTACAATCTTGTACTTTTTAATAACTAAAATTTTTATAATACTATATACTATAGTTATAACCATAAAAATTGGTAGCACTAGTTGAACAGCCATTGCTAATCCCATCTCATTATAAAAACCAATTACATAAAATGGTAAAAAAACACATGTAAAAAAATAAAATTTAGAATAAGTATATAAGCTTGCATCATTAATCATATACTTAAAAGCCATGTATCTCAAAATAGCAAAAATAATCATGCACAAAGCCATAAATAATATGCCATAAAATTTTATATTACCTACATCATCAAATAAAAATCTAAAGTATAAAGCCAAAATAAAAGAAATAAAAAAATATACGGGATGCCCAAAACACATAATAACAACGGACAAATATTTAATAATTATATATCTGTAAAGACCACAAAAGTGCATTAGTAAATCTATTAAGACAATAACAATTATAATAAATGCAAAAATCCAAATTATATTCATTTTATAAACCAATTTTTATTTAATATTAATACTTTTGTATTATAAATTTTACGAAAGTATGAGAACCAATCTTTTTCACCCACAACTGAATAAATTGCAACTTTTGACATTATTGTTTTTCCTTATTATTAAACGCAATGGTTTTTAAAAGGTTTTTATTACTAGGTGGTGTACTGCTAGGTATCCAAGTTTCTTTATAAACATTTACTTTTATATTTGCTTTCGTTTTTATTTTTGCTATCTCTATATTTTCAAATATCTTTTTTAAAGCTTCATCGCCAGAGCTATATATATTTATATCGTAACGATTAAAAAAACATGCCCAAGTTCCATTTGCATCATCTTTACTAAGTCCTTGATATATCATTTTTTCAGCATATTGATTTTCATCAGTTAAACACTCTACTCCTTCGCACCCAACCAAAATGAAAGAGAGTGGTACTAAAAATAAAAGTCTATAGCCAAAATTTAGCATCATCTCTTCTCGCTTTCTAAAAGCTTATCTAAATCTTTTTCATCTCCTACTATCTTTAGTATAACCCTTAAATAGCCATAATGATAAGGATCTTGTCCATGTTCTAATAGTTTTTTGATTAATTTAAATTTTTCTTCTTTAAATTCTTTATATTTTTGAGTTTTTATAAATTCTAGTAGCTCAGGGCTTGCTTTTTTATCTTTTATGCCATCGCTATTTTCTCTAAAAAAGACCAGGAATTCTGTTGCGATGTCTCTTGTTAGCCACTTACTAGGAAATGTACCCTTTTGTAAAAGTAAATCAAGTGTTTTAGGCTTATTCATTGCATAAGTACTGTCAAGTAGATTTGGTTCATAATGCAATTTATCATTTTCTAAAGTAATGTTAGCATCACAACCAATCTTATCTATGTAATATTCTATGTCTTTAGCAGTATTTTCATCGGTTGTATTTTTGTCAAATACCACAGCAAACATATTTAAACAATTTGCTTCATGTGAATATAAAGATGTTATGAGAAATATGATTATTGCTAATTGCCTCATTGCGCTAATTCCTTTTTATTTCCATTATTTAATAAATTCTCTAAATCTTTGTCATCATTTATGAGTGTCAAAATATATTTTAAATATTCGTAGTCTTTTGGATCTTGTCCATACTGTAATTGCCTTTTAATTAATTTAAATTTCTCTCTTTTAAATTCTTTATATTTTTTAGTTTTTATAAAATCAAGTAGCTCTTTACTAGGAATTTTACTTTCAAAACCGACTTCATTATCTCGAAAAAAGAATAAGAATTCTGATCCCATAGAAAAAGCCAATCTGCCATTTGGTTTTGTGCCTTTATCCAAAAGATCATTAAAAGTTTTAAATTTATTCATCATAAAGGCAATTTCTAATAAATTTGGTTCATATCTAAGTCTTGCAGACTTTAAGGTAATATTTGCATTGCAACCAAATTTATCTATATAAACATTCATATATTTTGCTGTATTTTCATCACTTATTTTTTTGTTGGCTACTATATTAAACATATTTGCACAATCTAGGTAATGTAGATTATATATTGCAAGTGGTATAATAAATGAAATCAATATACTCATTTACTATCCTTTTTATATTGCTCTAGTAACCTATCTAAATCTTTTTCATTATTTACAAGCGTTAATACTTTCTGTAAAAGGATATAGCCTTTTGGATCTTGTCCATGTTCTAGTAGTTTTTTGATTAGCTTAAATTTCTCTTCTTTAAATTCTTTATATTTTTGAGTTTTTATAAATTCTAGTAGCTCAGGGCTTGGTGACTGCCCTTCTAACTTAACACCATTTTCTTCAAAAAAAAGCAAAAAGTCTAATCCTATTGAGCCAGCCAACCACGCATTAGGTACCGCGCCTTTTTCTAAAAGTTTGTCAATGCTTTTTGGTTTATTTGCATTATAGGCAAATTCTAACAAGCTAGCTTTCATCGTTAAATTTGGTAAATTTATACCAGCATTAGCATCACATCCGAGATCATCTATGTAGTATTTTATATACTTAGCCGTTTCAACATCGCTTAAATTTTTATTATAAATGAGTCCAAACATATCCGTACAGTTTGCTTCGTGTGAATATAAAGATGTTATGAGAAATATGATTATTGCTAATTGCCTCATTGCGCTAATTCCTTTTTAGCTCCATCTTTTAATAAATTCTCTAAATCTTTTTCATCATTTATAATTTTCAGAATAATCTTTAAAACTTTATAGTCTTTTGGATCTTGTCCATGTTCTAGGAGTTTTTTGATTAGCTTAAATTTATTTTCTTTGAATTCTTTATATTTTTGAGTTTTTATAAATTCTAGTAGCTCAGGGCTTGCTTTTTTGTCGTCTATACCGACACCATTTTCTCTAAAGAAAAATGCAAAGCTCATACCTATAGACGTTGCTAGGCTTGCATTAGCGGCTGTACCTTTTGCCAAAAGAGTATCAAAAGTTTTTGTTTTATTTGTATCATAAGCATACTCTAATAAATTTGGTCTTATTGAAAGATCTGGTATTTTAATAGTCATATTAGCATCGCATCCAAGATCGTCTATGTAGTATTTGATGTACTTAGCCGTTTCAAAATCACTTAAATTTTTATTAAAAATGAGTCCAAACATATCCGTGCAATTTGCTTCGTGTGAATATTGTGAATATAAAGATGTTATGAGAAATATGATCATAGCTAAGTGTTTCATATCGCATTTCACATATCATGGTGTTTTAAAAGATAATGATAAAAAGGGCTCATTTGTGTCCTTCCAACGAGAATATTGATATCCCTAGGGAGGATCCCTAGGTTATTTTTTAAGCTTTTTTAGTAGCTTCTCTCCAGTCATCGCTTCCGCTTGTACCTGCAGCTACGTGCTCCCAAACTATCTTTCTATAGTTCATTGAAACTTTAAAAAGCTCAGTTTTGTCGCTGTTTAGCTTGTCTTGAGCATTTGGGCTTACTAGAGTGATATCTGTTATAGTTGCATCTTCTAGTTTTGTAGTAAAGAAGTGCTCAGCGCCGCCGCTAGTTGATGTTCTATACCAGTGGATCTCAACCTCTGGAAGTCTCTCGCCTTGAGTTAATGCGTTGTAAAGAAGTGGAACAGCTTTGTTTAAAGATGTTGTAAAGCTAAATGGCTTATGTACTCTTTGTCCTGATGGTTGTCCACTTTGTGGATCTACTGGAACAGTTACGATGTGAGAAACCTCTTGTGCCATGATCTCATCTTCGTGACCTGACTGATAGCGATTACCGATACTAGCTTCTGTTGAAGCACCACTTGAGATAAGTCCTTGAGTAGAACCTTTCACCTTAATATACACTGGTTGTGACATATTTACTCCTATTAAAAAATTTGGTTATTTTAACTTTTATTAACTTTCTATTTTATTAAAAACATTACTTTTTTAACATATAGCTTTCAAGTGCTTTATGTAATAAATAATTAAACGCCTCTTTATCTTCTTTGGTGCTTTTTGTTACAGCACCAGAGAGATACTTGAAAAATGAATTATTCTCGACTATATCGTACATTTGACTATATAGCTCTTTGCATATAAGCTTAAGCAAAACAGCATTCACAAGCGTCGTGTTGTCACTTAGAGGCAGCGTTTTTATAATAGTTTCCATATCTTTTGTATTTAACGTCCTGCTCTGCTCACTTATAGGGCTCATGTTTGGCTGCACTTTTATACTCTCAACTAAATTCATCAAAAGATCATCCATGCTCTTTGCTGTTAGCATCCTTTGACTATTTATATCTTCTTCATCGAAATTTTGAGCGCTCTCATTTAAAATTAAAGGCGCATCATTGACATTTTCATTTAGAGTGATATCTTTTTCTTCGTCTATGAGAGAATTTATCTTTGGCTCTTCTTTAAAATCAACATTTGAGATTTTCCCAACTGGCTCAAATTCTTTATTATCAAGCTCATCAAAATTTTTGGTATTTTCTATGATCTTGTGAGCTTTACCGACATATTCGTCTATCCTAGAAGGATCTATAAATATAAATTTAAGCTCTCCTATCCTAAAAATATCTCCTGGGTTTATCACACTTTCATAATCATCAGGTAACTTCGAATAAGAATCGCTATAAAATATCTCGCATCCTTCGTATCCGCAAATGGTAAAAACACCCTCTTCAAAGCCTATATGAGCGTGCTTTGAAGCTATAGAGCCACTTGTATCGCTGCACGGAAATTTAACCGTATCTAGCGAGCCTATGTCTCCGCCGTTTTCATCAAAAATGACATACTGTGCCAAAAAGCTTGAAGCTTTATCGAAATTTTGTATAACCGCTGCTATTTCTTGCATATCTTTTCCTTAATAAAGCATCTTTCTTGGTAAATCAATAGTTGGTATGATATTCATAAGCTCTAAAAGCTCTCCGCCATTTGGAGTAACTTCAAAGCCAAAATATGACTCTTTTTTACCATCAAAGTTAAGCGTGCTAACGCCAATGCTACTGAAATTTGAAGCCTTTAAGAGCTTGTACCAGCCCCACTCTCCATCAAAGCTGATCTCTTTTTTATCACTGCCTGCATTTGAAACTGCATTAAATTTAAACTGAGTTGAGATATCAAAGCTTTTACTTGAGACAAGTAAATTTGATGGGATCGTATGATCATACGCCAAAGAATTATTTCCGTAGCCTATATTTATGTGGCTGAAATTTGCCGATAGATCAACCGCTTTTAAGTTATAGTTTAGTTTTAGCTCGTCATTTGAATCAAGCATCAAATTTGAAATTCTATCGATATAAGCGATATTTTCAAGGAAGCTTTTATTAAATCTTAGCTCTTTTGCATATTTTGGTCTTACCTTATAACCACTGCCAGTTTTGCTTAAAATTTGTTTTAGATATTTATCATAAAAGCTATTCCAAGTTCCGTCTTTGCCAAAAAATCTCTTAAATTCTTCGATGCTAACAGCTTTTGCTGAGTTTTCATTAAATGGATAATAAGGTTTTATAAGACTTTCAAAGTCATCAAGAACATCATCTTTATAAGCTGTTGCTAAAAGCGATGAAGCTCCATTTTCTACCTGTTTCCAAGCAAGTTTTGATAGCTTTTGATAGTACTCATTTAGCTCATCTGGAAGCTTTTTAGCGTCATTGTTGAGCACGATAAAAGGATCGTTTTCATTTTTTATGCCATTTATCGCATAAACGATCTTATCGTCACTGCTTTGAAGCATCTCAAAGTTATAGTCACTAACTTTTTTATATACATTTGTGACGTCATTGCTGATAAGATCTAGCGATCCGTCAGAATTTAGCGCATGATAGTTTGTAAATTTAGTGCTAAAGTCTGTAAATACACGTTTTATCTCGCTTGAAGCAAAGCCTAGAGAGTAGATGTATTTTAGTAAATTTTCATCATTTAAATTTGTATTTTGATTAGTTAGTTTTATAAGAGAATTTAGTGGGTTTTCTCTTTTTGACAAAATTTCAAGCTCATCTATGACCTCTTTTTTAGTAGCAAATTCATTTGGCTCGATCGCTCTTAAAATTTGGTTCCATTTATCAGCATAGTTTTGCAAGTAAAGCTCTACAACTGCGATGCTTAGCTCTTTTTTCTCATTTGAGCTGATATCTTTTAAAGATGAGTTGGTATCCATCAGCCATGACTCTATGCCTGCAGTCTCATCGATGTTTGAGCTAAGTTTTGCCAAGAAGTCTCTTAAATTTTCTTTTGTATAAATTTTATTAAATGGATTAAACGCCTCTTTTTCTTGAACTACTTGGTTTAAATTTTCAACCTCTTTTTTGATGTCATAGAATGATTTTTCATCTTTAAATGAGATAAACTCAAGTATCGAGTAGAGCCTTTTTGCTCTTTGAACAGGTGTTAGTTTAGTATTTGCAGCACTTTGAGCACTCTGATCTGCTGAAATGCTTAAATTTTTAGCATTTAAAATAGCTTCAATGTGTGCTAAAAACTCATTTTTAGCAACACCATATTTTTCAAATTTATCCCAGTTTGCAGCTATCCAAATTTTAAATAGATCTACGTTTGTATAGTTTTTATCAAAAAGTGAATCATACATATAAAAGGCTTTTATAAGCTTATCTGGATCACTCTCTGTTTTTAGGATATTTTCCATCTCAGTTAAAACTGTATTTTTGAAAAAGTCAGCACTAAGATCGTAATAAAGCGCTTTAACAGGCGCAAAACCCTTATAAGAAGTATCAAGAGTGATGTACTCAAATTTAGTATCGCCGCTAAAGATCCTTGGATAGTCGTTTAGACTTTGTTTTAGCAGATTTAAAAGCTCGATCTTTTGTGTAGCGGTAAGGTCTTTATACTTTTTACTATCAAGATAGTTAGAAATTTTATCTACGTTGTTAGCCGCAATTTGCTCTTTTGTATTTTTGATATTTAAAATATAACTAGAGCCAAAATAAACTCCCACACAAAGTGCAGCCACTAGGGCGAAATTTATAAATTTAATAAATCTATTTTGAGCGCCAAATTTAGTTACATTTGCTTTAAAAGCGATCTCTTTTAAAAATGATTTTACAAAGTAGCTTTGTTTGCTGTAATTATTTACCGCTCTAAGAAGTGGTTTTTTGATGCTGTATTTATCACAAATTGTATTTGTAAGGTAGTTTATAGGGATATTTTCTTGATATGCACTTACAAAATAAACTCCATTTATAACAGATGTGTTTTTAAGAGCATTTTGAGAGCTTAGCTTTGTAACAAAGTCTTTTACTAGCACAAAGAAATTTTCAAGCTGTTTTAAGAACAAATATGAGCGTTTTTTATCTTCTAGCATGTGCGAGATCGAGTTTTTGCTCATTAGGTGTTTAAATAGTGAGTCGCTTAAGCCCTTAAGCTCTGTCTCAAGTGTTTGAGCAGTGAAATTTGAGTCTAAATTTATACCAAGAGCTTTATTTGCCACGTCTTCATTAAATAATTTGAAATAATCACCCATACCATCTATAAGATCAAGCTTGCTAAAGACTACGTAAATAGGAAATTTAATGCCAAGATGCTTCTCGCAGTCATTTATCCTCTTTACCATATATCTTATAAGCTCGTCAAAATACTCTTGAGTGCCTTCTAGGAATTTTTTAGTATCGATGATAAGCACGGCACCGCTTAGTCTTGAGTTAAAGTCATTTCTCTTTAAAAAGTGTAAAAACTCGTTCCAAACGCCTTTTTTAAGTAGATAGTCTCTGTTTTTCTCTACATCATCTTCAGGAAGCTCCTCTGTTGCAGTTGGCTGATAGAGACTCTCTTGCGCAAAGTGAATGCCCTCAGTATCTAAAAGTGCTCCAAATTTTGATACATAAAGGTTAAAATTTGTCGTACTTTGGTGTATCTTTTTATATGTATCCAGGCTATCAGATAGAGGAAATTCGATATTTGAATAGTTTATAAAAGCACTTTTGCCAGCGCCCTCGTTGCCTATTATCATTATTAATGGCAATTTTTTGAAATTTATATCTTTCTTCCAAGTCGTTTTGGCGTCTTTTAGCGAAAGTAAGAAATTTCTCTTTGCCTTGCCAAAACTATCCATTGACTCTTTTTTGATCTCTTTTAGTTTGTCGTTTTTCTCATCTTTGCGTGATGCAAAATAGTTCATCAGCGGTCTGAGCAAGACAAAAAACAATATAACTGCCCAAAAAGCAACTAGCACGCTAACTCGTGAGCTAACGCTAGCAAAGCTGTATATATCGTTAAATGCTACAAGCGGAGCATATAGCCAAAACAAAACACTAAGAGCGATAGAGGTTACTAAAACAACACTGTGTTTAAACCTAAAAAATGTGAAAAATCTGCGTAAGTAGTCGATAAATGCCATAGCTGCAAATCCTTTTACAAATAAATATATTTCTTTTATGTAATTATATCAGATTTTTTTGATTTTGGAGTTAAATTTTATGAACAAAGTCTAAATTTTATAAAATTTGACATTTTTTTATCATTTTTAAGCCTTGAACCAAAGCCAATTTGACTACTTGTATATTTTGACCCGAGCTTAAACTGCATCTTATGAGAGTAATTTATCTTCAAATATAAATCAGAAACAAATTCATCATTAGTAAAATAAGAAAGAGTCTCTTGAAGCTCTTTAAATTTATCTTTTTTGGGGAAGAAATTCACAGCCTCTTCGTACTCTATGCCGTTTATAAAGACTGCGATCTTAGTTTGCTTTTCAAAAAGCTTTTTGCCAAGGATGAAATTTTTACCAAGTGTCCTATTTTTATGGCCTAAAGAGTTTAAATTTGATGGTGCTATGAAAATTTGATTTGGTAAATTTTCAAGTATAAAAAGCTTATCTTTTAGCCCAAAGTGGCTCTGAAGCGCAAATTCAACCTCTTTTTTTGGCCTTCTTTGGCTAACTGCAAGTGGCGAAAATGGCAGAAATTTCTTTGCCAGCTGCTTTTCTTTTATATTAAGCATATCAAGCAAGATCTTTGAAATTTTATCGTCAAGCTCATCTTCAAAAGATCTTGCGTAGTTTTTTAGACTAATGCTGTCAAAAAATAGCCAAAGTAAGTAGTTGTCAAAAAAATCAAAAAATAGCTCATAGCTATTGTCATTAGTCTTTGAAATTTTCTCTAAAATGTAGCTTGTTAGGTGCGAGCCGCTTCCTAAAAGACCCATAAAATTTACAATTATCTTTGTAAACTCCTGCTCATCTAAGCTCTCGAGCTCTTTGATCGGGTAGGCAAAACTCGAGCTATTTTTTAAAAATATCTCGCCCCTATCCCTATCTTTTAAGATATTTTTTATCAGTTTAAAAAAAGAAGCCTGGCTTATCTCTTCGTTCATACTAGCTCTTTCGTACCGCTTAAAAACCCATAATCAAATAAAATTTTACTCTTTACGCACTTGATCTTAAGCTCGCAAAATGAGTTAATAGAAGCAAATTTTGATAAAAACTTAGCCAAATTTATACCTAAAACATAGACATTTCCAAGGCTTTCAAACTCGCTCTCATCTATATAAAATATACAAAGCACTCCTCTTTTTGCAAAGCCGCCATCGACCCTATGGATCTGTTTTGTCTTTATCTCATGAAGCGAGCTAGAAAATTTCTTCAAAAACTCATCATCAGGTAGCATAAAGGCATTAAGCAGTGCCAAAAAAGAGCCTTTGTTTAGTATGCTTTGATAGCTAAATGACAAGATGCTAACCAGCCTCCAGAGTAAATTTCCATCTACATTTACACGTTTTACGCTAGTTGGGATAGTTAAATTTTTGGTTACTACACCTTGGTGATTTTGGATTTTGTTTATCTCGCCAAGTTTTAGATTAGTTGGTAGATCGCCATTACAGCAAAGTGTCTCGATGCTCACGGTCTGCTCTTTGGTGTCATTTTTAAAAAATGAAATTTCTTTGTAAGAGTTTAGCTTCATATCTATTTTATTGCTTACAAAGTAATAATCTTTTGATCTTTGGCTATTTAAAAACTCAAATCTCTCAAAGCTTTTGTAGTTTTTAAGTATCCTTTTTTCATTATTGCTGCTGTGAGCGACGACCTTTGTGATAGAGACTATCTCGTATGCGTTTATGTTTGAGCGGTCGATGAAAATTCTATACTCACTTCGTTTGTTGTTGTTTTGTATAGGCTCAGCGCCTTTTGCAAACAAATTTATCGCTGGCGTGGCAAAAAGAGAGAAATACTCTAGCCTTGGCACATAGCCATTTGGCATATCTTTTGAAAAGACAAATTTGATGTTAAAGCTTTTTGCGTCAAATCTCTTTAAAAAACCAAGTCCATTTATACGGATGAAATTTAGTTTAGATGAAAAATACGAAAGCTCTTTTATAAGCTCAAATGCCTCAAAACCAAACTCATCGCTATTTATCAAAGCTTCATCAAATTCATCCAAGCTAAGCTTGTCAGCTCCAAGTTTTATCTCTTCATCGCTATCTTCAAAGCTTATGACTATAAATTTTAAGTAGTTTTTTAGCCACATCAAAAGGGTTGAAGAGAAGTATATGTTATCGCCAAGGTATAAATTTAAAAAGTTGGTATCTAGATCTTTGGTGCTAAGCTCATCTTTGGTGATAGATATGTTTAAATTTAAAAGATAGTCGCTTTTGTTGTTTGACATGAAAGCTTTTGATATCTTTAGTGGAAGCAAATTTACGTCATATATCGTCTGAAATTTACAAGCCACGCCGTTTATTGGCTTTGACTCTATGATGCTGCCCTTTGGTATAAATTCCTTTTTTTCTGAAAAATCATCTCTTAGAGCAAATTCTTGCATGCAAACTGAGGGGAAAGGATTTGTGTAGCTTGGCATTAAGATATTTATCAAAGACTCGGCTATTAAGGGGATATTTTCATCTAGCTCTTGTCTAATCCTTGATGTCAAAATAGCCATATTTTCTATGATACTCTCAACATCAGGATCTTTGCTTTTAGTATCTAAAAATGGTGCAACTTTTGGGAAATTCTTTATAAAAAGTGCTCTTGTTTCGTCAAGATACGCCATCTCTTTTTGAAAATAAGCTAAATTATTTTCATTATAATCCATTATAAAATCTCACAATATCTATTGTTCTTAAAAATAACCTTTAGCAAATACTCTTTGAAATTGTCGTTTTTATGCTTATAGTTTATGTTAAAGATGATGCGCCAAGGCTTTAGCGAGTCATCATAGCCGATAGAAGTTATCTCTATTCTATTTTCGTTTGAGGTGATTAGCTCATATATCGCCATGCCAAGTCTATGGCCAAGCTCGTTTATCTCGACCCCAACCGACCAAAGATCGATGATACTATCATTTAAACGGCCGTAGTTTCCAAGCCTTGAGTTTAAGATAGTATCGATGTGATCTTTGATGTCGCTGTCTAGATCTTTAAAATATGGACGAAATTTTGACTCATCACTAAATTCATATAAAATTTTATCTATCAGCGACATGCTTAAATTTACTCTTTATCCAGCTTACCAACCAAAGAAAGCTCGAAATTTGCCCCCATAAATTTAAAGTGAGGTCTAGCTAGAAGCTCTATCTTGTACCAGCCTGGCTCACCAGCTATATCGCTAACGATGACTTTTGCACTTCTAAATGGCCTTCTACTTCTTACATCAGCTGGTGGGTTTTCCTGATCTGAGATGTACTGTCTTAGCCACTCATTTAAGCCACGTTCAACGTCACTGCGCTCTTTCCAAGTACCGATCTCTTCTCTTTGAAGTACTTTTAGATAGTGAGCCAAACGAGAGATTAAAAAAACATATGGAAGCTGTGTGCCAAGTCTAAAATTTGTCTCAGCAGCTTTGCCTTCTGGAGTATTTGGGAAAACTTTAGGTTTTAGCACTGAGTTTGCAGAGAAAAATGCTGCGTTGTTGCTATCACGTCTTAGCGTAAGCGTGATAAAGCCATTTTCTGCAAGCTCAAATTCTCTTCTATCTGTGATCAAAACTTCGGTTGGAATTTTTGTCTGAACGCTTCCGTAGTTTTCATAAGTGTAAGTTGGTAGGTCTTTTACAGCGCCGCCACCTTTTGGCCCGATGATGTTGCCACACCATCTATAGTCCGCAAAGCTCTCTGTAAGCCTTGTAGCAAACGCATAAGCGCCGTTGCCCCAAAGCATATCATCGTGTTTATCAATGCTTTCGCGGTAGTTAAAGCTTTTTATAGGATTATCTTCTGGGACATATGGAGATCTGGTAAGAAATCTATTTACCATACAACCTGTATATTTTGCATCTTCGTTCTCTCTAAAAGTTCTCCATCTTGTGTATTGAGGACCTTCAAGTAGGCTCTTTAGATCTTTTATGTTTTCAAGTTCGCCAAAGTTATCAAGTCCAAAGAATTTAGAAGATAGCGAAGTTAGAAGCGGAGAGTGGCTCATCGCCGCAATTGATGACATTTTGTTTAAGAAAGTCATGTCTTGATTTGACTTATCTAGCTCATAGTCAGCAACTATCGCACCAACTGGCTCACCACCAAATTGACCATACTCAGCTGAGTAAATTTGCTTATAAAGTGTGCTTTGAGTTATATCTAGATTGTTTTCAAAGTCATCTAAAATTTCCTCTTTTGTAGCGTCTAAAAGATCGATCTTTACGTTTTCGTTGAAATTTGTTCTCTCAACCAAAAATCTAATGCCACGCCAAGTAGACTCTAGCTCTTGGAAAGATTTGTTGTGTAAAATTTCATCCATCTGAGCTGATAAAAGCGTGTCTATATGGGCTATCATCTCATCAAGTGCTAGCTTGTTTATCTTCTCTTCAGCGTTGTTTGTTGTGATGATATTTGAGATAAACTCGGCAACTCCTTGCTTTACTACGCTATAACTTTCATCATCTTTTGTATATTTGCTCCTTTGCATTATGCTTTCAATGATAGGAGTTTTTACTTTAGTTTCAGACATTTTTATTCCTTATCTTTTTCGTCTTTAAGCTCTAAAAGAAGCTGTTTTCTACTATCTTCATCCTTAATAGCCTCTAAAACCGCTTTTCTAAAATCAGGCATATTGCCCATAGGTCCTTTTAACGCAACTAAAGCCTTTCTAAGCTGCAATAGCTTTTTTAGCTCAGGGACTTGGTTGATGATATTGTCTGGATTGAAGTCTTGAATGCTTTCAAAATTTAGATCGATATTTAGATCTTCGCTACCAGAATTTAGTCTATTTTTCACTGAAAATTCAGTATGAATGTCTAAACTTTTCATAACTTGATCGAAATTTATCTTATTTATAGAGACAACTTCGCGATCTTCAAGTGGAGTTTGGTTTTCACCAGTTAAATTTGAAACTACCATCAGCTTTAATGGAAGCTCGACATCTGCTTCTTGGTTGTTTGTTTTGGTTCTATAAACAATGTTTATACGTTCTTTTGGTGGGATTGAATTCTCTGCCATAATAACATCCTTTTTTTGAGTAAATGATTTAAGAATTATAATTAAATAAAATTAAAGAAGTTTTAAAAAAACATATTTTATCACAAAAATGTTTTTGCCTTTATATAAATATCTGACAAATAATCCTTAAGCTCGGTGTTTTCTATAAATTTAACTATTTGCGAATATACAACTTTCGCGTTGTTGTCCATGCCTTGGCTTGTAAAAATTTTGGAAAGCTCTAACAAAAAGCTAAGCTCACTTTGCGAATTTGTTGCATATTTGCTTCTATCAAGGGCTTTTATCAGCTCTTCAAAGCTCATATCTTTTTTCATTTCGTCACTAGAAATAAAATTTGCGCTCTCTTTTTTACTAAAAAATTTAGCACTCTCTTCGCTAAAAAATGCCTCTTCACTTTGAAATTTAAGCTTTTTCATATCTGGGAATTTTTCTATAAAATTTAAAGTCATACTAGAAACTAGCTCGCTTTGCTCGCTTAGTCCAGATGATCTTAAAAATTCACAAAATATCCTAACGCCATCTATCCAAAATGGATTAAGAGATAAATTTCTTATAAATTTCTCTAAATTACCAAGGTTTGCTTCTTTCATATTTTTAAAAAGTAAGATCAAATTTTCATCAGGATAGCGTATCTGCGTCACTTGCTCGCTGCTAATTGGCAAAGCCTTGATCCTGCCCCACATCGCCTCAAAGACAAGCGAGTAAGCGGTCAAATTTTTTATATCATTTTTTAAAAGCGAGATGGATAAATTTACAAAATACTCCCTAAACTCTCTATCACTAAATGTACTAATGTCACTACTGCCAAAAGAGACACTTTGCGTGTAGCTTGGCTCGGTCTTTTGCGGCTGCTGCTTTGGCTCCTCTACTCTTTGAGCTTGCTCGCTTTTTTCTTCTATATAAAGCGTGTCAAAGTGCGTGCTAAGCTCGCGTGAGAGCTCAGGTACAAGCTCATTAAAAGCTCTTGCGTCCGCTTCGTCTAAATTTATACCGTCCCTATGGGCTTGCGTAAAAAGCTCTATCGTTTGGGCAAATATCTTTTTTTTAGCAGGCACTTGCTTTTCATTTTTGGCTAATAAATTTGGCTCTTGTTTTAGAGTAGTGAGAAAAAATGAAAAGGCCTCGATTAGGGTTTTAAAACTATCTTTTTGGTTTAAATTTACAGCAGAGATCGCTAAGAAATTTAAAAGCTTTACATCGAGGCTAAATTCGCTTAATGCCTTTAAAGACGAGCTATAAACAAAGTCCCATTTTATCGTATCGTGAGTCAAAGTCTTATACTTTGACATCTCGTCTATAAGGCTGATGTAGAGTTCGTTTTCTGAAAAGTTTTCGCTAAATTTGTTGAAAAACTTATCTTGCACTTACTTTTTGTCCATAAAATTTTCTATTTTATTGTTTAAAACGCTGTCGTTTTTAACGTTGTTTTGATCCATCGAGTAGGTGCTATATAAAAATGCAGCCGCAATAGCTGCAAGCGCTATAAGGATAAAGTAAAATTTCAAATGCCTTAGTGAAAATATCTCAAAAAAGCTTCTCTTTTTAGTTTTTAAATAGCTCTTTTCAAATACATTTTCATCGGCCTTGATAAGTGGTGAAACGGCTGAGGCTATATTTTCACAAAGGTATGAAATTTTCTCGTTGCAATCTTCCTGCGCCTCATATTTGCCCTTGTATCCAAGCACCAAACAAGCGTAGATAAACTCTAAAAAGTCCTTGTTTTTGCCAACATTTTCAAACCATTTATCCATGATGCCAAAGAATTTGTTGCCACCTAAATTTTCGTTGAAAAATCTTGTAGTTAAGGTGTTGTTCGCCCAAAAACTATTCATAAAAATTTCATTTTTAAGCAAACTCTCATCGATAAAAACGCAAAGGCAATATCTAAGCCTAATGATATCGTCCTCTTCATAAATGCCCAAATTTGAGATCTTTGAAGTGGTGCTTAATATATCATTTATCAGCTTTTCACGTAAATTTTGCATCTCACTTTGTGAAAAATTTTGAAGTTTTGATACTCTGTTTGCCAAAAGAAGCAGTGGTAGCACATGATCTAGGGCAGGATTTGCGCCAAGTCCTAGAAGCTTTGTCTGGCTTAAAACTGAAATGTCATTTTGATTTTCACTCATTTTTTGTCCTTATAATAAAGCCCACATTTTAATGTCAGCGTTTGATAAATTTGCTGTTATATAGACGCTAATAACGCTTTGATTTGCGAAGCTTTTGAAAATTTCATCTTTTTTATCGATCTTGTAGTAGATATAGTCATTTAGCTTTGGCAATGTACTAGGTATAGCTGAAATTTGCTCTACGTTTATGCCACGAAGCTGTGATGAGACGATACTTTTGATGTTTGATTGGGTGTGGATTTTGCACTGTTCTTTGAAATTTTTAAGCAGGTACTCATTTTTTGTATCGCTATGGATAGCAAAGTAAATTTCTGAGTTTTCTATTATGCTTGGGTTATCAAAGACGCAGTCAAAAAAGCCGTGATTGTTTTTGACGATCTGTGCCATGACGTATTTTGGAGACAAGATATGCGAGAACAAAAGCCTAAGATTGTTTATTAACGGTACGAAAGTTTGACTTAAGTTGTTGTGATCATAAGCTATAAATTCGCTAAAACTATCATCGTGACTTAGGGCTAGCAGATCAGCTTGAAAATCAACCAGCTTTTCATATAGATACTCTGGATGAATTTTGTCTCTTTTGAAAAGATATGAGAATATCAAGTGCCATTTTTTCAGCATATTTAGCGTCAAATATGTTGAAATATCAAGCCTATTTTTCGCCTGATCTATACCGCCTAAAAGCCCAGTATAGCTCTCTTGATGCTGCTTTGTAGCAAAGCTAAACTCATCTATAAAGCTAGTGATGAAAGAATTTTTACTGATATCGATGCAGGTTGGGATAAATTTCTCATCAAGCGTTATTTGCTTGTTTAGGTCGATGTTTTTTATCCTGCAAATAGGCACGCTAAGCTCATAAGGCGTCTTTGAGCCAAGCACTCCTAGAGCCGATCTTTGGCTTGCTAGGATCAAATTTTCTTTATCCTGCGTAAAAGCAGACGAAAGCTCAAAGTCGTCTTTGTCATCTAGCTCGTTCAAGATATCGTTGCTAGCTTCATCATGCACTCTTGAGCTAATGAGCGCTTGTTTAGCTGTAAATTTTAGATTTGGCAGGTTGTTTTGCAAGCTAACATCAACAAGCCCCGAGCTAACTGGTAGCTTTAGCACTATGACAGCAGAATTTAGCTCGCTAGGGCTTATCTCAAGTGGCTCTGGTAGGTCGTCTTGACCTGGAGCGTTAAATATCGTACCATCTTGTGAGATGCAAGAAATTTTATTTAGCCCTATCTTGCCTTGAAGCAAAAGCTCACTTGAGATCTCAAGCTCCAAAACTCCATATAAATTTGATAAAGACGAGACGGTTTTTAGGTTTAAATTTCTCTCAAAATACCTCTCTTGCTGCTCGAAATGAACTTTATCAACGTTCATCCCGTTGTACCAGACAACTTTTAGTTTATCAGACATTTTATTTGCTTGCTTGTATCTTAGAGCTACTAGCGTCTATGGTATTTACGCCATTTTTAGTTATCTCAAAAACTATATTTTTCTCTTTTGCTTCTTTTGTTGATTTGTAAGCTTTGATATTTGTCTTGCTTTGATCAGCATAAAGCACCAAAATGCCTACGTATGGCACTTCGTCTGGATCGACATTTGTAAAAGCGTATCTGTTTGTGTTTGGCTGAATTTGCGTTTTTATCGAGTCTATCTTGTCTTGACCAAGTATGTCACCATTTTTCTCAGCTAGATCAACTATGCTAGCTTGCTGAAATTTTGCCACATCTTTCAGCTTGTAAGCGATGATAGTCACTGGTACGTTGTCACCGTGGTAGTTTAAGTTTGAATTTGGAGTGTTGCTTATGATAAGATCTTTTGCACATCCTGCGATAAATAGCATAAAAATTAAAGAACAAAGAAATTTAAACGTTTTCTTCATGGTTTCCTTTACCTCACGTTAATAATATTATTTTTATGTAATTCTATCTAAATTTATTTTAGAAGAAACTTATTTTAAAATCAATGTTCTTAAATAAAACTTTAATGAGCGTTAATCAATCCTTTATATTATGCTCTTTGGCATAGCTTAATATCTTTTGCCTAAGATCTTCTGGGAAGCTATCTCTATACATTACTGGTGTTAGAGGGTTTAGCTTTTTATCTAATTTACCAGCCTCGTATAGTCTTGTTAGCTCTTCTGGTGTGTTGTAGTATGGTGCATTTGGATATCCCTCTGGTGGGGTTAGGGACATTATTTTGGCTTCTAGGAGGGTGGAGTCGATGTAGAGGTCTATATCTCTATCTTCGTAATTAGCAGGATAGCCTTTTTCAGAAAAAATCTCCGCATATTCTGGCAATTCTTTTTTAACATAAGAGACAAATTCCTCCCTTGTAGTCTCGTTTGCGTCAAGGTCTCTAGGATCTAGTAGTTTTCCTTTATCTTCTACAAGCTCTCTTAAAACTCTATGCATTGAACCTGTAGGGTTAATCACTATCCCATTTCTATTAAAATCCATCACGAAATAGCTACCTATCATCTCATCAAGATAAGGTATCATGCCATATTCATCTAGTGGGGGATTTTTATATAGTTTAAGAATTTTTTCGTAGGTATCTAAATTTTTATTTACTCCCATGCCATAAGTGTAGTACTTAAAAGAGTCTGCCAGATAGTTTAATGCTTCTACTACTCCTAGTTGTGCTGCTAGAAATGCTTTTTGAAAATCTCTTGCTTTAAATCCTGCTGAACCACCAGTGCCAAATGCTAATGGATTACCTAATACACCAGCACATAAATTCCACTCTCCTATAAATAGCTCTGATTTTAGTGTATTTTTATTTCTATCTACTTCATCATAAATTTCAGCATATTCTGGCTTTGTTAGTTTGCCATTACTATCTACTCTGCCTATTGCATCTTCTGGGATATCTATCATGGTGCATTTTAGATTGCTTCTTTTTACTAGATAGATATATCTATCTCTCTTATCTTTTAAGCTTTCATAGTAGGCTTTTTCTGATTTAGTCCAAGGTGAAATTTTAGTTGAGCTTGGTTTATAGCTAATGTCTAGCCATGGTTTAAAAGCTAAATAATCTGTTTGACCTAGAGAGTTTGGTTTAGGGTTATAGTATAGTGGTTTATAGTTTTTATATGGAGATGAGTCTAGGATGGAGCGAGCTTGAAGGAGCATTTTAGATTTTTCCTCAAAATATTTTGTTGTATTGTCATCTTTAGTTTTAGACACAATTAAATTTGTATTTTTATCAAACCAAACCTCTTCTCCATTTGGAGCTATAACCGTATATGTATTATCCATTAAATTTTCTTTACTCATTAAATTTCCTTTGTTTATTATTAATAGTGACCCTACTGTTAAGATAGCTAAAGTTATAAATATTATCTTCTTCATATCTTATCCTATATATAGACCATCTTCCATAACTATGGTAGTAGCTAGACGACCGACAAGTCTTGGAGGTATCGTTTCTTTAGTTCTTTTTCCGTGTTCTATCTTACACCCCACATACATACCTTTTACATTGTTATTGCCTATAACATCTAGTGCTTTTAGTAGTCTTCTTGATTTATTATCTACTTCTGATCCAAATGTGTTTAAATTTCCATTTTTAAAGTCTTCTAGTATCTCCATAGCTTCGTTGTATTTGTCTATTGGAATACCAAAAGTTGCATTGGCGCTTTTGTTTTCAGCTACAGATTTTTTATACATCTCATAAATTCCCTCTCTTTGTTTTATACCTATTGGATTTGATGGACTTATTGTAAGCAATGTTTTAACTCCTTGTAGCATAAGCTCTTTTGGTGAATATGCTAGCTTCTTGTTTCTTTTGTTTAGATTATTAAAGAACTCTTCATCGGTTTTATTATCTGTTCTTAGTTCATCCAGACATAGATAAGATATCATAGTATCTAGGCTTATATCTTTAGATAGATTAGAGTCTAGTTTGTTTGTAGTGGTGTTTATATCATAGTAGAAGAAGTTATGATAGTCTAGTCCTCCACTAGATAGTCTTCCTCCTATGATAGTTCTTTTTAGATCTATATTTATAAAAGATGAGTATATCTCTATAGGGTAGTAGGTATATTCACTTGTTTTATTTGAATAAGGTTCATAAGATATATTCTTAACAGCATAGGTATCATTAAATTTATTTGTGAAATACTTATGAAGTATTAGTTCATAAGATCTTTTTTGTTGTTCGTAGGTGTTGATAAAAAAACTATCTACAAAAAAACCAAATCCAGCCTTTGCCAAATCTTTTACAAATGTTATCGAGCTATTTTTTACAAATTCTTTACCTGCCTTTATAGCTATCTGTCTTTTTATTTCTTCACCTACTTCAAATTCATCTATCCATTTTTTTGCACTTTTTAAGCTCCGTTTAGTTTTATTAGTGCGTTCCATATTTATAAGTAGAATCTTGTTGCTTTTTTCCTTAGTTATTTCAATAAATCCTTTTTTCTTTTTTTCTTTTATTATTTTGCCATGATCCTTATTGACTATTTTTGCAACTGGCAACTCATTTAATGTACTAAATGTTTTAAGCTCTCCTACTAGTTCGATAAAAATATTTTTTAAAAGGTTATCTTTGCTGCTCGAAAAGAAAGCCTTTGTTATGCTTTTTAGTATAGTTTCATATGATTTACCTATAAAAAATCCATAAAACGGAAATATGTCATATAAAATATCGTCTAGTGTGGATATCATTGCAAAATCTATCGTATATTTATACTCGTCATCATCTAATTGCTTGATATTTTTCGTAAATTTTTCATCCTCGACACTCTCACCATCTAAACCTGTATAATTTTTAAGAAGTTCTTTTAGTTCCTCATATGAATGATCATCTAATACATGATCAATATCTCTTACATGGCTTTTTTCTATTGTTTCCACTATCTCTTCTATACAAATTATATTATTTTGTATCTCTTTATTTTCTTCCTTGTTTGTTTTTAGTTTTGCTATTTTGCCCTCTTTTGTTTTTTTAAAAAAGCAAATCGGCACTTTGACTCCGTCTTCTTTCAAGTAATAAGAGTCTTCAGAACAAACCATAAATGACTCGTCAGATATTTTTATAGATTCATAAGCAGATACAGTAATATCTTGACTAATCATAGAATTATCAAATGTTTGTCTTATGACATAGTAGCCCATAACCAAAAGAAATACTCTAGTAGCTGGATAATAATAATCAGATAGTACTATTATATCTGGTACTTTAATTACAGCATCATTTTTTTTCATCATAGAATTTAAATTTTGCAAAGAAGGTATTTCAACAACATGTGATTCACTGTGTTCTAAAGAAGAATTTATACTTGAAAAGAAAGTTTCAAATTCTTTTATACTTGCAACTAAAAAATCCTTTTCATTCTTAACTATCTCTTCCATGTCTTTAGCATTTTTGAAATACTTATTTATGTGTCCAAGATAAGAATTAGCTTTTAAAAATCTATATGCCACCTGCTTTTCGTTCTCACTTAATGTATCAAAGTACATAATCGTATTTATTTGATTTTGTTTATCTTGCATAAAATCATTAAAAGTATCTATATCTTTTTGAAATTTTTTAATTCTATCTTTGCCAACCCTTGTAAATGGGCTTAGGCTTAATAGGTACAGATCTTCCTCTTTTTGGGCATCTATTTGTATAGAGTACTGGCTATAGTCTTTTGTGCCATTTAGCTGCTTAGGATCGGTCACCTTCTTGTCATCAGCCCTATTTAGACTATCTACTATCTTATAGTTTAATACGTTTTGTAAAAGATGTTCGTTTAGCTTTGCGTTTAGTATTGAAGGAGCATTCGAAACAACAAGATAGTTTTTAGAGATACCGCTACTATTATTTGTATTATGAGTATTGTCTTTTGTGGTTAAGGATTTGTCTCTTAAGAGATTTGCAAATTTTAAAGAGTTAAAAAATGGATATTGCATATAGACAAAATTTGCTCTATTTGCGATCACGCACTCTTCTATCCTTTTAAGTAAGCTCTCTTCAGTATTATCCTTATCGTTTTTGCATATTGATATATTATTCTTTTTGTCTATATTTTCATATTTACTTATCTTTGCATCAAATAGACTTTTTTCATCACCTTCTAATGAAAAATTGGAGCAAATTCCAATATACTCATCATAATTACTTTTTGTGTTAGTGGCTGTTATATCAAATCCTGAAAAGTCTATAAATGCTCCACTCTTTTGATCGTCATTTGTAAAAACTAAAATATTATTAAACGATACCGTATTTAATAGTCCTAGTATAAAACCAAACTTAGTAGCTAGCAAACTCATAACCGGACTAGAAAAAGCATAAGAACCTCTTTTTTTTAGAGAGCTAAAGATATTTTCGGTAGTTTTCAACGCGTCTGGCGTAGATGACACAATATTTAATAAGCCGAACGATTTTTTAAAATCAGTGATATCAAAAAAACTCATAAAAAATTTAAATATCTCTTTTTTGATATAAGTGTCGCCACCCTCTGAAGCTTTCTTAAGATTTTTTTTGATCTCATCAAAACTCTCTTCTATCGTTTTTATTACTTCATCTCTTTTGCTAAAATTTTCACGAATTAATATAATATTTGCCCTATCTATTAACGCAACTTTTAGTTTGTCCATCAAAGTCCAAAGTCTTTTTTCTATTGTATTATATTCACTAACTAGTATACTAGATGCCTCCTCGAAATTTTTAACCTCACTGTCATCGCTTTTAACTCTATTAGCAAGATAAATTAATCCATCAACAAATTCTTCTACTGGATCTTGCTCTTCACTAAGGATTTCTGCATATATACTAGAATTAAGAAGTGTTATCTTGTTATTTTTTTTCGTAATATTTTTATTGAACAAACTAGGCTTATCCAAGTATTTATATGTTTTTACAGACAAAGATTTATTACTGTATTGTTTTAGAGAAAATAACCTTGTAATTATTTTATTATATAATGCCTCTCCATTAAACACATTTGGTTCGTAAAAATGATTTAAGTCACGACAATAAAATGTTATATTTTTGTATGTCTCACCATTAACACCAAACTCGAAAAGCAATTCCTCTATGCTTCTAATAATTTTCGTATTATCTAATCTCAAGAACGATCCTTCTCTTTAAATTTATCAACTAACAAGCATTGTAAAGCTAGTTGTGTTTATGTCGTTTTCATATCCACTATCTAGCCCTTTAGCTATCTCAAGCTCTATACTTTTAGCGCCAGTTGGAGTTAAAAATACATTTGTATAAGTTTGCTTGTTTTTATCTGTGCTAGAGCTGTTAAACTCGTCTAAACTAGCATAAAATCCCACACCACTTTCAGGACTATTTGCTTTTTTATAGTTCTCTTTATCAAGTGCGCTAAAATTCTTTGGAGCAACAAATACCAAATTTAGCTTATCCGCTCCATATCTTAGTTTAAATTCTTTGATATCATAACGCTTATCGTCATAATTATCCGCCAAAAGAGCCTTTAAATTCTTATCCTCTACATCTCTTCCCTCATCTAAGTTGAGCTTGATCTTGCTAAATCCATTTTTATCTTCAAATTTTTTATCAAATAGATAGTACGTAGCCACCAAAAGGTTATCACTCTGAGAAGCAAAAGCCTTTACATGCAGCCTTATGACTGGCTTGTTTAAATTTGGATTTATCACAGCTGCATTATTATTCTCAGATGTAGGGCTACCTATGCTATGAGCTAGCTTTATCCTATTTTCTTTTTTTATGCACCTTAGCGGTGAGCTAGTGTTACTTAGGCATGCTGACACTAGGTCTTGCATAACAGCATAGTGGTTATTCATACTTTTTAGACTAAGAGCCGCTCTTGGCACGTATGCCACCTTTGTGCAAGGATTTTTAGCTGAGCAGCCAACTATGGGTGAGTTTATAAAGTCAATATCAAGTATCACGCCTTGATCATCTGATCTTATGCTTTTGCCCGCTCTACTTTTTAAGATCACATGACCGCCATGTGGGCAAACTACCACGTCATCTTCTATTATTGGATTAGCAAAGGCAGTACCACCAGCACTTAGCGCACTACTTCTCTTTTCTAAATTTAGTCTCTCATTTGCCCGCTCAAGCGACTCTTTAGTCTCTTTGTTTGTTGGTTTTAGGTCTATATTTAGGCTTTTGTTTAGCAAAGAGTAGTTTAGTATGCTTGCCTGTGAGTTTTTATAGCTAACACTTAGTCTTCCTTTATCTTTTTCCTCATCCCTTGGCTGATGAGTGAAGCTTAGTAGGTTAGAATTTGACTCCTCCCCGTCCTCTTCATTTTTAAAGTACAGTGGATAGTCTGATTGCTCAGTGGCGGTGTTTAGTGGCATAGAGTTTAAAAAGACATTTGGCTTATAGGACCTGATGTCCTCTATATTTAGCCTATCTTCTATCTTATTATAAATTTCATCGCAGTCCACAACATCCTTATCGTTTAAAAATATATAAAGCTGCTTGTTCTCAGTGTCAGCAAATGCCGTAGAGCTTGATCTATCTAGGCTAAATTTCTCTTTAGCCCCATTGTCTCTTATATAAATGCTAGTAAAGTTATCGCTAAACATAGCATTTTTAAACTGAGCCTTTTTGGCCTTTATAAACAAGCTATCTTTCTCTTTTGACAAATAGCACTTTGTAAGATTTGAGCCGTAGGTGTAGGCTTTCGTGATATCAGTTTTATCTTTTATTAGCTCATTTTCATTATGTATAAATTCCAGTGGATACATCTTTTGCAGCGATCTTACTTGATTTAAAGGTATATTTGAGCTATCGTCCATATCGTTTTTGTCTATTATCCTTGCATAAATTTGCTTATCCGCTAGATCCATCAGCATATCCACCAAGGTTACTTTACTTAGCCTATTTTCGCTTTCGGCAGAGTATTTGTCTATTATCTCTTGATACTCCTCATCTCCAAGGCTCTCTAGTATATGATAAAGCTCTCCCAAAATGATACTTATATAGTTTTGATTACCATCTTTGATATTTTCGTTTTTATCGCTAAGCTTATATTTATTGCCCTCTATGTTGTCTACTAGTATGGCAGATAGCTTATCAAGATATGTTAGCGCGTATGATATGTCCTCGCTTAGCGCCTTTTTCTTAGAATTTTTATCTTCTTTTAAAAGATAGTCGTATAGATATATGGCATATATTATACTAGTCATATAGTGCGAGTTTATATAGTAGATGCCATCGAGATGACCTATATGAAGTAGATGAAGCCTAGGCGTATTTTTGTAGTTTATCCTATCATCTTGAGTAAGCCCTAGTTTATATCCCAGATCAGCTATCACCGACACAGTAGGCTCTATGGCTCTGTTAAAGTCATTGCCTATGTTAAATTCCTCACAAGTCACAGTGTTTTTTATAGTCTCACAGTGATGTATCTCAAATGGTATATTATCTTTGTATATAGTTTTGCAGCTAGCAGCGCTCTCCTCTAGCAAGTTAGGGTCTAGCTCGTCTTTGTGCTCTTTGCACTCACTTATTAGAGTATCAGTACTTTTTGAGCCGTTATAGATCTTATCTACGCATTTATCTATAACTTTTCTGGTAAATCCAAAAAGATCAAGCAGCTTATGTACGCAAAATTTGATCATCTTAACTATCAGCCTAACCACCCTAAATACAAAATGCAAAGCACTGATAGCAAGACCACCTATGCCAGGGGCATTATATGTATAAAGCTCATCTACGTTTAGACTCTTATAAAACAAACAACACACCTGAGATAGATGCCCGCCAAGGCTGTGGCCACATATACTTACATTAAAGTTAGACGTTTTCTTATCACTGCCGCTATCTTCTCTGATGGCCTTATTTATATCAGTGATCATCGTAAATAGCGATATGATCTGAGGTAGCCCAGCAAATGCAGCTATAAACACGTCAGTAAGCACCAAGTCTTTAAAAAACTCCGCACCGCCAACCTCCGTGCCCCTAAAAGCTATGATATATCTTGGCTTATCACTACTCATAGTGGGCTTCGTATCCTTAAATATCGTGTAAGAAAAGCCAGATATCGCTGTATTTGACTGGTGAGATATCAGCTCATATCTATTTACAAATGTCTTTGTTCGGTGAGATAGGGAGGTTGGTTTATAAAATAATTCTTGTTCCTTTGTCTCTTCGTCTACGTGTATAAAATTTTTAACATCGTTATCAATAGCATGGGGTTCGCTTTCATTTGGTCCTATGATTTCTTTATCTTTCATAAATCTAGCTTCTACACAAAGAGCATAAGCTGTCATTAATTCTGTTTCTAGATTAATAAAACCTTGTTTAATATTATCAGCATAAACCCATTTAGGATTAGGTTTTTTTAATACCTTATAGTTATAAAATTCATCTGATTTGCTCCATGTTTCATTATTATCTATAAATTCGTAAAATGAATAAGAGGCGTCAGCCATATCAGCATGATCTTTTATATCAGATATTATTTGTTTTACAGATTTATTTTTGGGGTTATTATTGCTATTTTCCACTATTTTTCCTTAACGAAAGTGTTTTTAGAGCTATCAAAGTAAAATTTATTTCCACCTAAGACATAGTTTGTTTCACCCTTACTAAATTTTATCCCAGCTCCTTCATCACCAAATAAGCCATATTTTTTTGATTGATAGCTGTATGTTAATGAAATAGTTATAGGTATGATTTGACCATTATCTATATAAAATTTTCTTAGCAATGGTTTTGGTGATTTACTAAAATTCTCATCTCCTATAAACTCTTTTATTTTATTAACATATTCATCTGATATTTTTACTTTTTTACCTGTTTCATTTTCATAGTCTAGCCATTTAAGATAGTATCGCTTGCCATTAGATAAAACTCTATCTAAACTACGAAATTTCTCTCTAACCATATCTTCTATAAAAATTCCTTTGGCTGTAAAATAATCATCTTTCATACCATATTTTTTATAGACCATTTTTGCATATTCATCTTTTTTAAGCTGCCATTGTTTATATAACAAAGAATTTGTATTTTTAAATTCCTTATTAAGCTCATTTCTATAGTTGTCTTTATTTGCTTTCATATTTGTTTCTGATAGTTTTATTTCTTTTTCACGCCTATCTATCTCTTCAACAAATTTCTGATTAAATATATAAACCCCACCATATTTATTAGCTAAATTCTCTAGTTCAGAGTTACTTATCTTATTGCTTGCTTGATTTGCAGAGCAAGCTATTAAAAATATGCTTGTTAGTAGTAGAAGTATAATGCCTATAAATTTCATCCTATATCCTTTTAGAAAATTTATTTTGCTTATTTTATTGTCGCAATATTTACAATCCCATTAATTTTCTCATCCTTAAGTTTTCAATCCTTAAGAAAAAGAATTAATATTAAGAGTAAAATAGGCTTTTTTTAAGCGAAATTTCGCAAATGACGTATCTGCCAAATATTGATAAAGAATTTCAATATATTTTACTATCAAAATGAGCCAAATATTGAAAAAACTAAAGCTATTTTTTAAACTTGCTTTTAACTTTTTTGTTATAATATCCCATCAAAAATAAAAGGGATATTTTTTATCCGAATTAAGGTTTTAAATTTGAGAGTATATTTAGATAATAACGCCACAACGATGGTTGATCCAGAAGCTTTTGAACTTATGAAGCCGTTTTTTTGCGAAAAATACGGCAATCCAAACTCACTACACAAATTTGGCTCAGAGACCCACCCAGCACTAAGAACAGCACTAGATCAGCTCTACGCCGGACTAAACGCAAAAGATAGCGACGACATTGTCGTTACCTCATGTGCGACCGAGAGCAACAACTGGGTAGTAAAAGGCATCTACTTTGATAAGATCGCAACTGGCGAGAAAAAACGCATCGTCACCACCGCAGTCGAGCATCCAGCCATTTTAGCAACTTGTAAATTTCTAGAAAAATATGGTGTGGATCTTACGGTTTTGGACGTAAATAGCGACGGTATCGTCACTCCAGATCAGCTAAGAGCTGTCATGGACGAAAATGTCGCACTCGTTGCCATAATGACCGCAAACAACGAAACTGGCATGATCTTTCCTATAAAAGAGCTTGCCAAAGTTGCCCACGAATACGGTGCTTTATTTCACACTGATGCCGTGCAAGCAGTTGGCAAGATAAAGATAGATGTTCAAGACCTAGACGTTGATTTTCTAAGTTTTTCAGCGCATAAATTTCACGGACCAAAGGGCGTTGGAGCGTTGTTTATAAAAAATAGTATGCCACTAAGTAGCTTGCTTCACGGCGGCGAGCACATGGGCGGACGCAGAAGCGGCACGCTAGACGTTCCAGGTATCGTTGGCATGGGCAAAGCACTTGAGCTAGCAAATAAATTTATGGATTACGAGCACTCACACGTTCGCCGTTTGCGTGACAAACTTGAAGACGCATTGCTGCAAATTCCTGATGTTAGCGTCGTTGGCAAAAAAGATCAGCGCGTGCCAAACACTATCCTAGCCTCTATCAAAGGTGTCGAGGGCGAGGCGATGCTTTGGGATCTAAATAGAGCTGGCATAGCGGCATCTACTGGCTCTGCCTGTGCGAGCGAGACGCTAGAGAGCAACCCTATCATGGAGGCGATCGGAGCTGACAAAGAGCTAGCTCACACTGCACTTAGACTATCTCTTTCAAGGTTTAACACAGAAGAAGAGATCGACTATGCGATCGAGCAAATAACAAAGGCTGCAAATAGGCTAAGAGGCATCTCAAGCACATTTGCATACGCCCCAGAGTGGCATAAGAGTGGATTATAAAATTTAAAGGAAAAACATGGCAAAAAATAACTTAATCGGAGGCTCTATCTGGGACGAATACTCCAAGGTAGTGCAAGATAGGATGAACAATCCTAAATTCATGGGCGAGCTAACCGAAGAGGACGCCAAAAAAGCAAACGCAAAACTTATCATCGCTGACTTTGGCGCAGAGAGCTGTGGCGACGCAGTTAGGCTTTACTGGCTCGTTGATGAGAAAACTGACAAGATAATAGACGCTAAATTTAAAAGCTTTGGCTGTGGCACGGCGATAGCTAGCTCTGACACGATGGCTGAGCTTTGCATCGGCAAAACTGTCGATGAAGCGGTTAAGATAACAAATTTAGATGTTGAAAGAGCTATGCGTGACAACCCAGACACCCCAGCCGTCCCGCCTCAAAAGATGCACTGCTCGGTCATGGCATACGATGTCATTAAGGCAGCCGCAGCAAGCTACAAGGGCATAGACCCAGAGCACTTTGAAGATGAGATCATCGTTTGCGAGTGTGCTAGGGTGAGCCTTGGCACGATCAAAGAGGTGATAAGACTAAACGACCTTCACACGGTTGAAGAGATCACGCAGTACACCAAAGCTGGAGCATTTTGTAAATCATGCGTTAGACCTGGCGGACACGAGAAAAAGGACTACTACCTTGTTGATATCTTACGCGATACGAGAGCTGAAATGGAGCAAGAGAGACTCGAGGCTCAAGCCAACGCTCAAGCAAACAACACACTTAGCGACGTTAGCTTTGAGAGTATGACGATGGTTGGTCAGCTAAAAGCGATCGAGTCGATCATCGATAAAGAGATCCGCCCGATGCTTATGATGGATGGCGGAAATTTAGAAATTTTAGACATCAGAAACGATAACGGCGAAAACATCGATGTTTATATCCGCTATCTTGGCGCTTGCTCTGGCTGTGCGAGCGGCTCGACTGGCACGCTTTATGCGATAGAAAATGTCTTACAAGAGAGCTTAAGCCCAAAGATCAGGGTAATGCCTATATAAATTTATCGAACGGCTTCTTTTGGAGCTGTTCGCCTCTACCAAATTAAATTTACCACCTAGACGATTTAAATTTAACTCAACTGAATTTACCCTTTTAAAAATTGGCTCTGTTATAAAAAAGTATTGTTGCCCGCTTCGCAAACCCTGCTCACTCCGCAAAGCGCCGAACATATAGCACGAAAATCGCGCTCAGCTTTACAGCTTCACTAATTTTCGGCGGCGATAGCGTCGTTTCGCAAGGTTTGACTTTGTTTTGGAAGTTAAAAAACAATATTTTTTCAAACAGAGCCTAAAAATTTCAAAATTTCATCTCTAGTTTGCGCCAAGTCGCCAACAAATTTCTTTTCAAACTGCGATCTATTAAATGTTCGCTGACGCTTGGCAAGCTGGGCTGTGTGCGTGGCGATAAGCGTTTCTAGCTCGCTTTTTGAAATTTCACCCTCCAAAAACTTCTTGCACTCTTTTAGACCTATTGATTTTAGTGGTTTTGGCTCGCTTTTATACTTGTCAAATAAAAACTTCGCCTCATCTATCAAGCCCTCATCTAGCATATTTTTCGTTCGCTTTGCGATACGAGCTCTAAGCTCATCTTTATCCCATAAAATTTCAAATATTGCAAGCTCTTTTATGACGCTCTCTTTGGTATTTTGCTTTAGCCAGATGCTTGGGATTTGACCGCTAAATTTATAAATTTGATACCATTTTTCGAGACGGTAAGAGTCGTTTTGGCTAAATTTACTTGCAAACTCAGGGTCGTTTTGTAAAGCTAGCTCGTAAATTTCTTCGTTGCTTAAATTTAGCTCGCATTTTGGCACGTCTGGCGCAAGGCCGCTAAGCATCGCCTTTAGATAAAAGCCACTGCCTCCTGTGATGATGAGCGGGCAGCCTTGCGAGCGCGCAAATTCCTTTGCATTTTTATAAATTTCAAAAAATGCCCCAACGCTAAATTCCTCATCAGGGTAAATTTCATCCACCCCAAAGTGCCTCACAGCTCCAAGCTGCCAAGGCTTTGGCTTTGCGCTGGCGATATCTATCTCTTTATAAAGCGCAAGCGAGTCAAGGCTTAAGATGACGCCCTCAAACTCCTTTGCTAGCTCAAAGGCTAGATCGCTCTTGCCGCTTGCCGTGGTGCCAATTAGTGCTAGCTCGCCAAACAAGCTTAACCCTCATAAAGTGAGCTAAATAGCAAAACTTCATCACTTTGCTCGTTACTTTTGCCCTCTTTTAAAAGATCAGCCAAAACGCCTGCAAAGTGCGGTGCAAAGCTTAGTTCGTTTAGCCCATACGCTTGGTTGTAGAGTAAATTTTGATATGTCTCATCGCGTCCGATCGCTGGCTTGTCGTTTGAGCTAAGAAGGACGAAATTTGCCCTAAAACTAGGCTCTTTTAGCTCGCTTATGCCAAGATGCCTTTTTAGCTCGTTTAAAAATGCGTTGATCTTCTCTGTTTTTACAAGCGTATCGATCGCGCCCACTTGTAAATTTGTGATGATCGTGACGCCATTTTTCGTTGGATAAATTTTGGCAAACATATCATTTAAAATGATCGGTTTTTTAGGGATCTGACCCTCGCTTAGCACAAGGTCTATCGTGTAAAATTTAGCCAAAATGGCGCTTAAATTTGTCCCAAGCTTGCTTGAAAGCTCCAAATTTCTACTAGCCACTACAAAGCTATCAGCCTCGTACTCGCCAGCACTGCCAACAGCCTTTTGCACGGCTTGCCCATGCGTTTTTAGCTCATAAATTTCATCGTTTATAAACTGCACTCCAAGCTCATTTAGCTCGCTAACAAGCGCCTTTTTTAGCTCAACCGCGTCGATGCTTGCGTTTTTAGCTAAATTTAGCGCGCCTTTTATATTTTTATTTATCAGACCAAAATTTGCTAGCTCACTATCCACGCTTAAAATTTCTTGCTCGCTATCAGCGACTTTCATCTCATCAAGCCTTTTTTTAAAGATCTCATCCTCGCTAAAGATGAGATAAACGCCACTCTCATCAAATTTTATCTGCGGATATTTTTCGTTTAGCTCTCTTAAAATTTCAAAGCTCTTTTGTCCAAATTTTTTAAACAAAATTCTCATCTTTTTGTCGTGAGCCTTTGTTGATTTAAGCGTGAAATTAGCCATCCAAGCTCTAAAGTTTTCATTTAAGCAAAGCGCTATATCAAGCTCGCTTTTTTTACTAACAAGCCCCAAAAATGAGCTAGATATCGCTCCATCTCTTGCGAGCGCTGGGGTGTTAAATGGGGTTAAAATTCCGCTTTCAAACTCATCTTTTTGGTTACTAATAACTAAAATTTCCTCACCCTTTTTAGCTAGCTCAAGCGCCGTAAATAACGCACTAAAACCATCTCCGATAATCGCTATTTTACTCATCATAACCCTTCATTTTAAATTACTCTCGCAATGATAATATAAATTTAGATTTAAAGCAAAATGGTGTAAAATCAGACACTTTTTAAAAAGATGGAAATTTATATGATCAAAAAGCTAAAAGATATCGCAGAACTCATCGTTTTTAAGCACTCGGTTTTTGCCCTGCCCTTTATCTTTGTGGCGATGATAGTTGCGAGCAAGATAGAAAATGGCTCGGCTTGGTTTGGCTTTAAACTGCTTATTTTAGGCACTATTTGCGCAGTCAGCGCTAGAAATTTCGCCATGGCGTTTAACAGATATCAAGACGAGGACATCGACAAGCTAAACCCACGCACCGCAAGCCGCCCAAGCGTAGATGGGCGCATCGGCAAGGGCAATATGCAGCTGTTTATCGCAGCAAACGCGCTTATATTTATCATCTGCGCCTATTTTGTAAATTCGCTCGCATTTTGGCTGAGCTTCCCTATCCTTGCCGTGCTTGGCGGATATTCGCTATTTAAGCGATTTAGCGAGCTAGCGCACTTAGTACTTGGACTTAGTCTTGGACTTGCTCCGATCGCTGGCGTGGTCGCAGTGAGCGCTGCTATACCGCTTTGGAGCGTGCTACTTTGCCTTGGTGTGACATTTTGGGTGGCTGGATTTGACCTGCTTTACTCGCTTCAAGATATGAAATTTGACCAAGAAAACAAGCTCTTTAGCATACCAGCCATTTATGGCGACAAGGCGACACTGTTTTTGTCAGCCATTTTTCACGCCTTAGCTTTTATACTTTGGCTACTTTTTGCTTGGGCGGCTGGGCTTGGAGCGATGGCGTTTTTTGGCATTGTGGTAAGCGGCGTGATATTATTTTTCGAGCATAGGATCGTAAGGCGCGACTTTAGCAAGATAGACAGGGCGTTTTTCACGCTAAATGGCTACTTGGGAATTTTATTTTTCATCTTTGTTTGGATCAGTGTATTATGAGCGAAGTAAGGCTTTTTAAAGCGCCTCTTAGCATGGTTTATGAGTGCGACAGAAGCGGGGATGAGAAATTTTTAAGAGAATTTAACTCTATCTTACCAGGCGACGAAGATGCGCTTGGAGCGTGGCTAAAGCGTGCAAAATCACGCGGCGAGACCAAAGAGAGCGACCAAGTCTTGCTAACGCTTGTCATTGAGCTTCATAGAAAGATCGATGCGCTTAGTGATTATATAAAAAACGAGCACAAGCAATACTTGCCACTAAAAGAGAGCGCAGATATCGATGAGATCGGCTTTACGCATATAAAAATAAGCGAAGATAAATTTAAAAAAGATGAAATTTACTACGCAAGGATTATGATGCCTATCTTTCCAAAGAGAAATTTGAGCCTTTATCTAAGGGCGCAGGATGAGAGGCTAGCAAAGATAGAGAACATGCACGAAGAGGACGAGGCCGACTGGAACGCTTACGTGACGGCTAGAGAGCGTGTGATGATAAGAGAGCTTAGAGCGAATTCGTAAAGGAAAAATATGGAAATTTACATTTTTTTAGGTTTTGGCATCGTTTTAGCGATAATAATAGCTTTGATATTTATAAAAGATAGCGAGACAAATAAGAAATTTACAAGATATGAGCGTGCCATAGAGAGCGCCATACAAGAAAACTATAATCTCAAAAAGCAGCTAGCCGCACTGGCAAGCTTTAAGTCTGATGATGATGAGCAGCTAAAAGATGTAAAAGATGAGCTAAAAGAGCAGATAAATGAGCAGATAAATGAAAAAATCGTGCCGATAATCCGCGCTATAAAGAGCATCGAGCGAGTGATCGATGACTTTGCAAACGAGCAA
Organism: Campylobacter concisus; assembly: GCF_003048875.2. NCBI lineage: Bacteria > Pseudomonadati > Campylobacterota > Epsilonproteobacteria > Campylobacterales > Campylobacteraceae > Campylobacter > Campylobacter concisus. The sequence continues at coordinate 113,211 of NZ_CP049264.1, read as the reverse complement.
AAAGATAGGATGTTTAACCTTGAAGAGCGAACAAGAGATATCAATAAAATCGCCCCAAGCGTCATCAACGAAGAAGAGCAAATTCTAAAGATGTTTAAAGATGGCAAAAGCGCAGCCATGATCGCTAAAGATCTTCACGTGGGTATGGGGCGAGTTGAATTTGTGCTTAAATTTCATAAATTAGCCTAAATTTGGGCTAATTTTAAAAGACAAAACTACTCTTAAACTACAAAAATTAGCTTAAATTTTTATTTAAATTTAAATCTTTTAACATATAATTGAAAATTAAAAAAGCTCTAACCAAGCTTAAAAAAGGTGCTTTATGCTAATAGATAAATATGGTCGGGTTGTTGATTATTTAAGAATTTCTGTGACGCAGCGTTGCAATTTTAGATGTAGATATTGCATGCCTACTACGCCATTTAGTTGGACACCAAAAGAAAATTTACTGACATTTGAAGAGCTATTTTTATTTGTAAAAGTAGCTATCGATGAGGGTGTGAAAAAGATCAGGATCACAGGCGGCGAGCCACTCGTGCGCAAGGATCTGGACGTCTTTATAAAGATGATAAGCGATTATAAGCCAGACATCGATCTAGCGCTTACGACAAATGGCTTCATGCTGCCACACTTTGCCAAAAGGCTAAAGGACGCTGGTCTAAAGCGCATAAATATGTCGCTTGATACGCTAAATGAGCAAAAAGCTAAATTTATCGCTCAAAAGAGCGTCTTACATGAGGTTTTAGCTGGCTTTGAGGCAGCACTTGACGCTGGGCTAAAGGTGAAGATAAACACGGTCGCGCTAAAAGGCTTTAACGACGATGAGCTAGTAAATTTGCTTGAGTTTGCTAAATTTAGAAACTCTCAGATCAGATTTATCGAATATATGGAGAATTCGCACGCCAAAGAGGATCTAAAAGGGCTAAAAAGCGATGAAATTTTAAAGATCATCTCGCAAAAATATAACGTCACAAAAGATGAAAAATTGCCAAACGCACCTGCGTCTATTTATAGGCTTGATGACGGCTATAAATTTGGCATCATTGACCCTCATAAACACGACTTTTGCGAGAGTTGCAACCGCATCAGACTAAGTGCTGAAGGGCTTTTGATACCTTGCCTTTATTTTGAAGATGCACTAAGTATCAAAAAAGCAGTTGCAAATGGCGACATCGTTGCAGCAAGCGAGATCTTAAGGCAAGTGCTAGCTAATAAGCCAAAAGAGAACAAATGGGCCCTAGGAGCTGAAAATGAAACCTCTTCAAGGGCCTTTTACCAAACTGGTGGTTGATGAGCAAAGAGCTAGAATTAGTTGAGGCATTTTTAAGCATCCAAGGCGAGGGCGCTTATCAGGGCAGGCTCGCTGTGTTTTTACGCTTTTTGGGCTGCAACCTAAACTGCTTTGGCTTTGGCGTAAAGACAAGGTCTTTAAAAACAGGCGAAGAGCTTTTGGGATGCGATAGCATAAGAGCCGTTTTTAAGGGACATTTTCACCACAAAAGATATAGCACAGATGAAATTTTAAGTCTAGTTGATGGGCTTTGTAAAGGCTTAGAGCAAAAGCCGATCGTCGTTTTAACAGGCGGCGAACCACTCATCTGGCATCAAAATGAAAATTTCATAAATTTGGTAAGAAATTTGCTTATAAACTACGAGGTGCATTTTGAGACAAATGGCACGATCTTGGTTGATTTTGATAAATTTGAAATTTATAAAAACTGCCATTTTGCACTTGGCGTAAAACTAGCAAATAGCGGAGTTAGCGAGCAAAAACGCATAAATTTAGATGCCATTTTAGCTATAAAAAATAACGCAAAAAGCAGCTTTTTAAAATTTGTCCTCTCGCGCTTTGACAAAAGTGAGCTAGAGGAAATTTTATATATAAAAAATAGAGCAAATTTGCCAGTTTGGTGCATGGCGATGGGTGCAAATGAGGACGAGCTAAGCAAAAATGCTCTAAAAACAGCGCAGTTTGCCATAAAGCATGGATTTAACTACTCAGAGCGTATCCACATCAGGCTTTGGGGCGACAAAGAGGGTGTTTGATGATTATTAGAAAACTTTTTAGATTTGAAAATGCGCATATCGTGAGATTTTGTAGCTCAAAGCGCTGCAGGACGAGCATCCACGGTCACAGCTATGTAGCAGAAATTTTACTTAGCTCAAATTTTCTTGATAACGCTGGCATGGTCTATGACTTTGGGCTGATGAAGCAAAACATAAAGACGATAATCGATAGCTTTGATCACGCTACGACCATATATTCAGGCGATAGTGACGAATACAAAAACGACCTTAAAAAGCACTCTGCAAGGTGGATCGAGATCCCGCTAAATCCCAGTGCAGAGCAGTTTTGCCGTATATTTTTTGTCATGATCGAGAGACTGCTTGAGCTTAGCGTGATGAGTAACGGCGAGCGCGAAGTGAAGCTTCATAGCGTCATCGTGCATGAGACTGATACTGGCTATGCGCAGTGCTTCAAAGAGGACGCGATAAACCCACAAATGGGCGAGATAAGGCTTAGTGATATCAAATTTTCAGAGGCCGTTATAGACGAGTGGGAAGATAAAAATTTACTTGAAAAGATGATAAATAAGATAAAAATAGAAAATCCAAAGGACGTTTAATGAAAAAATTTATAACCTCTTTTTTGCTTATAGCTGGCGTATTTTTGGGCTGTGGAGATAAAGAAGAGGCCAAAAGTGACGTTAGCGAGCCAGTCCCTAGTGATGTTACGATAGCTCAGCCTGATGCAAATGTAACTATCGACGAGCAGTTGCCACCTGAGCCAGTCGTCGAAGAAAACGAGCCTCCTAAAGATAAAAAATGAACGAACACTTAAGCTCGCTTTTTGCCTACACTTTGCCATTTCACGTGGCATTTTTCTACGCACTTCTTGCGTGTGGGGTGCTTTATATACTGCTCACACAGCTTGGAAGCGCTAGCAAAAATTACGTGCTTCGTATAAGGTATTTTTTACCTATTTATCATATGCTGCTTAGCTTTTTGGTGCTAACTGGGCTTATTTTGTGGGCATATTATAGTTACGAGCCAAAATTTAACGCCATAAAAATGCTTCTTATCTTAATAGCTTTAATCGCACTTAGCGCCGTTGGGTATAAAAGGCTAAAGAGATATGCCATTGCTGGCGAGCTAGAGAAATTTAAAAAATTTGCCCTTATTAAAGGCATTTGCGACATTATTTTGATCATCATAGCAGGGATTTAGATGAAATTTTTATATGATAAAAACGCTGGCGAAGAGCGCTTAAAAATAGTAAATGAGGCCTTTTTGCACCTAAAAGCTAGAAGGGTTGAGACAGGTGAGCGCATAAGTGTTAGAAATTTACGCGACGGCAAAGAGTACATCTACGAGATCAATGAGATAGAGCGCAGAAGTGCAAATTTAAGTCTTATCTTTGCTAGTCTAAACTGCGAGCATAAATTTGACTTTACCATCGCTTGGGCTGTCATTGATCCAAAGACGATCGAAAAGGCGCTGCCATTTTTAAATGAGCTTGGCGTTGGCAAGATCGCCTTTGTCTATACTAAATTTTCTCAAGCAAATTTCAAGATCGACCTTGAAAAGCTAAACTACATAAACGCACTTTCATGCGAGCAGTGCGGGAGAACGTCGCTAATGGAGTTTGAAATTTACAAAAATTTAGACGAGCTAATGAACGTTTATAAAAATGTCTCAGCCATAAATTTTGGTGGCAAAAATTTAAACGAAAAAAGAGATGATGAGATATTGATAATCGGTCCAGAGGGCGGATTTAGCGAGGATGAGACGGCTAAATTTAAAAATATCTACGGCCTAAATACAAAAAATATCTTAAGATCACAGACCGCAGTCATATCTGTGGCGGCAAAATTTCTTGCCTGATTTATTTGATTTTTAGATTAGTTTTTATATAATCAGCAACTTTTAAGGTAACAAATAGCCCAAAATAATAAAGGAAAGATGATGAAAAAAGAGATCCATCCAGAGTATGTAGATTGCACCGTAACTTGCGCGTGTGGCAACACTTTTAAGACAAAGTCAAACAAAAGCGAAATCAGAATTGACATTTGCGACAAGTGCCACCCATTTTTCACAGGCAGCGAAAAGATAGTTGATAGCGCTGGCCGTGTTGAGAAATTTAAGAAAAAATACGCTCAAAAATAAGCCTTGCTCTACTTTGTTCCTACTCCAATAGGAAATTTAGAAGATATCTCGCTTCGTGCCATCAAAATTTTGCGTGAATGCGAGATAGCTATCTGCGAAGATACAAGAGTTTGCAAAGGTCTTGTAAATCTGCTAAACGAACGCTTTGACGCAAATATAAATATCTCAAATTTTATCCCGCTTCACACCCACAACGAAGATGATTTTTTTGCAAATTTAAATGATGAAATTTGGAGCAAAAATATAGCTTATATGAGCGATGCTGGCATGCCAGGCATAAGCGATCCAGGCGTTAGCCTAGTAAGATACGCTCAAAAAAATGATATCAAATATGAAATTTTAAGCGGAGCAAACGCTGCACTTCTAAGCGTAGTCGCCAGCGGACTTTGCGATAAAGAGTTTGTTTTTTTAGGATTTTTACCAAATACTGGCAGAGATAGGGCTTTAGCCATACAAAACGCTCTAAGCTTAGCCTATCCAGCTGTGATCTATGAAAGCCCAAAACGCATATTAAGCTTAGTGCAAAGCGTTGCAAATTTAGAGCCAGAAAGAGAAATCTTTGCCATAAAAGAGGCTACCAAAAAATTTGAGACCAAATTTAAAGATAATGCTCAAAATTTAGCCCAAATTTTAGAAAAAGCAAATTTAAACGGCGAGTGGGCAGTGGTCATCTCAAAAAGTGCGAATATAGCCACTCAAAATATCACAAAAGATGAGATCATCTCGCTTGACATCGCCCCAAAAGCAAAGGCAAAACTGCTTAGCAAAATAACTGGCGAAGAGGTCAAAAAGATATACGACGAGCTCATAAAAGCATAAATTTAAAAGCTCAAATTTTGCTAAAAAGTTTCAAAAATTCACTCAAATTTAGAAGCAAAATAAGTTAAATTTTACTTGACTTTAGCTACCATAAGCAACCATGATAATATACGGAAAACAGCTATTTTTACATATTTTGAACAAGCGCCCACAGATCCTAGAAGAGATCTATCTCTCAAAAGAGTGTGATAAAAAACTCTTCTCTAAAATTTGTGGCACTGGCAAGAAGATCATCCGCGTGGATAATCAAAAAGCTCAGTCGATGGCGCATGGCGGCAACCATCAAGGTTTCTTAGCAAGCGTTAGCGAGTTTGAGTTTTCAGACATTAGCGAGCTAAAAAAGCTAAATTTCATCGCCGTGCTTTATGGCATAAGTGACGTCGGAAACATCGGTGCCATCGCTAGAAGTGCCTATGCTCTAGGCTGCGAAGGACTTGTCATCGTTACAAAAAGTGTAAATATGCAAGGCGTTTTAAGGTCAAGTAGCGGTGCTGCTTACGAGATACCAATAGCGATCTTTGAAGACGGACTTAGCCTGCTAAACGAGCTAAAACAGTGTGGTTTTAGGCTCTACGCGACGGCAAGCAACGGCAAAAATATAAAAGAGATGAAATTTGCTGGCAAAAGGGCTTTGGTGATGGGCTCAGAGGGTGAAGGCATACCGCAAAAAGCTCTAGCAAAGTGCGATGAGTGCGTCGGTATCAAGCTAAAAGATGGCTGGGACTCCCTAAATGTAAGTGCAGCTTTTGCGATAATTTGTGATAGGATGATAGATGAATGAATTAGAAAATTTAAAAGAGATAGGCATAAAGGAAATTTCGCGTAAAACGCACATTGAACCCACATTTTTACAATACATTTTTGACAAAAATTTTGAAAAATTATCACGCTTAAACATGAGAGGTTACGCCAAAATTTTACAGCGTGAGTATGGCGTCGATCTTAGCGAACTTCTCGCTGAATACGACGCTTTCATGCAAGAAAATATGCCTGATGAGAGCAAAAAAACAAAAGTTAGCCCAAAAATTTCTTCTTACACACCTGAAGATGTCTCGATCCAAAGGCAAAGTAGCGGTGGCGGGGCTGGATTTTTATTCTGGATCATCATTTTAGCTATCATCGCTGGCGGTGCTTACTACTTTGATGCTTACAAATACGTCCAAAATTTCATAGCAAGCTTAAATGAAGACAACACAAGCGTGAGCTACTCGCAATCAAGCATCGTAAATGAAGTGAAGAAAAATATAATCGACACAAACGTAACGATCTCTCAAAACACTCCAAAGATCGATGCAAACGCTTCAAGCGTGAAAATTTCAGCTCCAGCTGAGCAAAACATGACTGTAAGTCCTGCTAGCGTTGATCAAAATGCCCTAAAACCTAGCATGGCAGCCCAGCCAGCTCCAAAAATAGAGCAAAACGTGACAAAACCGCTAAATGAAGCGATCATCACACCAAAACAACGCGTTTGGATAGGCATCATCAACCTTGAAAATGGTCAAAAAACATCAAGCGACACAAGCAAAAGTGTCAATATAAATTTAGACCAAAGACAGCTAGTCGTTTGCGGAAATGGCAACATCGAGCTTAAGATCGGCGACAAAGTGACAAAGTATAACCCAAGCCGTCCAGCTAGATTTTTAGTAGAAAATGGCGATATGAAATTTTTAACTTATGACGAGTTTGTCGAGATGAATAAGGGCAAATCTTGGTAAAAAAACTAGCCATATTTCTTCTTTTTAGCGTTTTTTCATACGCTTTTGATCTAAATAGTAGCGCAAACGCACTAAGCAGCGGAAAAGATCTGCAAATTTCTTTAGAAAATTTAGACACTAACGGCTCGCTAAACGTTGGCGAGCTAGTCTCAAGACTAAAGCAAAGCTCAAACTACGATGCTCTCTCTTTTAGCTCAAATAGCTTAAATTTAAAATTTATAAGCACGCAAAAAGTCCCCTCAGCACTATTTGTAAAATCGATAAATTTAGCTCTTGAAGATGCAAATATAAGCGTGGCAAGGGTAAATTCTCTAAAAAATGGCAGTGAAATTTCTTATGGGATTTTAGCTCTAAAAAGTGGCGGCATAGATCCAAATTTACTAAATTTCACGCTTAGTAAAAGTGGCTTTAAGATCATGGGATTTGATAGGCTTGATGGAAATTTAGCGCTTTATTTGGATGCTAAAAATATGAGCCTTGATGCATCAAAAGTAAATTTTAACGAAGAGACCCCACTTGTAAAAAGTGGCGGCGTCTATATCGTCGACGTGGCAGGTGCAAACAGCCTAAATATCATCTCAAATGAGCCAAACAAATGGGTGCCACTTGTTAGAATTTATGATAAAAATTTAAACCAAATCGATCTAAAAAGAGAAAACGAGATAAAAACTAACTACACCATAAATTTAGCTAATGACGCAAAATATGCGTTAATTAGCGACAATAACGACATAACTAACATTAAAAATGAGATAATTATCAAGCTTATAAAATAGGAGCAAACAGTGTTTGATGAGATAAGATTTAATACAATTGAGCGTTTACCAAACTACGTTTTTGCCGAAGTAAATGCTATAAAAATGGCAGCACGCAGAGCTGGCGAGGACATCATCGACTTTTCTATGGGTAACCCAGAAGGCAGAACACCACAGCACATCGTCGATAAACTATGCGAAAGCGCGCAAAAAGACAAGACCCACGGCTACTCAGCCAGTGCTGGAATTTATAAGCTTCGCCTTGCCATTTGCAACTGGTACAAGAGAAAATACGGCGTAAATTTAGACCCAGAAACTGAAGCAGTAGCCACAATGGGCAGCAAAGAGGGCTTTGTGCATCTTGCTCAAGCCGTGATAAACCCAGGCGACGTGGCTATCGTGCCTGATCCTGCATACCCGATACACACGCAAGCGTTTTTATTTGCTGGCGGAAGCGTCGCAAAGATGCCACTTCACTACAACGATAAATTTGAGCTAGACGAGAATAAATTTTTTGAAAATTTGATCCAGACGATACACGCAAGCTCGCCAAAGCCAAAATATGTAGTCGTAAATTTCCCTCACAATCCAACGACCGTGACCGTGCAAAAGAGCTTTTACGAGCGCCTTGTAAGCATCGCAAAGCAAGAGAGATTTTACATCATCTCAGATATCGCTTATGCGGATCTTACATTTGATGGCTACAAAACGCCAAGCATCTTTGAAGTTGAAGGCGCAAAAGATGTCGCAGTCGAGTGCTACACTCTTTCAAAAAGCTACAACATGGCAGGCTGGAGAGTTGGCTTCATGTGCGGAAACAAGAGACTTTGCGCTGCGCTTAAAAAGATAAAATCATGGGTTGATTACGGCATGTTTACGCCTATTCAAGTCTCAGCCACGGTCGCACTTGACGGCGATCAAAGCTGCGTTGAAGAGATACGCCAAATTTATGAAAAAAGAAGAGATGTGATGATAGAGGCCTTTGCTCAGGCTGGTTGGGAGCTTAAAAAGCCAAATGCCAGCATGTTTATCTGGGCGAAACTTCCACCAAAGGTGAGCCACTTAGGCAGTCTTGAGTTTTCAAAGCAGCTTCTTACAAAGGCTTCAGTTGCAGTTAGTCCAGGCATTGGTTTTGGCGAGGGCGGAAACGACTATGTGCGCTTAGCTCTTATCGAAAATGAAAATAGGATAAGACAAGCAGCAAGAAATATAAAAAAATATTTGAAAGAATTTGAATGAATGTAGCGATTTTAGGCGTTGGAACCGTTGGCGAGTCGGTTGCAAAAATTTTACTAAAAAACAAAAAGCTAATCGCAGCAAGATGTGGCGAAGAGATAGTGCCAGTCATCGGCGTGGTTAGAAATTTAAATAAAAAAAGAGACGCTGACATCCCTTTGACTGACAATATAAATAGCGTCATAAACCGCGATGATATCGACGTTTTTATCGAGCTTATGGGCGGTGTTGAAGAGCCTTTTAGAGTGGTGAGTGAAATTTTAAAGCGCAAAAAAGCGGTCGTCACTGCAAACAAGGCGCTTCTTGCCTATCACAGATATGCTTTGCAAAATTTAGCCAAAAACACGCCATTTGGCTTTGAAGCAAGCGTGGCTGGTGGCATACCGATCATCAGAGCCTTAAGAGAGGGGCTTAGCGCAAACCACATCTTAAGTATAAATGGCATACTAAACGGCACCAGCAACTACATCCTAACATCGATGATGAATGAAGGCTCAAATTTCAAAGACGCGCTTAAAAAAGCACAAGAACTTGGATACGCTGAGGCCGATCCTACCTTTGACGTGGGCGGCTTTGACACGGCTCACAAGCTTCTCATCCTAGCTAGCATCGCATATGGCGTGCACGGCGATCCAGAGGATATCTTGATCGAGGGGGTACAAGGCATCACGCCAGAAGATATATTTTTCGCAAAAGATTTTGAATACTCAATAAAACTTCTAGCCATTGCCAAAAAAAGCGAGGGCAAGGTCGAACTACGCGTGCATCCAGCGCTTGTGCCGCAAAATAAAATGATAGCAAAGGCAAGCGGCGTGACAAATGCTATCAGTGTCGTTGGCGAGGTCGTTGGCGAGACGATGTATTATGGCCCAGGAGCTGGTGGCGACGCGACAGCAAGCGCAGTAATTAGCGATCTCATCGACATCGCAAGAGATAGCAAGTCGCCGATGCTTGGATACAAAGCGCCATTTGAGCTAAATACTTTGGAGCTTCTTGATCGCGACAGGATAAAGACGAAGTATTACTTTAGGCTAAAAGTCGAAGACAAAATGGGCGTGCTAGCAAAGATAACAAATTTAATGAGCGAAAACAATCTTTCGATCGACAGCTTGCTACAAAAGCCAAAAGATGAGAGCGAGTATGCCGTGCTATTTTTCACGACGCACACGAGCTTGGAGGCTGATGCAAAGCGAACTATGGAGCTTTTAAAAGAGCAAGAGTATATAAAAGAAGAGCCATTTATGATGAGGATCGAGGAGTAGCTTGGGGCTAAAAGAGTATCTCTTTGGTAAGAGCTCCGAAGATAGGGCGTGCGAGTTTTTGTGTAAGCTTGGTTTTGTCATTTTAGAGAGAAATTTTCACTCTAAATTTGGCGAGATCGACATCATCGCGCTAAGTAGCGATAAAATTTTACATTTTATAGAGGTAAAAGCAACCAGCGGAGGATACGAAGCGGAGTATAGGCTAAACAAGGCAAAATATATGAAAATTTTAAAAACTATAAATTTTTATATGATGAAAAATGAGCCAAACAGAGACTTTCAGCTTGATCTACTTGTTGTTAAAAATGAAGATTTTGAGCTGATAGAAAATATTAGTTTATAATAAAATTTATTATTTAGCTAAAATTTAAATTTGATTTTGTATAATTGCCACAACTTGAAAATAAGGAGAACAAATGGGAAAATACATCGAACTCACAAAAGAAAATTTTGATGTAACAAAAGAAGGCGTTGCTCTAGTAGATTTCTGGGCTCCATGGTGCGGACCTTGCCGTATGCTAGCTCCAGTGATCGAAGAGCTTGCTGAAGACTTTGAGGGCAAAGCAAAAATTTGCAAGGTAAATACTGATGAAGTGCAAGATCTTGCAGTTGAGTTTGGCATTAGATCGATCCCAACATTGCTATTTTTCAAAAATGGCGAGCTAGTTGAGCAAATGGTCGGTGCGCAGTCAAAACAAGCCCTAACTGACAAACTAAATTCGCTTCTTTAATGAGCGAAAAAAGAAGAGGAAGTCTGCTTCCTCTTACCTATATATTTGGTTCATTTTTTGGTGCAGCTATGATAGCGGCTGCATTTGCGTATAGCAACTATCGTTTTTCACAATATAAATTTGTTGATTTTGCGAAGCTAGTTTTTTACGAAAAAAGCGAAATTTTCACTCCAAAAGAGCCAAAATATACGCTTTTAATCTTCAGTTCAAATCAATCAAAATTAGACGAAATTTTACCAACCAAAAATGAAACAGTTGTGGCGATTGATATCTTTCAAAAAAGATATGAGTCAAACTCAACACTAAAATACATAAGCTCAGATATAAATACAGTCCTAGAGCTTATGCGAAATTTAAGCATCACGAAGCTTCCTAGCAGTGTTGAGATAGTTCATCAAAGGGGCGAAATTTATAAACAAAATTCGTCCATAAATGTTTTAGAATAAAGGAAATTTATGCTTGATTTAGCGATCATCGGAGGCGGTCCAGCAGGACTAAGCGCCGGACTTTACGCCACTAGAGGCGGACTAAAAAATGTTGTAATGTTTGAAAAAGGCGAGCCTGGCGGTCAGATCACCTCTAGCTCAGAGATAGAAAACTACCCAGGTCAAAAAGCCCCTGGCGAGAGCGGTTTTGACTTTATGAGCACTTGGTGGAAGCAGTGCAGTGCATTTGGACTAGTTCATAAGTGGGCAAACGTCGTTGGCGTTAGAAAAAATGGAGATGGCAGCTTTGAAATTTTACTTGAGGGCGGCAAGAGCGAGCAGGCAAAGGCTGTCATCGTAGCGACTGGCTCAACCCCAAGGCGTGCTGGATTTAAGGGCGAAGATGAGTTCTTTGGTAAAGGCGTTAGCACATGCGCAACATGCGATGGCTTCTTTTACAAAAACAAAGAGGTAGCCGTCCTTGGCGGTGGCGACACAGCTGTTGAAGAGGCACTTTATCTAGCAAATATCTGCTCAAAAGTTTATCTAGTGCATAGACGTGACGAATTTAGAGCGGCGCCAACAACCGTTGAAAAAGCTAGAAAAAATGAGAAGATCGAGTTTATAACAAGTGCAACTGTAAAAGAGGCGCTTGGCGATAAAATGGGTCTAACAAAGATCGTGCTTGATACCAAAAATGGCGAGCGCGTGCTTGATGTGCCGGGCATTTTCACCTTTGTCGGACTAAATGTAAATAACGAAATTTTAAAAGATGAAAACGGCAAATTTATCTGCGAAATGGCTGATGGCGGACAGGTTAAGACAAACCTTAAGATGCAAACTAGCCTAAAAGGGCTCTTTGTAGCAGGCGATATCAGAGAGGATGCTCCAAAGCAAGTCATCGTAGCAGCAGGTGATGGCGCAGTGGCTGCACTTAGCGCTATGAGCTACATAGAAAGCTTGCATTAATACTCAACAAATTTAGCCAAATTTTTTGGCTAAATTTCTCTTTCAAAATAAACTTTTAGTCAAATTTATATTTAAAAAATGCTTGGTTTTTAGGCTTATCAGAGCACTTTTTCAAAAATTGCATTAATAAAATACATAGCGTAGTTGCCTTTTTGCATAAAATAAGCAAAAAGTGCGCTCTAATATAATCAATATCCATTTTTCTGATCGCAGCAGTTACCAAAATGCTAATTTGTAATTAATTTCTAGCCTCAAATAGCTATTTTCAAAAGCCATTTCGTAATCTCTCTATAATAAAATTTATGTTAAATTTCAACCAAAATTCAAAGGATAAATTTTGGTAAAAATAGGACTTTACGGCGCTAGTGGCAAGATGGCTCAAAGTATCATCTCTTGTTTGAAAGATGAAAAAGACGCCACTTTAAGCGTCGCTTTTAGCCAAAAAAATGAGGTTGAAAATTTAAGCAGTGAGCTTTTGACAAACGACTTTGCTAAATTTTTTGAAGCGTGCGACGTTATCATCGACTTTAGCCAAAAAGAGGCGACCGTAGCACTGCTAAACTACGCTAGAACCAACCCAAAACCACTAGTCATCGGCACAACCGGACTAAATGACGATGAGAAAAATTTGCTTCATCTAGCATCAGGCACTATGCCAATACTCTACGCAACAAACATGAGTCTAGGTGTAGCAGTGTTAAATAGAATTGCAAGGATAGCTTCGAAAGTTTTAAGAGAATTTGATATAGAGATAGTCGAACAGCACCACAGACACAAAAAGGACGCTCCAAGCGGCACTGCGATGACCTTGGCGGGCTGTGTGGCAGAGGCAAGGGATCTAAATTTAAAAGATGTTTTAGTAACTGGCAGAGCTGGCATGGTGGGCGCAAGAAGTAAAGACGAGATCGCAGTTATGGCGCTTCGTGGCGGCGACGTGGTCGGTCGTCACACGGTTGGCTTTTACAATGACGGCGAATTTATCGAGCTAAACCACACCGCAACTAGTAGAGCGACCTTTTCAAAAGGTGCCATTAAGGCTGCTATCTGGCTAAAAAATCAGAGCAGCGGCCTATACTCGATAGATGATAGTTTGGGGCTTGATGATTAAATTTAGTCTTGATGATATAAAGATATGCAAGCTAGAATTTGGCGATAAATTCTACCTACCAGAGCGCAAAAAGCGTCAAAATTTAAGAGCTAATGAGTTTGATTTGAGATGATGAAATTTAGTTTTAGTGCATGTGGATTGTTATAAATGGTGCAAATAACGGCAAGTGTGCCAGCACTTTGGGCAACAAGTCACTTACAAAAAGTGCTTAGCGTTGGCTATGAAATTTAACTGTAAAGATGAAATTTAAAAAGATGAAAAGAGGATAAAAGATGTGTGCGATAGTAGGTATCATAAATTCTAAAGATGCGGCGAAAACGGCGTATTATGCGCTATTTTCTATGCAACACCGCGGTCAAGAGGCAAGTGGCATCAGCGTCTGTAACGACGGCGAGATCTCCACTCACAAGGGCAACGGCCTAGTCACCGAGGTCTTTAACGAAGAGATCTTAAGCTCATTAAAAGGCGACATGGCGATCGGTCACAACCGCTACGCAACAGCTGGCAAAAACTCAGGCCGTGACGCCCAGCCAATAGCCGCCAACTATGCCCTAGGTCAAATCTCGATCGTTCACAACGGAAATTTGGTCAATAAAGACGAGGTTAGAAACGAGCTCATCAAAGATGGCGCGATATTTCAGACAAATATGGACACAGAAAACATCATCCACCTCATCGCAAGAAACCACGACGAACACCTACAAGATCGCATCATCGCAGCACTTGATAAGATAAAAGGCGCTTACTGCTTGCTCGTGCAGTCACGCCACAAAACCTTTGCCATAAGAGACCGCTGGGGTGTTAGGCCACTAAGCCTTGGTAGGCTAAAAGATGGCGGATACATCGTAGCTAGCGAGACTTGCGCATTTGACCTTGTGGGAGCAACATTTATAAGAGATGTTAGACCTGGCGAGATGATAGTTTTTGAGCATGGCAAGAGCGAGTTTCAAAGCTTGCAAATTTTCGAGCCAGACCCTAGAATTTGTGCCTTTGAGTACATCTACTTTGCGCGCCCAGATAGCGTTATAGAGGGCAAAAGCGTCTATGAAGTGAGAAAAAAGATGGGCGAGGTGCTAGCTAGAAAGAGCAAGATAAAGGCTGATTTTGTCGTGCCTGTGCCAGATAGTGGCGTGCCAGCGGCGCTTGGATACGCAAATGAGAGCAAAATTCCATTTGAGCTAGCCATCACTAGAAATCACTATGTGGGCAGAACCTTTATCGAGCCAAGCCAAGAGATGAGAAATTTAAAGGTCAAACTAAAACTAAATCCGATGTCAAGCGTGCTAGCTGGTAAAAGTATCGTCGTGATCGACGATAGCATCGTTCGTGGCACTACTTCTAAAAAGGTGGTCGATCTCTTAAGACACGCAGGAGCGAAAGAAATTCACTTCAGAGTTGCGTGCCCTGAGCTAAAGTATCCTGAGCGATACGGCATCGACACTCCAAGCTTTGAGGAGCTAATAAGCGCCAAAAAAAGCGTCGAAGAGGTCAGAGAGTACATAGGAGCCGATAGCTTGGAGTTTTTGAGTATCGATGAGCTTAAAGAGAGTATCGGCAACGAGAGAAAATACTCGCTTGTAAGCTTTGATGGTGACTACTTCATAAAATGAGAAATTTAGTAGTTTTGCTGCTTGCAGCGCTCTTTTTTGCGGGCTGCTCGCAAAAGACGCCTAGTAAAAAAGATGAAATTTCTATCATGGTGAGCTACTTTGAGCTAAATGGCAAAAAGCAGCAACTACTCATAAAAAGCATGCCAAGCTTAGCTGATAAAAATGCCAGCGTGCCATTTTTTGGCATGATAAATTTTCTTGATCAAAATAAAACTACAAGTGCCTACTCTCTTATAAAAGGCGTTATAAACGTCATTGGAGCTGATAGCTCCTCTATAAATTTAAACAAAACTAGTGACGTTTTGGCTCTTAAAAAATCTAGCGAAATAAGGTTTTATGAGATAAGACCTGATGTGGTTGAGAGTGTTAAATTTAGATCACCAAACGGCGTTTGCGGCGAGTTTTTAGCTCAAAAGCCAGTTTTTGTAAATGCGAGCACCAACTACTACTTAAGAGATGATAGCTTTTTTACAAGCTTTATTGATGCAAAATTTGTTTATAAAAAGGGCGCAAAGATACTAAAAAAGGAGTTTGCTTATAGCATCTTAGAGCCCAAAATCCTAGAAGAAGCCAAAGAATTTACACAAAAATCAAACCAGCTTTTCTTAAATGATATGCAAAAGCTTGGCAGACTGCTTGACATACTCTGCACATTTTAGCGAGCACTTAGACACTAAATTTATACTTTTTCATGGGCCTGCACCCTTTTAAAATTTATTTTAAGTACGGGGGGGGGTAGAATGCCTTTTTAAACCAAAAAGGAGATATCAAGATGAAAAAGCAAATTTTAGCTTCAGTATTAGCCAGCGTGTTGGCCACAAGTAGCGTATATGCTTGGGGCTTTGGGAGTAGCAAAGAAAAACCAAATTATGATTATAGTGGGGATAAACAGTTTATAGAAACTAACACGAAAAAAATAGACACAGATAGGGCAAAATATTGGTGTTTAGATCAAGGTAATGATCTAGGCTGCCTAGCACTAGAAAAACGAGAGGCTTTAGCCAATAAAGACCTTAAAAAAGTAGTGAATTTTTATGAAAAAACTATTCCAGAATACTGCTATGAGAAAAAATTTGCTCCAGCGTGCAATATACCAGCTCTTGATTTGATTTTATACAAAATAATCTATTTTGCACATAAAAGCGATGATCAAGCTAAAACCGATGCCATAGATTCTGATTACGCAAAAGCTCTTTCTGAGTCAAAAGCGGACGTAAAAATGCTTGAATACGGCTGCAATGAGCTAAAAAGCGCATATATATGTAGAGATCTACGCGACATGTATAAAAACCTGGGCGATAGAGATAAAATAAGAGAATATAACGAGAAAATAAAAAACGGTGATAAAAAATGGAATTCAGTCATTTATGATTATCATCATAGTCGATTTGCCTATGGAAGAGCTTCTGGATGGTGGTTTTTGGACGATTGATTATTTAAATATGCAGGAATTTATCCTGCATATTTTTTTAAAAATATCTATTTTTAAGTTGGAATTTTCGCTTTAGCTGACTTGTAAATTTTGTAAATTTAACCATTTTCAAGTCAGCTATTTTAAATTTAAAGCTAAATTTAGCCCCCTGCTCTTTTAAATTTAGCGCTCGCCTCAAAAAGCCAGACGCCAAATTTATCCTAAAGCATCTCTATAAATGCCTCGAGCCTTGTCTTGATCTGCCCAGCGTCGCTCGTCGAAAAGTCCGTCTCAAGCGCCATATAAGGCGTATCTACGTCGTTGCACGCCCTTTTTATATTAGCAGTTTCTACGTTGTAGGTGTGACAGGCTTGCAGCACAACGTCGATCACGCCGTCCGCCTTATACTCTTTTATCATCTCTTGTAGCACATTTTCTCTCTCTTTATTTGGCGACATGATCGAGCAAGGTATCGCCATGTAGCGCTTTGCTATGGCGCTAATTGGATCATCGTTTTCATCGATTAGGTTGCTAAAATTTTTAGTCCCAGTGCAGTTTTCGTAAGCTACCACGACGCCGCCTGCCTCTTCTATGGCTGGCACGATCTTATCATAGACCCCACCACTTGGACAGCCTGTGATGATGATGCGTTTGGCGTCCTTATGCACGGGTGAAATTTTGTCCCTCACGCACTCTTTTAGCTTCTCAACGATGATCTCAAGGTCGCTTATCTGCTCCTCTTTGTCAAAGATAAAACCATTTCCATATAGCAGTGCGTGTAGCTCTTTGCCGTTCATCGGTGGCGGTGTTAGCTTCATGAAATTTTGAATTTCTCCCATTAGCTCACGCTCTTTGTTAAATAGCCTGATAGAGTTTCTAAGCTCCTCATCGCTCACACTCACGCCAAATTTAGCCTCCAGACGCTCCTTTAGCTCCCTGACCTCATCTTGCCAAATCTCCAAGCTCTTTTGGCTCTTGAAATGTGGCAAATGCATGACGTGCACATCTTTAAATTCGCCCATTAGCTCATACATCTTTTTCTTGCCGTCGCACGTCGTCTCGCCGATAACGATATCAGAGTTTCGCACAAATGGACATTTATTCGCTTTTGCAAAGCCGTAGCTTGCTTTTATGAGCGGACAGAGGTTTTTAGGCAGGTACTTTTCGCCCTCGACCACGGCGTTATCGCCAGTTGCACAGACACTCACACTATAAGCGTTTGCTGCGTGGATGACCTCCCTTGGCGTGTAGGTGCAAAAGATAGCCGCGATCTTTTGGCCGCTATTTTTGACTGCTTCGACATTTTGGGCTAAATTTTTCTTAGCGCCATCATAAGTAGCGAAAATTTCGCTCAGACTCATACTCTCATTTATCGCCATTTTCTCTCCTTAAATTTCTTATCCCTGCAAGGCTAGCGCCTATCGCACCGCAGTAGATCGCATCTTCGTGCGTGCTTACTTTAGCTTGCAAGCACACTTCTAAATTTTCTCTCACATACTCGCTCTTACTAAAGCCACCGCTTAAGAAATAGCTCGTATTTGCCTGTTTTTTGACCAAATTTGAAATTTTATTTATAGCTGAGACGATCACTGCTTTTGCGATATTTTCTCGTGAGATGTTTTGAGCGATGAGACTTATGATCTCAGACTCCGCAAAGACCGTGCACATCGAGCTTATGGATATATCTTTGTCGCTATTTTTAGCAAGGCATGTAAGCTCGTCAAACCTAACTCCAAGGCGGTTTGACATCACTTCAAGAAATTTACCAGTGCCAGCTGAACACTTGTCATTCATCGTAAAATCCGTCACTGAGCCATTTTCAAGCTTGATAGCCTTCGTATCTTGACCGCCCACGTCTATAACTGTGCAGTCACTTTTGCAAAAGTAGTGCGCCCCAAGCGCGTGACAGGTGATCTCTGTAAGGGTTTTATCAGCGTATGGCACCGAAACTCTGCCGTAGCCTGTCGCAGTAAAATATAGCTCGCCAAGGTTTAAGCCTAAAACTCGCTCTTTTATAAGCATGGCCGTATCTGCGCTGCTCCAGCCAGTTGGGAGTAAAAAGAGCTCCTTTATCTCGCCGCTACTTGCCTCTATGACGGCAACCTTTGCAGAAGTTGAGCCTATATCAATACCGATTGAGTGCATTTTGTATCCAAAAAAGGTCTTTCTAAAACTTAGAACTGGCGTGATTTTACTCACTTTAAGACAAATTTGTCAATAAATAAGACCCAAAATTTATAGCCTTTTCACCTTTTAAAATTTATAATTTACCCACACTTTACAAAGGGGATGAAATTTGAAAAATTTGACAAGCGAGCAGAGATTTTTCTCAAATGCCGACCTTGCAAGGCTCTTTTTCCCTATCGCCGTAGAGCAGTTTTTAGAATATAGCCTAGGCCTTGCAAACTCGCTAATGGCAGCTAGCGTTAGCGAAAGTGCGGTGAGTGCGGTGAGCCTTGTGGAGTTTGTCATGGCGCTATTTATTAGCATATTTACCGCCATAGCCACTGGTGGCTCGGTGGTAGCTAGCCAGTATCTAGGCAGCAAACAAAGCGGCAACGCCAGAAATACCGCCGATCAGCTAGTTTGGTTTAGTCTAATTTTTGCCATCTTTATAGCCCTTGCCATCATAGTTTTAAAAGATCTCATCTTAGATAAAGTCTTTGGCGATATCGGCGAGCAAGTAAGGAGCGATGCTAGCCACTATCTCGTTTTCTCAGCCATTTCAGCGCCCTTTTTAGCAGTATATGCAGCAGCTGCGGCGATCTTTCGCACGATGTCAAACGCAAAGCTACCTATGTATATCATGGCGGCTGCAAATTTACTAAATGTGCTGCTAACTGCCATTAGCATCTACACATTTCACACAGGGGTGCTTGGCATCGCCATTAGCACGCTCATAGCTAGAGCGATCGCTTGCTTTATCATAGTATATCTGCTACTTGATATAAAGCTAAAACTTCACATAAGAAAGAGCCTTATCTATAAATTTGACTACGAGATCATCAAAAAAATTTTAAATATCGGCGTGCCTTATGGCTTTGAAAATTCGATGTTTTACGTGGGTCGCATCATCGTTTTGAGCCTTGTTTCGCTCTTTGGCACGGCAAGCATCGCTGCAAATGCCGTGGGCGGGACGATCGTGATGTTTCAGGTGCTCCCTGGCATGGCGATAGGCACAGGTCTAAGCGTCGTCGTGGCTAGATGCATCGGCGCAAATGACTTTAATCAGGCTAAATTTTACGTAAGAAAATCAATGCTAAGCATCTACATCGTGCAGCTTTTTAGCACGGCTGTCGTGTTACTGCTTCTTGAACCGCTACTTCGCGTTTATAACCTCTCGAGCGAGGCCATAAATTTAACAAGGCAGATCGTCTGGTACCACGGCATCGCTATGTGCCTCATCTGGCCGCTTGCCTACACCTATCCGACCGTTTTTCGAGCTGCTGGGGACGCAAAATACCCAATGATAGTAAATTTAGCCTGCATGTTTGCCTGCAGGATCGTGCTAGCTTATATCTTTGCGCTCGCCTTTGATCTTGGCATGATAGGCACTTGGTTTGCGATGTTTGCCGACTGGGCGGTAAAGGCGGTGCTCTTTGTGCGCAGATACGCAAATGGCACGTGGATGAAATTTCGAGCCATTTAAAAAAAAGTAGTAATATACACACGATTTTGTCACAAAGGATAAAGATGAAAAATGTTTTAAAATTTAGTGCAGCTCTAGTGATCGCAGCGCTTTTTGCAGGGTGCGCAAGCGAGAGCTCAAGAGTGGTAGAAACCCCAAAAGTAGCAAGCTACGGATCAGTTTATAACGGCAAAAAGGTCTCAGTTTCTATTGGCCGCTTTAATAACCAATCAGCCTATCAAAACGGCGCCTTTAGCGACGGCGAGGATAGACTTGGCAACCAAGCTCAAAGTATCTTGATCACAAATTTACAGCAAAGCGGTAGATTTTCGGTGCTTGAGAGATCAAATATGTCGGTCCTCAAACAAGAGAGCGAGCTAAGCAAAGAGGCTCAAAATTTAAAAGGCTCAAGATATGTGATAACTGGCGATGTGACCGAATTTGGCCGCAAGACAACAGGCGATCACCAGCTATTTGGCATACTTGGCAAAGGTAAGCAACAAACCGCCTACTCAAAGGTAAATTTAAACGTTGTCGATACCAAAACGGCTGAGGTCGTCTATTCAGTTAGCGGCGCTGGCGAATACACCCTTTCAAACAGAGAGATCATCGGCTTTGGCGGCACCGCAGGATACGACTCTACGCTAAATGGCAAGGTGCTAAGCCTAGCGATAGTTGAAGCGGTAAATAACCTAGTAAATGGCATAGAAAGCGGAGCATGGCAAGTAAAATAGGGCTTGCCTGCCTTGGCGCTCTTGCGCTCGTGCTAGCAGGATGTAGCAACGCAAGTGGCCCAAGGTCGCTTTACTACTGGGACGGCACATATAGCAGCTCATTATATAGCTATCTAAATGAAGATGGCGACGCAACCGAGCAAATTTCACGCTTAGAAAATTTAGTGCAAAACTCAACCCAAAGGGGCTACAAGGTTGCGCCAGGTCTATATGCGCACCTTGGACTTTTATACTTAAATAACGGAAATTTAGGCGCTGCAAATGCAAATTTTGACAAAGAGGTGCAAAATTTCCCAGAGTCAAGAGAATTTATAAATTTCATCAAAGGCTCTAAAAATTTAACCCCAAAAAAGCAGAGCAAAAAAGAGGGAGCGAAAGATGAAAAATAGCCTGAAATTTATAGCTGTGACGCTTCTTGCGATATTTTTTGCGGGTTGTTCTTTCAAAGAGCCTGAGCCATACGACTACTCAGCCTTTTTGCAAAAAAAGCCACGCTCCATCCTAGTGCTCATGCCAACAAACGATAGCACCGAAGTAAGCGGCTCAGCAGCGGTTTTGGCTAACTCAGTAGCCCCACTTAGCGAGGCTGGATACTATGTATTTCCAGTGGCTCTTGTAAATGATACATTTAAGCAAAATGGCATAACCGAGCCAAGCGAGATCGCCGCCGTGCCACTAAATAAGCTTGATAAAATTTTTCATGCCGATAGCGTGCTTTACATAAACATCAAAGACTACGGCACAAGCTACGTCGTGGTCTCTAGCTCGACAAAGGTAGTGCTTGAAGCAAAACTAGTCGATATAAAAAGCGGTGCGACACTTTGGCAGGGCGAGGCAGCAGCCGCAGAGGATAGCGGCAGCGGGCAAAACAGCCTGCTTGGCATGCTAGTCTCAGCCGTCATCACGCAGGTGGCAAACACCATCTCAGATAGATCATACGACCTAGCAGTAAGGGCCGATGCCTACCTCTTTTCTAGAAACTGCCACGACTGCATACTTTATGGGCCTTATTCGCCTCACTACGGCAAAGACGCCCAGCTACATAAAGATAGATAAATTTAATGTCCAGCCATCAACTTGGAGTGCTTCTTACACTAGTTGGTGGCGTACTTTGGGGATTTAGCGGAGTTTGCGGGCAGTATCTCTTCTCGCAGGGCATTAGCGCTGATTTTTTAGTGCCTTATAGGCTCTTGCTAGCTGGTGCTTTTATCGTGCTCTACTACGCTTTTAAGGCTCCAAAGGCCGTTTTTGCGCCAGTTACTGACATAAAACTGATGGCCGAGCTTCTCACATACGCCCTACTTGGACTTATGATGACGCAGTATGCCTACTTTTACTCTATCGAGCTCTCAAACGCCGCAGTTGCAACGGTCATTCAATACACAGCTCCAGTCCTCATCCTAGCCGTCATCTGCTTAAAAGAGAGGCGAGCGCCAAGACCGCTTGAAATTTTGGCTCTATTTTGCGCGATGCTTGGCGTCTTTTTTCTTGCTACGCACGCGCAAATTTCAGCCCTTGTCATCTCACCAGAAGCGCTATTTTGGTGCTTAGTAAGCGCTGTTTGCGTCTGCGTTTATAACCTAGCTCCCGCAAGGCTAAATGCAAAATACTCAGTCGCGCTCACGCTTGGCTGGGGCATGGTGATAGGTGGAGTGGTGCTTTGCCTTTATATGAGAGTGTGGGAGTTTGCGGGGCTTAGTGGCACTGCGCAGTGGCTGGCATTTCTCGCTGTCATCACGCTTGGCACGATATTTGCATTTAGCTTTTATATGACTGGAGTCAAGCTCATAGGCGCCTCAAAGGCCAGTATGATAGCCTGCATAGAGCCACTAAGCGCGGCCTTTTTTGGCTACTTTTGGCTTGGGACGAAGTTTGTCTTTTGGGACTTTTTAGGCTTTGCTCTCATCATATCATGCATATTTTTACTTTCAAAGAAGAGAGATGATATACCTAGCGCAAACTGACACGACGGCTGGCTTTTTAAGCAAGGACTACAAGGAGATAAATCACGTCAAAATGCGAAGCGAGGGCAAACCTTGCCTCATCACGACGGCTAAATTTAGCGTTTTACATGAGCTTGCTAGAGCGCCAAAAAAGTATAAAAATTTCATCCGCCGCTCAAGAAAGACGACATTTTTATATCCAAATTTAAAGGCGATCAGGGTCGTAAAAGAGTGCAAACATGAGAAATTTTTAAGCAAATTTGACTGGCTTTACTCAAGCAGCGCGAACAAAAATGGTATGAAATTTGACGAAGTTTGGGCTAGAAGCGTGGCTGATGAAGTTGTTGATGAACTATTTTTTGAAGATACGCCATCAAAAATTTATAAAATTTCAAAGAGCAGACTAAAAAAGATCCGCTAGTTAAATTTACTCCCTGCACTTTTTATAAATTTAGGTAGCTTTTATTGTGGTTTGAGGTGATAAATTTGCTAAATTTCATCACTAACAAGAGTGATTTTAAAAGATAGTTTTTTAGACAAGGTCTAAATTTAATCTACTAATTAGATAAATTTACAAATAGTCAAACCAAATTTAGCCTTTCACTTGCTATAGACCTCGCTTCAGACTACATTTTAAAATTTAAAGTCTGCCAGATGCTTTAGCCAAGCACTGGCTGATATAAATTTGCACCAATATATAAAGTTGCCCACTAAAATCAAAATTTATATCGCTCAAATCCTATCAACTCGCATAAATTTACAAATTTAGAGCGAGAAAGGACTAAATTTAGCTCGTTTGTGCGGATAAAGTAGCCATTCACCACAACGCCACTACAACCATGCAAGTAAATTCAGTCAAGCCACAAATTTAAAATTTTAGCCACTACAAAAATTTGGATGCAGAGATAGTCAAATAAGCAAATTTAACAGCTCTCAAAATCTAAATTTAACCCTTTTGTAAATTCAAATAAACCAATTCACTCACCATAACTGATTGCTTTTTGCGGGCAAAAATAGTCTTTATAAAATGCAAACTACTCTATAAATTCCTCGTGACGGCATCAGATCAGGCAAATTTACTTACCAAGCATAAATTTACAAATTTAAAGCGCCAGAATCAAAAAATAGCCTTTATAAATTTAAAGCAGCCAAGCCCTAAATTTGGCTAAATTTAGCCCACTCCACTTGGCATAAATAGATAAATTTACAAGCTGATTATTAAATTGGGTTTGGGGATTAAATTTCACTTGCTAGCCCCTTTGGCTGGCACCAAAGGGAATTTGCTAGCAAATTTGGATTATAGTTTTGCTTTTCTTTTACGCTCTGTTGGGTCTAAATAGCGCTTGCGAACGCGAATATTTATAGGCGTAACCTCGACTAGCTCGTCGTCCTCTATCCACTCAAGCGCGCGCTCAAGGCTTAGCTTTCTAGGCGGAACTAGCTTGATCGCATCGTCACTACCACTTGCACGCACGTTCGTTAGGTTTTTGCCCTTGATAGGATTTACATCAAGGTCGTTTGGACGGCTGTGCTCACCGATGATCATGCCCACATAGACTTTTGCTTGTGGATCAAGAAATAGCACGCCACGATCTTGCAAGTTAAATAGCGAATAAGCAAGCGTTACGCCGTTTTCCATAGAAACTAAAGCGCCGTTTGTTCTGTGCTCGACGGTGCCGCTTAGTGGTCTAAACTCCAAAAAGCTATGGTTCATAACGCCCTCGCCTTTTGTATCAGTCAAAAACTGGCTTCTAAAGCCGATAAGGCCGCGCGCTGGGATTTCAAATTCGATCCTTGTTTGACCGTCGCCTGTTGGGTTCATAGAGACCATTTCGGCCTTTCTTTTGCCTAGTTTTTCTATGACAGTGCCTGTCGTATCATCAGGCGCGTCGATAACCAAAAGCTCGTATGGCTCGCATTTTACGCCGTTTATCTCTTTTACGATGACCTCAGGTCTGCCAAGTAAAAACTCATAGCCCTCGCGGCGCATATTTTCAGCCAAAATGGTGATCTGAAGCTCGCCACGGCCGCTTACTTTAAATTTACCCTCACCGATGTTTTCATACTTCATCGCGATATTTGTCTTCATCTCGTTTGCAAGGCGCTCATCGATCTTATTTGATGTGACGTGTTTGCCCTCAGTGCCCGCTAGTGGGCCGTCATTTACAGAAAATACAACGCTAAGTGTTGGCTCTTCGATATGGAGCGGATCAAGCGGATGTGGGTTGTTTGGATCAACGACGCTATCGCCAACGTCAAGCGCGTCAAAGCCAGCGATCGCTACGATGTCGCCAGTGCCAGCCTCGTTTATATCGATCCTATCAAGTCCCATAAAGCCGATAAGCTTTGAAATTCTACCAGTTGTCTTTGTGCCATCAGCCTTTGCAAGCATGACGTTTTGGTTTTTAGCTATCTTGCCGTTAAAAATCCTCGCGATGCCGATCTTGCCGACGTAGTTGTCATAATCAAGCGTAAAAACTTGAAGCTGAAGTGGGTTCTCGTCGCTGCCGCTTGGAGCTGGCACGTGAGCTAGGATAGTCTCAAAAAGTGGCTGCATATCTTTGTTTTCATCGCTTAGTTTTAGTTTTGCGTAGCCATTTTTTGCAGCGGCATAAACGACTGGGAATTCTAACTGCTCATCGTTTGCATCAAGTGCGACAAAAAGGTCAAAAATTTCATTTATAACGCGGTCTGGATCGCCTGCAGGCTTATCTATCTTATTTACGACGACGATTGGGCGAAGTCCAAGTGAGAGCGCCTTTTTGACGACAAATTTAGTTTGTGGCATAACGCCCTCTTGCGCATCAACAAGTAGTAAAACGCCATCAACCATCTTAAGAACACGCTCTACTTCGCCACCAAAGTCGGCGTGGCCTGGGGTGTCGATGATGTTGATCTTTGTATCTTTGTAGCGAATGGCGGTGTTTTTAGAAAGGATCGTGATGCCACGCTCTCTTTCGATGTCGTTGCTATCCATTACACGCTCGCCAAGGTTTTGATGCTCGTTAAATGTTCCTGACTGCTTCAAAAGCTCATCAACCATTGTTGTCTTACCGTGGTCGACGTGCGCGATAACGGCTATATTTCGTATCTTTTCCAAATGTTTCTCCGTTTATTAGTTTGATATTTTTCGCTTTATCAGTTTTAAAATAGGGGCAGATTATAGCCAAATTTTTATAAATTTTAAGCTGATATCAAGAAATTAATTTTTGGAATAGATTTTGCATGTAAGCGTTAAGTTTTTAAATTTAAAGGGATTAAATGCAAGCTTACACAGCGAAAAACAACGTAGATTTGCTAGCTCCTGCGGCTACTAAAAAGCCTACGGCTGCGAAGAAGTCTCAAAACAACGGCGAGTTTTTGTCGATGGTTTTGGATGCGGCTGCGAGCAAGGCAAATAGCGGTCAAAAGATCACCGAAAAGGATGTCAAAGAGATAGTAAAAACTGTTGATATCCAAAAAGAGACGATAGAAAAGGCGCAAAACGAAAGCGTGGCAAAAATTTCAGCCGCACTTGAAGAAAATTTGGACGAAGATACAAAAAATGAGCTCTATGAAAATGCAAATTTCATGCAGCTTTTGCAAGTTTTAGAGATACTAAACGGCAATGAAAAGGTAAGTAAATTTCCAAATTTCAGCGACAAAATAGCAAATTTCTTAAGTGTGCCCCAAAACGTCGAAGAGCTTAGCAACGTTAAAAGCGTTAGCGATCTTATCGATCTTGCTAAGAAATTTGACCTTGGCCTTGAAAATATAGAAATTTCAAATGAAGATGTGCCAAAACTAAACGAGATGTTTAAAAATTTGGGCAAGCAGGAATTTTTCACGCCGATAAAGACTGAGGACAAGCCTTTTTACTTAAAAGAGCTAAAAAACGAGGTCGAGCAAACTATCATCAAAAACGAGCCAAAAGAGGTCGTAAAGCTTGATACTTTGCTAAAAGAGGTGGTGGCAAATCCAGTCAGCGAAGTTAAAAATTTAGTCAAAGAAGAGCCTAAAAAACTAGATGATAGTGAAGTAAAGCTTGATGATGAGATAGTGGATATTGAGCCAGATGAGCAGCCAAAAGAGCCAAAAGTAAAGGTAAATTTACACGAGCAAAAGGCGCAAAAAGCCCCAACTCTTGAGTCGCTACTCTTTCCAGAAAGAGAGCAGATGAGCGAGGCTGAGCCAAGCGAGGAGACATTTAGCAGCGACAATAAATCAGAGCTAAATCAAATGGTAAAAGATATCGCAAACAGCGCTAAACACCAGCTTCAAACAAAGGCAGAGATAAAAGAGACGCTTAGTAATTTCTCTTCTACACTAAAAGAGCAGGTGCAAAACTACAAAGCGCCGATCACTCGCTTTAACATCACGCTTAACCCGCTAAATTTAGGCGAGGTCGAGATCACGATGGTTAATCGCGGCAATAATTTGCATGTAAATTTTAGCTCGACCACAGCTACGATGAACCTCTTTTTACAAAACCAAGCTGAGTTTAAAAACAGCCTTGTAAATATGGGATTTACCGAGCTTGAGATGAATTTCTCAGACCAAAACCAAAGACAAGAAAAAAGAGAACAAGCAAAGAACAAATATAGCTCAAATCAAAGCGACGAGAGCGAAAACGCTCAAGCGGAACAAAGCTTGCTTGAGCTAGTAATACCAAGATATATTTAGGAGAGATTATGGCTTCAGTTTCAGATATAACTACACAAACAACGCAACAAAAAAATGCCGAGAAAAAGGCAAAAGCAAGACAAGACGCTGCAGCTAGCACAGGAACTAATCCAAATGGACAGCTAGATAAAGATGCATTTATGAAGCTACTTTTAACCGAGCTTCAGTACCAAGACCCAACAAGCCCTATGGATACTGAAAAGATGCTAACGCAAACTAGCCAGCTAGCATCAGTCGAGATGCAAGAAAATACAAACAAAGCGATGAAAGAGCTAGTAAGTCAGCTAAAGTCAAACGCAAATGCCTACGCTATCTCAGCCCTTGGCAAGATGGTTTCAACTGGCTCAAATGCAGTCACACTAACAGATGAGAAAAAAGATGCAAAATTTGCGCTTTACTTTAAGACAGATCTCGCAAATGGCAAAATCGAGGTCAAAAACGCAAATGGTCAAGTCGTAAGAACAACTGATCTAAGCGAGACAAATGCAGGCGTTCATAACCTAGCTTGGGACGGCAAAGACGCGTCTGGCAACCAAGTGCCAAATGGCTCATACACCATTTCAGCGACTTACACTGGCAAAGATGGCAAAGAGTATAAAACACAAGTAGGCAACTACCCAGTCGAGGCGGTGAAATTTGTAGATGGCAAGGCTATGATGAAGGTAGCTGGCGAATACGTTTCAATGGATAAAGTATCTGAATATTACGAGGGCTAAAAGCCATGATGAGAGGTTTTTACAACGGGGTTAGCGGCATCAAGACGCAAAGCTTTGGCATGGATGTTTGGTCAAACAACATCTCAAACATAAATAATGTCGGTTTCAAAGCTTCAATCCCTGAGTTTAAAAATTTAATAAACCAAAACCTAGTCTCAGCAGGAAGTGGCCCAACTAGCGATCAAGTGGGACTTGGAGCTACTAAGCAAACGACTGCACTTGACATGTCAAATGGTAGCTTTCAAAGCACTGATAACAACTTTGACCTTGCTATAGGCGGAGATGGCTTCTTTGGCGTTGTCGATAAAACAGGCAAAAACTACTACACAAGAACAGGCACTTTTGATATAGACGCGGCTGGAAATTTAGTAGATACTAGGGGAAATTTACTCCTTGGCACGCTTGCAAATTTCACTCCGACCACGCCAAGTGCAACCGCTCTTAAAAAATATGGTCAAACCTCAAGCGCCCCACAAGCTTACACAGTCTCGCAAGAGGAGCTAAGTCTGGGCGATCCTGGCTCGCAAAAAGGCATAACACTGCCTCATTTTTTATTTATGCCAGCTGAGGCTACTACAAACATCAGCCTAAAAGGCAATCTAAACTCAACCCGCATAACAGATAAAAAAACAACAGCGCTTGATGCTAGCCAATACGCCTACACGCTTGATAATACAAACAAGACGATCTCACTAAACGGACAGATCCCACTAAGCACCACATCTCTTGGCGCAAAAGCTGGCGACAGCGTGGTCGTAAAAGTAAAAGACGGCGATGGTAAATTTAGCGAGTTTTCAACCACGCTTGAGGGTGACGGCACTTGGCAGATAAACGATAAGAGCCTTAAATTTATGGATTTTGCAAATTTAGAGGTAAATGCCGAAGTCACCTCACTCGTTGAAGTGCCAAACAAAGAAAAGCTAACCTCTGATATCTACAACGCAGACGGCACAAAGAGCTTGGTCACTATAAATTTAACCAAGCAGATCCCACAAGCTGGCGACCAGACTATCTGGGACGCGGTGGCGACAATAACTGATGCTAGCGGAGCCGTGCAAAACACAGCAATGGGCTCACTTACATTTAATGGCAGTGGCAGGCTTGTGGCAAATACACTAACAAGCGTTGGCGGCGTAAATTTAAACTTCGAGGGCGACGGCGATGCGGACGTTTATAATGGCATGACAAGCTCAGCAAACGCTAGAAAAGACTTCAACATAAAAAGAGATGGCTACGCTGAGGGGCTTTTATCAAAATATAGCGTCGATGATCGTGGCAACATCATGGCAAATTTCGACAATACTAGAGCATTCCCTGTGGCAAAAGTGGCGCTTTATCACTTTATAAACGACCAAGGCGTGGCAAAGGTTGGCGACAATCTTTATGAAGCCACAGCCAACTCTGGCGAGCCATTTTTTTACAAAAACAAAGCTGGCGAGACCGTTTATGGGGCGCAAATTTTAGCAAACAAGCTTGAGATGAGTAACGTCGATCTTGGTCAAGCACTAAGCGAAGTGATCGTCACACAAAAGGCCTACGAAGCGAGCGCAAAAAGCATCACGACAAGTGATGAGATGATACAAACTGCTATCCAGATGAAGAAATAATCCTTAAAGTAAATTTGGGCGAGCGATCGCCCTATTTTTATAACTTTAAATTTACTTTAGCCCTTTCAAATCCCCTAAAATACTCACTTTTCTCTAAATATAGCAATATAATTTTAAGCGTGCTGGTTATAAAATTCATTTAATTTCTTTTTTTAAGGATTGTCAAATGAAAATGCTATTTTTAGCCCCAGTGCTAGCATGTAGTCTTGCCTTTGGTGCTGATGTGATCGCAAAAGACGCAAACATTACGCTTGATGGCAAGATGATCGGTAAGATCGAGGTTTTAACGCCAGTTGAAGTCTTAGAAAAAGGCGATAAAACGAGTAAGATCAAGGTTAGTGGTGTAGTGTCGGCAAACTACTTGGCCCAGCTTCAAAGAAGCGTAGAAGACCCTGAAGTTTTTGTAGCTTTTGATGACGAGAGCGAGGCAAATTTCAAAAAAGTAAAAGAGCTTGAAGATGACTATGGCGAGGTTTGGTACCAAGCTGATGGCGTTTATGAAGTGCCAAATGACGCGCTTGGTGGCAACCAAAAAGAGCTTTACGCAAAGGCAAAGAAAATTTACGAAGAGACCTGCTCTGCTTGTCACAGGCTGCACGAACCAAACAGCTTTACAGCGGCGCAGTGGCCAGCAAATTTACAAGGCATGGTAGACGCGAAATTTGTCGCACTTGACGAAACCGACCTAAATTTAGTGCTTAAATACCTACAACACAATGCCAAAAAAGTAAAATAAATTTTCATAAGGGAGAAAATATGAAAAGACGAGATTTTATAAAATTTTCTGCACTTGCTGCCACAGCAGCGCAGGCAAACAAGATAGAGGGCGTGACAAAGACCATTTTTGACCAAAACAAAACCTTTGGCGCAAATAGATTTGGTCTATTTTGGGCAAATACCAACTCAAATCAAATCGTCTCTGTTGATCCATTTGAGGGCGATAAATTCCCAAATACCATGAACAATAGCTTGCCAGACCTCATCCAAAACGAAAGCCGCGTGCTCTATCCATACGTGAGAAAGAGCTACCTAAAGGCAAAAGGCGCAGCAAAGAGCGAGCTTCGTGGCAAAGAGGAATTTGTGCGTGTTAGCTGGGAGACGGCACTTGATCTAGCAGCAAAAGCCTTAAAAGAAAATTTCGACAAATATGGCCCTGAGAGCATCTACGGCGAGTGCTACTGGTGGGGCGGCAGCGGTAAGATCAGCTGGGGCAGGACCGTTGGTCACAGGATGCTAAAAGTGCTTGGCGGATACGTCGAAGAGAGTGGCGACTACTCAACTGGAGCTGGCCTTGTCATCATGCCTCACGTCCTAGGCAACAGCGCCGTTTATGACGCTCCGACAAAGTGGGAGGCCATCGCTAAAAACGCTAAAAACGTTGTATTTTGGGGCACTGACCCGCTTGTAACTGGTCAAATTTCATGGCAACCACCAACACATGATGGCTATCTTGGCATCAAAAAGATAAAAGAGGCAGGTATAAAAACTTATAGCGTTTGCGTCTTTAAAAACGACACCACAAGATACCTTGGCTCTGAAGCCATCATCGTTCGTCCAAATACCGACGTAGCAATGATGCTTGGCATGTGCCACTATCTATATGAAAACAAGCTTTATGACGAAGAATTTATCAAAAAATACACAGTTGGCTTTAATAAATTTAAAGACTACCTACTTGGCACAACCGACAAAGTGGTCAAAGATATCAACTGGGCGAGCAAAATTTGCGGCGTAAAAGCTGAGGATATCGCTAAATTTGCAACAGCACTTGCAAAAGAGCCAAGTGTCATAATCGCAGGCAGGTCGCTTCAAAGACAAGATCACGGCGAGATGAGCTTTTGGGGCATAGTAACACTTAGTGCGATGCTAGGTCAGATAGGCAAAGAGGGTCTTGGATTTGAGTTTAACCTCAACTACGCAAATGGCGCTACAGACAAGATCGCTCCGTCGCTAAAAGGCATCAGCACCAGCATCAGCGAGAAATACGACAACGTAGATGGCGCTCCTTGGAAGAAATTTAAAAACGTCACCATCCCATCTTCAAGATCGATCGAGGCTTTGCAAAACCCTGGCAAAGAGATAGACTATGACGGCTCAAAGATCAAGCTACCACACATGAGAGTGGCTTACATGGCGTCTGGATCGATGTTTACAAGGCATCAGGATGTAAATAACGCCGTAAAAGCATGGCGTAAATTTGACACCGTAATAACCGCTGAGCCATTTTGGACAAGCACAGCAAAACTAAGCGACATCGTCTTGCCAGTAGCCCTTGAAGTCGAGAGAAACGACATCAACCAAAGCGTGCCTACAAACGAATACATCGTAGCTTATAAACCTATCGTAGAGCCTATGGGTGAGAGCAGGAGCGATTACTGGATCTGCTCACAAATTTGCAAACGCTGGGGCAGAGAAGAGGTCTTTACAGAGGGCAAAGATGAGCTTGGCTGGGCGAAAGAATTTTACGCAGATGCAGCCGAGCAAGCTAAAGGCATAAATGTCAAGATGCCAAGCTTTGATGAGTTTTGGAAAGAGGGATATGTT
This sequence comes from Campylobacter concisus, assembly GCF_003048875.2. Taxonomy (NCBI): domain Bacteria; kingdom Pseudomonadati; phylum Campylobacterota; class Epsilonproteobacteria; order Campylobacterales; family Campylobacteraceae; genus Campylobacter; species Campylobacter concisus. The sequence goes on along the minus strand of NZ_CP049264.1, from coordinate 81,169 downwards.
AGATTTGAGCAAGATGACGAAGCTAGCAGATACTACACAAGGCTTAGCGCTTTTAGAGAAAATCCTCACAAAAACCGCCTAGGCACGCCATCTGGCAAGATAGAGCTCTACTCTCCAACTATCGCTAAATTTGGCTACAAAGACTTTGCGCCACACGTTGCTTGGATCGAGCCGTTTGAGTGGCTTGGCAGCGAAAAAGCCAAAAAGTATCCATTTAGCGTCACAACCCCACACTCAAGATACCGCCTCCACTCACAGCTAAATAACTCAATAATCAGAAACTACGCTGAAGTATGCGCAAGAGAGCCAATGCTCATAAACGTAAATGACGCCAAAGCAAAAGGCATCGCGACTGGCGACGTGGTGAGAGTATTTAACGACAGGGGCGAAATTTTAGTCGGCGCGCTAGTCACTGACATCATCCCAGAGCACGTCATCGCCATCTGCGAGGGTGCGTGGTACGATCCTGAAGTGCTAGGCGAAAAGAGCCTTTGCAAACACGGCTGCGTCAATGTCCTAACTCGCGACAAAGGCACATCTAGCATCGCTCAAAGCAACTGCGGACACACGATCCTTGTAAATTTAGAAAAATACAAAGGCGAGATCAAACCGATCACCGCGTTTTCTAAACCAAAAATTTTGCAATCTTTGTAGAATTTATAAATTTAGCCCTCACTTGGGGGCTAAATTTGATCATTTGCTAATTTTAATCAAAATATCTTGTGGCTTAAATTTGATCCATAGTTAGTCTAATCAACCTGCCCTAAGGCGCTAAATATCACTTATGAAAAACAACTGGCGCTAAAATTTATCTATAAAACCAAAATGATCGCTACTAAATTTATGTTTTCGTAAATTTAGGCACGCTTATCGCCTAACCAAAAGCTACAAAGCAAACAAATTTCTATATCTTTTAAAAAAATGCTACCCTGAAGTGCTTTTAGATCAAGATGATTGCTGAGCAAATTTCGCAGTCAGTGTAAATTTGGCTAAAAATTTGTTAGTAAAATTTTTGATTTAAGTCTGAAGCAATTAAATTTCGTCGTAAATTTTCGTGCTGCTAAGTTTTCTCGTCAAATTTAATGAGAGCAGCAATCATAGCTAACTCCATTGTCACTAGTTCTCAAAACACTGTTACCAACACAAGGCAAGCTTTTTTAATAGCACAAATTCACAATCCACCTTGTTTTTACTCTTTAAATTTAGCTCAAGATACAAATTTACTAGCAGAATTTGGCTCCTGAGATAGTTAAATTTGGTCGTAAATTCTATGTTATTAAAAATTTTGATGAGAATACATCAACTATAACCAACTGCGTTGTCGATAGCCACAAGCAATGCTCCCGCACATAATAACAGCATTTTATAGTAGTTCAAATTTATTACTTCTTTTTGTAAATTTACCCTGTTTTATCTTTTTAAATTTAGCTCCAGAAATGTTTAAATTTAGGCGCAAATTTCTATTTGTAGTCAAATTTAGCAACTCCGTAATTATTCGCCCCTATTATCACGAGCCATTAGGACATCGCAGAAATAAACCATAAAAACGCATCTTTTCTGATAGCTCAAATTTAGCGCTTTTGTTGCAAATTTGGTCTCTTTTTTAAATATCGTAGCTTCAAAAATTTAAGCCACAGCAAACAAATTTAGCCATAAATTTCTATCTCATTTGGTTTTGTAGTTAAATTTGGGCATATCAACCGCAACCAACTTTACGCTACATTTGATAAACCTTGCCTTCATACAACCTACAAAAGCCGTCTTTACCCGATAAATTTACCGCCCACATTTCAAATTTGGCTTATTTTATTATTTGAAATCACAGCGTCCAAATTTTTAAATTTAAACCCAAAAAACTAGATTTAGTCCTAAAATTTTATGTTTTTAGACTTTACCACTAATTACTACAAATCGCACAAGAATATGCTTATCTAATAGTTCAAATAGACTACCTCTATTGTTTTTAAGTATCACAGCCTTAACGTTTTAAATTTACACCCAAAATGACTAAATTTGACCCCTAGATTTTTAAAATTTGCACTCAAATTTAGTAATAGTGCCTCGTCTGCAACCAACCGATCTTTCTACCCCGCACTGATCGATCCTCTTTAAGCCAAAAGCGCGCTATCAAACTCATCAAAAATGGCTCAAAATGCTCATCAAACCCAATCAACACGCGTCTTCAAGCATTGCTAAAAGCGGTAACCTCGACACTAACACACTTGCTCTAGGTTTTTATTGTCTCTTTGTTTCTAATGGCGCAAGAATTTGATCTATAAATTTTATAAATTTAATGCAGATCGTTTGATAAATAAAAATTTCAACTAAATTTTAAATAAGCAAATTTAATAAATTCAAATGAAAATCGAGTTTTTTAGAAGTTTTAAAGATGGATTTTAAAAAAGATGGTGCGGATGAGAGGACTTGAACCTCCACGCCGTGGGGCACCAGATCCTAAGTCTGGCGTGTCTGCCAATTTCACCACATCCGCACAACAATAATAAGTGGTACGCCCATCAGGATTCGAACCTGAGGCCTACGGCTTAGAAGGCCGTTGCTCTATCCAGCTGAGCTATGAGCGCATAAAGTCTTTCAAGTGGCGCGCCCGATAGGAGTCGAACCCATAACCTACAGATCCGAAGTCTGTCGCTCTATCCAATTGAGCTACGAGCGCCCAAAATGGGGTGAGTGATGGGAATCGAACCCACGACCCTCAGGACCACAATCTGATGCTCTAACCGACTGAGCTACACTCACCATTTAACATGGTCGGGGTGAAAGGATTCGAACCTTCGGCCCTCTGGTCCCAAACCAGATGCGCTAACCAGACTGCGCTACACCCCGCCTGAGTCGTGTTTGTAAGTTTATGCCACTACCTCATTAAAAAGTCGCATTGTATCTAAAAATGTTATTGTTGTCAAGAAAAAATTAGTTTTGGACTTTATTTTTATAAAATTTCAAGAATTAAGTGTAAATTTCAGACTTTAAAGCTTTTTGAAAAAAATACCTAGCTAAAAAACGATGCGAACAGCACTAAAGCTGATATGAGCTGGCAATGCTCCTTGTGCTGGCTTTATCATGGTCTGGCTAAAGCGCTTAAATTCTGGAGCTTGCCAAAGCTTTTTGCATAAGCCTTGCTCACTGATATCTACTCCTAAGCAGCTTTGGTCTGCAGCAAAGAATTTTAATGAAATGCACCTTTCGTTTTTGGCAAAAAAGCCAAGATCGCCAGAGCTATCCAAAATCCCAGCATTTGTCATCTCTTTAAATTTAACTTTATTGTTTGTAGTATCAAGAGCTAGTTTGCCTTGTGATATATAGTAGGCATTTATCTCTTCGATAGCGGTTCTAATCTCCGCCATAGTCTTTACTAAGACCGCATCATCTCTTGTAGCGATTATCCTTGGGATAGCGATCGCAGCTAATATGCCGATGACAACTATAATTAGAATTAGTTCGATCATAGTAAAAGCTTTTTTCATTACTTCATCCTTGAATTTGAAGTTGCGAGATTATAACTAGAATTTTTATAAATGAAAGATAAATTTTAAAATTAAATTAAAGAAGAGCGGCAAGGAATTTCTCCTTGCCAAAAAATTATATATTTTTAGTATTTTATACCCATGCCACCAAATTTAAGCGTGTTGGCTGTCTTATTGTCGCTGCTTTCAATTAATGTTTTAACATTTGCTAAACCTGGTAATTCCCAAACTTTTGCACAAAGACCATTTACTCCTATTTCTAGTCCTATCTCTCCGCTTGTTGCATTTCCAGTACCTGCTTTTATTTTCAAACAATCGTCTTTATTTTTTATTTTTATCGGGCTTTTTACGTTTGACATTTTAGAAGCATCGGCAAATTCACCTTGTGAAGTGTAATAAGAACCCAAATCATTAATAAATGTTTGTATATTTGCAGCAGTTTTTGCTATCTCTGCATCATCCCTTGTTGCAGCTAGTCTTGGTATAGCGACTGCGGCTAATATGCCTAAAATCACGATCACGAAGATCAACTCGATCATTGTAAAACCTTTTTTCATGGTTTCCTCCTTGAAATTAAAAATTTGGCGGATTATACAACATTTTTTTCAAAATGCAAATAAAAACTAAATTTTTTACAATTTAGCCGATTTGGTAGTTATGAAAAATAATTCCGCTATAATGACGCTCAAGAATATGGAGATTTTATGAAAAAAGTTTTATTTTGGATGGTAGTATCTTTTTGCATTTTGAGCGCAAATTCATCATTTGAGCCAGTGCTTTCATCAAAATATAACGAAAAACAAGCTTACATCGGTAAGAAGCTCTTTTTTGACAAAAGACTAAGCACCACTGAAAACTACTCATGCGAAACTTGCCACAACTTATACTGGAATTTAAGTGGCACAAACTCATCTTACACCAGCCAAAAAGGCGTTATAAACCCACCTAGCGTGCTAAATTCGGCTTTAAATTTTCTATTTTTTACTGATGGCAGAGTAAGAAGCTTAAAAGATCAGGTAAAAGAGTCGATAAATTCTAGAAATGAGCTAAATTCAAACAAAGATGAGATAGTAAAAAAAGTAAAAAGCATAGGCGAGTATGGGATTTTATTTAATGATGCATATAGTGATGGCATAAACTATGAAAATATAGTAGGTGCTTTGGCAGAATTTGAAAAGGCTATTTTAAGCATAGATTCGCCATTTGATGAGTATCTAGCTGGCAATGACGACTCCATAAACGCTGAGGCAAAAAAGGGCTTTGAACTCTTTAATAAAATAGGCTGTGTGGCATGCCACAATGGTAGAAATTTAGGTGGAAATTTGATGCAAAACGTGGGCTTAAAGGATGCTAGTGAGAGCAGGCGCCTTATGCGTGTGCCTTCGCTTAGAAATGTAGTAAGAACAGCTCCATATCTAAGTAGTGGCGAAATGAGTGATCTAAAAGAAGTCATAGGCTTTGTGAGCTATCATCAGCTGATCCATACACTAAATAGCGAAGAGATAGGGCAAATTTATAAATTTTTGCTAACACTAAATGGACGCAGACCTAGGATACTAAATGAATAAAAGACAAGCAAATATCATCTTAATCGTCCTAGCAATCATCTTTTTCTTTAGCTCAACCTATATCTACATGGCAAATAAAGCAGTTACTGCTGTTAGTAAATTTAACGATACGATCTTAAGTCTTATCTTGCTAGATAACGAGCTAAGCTTCACCCTAGAGAACAACGTACTTCGCTTAAACTACGACGATGTAAATAAAAATTTAAGAAGTTTTGATCAAAATTTAACCAAGCTTGATGAGCTAAACGCGATCATACAGGTCTTTTACCAAGAGAAAAATGCCAAAACTTTAAAGGTCATAAACGACGACTTTTTAAAAAAACAAAGGCTTGTAGATAGGTCAAACTACGCTAGCTCGTCAATGGCTGCTTATATCTTATCAGGTGAGTTTGAAATAGCATCAGAAAAGAAGCTAGATGCGCTTAATGTGATATTTCACGCGATAAAAAGCTCAGCCCTAATCAGCCCCGAAACGCTAAATCAAACAAAAGAGCAGATAGAAAAGTATAAAGATACTTACAAAAACGACACAAAAGCGATCTTGGTGCTAAATAAGGCAACTTACGCGCTTGAATTTGCAAAAAACCTAAGTGCCGTAGCTCAAGACTCTGTTGATCTAAAACTTGGAGAAACACTAAGAAAATTTAGAGATGACACCCTAGCCTCTTACAAAATAATGATACGAAATATAGTAATAATGCAAGTGCTTTGTTTTATCAGCTTTGTGCTATTTTGCGCACTGGCCTTTTACCAAGCAAGGGTGCTAACCAAGCAGCAAAAACAAATAAAACTACTAAAAACGACAGTGGATGCGGGACACAGCTCGATAGTCTTTTGCGACAATAACAATAAAATTTTATATGTAAATAAAACCTTTGAGGCAAAAAGTGGATATAAACTAAAAGATGTTGTCGGAAAAAGCCCTAAAATTTTAAAATCAAACATGCACCCAGAGAGCTTTTATGCTGAGATAAGAAATGCCATAAATAAGCATACTTCTTGGGAAAGCGACGAGCTGATAAGCAGAACAAAAAGTGGCAAACTGCTCTATGAAAAGGTGCGTTTTGCGCCATTTTTCTTTGAGGGCAAGCTAGAGGGCTACATGGCTATAAAGCTTGATAGGACAAAAGAGCTTAGCATGCTTAAAGAGCTAACTCAAAAAAATGAGCAGATAAAAATTCAATCCTCAATCGACAAGCTAACTGGCTTTGGAAACTACTTTGCCCTAACTGAGATGATAGAGGCGAAAAAAGATGGAATTTTGATCAGCATAAGCATCAAAAACTATAAGATGCTAAGATTTTTCTACCAAAACAAAGTCATCGAAGCCATGCTAAAAGCGGTGGCAAATACGCTAAAACTCTGCGTTGATACCTACTCTATAAATGCTGAGCTATTTAGATTTCAAGATGATGCGTTTTACATCTGGTATCAAGGCGATGACATCGTTAGAGATATCGGCTTTATAAAAGAGTATTTTAACTTTAGTAGGATGAATATCGAGATAGATGGTAAATTTGAAAACCTGCCTGGCATCAAGATAACTCTTGGCGTATCTTTATCAAATGACACGCCGCAAACAAACCGCCTAATGCAGTCGATCCTAGCCAATCAACAAGCAAGCGATAGCGGCAACGAGATCTACTACTACCTAGAAAACGACGCGATCGAGATGAGATACTATAAAAACCAACTCATAACCGAACTCATCGAGTATGCCCTAGAAAACGATAAGGTGATAGTCGAGTGTCAGGGGATTTTTAACGTGCATGAAAATGAGACAGAGGCAAAATACTACGAAGTTTTGGTGCGCATAGTCGATCAAAATGGAAAGATCCGCTACCCAGGCGAATTTTTAGAGATCGCGATGAAAACGCAACTTTATCTTCAGATAACAAAAAAAGTGATCGCTCTAGCCTTTGATCTAGTTAAAAAATATCCAGACTATACATTTTCTATCAACCTTTCAAGCTCGGATCTAACAGATCCAGGCGTGAGAGAAATTTTAGATGAAAAGCTAGAGAGCTGCCCAGATCCAAGTAGAGTTTGCTTTGAGATGCTAGAGAGCGAAGAGCTTAGCGACTACGGCATGGCAAATGAATTTATAAAAAGAGCTAAAAAATATGGATGTAAAATCTCAATCGATGACTTTGGCTCTGGCTACTCTAACTACTACCGAATTTTAGAGCTTGATATAGACAACATCAAGATAGATGGCTCGATCATCAAAAAGCTACCAACTGATGAAAACGCAAGGGTTTTGGTTGAGACTATCGTGAGCTTTGCTAGAAGACAAGGCTATAAGATAGTGGCTGAGTTTGTGAGCAATGAAGAAATTTTAGAATATATAAAGAAATTTGGAATTTCGTATGCACAGGGATTTTTACTAGGCAAGCCACATCAGATGTAAATTTCGCAGTTAATTTAGAGCCACTTAAAGGGCTAAATTTAACTGCTTTTTGCTTTTATACTCGCGCGAAATCTCTTTTTTAAATTTTACTAGACGTGAAATTTGATCTTTTTTACAAAACGAAAATTTAAGAATTTATTTTTAAAAGGCTTGAAATTTGGATTAACTAGATTTTAAAGCTTATGTGGATAAGATTTTGTCTTTTAGAAGTGGTGACCCATACGAGACTCGAACTCGTGTTACCGCCGTGAAAGGGCGATGTCCTAACCGCTAGACGAATGGGCCACGGTCGGTTATGAAGTTGGGATTATATTACTTTTTAACTTAAATTTACATAAAAGGACAAATCATTGAAGAAATTTTCACTTGTTTTATTATCTGCTCTCATTTTTTCAGGCTGTGTTGCGACTAAAACACCGCAAAGCTCGCAAGCTTTTCAGGTCACTTTATTTTCTCCGATGATAAAGATAAATGATGTTGGATTTTTTCATACATACAAAAATGATCTAAATTTGCAAATTTATAGCTCTGGCGTAAATACCGCAAATATCAATATAAAGGACAAAATTTGCGTAAATAGCGCTTGTTTTAAAAAGACTGAATTTAACGAGAAATTTTTTCTAGCGCCGCATTACGAGAGCCTTTTTGAAGAGATTTTGCAAAGGCAAAAAATTTATGACGGCAAAGGTCTAAGCACCACAGAGTGCGGCTTTAGACAAGATCTAAGTTCTTATTTTATAAAATACGAAGTTTGCGATAACTACGTCAAATTTATCGACAGCAAAAATAAAATAAAAGTGATAATAAAAGAGTTAAAATGAGATACATAGGGGCTCACGTAAGTGCGGCTGGAGGCGTCTTTAACGCACCGATAAATGCTGCAAAAATAGGAGCAAATGCCTTTGCGCTTTTTACAAAAAACCAGCGCCAATGGAGCGCAAAAGAGCTAAGCGAGGGCGAAATAGAGCAGTTTAAAGCAAATTTAAAGGCCTCTGGCATAAGCGCTGATCACGTCTTGCCACACGCAAGCTACCTCATAAATCTAGGCCATCCAGAAAAAGAGGCAAGAGCTAAATCCCTTGAAGCCTTTATCGATGAGATAGAGCGAGCTAGCAAGCTTGGACTAAAGCTTTTAAATTTTCACCCAGGCTCACACCTAAAGCAGATAAGCCAAAACGAGTGCCTAGATAACATCGCTAGGTGCATAAACGAAGCGCTAAAACGAACAAGCGGCGTAAAGCTTGTCATCGAAAACACAGCCGCACAAGGCTCAAATTTAGGCTTTGACTTTACGCAGCTGGCGTATTTGACCCAGAGAGCAGACGATGAGAGCAGAGTTGGCGTTTGCATCGATACTTGCCACGCATTTGCCGCTGGGTACGATCTAAGAAGCAAAGAGGCTTACGCTAAGACGATGGGCGAATTTGATGCGATCATCGGCTACAAATTTCTATCTGGCATGCACCTAAATGACGCTAAATTTGGACTTGGCTCAAAAAAAGACAGACACGAGAGCCTTGGCAAGGGCGAGCTTGGGCTTGGCGCTTTTGAAAATATAATAAATGATGATAAAATAGGCGAAATTCCCTTGATTTTAGAGACGATTGACGAGAGTATTTGGGAAGATGAGATCAAAATTTTAAGAAACCTAGAAAAGGAAAAGCTATGAAAAGAGTGCTTTTAAGCATTGTTGCGACGTGTTCTTTATTAAATGCTGGGGGTTATAAGGTCCCTGAGCAAAGTGCTGACTCTTTAGGGCTTGCTGCTAGTAACGTAGCCTTTAGTTTTGGGGCTGATGCGGCTTATTTTAACCCTGCAAATATGATGTTTTTAGACGGGCTTCACCATTTTGAAAGCACGCTTGGTTGGTTTCATATAAATTCCATCGACTTTAAAAGCGATGATGGCAAAAGCTACAGCTCAAAGAAATTTGACTCGCTAGCTGGCACATTTAGCTTTGTAACGCCAGAAATTTATGAAAACTGGAGATTTGGACTAGCCCTTGCCGTGCCTGCTGCCGTTGGCATCTCGTGGGAGGATCCAGCTACTGCTTTTACTGGCAAGAGATTTAAACTGCAAGTTGTCGAGCTAAATCCAACCGTGGCTTACCGCATAAATGATAAGCTTGCCGTTGCTCTGGGCGCTAGAGGCGTTTATAGCAAGGGTAAGATAGCAAGCGACTTTGGAGGTTTTGGCTACAGAGAGATACAAGGCGATGGGATAAACTACGGTTACAACGTCGCTCTTACATATAGACCAATTGAAGACCTTAGCCTAGCTGTAACATATCGCTCAAAGGTTGATATGGAGCTAAAAGGTAGCACCGACGCTGACTTTAACGGACAGCTTGCACCTATAAGCTATCACGGCAAAACTAGCGTCAAGATCCCTTTACCTGCTCAGCTAGTGCTTGCAGCTGGATATAAATTTAGCGATTTTACACTTTTGCTAGCATTTGAGAGGACTTACTGGTCTAAATTTAAAGATTATGACTTTGAATTTGGCGATAAGACAGCAGCTCACACGAGTTCTCCGCTTAGCGGATACTTTAAGTCATTTATGGACGATCCAGTCGTTAAAAACGCAAAGGATACAAACACATATAGGATAGGTCTTGCCTACGATGTCAATGAAAAACTTAGGCTAATGGCTGGCTTTTCATATGATGAAGATATAACTAGCAGCGAGCATACTGGCTTGGAGCTTCCAAACACCACTTCTCAAGCTTACACGGCTGGAGTGAATTATAAATTTACACCAAATTTAGAGGTAGGGCTTGGCTATGTATATCAGCACCGTGATAAAAAGCGTGCAACAGATATAAAAAATGGCACTCGCAATGGCATGGGCTCAATGTCAGGAGAATTTGAAACTGGCAAGATACAGATAGTTGCAACAACATTTAAATACTCTTTCTAGGGCTAAAAATGCAATACTCTTATAATAATTTTTATGAAATTTTGACCAAAGTAGCAAAAGAAAGTCCAAACCAGATAGCGATCTTTGATGAAAAAGAGAAGCTAAAATACCACGAACTAAAACAAAACGTCGATAAAGTGGCGGCTTACTTGCAGCTTTGTGGGGTAAATTTTGGCGACAAAGTGGCTATGGCGGTGGCAAATTCGAAAGAATTTATCATCTCATACCTTGCTATCACGGCTATCGGAGCGGTCGCGGTGCCGATGAACACCTTTTTAAAGACAAATGAGTTTGAGTATATATTAAACGACTGCGGCGCAAGGGTGCTCTTTGCCTCCAGCTCGCTTGCAAAGGAGCTAATAGCACTTAACGAGCTTGAAATTTTAAGAAAGATCATCTGGATCGGTCAAACGCCTAAAAAGCTTCAAAGCGCCTCAAAAGACGACTATGTAAGCTTCGATGAGGAGTATGGCGAGAGTGCCTATCTATCTTCAACTCCACAAATTTCAAAAGAGGATATGAGCAAGGGCTATGAAAATAACGGCGTTGTAAAAAATGTAAATTTCAGCGAAGCGCTAAATCACAAATACACCCTAAGCATCACAAAATACCCTAAAATAGACGATCTCATGCACATCATCTACACCTCAGGCACCACAGGCAAGCCAAAGGGTGCGATGATAAGCTATAAAAATATCTTCTCAAACGTCATCGGCGCTCACGAGCGTTTTAAGGTTAAAAAAAGCGATAGATTTATCGTATTTTTACCGATGTTTCATAGCTTTACGCTCACAGCGATGGTGCTTTTACCGATATATGCGGGCGCTTCGATGGTGCTTGTAAGATCAGTCTTTCCATTTTCAAATGTGCTAAAGCAGACGCTGCTTAAAAGAGTCACTGTATTTTTGGGTATCCCAGCCATCTATACAGCCATTGGCAAGGCAAAAATTCCTTGGTATTTTAGATGGTTTAACCGCATAAGGCTATTTGTAAGTGGTGCTGCTCCGCTTGCTAAGCAAACGATTGATGATTTTAGAGTGAAATTCCCGCGCGCGACGCTCGTTGAAGGATACGGCCTTAGCGAATGCTCGCCAGTCGTAGCGGCAAATTTATTTGACAAGCAAAAGCTTCTAAGCGTAGGCCCTGCGCTAAATGGCTATGAGGTCAAGATCGTAGATGATGAGATGATAGAGCTACCAGTCGGCCAGATCGGCGAGATCATCGTAAAAGGCGACTGCGTCATGCAAGGCTACTACGGCATGCCAGGCGTGACTGATGAGACCATCATAAATGGCTGGCTAAAGACTGGGGACCTTGGCAAGATCGATGAAGAGGGCTTTATCTACATTGTTGATCGCAAAAAGGACCTCATCATATCAAAGGGTATAAACATCTATCCGCGTGAGATCGAAGAGGTCATATATAAACTTGAAGCCGTCGAGGCTACAGCAGTCATCGGCGTAAAAGATGTGCACGCAGACGAAGAGGTCGTCGCTTTCATACAGGTGAAAGATGGCATGGATCTTGATGAAAAGACGGTTAGAGAGCATCTAAAGAAAAATTTAGCAAATTTCAAAATTCCAAAAAGCATCTATTTTGCCGAGGAGCTGCCTAGAAACGCCACTGGCAAGGTGCTAAAACGCGTGCTAAAAGAGCAGATAAAGGATAAAATTTAGTGAAGTATTTACTTGATTTTCTAAACCAAGACCTCAAAAAAAGTAAAATTTACGAGCTTATAAAGTGCGGCGATGAAGAGGGAGAAATTTTAAAATACCTAAGCAAAGCCTACGTGCAAGGAACAGCCAGCATGAGCGTTTATGAGCTACTTGGAGCTGTTTTTGGCACGCAAAATGAAAAGCAGCTTTTATACCTTAAATTTATAAAAAATTTGCTAGATAGCGGCTGGATAGTGCAAAACTACAGCCTCTTTAAAATGCCAGAGAACTCGCAAAAAAGCTCAAACCAAGGGCTGCTTTCGCTACTTCACTCTGAAATTTCACTCTCAGCTACATTTTTAAAAATTCTAGAAGATGGTAACGCTGATATAAATTTACCAGAGCTTTCGCCTTATGAAGACCATTTGGAGTATTTAAAAGATCAGTTTTTAAAGATAGAGCTTTACTCAAAGGCTGCGATATTTGAAGGTGGCTCAAATGACGCTAAAAAGCGGATAAATGAGCAAATTTCTGAGCTAACAAAGCGGATAAATGAGCGAGTAAAACTAAGCAAGATCAGCCTAAAGATAGAGCAAATTTTTAAAGAAAACTCGCTTGATGAAAAAGAGCAGATCATATTTTTAGCCCTTTTAAAAGAGGAGTACGCAGGCGATTTTGAAAACGGTCGCGACCTAAACACGCTAGTTGGGCTAATAAGCAAAGATGAGCTTGAACGCATCAAAAATCGCACTCTTTTAGAGGATGGCTCAAGGCTCATCGAGGGCGCACTAATCGACTACGACGAGGTTTTAAACGCTTATGGCAATGTTAGCAAGAGCTTTTTTATAAACGAAGAAATTTTGCAAAGCATAATGCACCCAAAAAATGACAAAAACAGCAAGAAAATCAAGATCGAAAGCCTAGTAAAAGAGCAAGAAATTTTTGAGCTCATTGAGCCGGTAACGAGCCTAGAAGATGTCGTGCTAAATGAGAAGACAAAGCAGCTTTTAAGCACGATACTAAAGCAAGTCGATAAAAAAGTGCTCGCTAGACTTAGCAGCTGGGGCATAAAAACTAGGAAAAATATAGACGCCAAGATCATCTTTTACGGCGAGCCTGGCACTGGTAAGACGATGAGCGCCGTTGGGCTTGCAAAGAGCCTAAAGAAGCAAATTCTAAGCTTTGACTGCTCAAAAATTTTAAGCAAATATGTCGGTGAGAGCGAACAAAATGTAAGGAAAATTTTTGACACTTACAAAGAAATTTGCAAAAAAAGCGGCAGCGAGCCAGTGCTCTTGCTAAATGAAGCCGATCAGTTTTTAAGCACGAGGGTGGAGAGCTCAAGCGGGGCTGAAAAGATGCATAATCAAATGCAAAATATCTTCTTAGAGCAGATCGAGCGCTTTGAGGGCGTGCTAATCGCTACGACAAATTTCTTACAAAGCCTTGACGTGGCATTTTCTAGAAGGTTTGACTACAAGATCGAGTTTAAAAAGCCTGATTTTAACGGCAGGCTTGCCATTTGGCGTAAAATTTTGCCTGAAAATGCGAGCTTTGAAGATGGCTTTAGTGTAGAAAGGCTGGCTGAGTTTAACCTAAGTGGCGCACAGATCGTCCTTGCGCTAAAAAATACCGCCTTAAAAGTCGCCATAAAAGATGATGGGATTTTTACCTTTGAGGACTTCAAAACGACGATAGAGCGCGAGCTAAACTCAAGCTTTGGCGAGGATAAAAAGATGGGATTTGGCTCTTAGTTTTTCTCTTAATTTATAAATTTGACTTTGCGCTACGACAAAGCCACTGATGTTGGTGAGAAACCTGCTTATATCTAATAAATTTCGCCGCTAAAATCACGCAAAATACGAGCAAATTTAAGCTTTGACGATAAAAAATAGGCTTGTTTTTGGGCTTTTTTAAAGCTATCTTGCAATGTTTGTGCTGCCAAAAAGACAAAGTTCAGATATCAAATTTGCTTTTATCCATTAAATTTACAAGAAGCCTGTCACCAAAAGCTATAGAAAACGTAAAGCAAATTCTATCTTTGGCAAAGAAAGAGATTTTCTCTTACGCTTTTTTAATATACGCTTTGCATCACTAGGCAAAGTATAGAGTATCGGTGCTTGCCAAACTAAACGTGGAATTTTTTACAATTAAATTTTGGCAAAAGCTACGATAGGATAGACACTCGCCCATAGGCTCTTTGTATAAATTTAACTCACTTGCCTTAAATTTACTACCGCGTCCTTTTGCAAACAATCATTTTTCAAAAATCCCAAATTTTGAAATTTATCCGCTCTGTAACTGCCCTACTTTTTCATCTATTGCGGACTTTTTACATTATCGACGATTGCTAATCTAAGTGTGAATTTTTGTTTTTTATATTAAATCTAAGCGAAAAACTACAGCTTGACAGACGCCAACTTATAGGCACTAGCATAAATTTACTACCCTAGCCTTTGCAAAATGGTAGTTTTTATCCAAAAAAACCCAAAAAATTTTGAAATTTATCCACTTTGCCTTAAACATCAAGCGCACAAAGTGCATATCTCTAGTTGCGTATGTTTTTGCATTAAATTTTGTTTTTATCTATGCAAATTTGCACAAACCACAAGCAAGACAAATGCACTCACAACCGCTTAATGTAAATTTAGCTCACCGCTTCAAATTTACTACCGCATTTTTTATTAAAAAGCTAAAAATTTTAAATTTTATCCGCCGTTTGGAGCGTGGGCGTGAGTGCTTTTTTATAACGTTTTATTTATTTTTACTAAAACAAAAGCCGCCCGCTCCACGAAATTTAGCCCCAAAAACCCAGTAAATTTCAAACACGCTTCCGCGACTTTTGCAACATCACTTTTCGCACTAAAAAAGCAAAATTTATCGATATTTTTAATAATAAAAAATTTAAAAGGCTATGAAATTTTAGTAGTCAAATTTATATAGAATTTTACTGATTGATCTTATCAAGCAACTCTTCGACCTCTTCAAGCGCAAAGGCCTCTTCTGAGCTTTGTTTTAAGAAGCTCTCCATAAATTCTTTCTTCGAGATCGCAAGGTCAAGCTCCTTGTCGCTACCCTTTTGATATGCGCCGATGCGAAGCAAAACTTCATTTTCTTTTAAAAGCGAGTAGAGGCGCTTAAATTTCATCGCATTTAGCTTGTGTTCTTTGCCGATCACGTCGCCCATTACACGCGAAGCCGAGTTTTGGATATTGATAGGTGGGTAGATGCCAAAGTCCGTTAGCTCGCGGCTTAGCACGATGTGGCCGTCTAGGATAGAGCGGCTTTGGTCAGCTATCGGGTCGCTCATATCATCGCCCTCAACTAGCACGGTGAAAAATGCCGTGATACTGCCCTTGCCCTCCTCTTTGCCGGCGCGCTCCATTAGCTGTGGCAAGAGTGTGAGCGAGCTTGGCGGATAGCCCTTTGAGGTCGGTGGCTCGCCAAGCGCAAGGCCGATCTCACGCTGCGCCATCGCAAAACGCGTCACGCTATCCATGATGAAAAGCACGTCGTTGCCCTGCTGTTTGAAGTATTCAGCCACGCTCATCGCACAAAATGCGCCGTATTTTCGCATGAGCGAGCTATCATCACTGGTCGCTACGATGATGACCGTGCCCTCTAGGTCGCCACCTAGGTTTTTTTCTATAAATTCAGGCACCTCACGGCCACGCTCGCCTATTAGCGCGACTACTTTTATGGGAGCTAGCGTATTTTTTACGATCATGCCCATGAGGGTTGATTTGCCCACGCCTGAACCTGCGAAAATTCCCAGCTTTTGCCCTTTGCCGCAGGTAAGCAGCCCATCTATCGTCTTTATGCCAACGCTAAAAGGCTCGTTTATAAGCCCCCTTTTCATCGCATCTATGGGCGCTCTCATGATCGGCATATATTCAGTCGTATCGATCGCCCCTTTGCCGTCAATTGGCTTCATAAATGGATCGACCACGCGACCAAGTAAATTTGGCCCCACAGGTATGCTCATGCCCTGATCGCTCTCATAGACAAAGTCGCCTATCCTAAAGCCCTCAACAAAGCCAAATGGGCTGATGTAAGCGCCATCTGTCTTTATCTGCGTGACCATGCCAAGGCCGTTTTTACTCTTGTCTTTTGCCACTATGCGCACGATGTCGCCGATACTTGGGCGAAGTCCGGTGATCTCTATCGTAGTAGCCGTGATCTTTGTGATGACACCAAAGGTATTTGAGAGCTTCACGCCCTCTTTAAGCCTTGAATTTATGCGCTCTAAACTCAAAAATGCGTTTCCCTAGGCGAATTTATCAGCGAGAAAAACTCTCGCCTTGTGTCTGCGTTTTTGATAAAGCAGCCTCTAAGCGCAGAGGTCGTGGTAGTCGAGTTTATCTTCTCCACACCCCTCATCTCAACGCACATGTGCCTTGCCTCGACGACAACTCCAACGCCTTTTGGAGCGATAACGTCCTCAAGCGCCTTTGCGATCTGCTCGGTCATCTGCTCTTGAATTTGCAAGCGTCTGGCGTAGATATTTACCATGCGTGGAATTTTACTAAGGCCAACAACCTTGCCATTTGGGATGTACGCCACATGCACGCGGCCGATAATAGGCAGCAAATGGTGCTCGCAAAGGCTGTAAAACTCGATGTTTCGCATTAAAACCATTTCGTTGTTTGAGCTGGTAAATAGCGCGTCACCAAGGACTTCTTTTGGGTCTTGATCGTATCCGCTAGTTAGAAATTTAAAAGCTTTATAAACGCGCTCTGGGGTTTTAATAAGCCCCTCTCTGTTTGGATCTTCGCCGATAATAGTTAGCATATTTTTAACTGAATTTTCAAAACTCTCTTGCATAAATTTTCTCCATAATTTTATCGCCAAATTCTACGTTAAAACGCCTTTTATATCTATAAAAATTTACAAATTTACAATGAAATAAGGAAAATTCTGCTATATTTTGGGCTAAAAATTTGTATTCATAAAGGAATTCGATGGAAATCAAAATCAAAGCTCTAGATAGCGTAAATACCCTAGCAAGCACGACTGTAAGTGCAGATGCTATAAAGTCTAGCGTAGAAAAACTAGCAAAAAAAGCGGCAAAAACTATGAAAGTAGATGGCTTTAGGCAAGGCCATGTGCCAGTCGCTGTCGTGCTAAAACGCTACGAGAAAGAGCTAACAAACGACGCTGAGCAAGATGTCTTAAGAGATGTAGTCGAAGAGGCTATCAAAAAAGCAGGCAAGAAAAATGACGACCTTATCGGCGAGCCTATCGTTTCAAAATTTGACAGAAAAGATGACAAGATCGACGTTGAGCTAACAGTTTCATTTAAGCCAAGCGTCGATGTGAGTGGCTATGAGAGCTTGATACCTGAGTTTTCAAACCCACGTGTTTTGAAAAAAGATATCGATGAGAAGAAAGCTGAGCTTCTAAAAATGATAGCTCCACTTGAAAAAGTAGAGAGCAAAAGAGGCCTAAAAGTGGGCGATTTTGCTAAATTTGACTTTGAAGGCTTTGTTGATGGCGTTGCATTTGAAGGTGGCAAGGCTGAAAACTACGTGCTTGAGATCGGCTCAAACCAATTCATCCCAGGCTTTGAAGATGGCATGGTAGGCATAAAAGCTGGCGGCGAAAAAGATATCGAGGTTAAATTTCCAGAGAACTACGGCGCTGCACATTTAGCTGGCAAAGACGCTGTTTTTAAAGTCAAACTTCATGAAATTCAAGAGAGAAATATCCCTGAAAAACTAGACGAAGAGATGCTAAAAACTATCCTTCCAAACGAAGAAAAACCAACTGAAGAGCTACTTGAAGAGCGCATAAAAGAGCAAATTCGCCAAGAGAAAATTTATAAACTTATAAACGAAGAGCTAAAACCAAAATTTGCTGAAGCTGCGGTTGAGAAATTTAAATTTGACGTGCCAAAAAATATCGTAGAGCAAGAGATCGATATGCAGTTTAGAAACGCATGGAGCTCATTTACTCCAGATGATATGAAGAAATTTAGAGAGGACAAAGACGCTCTAGCTAAAAAACGTGACGAGTATAGAAAAGACGCTGAAAATAGCGTTCGCCTAACTTTCATCATCGATGAGCTAGCTCGCGTAAGAGGCGTGAAAGTGAGCGATCAAGAGGTCGTTCAAGCGATCTATTTTGAGGCGTATAGAAGCGGTCAAGATCCAAAAGCGCACCTTGAGATGTACCGCAACCAAGGCATGCTTCCAGCTATAAAGATGTCGATGATCGAAGAGAAGCTATTTAGCGAGCTTTTCAACAAAGAAAAAGACGAGAAAAAAGCAAGCAAAAAAGAGAAGGCTGAGTAATGAGCTATTACGTTCCTGTCGTAGTTGAAAGAACTAGCAGAGGTGAGCGAAGCTATGATATATACTCCCGTCTTTTAAAAGACAGGATCGTTATGCTAAGTGGCGAGATAGAGGACGGCATGGCTGCTTCCATCGTCGCTCAGCTGCTATTTTTAGAGGCTGAAGATCCAGATAAAGATATCTACCTTTATATAAACTCACCAGGTGGCGTGATAACAAGTGGCTTTAGTATCTATGACACGATGAACTACATAAAGCCAGATGTTTGCACTATCTGCATCGGTCAGGCCGCTAGTATGGGTGCATTTTTGCTAAGCTGTGGCGCACCTGGCAAGAGATATGCACTGCCAAATTCTCGTATCATGATACACCAACCACTCGGCGGTGCTAGAGGACAAGCGACCGATATCGAGATACAAGCTCGCGAAATTTTACGTTTGAAAGAAATTTTAAATGGAATTTTGGCAAAAAACACAGGCCAAAAGCTAAGCAAGATCGTAAAAGATACTGAGCGCGACTTCTTTATGAGCTCAGCTGAAGCTAAAGAATACGGACTTGTCGATAAAATTTTGGAGAAAAGTTTTAAATAAGGCCCAAAGTGATAAAGATAGATAACGCACCAGATCCAAAGAGAAAAGCAGCTGAAGCAAAACCAGCTGTCAAAAAAGAAAAGGTAAATATCTATAAATTTTCAGAGGACGTTTTACACGAACTAAGTGACGACAACGTCCCATCTACGCCGACAAACTACTCTATCTACTTTGAAAAGATGCTTGATGGGCAGTCAGATGAGTTTAGAAAAGAGATCGGCGATATCATCGTGACAAATTCTGAAAGCTCGGTGCCAACAAACGGCAATATCTCTATCGAAAAAGAGGTAAAACAAGGCTTTATCCAGATAAAGAGCATGCTTCAAGCAGTCGTGCTCATCTATAAAAATTTAGGCGTTATGAGAGGCCTAGTGCAAAAGCGTATGGATGGACTTAAAAACAATACAAACGTCCTTGCACTGCAAAATGTCTTAAGCGCCTTTAACCAAGACCTCATCAAGCTAAACGACCTCATGGACAAGCATCTTGACGTCATCAAGATGAGCTATGAAGAGGTCGGCAAGATGTTTAAGGCGATCGAAGAGCAGTCGATCTACGACACAACATACGAGGTCTATAATAAGAAATTTCTAGTAGCGACCATAAGCAGTGAGATCGAGTCTGTTAGGCGTTACGGCTATAATGCCTCATTTTTGCTAGTCAAGATAAAAGATAAATTTGCAAACCGAGTTAAAAATTTAAAAGAGCGAAACAATATGTTTAAAAGCATGTCACAGCTTCTTTTAAGAACTTCACGTAGAAGCGATATAGTCGCACACTACGGCGATGGCTGCTTTGCTATGGTGATGAAATACACCGATGAAAACGGCACAAAGCAAGCGTGCGCGAGAATTTTAAACATGCTCTCATCTATGCCTTGGAAGATCGACAACGAAGAGTGCAAACTAGACGTGCAGATCGTCTCAAGCATGATCTCAAAGACAAAGAGCACCGAAGAGTTGCTCTCTCACGCACTTGACAAGCTAGAGACCAACCAAGACCTAAATGAGCCGCTATTTTTAGACGAGAAAGCAGAGAATTAGTTTGATACTAGAAGTTTTATCCTATCCAAATAAAAAACTTTATGAAATTTCAAAAGAGGTCGAAGTCTTTGATGAGAAACTTCACAAACTTCTTGATGATATGTATGAGACGATGATCGCAAAAGAAGGCATCGGTCTTGCGGCCATACAAATAGGCGTTGCAAAGAGAATTTTCATCATAAATTTAGCCAACGAAGAAGGCGTGCAAGATAGAGAAAATTTAATCGAGATCATAAACCCAAAATTTGAGCTACGTGAGGGCGAGTGCGTCTATCAAGAGGGCTGCCTTAGCGTGCCTGGCTACTACGAGGACGTTAAAAGAAGCGAGGTAGTTGCTATTAAATTTCAAGACCGCTTTGGCAAAGAGCAGACCTTAAAAACTGACGGGCTACTAGCGATCGCTATTCAGCATGAAAATGACCACCTAGACGGACATCTTTTTATAGAAAAAATAGGCTTTAACAAACGCAAAAAATTCGACAAGGAATACAAAAAGCAGAAAAAAGAAAAGACATCATGAAGTCCCTAAAATGTGCTACTTACGGCGACGGACTAAAGATCATTGATGTTGAGTCTATCTTTTCTCGTGGGCTTCCTGGCTTTAGTATCGTGGGTCTTGCAAGCACCAGCATCAAAGAGAGCACGGAGCGTGTAAAGGCGGCACTTTTAGCGCTTGATTTTGCCTTTCCAGCGCAAAAAATAACCATAAATTTATCCCCCTCCGACCTGCCAAAAAGTGGCTCACATTTTGACTTAAGTATCGCCCTTTTAATCGCCCTTCAAAAGGCAAAAAGCTTGGAGAAAATTTTTGTTTTTGGCGAGCTTGGACTTGACGGCAGTGTAAAAAGCACGGCAAATTTATTTTCGATCCTACTTTTTTTAAGCACACAGGTGCAAAAGGCAAAAATTTTAGTGCCTAAGGAGATAGCCGCTAAAGCCTCGATGATACCAAATTTAGAGGTTTATGGCGTTAGCACGCTAGAAGAGGCGATCAAGTTTTTTAGCGACGAAGAATTTGCTAAAAGCACGCATTTTAACGCCACACACGAGCTATTTTCAAATGTGATAGAAATTTCTGGCAAAAGATACGTTCCAAATTTAAATTTCGAGCTTGATTTTAAGGACGTTTTGGGTCAAGAAAGAGCCAAAAGAGCCTGCGTCATCGCAGCTGTTGGCATGCACAATATCCTATTTGAAGGCAGCCCAGGCAGCGGCAAGAGCATGTGCGCAAAACGCCTAGTTTATATCATGGCGCCACAAAGCCTAGAAGAGGTGCTAAAGTCCGCAGCCTACCGCTCGCTAAACCTGCAAGATAGCGAATTTACAAGCATTAGAGCCTTTCGCTCGCCGCACCACACCTCGACAAAAAGCTCGATCTTTGGCGGAGGCTCAAACGTCGCAAAGATCGGTGAGATCGCACTTGCAAATGGCGGAGTGCTATTTTTTGACGAGTTCCCACACTTTGCCAAGCAGGTGATAGAAAGCCTTAGAGAGCCACTTGAGGACAATCAAATCCACATCGCAAGGGTAAATTCAAAAGTGACTTATGAGACTAAATTTATCTTCGTAGCCGCTCAAAATCCCTGCCCTTGTGGAAATTTATTCTCCCGCAACCTAAACTGCAAATGCAGCGAAAATGAGATAAAAAACTACAAAGCCAAAATTTCAGCCCCAGTGCTTGACCGCATAGACTTAAAAGTCGCGATGGACGAGAGCTCACCAGATGATAAGGCAAGTTTAAGCTCACAGCAGATGAGCGAGATGGTCTTAAAAGCCTTTATCTTTCAAAAAAAGCGGGATCAAGATGAGCTAAATGGCAAGCTAAATGACGCGCAGGTGGCTAAATTTTGCACGTTAAACGCCGAGGCGAGTGAGATTTTACAAAAGGCTGCCACGAAATACAACCTCTCTCAAAGGGGCATAAAAAGGACGCTTAGAGTAGCTAGAAGCATCGCCGATCTTGATGAGAGCGAGCAAATTTTAAAGTCCCACATCCTAGAGGCGCTTAGTTTTAGGGCATAGAATGAAAAATTTATATTTAGACACGAGAGTTTTAGACGAGCGAGCAGGCGAGAAATTTAACCTTAGCGAAGAGCTTTTAATGGAAAATGCAGCCGCAGCCATAGCAAATTTCATCCGTAAGAAATTTAAAAAAGGCAAGAGGGTGCTTGGCATTTGCGGTGGCGGAAATAACGGCGCTGACGTGCTTTGCGCTTTAAGGATGCTAGAGGGCGAGTATGAGTGTGAATTTATCCTAGCTAGTAAAAATTTAAAGCCACTTGCCGCCAAACAGCTTGAAAGGGTCAAATTTGCTGGCGTGCGAGAGAGCAAAGATATAGAAAATAGCTTAAATAGCGCAAAATGCTTCATAGATGGGCTTTTTGGCTCAGGGCTAAATAGAAATTTAGACAAAAAGCACATAGAATTAATCTCAAAAATAAACGCCAGCCCTGCCTATATCATCGCTTGCGACGTGCCAAGCGGGCTAAGTAACGATGGCAAGGTGCTTGGCGCTTGCGTAAAAGCAGACGCTACCATCACGATGGGAGCTAGAAAGCTAGCTCTTTATAGTGACGCAGCAAAAGACTATGTTGGCAAGATAAAACTCGCCACACTTGGCATAAGCGCGCAAAACTACGAGTGCGAGAGCGACTATCATTTGCTTGAAAAATGCGATCTCATACTTCCAAATAGAAAAAATAAGTGCGTAAATAAGGGCGACTTTGGCCACGCATTTATCATATCTGGCGAGCACATAGGAGCTAGCAAGCTTTGCGCAAAGGCGGCATTTGCCTTTGGGGCTGGGCTAGTTAGCGTGATAGGCGAGCAGGGTTTAAATTTACCAACGCACATCATGCAAGCTAGCAATATAAGTGAAAAAATGAACGCTGGAGCCCTTGGCATGGGGCTTGGCAAAAAGGGCGTAGAAGAGCTTGAGGTGCAAAATTTAAATGGCAAAAAGCTTGTGCTTGACGCTGATATCTTTTACAGCCCAAAAGTGCTTGACCTGCTAAGCGAGAACTGCGTCTTGACACCTCATCCAAAGGAGTTTTGCTCGCTTTTAAAAATTTGCAAAATGGCCGATATAGATGTGCAAACTTTGCAAGAAAACAGATACGCTTACGCTAAGGCTTGGAGCGTGAAATTTAATGCCGTTCTTGTGCTAAAAGGAGCAAACACCATAATCGCCAAAGATGGGCAAATTTACGTCATGCCTTATGGTAAAAGCGCGCTTGCAAAAGGCGGCAGTGGCGACGTGCTAAGCGGCCTTGTACTAGCACTTTTGGCTCAAGGCTACGAGCCACTAAATGCTGCCATCTCAGCCACTTTAGCTCATGCGCTTAGCCTTAGAAATTTTGGCAAAAACAGCTACGCGCTGGAGCCAACAGACATCATCAAAGGAGTAAAATGCTTACGAAAAAGATAGCCGTGCTTTTTAGCGGCAGTGGCTCAAATTTAGAATCGATACTTAAAAAAGTTCATAATCAAATTTTTAACGGCGTAAAGATCGAAGTTTGCCTTTGTATCTGCAACAAGCCTGGTGCTTTTGGCATCGAGCGAGCTAAGAAATTTGGACTTGAAACGCTCGTCATAGAGAGTGCTAAATTTAAAAACCGTGAGGAATTTGACGCTGTTTTGGTGGAGCAAATTTTAAAAAGCGGTGCTGATCTTACAGTGCTTGCAGGCTTCATGAGGATACTAACGCCAGTTTTTACGGCGCAGATAAAAGCCATAAATTTACATCCTTCCATATTGCCACTTTTTAAGGGCGCTCATGCGATAAAAGAGAGCTTTGAGAGTGACATGATGCTTGGCGGAGTTAGCGTGCACTACGTGAGCGAGGAGCTTGATGGGGGCAAACTGATCGCACAAAGAGCGTTTGAAAGAGAAGATGGCATGAGCTTAGATGAGTGGGAGGCTAAAATTCACGCCATAGAGTATGAAATTTTGCCTGAGAGCATAATAAAAATTTTAACAAAGGAAGCAAATGTTTGAATGGTTGAGTTCGCCAGAGGCGTGGATATCGCTACTTACGCTAACTTGCTTGGAGATAGTTTTAGGCATAGATAACATAATATTTATCGCTATTTTAGTAGGCAAACTGCCACCAGAGCAAAGGGGCAAAGGCCGCATTTTAGGGCTTGGCTTTGCGATGATCACTAGGATCATCCTGCTACTTTCGCTATTTTGGATCATGAAGCTTACAAAGCCGCTCTTTAGCATAGGCGAGCTTAGCATCACTGGACGCGATCTAGTGCTCATAATAGGCGGTCTATTTTTGATAGTAAAATCATCAATGGAGATCCACGCAAACGTCACTGGCAAGCATGAAGAGGCTCATGAGAGCAAGTCTCATCCAGGATTTTTTGCCACTATCCTAGAAATAGGCATTTTAGACATAGTCTTTTCACTCGATAGCGTTATCACCGCAGTTGGCATGGCTCAGCACATCGACATCATGATACTTGCCGTCATCATCGCAGTTGGCGTGATGATGTTTGCCTCAAAAGCGATCTCAGAATTTGTCGATAACAACCCAACAATAAAAATGCTCGCACTAGCATTCTTGGTGCTTGTTGGCTTTGCGCTCGTGCTTGATGGCTTTGGCGTGCATGTGCCAAAAGGCTACATCTACTTTGCGATGGGCTTCTCGCTAGCGGTTGAATGCCTAAATATCTACGCTAGAAAAAGGGCATCAAGAGATCAAAAATAAAGATGTGAGCTAAAATGCAGATAAAAAATTTAGATCACATCGTTATAGTCGTAAGCGACGTTAAAGAGGCGCTTAAATTTTACTGCGACATTTTAGGCATGCGACCAGCTCAGAAAAACGGTCACATTAGCCTAAATTTTGGCTCACAAAAGATAAATTTACATAGGTTTGAGGGCGAGTTTTTACCTGCGGCAAAGCATCCAACAAAGGGTAGCGCTGATATATGCTTTTAGCTAAAAATGACATAGAGAGGAGGTGCGTTTGGAGCTACTTTCAAAAGGTGTGAAGATAGAGCTTGGTGTCGCTAGGCGAAACGGAGCACTTGGAGCAATGAAGAGTTTATATATTTACGACTTTGATGGAAATTTGATAGAACTTAGCCCAGATGAAATTTAGCAAGAAGATAATTTGGACCTACTAAAAGACCCGCTAAATAAACTAATCATCTCGCTCTCACTGCCAGCTGGCGTGGGCATGATGTTTAACACGCTTTACAACGTTACTGGCACATTTTTCGCCGCTAAAATTTCTACCATAGCCGTCGCTGGCATGGCGATGAGCTTTTTGCTCTATCTAAGCGTCGTTGGCATCGGGCTTGGCTTTGGCTCGGCACTCACCGCGCTAATAGGCAACAGCCTTGGCGCAAACAAACCAAAAATGGCTAAACTTTATGCGGCAAATGGCATCGTTTTTGTGCTTCTTTTTGCCCTATTCATGGGGCTATGTGGCTACTTGCTAGCGCCAAATTTACTGGTCATTTTAGGTGCTGATCATCACTACATCAAAGAGGCGCTTGACTACGCTGGTGTCATCTTTCTTGCAGCTCCATTTTTCTTGCTTATAAAATCGCTTAACGGCGTTCTAGTCGCACTTGGCGATACTAAAAGCTACCGCAACTGGCTATTTTTAGGCCTTTTTATCAACGCATTTTTTTGCTATCTTTTTGCCTTTGGCTTTGCTCTTGGAGTAAAGGGTCTTGCACTAGCAACGGCTAGCGTGCAGTTTTTAGGCACGCTCTATCTCTTTTTTAAAGTTAGAAAGAGTAAGATGATAGAGCCTAGAAATTTAGGCTATTTCGTGCCAAATTTTGCCGTCTGGGCAAAGATACTAAAGCAAGCCTTGCCAGCTTGCCTAAACTACCTCTCAATGTCGCTTGGCTCGCTCGTGCTTTTAAAATTTGTAAGCTTTTACGGCGTCAATGCAGTGGCAGGCTATGGCATAGCCTTAAGGATCGAGCAAATTTTAGTGCTTCCAACCATCGGCATGGCAGCAGGAGTGCTTAGCATCATCTCAAGAAACTACGGCGCTAAGAGCTTTCAAAGAGCGATGCAGTGCTACAAGCTATCGCTTCTTTTTTTGCTCATCTACTGCGCCTTTGCCTACATCTTTATCAGGCTTTTTGGCGAGAGCGCGATCAGGCTCTTTGATGGCACGCCAGCCGTGCTAGAAGTGGCAAAGCTCTACCTTGGCATCAATTCACTTGCCTACATGGCTTACGGCACGATAAACATCTCAGGCAGCACGCTACAAGCGATAAAACGCCCAGTGGCGATCTTTTTGCTAAATGGCTTTAGACAGCTCGTGCTTCAATGCTCGCTCTTTTACGTGGTGGTCTTTTGGCTAGGACTTGAGATCAAATTTATGTGGCTGGCGCTCTTTTTTAGCGTCTATTTTACGGCGATTTGCTTTTTGTCTTGGACGCTTTTTAGGTTAAAAAGAGCTAATAAATTTTAGCTGCAAACATCTATGATATAATCTCGCAAAATATAAATTTTAAGGAGCTAAAGTGACTAACACAGTAATGCTTCAAGGGCAAAATGGCTTTATAATCACAAGCGAAATCATCAGCGCTATGAAACAGCTTTTTGGCGAAAAGATCAAAGTAGTAGAGATAGATGATGAGTTGATCGATAATGTTTTGGATATAAAAGATGCAAAAGAGGCTGAGGAAATTTATGCTAGATTTGTAGCAAGTAACAGCAAAGGCACAACGCTTGATGAACTCAAAAAAGAAAACTGCTTATGAAAGTTATCATTACCGATGAAGCAAAGGTAAATTTTAACAAACTTGATGGCTCTGTTAAAAAGCAAATCATCAAGGCTCTCGAAAAACTAGAAACCCTAAAAGACCCGCGTGAAAGCGGAAAGGCTCTAGTAGCAAATTTAAGCGGACTTTGGCGCTATAGAGTTGGTGATTATCGCTTGATTTGCTTGCTAAAAGACGACGAACTAATAATCCTGCTTTTAAATATCGTAAAAAGAGATGAAGCTTACTTAGACAAAAACGTAAAACTACTTTTAAAGCTCAAAGAAAAAGCAGAAAAATCTTCTTAAGGGCTAAATTTAACTCCTCAAGCTTTTAAATTTAAAACTAAACGCAAAAAAACAAAGTGAGGCGACTAAGATGATGCTAGCTCCGCCTGTGAGGTTGAAATAAAAACTGATCACAAGGCCGATAAAGCAAAAGATGATAGAAAAAATGGTTGAGATTAGCATCATTAGCCCCAGCCTTTTGGCAAAAATTTGAGCAATATATGGCGGTATGGTAAGTAGCGCGATGACAAGTATTAGCCCCACGACGCGGATCGTAGCCACCACGCAAAGCGCCATCATACAAACTAGCAGATAGTGAAAAAATGTCGTATTTACCCCGCGAAGTTTTGCAAATTCCGCATCAAAGCTGATCGCCACAAACTGGCGGTAAAAAAGCGCGATGAGAGCCAAAAACAAGAGGTCTAAAACGCTCATAAAGATGATATCTGTGCCGCTAACTGCAAGTATCGAGCCAAAAAGATAGCTCATAAGATCAGCGTTATAGCCAGGCGTGAGGTCGATGAAGATAATGCCAATCGCCATGCCAATCGCCCAAATAGCGCCTATTACGGAGTCGATGTTTGTCTTGTCTTTTAGCGTGATAGTGGCGATGATGAGCGCTAAAAATAGTGAAAATATGCTCGCTCCAAAAAGTGGCTCGAGCGAGAAAAAAAATGCAAGCCCTATGCCGCCATACGCGCCGTGTGCGATGCCTCCAGCGATGAAAGTCATCTTGTTTATCACCACAAGCGAGCCTATCATGCCGCATATTATGCTTACTAAAATGCCCGCAATAAAGGCATTTTGCATAAAATTTAACTCTAAAATTTCACTCATTTTCTCTCTTTAAAATTTAAAAACATTGCTCTTTGTTTTTTCACAACCGCACTCGCCAAGTGCGATCTCGACATCACAAAAATGGCTATGCGTTCTAGCTAGATGCTCGATAAATTCCCTCTTTGCAAGGTTTTCATGCGTTTTGTGAATGTGTAAATTTTTACTCACGTAAGCGATCTTTGTAGCGTAGTTTAGCACGATATTTAGGTCGTGACTTACCAAAACCACGCCCACGCCATTTGCATTTATGCCCTTTAAAATTTCATAAATTTCAGCCTGCCCCTTTGTGTCGATGCTTGCTGTTGGCTCGTCTAGGATGAGCACTTTTGCATTTGCGCAAAGCGCTCTAGCGATATAGACGCGCTGCCTTTGACCGCCGCTTAGCTCGCCGATCCTTGCGTTTGCAAACTCCCTCATGCCGACCTTCTCAAGGGCACTTAGCGCTAGGGCTTTTTCATCTTTTGAGTAAAAACCAAAGATTTTTTTATCGATTAGCCCCATTAAAACGACTTCTAAAACCATCATCGGAAAGCTTTGATTTGAGAGGAAATTTTGCGGTACGTAGCCTATAAATTTACTAACCTCGCTTGGCTCTTTACCAAAGAGCTTGATCTCGCCACTTTGAGGCTTAAGCAGACCCAAAATGAGCTTTAAAAGCGTGCTTTTGCCCCCGCCATTTGGACCAATTATCGCTAAAAACTCATCGCTACTATAGTCTAAATTTATGTCCTCTAAAACGACTTGTTTATCGTAGCTAAAGTTTAAATTTCTAATTTTTATAATATCTTTCAAAACAGACTCTTTTGCGTAAATGTCGTGACAAAAATGAAAAGTCCAAGCCAAAGCATGATGCCAAGGGCTGCAAATTCTGCATAGATTTTAAACTTTTTTAGCTTAATGTTCGTGCTGATCTTTGAGCCAAAAACTGCCGCTACAAATATCACCACACTCATGCCAAGCGCCATAAACAGGCCACTTATCACGCCTGCAAAGTAGCTGCCTATCTCATTTGCCAGCACAAAAACTAGTATGGTGCCAGGACAGGGCACAAGAGCCGCAGCAGCCGCTACTAGCCACTCCTCTTTGCTCTTTGGCTTTTTGGTTGAGCAAATTTGACAGCCACATTCACTTTTAAATTTTGTATTTTTACTCAAATTTTGGCTTAGATTTGATCTAAAAATATAAAATTTAGTCTCACTTTTGTTTGAAAGGTAAAATTTGATCTTTTTAACAAGCATAAAAATCGCCACAAAAAAGATCACGACGCCAGAAAACGCAGTCGTTATGCTAGCGGTGTCCTTTGTAAGGTCGCTGCTTACTTCACGAAGCAGCAAAAAGCTAGCAAAGACAAAGACAAATGCGCCCACGACGTGCAAAAAGCCGATCTTTAAGGCAAATAAAAACGCCCTTTTGTAGCTGCCTCCAGTTGCGGCAAAATATGAGCTTGTTAGCACCTTGCCATGGCCTGCTCCAGCAGCGTGCAAGAAGCCATAGCCAAATGATATAAGTGCCAAAAATAGCAGGGCAAGCGGACTTTTATAATCCACGCTTCTTAAAATTTGCTTTAGCCTATCAAGCAAGCTTAGGCTAGTTTTTGAGACGATGTCAAATTTAGCCTCGTCGATCTTATCTATCTGGCTTAAATTCTCATCGCTCGCGCCTACCACTGGCTCTTTTAGTAGCTCTTTAAGCGCTGGCTTTTGGTTGTGAGCTTTGGCTGCTTCTTTGCTTGAAAATGTAAAAAATATCAAATTTGAGTTTGAATTTGGTATCGCCCAGAAGCTTTTACCCACCAAAAATGCGTTATTTTGCGTAAATTTGAAGTTAAAATAGCCCTCTTTGTCCTCCATATCAACCGACACGACAAGTCCGTCAGCGATCACTAAATTTGTCTTAAAACTCACGTCAAATTTAAGTCTGCCCTCGTCAAAATAGAGCTTGTAATTATTTAAATTTGGCTCTATTTTAGTGGCGTTTTCATCCTTGTAATAATACTCGATCTCCGTTAGATAGTGCCTTGGCACGAGGTAGTCTAGTAAATTTAAGCGGATCTTTCTAAGCTCTTTATCATCTATCTTTTCATCTTGATTGAGGTCAAAATTTTGCTTCATAAGATCTGAGAAATTTTGCGAAAAGGTCCAAGTAAAAGCGATCTGGCTAATATTATTTTCTTGTGCGACAAATTTCGCGCTAACGTGAGCTGTTGGGCTATAAAGCGAGCATAGAGCACACCCGAAGGCATTTATCGCTAGTAGGCAAATGACGATCAGGCGTGCTAACATTTTTATAGACTTTTAGCAAAAATTTCAGCCGTTTTTTTCATCTCGACTAGCCAGTTTTCAGGCAGTTGGTCTATCATGACGACCTTTGAGCCAGTCTCTTTTGCGATCAAATTTGCAGCCTTTGTTGGGAATTGTGGAGCCACGAAAATGACCTTTACGCCGTGCTCTTTAGCCTCTTCTATAAGCTCTTTTAGCTCAGCTGGCTTTGGCTCTTTGCCCTCTATCTCGATAGCTATTTGCTCTAAATCATAGCGCTTTGCAAAGTAGCCCCAAGATGGGTGATATACGATAAATTCACGAGTTTTGACATCTTTTAGCTCGTTTTTAATAAAGCCATCAAGCTCGTCAAGGCTAGCTTTAAATTTAGCCAAATTCTCCTCATAAAGCTTTGCATTTTGCGGGAATTTCTCTATTAGCGCCTTTGCGATGTTATCAGCTTGAGTTTTTACTAGGATAGGGTCAAGCCAGATGTGTGGGTCAAGGCCGTCATGGTGGTGGTGATGGTGCTCACCATCGTGGTCATGATGCTCATGCTTATGCTCACCCTCGTGCTTGTGCTCGTGGTGTTCATGATGTTCATGCTCCTCGCTCATAGCGATCTTTTCGATGCCCTCTTGCGTCTTTACGATGCGTAAATTTTTAAACGTTTTTGAGAAGCGATCAAGCCACGCGTCCTCAAACTCGATGCCGATAGCAAAGTAAAGCTCGCTCTTTTCAAGCTCCTTCATTTGCTTTGGCTTTGGCTCATAGGTGTGTGGGTCAGCGCCTTTGCCAACCATCGCATTTACATCTAGCGTATCTCCAGCGATCTGCTCGACAAAAAATTTCGTTGGCAGTATGCTAGTAGTCACAACCGGCTTTGCAAAAAGAGACAAAGCACAAACAGCTAAAAAAACGATAATTTTTCTCATTATCTCTCCTTTAAAAAATAATTGCGAAGTTTAGCAAAATGCAACTTGGTTGCAACTTAAAAAGCAAATGCCTAAATTTAGCCTTTTCTTTTAAATATAGTTTAAATCTTTTAGCGTTAATATACGAAAAATCAAAAGGGCAAAGATGAACGCGAGAAATTTCTTAGAAGAGCACAATATCAAGGCCACGACGCTTCGCATAAAGCTTGTTGAAATTTTACAAAACGCCAAAACGCCGCTAAGCTACGATGAAATTTTAGAGAGTCTTGACGCAAACAAGACGACCTTTTATAGAAGTATGGAAATTTTCGAAAAAGAAAATCTCGTGATAAAAACTGAAAACAACCACAAGAGCTACTACGAGCTAGCAAATGAGGCCAAAGCCTACTTCATCTGCGACGTCTGCCACAAGGTGACAAACATCGATATGCCCCACCTAAGCGTCGCTAAAAATATAAAAAGTGCCGTGATAAAGGGCGTTTGCGACGAATGTGATCACGAGTAAAGCGCGATGATCTCAGCCGGGATAGCTTTTGGGCGGTTTGTCTTTAGATCGATATAGACAAATTCTGTCTTGCCAGTTGCTATTAGCTCGCCATCCTTTTTAAACTCAAAATATCTGCAAGATGTCGCCTTGCCCTCAGTTTGCGTGTAGGTGTGAATTTCTATCTTGTCCATCAGCTTTGCGCTTTTTATATATTTTGCTTCATTTTTTCTGATGAGCCAAATTTCACCCCTTTTATACTGCGCCTCGACCGTGTCGCCAACAGCGGCAGAGTGGGCAAATGCGGCCTCTTGCATAAGCGTGAAATAATAGACATTATTCATGTGACCGTGCATGTCGATGGCTTGTGGTGGGATGGTGACGTGATATATAAAATCTCTCATTTTTGACCTTTTTTGCTAAAATTATAACCAAAAATAAGGAGCTAAAATGCAAAATTTATGGGATAAAAAGGCGTCAAACTACCAAAGATTTGACGGCAAGATCAGCGCTATCCAGCAGCAAATTTTTGGTAAAGCCTTGGCTTGGGGAGTTGATTTTAGCGGCAAAGATATCCTTGATATCGGCTGTGGCACGGGCGTTTGGAGCATATTTTTATCAAAAACGGCTAAACATATAACTGGCATCGATAGCTCAGAAAAGATGATAGAAATTTTAAACGAGGACGCAAAGAGATTTGGCGTGACAAATTTAACCAGCGAGGTTTGCTCGTGGAGAGAATTTAAGCCCCTTAGGCACTTTGATATCGCCATTTGCACGATGAGTCCAGCCATTGCGAGCGATGAAGACTTTTTGAAATTTCAAAACTGTGCCAAACAAAAGCTCTATCTTGGCTGGGACAAGCCTAGAAGCTCTGATCTGCTTGAGCCATTTTTTGAAAAATTTGGCCGCGTGCTCTCTCAAAAAAATGTCGTAGATAGGCTCGAAGCGTGGCTAAATGAGCAAGGCATCGCTTATAAGAGTCAAATTTTAAACGAAACTAGGATCGCTAGACGAAGCGTGCAAGAAGCAGCTGAAAATATCTGCTGGCACCTTGAGATAAACGGAGCTAAAAACTACGATGAAAAGACGGTTTTAGCGATGTTAAAAGAGAGATTTGAGGGCGAGTTTATAGATGAGAAAATAGACTCACAAATGAAGCTTTTTGTCTTTTAGAGCTTAAATTTAGAGCAAATTTGCTTGCCAAATTCGCTAAAAATGACGCCAAAGATGATGAGCATGGCTCCAAAAATTTGCCAGATGCTAAGTATCTCGCCAGCAAAAAAGTAGCCTATTAGCCCAGCAGAGACAGGCTCTAAGCAGAAAAACAAGGCCGCCTTGCTAGCGGTCGTATATCTTTGAGCGATCGTTTGCACAAAGTAGCAAAATATGGTGCCAATCACCGTCGTGATAAATATCGCTATGAAAAATTCCCTATCAAATTTTGGCACAACGCTACCTTCAAAAAACGCAAAGACAAACGAGAGCAAAGAGACGGTGAGAAAGACCACAAAGACAAGCAAATAAAGCTCGCTCTTTCTTACAAAGTGGCCATTTAGCGTAGTATAAAGTGCGTAAAATATCGCGCAAATAAGCGCTAATGCCTCGCCGCTCCCAAGTGCTAGCGTGGCGCCACTTAAGAGCCAAAGCCCAAAAATAGCGATCATAGCGCCTAAAATGGCAAAAATACTTATCTTATTTTTAAAAAAGATAGCCGCCATAAAAGGCACTATCACGCACTCAAGCCCCGTGATAAAAGCGACGCTCGAGCTAAAAGTAAGCTTTAGAGCGTAAGTTTGCATGGCAAATGACAAAAATAGCACTGCTCCAAGGATAATGCCGTGGGTGACGCTCTTTTTGTCAAATTTCTTAGTAAATTTAAGCGCGACAAAGCCTATAAAGATAGCCGAGAGAAAAAAGCGGCAAAATAGCATGACAAAGACGCCATTTGTCTTTAGCGCGTTTGCCATGGGTAAAAACGTAGCGCCCCAAACGACGGCAACTACGATAAGAGCGATATCAGCTCTGTTTTGAGCGCTTAAATTTCTCATTTAAAGATCGAGTCAAGCACCTTTTTACCGCTATCTAGGCTAAAGCCGCTTCTTAGCCCCTTTTCCTTCTCGCTCATCACGTTAAATAGCCCATCTAGCGTCTTTCTCGTGATATATGCGTTTAGATCCTCGCTCTCATCTGGCACATATTCGCTTGCGCCTAAATTTTTAGCTAGGCTTTTGACTGATTTTATCGTTTCGTTGTTTTTAGCTGAGCCGCCGATGAAAGAATTTAGCCCATTATAGGCTGTTGCAAAGCTATTATCACTCATCATTTTTTCAATTATCGGCGTAAATGCCGCCTTTAGCTTTTGGCTGGAGCTTTGCTGCAAATACTTCGTAACGCTATCGCTGCCGCCATTAAAGAGCTTTTTAACATCAGCCTCGCTCATATTTTTTATGCTCTCACTAAAAATTTCAGCAGCCTTTGGCACAGCTGTGGTCGCAGCGTTATTTATCGACTTGCTAAGGTCCTGCGCCCACTTCTCTCCGCCCACTTTTTTGGCTAAATTTGACGCCATTTCAAGGCTTTTTGGGAGTGGGATTTTAGCTGTGGCGTTGTTTATAAAGCCCTCTTTTGAAAGCTCGCTCACAGCTGCATTTAGTGCCTCGCTAACTAAGCTTTTATAGTCGCCACTTGATGCGTGAGTGGCGATTTTCACGCCTTTATTTATCATATCATCCATGCTTGCAGCTTGCAAATTTAAAGCAAGCGCGCCACAAAGAATAACAAGAGATCTTTTCATTTTCTCTCCTTTTTTAAATTTAAAGCAAAATCATACAAAAAATATCTAAACGCTTAAAATAAATTTAATCTTTTTGCACTAAAATTCACCCTTTTTGAGGGGAATTTATGCAGCTTTTACTTCTTAGCTTCGCTCTTAGCATGGATAGCGCGGCTCTAAATATGGCAAACGGCGCAAGGTATAAAAGCCTTGCTCTTGGCAAAATTTTATTTATCGCTTTTATGCTTGGCTTTTTTCAGTTTCTCATGCCGCTTCTTGGCTATTTTCTTGGCATTAGCTTTGCTAAATTTATAAGCTCCATTGATCACTTCATCGCATTTTTTATACTTTGTTTTCTTGGCTTTAAAATGCTAAAAGAGGCCTGTAGCAGCGAGGCTGGCGAGTCATTAAGTATGGATACTAAGACCATTTTTATAGGTGCATTTGCCACGAGCATCGACGCGCTTGCCGTTGGCGTCACGCTTAGCTTTGAAGCGGTTAGTATATTTAAAAGCGCGCTCATCATCGGCGTAGTCTGCTTTGTGTTAAGCCTAGCCGCCTTTTACATCGGTAAATTTATGGGTGAAATTTTAGAGAAAAAGGCGCTATTTTTAGGTGGCGCGATACTTATATTTCTAGGCTTTAAAATTTTGATCACCCACCTGCTAGAAGAGGGCGTGATCTAAATTTCTATCTCTATGCCAACTGGGCAGTGGTCGCTACCAACGATCTCTGGCAGGATAAAGGCGTCTTTTAGCCTATCTTTTAGCCCTTGTGAAATGAAGAAATAATCAATCCTCCAGCCTACGTTTTTCGCCCTTGCGTTAAAGCGGTAGCTCCACCACGAGTAAGCGTCCGCCACATCGCCATTTGCAGCTCTAAAGGTATCTATAAAGCCACTTTTTAGCACCTCATCTATCCACGCGCGCTCGATAGGCAAAAAGCCAGAAGTTTTGGCATTTGCCTTTGGATTTTTCAGGTCGATCTCGCGGTGAGCGGTATTTACATCACCGCAAAATATCACCTCTTTGCCGCTTTTTACAAGCTCTTTGCAATAAGCTAGAAATTTCTCGTAAAAGTCCATTTTGAATGCCAGCCTCTCGTCGTCCTTTTGGCCGTTTGGAAAGTAGATGTTAAAAAGCACGATATCATCAAATCTATGCTCCAAAACTCGCCCCTCCGTGTCGTCAAAAAAGGCCGCTTTTTGCGTTTGCACGTCAAATTTAGCAAGGCTCATCACGCCAGAGTAGCCAGCCCTTGCGCCTGAGTTGACACTTATATCTTTAAAACCAAGGTTGTAAATTTCTTTTGGCACGTCATCTTCTTTGACCTTGATCTCTTGAAGTCCCAAAAAATCAGGCCTAACCTCATCAAGCCAGCCAAAGCCATCTTTTGCCACGACTGCGCGCAGCCCATTTACATTCCAACTAATAAGTTTCAAATTTCATCCTTTTTTTAATTATAATTATGCCAAAAATCGCAAAAAGGAAAGTTATGAGAAACCAGCCAGAGTATAAATTTTTTAAAAATTTTGGCTACGCAAGAGAGGGTTTGGCTGAAATTTTTAAAAATGAAAAGAGCTTTCGCATAGAAATTTGCATATTTTTGATAGCTGCGATCTCGCTATTTTTTTGGAAATTTGACCTTATTTTTAATCTATTTTTGATCTTTAGCATGGCATTTGTGCTAGTTTGCGAGTGCTTAAACTCGGGCCTAGAGCGAGTGACTGATCTTGCAAGCCCAGACTATCACGCCCTAGCAAAGGCGGCAAAAGACGCTGGAAGTGCGGCTGTGATGATCGCAAATTTCTTATGTGGCGCGCTTTGGTGCGTGGCGATAGGATATAAAATTTGGGGCTAGAAAAAGAAATTTACAAAGCGCTTCTTGGCGAGAAAAAGGTAGAGATCATAAATTTACTTTGCGAGCTAAGCGATGAAAATGGCTTTGTTATGCTTAAAATTTCAGACATTTGCGAGAAGCTAAATGTGAGCAAACCAACCGTGATAAGCACGTTTAAGCTACTTGAAGAGAAGAAA
The DNA here is from genome assembly GCF_003048875.2 of Campylobacter concisus. Classification (NCBI taxonomy): domain Bacteria; kingdom Pseudomonadati; phylum Campylobacterota; class Epsilonproteobacteria; order Campylobacterales; family Campylobacteraceae; genus Campylobacter; species Campylobacter concisus. The sequence continues at coordinate 44,856 of NZ_CP049264.1, read as the reverse complement.
ATTTTTGAGCGAGTAAAAAACGGGGTTTATAGGTTTAAAAATTTATAGTGGCAAGCAAGTGCCTGCCACCTTTTTTAGCCGATAGTCTCAGCAGCGATCATGCCAAATGTCAAGCAATCAGTAATAGCCACTGATCCTAGACGGCTGGCTCCGTGAACGCCACCAGTGATCTCGCCAGCTGCATATAAATTTGGTATAGGCATAGCTGTTTGAGAGTTCATGACTTGGGCTTTTGTGTTGATATTTAGGCCGCCCATTGTGTGGTGAACTTTTGGCGTGCCACGCTCTGCGTAAAACGGCGGAACTGAGATATCAATGCCCTTTGTTGTAGTCGCAACAACTGGCTTGCCAAAGTCCTCATCAACGCCCTTTTTGACAAATTCGTTGTATCTTGCGACTGTTTTTTTGAGCTCATCAACTGGGATCTTATACTCAGCTGCCAAGGCATCAAGTGTGTCAAATTTCTTGCAAATTCCAGCTGCGATAGCCTTTTCATAGTGAGCTGGGAGCATGTGAGGAAGGGCTCTTGAGTCGCAGAAGTTGATAGGGAAGTTTTTATCGTCTTCACCTTTTTCATGGATGACTTTAAACATCGCTTCAGTTCTTGTCCTGCGGTCAGCTAGCTCATTCATGTAGCGTTTGCCAGTTCTTGGATTGACTGAAATTCCAAATGGAAAAGCTCCATTTACGTTAAACATCGATCCCACGCCAAAGCCTGTCTCATCGGCACATCCCCAAGGGCCGTATTGTATCCAGCTTGGCTGAACTGGATAAGCACCCGCTCTAAATGCCGCTAAAAGTGCGCCCGCTGTTGAGCCTGGTTGGTTTGTTGAGTCTGTCTCAGGTGTGATCCTTGGATCTTGAAGGCGTCTAAAAATTTTATCTCTACAAAAGCCACCAGCTGCTAGCACAACGCCTTTTTTGGCTTTTATATATTTTGTATCGCCGCCTTTGTTTTCGACGTCGTCACTCATCAAACTACCATCAAATTTATAGTTTTCTCTGACGATGACGCCCACAACTGCGCCCTTGTCGTCAAAGACGAAATCATCAAATTTTGTCCTTTTTTTGATCGACGCGCCTTCTAATTTTTCAAATGTCGCAGTCATAGGGAGCACGATGCCAGCGCCGCTGCCGACCTCTGTTTGAAGACTTCTTGGCACTGAGTGACCACCTGCGTGAGTGATCTGATCGATATATTTTGCACCACAATCAAGTGTGAGCTTGTAGGCATCTTGCGCTCTCTCGCCGATCTTTGCCAAAAGATCAACGTGGTTGATGCCGCGTCCTGCTTTCAAGCAGTCTTTGATAAATAGCTCTGTGCTATCTTTGATGCCAGCTTTCTTTTGCATGTCGCTATTTGGAACGGCAAAAATTCCGCCGTTGATGACAGAGTTGCCACCTGTGCGACCCATCTTTTCGATCAAGACAACTTTGTTGCCTTTTTTGGCTGATGTCACACCAGCTGCAAGAGCCGCAAAGCCTGAGCCGATGATGACTACGTCATACTCCTCGTCCCATTTGACATCTTTTTCGTTCATTGGGCTGGCCATTAAATTTGTAGCGCCCATGCCAAGTGCCGTGGCTCCGATAGCGCTAAATTTCACAAAATCTCTTCTAGATAAACCTGAATTTTTCATGCTCTCTCCTTTGAAGTAAGATATTCACTAACTAGATTATACGACTTTTTTATTAAAATAGTCTAATTAGTTTTTTAAATTAAACTTTATTAAAGCTAAGTGCGATTAGAGCGTAGTTTGGTAATATTTATTGACACTATTTTTATTCAAATTTGACTTTATATTTACGCTATATAGGCAATTAAAGTAAATTTAGTATAAAATTTGGAGATTTTATTTTTAAATTTACAAAAAATAAGTATTAATTAAATTTTGTATTTTGAAAAATTTATGAGAAATTTTAGGATTTGGTTTTGGATATTAGCTTAAGTTTAGAAATTAGTTTAAAAGGAGAGGATCGGAGCAAATTTGCCCCGAAAAATTATTTAACGCCAACTATGATTTGAGTTGCTTTAATGATAGCAGTTACTTTGTCGCCTGCTTTTAAAGCTAAGTTATGAACTGACTCTCTTGTGATGATAGCTGAAATTTTGCTGCCGTTTGCGTCGATGATAACCTCAGCATTTACAGCGCCGTCTTTTATCTCGCTAACAACGCCTTTGATTTGATTTGTTGCGCTAAGCTTGATGCTGTCGTCTTTTGAAACGATAACGCTTGAAGCTTTGAATAAGAATATAGCTTTTTTACCAACTTTAAGATCAAGAGCTTTCTCGCTATCAACTGTAATAGTTGCTTTTAGCACTTCACCACCCGCTAGTTTGCCAGCTATTAACGAATTTACCGCACCTGTTCTTACTTCTGATATCTCAACATTTAGTTGATTTCTTGCACTTAGTGACATATTTTCTCCTTATTTTGATTTAATGTTTGGGTATTATAGAGTATTATTATTAATGCGAACTTATGATCAATTAATAAAATTTTTTAATATCATAAGTAAAGATTTATAATTTACCAAAGCCCAAAATATCGTACTAAATGAACTAAAATCTAAAAATTTAATTTAAATTATTTTTGAAAAATATATAAATAAATATTATTTTTTATTATAAAACAGACAAACTAAGATCGTTTCAAGATCAGATGACTTTAGATCTTAGTTTGTAGATTTTTGATTTTTAGTGATTTAGTAAGAATTTATAAATTTTGCGCTTAAATGCCAGCTTCAAGCATAGCTTCTGCTTGATAGTGAGTGATAAGTGGCTCGATGATCTCGTCAAATAATCCTGCAGCCATGATCGCATCAAGGCGGTAAAGTGTTAAATTTATGCGGTGATCGCTTATGCGGTTTTGCGGGTAGTTGTAAGTTCTTATCCTGCCTGAGCGGTCTCCAGTGCCGACTTGACTCTTGCGCTCACTAGTCTCTTTAGCAAGTCTCTCTTGCTCTTGCATCTCGTAAAGTCTAGCCTTTAGCACCTTCATCGCAGCTTCTTTGTTTTTATGCTGACTCTTGCCATCTTGGTTTGTGACAACAAGTCCTGTTGGTATGTGCGTGATCCTAACAGCACTATCAGTTGTATTTACTGACTGACCGCCGTGGCCCGAGCTTCTCATAACATCAACTCTTATATCATTTGGATTGATCTCGATCTCGCTATCTTCGACCTCTGGCATGATAGCCACAGTCACAGCCGAAGTATGCACCCTGCCCTGACTCTCAGTCTCTGGCACGCGCTGAACCCTATGTGTGCCGCCTTCAAATTTTAGCCTAGAGTAAGCACCTTTGCCTTTTATAAGCACGATGATCTCTTTAAAACCGCCAGTGTTGCCCTCGCTTTGGCTAACGATCTCAAATTTATATCCACGAAGCTCTGCATATCTGATGTAAGCGTTAAAAAGATCCCCAACAAATAGTGCAGCCTCGTCACCGCCAGTGCCTGCGCGAATTTCTAAAAATATATTTTTATCATCGTTTGGATCTTTTGGAAGAAGTAAAATTTTGATCTCTTCTTCAAGCTTCTCTCTTGAAATTTCTAAATTTTTAAGCTCATCTTTTGCAAGTTCGCCAAGCTCAGAGTCCTCAAGTAGGGCTTTATTCTCTTCGATGTCGTTTAGAATTTGTAGATATTTTTTTGCAGCAGTTGCGACTGGTTCGATAGATGATTGCTCTTTTGAGAGCTTTGTCATCTTTTCGATATCGTTTGCTATATTTGGATCGCTCAGAAGCGTAGAAATTTCATCATAGCGATCCAAAAATGGATGAAGTTTATCAGCAAACATTAAAATTTAATAGATTAAGCAGCTTTTAGAGTATTTACTAATTGAGCAAGGCGACTAACGCGACGAGCAGCAGTTTGTTTCTTCAAAAAGCCTCTACTTACGAAGCTGTGGATGCTTTTGTTAGCAACTTTTAAAGCTTCATTTGCAGCATTTAGATCTTTAGCTTCTACAGCTACACGCACTGCTTTTGTGATGTTTTTAAGTCTAGTGCGGTAAAATCTGTTTCTTTCTGTTCTTTTTATAGTTTGTCTAGCTCTTTTTTCAGCAGATTTATGGTTTGCCATAATATACCTTTTTTGATAATTTTAGTCCGTGATTATATGAAAAATATATTTAATTGTAACTGAATTTAAGTCAGCTTTAAAACAAATAAAATTTTAGATTTTAAATTTGATAATTTCTGATAAAATAGCACCATTTTATAATAAAAAGGATAAATTGATGAAACTTTTTGGAACAGACGGAGTTCGTGGTAAGGCTGGCGAAAAGCTTTCAGCTCAAACATCTATGCGCCTTGCAATGGCTGCTGGAATTTACTTTAGAAAGACCTCAGCGACAAATGTGATTTTGGTTGGAAAAGATACTAGAAAAAGTGGCTATATGATCGAAACTGCCATCGTTGCAGGACTAACTGCGGTTGGTTACAACGTCCTTCAAATAGGCCCTATGCCAACACCTGCGATCGCATTTTTAACAGAAAATATGCGCTGTGATGCTGGCATAATGATAAGCGCCTCACACAACCCATACTACGATAACGGCATCAAATTTTTTGACAGCTTTGGCAACAAGCTTGATGAGACGATAGAGGCCGAGATAGAAAAAATCTTCTACGACGATGAGCTCATCGCAAACGCCCAAAAAACGATGACAGAGATCGGTGCAAACAAGAGGATAGATGATGTTATCGGCAGATATATCGTGCAGATCAAAAATTCATTCCCAAAAGAGCTAAATTTAAAGAATTTACGAGTAGTTTTAGACGTGGCAAACGGAGCTGCTTATAAGGTCGCACCAACTGTATTTAGCGAGCTTGGAGCTGATGTCATCGTCATAAACAATGAGCCAAATGGTAGCAATATCAACCAAAACTGCGGCGCGCTTCACCCAGAAGATCTAGCAAGCGAGGTAAAAAGGCTTCGTGCTGACATCGGCTTCGCATTTGACGGCGATGCTGATAGGCTTGTCGTTGTCGATGAAAACGGCGAAGTTGTGCATGGCGACGCGATACTTGGCTCACTAGCTGCATTTTTACACGAGCAAAAGGCGCTAAAAGGTGGAGCTATCGTGGCTACGGTGATGAGTAACGCCGCACTTGATGACTATCTAAAAGCTCACAAGATCAAGCTACTTCGCTCAAACGTAGGCGATAAATACGTGCTTGAGATGATGAAAGAAAATGGCATAAATTTTGGCGGCGAGCAAAGCGGTCACGTCATTTTTAACGACTACGCTAAGACTGGCGACGGTCTTGTTACTTCGATGCAAGTAGTTGCTATGATGCTTAAAAAAGGCAAAAAAGCTAGTGAAATTTTTGGCGAGCTAAAGCCGTATCCACAAATTTTACTAAATTTAAAGATCACAGAGAAAAAGCCGCTTGATAAGATAGAGGGGCTAAAAGAGCTTGAGGCTAGCCTCGCAAAAGAGGGCATAAGATCGCTCTTTAGATACTCTGGCACTGAAAATTTGATCAGACTTTTGCTTGAGGGTAAAAATCAAACTTTAGTTGAAAAACGCATGGATGAAGTTGAGAAATTTTTTGTAAAAGCCCTAAATGCGTAAAAGCTTAGTTAAATTTTTCATCGCGTTTTTTCTCATTTTTATCGTTGATCAAGCGATAAAGATGATATTTATAGATGGTTTTTCGTGGGAGGGCGAGTTTTTCTCGCTAGTTCTTACATATAATAAGGGTGTTGCATTTTCGATGTTTGCCTTTTTAGATGAGTGGCTTAAATTTATCCAGATAGCCCTCATTTTAGGCGTTTTTGTCTATTTGGTCGTTGAAAAAAAACTGCTTTGCTCACATGCCATTTGGCTTGGGGCTTTGCTAGGAGCTGGCAGCTCAAATATCACAGATAGATTTATTCATGGCGGCGTCGTGGATTATGTCTTTTGGCACAAGTGGTTTAACTTTGCGGTCTTTAACTTCGCTGATGTGATGATCGATCTTTGCGTCGTGATGATACTTTGGCAAAGTTTTAGAAAAAGGAGAGAGAGTGGGAAATAATATCTACGTCGCATACGCGCTTTGGCTACTTACTGGCTGGCTTGGGGCGCATAGAATTTACCTTGGTAAATTTATCACTGGCTTTTTGATGATGGGACTATTTTTCGTTGGCTACTCTACGTTTTATTTCATTATAGGCATACCATTCTTAGCTATCTGGGGCATTTGGTGGCTTATAGATGCATTTTTAGTTGGCGCTTATGTCGAGAAAAATTTACAAAAAGTCGAGCTAAAAGAGAGACTAAAACTAAAAGATAAAGAAGATGACTTAAAAAGGCTTTACGAGCTTTTTGAGAGCGGTGCGATCAGCAAGGCTGAATTTGAAGCTAGAAAAGAGATACTTTTTAGATAAGGAGACGTTATGGCAGAATATTATCTTTACTTAAAATACCTCCACTATTTGTTTTTCATCTCGTGGATGGCAGTGCTGTTTTATCAGCCAAGGCTCTATGTTTATCACGTAGAAAATATGGACAAGCCTGACTTTGTAAAAGTGGTTGAGGTGATGGAGTACAAGATGTATCACTACATCGGCTGGGTCGCACTCATCGGCTCATTTGTCACTGGTATTTTGATACTTATCGCGATGCCTGATCTTATAAAAACTGGTCACATCCATGTCAAAATTTTAGTTGTCATCTTGATGGCTATCTATCACCTAGACCTTGGACGCTACATGAAGCAGCTCAAAGAGAAACGCTGTAACAAAAGTGGCATCTTCTTTAGAGCTTACAACGAAGTGCCAACTATCGCGATGCTCATCATCATCTGGGTAATGATAGTAAATCCATTTTAAAGGAATTTGATGAAGAAATTTTTAGCATTTATCGCTTTGCCAGCGCTCTTGCTCGCAGCTACTCAGTATTTTGAGCCGATGCAGATAAAATTTGACAACAGACTCTACTCGCTAGCAGGCTCAGCCAAGCCTGTGCCAAATTTGTTCACGCAGGAGTATTTGCTACCTGGCGAAAAGCTAGATAGTTTTAGCTACATGCTCTCGCTAAATACCCTTAAATTTGACGCTACGCCAGAGCAAGCAGTCGAGCAAAAGATAAATGATCTAAAAGAACTAAAAGCAAAAGGGCTAAAAGTGGCTTATAAAAAGGGCTCGCTCGCAAATGAAATTTATCTTGATATAACGATATTTTCAAACCTAAATGGCGTGCCAACAGCCGAGCACTCGATATATCGCTACACTAAACAAGGCGGAAATTTAGTCCTTTTTACCATCCAAAGGCGTGCTTATAAAAAAGAGGGCATTCAAAGATTTGCTACAAATTTCACGATCGAGTCGCAAGACTTTAGTAAAAAAGCCCTAGCCACACCTTTCCCACAAATCATCAGCAAATAAAGAAATTTGAGTGTAAATTTAGCCTTTGCACTCAAATTTTAAAACCAGACTTAACAAATTTATCTAAAAATAAAACGAATAGTTATATGATAAGAAAAACTCAAAAAGGATAGCCTATGATACATAAAATTCTTATCGCAAATCGTGGTGAGATCGCAGTTAGGATAGTCAGAGCTTGTAGGGATTTACACATCCAAAGCGTAGGAATTTACACAGCGCCAGACAGCGAGTGCTTGCATGTAAGGATCGCTGATGAGGCCTATCAAGTGGGCGAAGATCCGATCAAAGGCTATCTTGACGCCAAAGCTATCGTAAAGCTTGCAAAAGAGTGCGGGGCTGACGCGATACACCCAGGATACGGCTTTCTAAGCGAAAACTACGAATTTGCAAAGGCGGTTGAGGACGCTGGGCTTATCTTCATAGGTCCAAAGGCTGAAGTCATCAAGAAAATGGGCGATAAAAACATCGCTAGATATCTGATGAAGAAAAACGGCATACCAATAGTGCCAGGCACTGAAAAGCTAAATGATGAGAGCATGGACGCCATAAAAGAGCACGCTAGGCGCATCGGCTATCCAGTCATCTTAAAAGCAAGCGGTGGCGGTGGTGGCCGTGGTATCAGGGAGGTCTGGCAAGAAGAAGATATGCAAGATGCCTTTGAGTCATGCACCAGAGAGGCAAAAGCATACTTTAACAACGACGAAGTTTTTATGGAGAAGCTTGTCGTCAATCCTCGCCACATCGAGTTTCAAATTTTAGGCGATAACTACGGCAACATCATCCACCTTTGCGAGCGTGACTGCTCTATCCAAAGGCGCCACCAAAAGATCATCGAGATCGCACCTTGCCCATCGATTAGCGAAAATTTAAGAAAGATCATGGGTGTGACCGCAGTGGCTGCTGCAAAGGCTGTGGGCTACTCAAACGTCGGAACGATCGAGTTTTTGCTAGATGACTACAACAACTTTTACTTCATGGAGATGAACACCCGTATCCAAGTGGAGCACGGCATCACCGAAGAGATCACAGGCCACGATCTTGTCGTTAGGCAGATAAGGATAGCAGCAGGTGAAATTTTAGAGATAGAGCAAAGCGACATCAAACCACGAGGCTACGCGATAGAAGCAAGGATCACGGCTGAGAATGTCTGGGAAAATTTCATCCCAGCACCAGGCACGATCGAGGGCTACTACCCAGCTCTTGGCCCATCTGTGCGCGTCGATAGCCACGTATATAAAGACTACACCATACCGCCATTTTACGACTCACTTATCGCAAAACTGATCGTCAAGGCGACTGATTATGATCTTGCAGTAAATAAGCTTGAAAGAGCACTTGAAGAATTTACCATCGAGGGCGTGCGAACTATCATCCCATTTTTGCTAACGATCAGCAAGAGTAAGGAATTTAGAAGGGGATTTTTCGATACTAGCTACGTTGAGAAAAACTTAAAAACCATCCTTGAAAATACCTACGATGATATGAACAAAGAGCCAAATGACGACCTAGAAGAGGTCATAGTAGAGGCGATAAAAAGATATAAAAAGAAGAGATAAATTTATCTTATTGCGGCTTTGGCGATAAATTTCGCCAAGGCTAAATTTCCGCGCAAACTGCGTAAATTTTAGCTCCGTCATTTGCCACAGCATAGAGCCTGCCACCACTTACTAGCATGATCTGATCTGCGCTAAGGCTAAATTTCTCAAACTCTATCTCTTTTAAAAGCAAGCCATCTTTAGCACTTATCAAAACTGGCTTATTTTTGCGGTTTGCAAGTAAAATTTGACCCTCGGCCCAAACAAAATGCTCCGTGCCGCTGGTTTTAAACTTAAACATCACCTCGCCACTTTTTGCATCCACGGCGTATAGATCTCCGCCCTTGCCAGCGGTGCCAAAGTAAAGCATCCCATCATTCAGGCAAACTGGCGTGTAGAGATATGCGCCAAGCTTTAGCCGCCAGATGGTTTTGCCTATCCTTGCGCCCTGCTCTTTGGGCGGCAAATTAGCGTTTAAATTTTCATCTTTTGCTTCGATTTTGAGCTCTGCGCCGCCCAAAATTTCTTTGCACTCCATCATAAATGGCGAGCTCATTCGCACGCAAAAGCCATCAAATTCATACGTTTTAGCGTCGTTATATATCTCTTTTATGGGCTCCTTAGCAACGCCGAGCTCGCTCATCTGCCCGTCATATATCTTTATGAGCTTTGCTGGGGAGTTTATGTAGCCCTTGTAGTATCTAGTATTTAGCATGAAGTAGCCATTTTCTGGGTAGCAACGCGCATTGCTAGCTATAAAAATTTCGCTTTGTTTGTAGGTTAGCACTGATCTTTTATGCTCACTAAAGTCGCGCGAAAATGTATCTAGTAGCACGTAGTTTGGCGTTAGTTTTTGAGCTGTCTCTAGCTCGCTAGGCACCCCAAAAGCAAAATGCACAAATGCAATGCGCCCATTCATCTCGTAAATGCCAGTCACGCCGTGTCCGCGAAACTCCACGCCAGGCATATCAAGAGGATATGATCTAACCACGCTATCTCCTTAAATTTATGGCGATTATAACCCAAATTTAAAAGCACACTGGGCTAAATTTGATAAAATTTGCCAAATTTAGCAAATTTAAGGAGCGATATGTTTTTAAAATTAGACGAGATCGCTAGAAAACTAGATCAAATTTTCTTGCCACTAGAGCAAGAAGGCATGACTGGCATGAGGCTTTTGCCACAAAAGGACGCTTCGGCATTTATGCAAGCACAAAAGAGCCTTGGCGTAAATTTCCCAGCCAAATTTACAAAGCTTTTAAGTAAATTTGAGCTTGGCAATTTTGAAATTTGCAATGTCAGTTTTGGCTCCAGAGGCGACTACACGAGCGAGCTAGTGCGCCTAAACAGCGTAGATGAGTTTGGAGGCAAATGGTGGCAGGGTGAAGCTCGCCCAGCAAATTTGATAGTTTTTGCCGTGGGTGATCCGTGGATATTTTTGCTTGATTGCACGAGTGGTGCGGTCTATGCGTGGCTACTTGAAGATGAGGAGCTTTGCAGCAGGCGCGTTGCGAGCGACTTTGAAAAATTTTTCATAGCGATTGCTAGCACCTATATAGCAAGGCTAAATGATGAAACTATGCCATCAGCCCAGCAAATCCTAAATTTTGTCCAAGCAGACGACACAGCACTTGATTTTTGGCAAGAGATGACGCAAATTTAGTAAATTTTATAAATTTATCCTAGCAACCAAAGCAAAAACCACTTTTTATAAATTTAGTTTCGATATGTAACACTCATTGCCTAAAATAAAAATATTAAAATATCTTTAAATAAAAATTTTTTCTAGCCGAGTTAATATTTAACTACAAAAAAAGGAAAAAGGAGCAAAAATGAGCGAGTACATCGAACAAACGATGGAGTGGATAAAGAAGACCAACCCAGGTCAAGGCGTCTTTGTCCAAGCTGCGACTGAGGTTCTAAACAGCCTAGAGCCGCTTATCAAAAGAGAGAGCAAGTACCAAAAACACGCGATCCTAGAGCGCATCGTCATCCCTGAGCGCACGGTGATCTTTCGCGTGACATACACAGGCGACGATGGCAGACCAAAGGTAAATAACGGCTACCGCGTGCAGTTTAACTCAGCTGTTGGCCCATACAAGGGCGGTCTAAGGCTCCACCCAAGCGTCGATCTTGGCGTGCTAAAATTTCTTGGATTTGAGCAAATTTTTAAAAACTCGCTCACTGGCGTAAATATCGGCGGCGCAAAAGGCGGCAGCACCTTTGATCCAAAAGGCAAGAGCGAAGGCGAGATAATGCGCTTTTGCCAAGCATTTATGAGCGAGCTATATCGCCACATCGGCAACACCGTGGATGTGCCAGCAGGCGACATCGGCGTGGGCGCTAGAGAGATCGGCTATATGTTTGGTCAGTATAAAAAGCTAACTGGCAGATTTGATGGCATCCTAACTGGCAAGGGGCTAAACTGGGGCGGCAGTCTAGCGCGCACAGAGGCCACTGGATACGGACTAGTCTATTTCACACAAAACATGCTAAAAAAAGCTGGTCTATCGCTTGAGGGCAAAAAATGCAGCGTCAGCGGTAGCGGAAACGTCGCCATATACACAGTCGAAAAGCTCTATCAAGCAGGCGCACTGCCTATCACCGTCTCTGACTCAAACGGATACGTCTATGACGCTGAGGGCATCGATCTAGCGGTGCTTAAAGAGCTAAAAGAAGTGAAGCGCGCTCGCCTTAGCGAATACACCAAATTTAGACCAAACGCAAAATATGTAAGCGTGAGCGAGTATAAAGAGGGTAGAAACGGCGTCTGGGACGTGCCATGTGACGGAGCCTTCCCATGCGCGACACAAAACGAGCTTCACCTAGCTGACATAAAAGTGCTTTACGCAAATGGCTGCCGCTTCGTGGCTGAGGGCGCGAACATGCCAAGCACGCTTGATGCGATAAATTTCATGCTTGCGCAAAAAGACTTTCACTTTGCTCCAGCAAAAGCAGCAAACGCTGGCGGCGTGGGCACGAGCGGACTTGAGATGATGCAAAATGCCGGCATGACTTCGTGGAGCTTTGAAGAGGTCGATCGCAAACTTCATGGCATCATGAACCACATCTTTGAACTAAGCTACGAAACAAGTAAAGAGTTTGGAGATGAGGGCAACTTGGTGCTTGGCTCAAATATCGCTGGCTTTAGAAAAGTGGCTGATGCGATGATAGATCAAGGATATGTGTAGGCCAATTTGGCTCTGTAAATTTACGTCCAAGCTAAATTTGGGCGTAAATCAATATAAGGCTTGCTGGATTTTTAGCTAAAAGAGAGTTTGACTTTTGCACGGCAAATTTTACTAGCAAGCTAGCAAATTTACGCTAGTTTGAAGCATTTTATGCGGTGTTCATTTTGGCAAATTTTCGCTGGCGTGGCAGATGTGAATTTGAAGCTTGGTTAAATTTCACTAGGGTAGCGAGCATACCACTTTTTTTAGAGCTTTTAGTATAAATTTTGTCAAAAGAGCCGATATGGCGGCAAATGGTGGAGTGGCGAGGTTTGAGCAGTAAAATTGAAAGCTTTTGCCGTGGAGCATCCTGTAGATATTTTGCTTGATTGCACAAAGTTATGCTGCCTATGCGTGGCTACTTGGTGATGAAGAAATTTGCAACAAATGAGTTGCGAGAGAAATTTTCATAGCGCTTGCAACTTCAAAATAGTAAGGCTAAATGACAAAATCCTACCAGAAAGCGAGCAAGACCTAAAATTTCTCAAGCAGATAACAGAGCATTTTTGGCAAGAAATGGCTTATGAAATTTAGTAAATTTAGGCTCGTCCAGCCTAAATTCTCTTTTATAAATTTAAACTACAAACAAGCGAATTTCTTACTAAATTTAGCCTAAAAACTCGCACACGCACCATAAATTTATAAACTCACAAGATGGTTATCAAATTTACTTTACTAGGCGACTTTACCCAGTCAAATTTCAACAAATCACTCGTATAAGGTTTGGCAGAAAAGAGGTGGGATAAATTTTGGTAAGCGAAAATTGAAATTTACTGCATTTAACCCACAAATAAGCAAATTCTCATCAAATTTAGTCACCACTTAAAACCATAAGTAGCCAAAACATTTTGTAAAAAGCGTCATTAAAACGATGTTCTTTTTGCCAAATTTAGCTAATTCATAGGCAAAATCTAATTTAAATAACTCGCACACGCACCATAAATTTATAAACTCACAAGAAGTTTAAATTTACTCTAATAGGCTGCGTTTGCTTGGTCAAATTTCAATAAAGCAACCCCACGCGAGCGGTCTCAAAATGATTAAATTCTGCTAAGCAAAGATTAAAATTTGCTAAATTTAAGCTACAAATAATCAAGTTTCTTACCAAATTTGCTCATCAAATAAAAACTGAAGTAGTAAAAACGTTTGCGAAAAGTATTTATCAAAGCGATATCCCCCTTGCCAAATTTAGTCTAGCTCATAGGCAAAATTTAGCTTAAAAACTCTCATGCAAGCATATAAAAAACGAAATTTAAAACTCGCAAGAAGTTTTTAGCACAGCGCTTTTGTGAGTGAAGTAAGATAATCAAATTCGAACAAGAGAATTTAAATTTTGCTAAATTTAAGCTACAAATAATCGAGTTTCTTACCAAATTTAGCCTGCGATTAGACAAAATTTGGTTTCAAACACCCACGCAAACACTTAAATTTACAAACTCACACAAAGTTTTAGCACAGCACGCATGCGAGCGATAACAAAGCGAATAAATTCCAGCAAGCAAAAATCAAAATTTACTAAATTTAAGCCGCGTCTAAATTCATCCTACAAAATTTAACCACAAGCCACATCAACCCAGCAAAACGCCCTTGCATAAATTTAGCAGATATAAAATGATAGATTTTTTGAGAAATAGTTATTTGTGAGTTTTTGTATTAAAAATTTAATGAAAAAGAGCAAGCCCTAGCCTGCTCTTTGTAGAAATTTAACCCTTTTTTGGAGTTACAAGCATATTTACATAACGACCTTCTATTATAGGCTCTTTGTCGCGGTCAGCTTCATCTTTGATCATCTCCCAGACCTTCTCAAGCATGGCTACGCCAGCCTCTGGGGTGCTCATCTCGCGACCCTTTAAAAATACACGAAATTTAACGTGTTTGCCATCTTGCAAAAACTCGCTTGCGTGTTTAACCTTGTAGTTTATATCGTTTTGGGCGATCTTGACAGAGAGTTTTATCTCTTTTATCTCGATGGTTTTTTGCTTTTTCTTGGCCTCTTTTTGCTTTTTCTCTTGCTGATAGCGGAATTTGCCGTAGTCCATTATCTTGCAAACTGGCGGCTTCGCATCTGGCGCTATAAGCACTAGATCAAGCCCAAGCTTATTTGAGATCTCTAAAGCCTCATCTCTTGAGATGACACCGTATGCTGTGCCATCATCCCCTACACATCTTACCTCTCTCGCCCTTATGTCCTCATTGAGCAATACTTCATTTTCCTTACTCAAAAATGTACCTCACTAAGTTTCTCCTTCGTTAAATTTATAAATTCCGCCAAGCTCATATCGCTCTGCGTCCTAGCCTGTCTGTCGCGCAACGCAACGCTCTTGTTCGCTACTTCGTTGTCTCCTAGCACGACTATCATAGGCACCCTTTGTTTTTCTGCCGTTCTTATTCTCTTATTTAAACTCTCATTTTTACTTGCGATCTCGCTATCGACGTTGATCTTTCTTAGCTCGCGTGAAATCTCTTTTGCATAGTCTAAATGCGCGTCGCTAATAGGCACGATGACGACTTGCGTAGGAGCTATGAAAAATGGTAGCTCGCCAGCAGTGTGCTCAAGTAAAATTCCTATAAATCTCTCAAAACTGCCAAGCAAGGCTCTGTGAAGCATTACAGGGCGCTGTCTTTCGTTATTTGCATCGATGTAGCCTAGATCAAAGCGCTCTGGCAAGTTAAAATCCACTTGTATCGTGCCACACTGCCACTTTCTCTTAAGCGCGTCAGTTATCTTAATGTCGATCTTTGGTCCATAAAATGCGCCGCCGCCCTCGTCGATGCCGTATTTAAAGCCATTTTCATCAAGAGCTTCTTTTAACGCTTTTGTAGCAGTATCCCAAATTTCATCGCCACCTATCGCTTTGGCTGGCTTGGTTGAAATCTCCATCTCATAATGAAAGCCAAAATTCTCCATTATCGTACCAGCAAATTTTAAAATTTCTAAGATATTTTCTTTGATCTGGCTTGGCATACAAAAGATATGTGAGTCATCTTGCGCAAATTCTCTAACCCTGAAAAGTCCGTGAAGCACGCCACTTTTCTCATGGCGGTGTACGACGCCGTATTCAAAAAATTTAAGCGGCAAGTCGCGGTAAGAGCGGATGTCACTTTGATAGACTTTGATGTGACCAACGCAGTTCATCGGCTTGATGCCATACTCTGTCTCATCGATCGTTGTAAAGTACATATTTTCTTTATAGTTTGCGTAGTGGCCGCTTCTTCTCCACACGTCAGCCTTTAAAAGCTCAGGACCACGTACTGGCTCGTAGCCGCGGTCGCGGTGAGCTTTGTATAAAAGTTGCTCTAGTTTTGATCTTAAGCGTCCGCCATTTGGTAGCCAGATAGGCAAACCGCCACCCACTTCTTCATCAAATGTAAATAGCTTCATCTCGACGCCAAGCTTTCTATGATCGCGCTTTTTAGCCTCTTCGATGATGCGGATGTGCTCTTTTAGGCTCTCTTTGTCTGCGTAAGCTGTGCCATAAATTCTAGTTAGCATCTCGCGAGTCTCATCACCGCCAAGATACGCACCAGCCACACGTGTAAGCTTGAAAAATTTTAAAAATTTGGTATTTGGCAGGTGTGGTCCGCGGCAAAGATCTTCAAAATCGCCTTGCTGATAGCTACTCACTTCGCCATCTGGGATTCTTTTTAAGACTTCTTGTTTAAGATCGTCGTTTTTAAATTTCTCACTCATATTAGCTTTAGTTGAGCATGTTTTAACGATGTCAAATTTCTTCTCAGCAAGCTCTTTCATCTTATCTTCGATCGCTGTTAGATCGCTCTCGCCCAGCTTCGTGCCCTCTTCATCAACTCTAAAATCATAATAAAATCCATCTTCTACGTTTGGTCCGACAAAGAATTTCGCCTTTGGATAGAGTGATTTGATAGCTTGTGCCATTAGGTGTGCACAGGAGTGTCTGATAACGTGTAGCGCCTCTTTTGAGTTGTCGAAATAGACAGGCTCAGCACTACTCTCACGCCCTGCGATACTTTGAGTATCGACTATTTCGCCATTTAGTTTGTATGCGATGATATCGCTCATTGTTTTTCCTTATATCAAATTGTCTTTTTTACGATAAAAGAACGATTAAGGATTTTATCAAAATGGGCTTTAAGCTAAACTTAATAATTGCTAAGCAAATTTTTATAAATTCTTTTTAAATTTAGTAGAAATTTGAATTAAAATTTTTAGATTTTTAAAAATATATTTTTTTATATATAAAGATAAATATCCCTAAAATATGCATATTTTATCAATATAATTTATTATACTTTAAGATTATCCCTGATAATATTTGTCATTGAAATGAATTTAGCAATTTCTCGTCTTTGCATTACTTAAATTCATTTTTCTCCCGACAAATTTAGTGCTAGGAAGTGGTTAGCCTAGCACTTTTCTTTTGCGAATTTAACAAACACTGGCTTTACTATCCTGGCATAGTCTTTTGCGTTTAAGATGAGCGATCTATCAAGAAGCCCTGCATTAAAGGCGATCTCCTCGTTTCGCTCTAACAAACTCTCATCCACGACAAGGTGCAAATTTTTATGAAAGCTAAATGGCGGAACCGAGCCAAATACGCAATCAGCAAGCGCTGTGACCTCATCTGGGCTAGCAAGGCTTACTCTTTTACCATCAAATTTTTGCGTAAGCGCGTCAAGATCAGCCTGCTCATCAGCTGGCAAGACAGCGAGCAAGTAAATTTTACCAGCCTTCATCGCGGGCTTTTCATCATCTAGCAAGTAGCTATCTAGCACATTTTCATCTTTAAAAATTTGCCTAAATTTCTCCTCACTAACGCCCTTTATAGAGCACACCAGCGCCTTTGCGCCCTGACTCATCTTCGTGCCCCTTATCTTAGCAACCTCCTCTGAAGTCCTAGCACTCTCATGCTCTATCACTCTAAATTTAGCCTCATTTTTGCTAAGAAGATCGTGGATTTTATTAAAAATTTGCTCAGACACCGCTCTTTCCTTTGGATAAATTTAGTTAAAATTATACCGCTAAAACAAAAAAGGGTAGGAAAATGCAGATAAATTTAGATGACGTAAAGATCGAGCCAAGCTGGAAAGAGGTGCTAAAAGATGAGTTTTTGAGTGAAAATTTCGCTCGCATCAAAGAGAATTTCTTAAAAGCAAGGAGTGCTGGCGTCGTCTATCCACCAAGCGGGCTTATATTTAACGCATTTAATCTAACGCCGTTTCACACCGTAAAGGTCGTCATCCTAGGCCAAGACCCATATCACGGCGCAAATCAAGCCATGGGGCTAAGCTTTTCAGTGCCAAGTGGCGTGAGAGTACCGCCAAGCCTTGTTAATATCTACAAAGAAATTTACGCCGACCTTGGCATAAAAGAGCCAAATAGCGGCGATCTTACAAAGTGGGCAAAGCAAGGCGTGCTGCTACTAAACTCGACTTTAAGCGTAAGTGCTGGAGCGGCAAATTCTCACGCTAGCTTTGGCTGGCAGGGCTTTACAGACGCCGTCATAAGAAAGATAAGTAAGAATTTACAAAACGTAGTTTTTATTCTCTGGGGCAACCCAGCCAAGGCAAAAGCGCCGCTAATAGACGCCAGCAAGCATCTCATCTTAGAAGCAGCCCACCCAAGTCCGCTAGCTCGTGGGGCGTTTTTTGGCTGCAGACACTTTTCAAAGGCAAATATCTACCTAGCAAACCACGGCAAAACGCCCATCGAGTGGGACTTAAACGCTAAAATTTGAGCTATTTTTTAAGCTCAGAAAGAAGCTTATTTACCTTTTCTAGCTCGCTTTTGCAAAATTTCTCATCGTTATTTTGCATTATCATCGCTTCTTGACCGGTTTGCCTTTGCTTAAACTCATCAAATTTAAGCTCAAAAAGCCTTAGCGCTTTCTCATCACCTGCAAGCTTCTTACTCTCTTTGGCGTAAAGCTCGTCAAGATAGAGCCTACTTTGCTTGACATACTCCTTGCAAACCTCGCTTGCACCAAATAAATTTACGCCCAGAAAAAGGGCAAAAATGACAAATTTTTTCATATTTTTCCTTTAAATTTTGCGTTATACTAGCCTTTAAGCACTTAAATTTTAAAATATTTTGCAAAAAAAGGATGAAAAATGAGGAGAAAAGATAGAGAACTAAGCCCTGACGAGGCGCTTAACATCATCGATAACTGCGAATACGGCGTGATCTCATGCGTGGATGATGAGGGAGAAATTTTTAGCGTGCCTATCTCACCGGTTAGGGTTGGTGAGAGCATTTTTGTCCACGGAGCGACCGCTGGTAGCAAGGCAAAACTGCTTCAAAATGGGCGAAAAGTGGAGTTTGTCTGCGTAAGCTTTAATAAAATCCCACACCTAAATGATAGCGAGCTAGAAATGATAAAGGACGATGGCAAGGCGCTTGGCGGCAAGGTCTTTACGACTGAATACAAAAGCGCCATCGCAAAAACAAGAGCCTACGAAGTGAAAGATGAAGCCAAAAGATATGAAATTTTAAAAATTCTCAGCCAAAAATACACCGCCTACGCGATGAGCACCTTTGACGTGGCGGCCGAGTATGGGCTAAAAAATATGAAAATTTACGAGCTAAAGATAGAGAGCCTTAGCGCAAAGGCCAAAATTTTGCCAAAAGCGGTAAAGGAGTAAATTTGAGCTCACTTGCACTGATGTTTAGACCAAAAAACTTGGATGAAATTTGCGGCCAAAAAGCAGTTAAAGCGGCCTTTTTAAAATTTATAGCCACAAGCAAGATACCGCACTCCATATTTTATGGTCCAGCAGGCTGTGGCAAGACAAGCTTTGCAAGAGCAGTGGCAAGCGGCGCAAACTACGACTTTTACGAGTTTGATGGCGGAAATTTAAAGATAGATGACTTTCGCAAAATTTTAAAAAACTACGAAAACGCCCTAAATAAGCCACTCTTTTTCATAGATGAGATCCACAGGCTTAGCAAAACCCAGCAAGAAGCACTGCTTATACCCATGGAAAACTACAAAGCCCTAGTCATCGGCGCTAGCACGGAAAATCCCTTTTTTACGCTAAGCTCAGGCATCAGAAGCCGCTCGATGCTCTTTGAGTTTAGACCGCTTAGCAGTGGCGATTTTGAGGAGCTTCTTGGCAAGATCAGAGAGCAAATTTCATTTAGCATAGATGAAGAGGCGAAGGAGTATCTTTTTAAAAGTAGCGGCGGCGACGCAAGAGCTATGCTAAATTTACTCGAATTTGCCGTCACGCTTGATGAAAATGTGAGCCTAGAAAATTTAAAAACACTTCGCCAAAACGCCCTAAAAGAGGGAGCAAAAGAGGACGACACACACTACGAGCTAGCAAGCGCTTTTATAAAAAGTCTGCGTGGAAGCGACGAAAACGCCGTCATATACTACCTTGCAAGGCTCATAGACTCTGGCGAGAGTGCTGACTTTATCGCTAGAAGGATGGCGATATTTGCCAGCGAAGACATCGGCAATGCAAACCCAAATGCGCTAAATTTAGCCGCAAGCACGCTTAGCATCGTAAAAGATATAGGCTTTCCAGAGGCTAGGATCATACTGGCTCAGTGCGCCATCTATCTAGCCAGCTCGCCAAAGTCAAACTCCAGCTACAACGCGATAAATGCCGCTCTAAGATACGTGCAAAGCGAAGAAATTTTAAAAATTCCACCATATCTAAAAAATCACACAAAAGAGAGCAAAGACTACCTTTATCCGCATGATTTTGGCGGCTGGGTTGAACAAAAATATCTAGAAAAACCGCTCGTTTTTTATAAAAGCAAGGGCATAGGCTTTGAAAAAACGCTAAATGAATGGCTAGATAAAATAAAATCTAAGGACTAATTTTTGGGCTTTACTCTGTCAGATTTATTTATGGCAAGCATAAGAGTAAATTTTAAAGGTATGTAGATGAATGGGCAAAATTTAGCATACATCACAAATTTAAAGATAGAAGACGTGCCTTGGAGTAGATTAACGACGACTTATGGCAGAGCAAGCAGATTTCCAGAAATTTTTAAACAGCTTTCGGCAGCGATCGGCAAGAAAGATTTGACGCAAAGTTTGACTACCAGCAAGTCAAATAGCGGACAAAATACGGCAAATCCAGCAAATAACAATGAAGCAAAATTTAACGCCAAAGCTGCTTGTGACGTGCTTGATAAAATTTTTAAAGAAATAGAGCATCAAAGTACTTTTTGGCACGCTACGCCTTTTGCACTTGTATTTTTGGCGAGAATTTTTATGCGGGCGAAGTTGGTCGCTGATAACGGCGATAAAGACGAGGTGGCAGAGCTTATCGTGTCCCGTCTGGGTGAATTTTTCGCGTTTATGCTTATGGTTTGTAGCGATGCCGATAAAATTAATCATACTACACCACTGGGTAGCTTTGCTGATATGCTAGCCGAAAAATACCTGTGGCCGCAAAGCGATGAAAACGACGAGGAGCTTTGGGAAGAGCACTTTTACGATGATGATTTGTTTTATAGTTTTTACTTTTATTCGCGTGCGGTTCTTGACGCGACCGGTGTGGATTTTACGCAGTTTAAGCCTATAGAATAGCGTTAAAATTACGCGGTAAGGCTGAAAATTTTACCATTAAACTTAAACCAGAAAGAAAACTTACTGGTAGTCTGCAAGGTATTTTGCTAGTTTGCCTAATTTTATAAAAAATCGGCGCAAAGCGGTAAATTTAACCCAGTTAAGAAAAGGCAGGCAAATTCTGACAAAGGTGGCTAAGCATTTTAGCGTCAAAGCCTTTTAAACGCCTTTGATAAAATTTTCAACAAAATCAATAGCCAAATACGTTTTGCCAAGCTATGCCCACGCAGGAAAAACAGCGAATTGTTTGTAAAAGCCTTCTAAAAAACGTAAAAATCTAATTTTAAAATCCAAAAATCAAGAAATAATTTTAGTCCTCATAAGCCGTCTTTGCGGAATAAATTTAGAAATTATTAATCAAAAAACGCCTTAGAGCGTAAAAATATTGGTCGTAAAATCTTGCTAGTAAAAGCAAGTTCTCCGCGAGTAAGCCGAAAACTAGCACGAAATTTTAAGCCAAGCTAAAAAATTTTTCTTATTTATTCTAATTTTATATTTTTTTAAATATACTCGCTCTCTAAACTACACCAATGAAAGTCAAGAAAATGCCTACAAATTTTGCTGAAATTTTAAATAACTGCGTTGAAAGTATAAATTCATTTCTTTGGGGTCCATACTTCCTTATCGCCCTACTTTGCGGCACTGGACTATTTTTTACCATTAGACTTGGCTTTGTTCAAATTTTTAAATTTAAAATGGGTTTAGGCAAGCTTTTTGGAAATTTCTCACTTCACGGCGAGGCTGCTGGCAAGGCTGGCATGAGCTCGTTTCAAGCAGTAGCAACCGCTATCGCGGCGCAAGTTGGCACTGGAAACCTCGTGGGTGCGACCACAGCGCTTATAATGGGCGGTCCAGGAGCCATTTTTTGGATGTGGTGCGCAGCCTTTTTAGGCATGGCTACAAATTTTGCTGAAATTTGCCTCGCTCAAATTTACCGCACAAAAGATGATAGCGGCCACACGATAGGCGGTCCAGCCTTTTACATAAGCCGCGGATTAAAGGGCAAATGGGCGAAATTTCTAGCTGGATTTTTCGCTATCGCTATCATCATCGCACTTGGCTTTATCGGCAACATGGTTCAAGCAAACTCCATATCAGACGGCTTTAGCGGCGCTTTTGGCATACCGCAGTGGCTAACAGGGGCGTTTTTGGCTCTCATTTGCGCGCTAATTTTCATAGGCGGCGTAAAGGCGATCGCAAGGGTCGCTGAAAAGATCGTGCCGCTAATGGCGCTACTTTACATCGTTGTTGGCGTGGTTATCATCGCTTTAAATTTTCACCAAATCCCAGAGGCGATCTCACTAATATTTAAAGCTGCGTTTGATCCTTCGGCTGCTTGGGGTGGCGCAACTGGAGCTAGCATCGCAGCTGCTATGAGATACGGCATCGCAAGGGGACTTTTTAGCAACGAAGCTGGCATGGGCTCAACTCCACACGCACACGCTGCTGCAAATGTCAAACACCCAGTCGATCAAGCCGTCCTTGGCATAATGAGCGTCTTTATAGACACCTTTGTCATACTAAATATAACCGTTTTTGTGGTGCTAACCGCAAACGTCATCAGCTTTGAAAACGGCAAGGCGGTCTTTACTGGCATCACCTTGGTGCAAGAGGCGTTCTCGTCGCATATCTTTGGCAAAACTGGCGGTTATAGCTTCGTAGCGATCTGCCTATTTTTCTTCGCATTTACGACGATCATTGGCTGGTACTACTTCGCCGAGATCAACGTGCGCTACCTTTTTGGCGCAAAGGCGGTTAAAATTTTTAAAATTTTAGTTGTTGTTTTTGTCTTTTTAGGTAGCTTGCAAAAGGTCGATTTTGTCTGGAGTTTAGCCGATATGTTTAACGGCCTTATGGTTGTGCCAAATTTAATCGCCATTATCCTTCTAAGCCCAGTCGTGGCTAAACTTTTAAAAGATCACGACGCTGGCAAAGAGTACGACGTAAAAGAGTATTTGAAGTAAATTTAAGAGTATGTGGAGAGAGGCTCTCCACATTAAATTTATTATAGGTGATCTGTCGGAGCAACAGTTATAGGCTCAAGTGGCATATAAAATGTCGTTGCTTGAGGCTCAGCGTATTTATTGCCAGCCTCATCGACTGATGACGCTTGGACTGTGTATTCAAAATCTCTATTGTTTAAAACGCTACTTTCGACTTTCCAGTTGCCATCAGCATCAGCCTTAGCGCTTAGCTCTTCGACCACATGAGCTTCGTTGCCTTTCTCTACCCAAGAGTTACCTAAGCCATCATTGTAAACAACTTCAGCTTTTGTGATGACTAAATTTATATCAGCAAATGGCTCAGCTTTACCCTCTATGGTCGGTGAAAAGTCGTATTGTTTATTGCTATCATACATTGTGTTATAGTGTGACAAGTCAGAAAAGTCATCAGTAGATATTTTTGTGATAGACAAGGTGCTATTGTCTGTATCAACAGTTATCTCTTGCGTGCTTGTAGCTTTTTGCTCTTCGCCGTTTGCAGCTACTTTGCTAGCTTCGATAGTAAATTTATGATCTCCATCAGCTAAAGGCGAAGTTGGAGTATATGACCAGTTGCCATCATTATCAGTAGTTGTTGTGCCAAGTAGTGGTGCATTTTCACCTTCACCATCAAATATACTTATAGTAGCGTTTGAAGTGGCCTTGCCTACCAAAGTTGGAGTGTTATCATTTGTGATATGCAGACCAGTTCTTTGTGAATTTTCATGCTCTAAGATATTGCCCTCGATGTCAAGGTTGCTGCTTACTACCTGATCTGCATTTCCAGTCACTACGTTATCTTCCACTGCCGTAACAGTTACTTCTAGTGGCTGCGGCAATATATTGTTATATGCATTATCTATCGCAGCTGCAAGTGTATCAAGACTAAAGCCCTCCCCGCTTGCGCCACCACTTACATTTGTAAAAGCCTCTGCACTAGCGTTTGCTTGTGAGCTTAGATTGCCAAAATTTGCATTGATGTTTGACTCATGACCGCCATTTGCAAAGCCAGCAGCGCCAAGGCTCACGCCATTCGAACTTACTCCACCTGCTGATTGAGTACCGCCAGCTGCAGTCTCTTCAAGATCAGAGATATTTTTACCATTTAATAATTGCTCTTGTAGCGATGCTATCTCTTTGCCAGTCTCATCACTAGCATTTTCATTTTGAGTTTGCACAGCTTGCACCTCGACCTTTACGCCGTCTTGCTCTTTTATGACCTCGTTGTCATAGATCACGTCGCCTGCTTTTAGAGTTCTTTGATTTCCATTAGCACCAACTGCGACGATGGCATCCGTGCCGATTATTGATTTTATTAGTCCTTTAACTTTACTCATAATTTTTCCCCTTTGCGTATTTTATGTTGTCAATTATAAGTAAAAAATTTATTTTATAGCTATTGTACTTTGGTACAGTTGTGACATTTTAGAAATATGAAGTTATAAATTTTTGAGTTAAATTTAGTAAAAATTTGCCGTATTTTAGGGATTTAACTTAAAATTTAAAAACAGCAGAGTTACAAAAAATATTTTAAATTTTATTTTTTTTGATTTTTGTGTTTTGGAGAATTTGATATAAAAATGGTGGCCCCGAATGGACTCGAACCATCGACCACTACCATGTCAAGGTAGTGCTCTACCAACTGAGCTACGGGACCAAAGATTTGGGATTATATTTCATTTTCCTTTTTATTTAGCTTAATTATCCTTTTCTTTAAAATTCAACTTCATAAAACTGGTCTATATTTTGGCGCACTAATTTATTATTAATGTAAATTTAACCAAGCGAAGACTATAATTTCATAAAAATAAGTTTAAGTAAAAATATTAGTTTTCAATTGAAATTTGATGTTTATAAAATCTTAATAGAAAGGAAAAGGGTATGAATAAGCTTAAATTCATCGCTATTTTTGCCTGTTTATTTTCGCTTCATCTCTTTGGCGCCGATATGCCAAAGGGCGATCTAAACGTCACAAAAGTAGTAGTCTCTGATGAGCTAAGAGCCAAATATAAGATCAAACCTCATCACGAACATCTAAGCTTTGACTGCGTTGATTGTCACCAAAACCAGGGCGATGATCCTAGCAAATTTAAAGCGATCGGCGACGCTGGCTGCCTATCCTGTCACAAGAGTAAAAAGCTCTTAGCCCAGAGGCTAAAATTTATGGATACTCTAAAGGCAAATCCTCACAACTCTGTTCACGATGGTCCGACTTTGTACTGCGACGAATGCCACAACGAACACAAACCATCTACAAACATGTGCTCTGAGTGCCATGAACACGAGGTGCCACAATGGATGAACGGAGTAACACCATGAAAATTTCAAAAAAATTACTAGCGCTTATAATCTTCATAAGCGGAATTGTTGGATTTTTAGTCGTTCTGCCAGTTCATTATGCGCTTGATGAGACTAGTGGGGATAAATTCTGCATCGTTTGCCACGAGATGGATCCTATGGTGATCGCCTACAACGACGACATCCACAGCGGAAACGGCAAAACTGGCATAAAAGCAAGATGTGTGGATTGTCACATACCGCATGACAACATCGCAAAATACGCCCTAACAAAGGCGAAAAACGGCATTTTAGAGGGCTGGGTGCATTTCTTTGGCGATCCTAGTGCGATTGACTGGCACAAAAACCTCAAAAACCGCGAGCATTTTGTCTTTGACAATGGTTGCACAAGCTGCCACACAAACGTGATAGATAGCAACAACACTTCAGCACAAGCTCAAAAGATGCACGCGCACTACAAAAAGCTTCTTGACACCCCTAAAGAGCTAAAATGTGTAAGCTGCCACTATGACGCAGGTCACGGCGCTGGTTTTAGAAACTACCTTGAGTACTGGAAGCCATCGTATAAAATTTACGATAAAAAGATGATCGAAAAGAGGATCGAAACTAAGCAAAAATTCTTCAAAGATGAGTACAAACCTACAAAAGACGAAGAGGAATTTTTAAAACAAAAGGCTGAAAAAGACGCCAAAAAACCAGTCGGCGGTGGCATGGCTGGCTGATGAAGAAGATCTTGCTGCTCTCAAGTGGCTTTTAGCAAAATATCATCCTAAATGCATCGCTTTACCGCTTTGGGTTTAGGATGATCCAGCTAAAAAGCGCATGCTCAGTCATCAAGGACTTTGAGCGCGGCAATGGATAAAGAAATTTAAACCTTGATCTGGCTAAATTTATAAGAGATAGCCAAAACATCACTCCCATTATGCTTTTGCGGGGCGTTAGCATCACTAGCGTTTTTAAGAGGATTTACTACGCTAGGGTTAATGATTTTATCATTAAGCCATTTTGTCCTGAAGAGTTTTTATTTCATGCCTTTAGCTTTGCAAGGTGCTTTTAGGCTCTAAATTTGAGCTAAATTTTTGACAAAAACTCCCAGTGTATAAGAAAATCTGCTTTGACAAAAAAGAGAGCTAGCTGCTTGAAATTTTATGCAAAAACTCGCCCCACGTCGTCACTTATGACGAGATAGATCACCACCTATATAAAAACGAAACCTTGTCACAAGAGCGCATAAGATCACTCGTGCGAGAGATAAGAGCTAAGATACCAACTATCTGCTTAAAAACCGTGCGAGGCACTGGATATAAGGTGGAGTGAGGGGATTTAGTCAAATTTAGATCTTGTTTGAAGCTAAATTTCTATACTTTTGGATCAAATTTGTCTAAATTTGTAAAAACTCTTGCCTTGTTTGGCTATTTTACTGCAACTATTTTTCGGGTAGCTTTGATAAATTTGCCTTGCCAAAGCACCGCCTTTTTTCTCTTAGCAGTTTGCCGTATTCGTATATCTCGTCAAATTTCTTACATAAAGCCATATCGTTTTTATTATAGCAGTTTTTAAAATTTGACAAGCAGTGGCAACCGACCTTAAAACAGCTTGTGATCGCTAATCATAACGGCTTTTTTGTGTGGATTTGTGGCGCCATTGCACCATCAAGAAAGAACTTGTAGAAATTTGTTACAAGAGCTGGCTTTACACCAACTCTCTTATGTTTTTTGTTAGCTCCAGGCTCGCTTCGATCTCGGTGCGCTTTGCCATGACACTTTCTATGTTTATGCTTAAATTTAGCCCATTTTCATCACCAAATTTCTTTAGCTCGCACCAAATTTCTTTGATGATCTCGCAGCTACTAGCTAGGTAGTCAGAGCTGGAATTTAGCCTCTCTTCAACCAAGCTTGGCACGCTCACTCCGAGCCATTTGATAAATTCAAGCGTTTTTGCATTGCCCGCTGTGCTAAATGTAAGAAATATCGGCTCGCTTATCTTTGCAGCCGCGCAATCCTCTAAAAATTTACGCGCTAGCTGTACGTCAAAGATCGCTTGCGATATGAAAAATTTAGCCCCAGCTGCGATCTTTTCACGCATCCTTTGTGGCTCATCGCCCTTTTTACCGTGGCGCTCTGCGATACAGACACCACCCACTGTCAACTCTTTAAATTCGCTAGCGATCTCGTAGGCGCGAGCTAAATTTAGCCTCACCTTTTGAGTGCTTGAAGTTGCCCCCACTAGTACGTTTAAATTTGAGCTTTGAGCCTTAAGTGCTGTGCGAAATTCATCCTCGCCGTATCCGCTAGCCACACGGTAAAATATACTAGGTGTTGCGACGTTTAGATACTTTTTATAGTAAATTTCTGGGCTTAGCGTCCCACTAAACTCAAATGTCCTCTCGCTATCATTTCGCTCGCTCTCGTCTTGCACCTCGTAAAGCACGAGTCCATCGGCCTTGATATCATTTATCCGCCCGCTCCAGCGCTCTGAGATCTCACGCAGCTTTGCCTCGTCAAATTCAGCCTTTGGCGGCGTGAGGCCATATAGCACGAGCCCCTTTTCTTTATTTAAAATTTTTTCTTTTAGCATTTTCTCACTTTTGAACTAGATCAGCCCTCATCACCACACCAACAGAATTTCTTGACGACATGCAGACAAACTCGTCTTTTAGATATTTCGCGTCGGCTCGCCAAAAGCTCACGATATTTGCCACGTCGGCATTTTGCTTTTTAGCAGCTATCATATATCTTTTTATGACGGCGACAAAAGCCTCTTGGCAATAACCCTTTATTTCTCCGCTATCAGTGATAAATCTTTGAACCTTTACATTTGCCTTTATTACGCTTTTATTTTGGTCATTTGAACCAAATTCAAGCCTCACATTTTCAAAGCCTGCTAGCTCTTTTTTGGCAGCTTCTAAATTTAAAGCCTCGCTGATACTATAGATATTTGTTTGCTTATACGCACCTTTGTTGAGTGGTATAGAGTGGCGTCCAGAACTACATCCGGACGCAAATATAACTAATATTACAAATAGAAAAATCCTTTTCATTTTTCAAATCCTTTTTAATTAAATTTTATAGACCTCTTACGATCTTGACAGCTTCTACCATGTTTTTAAGGCTTGGCTCGACCTCTTCCCATTTTCTAGTTTTTAGGCCGCAGTCAGGGTTGATCCAGAGTTGCTCTTTTGGCAAGACTTCAAGCAGAGCTTTGATCTGAGCGACGATCTCCTCGACACTTGGCACGCGTGGGCTGTGGATGTCGTAAACGCCAGGTCCGACCTCTTGTTTGTAGCCAACGGCTTTGAAAATTTTAAGTAGCTCGTTACCACTTCTTGCAGTCTCGATACTGATAACATCAGCATCCATAGCCTCAATGGTCTTAATAATATCGTTAAATTCAGAGTAGCACATATGCGTATGGATCTGAGTTTTTGCCTCAGCCGAGCTTACTGAAAGCTTGAAGCAATCAACCGCAAATTTCTCATAAGCTGGGATATTTTCAGCTCTTAGCGGATAGCCCTCTTTAAACGCTGCCTCATCGACTTGGATCACTCTGATGCCTGCATCTTGAAGGTCTGCGATCTCGTCATAGATACAAAGTGCAAGCTGTTTTGCTACCTCGCTTCTTGGAAGATCGTCACGCACAAAGCTCCAGTTTAGCATAGTTACAGGACCTGTTAGCATGCCCTTCATTACGTGTTTTGTGATACTTTGAGCGTATTTCATCCACTTAACAGTCATCGGCTCTGGGCGGCTTACGTCACCAAAGAGAAGTGGTGGCTTGACGCAGCGGCTGCCGTAGCTTTGTACCCAGCCATTTTGGCTAAATGCATATCCGCTGATCTGCTCGCCAAAGTACTCAACCATGTCGTTTCTCTCTGGCTCGCCATGTACTAGCACATCTAGGCCGATATCTTCTTGAAATTTCACGCAGTGATCGATATATTTTTTGATGCCTGCTTCATAGGCAGCCGCGTCGATCTCGCCTTTTTTGAAATTTTGGCGAAGTACGCGAAGATCAACCGTTTGAGGGAAGCTACCTATCGTTGTTGTTGGTAATATGCCGTATTTTAGTGTTTCGCGTTGAATTTTGATGCGATCTTCAAATTTCTCATCACGCTCAAATTTGCTTAAATTTTTGATGCGTTTTTGAACGCTTTCAGAGTGGATGAGCTTTGAAGTGGCGCGAGTTTTAACGGCATTTTTGTTCTCTTCGTAAATTTTAGCCTCAGCCTCATTTAGCTTCTCGCCGTTTGCTAGTTTTGTGATGATCTTGATCTCATCAAGCTTCTCAACCGCAAAGCTTAACCAGCTTTTGATCTCAGGGTTTAAATTTTCTTCATATTTTAGAGTGTATGGCACGTGAAGAAGTGAGCATGAAGTGCCGATATAAAAGTCTTTGCCGCCTATTTTTTCTGAAATTTCACGAACAAGTTTTACCTTATCATCGATGTTGCTTTTCCAGATATTTCTGCCGTCGATCACACCTGCAAATAGCGTCAAATGGCTGTTTTTGATAGTCTCAAGTGCCTCGAAATTTCTCTTGCCGTGGATGAAGTCAAGCGCGATGCCGTAAATTTTAGTTTTAGCCACTTCGCTAACTGCCTTGATCGCATGCTCAAAATATGTCGCAAATACGATCTTAACGTTACTTGCAACGCCTGTTAGCTCGTTATAAACCTTTGTGATAAGTGGCAAAAGGTCGCTTTCGTTTTTGTCTGTTACAAAGATCGGCTCGTCAAACTGCACTAAAATTTCATCATCAAGCTTAGAAATTTGCTCAAGTAGCTTTTTATACTCGCCTACAAGCGCGTCAAGATGCTTAAATGGGCAGCTGCCGTCAGTCGTCTTTGAAAGAGCCAAAAATGTGATAGGGCCGATCAAATTTACCTTGCCTTTTACGCCGTTAGCCTTCGCCTCTTTGTACTCATTTAAAATTTTG
Organism: Campylobacter concisus; assembly: GCF_003048875.2. Taxonomy (NCBI): domain Bacteria; kingdom Pseudomonadati; phylum Campylobacterota; class Epsilonproteobacteria; order Campylobacterales; family Campylobacteraceae; genus Campylobacter; species Campylobacter concisus. The sequence continues at coordinate 14,937 of NZ_CP049264.1, read as the reverse complement.
TCCGCTTTTAGGCTAAATTTACTCTCGCTGCTAAGCTCTGGCACGATGTAGTGGTAGTTTGTGTTAAACCACTTTGTCATCTCCATCGCAACGCCATTTTTATTGCCTCTTGAGCAAGCAAAATATTGCTCCAAGCCGCTTAAATTTGCAAATCTTGGAGGCGTAGCGCCAAAAGCGATGATGTTATCGAGCATTAGGTCGTAAAATGAAAAATCATTAACGCTAATGGCTGAAATGCCAGCGTCTTGTTGATATTTCCAGTGTCTTTGGCGAAGCGTCTTTGCAGTCTCTTGCAAATTTTCTTCACTAAAGCCCTCTTTGCCAGCCCAAAAGCCCTCTAATGCGCGCTTTAACTCTCTTTTCTCTCCGATTCTTGGAAAACCTAAAACATAACTTTTTATCATTTTTATCCTTTTTAAATTTAAATTTGCAGACTAAAATTCGCTCTGCGGACTACTATAAAACTGTGCCATGCACAGCAACCTTGAATATTTTTATGTAGGTATATCCCTGCAACCCAAACCCCCAGCACGTTCAATGTTGTTGCGCTGCGCACAAGTCTGGATCACACCGCACGCGGTGGATGACACCCGCTTCTTCTTAAACTAAAGTAAAATTTATAAAAAACCCTGCTAAAAAGGTCTTTGCCAAATTTCAAACACTGCTTAGTTTTATTTTTAAAAATGCAGTTACAATGCAGCGGACCTGCTAGCAAAAATGGATTTATATCAATGTGAAAAAATGTAAAATTGTTTAAAAATTTGCGTGTTTTTTGAAAATCGCTGATATGTTTTTTGCCGAGATTAACGAGCTTTATGCATGGGACAAGGCATCAGCGTTTTTCCTTTGTAGTGAATTTTTGTCGCATTATAAACGCTCTTTGCCAAATTTTTGTTTAAAGTTTGGGCGCTACTAAATTTCACGCCCAGAGTTTTTAGTCTTTTTTACCTTTATTTAGGGATTTTAGCTTAGCGTCCATATCAGCTGTAAGCATAGTAAAGACCTTGTTTGTAAGCTCCTGTGTTAGGTCTTTAGCCTCTTGCATAGTCTTTTGGCTAAATTCATTTAAGAGTTTGTCAGCTTTTTTCTTATCTTTTTTATAAAGTTTGACGTACTCATCTTCAAATTTAGCCTGTTTTACTGCCAACTCTTTTTCAAATTTAGCGTAGGCCTCTTTTACCACTGGCGAATACTTCTCATAATCAGTCATAACAAGGGTTTGAAGCTTTCTATAAACCCAGTATATCGAAGTATCATCAGCATCGTATGAGCCATCAGAGTAGCCTTTTATAAAGCCATCAAGCCCCTCGTAATACGGCAAATAAACGCTAAGATCGGCCATACCAAGAGCGACGTAGGTCACACGGCCGATCTCTTTTGGTAGCCATGGGCGCACCTGCATGACGTGAGACTCGTATGTTCTAAAGACGCTTATAGCGCGGTAGATGTTTTTCTTATCTTCATCTTTGCTAGCGTAGTTATCAAACGCAGTGCCGTCGTAGTGGGCTCTCATCGCAGCTTTTAGGTCTTCAACACTTAGTTTTTTCTCTGGTTTTAAAAATACTGGAAATTTTTGACCGTCAGCGAAGTCTTGTTTTAAGCTTGGGTTAAACATGCTTTGAACCCAGCAAACACGTGGGTAGTTGTAAGTCACATCTCTCTCATCATCCCTTGTATAGGCCTTTGTAAAGTTAAATTCGCCGTCTTTTGCAGGGTCATAAGTCTTATTATCGATCGCAAATTTGATGACATCTTTTGCACCCATGAAATTTGGATCATTCTCTTTATAAGCGTGAAGTCTGCCTTGGTTTGCAGTGACAAAATACTCATCTTGTGGGATCTTTGAAGCGATCCATTTATGGCCTGTGCCAGTTTCAAAGTACCAAAGCTCGTTTGCATCGATAAATACCACGCCAAAGCCCTCGCCAGCGCCTTTTGTCTCCACTATCTCGCCAAGAAGCTTAACGCCCTCTTTTGCACTTTTGATGCGCGGCAAAAGCACGTCTGGGATGTCATCTTCTGTGATGCCGGTTTCTTCGTTGTATGGATCAACTTTTAAAAGCTCATCTTTTGCATAGATAGTCTCAGTGCCGCTTAGTCCAACGCCAGCCTCGTTGTAGCCGACTGCTCCGTGAAGTTTTGTGTGTGAATTTGCGATAGTTGTGTATCTCATACCATCTTTTGGAAGCGGATATGTAAAGTCATTTGCGCCGTCATGGGCCTTTGAGCTGTGTATGCCAGTTTGGTTTTTCTTTGCTGGATGTATCAAAAAGACTTGAGCCTTTATAGCCTTGCTATCAGCGCTTCTAGCAACTAGCATAGAGCCATCGTTTGAAGCTTTATCTCCTACTAAAATGGTAGTGCATGCCAAGCTACTTGTGCCTAAAATCGCACTCATAGCGACGATTGATGCGAGAATTTTCCCTTTCATTTTTACTCCTTTAGTAAAATAAATTTCTTATATGTGATTATATTTCAAATTTAATAATTTAATTCTAAATTTTAAAACTTTTTTAAGTTAAATGTAAATTTATTGCAAATTTTGTCTAAGTGAAATTTAAATTTTCTAAAGGATTTTTCGCTATAATCCAAATCTTACGCACTTGCGTATAAAATTTCAAAAAGGATTAGCATGCCAAAGATGAAAACCGTTCGCGGTGCTGCTAAGCGCTTTAAAGTAGGTAAAAATAAGATAAAAAGAGGCTCTGCTTTTAGAAGCCACATCTTAACAAAAAAACCTACTAAGCGTATGAGAGATTTGCGTGGCCCAAAATACGTGGACAGCACAAATGTCCCAGCCGTTCGCAAAATGCTCGGCGTATAAGCAGCTGTAGATTTAAGTTTTTGACAAAAAGTCATTCAAACTCCCCCAAATTTAGGGGCAAGACTCACCTTGTGAGCGCCAATTTGTAAAAGGATAAATATGGCAAGAGTAAAAACAGGCGTAGTTAGAAGAAGACGCCATAAGAAAGTTTTAAAGCTAGCACGTGGCTTTTTCAGTGCTAGACATAAACACTTTAGAAAAGCTAAAGAGCAACTAGAGAGAAGTTTAGTTTATGCATATCGCGACAGACGCCAGAAAAAACGTGATTTCAGACGTTTATGGATCGTTCGTATCAACGCAGCTTGCAGACTAAACGACATTAGCTATTCAAGATTTATCAACGGCTTAAATAAAGCTAAGATCGAACTTGATAGAAAAATTTTAGCTGATCTAGCTATGAATGACGCGAAGGCATTTGCGGCACTTGCAAAACAAGCAAAAGATGCTTTGAAATAACACCTTTTCTCCGCTTCGGCGGAGATCTTTTTTTATACACTTTAAATTTTAATAACAAAAACTCTATAAAACTCTTTGTTTTAATTTACTACCCGTGACTTTTACAAACTACTAGCAGCCAAAATAGCTAAATTTCGATACTCGTATCAAAGCAGTGTTTCACCGCTCCACTAAATAAAATTTTACTTTTTTCTAGCCTAAGACCAAGCTCCTCGCCGCTTTTTGGATAGACTTTTAGACATTGCGCTGCGTTTAAATTTAAAGTAGCGCCATAAAAACAAGCCGCCATACCAGTGCCACAAGCTAGCGTCTCGTTCTCCACGCCCCTTTCGTAGGTTCTTACATTTAAAACGCCGCCATCAAATTTGGCTAAATTTACATTTGCATTGTATTTTTGACGAAGCGTCCTGCACTCTTTGACGTCAAATTCATCTAAATTTCGCGTGAAATTTACAAGATGAGGCACACCAGTATCGTAAAAGTACCAAGTTTTGCCACCTTCATTTAGTGGCTCGCTTAAGATTTTTGGACTTGTTAGCACGACCTCGACGCACTCATCTTTCACGCTTGCCATCACCTCGCCGCTACCAGTTAGCAAGGCAAATTCGCTTGAACTAACAAGGCCGTTTAGATAGGCATATCTAGCAGCCGCGCGAGAGCCGTTGCCACACATCGCGGCGTAGCTTCCGTCGCTGTTGTAAAACTCCCATTTCACGCCCTTTTCGTAAGGCAAAAGCACGATGAGCCCGTCAGCTCCCACGCCGTTTGTTCGGCTGCAAATCTGCCTTGCAAGCTCGCTTCTATCTTTGCTCAAAAATGTATGAAATATGACAAAATCATTGCCGCTAGCGTTATACTTTGAGACTTGCATGAACTATCCTTTTATTTTTTGCTTGATTTTACTAAAATTTAGATAAGAGTTGTTAGTGATTTTAAAGGAGCCGTTTTGAAGAGCTACATCTTAAATTTAGAAAAAGAGTTTTCTTTAATAGAAAATGGCTTTAAAGAGCAAGAAAGAAGGGCCTTAGCTGACTATAAAGCAAAGGGAGCTGAGCAGTGCAAAGAGCTGGCACGTCTAGCATACAGCTCGGAGGTCTATCAAGTGCGGATGTATGCGGTTTTTCTCTTTGGACACCTATCAGATCGTGAAGAAATTTTGGCGTTTATGAGAGATGAAGTCTCAAAAGATAAAAACTGGAGGGTTCAAGAGGTGCTAGCAAAGGCGTTTGACGAGTTTTGTAAAAAAGTTGGCTACGAGCAAGCACTTTTAACGATCGATGAGTGGCTAAAAAACGGCAACACAAATGCAAAAAGAGCCGTAACAGAGGGCCTTAGGATATGGACAAATAGGCCCTATTTTAAAGATAACCCAGATGAGGCCATTAGGCGCCTAGCCAGCTTAAAAGAAGACGAGAGCGAGTATCTTAGAAAGTCGGTTGGCAATGCAATAAAAGATATAAGCAAGAAATTTCCAAATTTAGTAAAAACCGAGCTTGATAGCTGGGATTTGGGTAGTAAAGAGAGCTTGCAAACATATAAATTTGCTAGTAAATTTATCAAGAAATAGCGCAAATTTGCTTTAGAAATTTCTCTAGCTCTGGCTTTAAGTTCTCCATGTCGCTGCTATTATCTATAACAAATTGTGCCATTTTTCGCTTTTGCTCTATGTCCATCTGAAGCTCTACTCTAGCTTTTGCCTCATTTAAGCTTAGCCCATTTCGGCTCATTAGTCGGCTTAGCAAGAGCTCTTTTGGCGCGTAGATCACGGCTATATTTTTAAATTCGCTGTAGCGCTCCTTTTTTTCAAAAAACAAAGGGATATCGACAAAATAAACTTGCCCCAATCGCTCAAGCTGCGAGGCTTTGAAAAAAATTTCAGCTTTTATCTTTGGATGTAAAATCTGCTCTAAATTTTTAAGCTTTTTTGGCTCGTTAAAGACGATGGTACCCAGTTTTTTGCGATCTATCTTACCAGTCTCATCTAAAATTTGCTCGTCAAAAGCTTCTACTATCTCGCATTTGCAAATTTCAAGCTGTTCGTGCGCGATGAGGTCCGCATCTATCACGCTAAAACCTCGCTCTTTTAGTAAATTTACAACCGTACTTTTGCCACTAGCGATCGAGCCTGTGATGACGTAGGCGTTTGGAAATTTCTGCAAACTCGCTCCATTTTTGAAAATTGATAACAATTTTAGCAACTTTTGGCTAAAGTTTTAAAAAATAATCAAAAGGGTGAAAATGATAAGTTATAAAGATGCCGGAGTTGATATAGATGCTGGAAACAGCTTTGTTGAGGCGATCAAGCCTTTTGTAAAATCTACGCAAACACCAAACGTCATAGGCGGCATCGGATCATTTTCAGGTGCGGTCAGACTGCCAAGCGGATATAAAAATCCAGCCATTTTAGGCGCGACCGACGGCGTTGGCACGAAGCTTCGCCTAGCTATCGACGCTAAGAAATTTGAGGGCGTTGGCGAGGATCTAGTCGCTATGTGCGTAAATGACCTCATCTGCAACTTCGCCACACCACTCTTTTTCCTCGATTACTACGCGACTGCAAAGCTTGAGATAGAAAGCGCCAAAGAGGTGGTAAAAAGTATCGCAAACGGCTGCAAAAAGGCGCAATGCGCGCTGATCGGCGGTGAGACAGCCGAGATGCCATCGATGTATGAAAAAGGCGACTTTGACCTTGCTGGATTTGCCGTGGGTATCGCTGAGGCTGACGAGATCGATAGGAGCAAATTTGTAAAATCTGGTGACGTTTTAGTCACACTTCCAAGTAGCGGCCTGCACTCAAATGGCTTTTCGCTTGCAAGAAAGGTTGTAAGCGAGCTTGGGCTAAAATTTGATGAAAAAGTGAGTGAGCGCAAGCTCATCGACGTGCTTCTTGAGCCAACTAGAATTTACGTGAGCGACTTTTTAAACTTAAAAGATAAGATCACAGCGATGGCGCATATAACGGGTGGTGGCATAGTTGAAAACTTGCCTCGCGTCTTCCCTGCTGGACTTGGCGCGAAGGTGCAAAAAAGCGCTATAAAAACGCCTGAAATTTTTAAAATCCTCGCGCAAAAAGTAGAAGACAGCGAGATGATGAGGACATTTAACATGGGCGTTGGTATGATCCTTGTCGTGCCTAAAGAAAACGTAGATGCTGTGCTAGCAAATAGCGATGGCTACGTGATCGGCGAAGTGGTAAGCGGCAAAGGCGTTGAGCTAGTTTGATGCACACAAATAGCGTAAAACGCCTGCTAAAAACCAAAAATAAGAGCTTTTTTGACCTTAGTGTCTATCAGTTTTTAGGCATGTTTGGCGTGCTAGAGAACGATATCAAAAAACTTGATTTTTATGAGTATTGGTGTGAAGCCTCGCGAGGATCAACCGTGCTGCCTATCATGCATGATAGCGGCGAGGACGGCGATCTTTACGATGAGAGCTGCGAAGTGATCGACTGCCTTATCTACCTATATGATTGGGAGAAATTTAGCCGTATCTACATAAACACAGGAAAGTAATTTGGCAAAGCAAAAGGCAAAAATCGCACCGATCTGGGCTAGAGTAAAGGCCTTTATCATCGATCTTTTTATCATCGGCATGCCAGTATTTTACATCAGCACATATCTCGTTCTTGGCGGTAAAGAGGAATTTTTAAACAACCAGCTTGCCATCTTTGTGGTAAATAGCATCATCTCATTTATAATGTGCCTCTTTTTTAGCATAAAGGCGCAAACTCCGGGCTACAAAGCGCAAGAAATTTATCTCATAAATTTACAAACTGGCAAAAAACTAAGCTTTTTTCACGCGATCTTGCGCCAAATTTGCTTTGCATTTGCCGGCTTTAGCATCATCGGACTTTGCCTTTGTTTCTTTAGAAAAGACAAGCTAAATTTGCACGACATCATAACTCACTCAGCCGCCGTGCAAAAAGCAGCTTAAATTTACTTCGCTCCGTGCCAAAGTAAGCGGTTTTTGCCTAGCTTTGTGTCGATGCTCTCTTTTATAACCTGACAAATATACTCTTTTGAAAGTCCTACGCCCTCCTCCAAGCTCTTGCCCTTTGCAAGGTAGCAAGCAAGCGCCACTAAGAAGTTACAAAACGGGCTAATCTATACTCTTAATTTTTTATCTTAGCAACAGCTTTATCACAAAATAATGCACATTTATCAATGTAAATTTAGCTGATGAATTGTTGTTTCAAATTTTTGGTCACAAATTGCCTAAACTAGCTAAATAAATAGAGAAAATTAAGAAATTTAGCTATAAACCACGAAAAATTTTTGATTAAATTTAGGATGAAATTTAAGCGCTTTGCGAGTAGAGTTTGACCTCGTTTATCAAAAACTCATAGACCCTTTGCTGGACTAAAATTTCCTCCTCGCAGCCACTCATCAAGCGACGAAGGTGCGAAAAGTCTATCTTTTTAGCATATCTTTTGTGATCTTTCATATCTTTATCTATGCTTAAAAGAAGTGTGTCAAGCGTGATCCTATCGCTTCTTTTGACCCTTGCCACGTACTCTCTAACGGTTTGGATTAAGAAGTCTTTTCTGGTCTGATCGTTTTCATAAATTTCACTTACGATGTCGTTTAAAACGTCAAAATCATCCTCATCTGGGTCAAATTTAGCCGAGATAATCGCAGCAAAAATTTTGGCACGAAACTCCAGGGACTTGTGGTGATAGATGAAAAAATCCCTAAAAGCCGATAAAAAACGAAGCTTGATCTTTCCTGGCATTGCCCTACTTTTGGTGAAATTTATGTGAGATTATATACTTTTAAAGCTAAATTTTTAAAAATGTAACTATAAAACTAAATTTAAGTATAGTTTTTGTATGATTGCGAAGCTCCTTCTTAGACCTGTGCAATGCTTTTTATGAGCACCGCTTCAGGGTGGGAACACAGCAGAGCACTTGTATTAAGTGTGTGCCGCAGTCATCTGAGAGGGGGTCTTTCTAAACCAAAATGCTCATTAAAATCATCGCAAATTTCTAAAAAATCCACTCCGTCGATCTTAGGTTTTTCGCTAAAAAATTTATACATATTATTAAAGCCGTCAGTTAGCTCTTTTGACTTGACGCCGTAGCTTATGGAAATTCCAGCTTCGATGTAGGCTGAGAGCTTGTCGCAGTATTTTAGCGCTTTGCCGTCTATTGGGTTAAATTTATCCTCATTTACGTTCTCCATAGTCCCTTCGTGGCAGATGATCTTGCGCTCGAATGTTCTATTTTCAAACTCATCTTTTATAAATTTCTCGCCATCTTTTCTGATACCAAGGATGTAGCTAAACTCATCTTTGATCTTTTCTGGCACAAATGGCAAAATCCTCTCATCAATAAGCCTCATCTCATACTCACTGATGATCTCATTTAGCCCCTTTACGCCGTATTTTACAGGGCTTATAATATCCCTTGTGAGGCTCTCTGGCAAGTCGTGAAATAGTGCGCAAAAGAAGTTATTTTCTAGCCGTTTTTTGCAAGCTTTTGCTTTTAGCGAGTAAAAGTAGCTAAGTATCGCAACAACTAACATGTGTCCTAAGACCGCAGTTTCAGGGATGCGAGGCGTTTGTGCCCAGCGCTTTTGAAACCTTAGCCTGCCACTTAGATCTACAAGGCGGGCTAATTTTTGATTCATAGCGATCTTTCTAACGCCAATTAACTCGTAATAATCCTCCATCTCCTCCTCAACCTTCGCCTTAAGCTCGTCGATGTCACTTAAAAACTGGCTCGTTTGATAGACGATAGAAAATTCCCACCTCGTGGCAAGATAGCTGGCTGCTTTTAGTATAAGGCGCTCTTTTTCGTGAGTTTTGTCGTTTTTATAGTGGTTTTTAAACCTCTCCAAAAACTCGCCACCCTCGATATCTGAGATGAGCGTTTCAAGGTTGCTTAAAACCCAGCTATTTATCTGCTCTTTTTTTGTCTTTTGGATGTGGTGAAAGACGTCAGGGCGTATGTCCGTGACTACGACCCTGCTTAAAAACTCAAAAATCCCAGCCTCAATGATGTAGTTCATGTCGGCATTTTGCTCTTGTTTTGCTATGAAATAAGCGATGATAAATTTATGAGCCTGTTTGTCAAGCTCGACTAAATTTGTCATCTTTGGATAGTCGTTCCAACGTGATATAGATGCTGCTTTAAAGATATGTTCTATAAGCTTAGCACTTATCATTATTTATCCTTTTTGACTACTTTTGGCTTCTTATCATCAGCGTAGCTTATCTTTCTAAAGCCCTCTTTGTTTGAGCTTCTTCTTGGCTTGTCATCTTTTTTAAATTTATCATCTCTGCTGCCTCTGCTGCTAGCACGATCGCTTGTGCTACGTCTCTCACGTGGCTTGTCGCTAAAGCTTCTCTCCCTACTTCTTGGAGCGTATTCTTTCTCTTCAGCTGGCTTTTTTACCACTAGATCAGAGCTGATCTCGATAACCGTATGGACATTTCCACGTGGGTTAAAGTCGCCAACTATCTTCATAAATTTAGGCTCAAGCTTTTTCTCTAAAACAGAGTAAATTTCATTTATACTATCTTCGTGGCTGATGTTGCGGTTCATAAAGCTATTTATATAAAGCTTTATCGCTTTTAGCTCGACAACTAGCTTATTTGGGATGTACTCAAGGTATATGGTCGCAAAGTCAGGATAACCAGAGCGAGGGCAAAGGCAGCAAAACTCAGGCAGAGTGATCTTTATGACGTAGTCCCTTGTTTGCTTATTTTCCCAGACCTCAAGGTCACTCTCTACGTCAAATTCTTTTAAAATTTTCTCGCCATACTTCATCTCTTCGCTCATTTTTTATCCTTTTTCTTTTAAATATCCAAGTGTTTAACATCTTTTGCGTGGTCTTGGATGTAGTTTCTTCTTGGCTCGACCTCATCGCCCATGAAGAGATTAAACGTATCAGAAGCGCTTATAGCGTCATTTATATTGATCTTTAAAAGTCTTCTGTTCTCAGGGTTCATCGTAGTCTCCCAAAGCTGCTCAGGGTTCATCTCACCAAGACCTTTGTAGCGCTGGATATATGCACCTTTTTTCGCATTTTTCTCTACTTCATCAAGCACGTCTATAACGTCACTATGCAAGTCTAGGCCGCGCTCTTTTATCTTTTGGCTGATGTAAAGCGCCTCTTCATAGAGTGGATTTGTAAATAAATTTTCATTTACCACAAGCTCTTCTAGGCCACTTTCAGTTTGGACATAAATTCTAACCTCATCTTCGCTAACGTAGTGGTTTAGGATGTTGTGACCCTCAGCTTTTAAGAAGTCTCTTAAAATTTCAAAAATTTCATTGTAACTTTTTGAGACGATGTCTGGATTTTCTATCATATAGCGGATCGCTGAAAGGACGTTAAAGCGTTTTTCAAGCTCTTTTAAGACGCTTCTATAAGCTGCAACGATCTTTAAAAAGTCAATCAAATCCGCACTACCAATACCCTCTATATCAACGCCCTCGATGCCAGTTTCGATAAGAAATTCATTTAGTGCTTTTTCATCTTTTAGATAAATTTCTTTCTTACCTTTTTTATAGCGGTAAAGTGGCGGCTGAGCTAGATAGATGTGGCCGTTTTCTACAACTTTATTTAAAAATCTAAAAAAGAAAGTTAAAAGAAGTGTTTGGATGTGGCTACCATCGACATCGGCGTCGGTCATGATGATGATCTTATGATATCTAAGCTTTTCAGCGTCAAATTCATCTCCGATGCCGCAGCCTAGCGCTGTTATCATATTTTTTATCTCATCAGACTTTAAAATTTTATCTAGTCTTGCCTTTTCAACGTTTAGAATTTTACCCTTAAGCGGCAATATCGCTTGAAAAACTCTATCACGTCCTTGCTTTGCAGAACCGCCCGCAGAGTCGCCCTCCACTAGGTATAGCTCGCTAATTACTGGATCTTTACTCTGACAATCAGCTAGTTTGCCAGGGAGTGTGCCTACACTCATGCTCTCTTTTTTACGAGTTAGATCTCTAGCTTTTTTAGCGGCTTCTCTACCACGAGCTGCCATTAGAGCTTTATCCATTATCGCTCTTGCTTCGATAGGATTTTCTTCAAAATACTTTGTAAGCACGTCAAAAACCATCTTTTGAACGATAGGTTTTACGTAGCTTGAGCCTAGTTTGCCCTTTGTTTGTCCCTCAAACTGCGGCTCTGGTACTTTTACGCTTACAACTGCGATAAGTCCCTCGCGGATATCTTCGCCAGTTATCTTTGTATCTTTTTCACGTGCAGCAGCGTTTGCTTGAACGTAGTTTGTGATAACTCTTGTAAGACCCGCTCTAAAGCCAGCCTCGTGCGTACCACCATCTGGAGTTTTGATGTTATTTACAAAGCTTAGTAAATTTTCACTATAAGTGTCATTATAAAGCAGCGCAAAATCAACCATAACATCATCTTCGCCGCCACTAAACGAGACTGCTTTGCTGACAGCATTTGCCTTGTTCATGTCAGTTACAAAGCTCTCAAGTCCGCCCTCAAAATGAAAGCTCTCACTTCTGCCATTTCTTTGATCTTTAAAATTTATAGTTATCTTTGGGTTTAAATAGGCTAGCTCGCGAAATCTCTTTACTAAAATTTCATCATCAAATTCAGTCACTTCAAATATGCTATCATCTGGCCAAAACTCGACTTGCGTGCCTGTGCGGTTTGTAGTTTTTATAACTTCAAGATCGCTTTGAGGGATACCTTTTGCAAATTCTTGTCTGTGAAGCTTGCCATCGCGTTTGATATTTACGATTAGCTTTTTAGAAAGGGCATTTACGACAGATACACCAACGCCGTGAAGACCGCCTGAGACCTTATAAGTGTCCTTGTCAAATTTACCACCGGCGTGAAGCACAGTTAGAACAACAGTCGCAGCTGAAATTTTCTCAGTTGGGTGCATATCTACTGGGATACCACGGCCATTATCGCTAATGATCGCTGAGCCCTCACGTGTAAGCTCAACATCTATCGTATCGCAGTATCCTGCCATCGCTTCGTCGATAGAGTTATCAACGACTTCGTAGATCATGTGGTGAAGACCGCTTATGTTAGTATCACCTATATACATGCCTGGGCGCTTCCTAACCGCCTCAAGACCTTTTAGTACTTTAATATTTTCTGCGCCGTAATTATTTTCCATCATAAACCTTTTTTAACTTATATATTTAATGGACTTATAACCGTTAAAAGCTCTTTTGAGCTAACAACGAAAGGTAAATTTTTATCTTTAAATCCAAACTCAAATTTCTCATCTTCTATGCTTTGTAAGAAGTCTATTAAATTTCTATTTTTTACATTTATGCTGATATCTTCTTCAAGTCCTGTTTGAAACTCTATCATCGTTTTGGCTTCAGAGTTGTCCTCTATTATGCTCTCAAATGTGATGCTCTCTTTTGAAAAAGTTATCTTCATCTGATCGCTTAGCATCGAGATAGTTTTGATGCCTTCAACCATCTTATCTCTGCTTAGCTCAAATCTAATAGCGATATCTTTTGGTATAACACGCTCATAGTCAGGGAATTTACCATTTATCAGCTTTGTGAAAAACTCAAAATTTTGGCTTTGAGCGATGAGAACGTTTTCATCATAGTAAATTTCTATCTTGTCGAAAAATAGCTTTTGAATTTCGTTTATCGCCTTTTTAGGGATTATGAGTGAAAACTCATTGCTCGCTTCATTTGCAAATTTAAATACAGCTAACCTTTTTGTATCGGTGCCTACTATATTTATATAGTTTTGTTTTATGTCAAGCAAAGCGCCATTTAGCTCAAATTTAGGGTTGTTGCTATCAATGCATGGCAAAATTTTCTTTAAGCTTCTGCCTAGCATTATGGCGTCTATGTTAAATTTAGCCTTGCCTTCTATCGTTGGAAACTCTGGGAAATCTTCAAATTTATACATTGGAAGTTTATATTTTGAGTTTTTTTGCTTGATGTAAAGATAGTTATTAACAGTTTCAAGCGTTACCTCTTCATCTTTTAGGCTTTTGATGATGTCAAGTAGCTTTTTGCCATTTGCTGTTGCATAGCCCTCATCAACGATCTTTACGTTGCTTAGTTTATATGCTAGTCCTATCTCGTGATCAGTTGCTTTTATGTTTAAAACTCCATCTTTTGCAGAGATATAGATGTGAGATGTTATAGCACTAAGATCTCTTTTTTCGAGATATGGATTAGTGTTTGTTACTATGCTCTCAAGCATGTTTTTGTTTATTAAAACCTTCATTAAATACTCCCTCTTATTTTTAATTTTCTTTTTGTTGTATTAGTTGGTAGCGTGAAAGTGTGAAAACCATCTTTTCTCACGCCAGCATCGTTATTTAAAATGTGAAAAGAATTTTTCATTTCTTCACATTTATTCACGAATTTCATTCTGTTTTTATCCTTTTGTTAAAATTTTATTCTTTATCTCAGTCACTCTGAGGTTGAAAATTTCGTTGCTCTCCATGAGCTCGTTTATCTTTTTTATGTTGTGACTAACGGCGCTATGGTCTTTCATGCCAAAATAGTTTGCGATCTGCGGCATCGAATTTGTAGTGAGCATCTTCGCAAGGTAGATGATGATGCGTCTGGCTTCTACGATATTTTGCACTCTTGACTTGCTTTTTATGTCGCTTGGCTTGATGTTTAGCTCTTTGCTCACGATCTCTATAATGGTTTCAAGATTTATATTTTCATGCTTCTCTTTGATGAGATCTTTTAGTGTATTTTTAGCAAATTCAAGCGTTATCTCGACTCTCATCAAGCTTGCGTAGGCGTTTAAATTTATGATAGCGCCCTCGATCTCACGGATATTATCGCCCATGTTTGTAGCGATGTAGTCGATGACCTCTTTGTTTAGGTAAATTTTGTCAAATTCGCATTTTTTGATGATGATAGCTATCTTTGTATCAAGTTCAGGCGGCGTGATATCAGCCATTATACTCTGCTCAAACCTAGACTTTAGCCTCTCATCAAAGCCTTTTAGTATCTTTGCTGGGCGGTCTGAGGTCATGACGATCTGACCTTTTTTAGCAATGAGCTCGTTAAAGGTGTTGAAAAACTCCTCTTGAATTTTATCTGTTTTGCCAAGAAACTGCACGTCGTCTATTAGTAAAACGTCGCAGTTTCTATACTTTTCACGAAATTTAGTCATCGAGTGGCTATTTAGATGCGTGGTAAAATCAATCATAAACTGATCGCTCGTCACGCAGATGACTACTTTGCCTTGATCTAGGCAGTAGTTGCCAACTGACTGAAGCAAGTGCGTCTTGCCAAGACCAGTTGTACCGTATATAAAAAGTGGGTTGTAAAGCACGCCAGGTTTGTCTGCGACTGCTTTTGCGTTTAAAAATGCAAACTGATTTGAGTCGCCACAGACAAAATTTTCAAATGTATATCCAGGGTTTAAGATGCTGCTTTGCGCCTTGATCTGCTTTACATTTACTTGGCTTTGTTTTATGTTTTTTAGCTTGGTTTGGCTTGTTATCTCGACCTCTGGCTTTTTGCCGGTTTTTACTTCGTAAAGGTAGGCGATCTTTTCGGCGTATCTAGTTTTTATAAATTTAGCCATCAATTCACTCGTGGCGTTAAAAACTATAAAATCTTCGTTTGAAGCCTTTTCATTAAATTTTAATTGTTTGATGTAGCAGTCAAATTCATTAGCGGATATTTTTGTCTGTAAAAGCTCTAAAATCTCGTCTGCTAGCAA